>NZ_JBITKT010000005.1:414646-565248 GCF_044461265.1 Streptomyces sp. NPDC049879 | reverse complement strand
CGCCCGGTTACATTCCGAACCCGGAAGCTAAGCTCTCCAGCGCCGATGGTACTGCATGGGGGACCGTGTGGGAGAGTAGGTCACCGCCGGACAATTATTGAAAGAGTAGGGCCCGTTGACACCTCAACGGGCCCTACTCGCATTTGTGTGCCGCCGCCGGGCGGTGTGCGGGCGGGCGATAATGTGGCGTCCATGAGCGGCACAACGCGACTGATGTGGCATCCCGACGTCATGGGATACGACTTCGGTCCGACGCATCCCATGAACCCCGTCCGGCTCGTGCTGACCATGCGGCTGATCGAGGCCTTCGGGCTCGACAGCCGGCTCGACGTCGTCGCGGCCCCGCAGGCCGGTGAGTTCACGCTCGGCCTGGTCCACGACGCCGACTACCTGGCGGCCGTGAAGCGCGCCGGGGCCCGACCCCGGGACGCCGACGAGTCGTTCGGCCTCGGGACCGAGGACACCCCCGCGTTCCCCCGCATGCACGAGGCCGCCGCGCTCATCGCGGGGCAGACCGTCGCCGCCGCCGAAGCGGTCTGGAACGGCGACGCGGCCCACGCCGTCAACTTCACCGGCGGCCTCCACCACGCCATGCCCGGCGCCGCCTCCGGGTTCTGCGTCTACAACGACGCCGCCGTGGGCATTGCCCGCCTCCTGGAGCTGGGTGTCGAACGCGTCGCGTACATCGACACCGACGCCCACCACGGCGACGGCGTACAGGCCGCGTTCTGGGACGACCCGCGCGTCCTCACCATCTCCCTCCACGAGCACCCCCGCACGCTCTTCCCCGGCACCGGACTGCCCTCCGAGACCGGCGGCGGCGGGGCGGACGGCTCCGCGGTGAACGTCGCCCTCCCCGCGGGCACATCCGACGCCGAGTGGCTCCGGGCCCTCCACGCGACCGTGCCCGAACTCCTCGCCGCCTTCCGCCCCCAGGTCCTCGTCAGCCAGCACGGCGCCGACTCCCACTTCGAGGACTGGCAGAGCAACCTCACCCTCAGCCTCGACGCGCAGCGCGCCGCCGCCGACGCCTGCCACAGCTGGGCCCACGAGTACGCCGACGGACGCTGGCTCGCCCTCGGCGGCGGCGGGTACGCGGTCGTCGACGTCGTGCCGCGCAGCTGGACGCACCTCGTCGCCATCGCCGCCCACAGCCCCCTCGAACCCGGCACCCTGGTGCCCGACGAGTGGCTGCGGACCGTCTACGCGCTGACCCGCCAGCAGGGGCCGCGGCGCATGACCGACGGCCGGACGCCGGCACCACGTCCCTGGACGGCGGGCTACGATCCGGCCAGCGCCGTCGACCAGGCCGTCCTGGCCACACGGGGCGCCGTCTACCCCGCACACGGGCTCCTGCCCTGACGGACAGCGGGCGGTCCACACCCAGGCGCCGGACCCTCCTGGCCACCGAGCGCAGGCCGGCTCAGCCCGATGCACGCGTCCACTGTCGACATAGCGACCCTATTCCGCCTACGCAGGCGGTGGTCGAGGACCGGGTCGCGCACGGGTCGGGTCATGCGCGCGGCATATGCGCGGCGGTGGTCGTGCGCCGGTGCGCGGGGGCGCTCGCCGGACGGCGGCGGCCGTACGCGCGGCGGGCCGCGGAGGCGGGCCGTTGGGCCGCGTTTGCCCTGGGGTGCGGCCGATCCGCAGGTCAGCCCCGTGGGTGACGGCGGCCGCCGCGTGCCGCGCAGGGTGGCGCATCGTCAGCACAAGGGGCGCACAAGGCAGTTGAACGTGTTGTGTGAACGCTGTGGACGGCGCACGTCGATCTTCGCGAGCCGCCCACGCGCTATGTGTTCAATCGGGCTTCTCTGTCACGGTAAGAGCCCCCTCGTAGTAAAAGGGTGGTTGCGGCACCTCTTCCCCACTCGCATCACCCGCACCTAACCTGGGGAGGAGCGCACATGCGAGAGGGAGTCACCGGAGGGGAAGCCGGTGTCCGACATGTGCGGAAGGTCAGGTGTGACATGGCTGCTGAAAGGCTTCTAAGCGAGGCCAAGTTCCTGACCGTGGCGGAGGTCGCCGCGGTGATGCGAGTCTCCAAGATGACTGTGTACCGCCTGGTGCACGCCGGTCATCTGCCCGCGATCCGGGTGGGAAGGTCCTTCCGGGTCCCCGAGCAGGCCGTCCACGAGTACCTCCGGGAATCGTTCGTGGGCGTCGAAAGCGCGTAAGCCCGCACGCAGGGAAGCAGAGAGCAGGGAAGCCGGGAAATGCCACCCGGACCGCGGTGACCGCCGTAATCGCGCACAGCGGTGACGGGCGTGCCGCCGCGGCCGGGGGATTCCCGCACCCCTCGATTAACCCGCACCACTCGGTGACCGGTAGGCTGGCCCCATGTAGGTCGTGTGGGCTCCGACGCCCCGCACCGGGAAAGCGAAGTGAGCGAGGGTAGTCGTGGGCTCTGTTATCAAAAAGCGGCGCAAGCGGATGGCGAAGAAGAAGCACCGCAAGCTGCTCAAGCGGACGCGCGTTCAGCGCCGCAACAAGAAGTGAGCGAGCGCCGCTGACCGGCCCTCCCGTCCGAACGGCGACGGGAGGGCCGTACGCTTGGGACCCTGAAGCCTGGGGCAGGGGGGTCTCGTGGGCAGGACCGTGCTCGTCACCGGCGCCGCCCGGCAGCTCGCCGGCCGGTTCGTCCGCCGCCTCCTGCGGGAGCAGGACGACCGTGAGGAACTGCGGGTCGTCGGGGTGGACGCCGTGCCGCCCGACCGGCTGCCCGAGGACGCGGAATCGTTCCGCTTCGTCCGCGCCGACATCCGGCAGCCCTCCGTCGTCACCGTCCTCGCGCAGCACGCGGTGGACACCGTGGTGCACCTCGACGTGCACGCGTCGTCCGGGCCGCACGGCGGCGGGCGGGCGACCGCCAAGGAGATCAACGTCCTCGGGACGCTCCAACTCCTCGGCGCCTGCCAGAAGATCCCGACGCTGCGCCGGGTCGTCGTCGCGTCCAGCACCCAGGTCTACGGGAGCACGCCGCGCGATCCGGCGGTCGCGGACGAGGCCAGCCGCCTCGCCGCCCCCGCCGGGGGCGGGTTCGCGCAGGACGTCGTGGAGATCGAGGGATACGTACGGGGCTTCACGCGGCGCTGCCCCGATGTCGCGGTGACCGTGCTGCGGTTCGCGCACGTGCTCGGCCCCGGCGCCGAGACCCCGCTCGCCGCCTACTTCCGCCTGCCGGTGCTGCCCACCGTCCTCGGCTACGACCCGCGGCTCCAGTTCGTGCACGAGCAGGACGCGGTCGACGTGCTGTGCCGGGCGGTGCGCGGCGAGGGGCCGGGCGCCGTGGGGCCCGGCGCGTACAACGTGGCGGGTGAGGGCGTCCTGCTGCTGTCGCAGGCCGCGCGGCGGCTCGGAAGGCCCGTCGTGCCCGTCCTGCGGTCGCTGACGCCCTGGCTCGGGCCCGGCGCCCGGGCGCTGGGCGTGCACGGGGTGTCGGGCGAGCTGTTCAGGACGCTGACGTACGGCCGTGTCGTGCGGACCGACGCGCTGCTGGCCGCGACGGGCGGGCCGCTGGAGTACTCCACCGCCGGGGCGTTCGCCGACTTCGCGTCCGTCCACGGCCCCGGGCTGCTGCCGCCCGCCCTGCTCGGGCGGGCCGTCGACCGTATCGAAGGGGCGCTGCGCCATGGCTGACGCGAAGGTCATCCCGATCCAGGAGGGCACCCGCAGGCTGCGGGAGCAGCGGGTCGCGGACGGCGCCGCGCCTGGCGGGGAGGACCGTACGGGGGCGGGGGACGGGCTGGACCGGGCGCTGGCGCGGGGGCTGGCGTTCCTGCGGCGGCGGGTCACGGGCGACTACGAGGTGGACGACTTCGGCTTCGACCGCGACCTCACCGACGAGGTGCTGATGACGGCGCTGCGGCCCCTCTTCGAGAAGTACTTCCGGGTGGACGTGCGCGGCATCGAGAACGTGCCCGCGACCGGCGGCGCCCTCCTCGTCGCCAACCACTCCGGCACCCTGCCCTGGGACGGCCTGATGCTCCAGGTCGCCGTCCGCGACCGGCACCCGGCGGAGCGGCACCTGCGGCTGCTGGCGGCCGACCTGGTGTTCCGGCTGCCGGTGGTGAACGGGCTGGCGCGCAAGGCCGGGCACACCCTCGCCTGCGCCGAGGACGCCAGGGAGCTGCTCGACCGGGGCGAGCTGGTGGGCGTCATGCCGGAGGGCTTCAAGGGCCTGGGCAAGCCGTACGCCGAGCGGTACAAGCTCCAGCGGTTCGGGCGGGGCGGGTTCGTCGCGACGGCGCTGCGGGCGGGCGTGCCGATCGTGCCGTGCGCGATCGTCGGCGCCGAGGAGATCCACCCCATGGTGGGGAACTCGCGGGTCCTGGCGCGGCTGCTGGGGCTGCCGTACTTCCCGGTGACGCCCACGTTCCCCTGGCTGGGGCCGCTGGGCGCGGTGCCGCTGCCGACGAAGTGGACGATCCAGTTCGGCGAGCCGATCGAGACCGGGGACCGGCCCGCCGAGGCGGCCGAGGACCCGATGCTGATGTTCCAGCTGACCGACCAGGTGCGGGAGACGATCCAGCACACGCTGTACAAGCTGCTGGTCGGGCGGCGTTCGGTCTTCTTCTGAGGGCGGGGCGGCGGGGCGCTCACGCCTGGCGGGTGGGCAGGGCGACGATCTGCCGCAGGTTGACGTGCCGGGGGCGGCTGACGGTGTACGCGACCAGGTCGGCGATGTCGTCGGCGGACAGGGTGCCGAACGCGTCGGCCATGCCGTCGAGCTGGCCGGCGAGCCGGGCGTTGTCGACGTGCCCGGCCAGCTCCGACTCGGTGAGGCCCGGCTCGATGTTGGTGACGCGCACGTCGCGCGGGCCCAGTTCGGTGCGCAGCGACTGGGACAGGTAGGTGAGCGCGGCCTTCGTCGCGCCGTAGACCGCGTAGTCGGGGAACGGGATGTGCGCGCCGATCGAGGAGATGTTCACGAGGTCGGCGGGCGCGCCGTCGGCCGCGGCGGCGACCAGGTCGGGCGTGAGGGCGCCGATGACGGTCAGGGCGCCGGTGAGGTTGGTGTCGATCATGCGCCGCCACTCGTCGGCGCGCCCGGCGGCGACGGGGTTGGGCAGCATGACTCCGGCGGCGTTGACGACGAGGTCGACACGGCCGAACGCCTCGTGGGCGCGGTCGGCGGCGGCCCGTACGGCGGCGGGGTCCGTGACGTCGGCGGTGACGGCCAGGGCCTGGCCGCCGTGCGCCGTGACGGTGTCGGCGAGGGCGGTGAGGCGGTCGGCGCGGCGGGCGGTGAGGACGACGCGGGTGCCGTGGGCGGCGAGGGCGCGCGCGGTGGCGGCGCCCATGCCGCTGGCGGCTCCGGTGACGAGGGCGGTGCGGCCGGCGAGGGTGGCGTAGGACATCGGTGGTCTCCTGGGGAGTCGGGGCCGGGCGGGGGGTTGTTCCGTCCGGCGGGGACCACACTCGTACGGCGCGGGGAGCGGAGGCAGGGGGATGGTTTTCCTGGGTCTGGCAGAACCAGTCTGGGCTGTCGGCCGGGCGGTCTACGATCGGGCGCATGGCGACGGACGCGCACATAGGGGACTTCCTGCGGTCGCGCCGTGCGCGGATACGGCCCGCCGATGTCGGGCTGCCCGAGTACGGCAGGCGGCGGGTGCAGGGGCTGCGCCGGGAAGAGGTCGCGCAGTTGGCCGGGGTCAGCGTGGACTACTACGTGCGGCTTGAGCAGGGGCGCGGGCTCAGTGTCTCGGACGCGGTGCTCGACGCCGTGGCGCGCGTGCTGCGGCTGGACGCGACGGAGCGGGAGTACCTGTACGCGGTGGCGCGCCCGGACAGGAGCGGCGCTGGGGTGCCGGCGGTGCAGGACGTACGGCCGGGGCTGCGGCTGCTGCTCGACTCGCTGGCCGGGACACCCGCGTTCGTCCTCGGGCGCCGGATGGAAGTCCTGGGGTGGAACGCGCCGGGTGACGCGGTGATGGGCTTCAGCCGGATGGGGCCGGGGACGCCGGACATCCCGCGGCACTGCTTCCTGGACCCGGCGTCCCGCACGCTGTATCCGGAGTGGCCGCTGGTGGCCGCCGAGTGCGTCGCGTTCCTGCGGCTGGCGGCGGCGCGGCACCGGGACGACGGTGAACTCGCGGCGCTGGTCGAGGAGCTGTCGCTGCTGAGCGACGACTTCCGCCGCCTGTGGGCGGACCACGGGGTCACGGAGAAGACGTTCGGGGTGAAGCGGCTGCTGCACCGGACGGCGGGGGAGCTGACGTTCTCGTACGAGACGCTGCGGACGCCGTCCGACGAGGACACGCTGCTCGTCGTCTACACGCCGGAGCCCGGCACGGGGACGGCGGAGCGGCTCGCGGCGCTGACCGCGGGGGCCGTGGGCGCGCCGCCCGCCTGATCCTTCGCGGTGGCGGAGAGGGCGAGCGCGCGCAGGCGGCACGCGTACCAGCTCGTCGCCAGGCAGACCACGAGGTAGATGCCGACCGCCTGGAGGGCGAACGCCGGGTAGTGGAAGATCCAGCGGTCGGCGGCCGGGTCGGTGCCGAAGGCCGGGTTGTCCTCGATGTGCGGCACGAGCCAGGCGAGGGCGCCACCGGCGCACTGCGCGCCGATGTAGAGCGCGACGAACTCGCCGAGCCGCCGCGCGTACGCCCGGCGGTCGTGCCGTATCAAGGCGCGTACGCGGGCGCGTGCCGTGCCGGGGCGCCACCGTTCATCACCGGGCGCCACCCGGGCCGCGACCTCGGGTGCGACGACCACGGCGGCCACGACCAGCGCGCACAGCGCCGTGACGCAGAGGGCCATGGTCGTCTCGGAGCCGACGCGGCTGCGCATCTGGGGCAGCGACTGCACGGCGAGGATCGGCAGGTTGACCAGGAGGGAGGCGGCATAGACGCGGCCGAGGACGGTTCGGGGGGCGCTGACCATGGGCCGAGTCAAGCACAGGTATCTCACTTTGGTGAAGGGTTTTTCTTCACCGAAGTGAAAAAGGCGTAGGGTCGCGCCGTGGACACCGAGAAGGACAGGCCGCCGGACGGCGCGGCGCTCGGCGCCGAACTGAGCCTGCGCGTGGTGCTCTTCCACCAGGCCGTCGCCGACCGGCTGGGGCTCAACGCGACGGAGCACAAGGTCCTGGGCCTCATCAGCCGCAACCCCGGGATCTCGCCCGGCCGGCTCGCGGCGGAGACCCGGCTCAGCGACGCCGCCGTCACCAAGATCGCCCACCGCCTCGTCGCGCTCGGCTACGTCAGCAGGCGCCGTGACGCGGCGGACGGGCGGCGCGTGCGGCTGGCGGCGGGACCGGCGCACGGCCCGTCCATGGGCGCGCTGATGCGCCCGCTGGCCGAGCGCATGGCGCGGGTGACCGGGGAGTTCACCGAGGACGAGCTGCGGACGATCGGGCGCTGGATCGACGGCACCATCGGCGCGCTCCGCGACGCGACGGCGGCCCTGGGCGAGGAGGAACCGCGCGCCCAGGAGTGAGGCGGGGACGGGTGTGCCCTCCCCAGGGCCGGGGAGGGCACACCCGCGTACCGGACGGCGCGCCTAGTCGGTGTCCCGCTCGCCGACGTCCAGGCCGAGCCCCGGCAGGAGGTCGTCCACCAGCGGCGGGATCGTGATGTCCGGCCGCGGCAGGCCCGTGCCCGGGGTGCTCGGCTCGGCGCTCGGCGAGGGCCCGGCCGACTCGCTCGGCGCGCCCGCCGAGGGGCCGAGCAGGTCCACGCCGTCGAGGAGGCCGTTCCGCTCCGCCGGGGAACGCCGCTCGTCCGGGTCCGCCGCCGGGCTGTCGTCACCGCTCGGGGGGCTGGGCGACGACGGGGCGGTGGGCGCGGACGCGGTGGCGTCCGTACGGGCGGGCGGGCCGCCGCGGTCGTCGGCGGCCGCCGTGCCCCGCGGCTCGTCGGGCAGGAGGGACTGGAGGGGCGCGATGTCGTCGTCCATGCGGTCGAAGACGTGGCTGACCTCCGTGCCGACGTCCCGCAGCTCCGGGGGGAGCTGGCGCCGGATGAGCGTCCAGGTCGCCCGGTGGCCCTCGGAGAAGGCGGAGAGCGACTGCATCGGGCCGAGCGAGCCGTCCGCCTCGTACGCCTGGGAGAGCAGGCGGTGGCCCTCCGCGGCGTCGTCGCGCATGTTGGACAGGGCGCGGCGGATCTCGGCGAGGTCGTCGATCCCGAACGGCCCCGACCTGCCGCGCTCCAGGAGGCGGCGCGCCTCGTGCAGCCGGGTGGAGGCGTGGTCGAGGTAGACGCGGCCCCGGTCCGTGTCGCCGTCGGCGAAGTCGAGCCTCAGGTCCTCCATCCCGCGCTTGAGGCCGTAGAGCGTGTCCCCGGGGAGCGCGTCGGTGCTGGCGGCGGCGACGCCGCCGAAGGCACCGGCGGCCACGCCCATGGTGAGCCCCCCGGCGGCGAGGCCCTTGGTCAGCCGCGACCTGGGCCGCAGTCTGGCCAGCGCGCCGCCCTGGACGGCGCGGTGCAGTCCCCGGCCGCCGCGGGCGCGGCGCTGGGCGGGGACCTGTTCGGGGCGCGGCGGGCTCTCGGCCGCGCGGTCACCGGCGAACGCCTCCTGCATCGCGGCGATCAGTCCGGCGCGCTGGGCGGCCCTGGTATCGGGCGCCAGCTCCGGCCCCGGCAGCGCGGCGAGCCGGTCAGCGACCGACAGCAGCGCGGCCTGTTCGCGGGCGTCCGCAGGGATGTCCGCCGCCGTCGCCGCGTCCCCGGGCCGCGGCTCGGCGAGCCGCGGTTCGTCGAGGAGATGGGCGAAGGCGTTGGCCCGGCGGTTCGCCGACACGGAACCGATCACGGGCGGCACCTCCTCTCGTCACAGGCTGCTTCTCTTCACAAGGCGGGCTCCTCGTCACCAGGACGACTCCCTGCGCGGCGCAGAGGTTTCCGGTCCCGGCCATGTCCACCCGGACGGGTGAGAAGCCATGGCCAGGACCCGGCTGTGGGAAGCCCACGAACCCGACAACGAGCAGACAGGCACTCGGGTTACGGCTGGCAGATTATGTGACTGATTGGCGGAGCTTGCTCACGAAGCGTGCGGAGGTGTGCCGGAAGCGTCGCTCAGCGGGCGTCGTCGGGCAGCAGACGGGCCAGGGTGCGGACCGCGCGGTACTGCAGCGTCTTGATGGCGCCCTCGTTCTTCCCCATGACCCGGGCGGTCTCGGCGACCGAGAGGCCCTGGAGGAAGCGCAGGGTGACGCACTCCTGCTGCTGCGGGTTGAGCTTGCGGACGGCTTCGAGCAGGGCGGAGTTGGCGAGGGACTCGAGGACGGACTCCTCGGGGCTGCGCTCGACCTCGTTCGCGTCGAGCATTTCGCCGGTGGTCACTTCGAGGCGGAACCGGCTCGACTTGAAGTGGTCGGCGACCAGGTTGCGCGCGATGGTGACCAGCCACGCGCCGAAGTCGCGGCCCTGCCAGGTGAACGTGCCGATCCGGCGCAGCGCGCGCAGGAAGGTCTCGCTGGTGAGGTCCTCGGCCGTCGCCCGGCCGCCGACGCGGTAGTAGATGTACCGGTAGACGGTGTCGGCGTAGTGGTCGTACAGCTGGCCGAACGCCTCCGCCTCGCCGCCCTGGGCCCGTTCGACCAGGTCCATCATGCGGCGGCTGTCGCTGTCCGCCGCCGGGCGGCGGGCGGTGGAGGTGCCGGCGGCGCCGGAGCGGGCACGTCTGCCCGCGGTGCCGGTGGCCGGTCCCGCCGGGGCGGGTGCGGGGGACTGCGCCACGGCGCCGGCGTCCGCGGTCCGGTCGGCGAGCGCGTAGGCGGGGGCCGCGGGCGCGGGGGGGCGTACGGGGACTGCGGGAACTGCCGGGACTGCGGGGACGGGGACTGGTGTGGCGGCGAGGGGGGGGACGGCATACGCGGTGGGGACGAGGGCGCGCAATCGGTCGAGGACCGTTGAGCGCGGCGCAGCCAGGCCCGAGGCGTCAACCCCGACGTGTGGGTACACGGGACTCCCAGAGGCTTAAGCTTCCAACACGTGCAGTGGTGGGTCCGTCACCCGTCACCTGGCTGGGAACGGCTGGGGACCGGATTGCGTCTGAGGAGAATAACGCTTCGTGCTGACGGTGCTACGCGTAGTTGCGAAAATCGCCGAATAGCTTTGATCTGTGACACGTTGTGGTCGCATCGCCACGCATACGCCATGCCAAAGCTGATCACTTGGTGATCGGGCGTGTGATCGCGTGACCGAGATTGATCAATGGCCGTGCGGAGGTCTGCCGGGCGCCGCCGCGGGGTAAGGCACTCGGAATGCGGGGCACCGCCCTGCGGCCGACCCCGGTACGCGGCGCGGGAAAGCGCTAGCGGCGGCGCCGTTGCAGGGCGAGGGCGGCCATCGCGCCCCCCGCCACGGCACCCGCTCCGGCCGCCGCTGGGACCCCTACGCGGACCGCCTTCCGGCCCGTTCGGTAGTCCCGCAGCCGCCAGCCCATCTCCCGGGCGTGCGCGCGCAATTTGCTGTCAGGATTGATCGCATAGGGATAACCGACAAGCGACAGCAGCGGGATGTCGTTGGCCGAGTCGCTGTACGCGGCGCAGCGCGACAGGTCCAGGTCCTCCGCCTCGGCCAGTGCCCGCACGGCGATCGCCTTGGCGGGACCGTGCAGCGGCTCGCCGACGAGGCGGCCGGTGTAGACGCCGTCCACGGACTCGGCGACCGTGCCGAGCGCCCCCGTCAGCCCCAGGCGGCGGGCGACGATGCGCGCCGTCTCGACCGGCGCGGCCGTGACCAGCCAGACGCGCTGCCCCGCGTCGAGGTGCGCCTGGGCGAGGGCCCGCGTGCCCGGCCAGATGCGGGCGGCCATGTACTCGTCGTAGATGTCCTCGGCGATCGCGGTGAGTTCCTCGACGCTGTGGCCGCGCACGATGCCGAGCGCGCTGTCCCGCGCGTCCTGCATGTGGCCCGCGTGCTCCGCCCCGGCGAGGCGGAAGTACGCCTGCTGCCAGGCGAACCGCGCCAGCTCGCGCTTCTGGAAGAACTTCCGCTTGTACAGCCCGCGGCCGAGGTGGAAGATCGCCGCGCCCTGCATCACCGTGTTGTCGAGGTCGAAGAACGCGGCGGCCCGTGTGTCGCCCGGCGTGGGGAAGACGGGCTCGCCGGTGTCGCCCGCCTCGGCCGCCTCGGCGACCTGTGCCACCGCCGCCTCGGCGGCGGCCTCGCCCGCCAGTTCCTGCCGCGCGCTGCGCGGGGCGGGCGTGGTGGCGTGCTCGCGTTCGGCGGCCTGCTCACCGGCGCTTTCCGTGGCCGTGCGCCTGCGAAGGGTGAACCAGCGTCCCCTGGCGGCGGACTGGGCGGTGCGCGGCTCGGAGGGGCGTGGCCTGGCCATGCGTCGAGCATAGCCACCGCTTCCCGAAGTCCCGGTTGCGTGGGCATGACCACACGGGGCTCCCGCGCGGCACAATGGGCCCATGACTCCCTTGCTCCGCCCGCGCCGCGACCGTTCCGCCGGTGCCGCGCGTCCCGTCACGGCGCCCGCCGACCGGCTCGTCACGCTGATCGGGCGCCCCGGCTGCCACCTGTGCGACGACGCCCGCGCCGTCGTCGAGGCCGTGTGCGCCGAAACGGGCGCGGCCTGGGAGGAGAAGGACATCACGGCCGACGAGGAGCTGCACCGGCTCTACTGGGAGCAGATCCCCGTGGTCCTCGTGGACGGCGAGCAGCACGACTTCTGGCGCGTGGACGCCGGGCGGTTGCGCCGCGCGTTGGGAGCTTGACCCGGTTTGGATTACGATACGAGGTCGTTTTATCCGCCCGTGAGGCAATGGCAGCAATGGTGAGGAGTGTGGCCCGGTGTCCCCGTTGATCCGTGTGGCACCGGTCACTTTGGGCGGACAAAATGGACACCATCTTTGTGCACGCGTTCACAAAGACATAGCCTGGTCACGACGGAACGGTCCCGGTGCACGCTCGCGCGCCAGGGGCGCCCGCCCTCCGCTTGGCCCGACCGGCAGGAGCACCGTGGCAACTGGCCGACAACACCGACCGGCGACCCGTAGCCGGGGAATCCCCGAGGCTACCGTCGCCCGGCTCCCGCTGTACCTGCGGGCGCTGACCGCGCTCTCCGAGCGCTCGGTCCCCACGGTCTCCTCGGAGGAGCTGGCCGGTGCCGCCGGCGTCAACTCGGCGAAGCTCCGCAAGGACTTCTCCTACCTCGGCAGCTACGGCACCCGCGGCGTCGGCTACGACGTCGAGTATCTCGTCTACCAGATCTCCCGTGAACTGGGCCTCACCCAGGACTGGCCCGTCGTCATCGTCGGCATCGGCAACCTGGGCGCCGCCCTCGCCAACTACGGCGGCTTCGCCTCCCGCGGCTTCCGCGTCGCCGCGCTGATCGACGCCGACCCCGCCATGACCGGCAAGCAGGTCGCGGGCATCGCCGTGCAGCACGTGGACGACCTGGAGACGATCATCCACGCGGGTGGCGTCTCCATCGGCGTCATCACCACTCCGGGTGGCGCCGCGCAGCAGGTGTGCGACCGGCTGGTGGCCGCCGGGGTCACCTCCATCCTCAACTTCGCCCCGACCGTGCTGACCGTGCCCGACGGCGTGGACGTGCGGAAGGTGGACCTGTCCATCGAGCTGCAGATCCTCGCGTTCCACGAGCAGCGCAAGGCCGCCGAGGACCTCGGCGGGCCGATCGGCCGCGACCTCCCCGCGCCCGGCGGCGACGACGAACCCGGCCCCGGGGACGGCATGCAGGCGGTGGTGCCCGCATGACGCTGCTCGTCATCGGCATCAGCCACCGCGGCGCGCCCGTCAGCCTCCTGGAACGGGCCGCGCTCGCGCCGGAGGAGCGGCCCGCGCTGCTGCACGCGGCCGTGGGGACCCGCGGCCTCGGCCCGGCCGCCGAGGCCGCCGTGCTGTCCACCTGCAACCGCATCGAGCTGTACGCCGCCGTGGAGCAGGATGCGCGCGACGGCGCGGACGCCCTCACCGCCCTCCTGGCGCGGCACAGCGGCGTCCCCGCCGCCGAGCTGGCGCCGTACCTCTACCTGCACCACGAGGACGACGCCGTCCGGCACCTCTTCGACGTCGCCTGCGGGCTGGACTCGATGGTCGTCGGCGAGGGGCAGATCCTCGGCCAGATCAAGGCGGCCCTCGCCCTCGCCCAGGACGAGCACACCGCGGGCCGCCTCCTCAACGACCTCTTCCAGCAGGCCCTGCGCGTCGGCAAGCGGGCGCACAGCGAGACCGCCATCGACCGCGCCGGGCAGTCGCTCGTCACGGTCGGCCTCGACCAGCTCGCCCCGGCCGCCGGGACGGAGTGGCCGCGCGGGCGGCGCGCCCTCGTGATCGGCGCCGGTTCCATGTCCTCGCTGGCCGCGACGACGCTCGCCCGCGCCGGTGTGTCCGAACTGGTGATCGCCAACAGGACGCTGGACCGCGCCGAACGCCTTGCCGGGGCCCTCGGCGCCGGCGAGGGCACCCGCGCCCGCGCCGTCCCGATCAACGCCATCTCCATGGCCGCCGAGCTGGCCCTCGCCGACATCGTCGTGTCCTGTACGGGCGCCACCGGCCTCGTCCTGACCGCGGGCGCCGTCGCCGGAGCCCTGCGCGAACGCGCCCGCCGTGCCGCCGCCAGGCCCTGCCCCGCCGTCGAGGGCCACACCGACCCGGCGCCCGAACTGGCCGTGCTCGACCTGGCGATGCCCCGCGACGTGGACGCCGACGTGCACCGCCTCACCGGCGTCCGGCTCGTGGACATCGAGTCGCTCGCCGCCGCCTCCGCCGACGCGCCGATGGCCGCCGACGTGGACGCCGTGGGCCGCATCGTCGCCGAGGAGGTCGCGGCCTTCCGCGCCGCACGGCACGCCGCGTACATCACGCCCACCGTGGTCGCCCTGCGCGCCATGGCCGCCGACGTCGTCGCCGCCGAACTCGCCCGGCTGCACGGCAGGCTGCCGGGACTCGACGACAAGGAACGGACCGAGATCACCAGGACCGTGCGCCGCGTCGTCGACAAGCTGCTGCACTCGCCGACCGTCCGCGTCAAGGAACTGGCGGGCGAGCCGGGCGGCGCGTACTACGCGGCGGCCCTGCGCCAGCTGTTCGACCTCGCGGGCGCCGACGCCGGGGACGGCACGGCCACCCCCGGCACCCCCGTCACGCTCGGCGCGGGACGACTGCCGGAGACCGTTCCGGCCCCCACGCCGTACGCCCACCACACCCACCACGCCCACCCGGAACAGGAGCGGTCATGAACGCGACGCACCGGCCCCTGCGGCTCGGCACGCGGCGCTCCCAGCTCGCCATGGCGCAGTCGGGGGGCGTCGCCGAGCAGGTCACCCGGCTGACCGGCCGCCCCGTCGAACTGGTCGAGATCACCACCTACGGCGACGTCTCCCGTGAGGCGCTCGCCACCATCGGCGGCACCGGCGTCTTCGTCTCCGCGCTGCGCGAGGCACTGCTCGCCGGGGAGATCGACTTCGCCGTGCACTCCCTGAAGGACCTGCCCACCGCCGAGCCCGAGGGCCTGGCGCTGGCCGCGCTGCCGACCCGCGCCGACCCGCGCGACGTCCTCGTGGCACGCGACGGGCTGACGTTCGACGGGCTCACGGCGGACGCCACCCGCCCGGTGCGCATCGGCACCGGCTCGCCGCGCCGCGCGGCACAGCTCAACTCCTGGGCACGCTCGCTCGGCCGCCCCGTCGAGACGGTCGCGATCCGGGGGAACGTGGACACGAGGATCGGCTTCGTCCGCTCCGGCGAGCTGGACGCCGTCGTGCTCGCCGCCGCCGGGCTGCACCGCCTCGGCCGCGCGGGGGAGATCAGCGAGGCGCTGTCCCCCGACATCATGCTGCCCGCCCCCGGCCAGGGGGCACTGGCGATCGAGTGCGCCGCGTCCGACGCGGACCTCGTCACCCGACTCTCCGGCCTCGACGACCCGCACACCCGGGCCGCCGTGACCGCCGAGCGCGCCCTGCTCGCCACCCTGGAAGCCGGTTGCAGCGCGCCCGTGGGCGCGTACGCCGACCTGCTCCCGGGCGACGGAACGCACGGGCAGAACGTCACCGAACTGCGCCTGCGCGGCGTCGTCGGCACCACCGACGGCACCACGCTGGTGCAGCTGTCCACCACCGGTCCCCTGCCGGCGTCCCCCGGAGAGGCGGCGGCCGTCGGCCGTGCGCTCGCCGAGGAGATGCTCGCCAAGGGCGCGGCCGGTCTGATGGGGGAGCGAGAACATTGAGCCCCACCGCCGCACGCACCACACGCCCCCAGCCGCACGTCACCGCGAAGCCGGCCGGCGAAGTCCACACAGCCCTCGGGCACGTCACCTTCCTCGGCGCGGGACCCGGTGACCCGGGTCTGCTGACGTTGCGCGCCGTCGACGCGCTGCGGCAGGCCGACGTGCTGGTCGCGGACCCGGAGGCGTACGAGGTCGTCCGCGAGCACGTACGGCCGGAGACGGACACGCCGCTGCAGGACGCCGCGGCAGCCGTCGCCGGTGATGTCGCCGATCTTGTCATGCGGGCCGCGCGCTCCGGCAGCCGGGTCGTCCGTGCGGTCGCGGGCGATCCCGGCCTCGACACGGACGCGACGGCCGACATGCTGGCGCTCGCCGGCGAGGGCATCACCTTCGAGGTCGTGCCCGGCGTCTCCCACGCGGTGGGCGTGGCCGCCTACGCGGGGGTGCCGCTGCGGCGCCCCGAGGGCGGCGACGTGCGCTTCGTGGACGCCGCCACGGCCGACGAGCGCTGCTGGAACGAGGTCGGCACGTCCGACGCGACCGTCGTCGTCAGCACGTCCCTCGACACCGTGGGCGTCACGGCGGCCCGGCTGGTCGCCGCCGGGCGCAAGCCGGACACCCCGCTGTCCGTCACCGTCGCGGGCACGACGACGCGCCAGCGCACCTGGTCGGCGACGCTCGGCACGGTCGAGCGGACCCTGAAGTCCGCCAAGGTGCTGCCGTCCCCGGAGGGCGACCGCTCCGTCATAGCGGTCGTCGGCGCGGGCGGCGCGGCCGAACGGCGTGAGCCGCTGTCGTGGTTCGAGTCGAAGCCGCTGTTCGGCTGGCAGGTCCTGGTGCCGCGCACCAAGGAGCAGGCGGCGTCGCTGTCCGAGCAGCTGCGCTCGTACGGCGCGGTGCCGAGCGAGGTGCCGACGATCGCCGTCGAGCCGCCGCGTACGCCGCAGCAGATGGACCGGGCGGTCAAGGGCCTGGTCACCGGCAGGTACGAGTGGATCGCGTTCACGTCGGTCAACGCGGTGCGGGCGATCCGCGAGAAGTTCGAGGAGTACGGGCTCGACGCGCGCGCGTTCGCCGGGATCAAGGTGGCGGCCGTCGGGGAGCAGACGGCGCGGGCGCTGCGCACGTTCGGCGTACGGCCCGACCTGGTGCCGAGCGGCGAGCAGTCGGCCGCCGGGCTGCTGGAGGACTGGCCACCCTACGACCCGGTGTTCGACCCGATCGACCGCGTCTTCCTGCCGCGCGCCGACATCGCCACCGAGACGCTGGTGGCGGGCCTGGTCGAGCTGGGCTGGGAGGTGGACGACGTGACCGCCTACCGGACGGTGCGCGCCTCGCCGCCGCCCGCCGAGACGCGGGAGGCCATCAAGGGCGGCGGGTTCGACGCGGTGCTGTTCACGTCGTCGAGCACGGTGCGCAACCTCGTCGGGATCGCGGGCAAGCCGCACAACGTGACGGTGATCGCCTGCATCGGCCCGGCGACCGCGCGGACCGCCGAGGAACACGGCCTGCGCGTCGATGTGATGGCGCCCGAGCCCTCGGTGCAGAAGCTGACCGAGGCCCTGGCGCAGTACGGTGCCGACCGGCGGCTCGCGGCCCTGGAGGCCGGCGAGGTGCTGAAGCGGCCGAGCGAGAAGCGCCCGCAGCGCAGGCGGACCCGCACCCCGTAAGGCGGTGGTGCGGGCCCGCGCGCCGCGCGGCGCGTGAGAGGACGTCATGAACTACCCCCGGACGCGCCCCCGGCGGCTGCGCACCACCCCCGCGATGCGGCGGATGGTGGCGCAGCACCGGCTGGACGCGGCGGACCTGATCCTGCCCGCCTTCGTGCGCGAGGGGATCTCCGAGCCGGTGGCCATCTCCTCCATGCCGGGGGTGTCCCAGCACACGCTGGACTCCCTGCGGAAGGCGGCGGCCGAGGCGGTGGAGGCCGGGGTCGGCGGCATCATGCTCTTCGGTGTCCCCGAGGACGCGAAGAAGGACGCGGTGGGCACGCCGGGCACGGACCCGGACGGCATCCTGCAGCGCGGCCTGCGGGCGGTGCGCGAGGAGGTCGGGGACGACCTGGTCGTGATGTCCGACGTGTGCCTGGACGAGGTGACCGACCACGGGCACTGCGGCGTGCTGGACGCGCGCGGGCGGGTGGACAACGACGCGACGCTGCTGCGGTACGCGGAGATGGCCGTGGTGCAGGCCGACGCGGGCGCGCACGTGCTGGGCCCGAGCGGCATGATGGACGGCCAGATCGGCGTGATCCGCGACGCGCTGGAGGCGGCGGGGCACCAGGACGTGGGCGTGCTGGCGTACTCGGTGAAGTACGCGTCGGCGTTCTACGGCCCGTTCCGCGAGGCCGTCAACTCGTCGCTCAAGGGCGACCGCAGGACGTACCAGCAGGACCCGCCGAACGCCCGCGAGGCGCTGCGCGAGCTGGAACTCGACGTCGCCGAGGGCGCCGACATGGTGATGGTGAAGCCGGGCATGCCGTACCTCGACGTGCTGCGGAGCGTCGCGGACGCGTCGCCGGTGCCGGTGGCGGCGTACCAGATCTCCGGTGAGTACGCGATGGTCGAGGCGGCGGCGGAGCGCGGCTGGCTGGATCGTGAGCGGGCGATCGAGGAGACGCTGATGTCGTTCCGGCGCGCCGGTGCCGACATGGTGCTGACGTACTGGGCCACGGAGTTCGCGCAGCGGCTGCGGGCGGCGGGCGGGTGAGCGTCGCCCGGTCGATCGCGCTGTTCGTGCTGGCCGCGCTGTGCGAGATCGGCGGGGCGTGGCTGGTGTGGCAGGGGGTGCGGGAGCACCGCGGCTGGCTGTGGATCGGCGGCGGTCTGGTGGCGCTCGGGGTCTACGGCTTCGTGGCGACGCTCCAGCCGGACGCCGAGTTCGGCCGCATCCTGGCCGCGTACGGCGGGGTGTTCGTCGCCGGGTCGCTCGCGTGGGGCATGGTGGCGGACGGGTTCCGTCCCGACAGGTGGGATGTGATCGGGGCGCTGATCTGCCTCGTGGGCGTCGCGGTCATCATGTATGTGCCACGGGAGCACTGAGAACGCGGGAGGCACACGTGTCGGACAGGCCCATCGCCGTCGTGACGGGCGCGAGCAGCGGGATCGGGGCGGCCACGGCGCGGCGCCTCGCGGCCGAGGGGTACGAGGTGGTGCTGACCGCCCGCCGTGCCGAGCGGATCGAGGAGCTGGCCGCCACGCTGACGGGCGGCGGCCGGGCGGCGCGCGCCCACGCGCTGGACGTCACGGACCGGGCGGCCGTGGACGCGTTCGCGGCGTCGCTTGAGCGGTGCGACGTGCTGGTGAACAACGCGGGCGGCGCCCTCGGCATGGACAGCGTCGCCGACGCCGACCCGGGCGACTGGCGCGCGATGTACGAGGTCAACGTCCTCGGCGTCCTCCACGTGACGCAGGCCCTGCTGCCCGCGCTGACCGCCTCGGGCGCGGGGACGGTGGTGGTCGTCTCCTCGACGGCCGGGCACGGCACGTACGAGGGCGGCGCCGGGTACGTCGCCGCGAAGCACGGGGCGCACGTGCTGGCGGAGACGCTGCGCCTGGAGATCGTGGACCGTCCGGTGCGGGTGATCGAGATCGCGCCGGGCATGGTGCGGACCGAGGAGTTCTCGCTCGTGCGCTTCGGCGGCGACGAGGCGCGGGCCGCGAAGGTGTACGAGGGGGTCGCCGAGCCGCTGACGGCCGACGACGTGGCGGACACCGTCGCGTGGGCCGTGACGCGGCCGCCGCACGTGAACGTCGACCTGCTGGTGCTGCGTCCGCGCGCCCAGGCGTCCAACACGAAGGTGCACCGGGAGGCATGACGCACGTCCTGCGGTACGGGTCGCCGCGCGAGGCCGGGCTCGATCCGGCGGGCGTCGCGCGGATCGTCCCGGCGGCGCGCGGGCACCTGCTGCGCGAAGGGGCGGGCGCGTACCCGGGGTTCGTCGTGCTGGCGGCGCGGCGCGGGGTGGTCGTCGTGCACGAGGCGGGCGGCTCGGCGGTGCGGTTCGGGGGCGAGGACGTCGCGATGCGGCGTGACACGGTGTTCGATCTCGCGTCGCTGTCCAAGCTGTTCACGGCCGTGGTGGCGGTGGCGCTGGCGGAGCGCGGGGAGTTGGACCTGGACGCGCCGGTCGCCGCGTACCTGCCGGGCTTCCCGCAGGCGCCCGGGCTGACGCCGCGCGGGCTGCTGACACACACGGGCGGCCTGCCGCCGGTGATCGACCTCGCGCCGTACGACGGCCGGGACGCCGTGCTCGCCGCCATCGCCGGGCAGCCGCTGACGCCGGGGTACGCGTACTCGGATCTCGGGCTGATCGCGCTGGGCGCGTGCTGCGAGGCGGTGGCGGGGCGGGGGCTCGACGCGCTGGTGGCCGAACTGATCACCGGGCCTCTGGAGTTGGCCGACACCGGCTACCGGCCGCCCGCGTCGCTGCTGCCGCGCGTCGCCGCGACGGAGGCGCAGCCGTGGACGGGCCGCGCGCTGGTGCGCGGCACGGTGCACGACGAGAACGCCCACCACCTCGGCGGTGTCGCGGGCCACGCGGGGATCTTCTCCACCGCCCACGACCTGGCCGTCTTCACGCAGACGGTGCTGAACGGCGGCGCGTACGGCGACCGGCGCGTCCTGTCGCCCGCGTCCGTACGGGAGATGCTCAGACCGCAGAACGGCGCGCAGCTCGGGCCCGAGGCGGCGCGCGGCCTGGGCTGGCAGCTCGACCAGCCGGGCTGGATGGGGGAGTTGGCGTCGCCCACCGCGTTCGGCCACACCGGCTTCACCGGCACGAGCGTCGTCGCCGACCCGGCGACGGGCGTGCTCCTCGTCCTGCTGACCAACCGCGTGCACCCCACGCGCGCGCAGGGCGTGGGGCACGACTACCGCCGCGCCCCCGCGCGCGAGCTGGCACGAGCCGTGCTGCCGCTCTGACGCGCGGGGGCCGGTGGTGGGGGTCAGCTCACCTGGAGGAGGGTGCGCGTGGTGCTCGCGCCCTGGTTGGTGACGGTGTTGGGCTCGCCCAGGGCGACGACCGCGTTGCGCACGGCCGCCGGGCTCGCCGTCGGGTTGGACGACAGGTAGATGGCGGCGACGCCCGCGACGTGCGGCGTGGCCATCGACGTGCCGGAGATGTTGTTGGTGGCGGTGTCGGACGTGCTCCACGCCGACGTGATGCCGGTGCCGGGGGCGTAGATGTCCACGACCGCGCCGATGTTGGAGAACGAGGAGCGCGCGTCGTTGCTCGCGCTCGACGCCACCGTGATGGCCTCGGTGACGCGGGCCGGGGAGTAGTTGGCCGCGTTGGCGCCGTAGCTGTTGCCGGCGGCGATGGCGTAGGTGACGCCGGAGGCGATGGAGGCGCGGACGGCCGCGTCGATCACCGGGTCGGGGCCGCCGCCGAGGCTCAGGTTGGCGACGGACGGTCCGTCGGCGTTCTCGGTGACCCACTCGACGCCGTTGGCGACGGTCTCGGTGGTGCCGTAGCCGGAGTTGTCGAGGACGCGGACGGAGACGAGGTCCGCGTTCTTGGCGACGCCGTAGCGGGTCCCGGCGGCGGTCCCGGCGACGTGGGTGCCGTGGCCGTAGCCGTCGGAGCCGTTGCCGCCGAAGGCGTCGTAGCCGAACGTGGCCTGGCCGCCGAAGTCCTGGTGCGTGTAGCGGATGCCGGTGTCCACGACGTAGATCGTCACGCCCGAGCCCGCGCTGTTCGGGTACGTGTAGGACTGGTTGAGCGGGAGGTCGGGCTGGTCGATCCGGTCGAGGCCCCAGGACGGCGGGCTCGGCTGGGTCGCGGCGACGCGGACGCGCTGGTTCTGGACGACCTGGGCCACGGCCGGGTCGGCGGCGAGCGCCACGGCCTCGGCCTCGGTGGCCTCCACCGCGAAGCCGTTCAGCACGGTGTCGTACGTGCTGGTGATCTCCGTCTCGTAGGAGGCGGCGAGGCGTTCGGCGCGGGGCGAGCCGGCGGCGAACGCGGACTGCTCCAGCAGGACGATGTAGCTGCCCTTGACGGTGCCGGGGGCGCCCGCGTTCGCGATCAGCGCGCGGGCGTCGGCCGGGGCGGCGTCCTGCCGGACTCCGGCCTCGGCGGGGAGGCTGAACGCGGCGCCGAGCGTGAGCGCGGCGGCGGCGAGCGCGGTGGTGCGGAGGGTGGTACGCAGCACTGCCATGCGAGGGGTCTCCTCCTCATCGGTGGTGCGTTGCGGGGGTGTGGTGCGGGGTGCGCGGTGCGGGAGGGCGCGCGGCGGCATCCTCGGAGTGGCATGGGCATGACATTCCTGGGGCCGGAACTGTTGTACGTCCGTTCGCCGTTCGCTCACCTGTCGGAAGCATCGGCTGCCGGGAGGCGCCACGGCAAGGGCGCCTCCCGGTCGGTCACGCGATGTTCATCAGGAACTGACGCTGCGCAACAGCCGCTTCACAGCCGCTCGGGCGTCTCGATCCCGAGCAGCGCCATGCCCTGCGCCAGCGTCCGCGCCGTCAGCCCGCACAGGAACAGGCGGTTGGCGACCGTCGCCGCGTCCTCGGCGCGCAGCACCGGGCACTGGTCGTAGAACGTCGTGAAGTGCGAGGCCAGCGCGTAGAGATACCCCGCCAGCTTGTGCGGCTCGTAGCTCGCCGCGACCCCTTCGAGGGTCTCCGCGAAGTCGTCCAGGTGCAGCCCGAGCGCCCGTTCGGCCGGGGCGAGCGCCAACTCCCGGTGCGCGGCGGCCGGTCCGGCCGACCGCTCAGCGGCGCGCCGCAGGATCGACTGGATACGGGCGTACGCGTACTGGAGGTAGACGCTCGTGTCGCCGTTGAGGGACACCATCCGGTCGAGGTCGAAGACGTAGTCGCGCGTCCGCGAGGTCGACAGGTCCGCGTACTTGACCGCGCCGATGCCGACCTCGCGCGCCCGTTCCGCCGCCTCGGCCTCCGGCAGGTCAGGCGCCTTGGAGCGGACGACCTCGGCGGCCCGTTCGACGGCCTCGTCCAGCAGGTCCATCAGCCGCACGGTCTCGCCCGAGCGCGTCTTGAACGGCTTGCCGTCCTTGCCGAGCACCGTGCCGAACGGCAGGTGGTGCGCGACCCCTTCGGGCAGCCAGCCCGCGCGCCGCGCCGTCTCGAAGACCATCTTGAAGTGCAGCGCCTGCCGGGCGTCCACGATGTAGAGCATCGTGTCCGCGCCGAGGACGCCGACCCGGTTGCGGATCGCCGCGAGGTCGGTCGCCGCGTACCCGAAGCCGCCGTCCGCCTTGCGCACGATCAGCGGCACCGGCTCGCCGTCCTGGCCGCGCACGTCGTCGAAGAACACGCACAGCGCGCCCGCGGACCGCACCGCGACGCCCGACTGCTCCAACTCGTCCGCGAGCGTGGCGAGATCGGAGTTGTACGCGGACTCGCCGACGATGTCGTCGTCCGTCAGCAGCACGTCCAGCCGGTTGTACACCGCGTTGAAGTACACCGTGGACTCGTCCACGATGCGCCGCCACAGCGCGACGGTCTCCGGGTCGCCCGCCTGGAGCGCGACGACGCGCCGCCGCGCGCGCTCCTTGAACTCGGCGTCGCTGTCGAACACCGCGCGCGACGCACGGTAGAGCCGGTTCAGCCGGGACATGGCGGCGTCGCCCGCGTCGGCGTCCGCGCCGTGGTCGAGTTCGCCCGGGTGCTCGGTCAGGTACTGGATGAGCATGCCGAACTGCGTGCCCCAGTCGCCGATGTGATTGCGCCGGATCACCTTCTCGCCGCGGAACTCCATGATCCGCACGAGCGCGTCGCCGATGACCGTCGAGCGCAGGTGGCCGACGTGCATCTCCTTGGCGACGTTCGGCTGCGAGTACTCGATGATCATCGTGCCGGGGGCGGCGGCCAGCGGGACGCCGAGCCGCTCGTCGGCGGCGCGCGCGGCGAGGGTGGAGACCAGCGCCTCGTCGGTCACCGTGATGTTGAGGAATCCGGGCCCCGACACCTCGATGCCGCCGATCAGCCCGTCACGCGCCACACCGGCGGCGACCGTGCCGGCCAGCTCGCGCGGGTTGCCCTTCAGCCGCTTGGCGAGGGCCAGCAGGCCGTTCGCCTGGAAGTCCGCGCGGTCGCTCGGTCGCAGCAGCGGATCGGCGCCGGCCGCGTCGGGCAGGGCGGCGTCGATGGCTGCGGAGAGGAGGCGCTGGACTGAGGTGCTGAGGGAGGGGACCGCGGTCATGGGCGCCAGTATCCCACGGGCGTCCGCCCGCCCGCTGGTGGAAGAATGGGGGCCGTCGGCCCCACCGCCGACGTCCCGGACGCCCCTGACAGGGGCCCTCCGATACCCATCCGATCCCCATTCGATCCCAAGAAAGTGTGTGCCTGCTGTGGTTCAGACCACCCCGGAGACCGCGGACTGGGTCTCCCGACTCGCGGACGAGGTCATCGCCGAGGCGGAACGACGCGCCCCCGGCAAACCCGTCGTCTGCGCCTCCGGGCTGAGTCCGTCGGGCCCCATCCACCTCGGGAACCTGCGCGAGGTCATGGTCCCGCACCTCGTCGCCGACGAGATCAGGCGCCGCGGCATCCCCTGCGACCACCTGGTCTCCTGGGACGACTACGACCGCTTCCGCAAGGTCCCGGCCGGGGTCGGCGTGGACGCGTCCTGGGCCGAGCACATCGGCAAGCCGCTGACCGAGGTGCCCCCGCCGCCCGGCAGCCCGTACGCCAGCTGGGCCGAGCACTTCAAGGCGCCGCTGGTCGCCGCGCTCGCCGAGCTGGGCGTCGAGGTCCGCGCCATCTCGCAGACCGAGCAGTACACGTCAGGCGCCTACCAGGAGCAGATCCTCTTCGCCATGCGCGAGCGGCGCCGCATCGACGCCGTCCTGGACCGCTACCGCACCAAGCAGGCCAAGGAGGCGCCCGAGGCGTCGGACGACGCGGCGGAGCAGGCGGCCGTGGAGGGTTCGGGCGCGGCCAGCGAGGACGACGGCAGCGGCGGCAGCGGCGAGTACTACCCGTACAAGCCCTACTGCTCCGTCTGCGGCCGCGACACCACGGCCATCACCGCGTACGACGACGAGACGACCGACCTCGACTACGTCTGCGAGTGCGGGCACCGGGAGAGCGTGAAGCTCGCCGTCCACACGCGCGGCAAGCTCGTGTGGAAGGTCGACTGGCCCATGCGCTGGACGTACGAGGGCGTGGTCTTCGAGCCCGCCGGTGTCGACCACCACTCGCCCGGCTCGTCCTGGGTCGTCGGCGGGCAGCTCGTCAAGGAGGTCTTCGGCGGCGAGCGGCCGATCGGCCCGATGTACGCGTTCGTCGGCATCACCGGCATGGCCAAGATGTCCAGCTCGCGCGGCGGCGTGCCGATCGCGGCCGACGCGCTGGAGATCATGGAGGCGCCGCTGCTGCGCTGGCTGTACGCGCGGCGGCGGCCCAACCAGTCGTTCAAGATCGCCTTCGACGGCGAGATCCAGCGGACCTACGACGAGTGGGACGCGCTCGACCGCAAGGTCGCCGACGGGACCGCCCAGCCGGGCGACCTCGCCGCCTGGACCCGCGCGGTCGGCACGGCGGCGGGTGCCCTGCCCGCGACGCCGCGGCGGCTGCCGTACCGGACGCTCACGTCCGTCCTCGACATCACCACAGGGGACGAGGAGCAGACGCTCCGCATCCTCGCCGACCTCGACCCGGAGCACCCGGTCGGCTCGCTGGACGAGGTGCGGCCCCGGCTCGACCGGGCGGCGCGCTGGGTGGAGACGCAGATGCCGCCCGAGGCGCGCACCCGCGTGCGGGCGACGCCGGACGAGGAACTGCTCGGGTCGCTCGACGAGCAGCGGCGCGAGTCGCTGCGACTGCTGCTCGCCGGGCTCGACAGCCACTGGTCGCTCGACGGGCTGACGTCGCTCGTCTACGGCGTGCCCAAGGTGCAGGCCGGGCTGACGCCCGACGCGAAGCCGACGCCCGAACTGAAGGCGGCGCAGCGGGCGTTCTTCGCGCTGCTGTACCGGCTGCTGGTCGGCGGCGAGACGGGGCCGCGGCTGCCGACGCTGCTGCTGGCGGTGGGCGCCGACCGGGTGCGGGCGCTGCTCGGCGGCTGAACGGGGCGCGGGGGCGCCGGCGGTCAGACGCCGGTGCCCATCTCGCCGCTGTAGCGCTGCTTGAAGCTGCGGATGAACTCGCGGAGGTACTGCTCGCTCAGCAGCGAGCCCTGGCCGTCCGTGATGCCGAAGCGCTCGTTGAGGAACCGCGAGAGGAGCCGCGCGTTGGGGAACTCGCCGTTCTCCAGCACGTACTGGCGGAAGGCGGCGTAGTACGCCTCGGCGTCGGCCGCGCTGAGGGGCGTGGCCGGGTCGGCGGGCTGGGGCTGTTCGGGCTGGAGCTGCTGGGGCTCGGGGACGGGCTCGGGCTCGGGTTCCGGTTCGGCGGGCCTCGGTTCCTGCCGCGCCTGCGGGACGATCTGCGGCGGCGCCTCCGGGCGGTGGTACTGCGCGTGGCCGTTGACGGGGGCGCTGCCGAGGGGACGCACCCTGCCGCCCGATCCGACCGGCACGGTCATCTGCGGCTGGGGCTCCGGCTGCGGCTGGAGCTGGTGTTGCGGCTGGTTGTCCACCCACCACGGCTCGCCCGGCCCGCCCTCGTCCACCGGCGCGGTCGGCGCCGCCGGGGCCTGCGCGCGCGGCGCCTGGCCGTACGTCCGCTGCTCGGGGACGTACGCGCCGCCCGGCGGCAGCGCCTCGCGCTCCGCCGCCGCGAGGCCCGCGGGGGCGGTCTCGTGCAGCGGGACCCCGTACCGCGCCAGCTTCAGCGGCATGCGCGCCTCGACGGGCGCCCGCCGCCGCCACCCGCGCCCGTAGTCCGCCCGCAGCCGCGCCTGGTACACGAGCCGGTCACGCTCCATCCCGATGACCTCCTCGTAACTGCGCAGCTCCCACAGCTTCATGCGCCGCCACAGGCGGAACGTCGGCAGCGGCGAGAGGAACCAGCGCCAGATGCGCACGCCCTCCATGTGCTTGTCCGCCGTGATGTCCGCGACGCGGCCGATCGCGTGCCGCGCCGCCTCCACCGTGATGACGAACAGCAGCGGGATGATCGCGTGCATGCCGACGGCGAGCGGATCGCCCCAGGCGGAGGCGCCGTTGAACGCGATCGTCGCCGCCGTCAGCAGCCAGGCCGACTGCCGCAGCATCGGGAACGGGATGCGCAGCCACGTCAGCAGCAGGTCGAGCGCCAGCAGGACGACGATGCCCGCGTCCACGCCGATCGGGAAGAACGGCGAGAAGGCCCCGAAGCCCTTCTCCTCGGCCAGCTCGCGCACGGAGGCGTAGGAGCCCGCGAAGCCGATCGCCGCGATGACGACGGCACCGGCGAGGACGATGCCGACGAGTATGCGGTGTGCGCGTGTGAGCTTGATCGCGGCCACCCGCGGTCCCTCCCGACTCGACTGGACAACTGAACGAACGGAGAGAACTCCGGCCGCCAGACTGGCACATGCGTCAAGAGAGGTCAGCCGCGGATCCGCACAAACGCGCGAACTCCCGCCGGGGGATCACCCGTTGTCGTCGGGCTTGTCCTGAGCGTTCCCCGGGGGCTCGTTCTCCTCCGACTCGCCGGAATCGCCCGACTCGTCCGGTGCCTCGGACCCGTCCGACTCCGGCGCGCCGCCCGCGTTCTCCTCGCCCCACGCGTCCAGCCGGGCGGTGGCCTCGCGCGCCACCGCGACCGCGCCGTCCGCGATCGCGTCCGCGCCCGGCATGTCCTCGCCTTCGAGGCCCGCGCCCGAGTAGTCCACGGTCAGCACGACGTTGTCGACGCGCGCGACGACGCGGTTCTCGCGGTAGTCCTGCTCGTTGTCGTCCTCGTCGGTCTTGGTGACGGAGTAGCCGATCCAGCCGGCCTCGTCGCCCGCCTCGTCCAGCGCGCCCGTCTCGACGTCCTGGTTGGCGTCGTCGCCGGTGACCTCCTCGGTGACCTGATCCGCGTAGCCCGCCGCGCGCTCGTCGCCGCTGCCGATGGACAGGTCCGAGTCGAAGCGCCGCAGCGAGACGGTCAGCGAGCGGAACTGGTAGTCGTCCAGGCCGCTCCACAGGCAGGTCGCCGAGCTGGTCGTGTCCGAGGAGGTGAGCGTGTCCCCGTCCTCCGGGTCGGCGCGGGGCACGTACTCCCCGATCAGATCGGCCCCGACCGTCGCGCAGACGTCCGGCAGCGCCGCGAACCGTACGGGCTCGGGCGTCGGCGCCGCGCTCGTGGGGCCGTCGGAGCCCGCCCCGTCGTCGGAACCGGACGAGTCCGAGGAACAGCCGGCGGCGAGCAGCACGGGCACGGCTGCCCAGGCCGCCGTCCGCACGGCGAGGCGCTTGGCGTTGCGGTCCATGAGGTTATCGCTCCTGTGGTCGGTGGCAGGCCGCCTCCACGGCGACCCGTCCCGGCTAGGCGTCGAAGCCGTCCGCGAGCCCCCGGGCGACGGTCCCGGCCCGCTGCTGGAGCGGTTCGCTCTCCGGCACGGCGTCCGGCGCGCTGGTCGAGACGGCGTACTGCACAGTGACGATAACGTTCGCGCTCCTGAAGGTCAGATCGATCTCGCGCGTCGGGCCGCCGTCTGACGCGATCAGCCGGTCGTCGACGTACGCGATCTGGCCGATGCCCTCCAGCATCCGCGGCGCGAGCGCGCCCCCCGCCGGGGCGTCCGCGGGGATGCCCGCGTCGGTGGCGCGTTCCTCGAAGTCCCGTTCCGCCTGGTCGTCGTCGCTGACCGCCGGGTCGTAGGAGACGACGCGCAGCATGCCGATCGCGAGCCGGTACGCGTCGGCGCCGTCCACCGTCCCCCAGGAGCAGCCGACGCGGCGGCCCGTGTCGTATGTCACGCGCGGCTCGCCCGCGTAGTCCTCGGCCGCGCCGCCCGGCAGCAGCTCGCGGAGCGTCTCGGCCGGGATGGCGCCGCAGGGCTCCGGCAGGCCGGAGAAACGTCCCGGCGCCGGCTCCTGGGCGCGGGGCGCCGCGGGCTGCTCGCCCGGGTCCTCCGTGTCGCCGCCGCCGAGCCCGGGGGAGCAGGCGGCCAGGAGCACCGCCGTCAGCCCCCCGAGAAGCGCCTGCGTCGTGGTCGCGGTGCGCCGCACCGGTCGCCCTCCCTCGATCGAACCGGCAGGGCCACCATGTCTACCGCATGGGGTCAGGGCCAGACCAGGCAGTACGGCTGATGACCGGCCTCGTGGAGGCGGCGCGAGAAGTCCTGCCACTCGTTGAGCAGCCGGTAGACGCCGAACGCGTCGCTGGGGCCGCTGCGGTCGGGGACCGTGGACCAGATGAACGCCGCCGCGCCGACCGTCTCGTCCCCGATGCCGCGCAGCGGGTCCACGGCCGTTGTGGGCAATTTCACGACCGCGTAGTCGGGGTGGAGGACGACCAGCTCCAGCGGCGGGACGCGGTGCAGCGGGATGCCCTCGATGCCGGTGAGGACCATGGCGGCCATCGTTTCCGGCTTGATGCGCGTGAACATGCCCTGGCCCAGCTCGTCGCCGCCCAGCTCCTCGGGCCGCATCGACAGCGGCACACGGGCGGCGGTGGCGCCGTCGGGGGCGCCGAAGTACTTGTAGGTCACCGCCATCCGGCCGCTCCGGCCCCTGGGGTCGAAGTCTCCGGTGACACCGTCGGCCCCCTTGCGGCGATGCCTGCCGCGGCGGGCCCGCGCGCGCGGCCCCGCGGGCTCCGGCCCGAGATCCCCGGTTCCCTCGCCCACTTCGCCACCGCGCTGCATGTCACCACCTGACTACTCGCGACCCCCGCCGCGCGACCCGATCATCGTTTCGGAAGACCTCCCCCGTCAGGCCGCGGCGAAACGCCCTGAGACCGACCTGTACGCGGCTCTGTCACCATGGATCGCGTGACGCCATCCTACGCAGAAGCCCCAGTTTCGCAGACGCTGTTCGCCCGCGCCTCCGCCGTGACCCCCGGCGGCGTGAATTCGCCGGTCCGTGCCTTCGGCGCGGTGGGCGGCACGCCGCGGTTCATGGCGTCGGGCTCCGGTCCCTACCTGACGGACACGGACGGACACGAGTACGTGGACCTGGTGTGCTCCTGGGGACCGATGATTCTCGGCCACTCCCACCCCGAGGTGCTGGCCGCCGTACGGGAGGCCGTGGGGCGCGGCACGTCGTTCGGCACGCCCACGGCGGGCGAGGTCGAGCTGGCCGAGGAGATCACGGCGCGCGTCACGCCCGTCGAGAAGGTCAGGCTCGTCTCGTCAGGAACCGAGGCGACGATGTCGGCGATCCGGCTGGCGCGCGGCTTCACCGGGCGGGCGAAGGTCGTGAAGTTCGCCGGCTGTTACCACGGGCACGTGGACGCGCTGCTGGCGTCGGCCGGTTCCGGCGCGGTGACGTTCGCCCTGCCGGACACCCCGGGCGTCACCGGCGCGCAGGCGGGCGAGACGCTCGTGCTGCCGTACAACGACCTGGACGCCGTGCGGGCCGCGTTCGCCGCGCACCCCGGCGAGATCGCCTGCGTGATCACCGAGGCGGTGCCGGGCAACATGGGCGTCGTCCCGCCGCTGCCCGGCTTCAACCAGGGGCTGAAGGACCTGTGCGCGGCCGGGGGCGCGCTGCTGATCTCGGACGAGGTGATGACCGGCTTCCGCATGAGCCGCGCGGGCTGGTTCGGCGTCGAGGGCGTCGTCCCCGACCTGATCACGTTCGGCAAGGTGATGGGCGGCGGCTTCCCGGCGGCGGCGTTCGGCGGCCGGGCCGACGTGATGGCCAGGCTGGCGCCCGAGGGGCCGGTCTACCAGGCGGGCACCCTGTCGGGGAACCCCGTCGCGACCGCCGCCGGGCTCGCCCAGCTGCGGCTGCTGGACGACGCGGCGTACGCGCGGCTCGACGCGACCGCCGCCGAGCTGCGCGGCCTCGCGGGCGCGGCGCTCACCAAGGAGGGCGTGCCGCACGTCGTCTCGGGGGCGGGGAACATGTTCTCCGTCTTCTTCACCGACGCGCCGGTCACCGACTTCGAGGGCGCCAAGGCCCAGCGGACCGACCGCTACACGGCCTTCTTCCACGCGATGCTGGAGCAGGGCGTCTACCTGCCGCCGTCCGCGTTCGAGGCGTGGTTCGTCTCCACGGCGCACGACGCGCAGGCGATGGAACGGATCGCCGCCGCACTGCCCACGGCCGCCCGCGCGGCCGCCGAGGTCTGAGGGGGCGGCGACGGTGACGGAGGAGAACGGGATAGCGGACGGGCACGGGCGGATGAACACAGCGGACAGCGCAGGGCCGGACAACAGTGCAGGACAGGACAGCGGCGCGGCGGAGAAGGCCACGGGGCGCACCGTCGTCCACGTGATGCGGCACGGCGAGGTGGAGAACCCCACCGGCGTCCTCTACGGGCGGCTGCCGGGCTTCCATCTCTCCGCCCTCGGCGTGGAGATGGCGGAACGCGTCGCCGTCCACCTCGCCGACCGCGACATCACCGAGGTCGTCGCCTCGCCCCTCGAACGCGCGCAGGAGACCGCCGCCCCCATCGCGGCGGCCCACGGCCTCACCCTGCGCACCGACCCCCGGCTCGTCGAGGCGGCCAACGTCTTCCAGGGCAGGACCTTCGGCGTCGGCGACGGCGCCCTGCGCCGCCCCGGCAACTGGCGGCACCTGCGCAACCCGTTCCGCCCCTCGTGGGGCGAGCCGTACACCGAGCAGGCGCGGCGGATGCGCGAGGCGCTCGACGCGGCGCGCGACGCGGCGCGCGGCCACGAGGCGGTCCTCGTCAGCCACCAGCTGCCGGTGTGGGTGCTGCGCTGCCACGTCGAGCACCGCAGGCTGTGGCACGACCCGCGCTCGCGCGAGTGCACCCTCGCGTCGCTGACGAGCTTCACCTACGAGGGCGACGAGATCGTCGCCGTCACCTACTCCGAGCCCGCCGCCGACCTGCTGCCCGCGCACCTGCGGGCCGGGGCGCGTCCCGTCAAGGGGGCGAAGGGCTTCGGCGCCTGAGGCGCCTGGCCACCGGGGGCTCACCGGCCCCCGGACAGGCCGTCCCACCTGGGGAAACAATGGGACAAGGGGGGCACCGAAGATCGCCCGTACACGCATGGGAAACTTTTCACATGATCCAGTTCCGGTCTCTGGCCGTGGGCGTCGCCGGGCTCGCTGCCGGGGTGCTGACGCTGACGGCCTGCACGGGCCAGCAGGCGGGTTCCTCCGGTGACAACACCAACATCGTCCACGGCACGGGCGAGCTGATCGCGGTCGCCGAGGCCGACCGGCAGGAGCTGCCGGACATCGAGGGCGAGACCCTGGAGGGCGACCGGCTCCGCCTCGCCGACTACCGGGGCGAGGTCCTGGTGCTGAACGTGTGGGGCTCCTGGTGCGCCCCCTGCCGCGCCGAGATGCCGCACCTGGTGGAGGTCGCCAACGACACCGCCGACCAGGGCGTGCAGTTCGTCGGGCTGAACGTCCAGGACCGGTCCAAGGACCAGGCCAACGCCTTCGAGGAACGCTTCGACGTCCCCTACCCGAGCCTCTACGACGCGGACGGGCAGCTCCTCCTCGACTTCCCCGAGGGCACCCTCAGCCCGCAGGGCATCCCGTCCACGCTCATCGTGGACCGCGAGGGCCGCGTCGCCGTGCGCGCGCTGAAGCCGCTCGCCGAGCAGGAACTGCGCGACGCCCTCGACCCGATCATCGCCGAGGGCTGACCCGGTCATGGGCCAGAACGAGACGATCCTCACCGGCGCGCTGCTGCTCGCGATCCCCGTGGCGGTCTTCGGCGGGCTGGTGTCGTTCTTCTCGCCGTGCGTCCTGCCGCTCGTGCCCGGCTACCTCTCCTATGTGACGGGCGTCGGCGGCGCCGACCTCGGGACCGCCAAGCGCGGCCGGATGCTCGCGGGCGCCTCGCTCTTCGTCCTCGGCTTCACCGCCGTCTACGTCTCCTCCGGCGCGCTGTTCGGCGAGTTCAGCCGCAACCTGCTGCGCCACCAGACGGGCCTCCAGCAGATCTTCGGCGCTCTCACGATCGTGCTCGGGATCGTCTTCATGGGCGTCGTCCCCCGGCTGGGGCAGCGGGAGTTCCGCCTGCACCGCAGGCCGTCGATAGGGCTCGCGGGCGCGCCGATGCTCGGCGTGGTCTTCGGCATCGGCTGGACGCCCTGCATCGGCCCGACGCTCAGCAGCGTCCAGTTCCTGGCCCTCCAGCAGGGCACCGCCGAGCGCGGCGCGCTGCTCACGTTCGCCTACTGCGTCGGCCTCGGGCTGCCGTTCATCCTCACCGCCCTCGCCTTCCGCCGGGCGCTGGGGGCCTTCGCCTGGGTGAAGAAGCACTACGTGTGGGTGATGCGGATCGGCGGCGGCATGCTGATCGTCACCGGACTGCTCCTCGTCACGGGCGCCTGGAACGACGTGACGTCCGAGCTGCGCTACTGGACCAGCAACTTCACCACAGGGGTCTGACCGCCATGACCGACGACGCCACCCCGCCCGACGAGACCAGGACCGACGACGCCGCGCGCGACGCCGACGAGGCCACCGCGGGCAGCGGGCTGACCACCGCGCCCGCCGAGGAGGAGCCCACGGCGTCCGCCCCCGGCTCGTTCGGCGGCGTACGCGCCCCCGGTGTGGGCGGCGCGCTGGCCTGGACGGCGCGCGAGACCCTCGGCTGGGCCCGCTGGTTCTGGCGGCAGCTCACGTCGATGCGCGTCGCGCTGGTCCTGCTCTTCCTGCTCGCCCTCGCCAGCGTCCCCGGCTCGCTGATCCCCCAGGAGGGCACGGACGAGCTGGGCGTCCGCGACTTCCGCGAGCGCAACCCCCGGCTGTCGGACTTCTACGACACCTTCCAGCTCTTCCACGTCTACTCGTCGGTGTGGTTCTCGGCGGTCTACCTGCTGCTGTTCGTCTCGCTGGTGGGCTGCATCCTGCCGCGCTCCTGGCAGTTCGTCGGCCAGCTGCGCGGCCGCCCCGCCCGCGCGCCCCGGCGGCTGACGCGCATGCCCGCGTACACCACCTGGCGCACCGACGCCCCGCCCGAGCAGGTGCTCGACGCCGCGCACGGGCTGCTGAAGCGGCGGCGCTTCCGCACCGACAGGCCCGAGGACGCGGCGGGCCGCCCGCACGTCGCCGCCGAGAAGGGCTACCTGCGCGAGGCCGGCAACCTCGTCTTCCACCTGTCGCTCGTCGTCCTGCTGATCGCCTTCGCCATCGGCCGCCTCTTCTACGCCGAGGGCGGCAAGCTCGTCGTCGAGGGCAGCAGCTTCGCGAACAACATCACCATGTACGACGACTTCGAGTCGGGCACCCTCTACGACCTGGACGACCTGGAGCGCTTCGGCTTCACCCTGAACGACTTCCACGCCTCCTTCGCCCGCTCGGGACCCGACCTGGGCACCCCCACCGAGTTCACCGCCGACGTCACCTACCGCACCGACGACGGGCGCGAGCACGACACGACGATCGACGTGAACACGCCGCTGCGCATCGGCGACACCCGCGTCCGCCTCATCGGCCACGGCTTCGCACCCGACGTCACCGTGCGCGACGGCCAGGGCGACGTGGTGTACAGCGGCCCGGTCCCGTTCATCCCGCAGGACTCGGCGCTCACCTCCACCGGCGTCATCAAGGTCCCCGACGCGGTCGGCCCGGACGGCGAGCCGGACCAGCTCGCGTTCCAGGGCTTCTTCAACCCGACGTACGGGGTGGACGAGGTGCGCGGCCCGCACTCCACGTTCCCCGAGCCCGACTTCCCCGTCCTCACGCTCAACGCCTTCCACGGCGACCTCGGCGTGGACTCGGGCCTGCCGCAGAACGTCTACCAGCTCGACACGACCCACATGGAGCAGTTCACCGGCGACGACGGCGACCTGCTGCGCTTCGACATGCAGCCGGGCGAGACCGTGGACCTGCCGGACGGCATGGGCTCCATCACGTTCGAGAGCTTCGACCAGTGGGCGACCTTCCAGATGGCCTCCCGGTCGGGCAACACCTGGGCGCTCACCGGCGCGCTCGCCGCCATCGCCGGGCTCGTCGGCTCGCTGATGCTGCGCCGCCGCCGCGTGTGGGTGCGCGCCTGGACGGGCGACGACGGGCGGACCGTCGTCGAGATGGCCGCGCTGGGCCGTACCGAGTCGGCGCGCGTGCCCGCCGAGCTGGCCGCGCTCGCCGACGCCCTCGTACCCGACGCGCCCCTGCTGCCGGACGACCCCGCGCACGGCGACGCCGCAGACGACCCCTCCACCGAGTCCGCCGCTGCCGAAGGAGCACGCACATGACTCTCGCCGCCGCCAACGAAGGGCTGGCCGACCTCAGCAACACCCTGGTCTACTCCGCCATGGCGGTCTACGCCCTGACGTTCCTCGCCTACACGGCCGAGTGGATCTTCGGCAGCCGCAGCCGGGTCGCGCGCACGGCGGCGGCCCTCACCGGCGGGGACGCCGGGGAGGAGACGGCCGCGGTCCCCGCCCAGCGTCCCGCCGTCACCGTCCGCAAGGGCGGCGGCACCAGCGTGCTGGAGCGGCCCCGCATCGTCAGCCGCTCCACGACGCCGTCCCGCGACGTGGTGCCGGACGGCCCCGGCGCGGCGGGCGAGGACGCGCAGGGCGACACGTACGGGCGCATCGCCGTCTCCCTGACGGTGCTCGCGTTCCTGCTGCACATGGGCGCCGTGGTCACCCGCGCCGTGGCCGTGGGCCGCGGGCCGTGGGGGAACATGTACGAGTTCTCCGTGGCGCTCGGCGTCGTCGGCATCGCCGGGTACCTGGGCTTCCTCGCCGCCCGCACGCCGGTCCGCTGGCTCGGCCTGCCGCTGGTGACGACCGTCCTGCTCGACCTCGGCCTGGCCGTCACCGTCCTCTACAACGAGTCGACGCAGCTCGTTCCCGCGCTCGACTCGATGTGGATGTGGATCCACGTGCCGCTGGCGATCGTCTGCGGCGGCCTCTTCTATCTCGGCGCGGTCAGCGCGGTGCTCTACCTCTTCCGCGACCGGTACGAGGCGAAGCTCGCCGCGGGCGGGCAGCCGGGGCGGCTCGCCACCTCCGTGCTGGAGCGGCTGCCGTCCGCGCTGAGCCTCGACCGGTTCAGCTACCGGGTGAACGCGGCCGTCTTCCCGGTGTGGACGTTCACCATCGTCGCGGGCGCCATCTGGGCCGAGACGGCGTGGGGCCGGTACTGGGCGTGGGACCCCAAGGAGACGTGGGCGTTCATCACCTGGGTCGCGTACGCCTGCTACCTGCACGCGCGGGCCACGGCGGGCTGGAAGGGACGGCGGGCCGCGTACCTGGCGATCGCCGGCATCGTCTGCTTCCTGATCAACTACTACGGCGTGAACATCTTCTTCGACAGCCTCCACGGCTACGGCGGCGTCTGACCCGCCGGTGACACGCGAAGAGGCCGGAACGGGATTATCCGTTCCGGCCTCTCGCCGTGTCGCGGGGGCGGGCTCAGCCCTTGCCGCCCGCCGGATTGTCGTCGTCGGTGTCGTCCCGCTGCCGCAGCTCCTCCTCGCGGCGGCGCAGGTCCTCCTCCCACGTCTCCAGCAGCTCGCGGTCCTTCTCCGCCTCGTCACGCCGCGCGGGCGAGTCGGGCGAGGTGTCGTCGCCGAGGGAGCGCAGGAACTCGGGGTTGTCGTCAGGGGCGACGAAGCGGACCCCGCCGCGCCCGCGGGCGGCGGCGGTGCCGCGCTTGCGGCCCACCAGGATCCAGGCGAGCGGCCCGATCACCCAGGCCAGTGCGATCAGCGCGATCCACACGAGCTTGGGGAGGTGCCTGACCTCTTCGTCCTTGGAGCTGATGCAGTCCACCAGGGCGTAGACGGCCAGCGCTAGCGGTACCAGAAACAGCAGCACCCTGAGCATGGTAGTCCCCCTGGGTGAAGTGAACCGGGGCCTGCGGGCGGGCCCCCTGACCAAATCCAGGGTAATGCGTCGGCAATACTGAGCGGCATGGCGTACGACGACCTGCGCGGCCTGCTGAAGGCGCTGGAACGGGACGGGGACCTCAAGCGGGTCAAGGCCGAGGTCGATCCGCACCTGGAAGTGGGCGAGATCACCGACCGGGTGAACAAGGCCGGCGGCCCGGCCCTGCTCTTCGAGAACGTCAAGGGCTCGGACCTGCCGCTCGCGATGAACGTGTACGGCACCGACCGGCGGCTGCTGAAGGCGCTCGGCCTGGCGTCCTACCAGGAGATCGGCGAGAAGATCGCCGGGCTGCTCAAGCCCGAGCTGCCGCAGGGCTTCGTCGGCGTGCGGGAGGCGTTCGGCAAGCTCGCGTCGGTCGCGCACGTGCCGCCGAAGAAGGTGAAGAACGGGCCCGTGCAGGAGGTCGTGCTGCGCGGCGACGACGTGGACCTCACGCGGCTGCCCGCGCTGTTCACCTGGCCGGAGGACGGCGGCTCGTTCTTCAACCTGGGGCTGACCCACACCAAGGACCCCGAGTCCGGCGTCCGCAACCTCGGCCTCTACCGCCTCCAGCGCCACGACGCGCGGACCATCGGCATGCACTGGCAGATCCACAAGGACAGCCGCAACCACTACCAGGTCGCCGCCAGGCGCGGCGAGCGGCTGCCCGTCGCCATCGCGTTCGGCTGCCCGCCCGCCGTGACGTACGCGGCGACCGCGCCGCTGCCGGGCGACATCGACGAGTACCTGTTCGCGGGCTTCGTGCAGGGCAAGCGCGTGGAGATGGTGGACTGCGTGACGGTCCCGCTCCAGGTGCCCGCGCAGGCGGAGGTCGTGCTGGAGGGCTGGCTGGAGCCGGGGCAGGAGCTGCCCGAGGGCCCGTTCGGCGACCACACCGGCTTCTACACGCCGCAGGAGCCGTTCCCGGCGCTGACGATCGACTGCGTGACGATGCGGAGGAAGCCGCTGTTCCAGTCGATCGTCGTCGGCCGCCCGCCGACCGAGGACGGGCCGCTCGCGCGGGCGACGGAACGCTTCTTCCTGCCGCTGCTGAAGGTGATCATCCCCGACATCGTGGACTACCACCTGCCGGAGGCGGGCGGCTTCCACAACTGCGCGATCGTCTCGATCGACAAGAAGTACCCCAAGCACGCGCAGAAGGTCATGTCCGCCGTGTGGGGCGCGCACATGATGTCCCTCACGAAGCTGGTCGTCGTCGTGGACGCCGACTGCGACGTCCACGACCTGCACGAGGTCGCCTGGCGGGCGCTGGGCAACGTGGACTACGCCCGCGACCTGCTGCTCACCGAGGGTCCGGTCGACCACCTCGACCACGCCTCGTACCAGCAGTTCTGGGGCGGCAAGGCAGGGATCGACGCCACGGCGAAGTGGCCCGGCGAGGGGTACACGCGGGACGGCGGCTGGCCGCGGATGATCGTCTCCGACCCGGAGACGGCGGAACGGGTCGACCGGCGGTGGAAGGAGTACGGGCTGTGACGGCGACGGTGGCGGGTGGCTCCGAGACGGGGCGGGTCAAGGCGTTCCTGCGGCTGGTGATGATCGAGCACTCGGTCTTCGCGCTGCCGTTCGCGTACATCGCGACGCTGACCGCGATGTTCCTGGACGGGCGGGACGAGACCGTCGAGTGGGGGACGCTGCTGCTCGTCACCGTCGCGATGGTGGGGCTGCGCACGTTCGCGATGGCGGCGAACCGCATCATCGACCGGGAGATCGACGCGCGGAACCCGCGGACCGCCGGGCGCGAGCTGGTCACCGGCGCGGTGTCCGTGCGGACGGCGTGGACCGGCTCGGCGGTGGCGCTCGCCGTCTTCCTCGGCGCGGCGGCGCTGCTGAACCCGCTGTGCCTCGTGCTCGCGCCGGTGGCCGTGGTGCCGATGGTGGTCTACCCGTACGGCAAGCGGTTCACGGACTACCCGCACGCGATCCTGGGCCTGGCGCAGGCGATGGGCCCGGTCGGCGGCTGGCTGGCGGTGACCGGCTCGTGGTCGTGGGACGCGGTGATACTGGGCGCGGCGGTCGGGCTGTGGATCGGCGGCTTCGACCTGATCTACGCCTGCCAGGACGTGGCGGCGGACCGGGGGCAGGGCGTCAGGTCGGTCCCGGCGCGGTTCGGGATCGCGGGCGCGCTGTACGGGGCGCGGGTGTGCCACGCGCTGACGATGGCGCTGTTCGTCTGGTACGCGGCGGCGACGGACGCGGGCGCGTTCTTCTGGGCCGGGCTCGCGGTGGTGGCGGGGGCGTTCGTCTACGAGCACGCGATCGTGAAGCCGGACGACCTGTCGCGGCTGAACCGGGCGTTCTTCTCGGTCAACGGCTTCGTGGGGATGGCGCTGTTCGCGTTCGCCCTGCTCGACCTGGCGGCGCGCGGCCTGCGCGGGTGACGCACGGTAGCCGTGTGAATCAGGACACGTCGGTACGGAGCAGGTCGCCCGTTCCGCCGTCGAGGAGCCACAGACCGCCGTCGCCGTCCGGGCCCGGCTGGGCGGCGGAGGGGGCGGTGAGGCCCTCGTCGGCGAGGAGCAGCTGCGGGTCGGCGGTCAGCTCGGTGCCGTTCAGGGGGACGCGCCACAGGCCCGGGTCGCCCGCGGCGGGCAGCCAGAGGGACCCGGCGGTGAAGGCGAGCGTGCCGGGCGTGAAGGGCTCGGGCCAGGTGTGGACGGGGGGCATGGCCGCGTAGTCGCCGCCGGGGGCGATCGAGTTCAGCTCGACGCCGTCGGCGCCGCCCGCGTCCACGGCCCACAGGCGGTCGAGCGCGTCGAACGCGAAGCCGGTGACGTCGCCGTGCCCGGACGCGTAGACGAGGGAACCTTCCTGCGGGTTGTCGGCGGGGACGCGGCCGTCGGGCTGCATGCGGAGGATCTTGCCCGCGTACGACTCGGGGTCGGTGGCCTGCGCGGCGACACCGGCGTCGCCCGTGCCGACGTACAGCATCCCGTCGGGCCCGAACCCGAGCGCGCCCCCGTCCCGGCCCGAGCCGAGGGGGATGCCCGTGACGAGCGCGTCCGTCGCGGAACCGAGCTGCTCGCCGGGGTCGTTCGCGCCGTAGTAGGTGAGCCGGGCCACCCGGGCGGAGCTGCCCTGTGCGTAGGAGAGGTACAGCCAGCCGCTGTCCGACGGGTCGAAGCCGGGCTCGACGGCGAGGCCGAGGAGGGCGGTCGCGCCGTTGACGGTGCCCACGGGGGTCACGGTGCCTTCCGCCGTCACGCGCTGGATGACACCGCCGTCGGCGGAGCCCGTCAGCACGCTGCCGTCCGGGAGCGCCACAAGGCAGCACGACGCGTCGGCGCCCGCGGGGAGCCGTTCGGCCACGGTGGCCGTGCCGGTGGCGGGGGCGGGTTCCGGGGGTGGTTCCGGCGCCTCGGTCGGCTCGGGGGAATCGGTGGGCTCGGGTATGGTCCCGCCGCCGGTGCCTCCGGCGTCGTCGCCTTCCGGGGAGTCGCCGCCGCCCGTTCCGTCGTTCCCCGCGGGGACGACGCCCTCGCGCGCGGCGCGGTCGGACGCCGGGCCCACCGAGCAGCCGGCGGCCAGCGCGACGACCACGGCCGCGGCCGCCACTCGTACCGGCGTGCGCATGCGCTAGATCGACATCCCGTAGATGATGGTGAACAGCGTGCCGAGGGAGCCGATGATGAACACCCCGGTCAGCCCGGCCACGATCAGGCCCTTGCCCTGCTCGGCGCTGAAGCTGTCCCGCGTCGCGGTGGAGCCGATGCGCTGCTGCGCGGCACCCCAGATGGCGATGCCGAGACAGATCAGGATGGCGAGCGCCATGATCACCTGGATCATGGTCCGCGCCTGGTCACCAACGGCGGCGAACGGTCCCCAGTCGGGCGCGATCCCACCGATGATGCTGTCGATGTTCTCCTCGTTCTCATCCACCGAACTCACCGCCCTACAGGCACCTGTTGCCGCTACTCCATCGGATTGTGCCACGCCCGGCCGACAGAAGCGGCGTTGTGGCGGCACGGCTTGGCCGATGCCTGTGACCTTCCGTCACGACCCGGCCGACCGGCCCGGCCCCGACGGCCTTGCGTATCAGTCCTGTTCCACACCGGCATCGGCACCGGCACGGCGGTGACGGGACCCTCCGCGCCGGGCGCGGCGCGCCCTACAGTGGCCCCGTGGAGCCGCTGCGCGGGGAAGACCCCGCCACCGTGGGCCCGTTCGCCCTGCTCGGGCGGCTGGGGGCCGGGGGTATGGGACGGGTGTACCTCGCCAGGTCGCCCGGCGGGGTGCTGACGGCCGTGAAGGTGATCCGCGAGGACATCGCCGAACGGCCGGATTCGCTCGCCAGGTTCCGCCGCGAGGTGGACCTGCTGGGGACCGTGCGCAGCCCGTACACCGCGCATCTCGTGGACGCCGGGCTCGACGCGGCCCCTTACTGGCTCGCCACCGAGTACGTCCCCGGGCCGACGCTGCTGGCCGCCAGCCGGGGCCGCCCGCTGCCCCCGGACATCTGCGCCGCCGTCCTCGCCGCGCTGGCGGAGGCGCTGGCGGCCGTGCACCGCGTGGGCGTCGTCCACCGCGACGTGAAGCCGCACAACGTCATCCTGGCGTCGGGCGGTCCGCGCCTGATCGACTTCGGCATAGCGTGGGCCGCCGACCTCACGCCGCTCACCGACACCGGGCACACGCCGGGCACGCCGGGGTACGCGGCTCCCGAGGCGATGACCGGCGGGCGCGCGGGCCCGGCGGCCGACGTGTTCGCGCTCGGCGCGACCGTCGCGGCGGCGGCCACCGGCCGGCCGCCGTTCGGCACCGGCGAGTGGGCGGCAGTCGGCTACCGGGTGGTGCACGGCGAGATCGACGTGGAGGGCGTGCCCGCGCCGCTCGCGGACCTGATCCGCGACTGCACGGCCAAGGACCCGGCGGAACGGCCGTCGCCCGGGGAGATCGTGCGCCGCTGCGCCGTGGACCGCCCGCTGGCGCTGCTGCCCGCGTACCGGGAAGCCGTCGCGGCGGCGCCAGCGTTGGACGTGCCGCCGGACGTGCCGTCCGGCGTGCCGGTCCCCGGGACCGTCCCGCACGACGCGCCTCCCCTGACGGCGCGGACCGTGCCGCAGGACGCCCCGCCCGCCGTGACCGTCACGCCCCCGACCCCGACCCCGACCCCGCCGCCCGCCGCGCCCGCGCGGAGGCGCCGGTGGCTGCGGCCGGTGCTGCTGCCCGTCCTGATGGCCTCGGCCATCTTCGTCGCGGCCAACTTCGTCATCCCCCGCCTGACCGCGCCCGGCACGGACCCGGGCGGGCAGGCAGGCGGCGCGACCCCGACCGTGTCCACGGAACCGACCGACCCCGCCGCCGAGTTGCCCTCCGACTCCCTCATGGGCGACCTCGACTGGCTGGCCTCCGACCACACCTGCGAGCCCACCGCCGACGCGCTCTCCGGGCTGTCCACCAGCGTCGCCTACACCCGGGGCACCACCTCCGCCGAGATCGGCTGGCGCATGAACGACGGGTTCGTCCCCGGCGATTCGCCGTACCCCGTGCTGGTCGCCGTCCGCGCGCCGGGTTCCGCGGCCCCTGTGATGTCCGCGCCGCTCGACCTGGCCGCCGACCCCGCCGCCGGACACGAACTCACCTACCCGGGCGACTTCCCGGGCGCCACCGCGCTCGCCGACACCCCGGGCGACTGGACCGTCGTGTTCCTCCACGCGGGCACCGGCGGGATCAGCACGATCGGTTGCAACGGTTTCACCGCACCGTAGTGGCGCATCACCCCTGCCATGCGCGACAGTTGACGCATGCGGAAGGTCCTGTTGGCGGTGGGCGGCGGCTTCGCGCTGCTGGCGTGCTTCATGGCGCTGCTCGTCGTCGGGGTGTACGGCGCCGCCGCCGGGCTGCTCAGCGGCGGCAACGGCGGTACGGGCGGCGGGCGGTTGGCGCCCAACGCGGTACCGGCCGCGTACGCGCCCCTCGTCCAGCGGTACGGCGCCTCCTGCCCGGCCCTCTCGCCCGCCCTGCTCGCCGCGCAGCTCAACCAGGAGAGCGGCTTCCAGGCCGACGTCACCAGTTCGGCCAACGCGCAGGGCCTCGCCCAGTTCATCCCCGCCACCTGGGCCGCCTACGGCACCGACGCCAACGGCGACGGCCGGGCGAACGTCTGGGACCCCGCCGACGCCATCGCCTCCGCCGCCCGCTACGACTGCGCGCTCGCCGAGCAGGTGAAGGACGTCCCCGGCGACCCGGTGGCCAACATGCTGGCGGCCTACAACGCGGGCCCGTACGCCGTCATCCGCTACAACGGCGTGCCCCCCTACGCCGAGACGCAGCACTACGTGGACGTCATCACCACCTCCGCCGCGAGCTTCGCGGCACCCGACGAGGAGACCGGCGTCCCGCCCCTCGAACAGGCGGCGGGCGCGGTGCACTTCGCGCAGGACAAGCTCGGCACCCCCTACCTGTGGGGTGGCAACGGCACGCCCGAGCAGGGCGGCCGGTTCGACTGCTCCGGCCTCACGAAGGCCGCGTACGAGTCGGTGGGCATCGAGCTGCCGCGCGTCGCCAACGACCAGTGGACGGCGGGCCCGCACCCGTCGCGCGACCAACTCCTGCCCGGCGACCTGGTGTTCTTCGCCTATGATCTTCAGGATTCGCGGAGCATCCACCATGTCGGCGTCTACGTCGGCGGCGGGTACATGATCAACGCCCCCTACACCGGCGCTGAGATCCGTTTTGACCCGATTGATTCTCCCGATTACTTTGGGGCGACCCGCCCGACGGCCGCGTGACCCACGCGCCGCGCGCCGCCCCCGTTGCTGTTCGATAACGCTGTCGTGCTCCTTCGGTGGACACCGGCACGGACGGGGACGTTCTTGGCGTTACCTGTAGTGGTACAGGGGCTCCTCCGCCCTGCCTCCCCCCGGCAGGGTTCCCCCACAGCATGAAGGGGCCGCATCGGCAATGGCTGCACTCGATAACCCCGACGTCGAGTTGGACATCCTCTACGGCATCAACGGTCTCGCCGACCGCCTCCCAGGACCCGTCGCGGACGCCGTCGCGTTCCTCGGCGAGTACGGCATCCCCCTCGCCCTGGTCGCCCTCGTCTGCTGCGCCTGGTTCGCCGTACGCCGCCGCGCCGACGCGGCGACCGCCGTCGCCGGGCTGCTCTGGGCCGGGCTCGCCGCCGGGATCGCCCGGCTGGTGAACATGCCGATCGCCGACTTCGTCGCCAGGCCGCGCCCGTTCGTCGACCATCCGGGCGAACTCACCGTGCTGGTCGACGGGAAGGACGGCTGGTCCTTCGTCAGCGACCACGCGTCGGCGGCGATGGCCATCGCCATCGCGCTGTTCCTCGTGCACCGCGGCATCGGCATCGCCGCCCTCGCCCTGGCGGCCTGCCAGGGCTTCGCGCGCGTCTTCGTCGGCGTGCACTACCCCAGCGACGTCATCGGCGGCTTCGCGCTCGGCACCGCCGTCGCCCTGCTGCTCGCGCCCGCCGCGATGGCGGTCCTGACGCCCCTGGTGCGCGGCGCCGGGCGCACCCGCGCGTTCGCCTGGCTCACCCCCCGCCCCGGCGCGGGCGACGACCCGCGCCCCGAGCCGCGCCCGACGACGGCCGACCCGGGCCTGGCCGCGTAGCGGGACGGGGCCCGGCCGACCGCGGCCTGGCCCCGTCGCGTCAGCGGCGGCGCCAGGGCTCGTAGTGCGGGTTGTCCACGCAGTCGGCCATGATCTCGGTGCGCGTCTCCGGATCGACCGGGCAGGCGCCGGCGATGAACGCGCTGGCGATGCCGCCCGGGAACGCGACCTCCTCCTGGTCGGCCCAGCGGTGCTGGTCGCCGATGGTCGCGTTGACGTCGATGCCGCCCGGGGCGTCGATGTAGTAGTTGAAGCTGCCGGAGCTCCACTCCTTGTACAGGTCGTGGTCGTAGGTGGTGGAGACGAACGGCGACGGCTGGTTGACCAGCACGTACTGCTCCAGGTCGTACTGCCCGTCCACCACGTCCCTGGGCGCGAAGCCCTCCGCGAAGACGACGGCCGGGTCCCTGCGGTCGGCCCGGTAGAGCTGGCGGCAGTCGGTGCGCCAGGCCGGGTCGGGGGAGATGCGGTCCACGTCCACGCCGGGGGTGGCCGCGGCGTACAGCGGATCGTCGACCGTGGGGCAGGCCACGGCCGCGCCCGCGGTGGGCGCGGCGGTCAGGGAGACCGGGGTGAAGAGCAGGCCGAGGGGCAGCGCGACGGCCGCGACCCGGCGGAGAACTCGCTTGAATGCCATGCCGCCCACCCTGGCGACGCGCGGGCGGGCGGCACGGCAATGTCACCCGATCAGCGGCGTGGCGCGTGCGTGAACTGGACGGCGCCCGGCGGGAGTTCCCGCCGGGGCCGACCGCTCAGGGCACGCCCGCCGCCTGCACGTGGGCCGCCGCCTCGTTCCGCGCGAGCGGCCGGGAGCGGCGCGCCGGCCCGTACCAGCCGCAGCTGCACTCCGGCGCCAGGAACGGGCCACGCTCGGTGAGCACCACGCGGTGTCCGCGCTCGTGTGCCGACGGCGTGCTCTCTTCACCCTCGTCCTCCACGTCTCCACCGTAACGGCCGTCCCAGGGTCTCGTTAGGCGTGACGAGTCCGATACGACGGTTATGGGGGTGTCGGCAGGTCATGGCTGCGCGGCGCACGCTCAGGAACGGGAAGGTCGCCCTCTTCGCGGCCGGGGTGACGCTGGCGGCCTCCGGGTGTTCCGGCACCGGGGCCGCGGCCGAGGGCGGCGGTGGCGCGGCGGACGCCCGCGAGGTCGTCCGGCAGGCCCCCGACGTGCTCGCCGCCTCCGGCACGTCCCACGCGTTCACCGCGCTGCGGATGGCGTCCGGCGGGACGCGGATCACCATCGAGGGCGAGGGCGCGTTCGACTACGGGGAGCGCACGGGCGAGCTGCGCCTGACGCTGCCGGAGGGCGGGCCCGTCACCGAGGTGTTTGTGCCGGGCCTGCTGTACATGAAGAACCGCGGCGCGGGCGTGCCCGAGGACAAGTGGGTGCGCATCGAGACGGACGCGGTCCGTGACGGCAATCTGGTGACCGGCGGCGCGACCGACCCGATCACGGCGGCCGAGCTGCTGCGGGGCGTGGCGTACGCGACGGACCTCGGCTGGTCCGAGGAGGACGGCGAGCGGCTGCGGCACTACCGGGGCGTCACCGACATCGCCGCCGCCGCCGAGCTGGCGACGGGCGGCGTGCGGGAGCAGCTGGCGACGGCGGTGGGGGGCTTCACGCGCACCCAGGTGCCGTTCGACGTGTACTTCGACGCCCGCGGGCTGCTGCGGAAGATCAGGCACCAGTTCAGCTTCGCGGGCGGCGGCAGCAGCGGCGGCGGCGGCGGGGAGGCGGAGGCGGCGGTCGAGGTGGCCTCCACGGTGATCCTGCGCGATTTCGGGGCACCCGTGGAGGTGGCGCTGCCCGCGTCGGACGACGTGTTCGAGGGAGCCGTGGCGTAACGGTTCAGCACACCGGGTGCCCGGGTCGGCCGCGCCGTGTCAGGACCGCAGCAGCCGTGCGATGGCGGCCGTCGCCTCCTCGACCTTCGCGTCGATCCCGGGCCCGCCCTCCTGGGCCGCGTGCGCCACGCAGTGCCGCAGGTGTTCCTCCAGGAGCTGGAGGGCGAAGGACTGGAGGGCCTTGGTGGAAGCGGAGACCTGGGTGAGTATGTCGATGCAGTACACGTCCTCCTCGACCATCCGCTGGAGGCCGCGGACCTGCCCCTCGATGCGGCGCAGGCGCTTGAGGTGCGCGTCCTTGTCCTTGCTGTACCCGTGCGGTCCGTCCGCGTGCGCCGCCTCGTGTGCCGCGCCCGGGTCCGCCGTGAATGCGCTCGAACTGGTCATATCGGTACTCCCGGACTCTTATACCCCTGATGGGTATAGCGTAACGAATACGCGCCGGGGCAGGCAGTAAGGTGCACCTTCCGGGCAACCTCCCTGCCCGCTGGGGTTCATCTCCTCTTCACTTACGCCCATCGATGACTTCACCTTGGCTGCCTACTTTCGAACGTAAGTGGCAACGGGAAGGAACGACACGACAGTGAAGCTACGCCTCGGCGCGGCGGTCCTGGCCTTTGCGGGCCTGGGCCTCACTGCCTGCGGTTCGGACGACAACTCCGGCCTCCCCGGTGCCGTGCGGTTCTCCCCCAAGGACGTCGCCTGCGCCCCCGGCGACGGCACGCTCCTCGCCTCCGGCTCCAGCGCCCAGGCGAACGCCATGGAGATCTGGGTGAACAGCTACCAGGCGAACTGTGAAGGCGGCCGGATCAACTACAAGGCGACCGGCTCCGGCGCGGGCGTGCAGGAGTTCCTCCAGGGCACCACCGCGTTCGCCGGCTCGGACTCCGAGCTGTCCCCGCGCGAGATCGAGGAGTCGCGCTCCGTGTGCCGCGACGGGGGCCGTGCGATCCACCTGCCGATGCTGGCAGGCCCGATCGCCATCGGCTACAACCTGCCGGGCGTGGACGACCTGGTCCTGGACGCGGAGACCCTCGCGCTGATCTTCGACTCGGAGATCGGCCGCTGGGACGACCCGGCCATCGCCCGGCTCAACCCGGACACGGACCTCCCGGACCTGCCCATCACCCCGTTCCACCGCTCCGACGGCTCGGGCACCACCGACAACTTCACCGCCTACCTGCACGAGGCCGCCCCCGACGCCTGGCCGCACGAGCCGGACAAGGCGTGGCGCGGACGCGGCGGCCAGTCGGCGGACGGCTCGTCCGGCCTCGTCGGCCAGGTGCAGCAGAACGAGGGCGCGATCTCCTACTTCGAGCTGTCCTACGCCCACCAGAACGGGGTGGACACCGCCCGCGTCGACACCGGCGCCGACGAGCCCGTCCCCGCCGACGTGGACACGGCGTCGAACGCCCTCGCCGAGGCGGACGTCACCGGCGCGGACGGCGACCTCGTCCTCAGCCTGGACTACGCGACGCGCGAGCCCGACGTCTACCCCATCGTCCTGGTCACCTACGAGATCGTCTGCGACCGGGGCAACGCCCCCGGCACCCTGCCGCTGACCAGGGCGTTCCTGGAGTACACGGCCGGTGAGCAGGGGCAGCGCGACCTCGCCGAGATCGATTACGCGCCGCTGTCCGACGGCATCGTCGAGCGGGTACGCGCGCGCGTCGAGGAGCTGTCATGACGCCGAGCGCCCAGCGGAACGAGGAGCGGCGCGCCGACCGCGACGCCGACCGCAACGCCGAGCGCCTCGGCGACCGCGTCTTCAGCGGCCTGTCCCGCGGCTCGGGTATCGCCCTGCTCGCGATCATGGCGGCCATCGCCGTCTTCCTGGCCATCCGGGCGGTCGTCGCGATCTCCCGGAACGAGGGCAACTTCCTCACCACCTTCCAGTGGGACGCGAACGCCGACCCGCCCGTCTTCGGCATCGCCGTCCTCCTCTTCGGCACGGTCGTCAGCTCCGTCATCGCGATGGTGCTGGCCGTGCCGGTGGCGATCGGCATCGCCCTGTTCATCTCCCACTACGCGCCCCGCCGCGTCGCCGCGACGTTCAGCTACCTCGTGGACCTGCTGGCGGCGGTGCCGAGCATCATCTACGGCCTGTGGGGCGCGCTGTACCTGGTGCCGCACATGACGGGCCTGTACGAGTGGCTCGACCAGTTCTTCGGCTGGACGGGGATCTTCGCGTACGACGGGACGCCCGCCCGTTCCCTGATGACGGTCGGCATCCTGCTGGCGGTCATGATCCTGCCGATCATCACGAGCGTGACCCGCGAGGTGTTCCGCCAGACGCCGAAGGGGCACCAGGAGGCGGCGCTCGCGCTGGGCGCGACGCGCTGGGAGGTCATCAGGATGACGGTCCTGCCGTTCTCCCGGTCGGGCGTCATCAGCGCGTCGATGCTGGGCCTCGGGCGCGCGCTCGGGGAGACGATGGCGGTGGCGACGGTGCTGTCGCCGAGCTTCCTGATCAACGCGAGCCTGCTGGAGTCGGGCGGCGCCACGTTCGCGCAGAACATCGCCAGCCAGTTCAAGGAGGCCGGTTCCATGGGCCGTGACGCGCTGATCGCCTCCGGTCTGGTGCTCTTCCTCCTCACCCTGCTCGTCAACGGCGCGGCGCGGCTGATCATCGCGCGCCGCAAGGAGTACTCGGGGACCGCCGCATGACCGGATCCAGCTCTGTCACCGACGCCACGGCGGACGCCCCGCTCGTGGCCCCCGCGGCGCTGCGCCCGCCGCGCCTGCCGCGCTGGGCGACGGGCGCGCTGCTGGTCGGCGCGGTCGCGTTCGCCGTGGTCGTGGGCGTCGTCGGCCGCCTGCACAGCCACCTCCAGTGGGGCCTGATCGCGGCGGTCGTCTTCGTCGCCGCGACGTTCGGCCTGGCCTGGCGCGTCGAGGGCAGGCGGCGGGCGGTGGACCGGCTGGCGCTGCTGCTCGTGTGGGCGTGCTTCCTCGTGGCGCTGCTGCCGCTGGCGTCGCTGTTGTACGAGACGATCAGGCGCGGCGTGCCGCATGTGGACTGGTACTTCCTCACCCACTCGATGAACGGCGTCCTCAGCTGGCAGGCGGGCGGCGGCATCTACCACGCCATCCTCGGCACGCTCGAACAGGTCGCGATCGCCTCGGTGATCGCCATCCCGATCGGCCTGCTGACGGCCGTCTACCTGGTGGAGTACGGGCGCGGGCGGCTGGCGAAGGCGATCACGTTCTTCGTGGACGTGATGACGGGCATCCCGTCGATCGTCGCGGGCCTGTTCATCCTCAGCCTGTGGATCATGATGCTGGACTTCGGCTACTCGGGCTTCGCGGGCGCCATGGCGCTGGCCATCCTGATGATGCCGATCGTGGTCCGCTCCACCGAGGAGATGCTGAAGCTGGTCCCGGCGGAGCTGCGGGAGGCGTCGCTCGCGCTGGGCGTGCCGAAGTGGCGCACGATCCTCGGCGTCGTCCTGCCGACCGCCATCGGCGGCATCGCGACCGGCGTGATGCTGGCGCTGGCGCGCATCGCGGGCGAGACCGCGCCGATCATCCTGCTGGTCTTCGGCACCAACATGATCAACGGCAACGTCTTCGAGGGCGCCCAGTCGTCGCTGCCGCTGTACGTGTACGAGCAGTGGTCGTTCGGCACCGAGGCCGCGTACGACCGGGCGTGGGCGGCGGCGCTCGTCCTCATCGCGTTCGTGATGGTCCTGAACCTGGCGGCGCGCGCCGTCGCCCGCTGGAAGGCACCGAAGTCCGGTCGCTGACGCCCGGCCGCCCCTCACTGAGAGAAAGAAACGACACCGATCATGGCCAAACGCATCGACGTGAACGGCCTCACCGCCTACTACGGGACGCACAAGGCGATCGAGGACATCACCATGCACGTGGAGCCGGGCGCGGTCACGGCCTTCATCGGCCCGTCCGGCTGCGGCAAGTCCACGTTCCTGCGCACCCTGAACCGCATGCACGAGGTGACGCCGGGCGGCCGCGTCGAGGGCAAGGTGCTGCTGGACAACGAGGACCTGTACGGGCCCGGCGTGGACCCGGTCTCGGTGCGCCGCACGGTCGGCATGGTCTTCCAGCGGCCCAACCCGTTCCCCACCATGTCGATCTACGACAACGTGGCGGCCGGCCTCAAGCTCAACGGCACGCGGTACAAGAAGTCCGAGCTGGACGGCATCGTGGAGGAGAACCTCCGCGCCGCGAACCTGTGGAACGAGGTCAAGGACCGCCTCGGCCGCCCCGGCGCCGGCCTGTCCGGCGGGCAGCAGCAGCGGCTGTGCATCGCGCGCGCCACGGCCGTCGAGCCGGACGTGCTGCTGATGGACGAGCCGTGCTCCGCGCTCGACCCCATCTCGACGCTGGCCATCGAGGACCTGATCGACAAGCTGAAGACGCGGTACACGATCGTCATCGTCACGCACAACATGCAGCAGGCGGCGCGTGTCTCGGACCGCACCGCGTTCTTCAACCTGGCGGCGATCGGGCAGCCGGGGAAGCTGATCGAGGTGGACGCGACGCAGAAGATCTTCCGCAACCCGTCGGTGCAGGCCACCGAGGACTACATCTCGGGCCGCTTCGGCTGAGGGCCCTTCGGGCGCGGTGATGCCGGGGAACAGCGCGGGCGCTCGTTAGGTTGCGGTCGTGGTACGACGAACGACCGACGAAGGGCACGGACACCCATGACCGACGACCAGCGCCTCGCGGCGGCATCCGGCACGTTCTCCCTCGGCGGCGACCTGCCCGTCACCCGCCTCGGCTTCGGCATCATGCAGCTGCCTGGCCCGGGGGTGTGGGGCGAGCCGAGGGACCGCGACGAGGCCCTGCGCGTCCTGCGCCGCACGCGCGAGCTGGGCATCACGCTGATCGACACCGCCGACGCGTACGGCCCGTACATCGCGGACGAGCTGCTGCGCGAGGCGCTGCACCCGTACGACGACGAGCTGGTGATCGCGACGAAGGTCGGCTTCACGCGGCAGGGCCCAGGCCAGTGGGCGCCGGTCGGCCGCCCGGCCTATCTGCGGCAGCAGACCGAGCTGAACCTGCGCAACCTCGGCGTCGAGCGCATCGACCTCCTCCAGCTGCACCGCATCGACCCGGACGTGCCGCTCGCCGACCAGATCGGCGAACTGGCCGCGCTGCGGAGCGAGGGCAAGATCCGGCACATCGGCCTGAGCCAGGTGAGCGTCGCCGAGATCGAGGCGGCCCGGGAGATCGCGCCGATCGTGTCCGTGCAGAACCGCTACAACCTCGGCGAGCGCGCGGACGAGGACGTGCTGGAGTACGCGGAGGCGAACGGCATCGCGTTCATCCCCTGGCACCCGCTGGCCACCGGCGGCCTCGCCGGTACGGACAGCCCGCTCACGCGCATCGCCGACGAACGCGGCCTGCGCCCGTCCCAACTGGCCCTGGCCTGGCTGCTGCACCGCTCCCCGGTGATCCTCCCGATCCCGGGCACGTCCTCGGTGCAGCACCTGGACGAGAACACGGCGGCGGCCGGAGTGAAACTCTCCGACGAGGAGTTCACAGCATTGTCCGACGCCACAGCATCCTGAACACTGCGTGTGTGAGGCGGACTTGGCGGATGACGGCCACGGCGGCGGCGCTGCTCGCCGCCGTGGCCGCCTGCTCAGGCGGTGGCGGTGACGAACGGGCGGCGCTCACCGTCCCGTCACCGCTCGGCCCGCCGTCCGCCGACGCTCTGGTGCCCGCCGCACCACCGGACGGCCCCCCGCAGGACATCTCCGCCGCACCACGGGCCACACGGGCGGACCGGCCCGGCGCGGCCGTCCTGCCCTGGGAGTTCGCGGCCCTGCGGGACGGCGGACGGGAGGTCGTCATCCGCTACACGGAGGGCATCGCCTGCCGCTACAGACCGCTCGGCGTCCTGGTCGAAGAGGGCCCCGACGGCGTGGAGATCGCCCCCCTCAGCGCCGAACTGCACCCCGACCCGGCCGAGATGTGCGCCGCCGTCCAGCCCTTGCCCGTCTCTCGCATGATCGCGCTCACCGAACCCCTGGGCGACCGCCCCCTGTTGCACGCCCCGACCACTCCCCTGACGTAGACCGGGCCTACGGCAATCCGCGTCGGCAGCGGACGGCGCCGACCGGCGGGCAGCCGGGCTAGGAGCAGCGTTCGCCGCGCAGCAGCGCGAGGTGGTCCTCGATCGCCCGCCCCATCGCCTCCACTTCGGCGCTGAGGTCCCGCACGGACGCCCGCTTGTTCCCCTCCTGGCCGTCCCCGTCCACGGCCGTACTCTCGTTCACCGCTCGTCCGCCCGTTCGGGAACACCCCGCAGCACGGCCAGCAGCCGGACGGCCGTGGGTGTCATGCCGCTGCGCGACTCGAAGGTCCCGCACGGCCCGGTCATGGCCGTCCGCTGTGCCGCGTGGGGGGCGCGCCGGGTTGGGCTGAGAGCGCGGGCCTCTCAGCGAAGTACGACGGGGTTGGTCAGGGCGGCCATCTTGCCGTTGGGAAAGCGGACTTCGGCGCGTACGAAGGCCGCGTCCGTGTGCCATTCGACGGTCTTTGCCGTGGTGCGGTGTGCCGGGCCCTGCTCGGTGTGCAGGGTGACGGTCCCGCCGGGTACGCCCGCCACGGTGACGCGTACCAGCGCTTCGCCGTCCGCCGCCAGCCGTTCCCCGATGCCCGCGACGCGGCCCGACGCCTCGGCGGAGACGGTCAGTTCGACGGCGGCCGAGGCGGCGATCCAGCTGCGTCCGGCGCGCAGGCCCGACAGGACGGCCGCTGTCGTCAGGTCCTCGGCGTGCACGACGGTGTGCGGATGGGCGAGTTGCCCCGGCAGGTGGGCGTCGCTGCCGCCCGTCGCGGGCCGCCACCGGCCGCCGCCGGGGATGTCGGCGGCCAGTGCGCGGGCCCATTCGGCGAGCGCCGCCTCGTTGTCCGCCTGCCACGGCACGTCCGACGACCAGGCGCCGTTCCACACCTCCACGGCGTCGAAGCCGTCGTAGGGGTAGCGGAATGTGCCGGTCGGGTACGGCGCGTGGGGGTGTGCGGCGACGCACAGGCCGCCGACGCGGCGCACCTCGTCCACCTGCCGCTCGACACGGCCGTCGCCGACTCCGTAGTCCCAGTCCACCAGTTGACCTGGGCGCAGGCCGAGCGCGAGCCAGTGCCCGGTCCTGGTGGTGACCTCCTCGCCGAGCACCACCAGCAGGTCGTCACCGGCGTACGGCGACCACGCGCCGTGCGGGGCGGGGGAGTTGTGCTCGGTGGTCGCGAGGAAGTCGAGCCCGGCGGCGCGGGCGTCGGTGGCGAGCCGCTCGGGCGTCAGCTCGCCGTCCGAGTGGACGGAGTGCACATGGCAGTCGCCCCGGTACCAGCCGCGCCCACGTCGTGCCATGGCCCCAGCGTAGAGGCGGGGGCGGTCAGGCGGCCCCGGCCGTCTCGCGGAGGGATGCCGAGAGGGCGCGGGCCTCGTGTTCGGTCATGCGGGGTGTCTCGTACGGCACGCCGTTCACCCAGCGCTGGGCCAGGCGCGCGATGCGCTCGCCGTAGCGTTCGGCCGTGATCATGTCGCCGAGCGATCCCGCCCGGTCGGCGTCGTGGTCGGCGTGGCTCTGGCTCATCAGGCCGAGCCACGAGCCGAGGCGGTTGAGGTCGTCGCGCGAGCCGCCGCTCCAGTTGTTGCCCGGCATGTCGCCGACGCCGACCCACTGCATGCCGAGCTGCGCGCCGAAGACGGACAGCTGCTGGAGGACGGTCAGCTTGTCGCCGCTCTGCGAGGCCGACATGGTGAACCCGCCGGCCAGCTTGTCCTTCCACGCCTGCGTCGTGAACGCCGTGAACGCGGCCTCCATGAACGCCTTGAACACCGCCGACACGCTGCCCATCAGCGTCGGGCTGCCGAGGACCAGCGCGTCGGAGCGTTCGATTAGCGCCATCGCCTCCGCGTCGTACCAGCGGCCCGCGTTGACGTCCTCGGCGCGCACCTCGACGAGGTGCACCTCCGCGCCCGGGACGGTCCGCGCCCCGGCGGCGATGTGTTCGGCCAGGGCCTGGGTGTGGCCGTGGACCGAGTGGTAGACCACGGTCACGGTGACGGTGACGTCGTTGGCTGTCATGTGCTTCTCACTGCTTCCGGTCGAGCCTGCTCCTGCCTGCCCTCCCATCACAGCGCGTGCGCGGCCAGGCATCAACGAGAGACTTCGACGTGCAGCGATCGGTGACGCCGATCGATCGCGTTAGCCTGGCGGGGTGGACAGGATGGAACTGGAGGCGTTCGTCGCCGTCGCCGAGGAGCTGCACTTCGGCCGCGCCGCCGCGCGCCTGCACCGGGGGCAGCCGACGGTCAGCGACGCCGTGCGGCGGCTGGAGAGCACGCTGGGCGGGCGGCTGTTCCACCGCACCAGCCGCCGCGTCGCGCTGACCGGCCTCGGCGAGGCGCTGCTGCCCGACGCCCACGCCGCCCTCGCCCAGCTGCGCCGTTTCCAGCAGCGCGGCCGCGCCCTGGCCGCGGGCGACGGGACGGGCACGACCCTCGTCGTCGGGCACGCCGAGTACACCGGCCACCGGCTGCTGCTGCGCTGCCTGCCCCGGCTGCGCGACCGCTTCCCCGACGTGACGATCGTCCCCGAGCCGATGCCGACCACCGCCCAGCTCACCGCCCTGCGGGCCGGGGCGATCGGGCTCGGCGTCGGCTGGGCGACGGACGGGGTGACGGGCGTACGGGCGCGGGTGCTGTCCACCGAGCGGTTCACGGCGCTCGTTCCCGAGGCCCATCCCCTCGCCGACCGCGCCGAGTTGAGCGCGGCGGAGCTGTCCACGACCGCCCTGCTCACCTGGCCGCACCAGATCAACAGCGGCCTGTGCGACCGCCTGCTGGCCGCGTTCCGTATCGGCGGGGCGGACCTGCGGATCATCAGGACGGCCGACAGCGTGCAGGCCATCGCCGCCCACGTCGCGGCCGGGACGGGCATCGGCATCACCGTCGCGTCCGCGCTCGACCACCGGCCGCCGGGGCTGCGCGTCATCCCGCTCACCGGCCCCTCGACCACCGCGGACCAGGTGATCCTGACCCCCGCCGAACCGTCCGGCGCGGCCGAGGCGCTGCACGACCTGCTGCTGGACGCCGCCTCGGCGGAGCGCTGACCGGGGGGCCGGCCGTCGGCAGGACCCGGCGGGTGCGGGTCAGTCCGTCGCGGGGACGAGGCGCGGTAGCGCGACGGTGACGGGCACGGTCGCCCTCGCGCTGTCGTACAGCGTGTACTCGAAGTCGGTGGACTGCGGGCCGAGAGGGCTGGCGCCGACGTGCGGCCACAGCGTGAACTTGATCGTGTAGAGGCCGGAGATCTCCAGCGTCAGCATCTGCCGCCGGTACTTCAGCGAGTAGATCTGGCAGAACGCCGTGACCGGTGTCGTGCCCGCCGGAAGGAGGCTGTGCAGCAGCCGGAACTCCGGCTGGTTCATGATCCTCAGCTGCTCGTCGGCGGAAGTCCCGCCGAAGACGATGGAGTTGTAGTCGTTCCTGACGTCGTCCTTCGGGTAGGCCCAGAAGGCGTCCTGCCAGCCGGCGAAGAAATCGGCGAATTCGGTGAAGCCGGGCGGCAGGGCATCACCCAGGCGCCTGACGATGACACTCATGCGGTCTCTCCTTCGTCTTGTCCGCCCTCGCGCTGTGCCGCCGTTGGCGTACCGGGCGTGGAGGCCGCCGCCGCTGTCGCGCGGTGCGGCGGTGTGGCGGCACACAGCGCCGTGAACGTGCCTGCCCCTGGACGGCGGGACCGTGTCGGCGCGTCGTCGGTGAGGCCTGATCCCGGCGGAGCACGACGCGATGTGCCCTCTTGCGCGCCGGTGTGTCGATGCGCGTAGGCCGACCGTGGCGGCCTGCCCGGCAAGACCGTCCCGGGCAGCGGGCTTGACAGCGTTGGCTATCGGGCATAGCTTTTTGGCTATAAGCAATAGCGAGTCCTGGAGGGGCCATGGCCGAGTACCTCGCCGTCGACGGCGGCACGATCGCGTACGAGGTGGCGGGGACCGGCCCGCTGGTCGTGCTCGCGCACGGCCTGGGCGACAGCCGCGCCGCGTACCGCTCGGTGGTCCCGCCCCTGGTGGCCGCCGGGTACCGCGTGGCCGCCGTCGACCTGCGCGGCTGCGGCGAGTCCAGCGCCGACTGGTCCGACTGGAGCCGCACCGCCATCGCGGGCGACCTGCTCGCGCTGGTCCGGCATCTCGGCGGCCCGGCCGTGCTCGTCGGCCACTCGATCGCGGGCGGCGCCGCCACCATCGCCGCCGCGCGGGAACCCGAACTGGTCAGCGGACTGGTCGAGTTGGCCCCCTTCACCCGCAAGCAGTCGATCCGCCCCGGCGACCTGCGGATCAAGCGCGTCCGGCAGGGCATGCTGCGCCTCCTGGGCGCGACGGTGTCCGGCAGCACGCGGCAGTGGCGCGCGTACCTCGACGTCGCGTACCCCGGCGTGCGCCCGGCCGACTGGGCCGGGCGGCTCGACCACATCGACGCGATGCTGCGCGAGCCGGGCCGGCGGAAGGCGTTCACGGGCATGCTCCGCGCCGCCCCGGCCGACGCGGGCGCGCAGCTCGGCGGCGTCCGCGCGCCCGTCCTGGTCGTGATGGGCACGCTCGACCCCGACTGGGCCGACCCGCACGCCGAGGGCGCGGGCATCGTGGCCGCCCTGCCGCCCGGCCTGGGCCGCGTGGAGCTGGTCGAGGGCGCCGGGCACTACCCGCACGACCAGTTCCCGGAGCAGGTCGTCTCGCTGATGCTCCCGTTCCTGAAGGAGAATGCCGCCCGTGCCTAGAGCAGGACTGAACACGGAACGGGTCGTCGCCGAGGCCGCCGCGATGGCCGACGAGACGGGGACCGACCGGCTCACCCTCGCGGCCCTCGCCGCCCGCCTGGGGGTGCGCCAGCCGTCGCTGTACAAGCACATCGACGGCCTCGCGTCGCTCCGGCAGCGCATCGCCGTGCTGACGAAGAACGAGCTGGCCGACGTGCTGGGCCGCGCCGCCATCGGCCGCGCCCGCGCCGACGCCCTGGTGGCGGTGGCGCACGCGTACCGCGCCTGGGCGCTGGAGCACCCCGGCCGCTACCAGGCCGCCCAGCGGGCCCCCGTCCCCGGCGACGCCGACGACGAGGCGGCGAGCGCCCGTGCCGTCCAGGTGCTGGCGACGGTGATGGGCGGCTACGGCTTCGGCGGCGACGACGCCGTGGACGCCATCCGGTCCTTCCGGGCGGCGCTGCACGGGTTCGTCGCGCTGGAGACCGGCGGCGCCTTCGCGCTGCCCGTCGACATCGACCGCAGCTTCGACCGCCTCGTCCGTACTCTGGCCGCGGCGCTGGCGGACTGGGGCGGGGACGCCGGGGCGCGGTAGGCGCGACAACGGGCGGTTGTCGCCCGCGCGGGAACAGTTGTTTGATTTCGCCCCCTGCCTGCGGCTTGGATGCCGGGCGTGAGAGGTACGGCGGGCAGGCGGGCGCTGGGGCGCCGGTTCGGGTGGCTGTGGGCGGCGTACGCGGTGAGCGCGTACGGCACGGCGCTCGGCTTCGGGGCGTTCACTCTGGTCGCGGTGGAGGTGCTGGACGCCGGACCGGCGCGGGTGGCGCTGCTCGCGGCGGCGGGGCGGGCCGTGGGGGCGGTGCTGGCGGTGCCGCTCGGGCCGTGGGTGGAGTTCCGCCGCAAGCGGCCGGTGATGGTGGCGACGGACCTGGTGCGGTGCGCGGCGCTGCTGACCGTACCGGCCGCGTACGCGCTGGGGCGCCTCGGTTACGCGCATCTGCTCGCCGTCGCGGTCGTCGTCGCGGCGGCCGACATCGCGTTCCGCGCGGCGAGCGGCGCGTACCTGCGGCACCTCCTGCCGCCCGGGGACCTGCTCGCCGCCAACAGCCGCTTCGAGGCGACCGGTTGGACGGCCACCATGACCGGCCCGCCCGTCGGCGGCGCGGCGGTCGCGCTGTCAGGCCCGGTGGCGACCGTGGCGGCCAACGCGGTGAGCCACCTGCTGTCCGCCCTCGGCATCCGCGCCATCGGCGGCACGGAACCGGCCCCGGCCCGGCCGCGAGCGGCGCGGCCCCGGGCGGGCGACCTGCTGGCGGGCTGGCACCACATCCTCGGCCACCCCGTGCTGCGCCCGCTGTTCCTCAACGCCCTCGCCGTCAACGGGCTGATCATGGCGTCCGAACCGCTCCTCGCCGTCCTCCTGCTGCGCGACCTCGGGCTCGAACCCTGGCAGTACGGGCTCGTGTTCGCGCTGCCGTGCGCCGGTGGCCTCGCCGGCTCGCGCCTGGCGCCCCGCCTCGTGGCGCGGTACGGCCGCGACGCGGTGCTGCGCGCCTCCGGGTGGCTGCGGGTGTGCTGGCCGCTGGGGCTGGCGTTCATCCCGGCGGGGGTGCCGGGGATGGTGCTGTTCGTCGCCCTGCAGCTCGGGCTGGTGACGTGCTGCGCGCTGTTCAACCCGGTGCTGGCCACGTACCGGCTCCAGCACACGGACGGCGGCCTGGTCGCCCGTACGCTCGCCGCGTGGTCGGTGAGCGCGGGGCTCACCATCGCGGCGCTGACGGCGGGTTGGGGCCTGCTGGCCGCCGCCACGAGTCCGCGCACGGCCGTCGCCGCCGCCGGACTCCTGCTGCTGGCCACGCCGTCGCTGCTCCCGCGTGCTACGGGCCGGGCGGGAAGTCCGCGCCGCGCGAGGCGGCCTCGTGGGCGCGCAACTCACTGAGCATGCCGTTCAGTTGACCGTGCACGGCGTCGTAGCCGCCGGAGCCGAGGACGAGCCGGTGCGGCGGCGTGTCCTGCTCCATCGCGTCCAGGACCGCCCGTACTCCCCGCCGGGGATCGCCCGGCTGCCGCCCGTCCTGCCCGACCATGGCGGCGCGCACGTCCTCCACCAGCGGCACGTACGCGTCCACCGTCTCCGCCACCGGCTCGTCGGCGAAGCCGGAGTACGCGCGGGTGCGGAAGGCGCCGGGCTCGACGGCCAGCACGCGGATGCCGAACGGCGCCACCTCCCGCCGCAGCACCTCGGTCAGGCTCTCGACGGCGGCCTTGGCGGCGCTGTAGTAGCCGAAGCCGGGCACGCCCCGCAGCCCGGCGACCGAGGACATGCTGACGACCCACCCGCCGCCCCGGGCCCGCATGCCCGGGAGGACGGCGCGCAGGACGTCGGCGACGGCGAAGAAGTTCAGCTCGAACGACCGCCGCACGTCGGCCTCGGGCGTGCCTTCGACGGAGCCGTACCAGCCGCGCCCCGCGTTGTTGACGAGGACGTCGATGCCGCCGAACCGCTCCTCGGCGGCGCGGACGGCCTCCCGGACCTGCCGGGCGTCGGTGACGTCCAGCGGCAGGACGAGCGCCCTGCCGTCGTGGGGGCGCGCCCAGTCGGCGAGCAACTGGGGGCGGCGCGCGGTGAGGACGACGTTGTCGCCGCGTCCGAGCGCGGCGTCGGCGTAGGCCGGGCCGAAGCCGCCCGGGGTGCCGCCGGTGATGAACCAGGTCTTCATGCTTCCTCGTCGCTTACGGGCCGTGCTGTTCAGGGGGCGATGACGAGCGCGCTGATCAGGCCGTCGTCGTCGAGGACGAACCGGTGGCGCAGATCGACGGTGCCGCCGGGGAAGTCGCCTTCGAGGTGCTGGACGACGGTGTACGCGCCGGGCCCGTCGTGCGTGGCCCCGACCGGGGTGGCGGTGTACGTGAACCGGGAGGTGGCCTCCTCGAACCACTCCCCGATGGCGGCGTGGCCCCGGTGGGTCCTGCCGTCGTCGGTGACGGTGGCCTCCGGCGCGAACGCGGCGAGGGCGGCGGCGGCGTCCCGCGCGTCGTGGGCCAGCAGGTGGAGCCGGACGGCCTTGGGCAGGGCCGCGATGTCGACCGGTTCGGGCTGGTGGGTCATGGCTGCCTCGCACGAGTAGGTGACTGCTAGAATAGAAGCAAGTGACTTTCACTTTAGCAGTGACTCGGGAGGGTGCCATGGCGAGCAGGGTCAGGCTGGAGGACCGCGAGTGCCCGCTGTCCACGACCGTGCAGCACGTCGGCGAGTGGTGGACGCTGCTGATCCTCCACGACGCGTTCGACGGCTACACGCGCTTCGACCAGTTCCAGCAGAGCCTGGGCATCTCCACCAGCATGCTCACCGCACGCCTGAAGACCCTCGTCGCGGACGGCCTGCTGGAACGGCGCCCGTACCAGGAGAACCCGGTCCGCCACGAGTACGTCCTCACCGAACGCGGCCGTTCCCTGCGCCCGGTGATCGTCACCCTGGCCGCCTGGGGCAACCGGCACCTGGCCCCGGAGGACCGGTCGATGATCCTCGTGGACGCGGCGACCGGCGAGGAGACGGACCCGATCGTGGTCGACGCGCGCACCGGCAAGCCGCTGGACGACAGCGGGACCTACGTGTTCACGGCGGGCCCGGCCGCGAGCGCGGCAATGCGCGCCCGCTACACCGAACTCGACCGCCGCCGCGCCTCCGGAGGCACCGGACGGGCCTGAAGCGCGTCGAGCCGCCGCACCACCTCGTCCAGGGGCGCGGACGCGTCGATCTCGACCGTGGCCCCCGCGCGCAGCAGGGGTTCGACGTGGGCGAGATGGGACAGGACGAGGGCCCGTTCCTCGTCGGTCTTGCCGTACGGGTTGGTGGTGCGTCCCGCGATCCGGGCGAGGAGGACTTCGGCAGGCGCGCTCAGCAGGACGACGTGCTCGAACCACCGGTAGAACGCGCCCTGGTTCGTCTTGCAGCCCGAGACGAACAGCTTCCCGCTGGAGTGACCGGTCAGCAGCTCGGCCATCGCGTCCTCACGCCACACCCAGTCGGCCGACCCGTCGGGTTGGGTGACCCAGCGGCTCCACTCGTCGGTGTCGGTGTCCACCACACGATGCCCGAGCCGCCCGAGCCGCCGCAACGCACTCGACTTGCCGGTCCCGGACATGCCGGTGACGAGAACTCTCAACACCCGCGCACGCTACCTCGCCCCCGACGGTCGGCGACGAGCCCAGGTGTCACAGCACCGGGGGGCGGCCGAGGCGGGTCATGGTCCACACCGTGGACCACCGCATCGGGCGGCGCGTGCCGCAGGGGGTGCGCCAGCCCTCCGCGAAGCCGCCGAACCAGGCCCGCAGCCCAGCCGCGTCGCGGGTGCGCAGCAGGGTCAGCGCCGTCCACACCCCCAGGTAGAGCGGTACGAGCACGGCGGGCAGATGGCGCCGGGCCAGGTAGACGCGGTTGCGGGCGGTGGTCCGGTGGAAGAACGCGTGCCGGGCGGGCGAGGTGCGGGGGTGCTGGAGGAGGAGGTCCGGCGCGTAGACGATCTTCCAGCCCGCGTCCAGCGCGCGCCAGGCCATGTCCGTCTCCTCGTGCGAGAAGAAGAACGCGTCCGGCCAGCCCCCGACCTGCGCCAGCATCCGCCCGGACAGCACATGCGCGCCGCCGAGGAACGTCGTCACCCGCCCGCCGCGCAGCGGGTCACCGGCCCGCAGGCGCGGGACGTGGCGGCGCTGGGTGAATCCCGTCTCGTCCGCGATCCGGAAGCCGACGATCCCCAGCGCCGGGTCCGCCTCGTACAGCCGCACGATCCGCGCGAAGTCGGTGTCGGAGACGAGCAGCCCGTCGTCGTCCAGGTCGAGCACCAGGTCCATGTCCCGCAGGTGCGCCAGGGCGGCGTTCCGCCCGCCGGTCACGCCGAGGTTCTCCGGCAGCTCCACCGCCGTCACCCAGGACGGCAGCCCCAGCCCCGCGAGGGAACAGCCGCTGCCGACGACCACGACACGCGCGGCCGGTACCGTCTGCGCCCGGACAGAGGCGAGCAGCGCGGTCAGCTCCCGAGGCCGATCCCCCATCGTGAGGATGGCAACGCCCAACGTCAGGCTCATCCGTGGCGTCCTTCCAGCAGACGAGAGGTGAACACGGGCCACGAAGCGTAGCGTTCCGGGGTAGCACCCACGCCTCAGCCGGTCGGCGCGGAGATCCGGGGCATCCCCGAATGCCGAAGACGCCGGTGGCGGTCGGCAGCGCGGCGAATCGGGCGGTCGCTGAACGCTGGGTGCACCAGGACCGCCCGGACCGGTGAGGTTCACGGGCGGCGGATCGCTGGAAGTCTTCCGGTGGAAGTCAGCTCCCCACGACCTCGCCGCCCGGAGGCCGGCTCAGGGGAGCAGGAGGTTGGCCTGTCCGTTGCGGATGCCGCCGGTGTAGGCGCGGTAGTCGTCCTCGGAGAGGAGGAGCACGGCGGCGTCGGGGTTGCCGACGTCCTTGGAGTCGCGAAGGGCGACAACCCCGTCCACGAAGGCGACCTCAAGGCAGTTGTCACCCCCATTGCTGAGCGTGCTCCTTGCCCAAACGGCCTGGGTGAGATCGACATTACGGATCACAGGGTCTCTCCGAGTTCGTCAGGGGAGGACGAGGTTCGTCTGTCCGTTGCGGATGCCGCCGGTGTAGGCGCGGTAGTCGTCCTCGGAGAGGAGGAGCACGGCGGCGTCGGGGTTGCCGACGTCCTTGGAATCGCGGAGGGCGACAACCCCGTCCACGAAGGCGACTTCGAGGCAGTTGTCACCCCCGCTGCTCAGCTCGCTCTTTGCCCAAGTGGCGTCGGAAAGGTCTACTTTCCTGATCACATCGAACCTTTCGGACGCTGGATCAAGGGAGCAGGAGGTTGGCCTGTCCGTTGCGGACGCCGCCGGTGAAGGCGCGGTAGTCATCCTCGGACAGAAGAAGGGTGGCGGCGTTCGGGTTGCCGACGTCCTTCGAGTCCCGCAGAGCCACAACGCCATCGATGAACGCGACCTCCAGGCAGTTGGTGCTGCCACTGCTCAAGGCGCTTTTGGCCCAGACAGCGTTGGAGAGGTCAACTTTCTTGATCATCTGTAGCGTTCCTTGATCACTTTGTGGATGTAGGCCAGCGTGGCTCGCGTGTCGAGTGCCTCGGCTCTCAAATGGTCGAACTGCATCTCGTAGCGCGCCAAGTGGACATCCTCCTCCAGGTAAAGAGAAGTTGTCACCTGCTCCAGGACGGCCACCGGAGGACCGGCGGCGAAGTGCAGCAGCTGGAAAGGGCCGTTGATGCCCGTATGCGCCCCTTGGTCGAAGGGCAGCACCTGGATGTCGACGTTGTCGTGTTCCTCCGACACGTTCAGGAGATGCTGAAGTTGCTCTGTCATCACGGCGTTGCTCCCGACGCGCCGCATGAGCGCTGCCTCATCGACGATGCACCACAGTCGGAGAGGGTTGTCTCCGGTGAGCAGCTTCTGTCTGGCCAGCCGTAGCTGGACAAAGTTGCGGATCTCTCGCTGGTAGTGCCACGAGCGCCCACCCTCAACGATCGCGTACGCGTAAGCCTCGGTCTGGAGCAGCCCGGGAACCACGGCTTCGAAGGTTTCGCTCTTCGTCGCCAGTTCCTCCAGCTGGAGATACTCGGCGAACGGACCGGGGATCGCGCTCTGGAACTCGTTGAACAGGTTGTTCCGGCGGCCGTTGGCGGCGAGTTTGGCCAGTTCGCGGATGTGTGCGCGGCGTACCTCGTCCGTCAGGCCGTAGATCTCGAAGTAGCCGAAGACCGAGGTCGGCGGTACGCGTTGCTTGCCGTTCTCGATGCGGCTGAGTGACGGGCCGCCCGGCAGGTCGAGCCGTTCGGATGCCTCGACCAGGGACAGGCCGGCGGCCTTGCGGAGTGCCCGCAGTTCGAGGCCGAGGCGTCGGCGGTGCAGGTTCGGCTGTGCGTCAGTCATGGGGTGACCTCCCTCGGCCGCAGCCTAGCGATCAGGGGAAGGTGCCGAGAAGGGCAAACATAGGTTCGGTCAACCTTTTGGGTACATGGCGTTGCGGACAACATTCCCGCCGTGCCACAGTGTGCCGAGCCTACGTTGCGTATCTGTCCGGCGACTCTCCATGAGAACGCCTGGCGGGCTCGTTCGCCGCCACCCCCACCCCGGTGTGGTGCCTGACAGCTCTGGAGGTGCGATGAAGCCCCCGCAGGAACTTCGCCCGGAGACGCAGTGCGCGTACGCCTGGGCCTTAACGGCTCGTGAGAGGGAGATCGGGGTCTGGCGGCGTGTTGTCGCGGATGTGTTCGGTGGGTGGGGGGCGGCTGAGGAGGCCGTGGAACTCGCGCGGCTGGGTGTCTCCGAGCTGCTGACCAACGTCTGCCGCCACGTGGACGACCCCGCCTGCTACCTCCAGGTCGTCCGCGACGCCGGGCAGGCCGTGGTCCTGGTGATCGACCGTTCGCGGCGGATGCCGAAGAACACCGAGGAACCCGACTGGGCGGCGGCGACCGGGCGCGGGCTGTGGATGCTGCGCGAGATGGCGGGCGAGTTCGGCGTGCAGACGCTGCCGTACCGGCAGGGGAAGGCCGTCTGGTTCGCCTGCGACCTCGGGGAGGTCGTGAAGTGACGGCGCGGGGGCGGACGTTCAGGTTCAGGGAGTGGACGGTCCGGCCGGAGAACGGCCAGTTCCACTTCTCCGCCGAGTGCGTCGTGTGCGACCAGTACGGGCCGGAGGAGGAGTCGTCGGACGCCGCCCTGCGGTGGGTCTTCGGGCACCTCCGCGACAACCCGGGGCACCACGCGTACCGCGAGCGGATCACCCGCCCCTACCGCGCCGTCCCCGGGAGGTGGCTGTGAGGCAGTACGCGCTGGTCGTGGCGACGGCCGCTGTCGTGGCCGGGGCGGCGGTGTTCGCCTGGCGGCGTGCCCGTCCGGCCCCCGGCGGCCGCTGCGTCGCGTACACCGGCGACCCGCCCCCGGCGCCGTTCCCGCCCCCGGCCGTCATCAACGTGCCTACCGAAGAGGCGCTGTTCCGCCGGATGTTCCCCGACGGCTGACCCCGCCGCGTACGACGAAGTGTGCAGGCCGGGTCAGCCGTCGGGGGGAGGATCGCCGCCGGGCCGGCTCGTAGCGTCGCAGCATGAACAGTGCTGGAAGGAACCTGGTCGAAGGCGTGGTCACCGGTCTTGGCGGGCTCGCGCTGTGGCAGTTCACGGACGGGGTGGACACACCCGTCGTGACGCTGACCAAGGTCGGGGTGGTGATGATGTGGGTCGGTGGCGCGTTGGTCCTGTGGGGGGCCGCCCAGGCCGCCTATGTCATACGCACCAGGAGCGGAACGTGAACGAACGGGCGCGCGTCCACCGGAAGGTGGCGGCGGAGCTGGCCGGGCTGGACGATGGGCGGCTCGATGCGCTGGTGCGTGGCGCCGAGCCGCTCGGCTCCGGGATCGGGGGGCGTTCGGCGGCGCTCGACGTCGCCGGGACGCGGGTGTTCGTGAAGCGGGTGCCGCTGACGGACGTCGAGCTGGAGCCGGGGAACGCGCGGTCCACCCGCGACGTCTTCGGCCTGCCCCTGCCGTACCACTACCGGGTCGGGTCCTGCGGGATCGGGGCGTGGCGTGAGCTGGCCGTGCACGAGATGACGACCGCCTGGGTCCTCGGCGGCGCGTACGGCGGCTTCCCGCTGACGTACCACTGGCGCGTCCTGCCCGACACGCCGCCGCCCGGGTTCGTGGACGAGTTCGGCGGGATCGACGGCTCGGTGGCGTACTGGGGCGGTTCACCCGCCGTACGGGCGCGACTTGAGGCGATCGCCGGAGCCCGGCACAGCCTCGCGCTGTTCCTCGAACACATCCCGCACACGCTCGCCGCCCACCTCGCCGGGCAGTCCGACGCGGCCGAGTGGGCGCGGGTGGAGCGGGACGTGATGCGCGGCGCGGACTTCATGGCGGATCGCGGACTCATCCACTTCGACGCGCACTTCGAGAACGTCCTCACGGACGGCGGCGCGGTCTACTTCGCGGACTACGGGCTTGCGCTCAGCGACCGGTTCGCGCTGGCGCCGGACGAACGGGCGTTCCTGGCAGACCACTTGGGCTACGACCGTGCCACCGCCGCCTCCCAACTCCTGCGCCAGCCCGTGGTGGACGGCGTACGCACGCTGGCCGAGCAGCGCGCGTTCCTCGACCGCTGGGCGGCGGGGGACAGGCCGCCCGGGACGCCGCCCGAGGTGGCGGCGATGATCGACCGGCACGCCGGGCCCGTACGCGCCCTCGGTGACTTCCACCTGCGGCAGTTGGCGGACAGCCCGTGGGTGCTCTACCCGGCCGCCGACATCAGCGGGGCAGCCTGACCTCCATCAGCGGCAGCACCCGGCCGGGGATGGACCCGGACGGCGTCTCGCCGATCCGCACGGCGCCCATCGCCTCGTAGAACCCCACGGCGTGCGGGTCGGCGTCGAAGACCAGGCGTGTGCAGCCGGAGGCGCGCGCGGTGTCCGCCGCGTGCGCGAACAGCAGGCGCCCGACGCCCGCGCCCATCGCCTCGGGCGCCACGAACATCATCCCCAGCACGGCCTGCGGCGGCGCGCCGTCCACCGTGGTGAACCCGACGAGCGCGCCGTCCGCCCGCTCCGCCACGGCCGAGCGCTCCGTGCGCTCGGCCGTGATCGTCAACTCCTCGCGGCAGGCCGCCATGAACGCCTCGTCGTACCCCCAGTGCGCCTTGGAACGGAGGGCGAGGTCCGTCAGCGCGGCGGCCTCGTCGCGGCGCGCGGGCCTGATACGTACGGTGTCGGTGCCGGTCATCGCGTGGCCTCTCCGGTGGGGGCGCCTGTCCGGCGCACCCTACGGACAAGGGCGCGAGCCGTCACCGGAATTACCGGCGGCCGGGCGGACTCAGTCCGCGATCGGGCCGAACAGCAGGCTGCCGGGGGCGTTCAGGTCGGACGAGTAGTGGAACTCCCGGGTCGCGCGCAGGAATTCCTGACGGCTCACACACCCGTCGCCGTCGAGGTCCAGCCTGTCGAACGTGTCCACGGCGTCCGGGTGGGCGATGCCCCATACGGTGAGGTACTGCTGGAACTCCGACCTGCCGATGCCGTTGTCGCCGTCGCTGTCCATGACGTCGAAGACCGCGTGCGACAGGCCCTCGACCAGGTTGAAGCGGCTGGTGTCCACGCTCGCCAGCCGGTGCGTCTCGATGAACTGCTCACGGCTCAGGCGGTCCTTGCCGTCCGCGTGCCGCAGCAGCTCCAGCCAGTACATCTGGTAGCCGGCCGTCAGGGCACGCGCCCGGCGGTCCTCCTTGGCGATCCCGTAGCCGGTCAGGAAGCGGTCCACGATCCGCTGGAAGTCGGACCAGTCGGCGAACCCGTCGCCGTCGGAGTCGACGGCGGTGAACATCCGGTCCAGCTTGAGCGTGATCGGGTCGGCGGTGGCGGTGGCCATGGGCGTGTTCCCTCCCGGGGTGTGGGGTCCGGGCATTCCGGACACGCGTCACGCTAGCCACGCCCGCACCGGCCGCAGGGGAAGAAGGGCGGGCGGTCCCTCGATGGAGTGAACGGTCAGGCGCGCCCCGCCGTCCACTGGTCGCGCGTCACCGCGTACTCCACCTCGCCGTGCTCCGAGCCGGGGATACGCTCCGGCCAGTCGCCGTGGTAGGCGCGGACGAACGACAGGCCCGCCTTTTCCATCACGCGGCGGGAACCCGCGTTCACCGCCATGGTGTTGGCTGTCACGCGCCGGACGCCCAGCTCCGTGAAGCCGTGCGCGACGAGCGCCCGCGCGCCCTCGGTGGCGTAGCCGAGGCCCCAGGCGGCGCGGCGCAGCCGGTAGCCCAGCTCCACCGTGCCCGGCTCGCCGTCCACCGCGACCAGCTCGAACCAGCCCGCGAACGCGCCCGTCCCCCGTTCCCGCGCCGTCCAGTAGCCGGGCCGCCTCAGCCGGGGGAGCGCCACGGCCAGGACGTCCGCGCGGGACTCGGGGACGCCGCCGGTCAGGAAGCGCATCACCTCGGGGTCGGCGTGCAGCGCGGCGATGTCGTCGGTGTCCGCGTCGGTGACGGGCCGCAGGTCGAGACGGTCGGTGGTGAGGGTGCGCATGGGCCGATCCTGGCCGTGAACGGGCCGGGCCCGCCACGATGTTTCGTGGCGGGCCCGGCGGACTGCGGTGCTTTTACTTGGTGCGGTAGGCGTCGATGACGGTCTGGGTGCTGGTGTTGCCGTCCTCGTCGGTGACGGTGGCGCGGAACGACACCGACCCGCCTGCCGCCGGGTTGGTGACCTTCACCTTGCCGTTGCGGACGCGGACGTCGTCCCAGGTCTCGCCGCTGTCGTAGGAGACCTCGACGGCCGGGGTCTCCCCGGCGGCCGGGCCCTCGACGGTGACCGGGACGCGGTAGGTGCGGTCGGCGGGCGCCGTGCTGTCCACCGCGAGGCGCGGCGAGAAGCGGACAGCCGAGGCGGGCAGGCGTACGTACTCGTCCTCCGCCGTATGCGCCGACGTGAACGTCCACGACGAGGTGACAGTGGAGGAGACAGCCGCGGGACCGGCGCGTTCCACCGTCGTCACCAGCTCGTACTCGGCCTCTTCTGCGGGCAGTTCGAACGTCGTCCAGTCCAGCGGGACGGTGCTGGTCGCGAACTCCTCACCGTTCCGGTAGAGGGTGGTCGCGTAGGTGTCGGACCAGCCGGTGTACGCGTGGCCGCCACTGTCGCGGATCGGCGGGAAGGTGGCGAAGAGGTAGTCCCCGCTGCGGTAGAGGCCTTCCTCGTCCGACGCGATCGACGTCCCGAGGACACCGACGTTGAACGTCTCGCTGACCCGCTCGCGCGGCGCGTACTCCCGGAAGGAGCCGACGAGCGAGCCCTCCGCACCGTCCGCCGCCAGGTGGTCGAGCTGCAGCTGCCACGCTCCGGCCGCCGCCTCGACGTACACGTCCACGGTCCGGGGCAGCGGACGCGGCGCGGCACCGGCCACCCAGATGTTCTCGTTGAACGCGTAGAGGAAGCCCTCCGCGTCCGGGGACGGGGAGCCGAGCGTCGTGCGGACGCGCGCCATGTCGCGCTTGCGCAACTGCTCCTCGAAGCCCGTGTAGAGCGGGCCCTCGCGGAAGTCGGCGCCGTGGTACTCGGCGCTGTCCGTCTCCCAGGTGGCGCTGTAGAACGTGTCGGCGAACCAGTCGTCGGGCACGTCGCCGATCGTGCCGGTCGCGAAGCCGTCCTCAAGGCCCACGGCCCCGAAGCCGGAGCTGAAGCTGTTGCCGTCGGCGTCGGCGATGTCGTAGCCCACCGTCAGGTCGGTGAGTTCGGTGTCCCGCTCGGGCGCGGTGACCTCGAACGGGCGGGCGTCGGCGGAGTCGGTCGAGACGGTCGTGTCCTCGGTCAGCGACAGGCGGGGCACGGACAGCCAGTCGGCGCCGACCGGGCTGTCGTCCTCGGGGTCGGCCCAGTCCCAGATGACGTTGTCCACCACGTAGTCACCCTCGGGCAGGCGCAGGGTGGCGGTGCCGTCCTCCGACGGGTCCACCCAGAAGAAGTCGCCCGTCACGAGGTTGAGGACCGAGCCGCTCCAGTCGGCGGTGGGCTCGCCGTCGCGGCCGGTGGCGGTGAGCGTCAACTCGTGGCGCTCCGACTCGCGTTCGACGCCGCCCGCGGTGCGGACGGTGGTGCCGTCGTCGCCGGTCGCGGTGACCCACAGGCCGTAGCCGCCGAACGCGTCGCCGAGGCGCGCGTCCGCCGTGACCTGGACGGTGGCCGTGCCGCCCGCCGGGACGGTCACGCTGTCCTGGGCGAGGGTGAACAGGCCCTCGGGCGCCGGGCTTCCGTCCGGGCCGAGGGTCGTCGTCGCCAGGTCGAGCGTCACGTCGGCGTCGCCGAGGTTGCGGTAGGTGAGGTCGCGGGTGACGGGCTCGGCCTCGTCCTGCGGGTAGGGGACCACGCCGAAGCTGAGGGGGCCCGACTCGGCGATGACGTTCTGCGCGATGGCGGCGGGGACGTCGATGCGTCCGGTGCCCTGCTGGTACGGGGAGTAGTAGGCGCCGGTGGAGACGGCGGATGAGGTGAGGGCCGCGCGGATCTGCTGGCCGGTCCAGTCCGGGTGGGCCTGGGCGAGGAGCGCGGCGGCGCCGGAGACGTGCGGGGTGGCCATGCTGGTGCCGCTGATGGCGACATAGCCGTCCGTGACGGGCGTGCCGTAGTCCCAGATGGCGGCGCCTTCCGCGCCCGCGGCGGCGATGTCCACGCCGGGGGCCGTCACGTCCGGCTTGACGAAGCCGTCGCCTGCCGTGGGTCCGGCGGAGGAGAAGTCGGCGAGGACGTCCTCCTTGTCGACGGCGCCGACCGTGAGGGCGGAGGCGGCGGTGCCGGGGCTGCCGACCGTGCCGGCGCCGGGGCCCTCGTTGCCCGCCGCGATGACGAACAGGACGCCGGACTCGGCGGACAGGGTGTCCACGGCCTCTTCGAGGAGGTCGAGTTCGGGCGTCGCGGTGCCGCCGAGGCTCATGCTGACGATGTCCGCGCCCTCGTCCACGGCCCACTGCATGCCTTCGACGATGTCGGACTCCCAGCCGGAGCCGTAGTCGTCGAGGACCTTGCCGTTGATCAGGTCCGCGCCGGGGGCGACGCCGGTGTACGTGCCGTCCGACATGGCGCCGGTGCCGGTCGCCGTCGAGGCCACGTGCGTGCCGTGGCCGTCGCGGTCCTCGGCGTCCTCGGCGTCGGAGAAGTTCTCGGCCGCGACGACGTGGTCGGCGACGTCGGGGTGGGTGGTGCTGATGCCGGTGTCGAGGACGGCGACGGTGACGCCCGTGCCGTCGTAACCGGCCTCCCACGCCTCGGGGGCGCCGATCTGCGGGACGCTCTCGGCCAGTGTCTTGGTGACGATGCCGTCGAGCGCGATCGCCTCGATGCCGGGCGCGGCCGTCAACGCCCGTGCGCCGTCGGCGGGTTCGGTGAGCTGCTGCCACAGGGCGCCCGCCTGGCCGGCGTCCACGGTGAGCGCCTCGCCGTCGATGGCGGGGAGGTCGGCGCGTACGTCCACCGACCGCAGGGTCGCCGGGCGGTCGCCGGTGTAGGTGACGATCAGCGGCAGCCCCTCCGCCTGCCGGTACGCGTCACGGCTCAGCTCGGTGACGTCGAACAGCCGCCGGTCGAGGGTCCCTTCGGCGAGGAGGCGCTCCGCGTCGGACGGGATGACGTACGTCGCCTCCCCGGCGCGCAGGACGCGGAAGGGTATGCCCTCCCTGCCCTCGGCGGGTATTAACCGCACGGTTCCTTCCGGGCCGTTCGTCAGCACCCGGTCACCGGTGACGAGCGTGACCAGCGTGGACGGGCCCTCGGCGGCGGACTGCCCGCCCGGCCGCTCCGCGGGACCCGCGGCGCCCGCGGGCCCGGCCGTGAGCGCGGCGGCGACGGCGGCGCAGGCCGCCACGGCGGCGACGCGCGCGCGGTGTCGTTTCGTTGTCAAACGTCTCTCCTGACGTGCACGAACTGTTTCGATCGGGTTCCGATCCGTCAACAAACACGCGCAGGGGGCCACTTCTGTCCCGCGAAGCGGCGTGAAGGTCTTGTGAAGAACGCGGACGGCCCGCGCCGGAGCGGGCGCGGGCCGTCGTCGTGCGGGCGGTGTCTACCTGGTGCGGTAGGCGTCGATGATGGTCTGGGTGCTGGTGTTGCCGTCTTCGTCGGTCGCGGTGGCGCGGAACGACACCGAGCCGCCTGCCGCCGGGTTGGTGACCTTCACCTTGCCGTCGCGGACCGGGGCGTCCGTCCACGTCTCACCGCTGTCGTAGGAGACCTCCACGGCCGGGACCGTCCCGGCGGCCGAGCCCTCGACGGTCACCGGCACGCGGAACGCGCGGTCCGCCGGTGCCGTGCTGTCCAGCGCGAGGCGCGGCGAGAAGCGGACGGCGGAGGAGGGCAGGCGCACCTCTTCGTCGTCCCCGGTGCGCGCCGAGGTGAACGTCCACGCCGAGGTGACAGTGGAGGAGACAGACGCCCCGCCGCGTTCCACGGTCGTGACCAGCTCGTACTCGGCCTCGTCGGCGGGCAGTTCGAGCGACGACCAGTCCAGCGAGTCCCTGGTGGAGACGTACTCCTCGCCGTTCCGGTAGAGGGTGGTCGTGTAGGTGTCGTACCAGCCCGAGTGGGTGTTGCCGCCGCCGTCGCGCAGCGTCGGGAAGTTCGTGTACAGCCAGTCGCCGCCGCGGTACAGGCCCTCGTCCGGCGAGAGGAACGACGGGCCGAACACACCCGTGTTGAACGTCTCGGTGGTCCGCTCGCGCGGCGCGTACTCCCGGTACGGGCTCTCGAACGAGATCGAGGCCCCGTCCGCCGCGAAGTACTCCACCTGCTGCTGCCAGGCCCCGGCCGCCACCTCCACGTACACGTCCACGGTCCGCGGCACCGGCAGCGCCACGGCGGCGCCGCCCCACACGTTCTCGTTCATCGTGTAGAGCATGCCCTCCGCGTCCGGGACCGGGGAGCCGATCTCCGTCCGGACGCGCGCCAGGTCGCGGGGGCGCAGCCGCTTGTCCAGGCCCGTGTACAGCGGGGTCTCGCGGAAGTCCACGGAGTGGTACTCGGCGCCGCCGGCCCCCCAGGTGCCGGTGTAGTACGTGTCGGCGGACCAGCCGCCTGGCAGTCCGCCGATCGTGGCGGTGCCCAGGCTGTCCGCCGCGTCGAGGCCGCCGACGGACGCGGACCAGCTGACGCCCGCGGTCGTGACCAGGTCGTAGCCCACCGTCAGGTCGGTCGCCTCGGTGTCCGGGTCCGGGGTGCGGACGTCGAACGGGCGGGCGTCGGCGGCGTCCACCGTGACCGACGTGTCCTCGGTCAGCGACAGGCGGGGCTGGACGATCCAGTCGGTCGACGCCGGGTTCGCGTCCTCGGGGGAGTCCCAGCCGCGGATCGTGGTGTCCACCACGTAGTCACCCGGGGTGACGCGGAGGCGGGCGGTGCCGTCCCAGTCGGGGTAGACCCAGTACCCGTCACCCGTGGACGTGTTGTAGAGGACGCCGCCCCAGTCGAGGGCGGTCTCGCCGTCCCGGCCCGTCGCGGTGATGTCCAACTGGACCTGTGTCGCCTCGCGTTCGACCACGCCCGCGGTGCGGACGGTGGTGCCGTCGTCGCCGGTCGCGGTGACCCACACGCCGAAGGCGCCCGACCCGTCGCCGAGCCGTCCATCGGCTGTCACCTGGACGGTGGCGGTGTCACCCGCCGGGACGGTCACGCTGTCCTGGGCCAGGGTGAACATGCCGTCGGGCGCCGGGTTCCCGTCCGGGCCGAGACTGGTCGTCGCCAGGTCGAGCGTGACGTCGGTGTCGCCGAGGTTGCGGTAGGTGACGTCCCGGGTGACGGGCTCGGTGTCGTCGTAGGGGTAGGGGACGACGCCGAAGTTCAGCGGGCCGGTCTCGGCGATCACGTCCTGGGTGAGGGCGGCGGGGACGTCGATGCGTCCGGTGCCCTGCTGGAACGGGGTGTACGCGCCGGTGGAGACGGCGGAGGAGGCGAGGGCGGCCTTGAGCCGTTCGCCGTCCCAGTCGGGGTGCGCCTGGGCGAGGAGCGCGGCGGCGCCGGAGACATGGGGGGTCGCCATGGACGTGCCGCTGATGGCGACATAGCCGTCCGTGACGGGCGTGCCGTAGTCCCAGATGGCGGCGCCCTCGGCCCCGGCGGCGGCGATGTCCACGCCGGGCGCGGTCACGTCGGGCTTCACGAGGCCGTCACCGGCCGTGGGGCCCGCGGAGGAGAAGTCGGCGAGGACGTCCTGCTTGTCCACCGCCCCCACCGTCAGGGCCGCCTCCGCCGTCCCGGGGCTGCCGACTGTACCGGCGCCGGGGCCCTCGTTGCCCGACGCGACGACGAAGAGGGTGTCCGAGTCGGCCGACAGGGTGTTGACGGCCTCTTCCATCAGGTCGAGTTCGGGAGTGGCGGTGCCGCCGAGGCTCATGCTGACGATGTCGGCGCCTTGGGCGACGGCCCACTGCATCCCGGCGACGATGTCGGACTCCCAGCCGGAGCCCTCGTCGTCCAGGACCTTGCCGTTGAGGAGGTCCGCGCCGGGGGCGACACCCGTGTAGGTGCCGTCCGACAGGGCGCCGGTGCCCGTGGCGGTGGACGCGACGTGCGTGCCGTGGCCGTCGTGGTCCTCGGCGTCCGCCGCGTCGGAGAAGTTCTCGGACGCGATGACATGGTCGGCGACGTCCGGGTGGGTGGAGCTGATACCCGTGTCGAGAACGGCGATCGTCACGCCCTCGCCGTCGTAGCCCGCCGCCCAGGCTTCCGGCGCGCCGATCTGCGGGACGCTCTCGGCGAGGGACTTGGTGACGATGCCGTCCAGCGCGATCGCCTCGATGCCGGGCGCGGTCGTCAACGCGCGGGCGTCGTCGGCGGGTTCGGTGAGCTGCCGCCAGAGGGCACCGGCCTGGCCGGCGTCCACCGTCAGGGCCTCGCCGTCGATGGCGGGCAGGTCGGCGCGTACGTCCGCCGACCGGAGCGCGGCGGGGCGTTCGCCGTCGTAGGTGACGATCAGCGGCAGCCCGTCCGCCTCGCGGTACGGGGCGCGGCTCAGCTCGGTGACGTCGAACAGCCGCCGGTCGAGCGTCCCTTCGGCGACCAGGCGTTCCGCGTCGGACGGGATGACGTACGTCGCCCCGTCCGCGCGCTGGACGCGGAAGGGTATGCCTTCGCGGCCCTCCGCCGGTAGGAACTGCACTGGCCCGCTCGTGCCGTTGGTCGCCACGCGGTCACCCGTGACCAGCGTGACGAACGCGGACGGACCCCCGGCCGCGGGCCGTTCGCCCGCCCCCTCCGCCGGTCCGGCCGTGAGCGCGGCGGCCACGGCGGCACACGCCGCCACGGCCGTGACGCGCGCGCGGTGTCGTTGCGTCGACAAGATCTCCCCCACTTCCCCGGGCTGTCCCGATCGGGTCCCGGTCTCTCAACAGACACGTGTGGAACGGGAGTTCGGTGTCACGCCCGAAGTCAAGGTTTGGCAAAGGGGCGGAACGCGCGCCGGCCCGCGCCGTGGCGGGCGCGGGCCGACGTGCTGTGCGGGGTGGTTACTTGGTGCGGTAGGCGTCGATGACGGTCTGGGTGCTGGTGTTGCCGTCCTCGTCGGTGACGGTGGCGCGGAAGGAGACCGTGCCGCCTGCCTCGGGGTTGGTGACCTTCACCTTGCCGTTTCGGACGCGGACGTCCTCCCACGTCTCGCCGCTGTCGTAGGAGACCTCCACGGCCGGGGTCTCCCCGGCGGCCGAGCCCTCGACGGTCACCGGGACGCGGAACGTACCGTCCGCCGGGGCTGTGCTGTCCGGCGCCAGGCGCGGCAGGAAACGGACCGCCGAGACGGGCAGCGACACCGGCTCGTCCCCGGCGGGGCGCGCCGACGTGAACGTCCACGCGGAGGTGACGCGGGAGCTGAGGACCGCTCCCGGCTCACCCTGGTCCACGGTGGCGACCAGCTCGTACTCCGCCTCGTCGGCGGGGACTTCGAACGTCGTCCACTCCAGCGTGTAGTCGCTCGTCGCGTACTCCTCGCCGTCGCGGTAGAGCGTCACCCGCTCCTCGGCCGCCCAGCTGCTGTACGCGTTCCCGCCGCCGTCGTTCAGCGCCGGGATGGTGACGGAGAGCGTGTCGCCGACGCGCTGGACGCCCTCGCCCGCGGCGGGGTCGACCGACGTGCCGAAGACGCCCACGCCGAACGCCGCCCGGGTCCGCTCGCGCGGCGCGTAGGAGCGGAGGCCGCTGAGAAAGTGGCCGCCCATGCCGCCGGACGCTGAGAAAGCCGCGTACGACTGCCGCCACGGGCCCGAGGTCGCGTCGAGCCACACCTCCACGGCCCCCGGCACGGCGTAGCTGAGGTCGCTGAGCTGCGGAATCCCGTCGATCCCGGCGCTCAGCATGCCGTCCCCGCCCGCCTCGGGCGAGCCCAGCGTGGTGGTGACGCGGGCCAGGTCGCGCCGGGCGACGTGCCGGGTCAGCCCGTCGTAGAGCGTGGTCGGGCGGACGTCGGCCGTGTGGAACTGCACGCCCTCGCCCGCCCATTCGGCGGCCATGTGCGTCGACGGCTCCCAGCCGGGCGCCGGTTCGCCGACCGTGCCGCTGCGGAAGCCCTCCGGCAGGTCGCCGGTGGAAGCGCTCAGCCCGATGCCGGCGTCCCCCTCGGTCGCCGCGCTGTAGCCGACGGTCAGAACGCTCAGTTCGGCCCCGTCGGCGGCCAAGCTCACGTCCACCGGGCGCGTGTCGGCGGAGTCGAAGTCGACGGCGGTGTCCTCCGTGAGCGCGAGGTGCGGCATGGAGAGGAAATCGCTGCCGAGGAGGTCGCCGGTCTCCGGGTCCCAGATGTCGGTGATGTTGTCGAGGGCGTAGTCGCCGACGGGCAGGCGGAGGGTGGCCGTGCCGTCCTCCTCGGGTCCGGCGAAGAGCGGCTCGCCGGTGGTGAGGTCCCAGACGGTGGCCAGCCAGTCGGCGGACGGTTCGCCGTCGCGGCCGGTGGCGGTGAGGGTCAGTTCGGCGTGCTCCGCCTCGCGCTCGACGCCGCCCACCGTGCGGACGGTGGTGCCGTCGCCGCCCGTCGCGGTGACGGTGAGGCCGTACGCGCCGTACGCGTCGCCCGTGCTGGTGTCGGCGGTGACCTGGACGGTGGCGGTGCCGCCCGCCGGAACGGTCACGGTGTCGGTGGCGAGGGTGAAGAGGCCTTCCGGCGCCGGGTTTCCGCCCGGGCCGGTGGCTTCGGTGGTGAGGTCCAGGGTGACGTCGGTGTCGCCGAGGTTGCGGTAGGTGAGGTCGCGGGTGACGGGCTCCGCGTCGTCGTGTGGGTAGGGGACGACGCCGAAGTTCAGCGCGCCGGGCTCCGCGATGACGTTCTGCGCGAGGGCGGCGGGGACGTCGATGCGTCCCGTGCCCTGCTGGAACGGGCTGTAGTCGCCCGTCGACACGGCGGAGGAGGTCAGGGCGGCCTTGATCTGCTCGCCGTCCCAGTCGGGGTGCGCCTGGGCGAGGAGCGCGGCGGCGCCGGAGACGTGGGGGGTGGCCATGGACGTGCCGTTGAGCGCGACATAGCCGTCCGTGACGGGCGTGCCGTAGTCCCAGATGGCGGCGCCCTCGGCCCCGGCGGCGGCGATGTCCACGCCCGGGGCCGTGACGTCGGGCTTCACGAAGCCGTCGCCGACCGTGGGTCCCGCGGAGGAGAACTCGGCGAGGACATCCTGCTTGTCCACCGCGCCGACCGTCAGCGCGGAGGCGGCGGTGCCGGGGCTGCCGACCGTACCGGCGTCCGGGCCCTCGTTGCCCGACGCGACGACGAAGAGGGTGTCCGAGGAGGCGGAGAGGCTGTCCACGGCCTCTTCCAGCAGGTCGAGTCCGGGGGTGGCGGTGCCGCCGAGGCTCATGCTGACGATGTCGGCGCCCTGGTCGACGGCCCACTGCATGCCTTCGACGATGTCGGAGTCCCAGCCGTAGCCGTAGTCGTCCAGGACCTTGGCGTTGATCAGGTCGGCGCCGGGCGCGACGCCCGTGTACGTGCCGCCGGACTGCGCGCCGGTGCCGGTCGCCGTCGAGGCCACGTGGGTGCCGTGGCCGTCGCGGTCCTCGGTGTCCTCCGAGTCGGAGAAGTTCTCGGCCGCGACGACGTGGTCGGCGACGTCCGGGTGCGTGGAGCTGATCCCGGTGTCGAGGACGGCGATCGTCACGCCCGTTCCGTCGTAACCGGCCTCCCACGCCTCGGGGGCGCCGATCTGCGGGACGCTCTCGGCCAGCGTCTTGGTGACGATGCCGTCCAGCGCCACGGTCTCGATGCCGGACGCCAGGGTGCGCGGCCCGGTCAACTGCTCCCAGAGAGCCGCCGCTTCGCCCGGCGCGACGGTCAACGCCTCGCCGTCGATCGCCGGCAGGTCCGCGCGTACGTCCGCCGCCCGCAGCGTGGCGGGGCGTTCGCCGTCGTACGTGACGATCAGCGGCAGCCCGTCGGCCTCGCGGTACGGGGCGCGGCTCAGCTCGGTGACGTCGAACAGCCGCCTGTCCAGGGTCCCTTCGGCGACCAGGCGCTCGGCGTCGGACGGGATGACGTACGTGCCGCCGGTGCCGCGCGCGATGCGGAAGCCGATGTCGTCCCGGCCCTCCGCCCGTATGACGCGGAGCGTCCCGTCGGGGCCGCCGCTCGTCACCACGCGGTCGCCGGTGATGAGGGTGATCGTGGTCGCCGGTCCTCCCGGCGCGGCCTGCCCGCCAGGACCGGGCTGCGGCGCGGCGGCGCCCGCCGGCAGCGCGGTCAGCGCGGCTGCCACGGCGGCGCAGGCCGCGACGGCGGCCACGCGCGTGCGATGTCTTCTCGTTGTCACGTCTCTCCTGACGTTCTCGAACTACGGTTCCCCACTTACTTGTTCGGCCGGGGGAGAAGGGTTACAGGAGAGGCGTGGCGGACGGCCCGCGCCGGGTGAGGCGCGGGCCGTCCTGTGGGGGGTGGGGGAAAGGTCAGCGGGTGCGGTAGGCGTCGGTGATGGTCTGTGTCGTGGTGTTGCCCGCCGTGTCGGTCGCGGTGGCGCGGAACGACACGGTGCCGTCCGCCGCCGGGTTCTCCACCGTCACGGCGCCGTCCTCCACCGGGGCCGCCGCCCAGGTGGCGCCGCCGTCGTAGGACACCTCGACGGCCGGGGTCGTCCCGGTCGCCGCGCCCTCGACCGCGACCGGCACCCGTACCGTCTCCCCGGCGGGTCCCGTGCTGTCCAGGGCCAGTTCGGGCGTGAACCGGACGGCGGACGCGGGCAGCGCCACCGTTCCGCCGTCCGCGACGGCCGCCGACGTGAAGGCGTACGAGACGGTGACGCGCGTGCTCACCGACGCGGCGAGACCCGTGCGGTCCACCGTCGCGACCAGTTCGTACGCCGCCTCCTCGGCGGGCAGCGCGAACTGCGCGGCGCCCAGCGGATCGGTGCTCGCCGCGTACTCCTCGCCGTCGCGGCTGAGGGTCGTGGCGGCGGAGACGTACGCGCTGTCGCCGCTGTTGCCCGCGCCGTCGGCGAAGAGGGGGAGGACGGCGAACAGCGTGTCGCCCGACCGGAACAGCCCCTGGTCCGCGCCGATACGCGGCCCGAACACGCCGACGTTCAGCACCGTCTCGTAGCTCCCGCCCGCCTCGTACGGCACGAAGCCCGTCGTGTGCAGCGTCTCCGGCGTGCCGTCCGGGGCGTCCTGCCACAGGTCCTGGCTCCACGCGCCGGAACCGGCCTCCACCAGCACGTCCGTCGTCACCGGCAGCGGCTCGCCGCGCGCCGACGACCAGGGGACCACCTCGGACGCGGCGAACAGCGAGCCCGTGCGCTCCGGCAGCGAGGCGCCCGCCGAGGTCGCGATGCGCGCCAGCTCGTCCGCGCCGGCCCGGTGCGTCAGTCCGGTGTAGAGGGTGCCGGGGCGGCTCTCGGCGAGGTGGTAGCGCGCGCCCTCGCGCTCCCAGGTCGCTCCGGCGTACGCCGTGCCCGTCCAGCCGTCGGGGACGTCGCCGAGCGCGGCGGTGCGCAGGCCGTCCGGCAGCCCGGCGGCCACCCAGGTCGTGCCGAATCCGGCGCCCTCGGGGGACAGCAGGTCGATGCCCACGGTGAGGTCCGTCTGCTCGGTCGCGGCGTCGGGGCCCGTCACGTCGATCGGGCGGGCGTCGGCCGCGGCCGCGGCGACGGTGGTGTCCTCGGTGAGGTCGAGGACGGGGTGGAGCAGCCAGTCCCAGCCGGTCGGCTCGGCGGCGCCGTCGGGGAGGTACGGGATGCTGGTGTCCACGGCGTAGCTGCCCGCGGGGAGGCGGAGGGTGGCGGTGCCGTCCGGGCCGGGCGTGACGTTGTGGAACGCGCCGGCGGACAGGTCGTAGACCATGCCCGTCCAGTCGGCGGCGGGTGCGCCGTCGCGGCCGGTGGGGGTGAAGGCGAGGTCGAACTTCTCCTCCTCGCGCTCCACCGCGCCGACGGTGGTGACCGCCGTCCCGTCGTCGCCGGTGGCGGTGACGGTGAGGCTGTGGGCGCCGTACGCGTCGCCCGTGCTGGTGTCGGCGGTGACCTGGACGGTGGCGGTGCCGCCCGCCGGGACGGTGAGGGTGTCGGCGGCGAGGGTGAAGAGACCCTCTGGCGCCGGGTTTCCGTCCGGGCCCGTCGCTTCCGCGCTGAGAATCAGGGTGGTGTCGGTGTCGCCGAGGTTGCGGTAGGTGAGGTCGCGGGTGACGGGCTCGGCCGTGTCGTGGGGGTACGGGACGACGCCGAAGCTGAGCGGGCCGGTCTCCGCGATGACGTTCTGTGCGAGGGCGGCGGGGACGTTGATGCGTCCGGTGCCCTGCTGGAACGGGGTGTACGCGCCGGTGGAGACGGCCGATGAGGTGAGGGCGGCCTTGATCTGCTGGCCGGTCCAGTCGGGGTGGGCCTGTGCGAGGAGTGCGGCGGCTCCCGAGACGTGCGGGGTGGCCATGGACGTGCCGCTGATCGCGACGTACCCGTCCGTGACGGGCGTGCCGTAGTCCCAGATCGCGGCGCCCTCGGCCCCGGCGGCGGCGATGTCCACGCCGGGCGCGGTCACATCCGGCTTGACCAGTCCCTCACCCGGGGTCGGCCCCGTGGACGAGAAGCTGGCCAGGACATCCTGCTTGTCCACCGCGCCGACCGTCAGCGCGGAGGCGGCGGTGCCGGGGCTGCCGACCGTACCGGCGCCGGGGCCCTCGTTGCCCGCCGCGATGACGAACAGCGCGTCCGACGACGCCGACAGGCTCTCCACCGCCTCCTCCAGCGGGTCGACCTCCGGCGTGGCCGTGCCGCCGAGGCTGAGACTCACGATGTCCGCGCCCTCGTCCACGGCCCACTGCATGCCCTCGACGATGTCGGACTCCCAGCCGCTCCCGGTGTCGTCGAGCACTTTGGCGTTGATCAGGTCGGCGCCGGGCGCGACGCCTGTGTACGTGCCCCCGGAGTGCGCGCCGGTGCCCGTGGCGGTGGACGCGACGTGCGTGCCGTGGCCGTCGCGGTCCTCGGCGTCCGCCGCGTCGGAGAAGTTCTCGGACGCCACGACGTGGTCCGCCACATCCGGGTGGGTCGAGCTGATCCCGGTGTCCAGGACGGCCACGGTGACGCCCTCGCCGTCGTAGCCCGCCGCCCAGGCTTCCGGCGCGCCGATCTGCGGCACGCTCTCGGCCAGCGTCTTCGTCGCCACGCCGTCGAGCGCCACGGTCTCGACGCCGGACGCCAGGGCGCGCGGCCCGGTGAGCTGCTCCCACAGGGCGGTCGCGTCGCCCGGCGCGACGGTCAGCGCCTCACCGTCGACGGCGGGCAGGTCGGCGCGTACGTCGGCCGCCCGCAGCGCCGCCGGGCGCTCGTCCGTGTAGGTGACGATCAGCGGCAGCCCGTCCGCCTCCTGGTACGGGGCGCGGCTCAGCTCCGTCACGTCGAACAGGCGGCGGTCCAGCGTGCCCGCCGCGATCATCGGGAGCGCGTCCGCCGGGATCGTGTACGTCGCGCCGTCGTCCTCGAAGACGCGGAACGGCACGTCCTCCCGGCCCTCGGCCCGGATCAGCCGCCCGGCCCCGCCGCCGTCGCGGACGACGACGCGGTCGCCCGTGACCAGCGTGACCGTCGTCCCCGTGGCGGCGGCGCCCGGTGGGGCGGCGTCGGGGCCCGCGGCGCCCGCGGGCCCCGACAGCGCGGCGGCCACGGCGGCGCAGGCGGCCGTGACGGCGATGCGTGAACGGTGTCGTGAAGTTCTCAACGTGTCCCCTTCGGCTCGTCGGTCCGCGCTCCCGTATCGATTCACGCACCGGGCGCGCGCCATGGGCGCAGAGGGGACAGTGAGAGTTGTGTGGCAGTGGGACGCGGCGCGCGCACGGGTGTGCGCGCCGTCCGGAGGATGGGGAAGTGTCGCCGAGGAGGTGCGGCAAGCGTCGACGCGGGTTTGGCGGCGGCCCCGGGGGACGGGGGCGGGCTCAGCCGACCGTGAAGTGGACTCCCAGGTAGCACAGCGCCGCGACGATCCCCGCCGCCGGCATCGTGATGAACCACCCGGCCACGATGCTCTTCGCCACGCCCCAGCGCACCGCGCTGATCCGCCGCGTCGCGCCCGCGCCCATGATCGCCGACGTGATGACGTGCGTCGTGGAGATCGGCGCGTTGAACACGTACGACGCCGAGTACAGCACCGAGGCCGCCGTCGTCTCCGCCGCGAAGCCGCGCGGCGGGTCCAGCTCGATGATGCGGCGCCCCAGCGTCCGCATGATGCGCCAGCCGCCCGCGTACGTCCCGAGGGACAGCATCGTCGCGCAGGACAGCTTCACCCACAGGGGGATCGCGTCGCTCTCGTCCTCGACGTCCGCGATGATCAGCGCCATCACGACGACGCCCATCGTCTTCTGCGCGTCCTGGAGGCCGTGCCCGAGCGCCATGCCCGCCGCCGAGACGGTCTGCGCCATGCGGAAGCCGCGCTGCGCCCGGTGCGGGTTCGCGCGGCGGAAGATCCACAGGATCGCGACCATCACGAGGTAGCCGAGGATCAGCCCGATCAGCGGCGAGGCGAACATCGGGATGACGATCTTGGTGACCACGCCGTCCCAGTGCACCGCCGAGCTGCCCGCCAGCGCCGCGCCGATCATGCCGCCGAACAGGGCGTTCGACGACGACGAGGGCAGCCCGTAGTACCAGGAGACGAGGTTCCACACGATCGCGCCGAGGAGCGCGGCGAACAGGATCGTCATGCCCTGCTTGCCGGTCGGCGTGTCGATGATCCCCTCGCTGACCGTCTTCGCCACCCCGCTGCCGAGGAAGGCGCCGGCCAGGTTCATGACGGCGGCCATGCCGAGGGCGACACGCGGGGTGAGCGCCCGGGTCGAGATCGAGGTCGCGATGGCGTTCGCGGAGTCGTGGAAGCCGTTCGTGTAGGTGAAGAACAGCGCGGTCAGGACCACGACGACCAGGGCGAAGGTGTCCACGGGCGGGTTCAGGACTCCTTGACGACGATCGTCTCGACCGTGTTGGCCACGGCCTCGAACGCGTCCGCGGCCTCCTCCAGCACGTCCACGATCTGCTTGAGCTTCATGACCTCTATGGCGCCGTAGCTGCCGTTGAAGAGGTGCGCGAGGAGGCGGCGGTGGATCTGGTCGGCCTGGTTCTCCAGGCGGTTGACCTCGATCCAGTACTCGTTCAGGCGCTCCATGGTGCGGAGGTTCGGCATCGCCTCGGCGGTCAGCTCGGCCGCGCGGCCCAGGACCTCGATCTGCTGCTCGACACCCTTCGGCAGCTCGTCGATCTCGTAGAGGACGACGAGGTCGACGGCCTCCTCCATGAAGTCCATGATGTCGTCGAGCCGGGAGGCCAGCCGGTAGATGTCCTCGCGGTCGAACGGGGTGATGAAACTGGAGTTCAGCTGGTGGAAGATCGCGTGGGTCGTGTCGTCACCCGCGTGCTCGGCGGCGCGCATCCGGTCGGCGATCTCCACGCGCGTAGCGGGTTCGGCGCCGAGCAGCTCCATGAGCAGTTTCGAGCCACTGAGCACATTGTCGGCCGCTGCGGCGAAAAGTGCGTAGAAGCTTGTCTCCCGTGGTGTCAGGCGAAAGCGCACTACTTTTCCTCTGGCGTTCATCAAGCGGGTGTCCCCGTTGATGCTAAGGGCTGTTTCCGGCCACGGCTAACCCTCGGTACGTGGGCTTTTTCTCACCCGCCGCCCCTCCGCGCCGTGTGCGGACGGGCCACGGAGGGGTCTCAGCGGTTGCCGTTGTACGGACCATACGGCCCGTCGCTGCTGCTCCAGCCCCCGCCCCTGCTCCCGCGCCCGCCGCCGCTGACCGCGCGCAGGGCCGGACGCACGTCCACCAGGTACACGATCGTCGCGACGGCACCCGCGAGCACCAGCAGCAGCATGCCGAGGAAGAGCTGCACCGCGACCGTCACGCCGAGGATCAGCAGCCAGAAGCGCTTGGTCTGCTTGTCCGCCGCGCGGTAGGCGTCCTCCCGCTGGAGCGCCGCGTGGACCAGGGCGTAGACGCTGAGGATCAGGAGGCCAAGAAAGATGAAGCCCACTACGGAGTTGAAGCTTCCCAACAGCATTCCGTCACCACCATGTCGATTGACCGACCGTCTCCATCCACGCTACCGGCCGGAAGCCTCGGTGCGTAATGCCCGCTCGACCGGCCGGTACCCAAGCGTGGGGACGGTCATGCCTGCGGCGGAGTCTTCTTGGCCGCGGGCTTGCGCGGCGCGCTGCGGCGCTGCCGGGGCACGGCCTTCTCCTGGGAGGCGGCGGGCTCGGTCACGGGCTCGGTGACGGGCTCCGAGACGGGCTCGGGGACGGATGCGGCGACGGTCGGGGCGACCGGCTCGGTGACCGGCTCGGTGACGAGCGTGTCGGCCGTGCCGGCCGTGTCGGTGGCGTCTGCCTCGTCCTTCTCCTCGCGGCGCCGCTCCACCACGGTCCGGCCGCGCTCGGCCAGCCCGTCGTACGTCTCGCGGGCCTTCACGGCGTACTCGAGCGCGATGCCCGCGCCCTGGAGCGCGAGGGTCTGCGCGCGCTCCCGCAGCTTCGGCAGCCGCTCCGGCGCCTCGCTGCGCAGCCGGTCGAACGTGGCCGGCAGGTCCCGCAGCTTCTGGGCGGCGAGGTCGGCCGTGCCCGCGGCGAAGTAGAGCGGCGAGGCGTTGGCCAGGGACTTGCGGAGGTCGTCGGTGAGAGGCATCAGCGGTTCTCCTTGCGGAACGATTCGTAGATCTGGAGCAGTGCCTGCTTCTGCGGTTCGGTGAGGGCGGGATCGGCCAGCACCGCTTCCCGCACCCCGCCCGGCGGTTGCCCCCCGGCGGCGTCCTGCACACGTTCGTCGAGGATTCCGGCCTGGACGTAGAGCGTCTCGGCGGAGATCCGCAGGCCCTTCGCGATCTGCTGGAGGATCTCCGCGCTGGGCTTGCGCAGCCCGCGCTCGATCTGGCTCAGATACGGGTTCGAGACCCCCGCCGCCTCCGCGAGCTGCCGCAGCGACAGCTTCGCCTGCCGCCGCTGCTCCCGGAGAAACGCCCCGAGATCCCCCATACCGATCGAAGCCATGCCCCCAGCATGCACCCATCTGCTAACTGTTGCAAGCGCCCGCTTGCGCCAGGCTATCCCCCTGGGGTCCGGCGGACTGTGATCGAGCACGACAGGTGTCGCATCCGCTGGACATCTGTCGTAGACGCGCCCTTTCTCGGCGCGACGTGCGGCGGCTGGAGCGCCGCCCGGCGTGGCAAGTCAGGCGACATACTCACGCTGAGCGGCTCCATTCCTGCGTCGGAGAACACCTCAACGGTGACCGACGACGCCACCACCAGAGCGGTAGGCAGTGGAACTCGCCGTCTTCGGATCACCTTGACTGCCCACGCACCGAGCATGATCAGTCCGGTGGCGACCAATGCGCCGAGGCATTCCACGCCGACTGGGACCAGAAACCCTGTCACCGGGATGCGCCGCCCTCGGCCGGGGTCCACAGGCCGGTGGGACCGCCGGTGCGCTGTCCGTCGCGGCGCCGTAGTTCTGCGACGGTGCGGCGGACCGTACGGCGTACCCGTTCGCCGTCCTCGTCTGGACGCTCGCTGCCGCTGAGCGCCGCGGCCTCGGCCCAGGTCGCCACGCCGCTGTGGCCGCGGGCGAGGACGACAGCCCGGTCGGCCGGTCTCAGTGCGGCCAAGACAGCGGCCAAGCGGCGATCGCCAGGTACCTGATCAAGCACTGGGTCGTCGGGGAGGGACCGGTCGGCGAGCAGGTCTCGCAGCGTCGTGCCGTTTCGGAAGGGTGTCTCCAGTGGGAGGACTCTGTTCTTGCCGGGACGCCGCTCCCACAGCGGAACCAGCTGAGCATGAAGCCTCCGGGCCTCTGAACGCAGGCGGTCGAGTGAAGGTCGACCGATTCCGTTGCCGTCGTACAGCGGGGCGACCCAGTTGCCGAGCAGCGCCGTGGAAAGTGCCTCGGTCCAACGGTCACTGCGGTTCAGGCCCAACACGACCCGCCCGAACTGAGCCAGGTCGGGGCTTCCCCCGGTGTGAACCGCCTCCGTGCGGGCGGCGATGGCGGCCCGGAGCCGACTGATTGAGTGGTCGGGCCACTCCGGCGCCACGAAGGGCAGCCACCTGCTCAAGCCCACCTCCCCCATGGCATCGCCCACCTGCCCCTCGTCGCTGACCGTCACGGTGCTCACCACGTCATAAGTTCTGCAACCTTCGGGGGTGTCGAACATCAACAGCGTTCGGCCGTCCCGCAGATGGAAGCGATGCGACCCCGCCTTGACCGCAGGGGGGAGGAAAGGGTGCTGCCCATACGAGCCGCTGGGGGGTGAGGCATGCGAGCCGGTCATCAGGTGTCCTCCGTGGGAGTAGGTTCACCCTCATGGCGTGGGACAGCAGGAGAGCGGCAACGAAGTTCGCCGACGAAATGTGATCTGCGCCACTTCACGCTGTCAAGAGCCTGTCCACTCCCCAATGACCCCGTGGGCGGGAGCCGAGGCAAGTCGGTTGTCGCGCGGGGCGAGCTTCCCGTTACCGGGTGGCTCCCGGGAATTTCCGAGCATCGGCCAGGCGGGCGGGCGGGCGCTGCTAGCTTGCGGGCGTGGATCTCTTCTCACGCTCCTGGGCGGCGCTGCTCGCGGCGGTCGCCGGACTCCCGGACGAGGACTTCGCGCGGCCGTCCGGCTGCACCGGCTGGCTCGTGCGGGACCTGGTGTGCCACCTGGTCATCGACGCGCAGGACGTCCTGATCACCCTCGCGACCCCTGCCGCGACGGAACCGACCCGCGACGCGGTGACCTACTGGGACGTCTCCGACACACCGCCGACCGGCGACGACCCGCTCGACGCGCTGACCGTCCGGCTGGCCGCCGCGTACGGGGAGCCGTGGCTGCTCAGGTTCCACCTCGACGACGTCGGCTCCGCCGCCGGACGGGCCGCCGCGCTCGCCGACCCGGGCCTGCGGGTCGGCACCCGCGACGAGGTCCTCACCGTGGACGACTACCTCTCCGCGTACGTCCTGGAGTGGACACTGCACCACCTCGACCTGGTCGCGCACCTGCCCGGCGCGGCCGGGCCGCCCGCGGAGGGCCTGCGCCGGTCGCGCGAGCTGCTGGAGGCCATCGCCGGAGCCGCGTTCCCCGCGTCGTTCCCGGACGAGGACGCGCTGCTGGTCGGCACCGGACGGCGTGCCCCGACCGGCGCGGAGCAGGCGGCACTGGGCGAGCTGGCCGGACGGCTCCCGCTCGTCCTCGGGTGACCGGGGAGGGGCGTCAGCCGGTCGCGGCCGGCGGTTCCTCGGGCCGCGCGGCCCTGGCGGCGCGTTCGACCGCCGCGCGCCGGTCGGCCCAGAACGCGGCGTCCCTGCCCCTCGACGCCACCGTGCCGTCGAGCCGCTCGCGCAGGATGTCGGCGTGGCCCGCGTGCCGGCTGGTCTCGGTGAGCATGTGCACCAGGACGTCGAACAGCGTCACCTCGGGCCGCGGCCACCACGGCACGTGTCCACGGGCGTCGACGGCCAGGGCCTCGATCGTCGCGTCGGCGTGCTCCGCCGCCCGGCGGTACCGCCCGGTGATCTCCGCGCGCGTCTCGTGCTCGGTCGCCCACATGTCGGCGCCGCGCGCGGCCGCGTCGTCCCACCGGGGCAGGGGCTCGGGGAACGGGCGGCCGAAGACCTCGCCGAAGTACCTGGCCTCCCACAGCGCCAGGTGCTTGACCAGGCCGAGGAGGTTGGTCCCGGTCGGGGTCAGCGGGCGGCGGGAGTCGTAGGCGGAGAGCCCGTCGAGCTGGGAGAGCACCGCCTGCCGGGTCCCGCGCAGGTCGGCGTGCAGGCGGGTCTTCGCGTGGGCGTCGATCATCGCGTCCCACCGCCGGTCGTGGTGGGGGACGCGGTCCCGTTGGCGCGCCGGGTGACGCCCCCGACGCCGCCCGTGAACGCGCCCGCCACGCAGATGAAGTCGACGGAACTCACCGCGCCTGCCCCCGGGTTGCCGCGCCGCCGGTCTCCTCCGGCGGCTCCGGAGCCCGAACGATACGGCTCGCCCCGCCCGGTCAGGCGCCGCCCCCGCCCTCCGGCGGGACGGCGAAGGCACCGGCGGCGGCCGCGAGGGCGGCGGCCCTGGCCGCGCGCCGGGGGAGCGCGGGGTCGGGGGGCGTGCGCAGGAGCACGAGGTGGTGGTACACCGGCGCGGTCGCGGCGATGAGCAGTCGGCGCGCGTCGGTGCGCGCCGGGAGTTCGCCGCGCCGGACGGCCCGGCCCACGATGACCTCGCAGCGGCCGTACCGGTCGTCCCAGAGCCGCCGCTGGGCCTCGGCGGCCTGCGGGGAGCGGAACGAGGCGGCGATCAGGGCCTCCATCACTGGCGGGTCCGCGGTCATGGCGGCCTGGATCTCGTCGCCCAGCGCCGTCAGGTCGTCCTCCAGCGAGCCTGTGTCGGGCGGCTGCCAGTCGTCGTCGCCCGCCGCGTCGAGGACGTCGGCGAGCAGGCCGCCGACGTCCTTCCAGCGCCGGTACACCGTCGTGCGGTGCACCCCGGCGCGGGCGGCGACGGAGTCGGGGGTGAGGCGGTCGTAGCCGTGCTCGGTCAGCTCGGCGAGCACGGCGTCGAGCACCTGCGCGCGGACGCGTGCGCTGCGGCCGCCGGGGCGGGTTCTCGGCGGGCGCGGCCGGTTGTCCTGGGGTGCGGGGTCCTGGGGTGCCGTCATCTGGTGATCCCGATTGCTCGGCGGGCTGAGGTGTGCCATCTTAATGCATCAGTTGTAGCGATAGTGGGCCGGTCGGTCCGCCGCCGGAGAGGAAGCACCCCGTGACACACCCCGTCCCCGCCGACCCGACCGTCGTCCACCCCATGCCGGACCAGCCGCGCGTGGTCCTGCTCAAACCGCTGATCACCTCACCGCTGATCGACGTCGGCGACTTCACGTACTACGACGACCCCGACGACCCCACCGCCTTCGAGACGCGCAACGTCCTCTACCACTACGGGCCCGAGAAGCTGGTCATCGGCAAGTACTGCGCGCTCGGCGAGGGCGCGCGCTTCCTCATGAACGGCGCCAACCACCGCATGGACGGCCCCTCCACGTTCCCCTTCCCGATCATGGGCGGCTCCTGGGCCGACCACTTCGACCTCATCACCGGCCTGCCCGGACGGGGCGACACCGTGGTCGGGAACGACGTCTGGCTCGGCTACCGAAGCCTCGTCATGCCCGGCGTCCGTATCGGCCACGGCGCGATCGTCGCCTCGGGGTCCGTCGTCGTGGACGACGTGCCCGACTACGGCGTCGTCGGCGGCAACCCGGCCCGCCTCATCCGCCGCCGCCACCCCGACGCCGACATCGAACGGCTCCTGGCCCTCGCCTGGTGGGACTGGCCGCTCGCGCACATCACCGCGCACCTGCGCACGATCATGTCCGGCAGCGTCGACGACCTGGAGGCCGCGGCACCCCGGGCCCGCTGAGCGGCGGCACAGCGGCACCACCCACTTTTTTGTGGGTACTTGGCGGCCTCCCCCGCGCCGGGACAGGGTGGGGGAGGCGAACGGAACGATGGACGGGCGGACGGAGCGGTGGTGGTTCAGGTGGCGGGCCGGTCGCCGGCGAGGGCATCAAGGCGCCGGTGACCCCAGTCGGACAGCGGGGCCAGCGCGTCCGCGAGGTCCTGCCCGAACGGGGTCAGGGAGTACTCGGTCCGCAGCGGCAGACCGTCGTACACCTCACGGTGCACCAGGCCGTCGTGCTCCATCTCGCGCAGCGCCTGGGTCAGCACCTTCTCGGTGAGGCCGGACAGCCGCCGCCGCAGCTCACCCGGGCGGCGCGGGCCCGACTCCAGCTGCCACAGGAGGACGGTCTTCCACTTGCCGTCGATCACCGCGATCGCGGCGGTCACCCCGCACACGTCGCGGTCCCGCGCCCGACTGCGCGTCATCACCGTCCTCCTCGCCCGTACGCCGCCGCACGCCGTTGTCGAAACCATGTCCCCAAGGGAGTCGCGCGATGTCCTCGCACACCGAACAGTCTGAAGTCTCCGCCGAGACCGACGTCACCGTCATCGGCCTGGGACCGATGGGCCGCGCGCTGGCCGCCGCGTTCGTCGGCGCCGGGCTGCGCACCACCGTCTGGAACCGCACGCCCGGCCGCGAGGGCGACCTCGCCGCGCGGGGCGCCGCCGTCGCGCCGTCGCCCGAGGCGGCCGCCGCCGCGAGCCCGCTGACGGTCGTCTGCGTCGTGGACTACGACGCGTCCGACGCCGTCCTGCGGCGCGACGCCGTCACCGCCGCGCTCAAGGGCCGCACGGTCGTCAACCTCAGCGCCGACACCCCGGACCGGGCCCGCGACACGGCGCGCTGGGCCGACGCGCACGGCGTCCGCTACCTCGACGGCGCCATCATGACGCCGACACCGACCATCGGCACCCCGCACGCCATGCTCCTTGTCAGCGGCCCCGCCGCGCTTTACGAGGCCCACCGGCCTGTGCTGGATGCGCTCGGCGGCACCCACACCCACCTGGGTGAGGACCCGGGGCGGGCGGCGGCGTACGACATCGCGCTGCTCGACGTCTTCTGGACCGCCATGGCGGGCTGGGCGCACGCGCTCGCGGTCGCGGAGGCGGAGGGGGTCGGGCCGCGGGAGCTGGCGGCGTTCGCCGGGGGCATCGCGGCGATCCTGCCGCCGCTCTTCACGGAGACGGCGGCCGAGACGGCGGAGGGACGTTTCCCCGGCGACGGCAACCCGCTGACGTCGGCGGCCTCCTCGATGGCGCACATCGTCCACACCTCGGAGGCGCACGGGATCGACGCGGGCGTGATGCGGGCGGCCGAGGGCTGGGCGCGGCGGGCGATCGGGCTGGGGCACGGCGCGGACGGGTTCACGCGCGTGGCGGAGGTCATCGCACGCCGCTGAGCCGCGGGGTCAGCTGGTCCGCGCGGGGGCGCTGTCGGTGGCCAGCTTCACCGCGAGGACGCCCAGGGCCGTACCCATCACGTACCGCTGCACGCGCAGCCAGGCGGGGTGGCGGACGAGGAAGACGGCGATGGTCCCGGCGGCGAGGACGATGCAGAAGTTGACGCTCACCGCCACGGCGATCTGCACGCCGCCCAGCGCGAAGCCCTGGAGCAGCACGTTCCCCGCCTCCGGGTCGATGAACTGCGGTATCAGCGACAGGTACATGACGGCGATCTTGGGGTTCAGCAGATTCGTCATCAGGCCCATGGTGAAGAGCCGCCGGGACGAGTCCACGGGCAGGTCGCGCGGGGCGAACGGGGAGGATCCGCCGGGCCTGACCGCCTGCCAGGCCAGCCACAGGAGGTACGCGGCTCCGGCCAGTTTCACGGCCGTGTACAGCTCGGGGACGGCGACGAGGACCGCGGACAGCCCCAGGTTGGCGGCCAGCAGGTAGCAGAGGAAGCCGACGGCGACGCCGCCCAGGGAGACGACCCCGGCGCGGCGGCCCTGGGTGATGCTGCGGGAGACGAGGTACACCATGTTCGGCCCGGGGGTGAGGACCATGCCGAGGGCGACCATGGCGACGCCGGTGGCGCCGTGCTGGCTGATCATGCGGGGAGTGCTTCTTCCGTGAGCAGGTGCGCGAGGGTGCGCAGCAGTTGGGCGGTGAGGGTCTCGACCGTGAAGGGGGCTGCCGCGGGGCGGGGGTCGTGGCGGCTCCAGTCGGCGGGGGAGAGGAGCGCGAGGTGGTCGGCCAACGCGTCGGCGGCGGCCCGGAGTTCACGCGCCACGCGGTGGGGGTCCTCGTCCCGGTAGGCGCGGGGCTCGTGGGGCGGGGTGCGGGGGAGCGCGGTGGCGGGCGGGAGTCCGAGGGTGATGGCGAGCCGGGCGCGGAAGGCGAGGCAGATGTCCCGGGCGTGGCAGGCGCGTTCGAGCAGCGGGCGGCCGGCTGGGGCGTACGGGTCGGTGAGGGCGCGCTGCGCGTGCGCGGCGTAACGGCGCAGCCGGGCGGGCGCGCTGGCGGGGTCGAACGGCGGGTGACGGCCGGGGAACGGGCGCACGGATACCTCGGGCAGGGGTCGCGGGATGTCGTCGCGGCGGCCGGGAGGCCGGAGCAATGCGAGCTTATGGACGCCTGATAGTCGGTGCAATACTTCCCATTGATCTCAGTGCAATGATGTGCTTCGATGACCCCCGTGCAGGACATCCAGGGGCAGGACATCCACGGGCAGGACTTCCGCAAGGTGGCCGACCTCGTCGCGGCGCGGATCCGCGACGGCGCGCTGCGGCCGGGCGACCGGCTCCCGACCCAGCGGGACTTCGCACGCCGCCACGCCCTCGCCCCCTCGACCGCCGCCCGCGTCTACCGCGAACTCGCCCGCCGGGGCCTGACGGTCGGCGAGGTCGGACGCGGCACCTTCGTCCGCGCCGCCGCCGCGCCCGACGTGCCCGCGCTCACCGAACCCGCCACGGCCCGCGTCGACCTCGAACTCAACCACCCCGTCGCTCCGGACCAGGCCGCCCTCCTCGCTCCGGGCCTCGGCCCGCTGCTGCGGCCCGACGTCCTGGCGGACGCGCTGCGCCCGGTCGGCGTCGCCGGGACGCCCGCCGCACGCCACGCCGCCGCCACCCTCCTCGCACGCGGCGGCTGGCACCCCGACCCCGGCCGTGTCCTCTTCGCAGGGAACGGCCGGCAAGCCACCGCCGCCGCGATCGCCGCCCTCGTACCGCCCGGCGCGCGCCTCGGCATCGAGGAGCTGACGTACCCCGTGGTCAAGGCGGTCGCCGGGCGCCTCGGCGTCACCCTCGTCCCCCTGGCCATGGACGGTGAGGGCGTGGTCCCCGAGGCCGTCGAGGAGGCGCACCGCCGGGCGCGCCTGCACGCCCTCTACATCCAGCCGACCCTGCAGAATCCTCTCTCCCTCACCATGCCCGCCACCCGCGCCCACCGCCTCGCCGACGTCCTGCACCGCACCGGCGTCCACGCCATCGAGGACGGCGTGTGGGGCTTCCTCCGGGACGACCTGCCGCCGCTCGCCGCCCACGCGCCCGAACGCACCGTCCTCATCGACAGCCTGACCAAACGCGCCGCGCCGGGCCTCACGACGGGCTTCGCCGTCGCCCCCGCCGGGGTCGCCGACGCGCTGGCGGCCGCGCTGCGCTCCGGCGGCTGGATGCCGCAGGGCTTGGCGATGGAGGCGGCGGCGCGCTGGCAGGCGGACGGCACGCTCGACGCCCTCGCGCGCGCCAAGCGCCGGGAGGCGGCCGCGCGGCAGGAGACCGCCGCCCGGCGCCTGGACGGCTTCGCCGTGCGGGGCGACCGGCACTCCTACTACTGCTGGTGGGACCTGCCGGAACCGTGGCGGGCCGACACCTTCGTCGCGGCGGCGGCACGCCGCGGGATCGGCGTCACCCCGGCCGCCGCCTTCGCGGTGGGCCACCACCGCACCCCGAACGCCGTACGCCTCGGCCTGGCCTCACCCCCCGCCGCCGAACTCGACCGCGCCCTCACCACCCTCGCCACAATCGCCCGCTCCACACCAGACGACACCATGGCCGACTGACCCCCTCGACACCCCCACAGCCCCACTTCCTGGATGGACGCCAGACTGAGAACGTCCCCCGCGCGTGCGGGGAGCAGGGTTTGTTGTCCGCGGACAACAAACACGCCGCAGGAACACCCCCGCTGTGCGGGGAGTAGGAGACCATCACCCGCGACCGCGGCGAGGCGTGGGGAACACCTCCGCGTGTGCGGGGAGCAGTCGTCAGCGCCGGCGTGCAGGAGGCCGCAGCCGGGGACACCCCCGCGCGTGCGGGGAGCAGCCCAACGCCGGAATCCGCGCGGTCTGGCGCGGGGGGACACCCCCGCGCGTGCGGGGAGCAGGAGGAAGGCGCGCACCGGCCGGTAGTCGGGAAGGGGACACCCCCGCGCGTGCGGGGAGCAGGCTGCCCGGCTCCCCGTCACCACCCGACGCCGGGGGACACCCCCGCGCGTGCGGGGAGCAGGCCGCGATCAACCTGTGGCACGGACTCCACGCGGGGACACCCCCGCGCGTGCGGGGAGCAGAGGGCTTCGACCACGCGGTCGTCGTGCGGGGTGGGGACACCCCCGCGCGTGCGGGGAGCAGACCAGACCTTCTGGAACTGGTGGACCATCGGAGGGGACACCCCCGCGCGTGCGGGGAGCAGAGTGCTTGACCTGCGGGTTCAAGGATGGGGCAGGCGGATTTTGCTTAGCTTTGCCAAAGCTCGTGCTCCATGTGCAGGGAAAGGGCGGTGCGCTCCAGGGGTGGGTGGCCCGCCCCACCTTCGCACCGGACGGGGACGGTGCGCGCCCGCGCTGGGCGCCCCGTAGCCTGGTAGCCGCGGCACCAAAAGGAATTTTGCCTTAGAGGCAAGGCCGTTTGCCCGGCGGGAAAGTCTCTGGCTCAATCGGAGACATGACCCCCGTCCCCGGCGGCACGGCCCACGGCCTTCCCGGCCACGACAGCCCCGCACCCGACAGCGTCGCCCCGCAGTTGCGGGCCCTGCGCCACCGCGCCGGACTGACGCTGGAGGAGGCCGCCGCCACCGCCGGACTCTCCCCCGCGCACCTGTCACGCCTGGAGACCGGCCAGCGCCAGCCCTCCCTGCCCATGCTGCTGAGCCTCGCCCGCGTCTACGGCACGACCGTCTCGGGACTGCTCGGCGAGACGGCCCCCGTCCCCGACCCGGTGATCAGGGGCGGCACCTCCGGCGCCCGCGAGGCGGACGGCTGGACCTACCGCCGGGCGGGCGGCTCGGGCCGCGCCATGCAGGCGCTGCACGTCCACGTCCCGTACGGCGGCCCCCAGGACTCACTCGTCCGCGTCCACCCGGGCGAGGAGTGGCTGCACGTCCTGCGCGGACGGCTGCGGCTCTTCCTCGGCGAGGCCGAGTACATCCTCGACGAGGGCGACAGCGCCCACTTCGACTCGCTCACCCCCCACCGTCTCGGCGCCGTCCACCCGACAGGAGCCGAGCTGCTGTTCGTCCACACCCTGCTGCGCAGTGCCACGAGCGCCCTGTGCCTCGGGCCCGGGACCTGAAGGAGACACGACCATGGAACGACAGCAAGAGACCCAGGCGACGCCCGGTCAGCGCCGTTTCATCAAGGACCGCATCCCGCGCGGACTGTGGGTCCGCGTCATCCTCTACGGCCTCGCCGGACACGTCTTCGCCGCGTTCCTGCTGCTGCTCTTCCAACTCGGCGAGTAGACCTCCCTACCCGGCGCGCGAGCCGGTCCACCGCCACCAGGCCGCGGAGGAACCCGACCATCCCGCCGACGAGCAGGAGGCGCGCGGCCGCGGCGACGCGGTCGGCGGGTCCCGGCCGGACGGCGATCCGGTCGTCCGGCACGTCGTCCAGGTGCGCGGTCTCCCGGTGCCGCCCGCGGTCGGTGCCCGCCGCCACCCCGGTCGGCCGCTCGGGCCCGGTGAACGGGCAGTCGGCGCAGTGGTAGACGTACCGCACGGTCGGCCTCCCCCTCGGGTCGCGGGCCCCACCGGCCCGTCCGCTGACGCTGCTGTCCATGAGCCGCCCGGCGGCCGTTCCCCCGCCACCCCCGGCCCTGGCCCCTGTCCCGGGCTGACAGGCCCGGCCCGCGCCCAGGTCCCGCCGGTCACCCGGCCGACCGCGCGCCGTGCCCGTGCCCGGTCCGTGGCAATCCCCCTCCTGGCGCGGGCGAATGGCCCCGGACCGCACGGAGGCGGCTCCGGCGACGGGCCCGGGACCGCCGCCGGGCGGATCGCCGTACCGGCCACGCCGCTCGGCCGGGCGACCGCGCGCCGTGCCCGTGTCTCCGTCGGCGCCGGACCGGGCCGCCGCGTCCCCCGAACCGATCTGTGACTCTGCGTAAAGATTCATGCCGCCACCGTAAGCGGAACGTAGCGGGGAGCGGTATCGCTCGTGCGGGTGAATCCGCCCGGCGTCACCCGCCCTGCGCGCCCCCAGGATCCGCGCGCTTGACCCCGACACGGATGTCAGGCCCTACGGTCCGCCCCATGACCACCCACGACGGCACACCCGTCAGCCCCGACACCCTCCTGCTCGGCACCGGCCCGGCGCTCCTCCTCGCCCACGGCGCCGGCGGCGGCATCACCGGCAACTACGGCCTCGTCCTCGACGACCTCGCCCGCGACCACACCGTCATCGGCCCGCACTACCCCGGCTCGGGCACCGCGCCCCCGTCCCCCGGCCCCCTGGAACTGGACGCCCTCGCCGACCTCCTGGTCGCCTCGGCCGCCGCCGCCGGTCACGAGCGCTTCACCGTCATCGGCGAGTCCCTGGGCAGCGCCGTCGCCGTCCGCATCGCCACCCGCCACCCGGAACGCGTCACCGCCCTCGTCCTCACCGTCGGCTTCGCGACCGCCGACCCGCTGCTCGTCACCGCCGCCGAGCTGATGGGGACGCTCGACAGGGCAGGCGACCGCCACGCCATGGCGAGGTTCGCCGTCGCCGCCTGCTCGACCGAGGAGCAGCTCGCCCGCCTGACCCCCGCCGAGTTCGACGCCGCCACCGACGCCGCCGAGGCGGCCGTCCCGCCGGGCACGGCCGCGCAGTTCGCCCTCGCCGCACGCGTGGACGTCCGGGCCGAACTGGACCGGATCGCCGTCCCCGCGCTGGCCTTCGCCGCCACCGCCGACCGCCTCGTCCTGCCCGCGAGCCAGCGCGCCCTCGCCGCCGCCGTCCCCGGCGCGCGCCTCGTCGAACTGCCCGGCGCCGCCCACGTCCTGGGCGAGGCCGACCGCGCGACCTGGCTCACGCACGTACGGCGCTTCCTCACCGAGACCGAACGCCCCCGCTGACCCACCTCAGGCCGCGGCGCGCTCCGAGGACGCGAGGAGCGCGCCGAGCGACGCGCGCGCCCGCGTGAGGTCGTCGATCCGCGTGTCCATCTCGGCCAGCTGCCCCCGCAGGTGGTCGAAGACGCACGGCTCCAGCGCGCCGCCCCCGCTCCGGAAGCAGGGCAGTACGTCGCGGATCACCCGCGTCGGCAACCCCGCGGCCAGCAGGGCCCGTACGCGCGCGACCGTCTCCGGCGCGTCGGCGCCGTACGCGCGGTGCCCGCCGTCGGTCCGCCGCGGGGCGAGGAGGCCCTGCTCCTCGTAGTAGCGCAGCAGTCTGACGCTCACCCCGGTCGTACGGGACAGCTCGCCGATCCGCATGTGACCGTCCTCACTCCGCCGCCGCTTGAAACTCACATCGGTGTGACATCTTACGTTCGTCCCATGAGCACACAGAACGCGCCACTGGCGCTCTACGGATACCTGACCCCCCGCCCCGAGCGCGCCGCCGAGGTGCGGGCGCTGCTCGCCTCGCTGGTGGAGCCCACCCGCGCCGAGGAGGGCAACCTGGAGTACCACCTGCACGAGCAGGAGGACGGCCGCCTCTTCCTCTACGAGGTGTGGCGCTCGAAGGCGGACCTCGACCTGCACAACCAGTACCCGCCGCTCCGGGAGTTCCTCGACCACATCCCCGACTACCTCACCGGGCCGCCCGACGGCTCGTTCGGGACGATGATCAGCCCCTACCCGGCGGCCCCCGCGGGCACTTCGGAAAAGTAGCTTTGCGGATAATCCGCTTCGGACCGTCCCTCGCTATCCTGGGCCGCATGACTGCCCTGACCCCCGACCACGGCGCGACCGACCTCTCCTTCCTCCTCGACCACACCGGCCACGTCCTGCGCACCCGCATGGCCGCCGCCCTCGGCGAGATCGGGCTCACCGCGCGGATGCACTGCGTCCTCGTCCACGCCCGCGGCGAGGAGCGCACCCAGGCGCAGCTCGCCGAGATCGGCGGCATGGACAAGACGACGATGGTCGTCACCGTGGACGCCCTGGAGCGCGCCGGGCTCGCCGAGCGGAAGCCGTCGAGCACCGACCGGCGCGCGCGCATCATCGCCGTCACCGGGGAGGGGGAGAAGACCGCCGTGCGCAGCCAGGAGATCGTCGACGGGGTGCACCGTGAGGTCCTCGGCGCGCTGCCCGACGGCGAACGGGACGTGCTGGTCCGCGCCCTCCAGCGCCTGGTCGACGGGGTCCTGGCGGTGCCCGTCGAGAGCCCGCGCCCCGTCCGCCGCGCCCGTCAGTCGGAGTAGCCCGGCGAAGCCCCGAAGCGGATGATCCGCCAAAGAATCGTCTGCAACAAAACCATATGCTACGGTCACACCTGACGGTCTTCCCACGACCCCAGGAGCCTCCCGTGGCACACCCCCGCACGCCCCTCGCCGAACGCCCCACCGCGCCACCGCCCACCACCCCCTCCCGCACACTCGCCCTCGTCGTCCTGTGCGCGGGCACCCTCATGACGATCCTCGACGGCAGCATCGTCACCGTCGCCCTCCCCGCCATCCGCGACGACCTCGGCTTCGAGGCCGGGCAGCTCAGCTGGGCCGTGAACGCCTACCTCGTCCCCTTCGGCGGCCTGCTCCTCCTCGCCGGACGCCTCGGCGACCTGCTCGGCCGCCGCCGCATGTTCCTGTACGGCACCGCCGTCTTCACCGCCGCGTCCGTCCTCGCGGGCGCCGCCACCACCCCGGCCGTCCTCATCGCCGGCCGCTTCCTCCAGGGCGTCGGCAGCGCCATGGCCACCGCCGTCAGCCTCGGCATCCTCGTGTCCCTCTTCCGCGAGCCGGGCGAACGCGGCCGGGCCATCGCCGCCTTCGCCTTCACCGGCTCGGTCGGCGCCTCCGTCGGACAGGTGCTCGGCGGCGTGCTCACCGAGGCCGTCAGCTGGCACTGGATCTTCTTCATCAACGTGCCGATCGGCATCGCCGTCGTCGTCCTCGCCCTGCGGGCCGTCCCCGCCGACCGCGGCACGGGCCCCGCCGCGGGAGCCGACCTCGCCGGCGGCGTCCTCATCACCTCGGGCCTGATGCTCGCCATCCTCGCCCTCGTCGGCACCGACTCCCACGGCTGGACCTCCGCCCGGACGCTCGGCACCGCCGCCGTGGCCGCCGTGCTGCTGGCCGCGTTCTTCACCCGCCAGGCACACGCCAGGACGCCCCTGCTGCCCCTGCGCCTCCTCCGCTCCCGCGAGGCGGGCGCCAACCTGACGCAGATGCTGATGGTCGCCGCCCTCTTCGCCTTCCAGATCGTCCTGGCCCTCCAGCTCCAGAACGTCCTCCACTTCGGCGCCGCCAAGACCGGCCTCGCCATGCTCCCCGCCGCCGTGTCCATCGGCGTCGTGTCCCTCGGCGTCTCGGCGCGCCTGTCCGCCCGCTTCGGCCACCGCGCGGTCGCCGTCACCGGCCTGCTGGTGCTCACCGTCTTCCTCGCCCTGCTCACCCGCGTCCCCGCCGACGCCGACTACGCCACGCAGGTGCTGCCGCTGCTGCCCCTCACCGGCGGCTTCGGCCTGGCGCTCCCCGCCCTCTCCGCACTGGCCATGTCGCAGGCACGGGCGAACGACGCGGGGCTGGTCTCCGGCCTGTTCAACACCTCGCAGCAGGTCGGCGCCGCACTCGGCGTCGCCGTCCTCACCACCCTGGCCGCCTCCCGCACCGAACACCTCCTCGCCGACGGACACGACGCCGCCGACGCCCTGACCCGCGGCTACCACCTCGCCTACGGCGTCGGCGCGGGCCTGATGATCACCGCCGCCCTCGTCGCCCTCACCGTCCTGCGCCGCGTCAAGACCCCCGCCTCACCCGCCGCCTGAACCACGCACCCACCGCCTGAACCACGCACCCACCGCCTGAACCACGACACCACCGAGGAGAAACCACCATGGCCACCACCAACGCCCCCGGCCCCCGCCCCCTCACCGACACCGAGGCGTCCGCCCTCATCGCCTCCCAGCGCTTCGGCGTCCTGGCGACCGTGCGGCGCACCGGCCACCCGCACCTCACCACCGTCCTCCACAGCTGGGACCCCGACACACGCACGGTCCGCGTCTCCACCACCGCCGACCGCCTCAAAGTCCGCCAGCTGCGCGCCGACCCACACGCCACCCTGCACGTCCAAGGCCCCGACCCGTGGTCGTTCGCCGTCGCCGAGGGCGAGGCCGAGGTGTCCGCCCCGAGCACCGAGCCCGGCGACGCCGTGGGCCGCGAACTCCTCGCTCACGCGGGCGGGTTCACCGACCCGGCGGAGGAACGCGCGTTCCTGGAGCAGCAGGTGGCCGAACGGCGCGTCGTCATCCGCCTCCGGGTGGCGCGGCTGTACGGCACCGCGCTGGAGTTCACCGCCTGACCGCGCAAACACCACGGTCCCGCCCCCGCCGCCGTACTCCCGGGGCGGGACCGTGGCGCACATCACCTTCGCAACGGGCCCCGCGCAGTGGAGAGTACAGACCATGCGCGAACTGGGGACGGTCACCGGCCGACTGCGACGTGACCTGCTGGAGCACCGCACCGCACCTGCCGCCGACGAGCCGCACGCCGACGGCACCTGGCCCGACATCGACTACACCGGCCGCGACCGCGCGGCCTGGCCGCCGTACGAGCACCTCGAACGCACCCTCGGCCTCGCCCGCGACCCGGCCCGCCATCCCGCCGCCGCCCGCGCCCTGGACGCCTGGGCCCGCCTCGACCCCCGCGCGGACAACTGGTGGTACAACGAGATCGGCGTCCCCCGCCTCCTCGGCGACATCCTCCTGCTCACCGCCGACCACCTCGCCCCCGCCCGCGTCACCGCCTGGGCCGACCGCCTCGCCGCCGCCGCGGGCACCGTCCCCCTGACCGGCCAGAACCTCGTCTGGTCCCAGGGCATCACCCTGCGCCGCGGCCTCCTCACCGGCGACCCCGCCCTCGTCGCCCGCGCCGCCACCGCCATGGCCACCGTCCTGCGCGTCACCGACGCCGAGGGCATCCAGGCCGACCTCAGCTTCCACCAGCACGGCGCGCAGCTCTACGGCGGCGGCTACGGCCGCTCGCTCGCCCTCGACCTCTCCGGCTGGATCCACGCGCTGCACGGCACGCCCTGGGCGTTCGGCGCGGAGGAGGTCGCCCTGTTCGCCGCCTTCACACTCGACGGGCAGCGCTGGCTCGTCCACGGCGACGGCTTCGACTTCACGACGATGGGGCGCGAGGTCGCGCGCGCCGGGGCGCACCACGTACGGGACGAGCTGCGCACCGTCGTACGGCGCCTCCTCGCCGCCGGTGCGCCGCGCGCGGACGAGCTGGCCGCGTACGCCGCGCAGCTCGCGGGGGAGGGCCCCGGGCCGTCCGGCAGCCGCGCGTACCCCCGCTCCGACTACCTGGCGCACCGGCCGCCCGGCTGGTCGCTGTCCGTCCGCATGGCGTCCACGCGCACCGCGCCCACCGAGAGCATGAACGGCGAGAACCTCCTCGGCCGCCACCTCGGCGACGGCGTCGCCGCCCTCCGCGTCGGGGACGCCGACGAGGACGGCTACCGCGCCGTCCTCCCGCTGTGGGACTGGGCCAGGCTGCCCGGGATCACCGCCGAGCAGATCCCCGACCCGGCCGCGCTCTTCCCGCGCCCCAACGGGCAGCACGGCGCGTCCGCCCACGTCGGCGTCCGCACGGACGGCCGCCTCGCCGTCGCCGCGTGCGGCCTCGCGGGGACCGACCGGTTCACGGCGGGCTGGAAGGCGTGGTTCTGCTTCGAGGACGCCTACGTCGCGCTCGGCGCCGGGATCGCCGCGCCGGGAGCCGTGCACCCGGTCGTCACCACCGTCGACCAGCGCCTCGCCACCGGGCCGCTGACGACCGGCCACGGCTGGGCGCACCACGGGCGGGCCGGGTACGTGGCGCTCGCCGAGCCCGCCGCGCTGACCGCCCGGGTGCGGGAACGGTCCGGCAGCTGGGAGGACCTGTCCACCACGGGCGACGGCGCGCGGCTCACCGCCGACGTGTTCTGGACCGGCTTCGACCACGGCCCCGCACCGGCCGGCGCCGCCTACGCCTGCCTGGTCCTCCCCGGCGCGGACGCGGAGACTACGGCACAGCGGGCCGCCGCGCCGGGCGTCACCGTGCTGGCGAACGCGCCCGGCGTCCAGTCGGTACGCCACGACGCGACCGGCGCCGTGCTCACCGCGCGTCACGACGGGGACGGCCTGACCCTGGAGATCGCCTGATCAGGACGGGCAGGGCAGGCCTGTCAGTGGCGTGTGCTTCACTCCGCGTATGGATGAGAACGAGCAGCGGATCGTCGACGAGTTCCGGGAGCGGCGCGGCGCCGGGCGGCTCGGCGGCGGCATGGACGCCGCCGCCCTGCTCCTGCTGACGCACACGGGCGCCCGCACCGGCGCGCGCCGCACCACCCCGCTGATGCACCTGTGGCTCGGCGGGCGGCTGTACGTGATCGCCTCGGCCGCCGGCGCGGCGCGGCACCCCGCGTGGTTCCACAACCTGCTGGCCCACCCCGCCGTCGAGGTCGAGCTGGGCGCCGAGCGGTTCCCGGCGACGGCCGTCGTCCCGCGGGGGCGCGAGCGCGACGCGCTGTTCGCCGAGGCGGTGCGGACACGGCCGTTCCTCGCCGACCACCAGGCGCGCACGGACCGGGCGATACCCGTGGTCGAGCTGCGGCGCGCGGACGGCCGCTGACGCGGACCCCGGCGGCGTCGCACGGGTGACCGGGTGCCGCGCGGCCTCCCCGGCGGGCGGCCGTTCCCCGACACTCGACCGGTACGGGTGGCCGGTCCGGGGCGCGCGACCGGCCACCGGACGCCGGACGAAGGAGTCCCGCCGATGACACGCCCCGCCATGCCCCTGGACGACCTCGACCGCGGGATCCTCACCGCCCTCGTCGCCAACGCGCGCAGCAGCTTCGCCGAGATCGGCGCGGAGATCGGCCTGTCCGCACCCGCCGTCAAACGCCGCGTGGACCGCCTGCGCGAGACGGGCGTCATCACCGGCTTCACCACCGTCGTCACACCCGCCGCGCTCGGCTGGCGCACCGAGGCGTACGTCGAGGTCTACTGCGACGGCGCCGCGCCCCCGCGCCGCCTGGCCGAGGTCGTCCGCGACCACCCCGAGATCACGGCCGCCATGACGGTCACGGGCGGCGCGGACGCGCTCCTGCACATCAGGGCGAGCGACATCGGCCACTTCGAGGAGGTCCTCGAACGCATCAGGGCCGAGCCGTTCATCCTCAAGACCGTCAGCCAGATCGTGCTCTCCCACCTCATCCCCACCAGCCCGGAGGCGGGCGCAACGAACAGCCGCTGAGACGGGCCGCCACGCAACGACGCTGCGCGTACGCGCAACGCCGCTTCCTTGTCGCGGAGCGTGAGCGTTCCTACCGTTACAGGTGGACTGCACCGCCCCATCCCTCGCATCCCTCCCATCCCGCGCATCCCCGTGCATCCCCCGCAATCCCCGCCCCACTCCGCATGCCTCGCGGGCCCACGCCCGCACCCCACCGGAACAGGGAGGACGCCGCCCGTGCCCAGAAACGCCCCGCGCCGCGCGCGCCCCAGGCACTACCTCACCTGCGAACCCCGCCACTTCGCCGTGGAGTACGCCATCAACCCGTGGATGGTCCCCGGCACGGCGGCCGACACCGCACTCGCCCGCGCCCAGTGGGCCGAACTGGTGCGCACCTACGAGCGGTACGGCCACACCGTGGACACCGTCCCGCCCGTCCCCGGCCTGCCCGACATGGTCTTCGCCGCCAACGCGGCCGTCACCCTCGACGGCCTCGTCCTCGGCTCCCGCTTCCACGCGCCCCAGCGCCGCCCCGAGGCCGCCGAGTACGCCCGCTGGTTCGCCGCGGCGGGCTGGACCGTTCGCCGCGCGGGCGCCGTCTGCGAGGGCGAGGGCGACTTCGTCCCGGTCGCCGGGATGCTGCTGGCCGGGCACGGCTTCAGGACCACCCGCACGGCGCACGCGCGGGCGCAGGAGTTCTTCGGCGTCCCCGTCGTGTCGCTGCGCCTGGTCGACCCGCGCTTCTACCACCTGGACGTGGCGCTCTTCGCCCTGGACGACGACACCGTCGCCTACTGGCCCGGCGCCTTCTCGCCCGGCAGCCGCGCCGTGCTGCGGCGGCTGTTCCCCGGCGCGCTGCTGGCGGACGAGGCGGACGCGCTCGCGTTCGGCCTGAACTCGGTCTCCGACGGACGGCACGTCTTCCTCGCCCCCCGCGCCACCGGCCTCGCCGCACAGCTCGCCGGGCGCGGCTACGTACCGGTGCCCGTGGACCTGTCCGAGCTGCACAAGGCCGGGGGCGGCATCAAATGCTGCACCCAGGAGATCAGGCCCGCGCGCATCCCCGCCACGACCCCCGTCCCTTCCCTGCCCGCCCGACCTCTGCCCGCCCAGCTCCCGACCGCCCAGCTCCCGACCGCACCCGGCCGGACAATCCAGGAGGCCACCCCGTGACCGTCGCCCCGCCCCGCGGCTCAGCCGAGCTGATCCGCGCCGAGCAGCCCGTCCTCGCCCACAACTACCACCCGCTGCCCGTCGTCGTGGCCCGCGCCGAGGGCGCCTGGGTCGAGGACGTCGAGGGCCGCCGCTACCTCGACATGCTCGCGGGCTACTCGGCGCTCAACTTCGGCCACCGCCACCCCGCGCTGATCGACGCCGCGCGCCACCAGCTCGACCGCGTGACGCTGACCTCCCGCGCCTTCCACAACGACCGCCTCGCCGGTTTCGCCGAGAGCCTCGCCGCGCTCACCGGCCTGGAGACGGTCCTCCCGATGAACACCGGCGCCGAAGCCGTCGAGAGCGCCGTCAAGGTCGCCCGCAAGTGGGCGTACGAGGTGAAGGGCGTCCCGGAGAGCCAGGCCACCATCGTCGTCGCGGCCGGCAACTTCCACGGCCGCACCACCACCCTCGTCAGCTTCTCCACCGACGCCGACGCCCGCGACGGCTACGGCCCCTACACCCCCGGCTTCCGCGTCGTCCCCTACGACGACCTGCCCGCCCTCACCGCCGCCGTGGACGACACCACGGCCGCCGTCCTCATCGAACCCATCCAGGGCGAGGCCGGCGTGATCATCCCCCGCGACGGCTACCTCGCGGGCATCCGCGAACTGACCGCGCGCGCCGGCTGCCTCTTCATCGCCGACGAGATCCAGTCGGGCCTCGGCCGCACCGGCACCACGCTCGCCGTGGACCACGAGGGCGTACGGCCCGACCTCCTGCTCCTCGGCAAGGCGCTGGGCGGCGGGATCGTGCCGGTCTCCGCCGTCGTCGGCACCCGCGACGTGCTCGGCGTGCTGCGCCCCGGACAGCACGGCTCCACTTTCGGCGGCAACCCGCTGGCCGCCGCCGTCGGCACCGCCGTGGTCGAACTGCTGCGCACCGGCGAGTACCAGCGGCGGGCCGCCGAACTGGGCACCGTGCTGGACGAAGGGCTCACCGCGCTGCACGGGCACGGCGTCCTCGCGCACCGCGCGCGCGGCCTGTGGGCGGGCGTGGACGTCGACCCGGCGATCGGCACGGGCCGCGAGATCGGCGAGCGGCTGCTGGGGGAGGGGGTCCTGGTCAAGGACACCCACGGCTCGACCCTCCGCGTCGCCCCGCCCCTCACCGTCACCCGCGAGGAGCTGGAACGCGCGCTCGCCGCCCTGCGCACCGTCCTGGCCGCGGGCTGAGCCCGCCGCCGGGGCGGCGGTCAGGCCCCGGCGGCGTCCGCCGCGGCGGCCTCGCGCGCCTGGTGGGCGGCCGTGAGCAGCTCGGTCGCGACGGTGAGGGACGCCGCGCTCAGCTCGGCCTCCTCGGCGTCCAGGAGGTGCGCCCAGAAGAAGGCCGCGTGCATGGCGAAGAGCGCCGTCAGGCCGCGCACCTGGTCCGTCACCGGGTCGTCGGGGCCGGTCATCAGGCTGGTCATCGCCAGCATGCGGTGCTTGAACGTGGCACCCACGCTCAGCTCGCGCACCGCCGCCTGGTTCTCCTGCATGAAGCGGAAGAGCGGCGCGCCGCGCCGGAGGGCGGCGCTGTAGCGGCGGAGGATCTCCAGCCTCGTCTCCAGCGTCTGCGGCTGCTGCCGTCCCCACTCGGCGATCTCGTCGATCGGGCGCGCGAGGTCGTCGAAGAGGCTGATGACGATGTCCTCCTTCGCCTTGAAGTGGTAGTAGAGGGCCGCCTTGGTCACACCGAGCCGCTCCGCGATCTCCCGCAGTGACGTCTTCTCGTATCCCTGCTCGGCGAACAGCTCCAGGGCGATGTCCTGGATGCGCTGCCGGGTGTCCGACCTGCGCTGCTGGCGGCTGTGTGCCATGCCTCTCCTCAGGAACCGATGAGCCGGCGGGACCGACGGGCCGGTGGACCGACGGCATCAACTAACTTGACGACCGGCTAGTGACCGTTCTACCGTCCCCAGCGTAACGGACACTTGCCGGACGGCAAGTAAGCGCACACGAGAGGCCAGTGGGGGATGTCCCAGACCACCGCCGCCGCCAGCGACGCGGCACCGGCTACCGAGGAGCCGAGGACGCGCAGTGTGCGCGTCGTCCTCATGGCACTGCTCATCGCGATGATGCTCGCGATGCTCGACAACATGATCATCGGTACGGCGATGCCGACCATCGTGGGCGAGCTGGGCGGCGTCGCCCACCTCTCCTGGGTCGTCACCGCCTACACGCTGGCCACGGCCGCCTCCACGCCCATCTGGGGCAAGGTCGGCGACATGTACGGCCGGAAGGGCGCGTTCCTCTCCTCGATCGTCATCTTCCTGATCGGCTCCGCGCTCTCCGGCATAGCGCAGAACATGGGCGAGCTGATCGCCTTCCGCGCCGTCCAGGGCCTCGGCGCCGGCGGCCTGATGGTCGGCGTGATGGCGATCATCGGCGACCTGATCCCGCCGCGCGAGCGCGGCAGGTACCAGGGCATGATCGCCGGTGTCATGGCGCTCGCGATGATCGGCGGCCCCTCGCTCGGCGGCTTCATCACCGACCACTGGGGCTGGCGCTGGACCTTCTACATCAACCTGCCGCTGGGCGCCGTCGCCCTCGTGATGGTCACGTCCGTCCTGCACCTGCCGAAGCGGCGCGCCCAGGGGCGCATCGACTACCTCGGCGCGGGCCTGCTGACGGTCGGCATCACCGCGATCGTGCTGGTCACCACGTGGGGCGGCTCGGAGTACGACTGGGTCTCCGGGCAGATCATCGGCCTGGCCGTGCTGGGGGTGCTGGCGCTGGCCGCGTTCCTGTTCGCCGAGCGCCGCGCGGCCGAGCCCGTCGTGCCGCTGCACATCTTCCGCAACCGCAACTTCACGCTCGTCGCGATCGTCGGCTTCGTCACCGGCTTCGTGATGTTCGGCGGCACGCTCTACCTGCCGCTGTACCAGCAGGCCGTGCAGGGCGCCTCGGCGACCAACTCCGGCCTCCAGCTCCTGCCGATGCTGCTCGGCATGATGATCGTCTCGATGCTCGCCGGACGCTGGACGAGCAGCACCGGCCGCTACCGGGCCCTGCCGATCGTCGGCAGCGTGCTGATGGTCGCCGGGATGCTGCTGCTGGCCACGATGGGCGTGGACACCTCGCGCGTCACGTCCGGCGTGTTCATGGCCGTGCTCGGCGCGGGCATGGGCTTCCTGATGCAGACGTCGATGCTGATCGCGCAGAACAGCGTCGAGATGAAGGACATCGGCGTCGCGTCCTCGACGTCCACGCTGTTCCGCACGCTCGGCAGCTCGTTCGGCGTCGCCGTGATGGGCGCGCTGTTCACCAACGCGGTGCAGGACGAGATGGCGTCACGCGTCGGCGCGGACGCGGAGTCGGCCACCGGCGAGAGCGCCCAGCTCACGGCGGACGCCCTGGCCGCGCTCCCCACGCCGCTGCGGGAGGCGTACGAGTACGCGGTCTCCTCCGGCACGCACATCGCGTTCCTCGTCGGCGGCCTCATCGCGGTGCTGTCGCTGGTCGCGGCGCTGTTCGTCCGCGAGACGCCGCTGCGGGGCGGCGGTCCCGCGAAGGCTGCCGAGCCCGCCGGGCCCGCGCCGGCTCCCGCCGCGGCCTGACCGGCCCGTCCGTCCCCTTCCCCGCGTTCCGCCCGCACGGAGCCCGTCCGCCCTCACCGGGGGACGGGCTCCGGCGCGTGCTGCCAGGATGGCCGGATGAGAGCCGCGACCGCGTACCACGGCGAGATGGGCAGGCTGTTCGCCGCCCAGGCCACCGACAGCGCCTACAACGCCCACACCGAACGCCCCGCCATGCTCGGACTCGCCGGTGACGTACGGGGACTGGACGTCCTCGACCTCGGGTGCGGCGCCGGGCACCTCGCCGCCGAACTGCTGCGCCGCGGCGCCGCGCGCGTCGTCGGCGTGGACGGGAGCGAGAGCCTGCTCGACGCCGCACGGGACCGCCTCGCGCACGTCCCGGCCGGGGACCGTGAACTGCACCTCCACGACCTGGAGGAGCCGCTGCCGTTCCTGCCGGACGCGTCGGCCGACCTCGCGGTCCTCGGCCTCGTCTACCACCACGTCGAGGCGCGCGGCCGACTCCTCGGCGAGATACGGCGCGTCCTGCGGCCCGGCGGCGCGCTGCTCCTCTCCGTGACCCATCCCACCAGCGACTGGACGCACTTCGGCGGCTCCTACTTCACCGAGGACCGCGTGGACCTGCCCATCGACGGCGGCTTCGCCCTCACCTACCGGCGGATGACGCTGGAGACGCTCCTCGGCGAACTGCTCGGCGCCGGTTACGCGCTGGAGCGGCTGACCGAACCGCGCGCCACGGAGGAGGCCGCGCGGACCGACCCGCGCCGGTACGAGAAGACGCGGCAGCAGCCGATGTTCCTCTGCCTCAGACTCCGCCGCCCGTGAGGCCGGGGGCGGTCGTTGGTGTCCGGAAACCGCCAGCCAGGCGTTCCCGCCGCTGCTGGGATGGAGCCATGACCGCACCCCGCGAAGACCAGCACACGATCCAGCGGAACAAAGCGCTCCGCCTCCGCGCCCTCCACACGCCCGACCCCGCCCTCGTCCTCGCCAACGTCTGGGACGCCGCCGGGGCGCGGATCGTCGCGGCGGCGGGCGCCTCCGCCGTCGCCACGACGAGCGCGGGCGCCGCCTGGGCGCTGGGCGCGCCGGACGGTGACGCCCTGCCGCGCGAGCGGGCGCTCGAACTGGTCGCCCGCGTCGCCGCCTCGGTGGACCTCCCGGTGACGGCCGACATCGAGAGCGGCTTCGGCGCCGCGCCGGAGGACGTCGCCGAGACCGTGCGCGGCGTCCTCGCGGCGGGCGCGGTCGGCGTGAACATCGAGGACGCCGCCACGGAGGGCCCCGGCCCGCTGCGGCCCGCCGCCGAGCAGGCGGAACGGCTGCGCGCCGCCCGCGAGGCCGCCGACGCCGCCGGCATCCCCCTCTTCCTCAACGCCCGCGTGGACACCTACATCCGCGAGGCGGGCGACCCCGCCGACCGCCTGCGCGCCACCCTGGAGCGCGCGGAGGCGTACGTCGCCGCCGGTGCGGACGGCATCTTCGTCCCCGCCGTGCGCGACCTGCCCACCGTCTCGGCGCTCGCGGCAGGACTCACCGTGCCGCTCAACGTGCTGGCCGGGCCCGGCAGTCCGCCCGTCGCCGAGCTGGCGGCGGCGGGCGCCTCCCGCGTCAGCCTCGGCTCGTCCGTCGCCTCGGCCGCCTACGCCGTGGTGCGGCGCGCCGCCGAGGAGGCGTTCTCCCAGGGCACCTACACGTCGGTGTCGGACGCGCTGCCCTACGCCGAGCTGAACGCGCTCCTCAGCTGACCCGCGGCAAGTGAGCCCGCCGGAGCCGGTTTTCCTCGGGAGCGCCCCCGGTGTGCGCGCCGGTCACCCGGCGCGCACACCCGCCGCCCGGCGGGCGGACACGACCGCTCAGGAGCCCTCCACCCGCGGTGTGTCCGTCCTCCCCGTCCCCGCCCGGCGCTCCCCCTCGTCCCCCTCGTCCCCCTCGCCTGCCGTGCCCTCCCGGACCCGGTGCAGGACGCCCCGTTCGTCCCTCGCGTACACCCGCCGCCTGTTCTTCTCGATCTTCCCGGCCACCTCGGAGGCCAGGTCGATCCCCCGCATCTGCGCGATCGCCGTCAGATACAGGAAGACATCGGCGAGTTCCTCCCCCAGGTCGTCACGCTGCTTCAGCCATGCCGTGAACGCCTCGCCGACCTCGGCCGTCAGAAGCCCGAACTCGACAGCGACATCCGTGGTGTTGAAGCCCTTGGCCAGCTTGTTCTCCCACGCGAGCCGCTGCGCGTCGGCGATGTCCACCCCACCACCTCCCGTCCCTTTCCCAGCCGTCACCACCGCGCTCCGGGGCCCGTCACTGCCCCGGCGGCGCGTCTTCGCCGCCCGTCCTCCCCCCACGAGGACGGGCGGCGACGTGAGCCTAACCGGAGCCACTGACAATCGGCCGGGGAGCGGCCGCCCTCACCCCTCCGGCACCGTCCAGTTGCCGCGCGCCCAGGCCTCCAGCGTCGTCAGCTCCGGCCGGATCGCCCGCAGCGAGGCGAGGTCCGCCGCGTACCCCCGGGTGTCGAACCAGTGGAACATCACCGCCGTCTCCTCGTCCTGCTTCCGCAGCACCTCGTCCGACAGCGTCTCGAAGCGCACCGGCTCCCCGGCCACCGCCGCGAACGCCTCCGCCATCCCGGGACCCGTCAGCTCGTCCCCCGCGATCTCGATCCGCCGGTCGAGATGGCCCGCCGGGTCGTCGAACGCGTCGGCCGCGAGGACGCCGATGTCCGCCACGGCGATCATCTGGAGCGGCGTCGCGGGCCGCAGCGCCAGCGTCAGCACCAGCTCCCCGTCCCGCCGCCGCGGGCCGATCCAGGCGAAGTTCTCCATGAAGAACACCGGCCGCAGGATCGTCGCGGGCAGCCCCAGCGCCTCGATGTGCCGCTCGACCCTGCCCTTGGACTCGAAGTGCTCGACGCCGCTGCCCCGGTCGGAGCCGCCCACCGAGGCGTAGACGAAGTGCGACACCCCCGCCCGTTCCGCCGCGTCCGCGACGAGCGCGCCCTGCCGCGCCTCGCCCGCGGGACCGCCTGGACCGGTGAAGGTCTGCACGCTGTAGACGCCGTACGCGCCGCGCAGCGCCGCGTCGAGCGACGCGGGGTCGTCCATGTCGCCGGGCACCAGCTCCGCCCCCGCGCCCTCCAGCGCACGCGCGCCGTCCGACGACGGGTCACGCACTACCGCGCGCACCGGCCGCCCCCGCCGCAGCAGTTCGCGCGCCACCGCGCCCCCCTGCCGCCCGGTGCCGCCGAACACCACGATCACGTCCGCACGATCGGTCATCGTTCCGTCCCTCCGTCGTCCCACTCGCCCTGAAATTCTTTGGCTGGCCAACCATAACCCGAGCCCCGGCCGTCACAACGCGACGGCGCGGCCAAGTCCCAGATGGGACGCCTGTAGTATGTGGCGCGCCAAACAACCGGGGGAGCAGATGACCGAGCAAGGCGAGACGAGCCACCTGATCGTCCGACTCGCCCACGCCCACCAGAACGCCGCCGCGGCCCTCCTCAAGAACCTCGGCCTCCATCCGGGCCAGGAACTGGTGCTGATGCGGCTCGCCGACGAGGACGGGCAGCCGCAGAGCCGCCTGGTCCGCGCCCTCGGCCTCGACCCCTCCACGGTCAGCCGCACGCTCCAGCGCCTCGAACGCAAGGGACTCCTCGTCCGCACCCCCTCGACCGCCGACCGCCGCGCCGTCCTCGTCGCGCTCACCCCCGCGGGCCGCGCCCTGCTGCCCGAGGTCCGCCGGGTCTGGGACGCGCTGGACGCCGCGACCGTGGCCGGCCTGTCGGAACGCCAGCGCGCCGAGGCCGCCAGGCTCCTGCGCCGCCTCACGCGCGGCCTCGCCACGGCCCCCGCCCCCGGCCGGGACGGCGACGCCGGCCCCTGACCGTGTTGCCCCGCCCCGGCGCGGGGCCTCGCCCATAATGTCGGAAAAGCCAGGAAGATCCCGGGCAGCCGACGGAAGGGCGCCATGACCGAGCCGGAGCGCATCATCACGCCGTTCACCGCCGAATCGACCGCCGCCCAGGTCGTCGACGGCATCGACCTCACGGGCCGCCGCGCCGTCGTGACCGGCGCCTCCTCCGGCATCGGCGTCGAGGCCGCCCGCGCGCTCGCCCTCGCCAACGCCGAGGTCACCCTCGCCGTACGCGACACCGCCGCCGGGGGCCGCGCCGCCGAGGACATCACCCGCACCACCGGCAACCGGCAGCTGCTCGTCGCCCCGCTCGACCTCGCCGACCAGGCGTCCGTCGCCGCCTTCACCCTCGCCTGGGACGGTCCGCTGCACCTCCTCGTCGCCAACGCGGGCGTCATGATGACCCCCGAGAGCCGCACGGCCGAGGGCTGGGAGCTGCAGTTCGCCACCAACCACCTCGGCCACTTCGCCCTCGCCACCGGCCTGCGGCCCGCGCTCGCCGCCGCCGACCGGGCCCGCGTCGTCGTCCTCAGCTCGCGCGCCCACCTGCGCGACGGCCTGGACCTCGACGACCTCAACTTCCGGCACCGCCCCTACGACCCCGCCGTCGCCTACGCGCAGTCCAAGACGGCCGCGGTGCTGTTCGCCGTCGAGGGCAACCGCCGCTGGTCGCCGGACGGCATCACGGTCAACGCGGCGCACCCCGGCGCCGTGCTCTCCCGCCTCACCCGCTACATGAGCCAGGAGGACCTAGACCGCGCCACCTCCTCCGGCGAGACGTTCAAGACGCCCGAGCAGGGCGCCGCGACCCCCGTGCTGCTCGCCGCCTACCCGCCGCTCGCGCACGTCGGCGGCCGGTACTTCGAGGACTGCAACGAGGCCGTCCCCCACGTCGAGGGCACCGACCAGGGCGTCGCCGCCCACGCCCTCGACCCCGAACGCGCCAAGCGCCTGTGGCGGCTCTCCCAGGACATGGTCAGCTCCTCCCCCCGCGTCTGACGCCCCCACCCGAAGGCCCGCCCATGCCCGACATCCCCCCGGCCGCGCTCCCCGCCCCCGTGCGCCACTACCTGGACGCCCACCGCGCGCACGACACCACCACCGCCCTGGCCTCCTTCACCCCGGACGCCACCGTGACCGACGACGGCACGACCCACGCGGGCACCGCCGACATCGCCGCCTGGCTCGCCCGCTCGTACACCGCCCACACCCGTACGGAGATCCTGTCCGGCGGACACTGCGACGACGAGACCCACTGCGCGGTGACCCTGCGACTGTCCGGCGACATCCCGGGCGGCGAGGTGGACCTCGCGCACTCCTTCACCCTGCGGGACGGCCTGATCTACACGCTGACCATCGCCCCCGCGTGACGCGGCCCCCGTCCGCACGCGCCGTTACCCGGGTGTTTTCGTGCGATATGCGTTAAATGGCTTCTGTCAGGGCTCACCCTCGTCCCCCGGGAGGCACGCATGGCGTCCGTGACCATGCACGACGGCGCGGAGATCTACTACAAGGACTGGGGCATCGGCGCGCCCGTGGTCTTCCTCCACGGCTGGCCGCTCGACGCGGACGCGTGGGACGAGCAGCTCATCGCCGTCGCCGAGGCCGGGTACCGGGGCGTCGCGCCCGACCGGCGCGGCCACGGCCGTTCCACGCAGACGTGGCACGGCAACGACATGGACACCTGGGCCGACGACCTCGCCCAGCTCGTCGAGGCGCTCGGCCTGCACGACATCACGTTCGTCGCCCACTCCATGGCGGGCGGCGAACTGGCGCGCTACATCGCGCGGCACGGGACCGGGCGCGTCGTCAGGGCGGTGCTGGTCGCGGCCGTGCCGCCGCTGATGCTCCAGACGGACACCAACCCCGAGGGCGTCCCGATCGACGCGCTGGACGACGTGCGGCAGGCGCTGCGGACGGACCGGGCGCAGTTCTGGCGCGACTTCGCGCCCCGCTTCTTCGGCGCGGGCCCCGGCGCCACGGAGGACGACGGCGGGGACGGCGAGGACGGCGGGGACGCCGCTGAGGGGACCACCGGCGGGAGCGCGGGCCGGTTCTCGCAGGGCCTGGAGGACTTCTTCTGGTCCATGGCCATGCGCCAGGGCCTCAAGGCGGCCATCGCCTGCGTGAAGGAGTACTCCGAGACCGACTTCACCGAGGACCTGCGCCGCTTCGACATCCCGACGCTGCTGGTCCACGGCGACGGCGACCGCGTCGTCCCCCTCGACGCCACGTCCCGCAAGGCCGCCGCGCTCATCCCCGGCGCGACCCTCACGGTCTACCCGGGCGCCTCGCACGGCCTCGCCCTCGTCCCCGGCACGAAGGAACGCTTCACCGAGGACCTGCTCACGTTCCTGCGCGGCTGACGGAACGGCCCGCGGCCCGGCTCACGAGCCGACCGGGCGGCCCTCCTCCAGCGCGGCGGCGCCGTCCCGCCCCACCGGCCTGCCCGGGACGCGGGCGGCGACCGTCCTGCGGTTCACCCGCGCCTGGCGCAGCGCGTCCCATGTCAGGACCGTGAGCGCCACCCAGACGAGGAGGAAGCCGGCCCAGCGCTCCGGCGGCATCTCCTCGTCGAAGACCAGCAGCCCCAGCAGGAACATGCAGACCGGCGCGATGTACTGCATCATCCCGATCATCGACAGCGGCACCCGCATGGCCGCCGCGCCGAAGAAGATCAGCGGCAGCGCCGTCGCCAGACCGCTGCTGACCAGCAGCAGCGCGTGCCCCGGCCCCTCGGCGGTGAACGTGCCGTCGCCGCGCGCGCCGAGCACCAGCACGAAGACCAGCGCCGGGAGGAACTGGAACGCCGAGTCCGCGCTGAAGCCCTGGAGCCCGTCGAGCCCGGTCGTCTTCTTCACCAGCCCGTACGTCCCGAAGCTGACGCTCAGGATCAGCGAGATCCACGGCACCTGCCCGTACGCCACGCTCATCACGACCACCGCGAGGCCGCCGATGGCGACGGCCGCCCACTGCACGCGGCGCAGCCTTTCGCGCAGGACGAGGACGCCCAGGGCGATGGTCAGCAGGGGGTTGATGAAGTAGCCGAGCGACGCCTCAAGGACGTGCCCCTCGGCCACCGACCAGATGAAGACGTACCAGTTGACGGTGATCAGCGTCGCGGACGCCGCCACCAGCGCCAGCCGCTTCGGCTGCCGCAGCAGCGGCCGTATCCAGCCCCAGTCGCGGACGACCGCGAGCAGCACCAGCGCGGTCGGCAGGGACCACACGACGCGGTGCGCCAGCAGTTCCACGGGGCCCGTCGAGTCGAGCAGCGCCCAGTAGAGCGGCAGCAGCCCCCACATGCCGAACGCGCCGAGCCCCAGCGCGATCCCCGACCTGCTCGCCGTTCCCCCGGACCCCGCCACCGCGACCCCTTCCACCACGTACGACCCCCGCCGGACGGCGCGGCGTTCCTGACGGTACGCCGCGCCCGGTCCGGTTGTCATACCGGTTCGCGCCGCTCCTGCGCCGGGGCGGGTCAGCCCGCGACGGTCCAGGTGTCGTTGCCGGTCAGCAGCGCGCCCAGGTCGCCCTTGCCGCGCCGCACGACCGCCTGCTCCAGCTGCTCCGCCATCAGCTCGTCGTAGACGGGCCGCTCGGCGCCGCGGAAGACGCCGATGGGCGTGCGGTGCAGCGTCTGCGGGTCCGCCAGCCGGGACAGGGCGAACGCGGTGGTCGGCGAGGCGGCGTGCGCGTCGTGCACCAGCACGTCGTCGGTGCCCTCGACCGTCACGTCCACGACCTTCAGCTCGCCGGTCGCCCGGTCGCGCACGACGCCCTGGGTCCCCAGGCCGTCGCCGCCGTCCGTCTCGGCCCAGGGCGCGCCGAAGCGGATCGGCTCGCCGTGCTCCAGGCGGATCACGGCCTCCTGCGCGGTCTGCTTGTCCTTGATGACGTCGAACGCGCCGTCGTTGAAGATGTTGCAGTTCTGGTAGATCTCGACCAGCGCCGAGCCGCGGTGCTCGGCCGCCGCGCGCAGCACGCTCGTGAGGTGCTTGCGGTCGGAGTCCACCGTGCGCGCGACGAACGACGCCTCCGCGCCCAGCGCCACCGACACCGGGTTGAAGGGCGTGTCCAGCGAGCCCATCGGCGTGGACTTCGTGATCTTGCCCGTCTCGGACGTCGGCGAGTACTGCCCCTTCGTCAGTCCGTAGATCCGGTTGTTGAACAGCAGGATCTTCAGATTGACGTTGCGGCGCAGCGCGTGGATCAGGTGGTTGCCGCCGATGGACAGCGCGTCGCCGTCACCGGTGACGACCCACACCGACAGGTCGCGCCGCGACGTCGCCAGACCCGTGGCGATCGCGGGGGCGCGGCCGTGGATCGAGTGCATGCCGTACGTGTTCATGTAGTACGGGAAGCGGGACGAGCACCCGATGCCGGAGATGAAGACGATGTTCTCGCGCGCCACGCCCAGCTCCGGCAGGAAGCCCTGCACGGCGGCGAGCACCGCGTAGTCCCCGCAGCCGGGGCACCAGCGGACCTCCTGGTCGGACTTGAAGTCCTTCGCGGACTGGCGCCCGGTGGCGGCGGGCACCAGGGACAGCGCCGTGCGGATGCGGTCCTCCGTCGCCTCAGTGGTCATCGTCGAGAGCCTCCTTGATCGCGGACGCGAGCCGCTCGGCCTTGAACGGCAGGCCCGTCACCTGCGTGATCGACCGGACGTCGACCAGGTACTTCGCCCGCAGCAGCAGGGCGAGCTGGCCGAGGTTCATCTCCGGCAGCAGCACGCGGTCGTAGGACCGCAGCACCTCCCCGAGGTTCGCGGGGAAGGGGTTGAGATGGCGCAGGTGGGTCTGCGCGACCTTGCCGCCCTCGCGCCTGATGCGGCGGACCGCGGCGGTGATCGGGCCGTACGTCGAGCCCCAGCCGAGCACGAGCGTGCGCGCCGTGCCGTCGGGATCGTCCACCACCACGTCGGGCACGGTCACGCCGTCGGTCTTCGCCTGGCGCGTGCGGACCATGTGCTCGTGGTTGGCCGGGTCGTACGAGATGTTGCCGGTGCCGTCCTGCTTCTCGATGCCGCCGATGCGGTGTTCGAGCCCCGGCGTGCCGGGCACGGCCCAGGGGCGCGCCAGCGTCTCCGGGTCGCGCAGGTACGGCCAGAAGACCTCGGTGCCGTCGGCCAGCTCGTGGTTCGGGGCGGTCGCGAACGAGGTCCGCAGGTCCGGCAGTTCGGACGCCTCCGGGACGCGCCAGGGCTCGGAGCCGTTGGCCAGGTAGCCGTCCGACAGGAGGAAGACGGGCGTGCGGTACGTCAGCGCGATCCGCGCCGCGTCCAGCGCCGCCGTGAAGCACTCGCCGGGCGTCGCGGGCGCGACGATCGGCACGGGTGCCTCGCCGTTGCGGCCGAACATGGCCTGCAGCAGGTCGGCCTGCTCCGTCTTCGTCGGCAGGCCCGTGGAGGGGCCGCCGCGCTGGATGTCCACGACCAGCAGCGGCAGTTCGAGCGAGACCGCCAGGCCGATCGTCTCGGCCTTCAGCGCCACGCCGGGCCCTGACGTCGTCGTGACGGCCAGCGAGCCGCCGAACGCCGCGCCGAGCGCCGCGCCGATGCCCGCGATCTCGTCCTCGGCCTGGAAGGTGCGCACGCCGAAGTTCTTGTGCTTCGACAGCTCGTGCAGGATGTCCGAGGCCGGGGTGATCGGGTACGAGCCGAGGTAGAGCGGCAGTTCCGCGCACTGCGAGGCGGCGACGAGGCCGTAGGCCAGCGCCAGGTTCCCCGAGATGTTGCGGTAGGTCCCGGCCGGGAACGCGGACGCGGCGGGCGCCACCTCGTACGAGACGGCGAAGTCCTCGGTGGTCTCGCCGAAGTTCCAGCCCGCGCGGAACGCGGTGAGGTTCGCCTCGGCGATCTCCGGCCGCTTGGCGAACTTCGCCCGCAGGAACGACTCGGTCCCCTCGGTCGGCCGGTGGTACATCCACGACAGCAGGCCGAGCGCGAACATGTTCTTGGAGCGCCCCGCCTCCTTGCGCGTCAGGTCGAAGCCCTTGAGGGCCTCCACCGTCAGCGTCGTCAGCGGCACGCGGTGGACGCTGTACGCGTCGAGGGAGCCGTCCTCCAGGGGGTCGCCCGCGTACCCCACCTTGGCCATGGCCCGGGAGGTGAACTCGTCGGTGTTGACGATGATCTCGGCGCCGCGCGGCAGGTCCCCGGTGTTCGCCTTGAGGGCGGCCGGGTTCATGGCGACCAGCACGTCCGGGGCGTCACCCGGAGTGAGGATGTCGTGGTCCGCGAAGTGCACCTGGAACGACGAGACACCGGGCAGGGTCCCGGCGGGCGCGCGGATTTCCGCGGGAAAGTTCGGCAGCGTCGCGAGGTCATTGCCGAACGACGCGGTCTCGGAGGTGAAACGGTCGCCGGTCAGCTGCATTCCGTCCCCGGAATCCCCCGCGAACCGGATGATGACCCGGTCCAGACGCCGGACGTCCTTGCCGGCGCCGCTGTTCCCGCCGGCGCTGTCCTGGCTCGCCTGGTCGACCTCAGTGGTCACTGCTGTAGCCCTCCTTGAGGCGGCTCGTGTCAGCCATGGTACGCGGGTAAGGCATGCCTTCCTGATGGTGATCACATGATGGACGTGGCTCGGGGAGAGACTTCCCGGCCACGGCCGTGATCCGCACGCCGACGGCGAACGCGTCGGAAAAGCGACTGGTCAGCGACGCGCCACGACCGGAACACGCCGCCCGGCCGCCCCGTGCGCCTCAGGAATGGAGATACGTGAGAACCGCCAGCACCCTGCGGTGATCTGTGTCACTCTGCGCCAGTCCCAGCTTCGCGAAAATGTTGCTGACATGCTTTTCCACCGCGCCGTGGCTCACCACCAGCTGTGCCGCGACGGCCGAGTTCGTTCGTCCCTCGGCCATTAGTCCTAGGACTTCTCTTTCCCGCGGCGTCAGCGCTTCGAGAACATCCTGTTTCCGGCTCCGGCCGAGCAGTTGTGCGACCACTTCCGGGTCCAGCGCCGTCCCGCCGCGCGCCACCCGTTCCACCGCCTCGGCGAACTCGCCGACGTCCGCGACCCGGTCCTTCAGCAGATAGCCGACGCCCCGGCTCGACCCGGCGAGCAGCTCCGTCGCGTACTGCTCCTCCACGTACTGTGACAGGACCAGGACCCCCAGGTCCGGGAAAGCCGCCCGCAGCCGCACGGCCGCCCGTACGCCCTCGTCGGTGTGCGTCGGCGGCATCCGGACGTCCACGACCACCACGTCGGGCGGCGTCCCCGCGTCCGCCAGCCGCCGCACGGCCGCCACGAGCGCCTCGCCGTCGCCCACCCCGGCGGCGATCTCGTGCCCCCGGTCCGCGAGCAGCCGTGTCAGCCCCTCGCGCAGCAGCACCGAGTCCTCGGCGATCACCACCCGCACGGCGCGCGTCCCCCGTTCCTGTCAGCCGGTCGTCCTGTGCCCGTGCAGCATCTCATCCGCGGCGCACGCCCACGGCCGCCCGGTCGCGCCAGGGCAGCGCCGCCGACACGGTCGTGGGACCGCCCCGCGGCGAGTCGACGGCCAGCACGCCGTCCACCGCCGCCAGCCGGTCCGCGAGCCCCGCCAGGCCCGACCCGGCCGCCGGGTCGGCGCCGCCCCGCCCGTCGTCCAGCACCTGCACCATCAGCCGGTCGTCCGCCCGCCAGATCTCCACCGCCGCGCGCCGCGCGCCGCTGTGCTTGCTGACGTTCTGGAGCAGCTCGGAGACCGTGAAGTACGCGATCCCCTCGACGGCCTCGGCGGGCCGCGCCGCCAGCTCCACGTCCACGGTCACCGGCACCGTGCAGCGCGCCGCCAGCACCGACAGGGACGGGCCGAGCCCCCGGTCCGTGAGGATCGCCGGGTGGATGCCGCGCGCCAGGTCGCGCAGCTCCTGGAGCACGACCTTCACCTCGCCGTGCGCCTCGTCCACCATGCGCGCCGCCGCCTCCGGGTCGGTCGCCAGCTTCTCCTTCGCCATGCCCAGGTCCATCGCCAGCGCCACGAGCCGCGCCTGCGCCCCGTCGTGCAGGTCCCGTTCGATGCGCCGCAGGTCGGCGGCCGAGGTGTCCACGACGGCGGCGCGGTCCGACTCCAGCTCCCGCACCCGCGCGGCCGCCGCCGAGGGGCCGAGCAGCGCGGCCGTCATCCAGCGCTCGGCCGCCGCGACGCCCCGGATCACGGGCGCGGTGACCAGCAGCAGGGCGACCCCCTGGAGCGCCACCAGGACCAGCTCGAACGGGGTGTCAGAGACCCAGCCGCCCCCGCCGCCGTCGGTGCCGATGCCGATGCCGGGCTCACCGGCGTCACGCAGCGGCCAGAACCACAGCGGATACGTCACCATCGACAGGCTGCCCGCCCACGCGACGCCCATCAGCAGGAACGTGAACGCCCCCCACGGCAGCAGCAGCAGCGCGTGCGCCGCGCCCCGCCAGGACTGCCCCTCCTTGAGCACCCGGCCAAGGACCGCCAGCCACCCCGTCTCCTCACGGCGCACGCGGCGCAGCCACGCCCCCGTGCGCTCCGGCTCCTCGATCCGCGCCCCCAGCATCACCCGCGCACGCCCCCGGCTCACCTTCGCCCACCAGCGCAGCGCGATCAGCGTGAGCGCCAGCAGCGGCAGGCCGATGAACGTCACGGACAGTCCGAAGCCGGTCGCCAGGAAGGTCACCGTGAGGACCATGCTCAGGACGCCGAGCGGCCCGTTCAGCAGCAGGTGGAGCCCCTCGCGCAGGGTGCGGGGCTCGAACGGCATGCGCAGCAGCGTCTTGATCATGCGGGGAACCTCTCGGAGCGGTACGGCACGCCCTCCAGGGTGCCGAACGCGCAGGACAGCGGCCATGGGGTGTGTCGGCGGACCGGGGGTGGGGTTGTCCCTACCCCCGCGGTCCCCGGGCAGCGTGGTCACAACGCGGCCCGCACCCCCTAGACTCCCGTGCAGTCAGTCCCCTCCTCCCCACAGGTCCGCGGAGGCCGCACGTGCCCGACTACTTCCACGGCTACTCCGTCGTCGGTCTGGTCGCGGTGGTGGGCGTCCTGTTCGTCGCCGTCGCGTTCGGCGCCGGGGCCCTGCTGCGGCCGACCGCGCCGACGCCGGAGAAGCTGCTCGTGTACGAGTGCGGCGTCGATCCCGTCGGGGAGGGCTGGGCGCACACGCAGGTGCGGTACTACGTGTACGCGTTCCTGTACGTGATCTTCGCCGTGGACGCCGTCTTCCTCTTCCCCTGGGCCACCGTCTTCGCCGCGGACGGGTTCGGCGCCGTGACGCTGGTGGAGATGTTCGTCTTCCTCGGCTTCCTCGCCGTGGGGCTGCTCTACGCGTGGCGGAAGGGCGTACTGGAATGGATCTGACCCCCGCGCCCCGCCTCGGCGCGCTCGCGCGGCTCGCCCCCGAGCCGATGAAGGTCGTCCTCAACTGGGGCCGCCGCTACAGCCTGTGGGTCTTCAACTTCGGACTGGCCTGCTGCGCCATCGAGTTCATCGCCGCGTCGATGTCGCGGCACGACTTCATCCGGCTCGGCGTCATCCCGTTCGCGCCGGGGCCGCGGCAGGCGGACCTGATGGTCGTCTCCGGGACGGTGACCGACAAGATGGCGCCCGCCGTCAAGCGGTTGTACGAGCAGATGCCGGAGCCGAAGTACGTGATCTCGTTCGGGGCGTGCTCCAACTGCGGCGGCCCGTACTGGGACTCGTACTCCGTGACGAAGGGCGTGGACCAGATCATCCCCGTGGACGTGTACGTGCCGGGCTGCCCGCCGCGCCCCGAGGCGCTGCTGCAGGGCATCCTCAAGCTCCAGGAGAAGATCGCGGAGGAGTCGGTCGCGGAGCGGTACGCGCCGTCCGCCGCCGCGCTCACCAGCCCGCTCGTCGCGCCGGGGGAGGGCGGCCGGTGACGGTCGGCTGGCTGCCCCGGGAGGCGTCCGGGCTGTTCGGTCCCGGCGCGGAGGCGTCGGAGGCGTACGGGGTGCTGACGGTGGACGTGCCGGGCGGCGACGCCTGGCCCGCCGCGCTGCGCACCGCGCGCGACGAGCTGGGGTGCACGTTCCTCGACTGGCTGAGCGCGGTGGACGAGGCGGACGTCTTCCGGGTGTGCGCGCACGTGGTGGCGCTGCCGGGCCCGGACGTCCCCGCGCCGCGGCGGCTGCTGCTGCGGACGGCCGTGCCGCGCGCCGAGGCGTCGCTGCCGACGGCGACGGAGGTGTACGCGGGCGCGTCGTGGCACGAGCGGGAGACGCACGAGATGTTCGGCGTCGACTTCCCCGGCCACCCGGGGCTGACGCCGCTGCTGCTGCCGGAGAGCTTCGAGGGGCATCCGCTGCGGAAGGACTTCGTGCTGGCGGCGCGGGTCGCGAAGGCGTGGCCCGGCGCGAAGGAGCCGGGGGAGTCGGAGCACGGCGGACCGCGGCGGCGGCAGGCGCTGCCGCCCGGGGTGCCGGACCCGAACGAGTGGGGGCCGCTGAAGGGCACCCTCCCCGCCGCCCCGGCCAGGCGCGCGCGGGCGGACGCGCCGGAACGTCCCGTGCGGCGTGCGCGGTCGGCGGGCGAGGGGTCCGCGAGCCGGCGCCCGGGAGCGCCCGAGGGCGCGGAGGGCCGCCCCGCGCGCCGGAGCCGCTCGGCGGGCGAGGGCTCGGCGAGCCAGCGGGCCGCCGCTGGTGAGGACGTGGAGAGCGCGGCGGAGACGGGCCGTTCGGCAGGCGACGGATCCGCGAGTCAGCGGGCGGCCGGGCCTGTGCGGCGGAGTCGTTCGGCGGGTGACGGTTCGGCGAGCCAGCGGGCGGCCGGTGCTGAGGGCGCGGCGGGGCAGGAACGGCGTCCGGCCGGGGGAGTGCGCCGGGCCGGTGCCGGGGACGCCCCCTGGCTCCAGCCCCAGGACGGCGCGGAGGAACCGGCGGAGACGCAGGCCCCGGACGAGCCGGACGCCCCCGGCGGCGAGCGCGGGCAGGAGGACCGCTGATGGATGTCCTCGACGTCGTGTGGCGGCTGCTCGCCGTCCTCGTCGCGTTCCTCGTCCTCCCCCTCCTCGTCGGGCAGGCCGAGCACAAGGTCATGGCCCACATGCAGGGCCGCCTCGGCCCGATGCACGCGGGCGGTTTCCACGGCTGGGCCCAGCTCGTCGCGGACGGCGTGAAGTTCGCGCAGAAGGAGGACACCGTCCCGGCCGGTGCGGACCGGCGGATCTTCCGGCTCGCGCCCGCCGTCGCGCTGATCCCGTACCTCGTCGTGCTGATCGCGATCCCGGTCGGCCCGGACGGCTTCGTGGGCCAGGCGCTCGACGCGGGGATCTTCTTCGTCCTCGCCGTCCTCGGCGTCGGCGTCCTCGGCTCGCTGATGGCGGGCTGGGCGTCCGCCAACAAGTACTCGCTCCTCGGCGCGCTGCGCACCGCCGCGCAGCTCATGGCGTACGAGCTGCCGCTCCTGCTCGCCGCCGCGTCCGTGGCGATGGCCGCCGGGACGCTCAGCCTGCCCGGCATCCTCGACGCGTTCGAGTGGTGGTGGGTCCCGTGGCAGCTCGCGGGCGGGCTGGTCTTCTTCACGGCCGGGCTCGCCGAGCTGCAGCGGCCGCCGTTCGACGCGCCGATCGCGCCGGAGGAGATCATCTTCGGCGCGTACACCGAGTACTCGGGGCTGCGGTTCGCGCTGTTCCTGCTCGCCGAGTACGCGGGCATCGTCGTCATCTCGGCGCTGACGGCCGTCCTGTTCCTCGGCGGCTGGCACGGGCCCGCGTCCGACAGCCTCGGCTGGCTGTGGATGCTGCTGAAGACCGGCGCGCTCAGCTTCGCCGTCATCTGGGCGCGCGTCGCGTGGCCCCGGCTGCGCGCGGACCAGATCCAGCGGTTCGCGTGGACCGTGCTCGTCCCGGTGGCGCTCGCGCAGCTGGCGCTGACCGGCATCATCAGGGTGGTGACCGCATGAGTTTCGGGTCCGGGCTCGCCAAAGGGCTGGCGATCACGCTGCGGACGATGACCCGCAGGGCCGTCACCCAGCAGTACCCGGAGACGTCACCGGCGCTGCCGCCGCGCAGCCGGGGCGTGATCGCGCTGTTCGAGGAGAACTGCACCGTCTGCATGCTGTGCGCGCGCGAGTGCCCGGACTGGTGCATCTACATCGACTCGCACAAGGAGACGCTGCCCGCGGCCGCGCCCGGCGGGCGGGAGCGCAGCCGGAACGTGCTCGACCGCTTCGCGATCGACTTCTCGCTGTGCATGTACTGCGGGATCTGTGTCGAGGTCTGCCCGTTCGACGCCCTTTTCTGGTCGCCCGAGTTCGAGTACGCCGAGACCGACATCCGCGAGCTGACGCACGAACGCGACCGGCTGCGCGCCTGGATGTGGACCGTGCCCGAGCCGCCGCCGCCCGACCAGGCCGCCGAGGAGCCCAAGGAGATCGCCGCCGCGCGCAAGGCGGCGGAACGGGCCGCGGGGCAGACCGGGCAGGAGGCGGGCGGGTGACGGGCCGGGAGATGCTGTCGCCGTCGGGGCAGGACGTCGTCTTCGTCCTCGTCGGGCTCGTCGTCCTGGGCGCCGCCGTGCTGTGCGTGACGACGAAGCAGCTCGTGCACGCGGCGCTGTGGCTCGTCGTCGCCCTCGGCGGCCTGGCGGTGCAGTACCTGCTGCTGACCGCCGAGTTCGTCGCGTGGGTGCAGGTCCTCATCTACCTGGGCTCGGTGGTCGTGGTGCTGCTGTTCGGCCTGATGCTCACGCGGGCGCCGATCGGCCCCTCGCCGGACGCCGACTCGGGCAACAGGCCGGTGGCGCTGGCCGTCGCCCTGGCAGCGGCTGCCCTGCTGGTGACGCTGGTGGTGGACGCGTTCCGCACGGCGTGGATCGACCTGGAGACGCCGCGCGGGACGGCGGAGCAGGTCGGCGACAGCCTGTTCCGTTCGTGGGTGCTGCCGTTCGAGGCGCTGTCGGTGCTGCTGCTGGCCGCGCTGGTCGGCGCGATCGTCGTCTCGCGCACCCGCTCGCAGGCCCGGACCCGGGAGCACGGGGGCGGTGACCGCTGATGCACCTCGTCTACCCGGCCGTGCTCGCCGTGCTGCTGTTCTGCGTCGGCCTCTACGGCGTGCTCGCCCGGCGCAACGCGATCCTCGTCCTCATGTCGGTCGAACTGATGCTCGCCGCCGTGAGCCTGAACCTCGTCGCCTTCGACGTCTGGCTGCGCGACGCGACCCACGCCGGCCAGGTCTTCACGCTCTTCCTCATCGCCCTGTCCGCCGCCGAGATCGGTATCGGCCTCGCCATCGTGCTGCTCGTCCACCGCGCGCGCGGCACGGTCGCCCTCGACGAGCTGCGGGCCGGACGCGAACCGCGCGGACCGCAGCGGGAGACCGAGTGAACACCACGACCGCCGCCGCCCTCGTCCTGCTGCTGCCCCTGGCCGCCGCGGCGCTGATCCTGCTGACGGGCCGCCGCGCGCCCGGGTACGTACGGCCGCTCGCCGTCCTGCCCACGCTGGCCGCCGCCGGGTTCGCCGTACTGGTGGCCGTCCGCCAGGGCGGCGACGACCCGATCGACGCCGCTACGCGCCTGACACCCACCGGCGGAATCCCGATCGACCTCGCCCTGCACCTGGACGGGTTCGCCGTACTGGTCGCGGTGCTCGTCGCCGTCGTCGCCACATGCGTGCAGCTGTACTCCATCGGCTACATGGCGGACGACCCGCGCTACGCCTCGTACGCCGCGCTGATCTCGCTGTTCACCTCCGCCATGCTGCTCGTGGTGTACGCCGACGACCTGATCGTGCTGCTGGTCGGCTGGGAAGTGATGGGCATCTGCTCGTACTTCCTCGTGGGCCACTACTGGGAGACACCCGCCGCGCGTGCCGCGTCGCTGAAGGCGTTCCTCGTCACCAAGCTGGGTGACGTCCCGTTCCTGATCGGCATCCTCCTGCTGGCCACCGACGCCGGAACGTTCCGCATCAGCGCCATCGTCACCCGCCTCACGTCCTCCCTGTCCGACTTCCAGCTCGGCCACCCCACGCTCGTCGCGCTGCTGCTGCTCGCCGGGGTCGCCGGGAAGTCCGCGCAGTTCCCCCTGCACACCTGGCTGCCCGACGCCATGGCGGGCCCGACGCCCGCCTCCGCGCTGATCCACGCGGCCACCATGGTCGCGGCAGGCGTCTACTTCATCGCCCGCCTGCTGCCCGTCTTCGCCGCGTCGGCCGCCGCCCTGACCGTCCTGGCCGCCGTCGCCGCGCTGACCCTCCTCGGCTCCGCGCTCGCCGCCCTCGCCCAGGACGACATCAAACGCGTGCTGGCCTACTCGACCATCGGCCAGCTCGGCTACATGACGGGCGCCCTGGCCGTCGCCGACCGCGACGCCGCCGTCTTCCACCTCCTCACCCACGGCGCGTTCAAAGCCCTGCTCTTCCTGGCCGCAGGGGTGGTCATCCACACGGCGGGCACCGGCTCGCTGCGCGCCCTGTCCCGCATGCGCGGCCTGCGCGGGCGCGCCCCCGACGCGTACTGGACCATGGCCATCGGACTGCTCGCGCTGGCCGCCGTACCGCCGTTCGCCGGGTTCTTCTCCAAGGAGGCCGTGCTGGCCGCCGCCGAGCACGCCGCGGTCGGCGACGGCCACGGCGCGCCCGCCGTCGCCGGGTGGCTCGTCCTGGTCGCCGGGCTGCTGACCGCGCTGCTCACCGCCGCATACGCCGCCCGCCTCTTCCTGCTCGCCTTCCACGGCCCCGCCGACACCCGCCCCGACCCGGTGCCCGCCCCCGAGGGCGCCAGCCCCGTGATGACGGCGACACTGTGGTTCCTCGCCGTGCCGTCGCTGCTGCTCGGCCTCGCCTACCCGTGGCTCGACAGCTGGTGGAACGGCGACGGCCTCGGCCCGCAGCTCACCACCACCGTCCTCGCCGTCGCCGCCGCCCTCGCCGGCCTGCTCGCCGCCTGGGCCGCCTGGCGCCGCGCCTGGTCCGACCCGGCGCCCGCCCTCCTCGGCCCGCTGCGCGCCCCGGCCGCCGCCGGTTTCCACCTCGACGCGCTGTACGCGGCGGCCGTCGTCCGCCCCACCCAGGCCGGGGCCCAGCTCGTCCGCTTCCTCGACCGCGCTGTGATCGAGACCTACGTACGGGGCGCCGCCGCCGCGCCCGGACGCCTCGGCGCGCTGGCACGCCGCGCCCAGACCGGCAACGTCCAGACGTACCTCAGCGCCGTCGTCGCGGGCGCGCTGGTGCTCGGCGTCGCCGCCGTCCTCGTGGCCGCCGGAGAGTGAGGACCGACCCGTGATCCCGCTGAACGACACCGTCACCGCCTGGCTGCTGATCGCCGCCGTCGCCCTGCCGCTGCTCGGCGCGGCCGCCGCGCTGCTGCCCGCGCCGCCGGGGCTGCGCGGCCCCGGCGGGCCCGAGCGGGACGTGCTGCGCCACGGCGTGACGGTCTCGGGGGCCGTCCTGCTGCTGACGCTCGTCCTCGCCGCCGCCTTCGACCGCGACGGCCCCGGCGGCGACGTGCAGGCCGAGACCGACGTGTCGTGGATCCCCTCGCTGGGCGTGCGGTTGCACCTGGGCGTGGACGGCATCTCACTGCCGCTGCTGGTGCTGACGGCGCTGCTCACGTTCCTCTGCACCCTGCACGCGTACGTCCGCCCGCCCGCCGGTGGCGACCCGCGCGCGTTCGTCGCGTTCATCCTGCTGCTCGAAGGCGGCACGCTCGCCACCTTCGCCGTGCTGGACCTGCTGCTGTTCTTCCTGGCATTCGAGACGGTGCTCGTGCCGATGTACTTCCTCATCGCCCGCTGGGGCGGCGAGGGACGCGGACCGGCGGCGTGGCGCTTCGTGCTCTACACCGTGCTCGGCTCTGTCGTGATGCTGCTGGGGCTGCTGCTGATCGGGCTGCGCGCGGGGACGTTCGACATGATCGCCCTCGCCGACGCGCACGGCGACGGACTCACCCATACGACCCAACTGCTCGCCGTCCTCGCCATCGGCATCGGCCTGGCCGTCAAAACCCCGATGTGGCCGCTGCACAGCTGGCTCCCCGACGCCCACACCGCCGCACCCACCGCCGGGTCCGTGCTGCTGGCCGGGGTCCTCCTGAAGATGGGCACCTACGGCTTCGTCCGCATCGCGCTGCCCATCGCCCCCGACGGCATGCGCACGTTCGCGCCCTACCTCGGCGCGTTCGCCGTCGCGGGCATCGTGTACGCGTCGCTGGCCTGCCTCGCCCTCGTCCGGCAGGGCGCGGGCGGCGACCTCAAGCGGCTGATCGCCTACTCGTCGGTCGGCCACATGGGCTTCGTCCTGCTGGGCATCGCCAGCATGACGCCCACCGGGGTCAACGGCGCGCTGTTCGCCAACGTGGCGCACGGCCTCATCACCGGCCTGCTGTTCTTCCTCGTCGGCGCGCTCAAGGAACGGACCGGCACCACCGACCTCGACCGCCTCGCCGGGACCGGGGGAGCGGCGCTGTACGGGCGCACGCCCCGCTTCGGCGGGCTGCTCGCGTTCGCCGCCGTCGCGTCGCTGGGGCTGCCGGGACTCGCCGGGTTCTGGGGCGAGCTGCTCGCCATGCTGGGCGCCTTCGACCCGGCCGCAGGACTGAGCCGCCCCGCCTACGTCACGTACGTCGCCGTCGCCGCGGTCGGCACGCTGCTCACCGCCGCGTACCTGCTGCTGGTGGTGCGCCGCGTCTGCATGGGCGACGCCCTGCCCGCGAGCACCCCCGGCAGAGCACCCGCCCTGCCCGCAGTCCTCCCCGACCTGCGGCGCCACGAGTACGCCGCGTACGGCCCGCTCGCCGCGCTCACGCTGCTCGCCGGACTGTGGCCCGCACTGCTCCTCGGCCTCACCGATCCCGCGGTGCGGCACCTGCTGCCCGGAGTCGCCGGATGACCAGCCTCGTGGACCACCTGACGCAGAGCGTGGACTGGGCCGTCGTCGCGCCGCCCGTCATCACCGCGGTGACGGCCGTGGCGGTGCTGGTCGCCGACCTCTTCCTGCCCGTCGCGCGCAAGCGGCTCCTCGGCCCGCTCGCCCTCGCGGGGCTGGCCCTGGCCGCGCTGTCGCTGATCCCGCTGCGCCACGGCGACCGCGTGACGTTCTGCCTGGCGGACGGGCCGGGCGCCTGCTCGTACGCCGCCGACCGCTTCGCCGTGCTCATCCAGCTGCTCGTGCTGGGCGGCGCGCTCCTGACGGCGCTGCTCTCCCTCCCCGAGACCGATCCCCGATCGGGTGACCGCGCGCTGCCCGGCGGCGAGTACTGGTTCCTGCTGCTGTCCTCCGTCACCGGCGCCGTCCTGCTGCCCGCCTCACGCGACCTGGCGACGCTGATCATCGCCCTTGAGGTCACCACCCTGCCCACCTACGCCCTGGTCGCGCTGCGCAGGGAACCGCGGGGCAAGGGCGACAGCCCGGAGGCGGCGTTCAAGTACTTCCTGACCTCCGTCGCCGCCACCGCCGTGGGGCTGCTGGGCGTCAGCTTCGTGTACGCCGCCTCGGGGAGCCTGCGCCTCGGCGAGATCACCGGCGGCCTGGCCGCCGCCGACCCGCGCCTGGCGACGCTGGCCGACGCCGGGGTGGCGCTGACGCTGGTCGGCTTCGCCTTCAAGGCGGCGGCCGTCCCGTTCCACTTCTGGGTGCCCGAGACCTACCTCGGCGCGCCGCTGCCGGTGGCGGCCTACCTGTCGGTCGTCGGCAAGTCCGCCGGGCTCGCGGGCCTCGTCGTGCTCACCACGCGCGGCTTCCCCGACCACGGGCACCTGTGGGGCCCGGCCGTCGCCGTGCTCGCCGGGCTCACCATGACGGTCGGCAACGCGGCGGCCCTGCGCGCCACCGAGGACGCGCCGGGTGGCGCCGTACGGCTGCTGGCCTGGTCGTCCGTCGGGCAGGCGGGGTACCTGCTGGTGCCCGTGGCGGCGGGCGCGTACGTCGGCGCGGACGAGGCCATGGGCACGCTGCTCGCGTACGCGCTGATGTACGCCGCCGTGAACCTCGGCGCGTTCGGCGTCGCCGCGTACGTCGGACGGCGCAGCCCGGGGCAGCGCCTCGCGGACTACCGGGGCCTGTGGGCGCGGCGGCCGCTCGCCGCGCTGGCGCTCGGCTTCTTCCTGCTGTGCCTGGCGGGGCTGCCGCCCGGGGTGATCGGGCTGTTCGCCAAGGTGGCGGTCTTCCGCACCGCCGTGGACGCGGGGCTCGGCGTGCTCGCGGTCGTCATGGCGCTCAACGTGGCCGTGGCGCTGTACTACTACCTGCGCTGGGCGGCCCTGCTCTTCCGCCCCGCCCCCGAGCCCGTCACCGCCGAGCCCGCCGCCGCCGAGCCCCCCGCGGGCCCGGCCTGGCGGCCAGGGAAGCCCCTCGCGGGGGCCATCGGCCTCGCCGCGCTGGCCGGTCTCGCGCTCTCCGGCGCGCCGCAGCTCGTCCTGGGGTTCACCACCGGCTCGTTCCTCTGACAGGGCGCCGGGGTGGCCGCCGTGTAGCCGCGCCGGGGGTGGGAACGGATTTCCCCCGTATGGCGTTGTCTCCTTCAGCAGTGTCCACTGTCAGTGGAGAAACCCGATATCCGGTACAACCGGCCACCCCCACGCTGCGGAACCAGGAGGGCTCCCGTGCACCGCCGGCACAACGGATTGCGGACCGCCGCCCTGCTCGGCGGGATGTCCGCCCTCATCCTGATCATCGGCAGCTTCTTCGGCAGGGGCGGCCTCGTCATCGCCCTGCTGATCGCCCTCGCGACCAACGGCTACGCGTACTGGAACAGCGACAAGCTCGCCCTGCGCGCCATGCGCGCCCGGCCGGTGGGCGAATTCGAAGCGCCGGGGCTCTACCGCATGGTCCGCGAGCTGGCCGGGGAGGCGCGGCAGCCGATGCCGCGGCTGTACATCTCGCCCACCGAGGCGCCCAACGCGTTCGCCACCGGGCGCAACCCGCGCAACGCCGCCGTCTGCTGCACCGAGGGCATCCTGCGGCTGCTCGACGAGCGGGAGCTGCGCGGCGTCATCGGCCACGAGCTGAGCCACGTCTACAACCGCGACATCCTCATCTCGTCGGTCGCGGGCGCCATGGCCTCGGTGATCATGTTCCTGGTGAACTTCGCGTGGTTCATCCCCATCGGGCGCGACGACGACGAGGGCGGCCCGGGGATCGTCGGGATGCTGCTGGTCATGCTGCTCGGCCCGATCGCCGCCTCGCTGATCCAGCTCGCCGTGAGCAGGTCGCGGGAGTACGAGGCGGACGCGTCCGGCGCCCGCCTGACCGGCGACCCGCTGGCGCTCGCCAGCGCGCTGCGCAAGCTGGAGGCGGGCACGCAGGCGCGGCCGCTGCGTCCCGAACCGCAGCTGGAGACCGCGAGCCACCTGATGATCGCCAATCCGTTCCGCCGCGGCGAGGGCCTGGCCCGGATGTTCGCCACGCATCCGCCGATGACCGAGCGCATCGAAAGGCTCGAACGCATGGCGGGCGGCCGCCCCTGACGCCATGCTGGTGTCGTGCGCACTCTTCTGAACATCATCTGGCTTGTCTTCTCGGGCTTCTGGCTCGCGCTCGGCTACGCGATCGCCGGAATCCTCTGTTTCATCTTCATCATCACGATCCCGTTCGGCATCGCGTGCTTCCGCATCGCGGGCTACGCGCTGTGGCCCTTCGGGTACCGCGTGACCGAGCGGCACGACTCGGGCGCCGCGTCCCTGGTGGGGAACGTGATCTGGCTGATCGTGGCGGGCATCTGGATCTCGCTGGGCCACATCGCCGCCGGGATCGCCTTCTGCGTGACGATCATCGGCATCCCGTTCGGCATCGCCCACTTCAAGCTGATCCCGGTTTCGCTGATGCCGCTGGGCCGCGAAGTGGTGCCGACCTCGAACGGGCTGCCCCACTACCGCTGGAGCTGAGCTCAGTCCTCGGAGGCGCGGCCGGCGGATATGCGGTGGCGCAGGAGCCGGACGCCCTCGTGCAGCACGGTGATCGCCAGCGCCAGCCCGAGGCCGAGGGCCACACCGCGCAGCGGGTTGTCCTCGAACGCGTGGCCTCCCAGGTAGCCGATGCCCGCCGAGTACACGGCCCAGCTGACGGCGGCGATCGCGTCGTACCGGGAGAAGAGGCGCAGCGGGTAGCCGGTGGCGCCGGTGGTCAGCGTGGCCGCCGTGCGCCCGCCCGGGATGTACCGGGCGACGATCAGCATGAGGCCGCCGCGCCGCTCCAGCAGGTTGCCGACCTGGTCGTAGGCCCGCTGGGTGCGGCTGCCGGGTTTGAGCCGGGAGTAGATCCGCGCTCCCGACTTCCTGCCTATGAAGTAGGAGATGTGGTCGCCTGTGAACGCGCCGAGCGCCGCCACCAGGATGATCAGGCCCACGTTGGGGGCGCCGTCCGTCGCCGCGAAGACCCCGAGGGTGACCACCAGGGTCTCACTGGGCACCACGGGGAAGAAGCCGTCGAGCTTCGCGACGACGAAGAGCGCCAGGTACACCCAGGGGGTGGAGACGAACTCCTCGATCGCGTTCAGGATCGCGTTGTCCACGGGCCCAGCCTAGGCAATGCCCTTCGCCCTGCGGACCTGGCGTTCGTCTAGGAACGTCACGACTTTGGTCTAACCCGTGCACCGACCACGGACAGATCCCGGACCACTCCGGTCAGCTCATCTCCGCCCCGTTCAAAGCCCGTCAGGACCTGTCGGCTTCCGGCCTCCCCGCCCCGGCCCGCGCCTCAGAGCCAGCCGTTGCGCCGGAACCCCCGGTGGATCAGGAAGCAGGCCACCAGCATCACGCCGATCACCAGGGGATAGCCGAAGCGCCAGTGCAGCTCCGGCATGTGGTCGAAGTTCATGCCGTACACCCCGCAGACCATCGTCGGCACGGCCAGGATCGCCGCCCAGGCGGTGATCTTCCGCATGTCCTCGTTCTGCGCGACCGTGACCTGCGACAGGTTGGCCTGGAGGATCGAGTCGATCAGCGAGTCGTAGCCGTTGATCTCCCCGGAGACGCGCGACAGGTGGTCGGCGACGTCCCGGAAGTAGCTGCGGATGTGCGGGTCGATCATGGCCAGCCCGCCCTCGGAGAGCTGCTCAAGCGGCCGGTCGAGCGGCGCCACCGCCCGCCGCAGTTCGAGCAGCTCGCGCTTGAGCTGGTAGATCTGCCCGGGGTACGCGGCGCCGCGGCCCCTGGTGTCGGCGAAGACGGCCGTCTCGATGTCGTCGATGTCGTCCCGCACCGCCGCCGCGACGTCCAGGTACTGGTCCACCACCTGGTCGGCGATGGCGTGCAGCACGGCCGAGGGCCCCTTGGCGAGCTGCTCCGGCTCGCTCTCCAGCTTCTCCCGCAGCGGCCCCAGCGAGCCGTGCCCGCCGTGCCGGACCGTGACGACGAAGTCCTTGCCGGTGAAGACCATGATCTCGCCCGTCTCCACGACCTCGCTGTTCGCCGTGAGCCGCTCGTGCTCGACGTACCGCACCGTCTTGAGCACCGTGAACAGCGTGTCGTCGTACTGCTCCAGCTTCGGCCGCTGGTGCGCGTTGACCGCGTCCTCGACGGCCAGCGGGTGCAGTCCGAACAGCTCGGCGATGTCCTCGAACTCGGCCGCGGTCGGCTCGTGCAGCCCGATCCAGACGAAGCCGCCGCGCCGCTTGCGCACCAGCTCGATCGCCTCGTCCGTCGTCAGCCGCCCCGGGCTGCGGTGGCCCTGGAGGTAGACGGCGCAGTTGACGACGGCGTTGCCGAGCGGCGAGCGCGCGGGGTGGCTGAGGTCCACCTTGGTGGGCAGCGTCGGCCGTTCCCTGCTGAGCCGTACGGCCCTGCGGAAGCTGCGGATCATCGACACGGAGGGCTCCTCGTCCCGGCCGGCGGCGCGGCGGTTCGGCGTTGGTTGCGGATATTACTCTCGGTGTCCACCCCGCCTCCGGCTACACCTGCCCCCAGCGCTAACGGGAACAAGGTTTCATTTACTGCCCCCACCGGGTTATGCTCGTCTCGCGCTAACGGAAACAGAGACCCGTTAGGCGATCCGAGAGGTACGCCCATGTCCACCGCCACCCGGTCCTCCGCCCCCGCCCCCGCCCGCGACATACCCCCCGACACGCCACCCCGCATGACCGGCCGCCAGAAGCTCGTCCTCACCCTGCTCCTCGGCGCCCAGTTCATGATCGCCGTGGACTTCTCGATCCTGAACGTCGCGCTCCCCGTCGTCGGCGAGGGCCTCGGCTTCTCCCTCGGCGGCCTCCAGTGGATCGCCACCGCCTTCGCCCTCGCCGCCGCCGGCTTCACCCTCCTCCTCGGCCGCGTCGGCGACCTCCTCGGCCGCAAGCGCGTCTTCCTCGTCGGCATGGCCGTCCTGGGCGCCTCGTCCCTCCTCGGCGGCCTCGCCACCTCGCCCGAGATGCTGCTCACCGCCCGCGTCCTCCAAGGCCTCGCCACCGCCGCCGTCACCCCGGCCGGGCTCGCCCTGCTCACCACCGCGTTCCCCGAAGGCGCCCTGCGCGACCGCGCCCTCGGCCTCAACGGCGCGCTGATGTCCGCCGGCTTCACCGCGGGCGCCATCCTCGGCGGCCTGCTGACCGACCTGCTCTCCTGGCGCTGGGCGTTCTTCATCAACGTGCCCGTCGCCGCGCTCGTCCTCGTCCTCGCGCCGTCCCTGATCCGCGACGCGCGCCCCGCTCAGCGCCCCCGGCTCGACGTGCCGGGCGCCGCCAGCGTCACCGGCGGTCTGCTGCTGCTCGTCTTCGGCATGAACAACGGCCACAGCTCCGGCTGGGCCGACCCCGTCACCCTCGGCACCCTCGTCGCGGGCGCCGCCGCGCTCGTCGCCTTCTGGTTCATCGAGAAGAACGCGGACGCGCCGCTCGTCCCCGTCACGATCCTGCGCCGCCGCACCGTCGTCTGGGGCAACGCGGCGGGCCTGATCGCCTTCCTCACCGAGACGTCGCTCGTCTTCCTCCTGACCCTCTACCTCCAGGAGGTCCTGGACTACACGCCGCTCGCGACCGGCCTCGCGTTCGGCGTCCTCGGCCTCGGCACCGTCGTCGGCGGCACGCTCGGCGGCCGCACGGTCTCCCGCATCGGCAGCCGCGCCGCGATCCTCACCGGCGGCGTCGTCCAGGCCGTCGCCACCGCGCTGCTCGTCACCCTGGGCACGTCCGGCTCCTGGATCTGGCTCGTGCTGGCCGCCACGTTCGTCGGCGGCGTCGGCAACATGCTGATGATCACCGGCTTCATGGTCACGGCCACCTCCGGCCTCCCCGACGCCGAGCAGGGCCTCGCCACCGGGCTCGCCACCATGACCCAGCAGGTCGGCATCACGATGGGCATCCCGGTGATGAGCGCCATCGCCACCGCCCGCATGGCCCCGGACGACGTGCTCCCCGGCGTCACCCTGGCCATCGGCATCAACGCGGCACTGGTCCTCGCCGGAGCCCTCCTCGCCTTCCGCTTCCTCCCCGCCCGCCGATGAACGGCACCCCCTGGCACCCGGTGGTCGTCCCCCCGGACGGCCACCGGCCCGGCGGCTGGCTCGTGTGGGCCCACGGCGGCAGCTGGCACACCGGCTCCACCGCGGCGTGGTTCCCCGCCCTGGCCGACTACGCCGCCGAGGCCCGCACCGCCCTCGTCGGCGTCGACTACCGGCTCGCGCCCGCCCACCCGTACCCCGCCCCGCTGCACGACGTACTGGCCGCCTACGACTGGACCCGCGCCCAGGCGGACGGTGCCCCCGTCTCCCTCGGCGGCGACAGCGCGGGCGCCACCCTCGCCGCCACCGCCGCCCTGGCCCTCCGGGACCGCGGCGACGAGCAACCGGCCGCCCAGATCCTCGCCTACCCGCCCCTCGACCCCGCCTGCACCGCGCCCTCCTACCACCGCGACCCGGCCGCCTTCCCCCAGCCGGCCATCCTGTCCGCGGCCTGGCGCGCCTACGGCGGCGACACCCCACTCCACGCCGCCGACCTCACCGGTCTCGCCCCCGCCGTCCTGGCGGTGGGGGCGCTCGACCCGGTGGCGGACGACGTGACCGCCTACGCCCGCCGCCTCACCGCCGCACACGTACCGACCCGCCTGCTGACCGTCCCCCACACCAGGCACGGCGCCTTCCGCACGGCCCCCGCCTTCCGCCGCCACCTCGCCGCCGCCCACACCGAACTGCTGAGGAGCACCCGATGACCGCGCCCACCCCACTCCCCTACACCGAAGCGCTGCTGCGCCACTTCACCGACCTGCGCGACGGCACCCACGGCCACGACCCCGCCCCGCACGAACACACCCGCCTCGGCAAGGAACGCCTCTTCCGCACCACCGTCACCCTGCTCGACCCGCACGCACGCGCCGTCCTCGCCGAGATCGACACCGCCCTGCTGGCGGGCACCGGCACCGTCACGGTCACCGCCCCCCACCGCACCCCCGACGGCGGCCTCGACGCGACATGGGACCTCTCCTGGCCGGAGCAACGCGCGGCCCGCGTCGCCCCCGTACGGCTGCACGCGTTCTACGGCCGCACGTTCCACCACCCCCACCTCCAGGGCGGCACGGTCGGCCAGTGGCCGCTGAACGTCTTCACGGCGCAGCAGGCCGAGGCCGAACTCCCCACCCTCCGCGCCATCGCATCGGCCGACCTGCACAACCTCGTCTACCAACGCGACCACCGCCTGATCCCGGCCGCCGTCAGCAGGACGTGAGTTCCGCCAACTGCTCGGCGGCGGTGCGGTTGCCCCCGTCGGCCAGCCTGCGCAGCTCGCCCAGGTCCTCCAGCTCGGTGGCCAGTTCGATCAGCTGGTCCGTGGCCGTGGCGTCGCCCAGGTCGGACAGTCTGCGCAGCTCCGCCATGTCGCCCCGCTCCCCGGCGAGTTCGATCAGGTGGTCGGTGGCGGTGGCACTGCCCTCGCCGGCCAGCCGCCGCAGCTCGGCGAGGTCGCCTCGTTCGACGGCGCGTTCGATCAGTTCATCGTCGGTCATGCGGGGCGTCCTCTCCCTGGTGTGTCCCCTGGCCGCTCCGCCCCGAGGCGCGGAGCCGGTCGCGGTGCGCGTGCCACTCCCGCAGCAGTTCCGGCAGCCGCCCGGCGAGGAACTCGGCCAGCGCGACCATCTCCTCAAGCGGCGCCCGGCGTTCCGGCGGCGCGTCGGCGAGCAGCGCCAGCCCCTCCCTGAAGAGCGCGGCGTGCTCCTCGTGGACGGCGGAGTCGAAGTTCTGCGGCTGGCGGCTGGCGGGATCGAGGCCCACCCGGTCACTGCGCTCCCCTGCGGCCCGCGTGCGCTGCGCCATGCCGTAGCCCTCCAGCAGCTTGACGGCCCCGGTGACGGCGCTGCGGCTCGCCAGCAGGGCCTGGCCCAGCTCGTCGATCGTCTGCTGCGGCGGATCGCAGACGAGGAGGTAGCCGAGCAGCCGCCCGGCCATCGGCGGGAAGCCGTACTGCCGGGCGTAGAACCGGCCGACGTGGTCGGCGAAGATCAGCTGGTCGTCCTGCGGCACGCCCCCCACCGTAGCGCACGAATGACTGAGATGACACTTATTTGTGTCATCTCAGTTGCCGGTCTCGGTTCGGCGCGCGTCCGTGTGCCCACCGATATAGAACGTACGATCGATTCGCCCGGCGCTCCACGGCCGCCGCCGGACCACCAAGGGGGATTCCACCGTGCCCGAGACCCGCCTCGAACCCGCGGAAGCCGCCTACTACACCACCCAGAGCCCGTTCTCCGACCCCGGCGACCAGGTTCACCTCTACGACGCCCTCCCCGCCGACCCCGCCCGGCTCGCCCGCGTCGCCCGCGACCTGGTGATCCACCGCATGGAAGGCCCGCTCTACGGCTACGACATCCCCGCCGATCGCCTGGCCCACGACGCCGAGACGCGCTACACCGAAGACACCCTCCGCCTCATCGTCTCCCGCGACCCCGCCCCACTGACCGAGCCCCGTGCCCCCGCCGACCGCTTCGTCGGCATCTGCCGCGACATCGCCCTGCTGCACTGCTCGATGCTGCGCCACACGGGCACCCCCGCCCGCGTCCGCTCAGGCTTCGCCCGCTACTTCAGCACCGACGGCTTCCACGACGACCACATGGTCACCGAATACTGGGCGCCCGGACGCGGCTGGCTCCTCGCCGACGCCGAACTGGCCGACCCCCTCGTCACGGACCGCTTCGGCATCGCCTTCGACCCCCTCGACATCCCGCGCGACCGCTTCCTCGTCGCCGGCCGCGCCTGGCAGGCCCTGCGCACCGGCGAGGCGGACCCCGCGCGCTTCGGCCTGCGCCTCCCGGACGGCGCGCTGACCGGCAGCTGGTTCGTGGCGGGCAACGTCCGCCTCGACATCGCCGCGCTCAACAGGACCGAGACCCTGCTGTGGGACATCTGGGGCGAGGGCGCGGACAGCGAGGCGGAGATGACGGACACCCTCCGCGCCCTCTACGACCGCGCCGCCCCGCTCTCTTCCGACACCGTCCCGTTCGACGCCGTACGGACCCTCTTCCGCGCGGAGGACGGCCTGCGCACCCCCGCGACCGTCCTGTCCCTCGCCCCGTTCGACGGCCCGTCCCGCGTGACCCTCCGCACCGCTCAGCGGTAGTTGACGAACTGCACCGCGAAGTCGAAGTCCCTCTCGCGCACCAGCCGCTGGACCTCCTGCAGGTCGTCCCTGCTCTTGGAGCTGACGCGCAGCTCGTCGCCCTGCACCTGGGCCTTCACACCCTTGGGACCCTCGTCGCGGATCAGCTTGGCGACCTTCTTCGCGTCGTCCGTGGAGATGCCCTCCTTGACGGTGCAGTACAGCCGGTACTCCTTGCCCGACGCCTGCGGCTCGCCCGCGTCCAGCGCCTTCAGGGAGATGCCGCGCTTCACCAGCTTGGTCTGGAAGATGTCCAGCACGGCGTTGGCGCGCTCCTCCGCGTTGGCGCGGATCTCGATGCGCTCGCCCGACCAGGCGATGGACGCGTCCACGCCGCGGAAGTCGTACCGCTGCGAGACCTCCTTCGCGGCCTGGTTGAGCGCGTTGTCGACCTCCTGCCGGTCAACCTTCGAGACGATGTCGAAACTGGAGTCGGCCATGGTGATGTGGCTCCTCACGAAACTCGCCGGGCACGGGTCGCCGGACAGCCTAACGACCCCGCGCCCGCCCACAGCGGCGCGCAACCGGGTGGCGGACCACCCCGCCCCATCGGGTATCGTTTACCGCGTTGCGAGGCGGTGTGCCCGAGCGGCCAAAGGGAGCAGACTGTAAATCTGCCGGCTCAGCCTTCCCAGGTTCGAATCCTGGCGCCGCCACAGCATCGAACGGCCCTCTGACCCGGTTTTCCCCGGTCAGGGGCCGTTCCGTTTTCCCCGACCAAACACCGGCCGAGATGGCCTCTTTGCCTCTGCTTCACTGCATCCCGCTTCCTGACCAGCGAGCGTGGGGGGGGGCAGGGCGGACCTACCGCCCACTGCACAAGCGCGCCGAGCCCTCGGCTTTCGCCGCACCGTCGCTACCCTTGATGAACTCGGCGCAGACCCGGACCAGGGCGGCGCGCGACGGTCTGCGGATCGACACCGCACCCGAGCCAGGCAGAAACGGCCGTGTGCCGCAGGTCGTACGGCCGCTTGACCAGGGATATTCCTGGTTTGGTGAGGCAGGAGCACATCCCGGTGTGCGCCTGTGCCATGTCCGCGCGCAGCACGTGGTCGGAACACCTCCGCGTGTGCGGAGAGGACAGGTCCATGCCGTACGGGATTCGGGCAGTGGCGGAACACCTCCGCGCGTGCGGAGAGGTCATGGCTCATCACGGTGACGAGGCGGCGGCCAGCGGAATACCTCCGCGCGTGCGGAGAGGACCGCGCCCCCGGCGCCCCTGACCGCGCCAACACCGGCACACCTCCGCGCGTGCGGAGAGGACGGCTCGGCCTTCCTGCGCGTGACTCGCCGGACCGGAACACCTCCGCGCGTGCGGAGAGGACTCACCTGTGCTTTTAGTCCACGACGCGGCGGACGGAACACCTCCGCGCGTGCGGAGAGGACGGGCGCCGGGCCACCACCGAAGGACACACACCCGGAACACCTCCGCGCGTGCGGAGAGGACTGCACGACGGCTGCGTAGAGGCGGTCGAACGGCGGAACACCTCCGCGCGTGCGGAGAGGACGACCACGGCAGGTCCGCGTTCTGCGCCGGAGACGGAACACCTCCGCGCGTGCGGAGAGGACCCGAGTGTCCGAACCCGCGCGCACAGGCACAGCGGAACACCTCCGCGCGTGCGGAGAGGACTGGCCCGCAAGGTCGGCCGCCACGACCCGGCCCGGAACACCTCCGCGCGTGCGGAGAGGACGACCACAACGCTGGCAAGATCCACGTCGACACCGGAACACCTCCGCGCGTGCGGAGAGGACGATGGCCTCCACCTGCTCCCGGGACGGCGGGTCGGAACACCTCCGCGCGTGCGGAGAGGACACCTCCCGGACGAGGCGTACCAGGCGCTCCCCCGGAACACCTCCGCGCGTGCGGAGAGGACCCGTGCATGCTCTGCAACCGCCCCGCGGCTGGCGGAACACCTCCGCGCGTGCGGAGAGGACGGCGGATGACGTAGGTCGCGCGGTCGCGCACTTGGAACACCTCCGCGCGTGCGGAGAGGACGGTGGATCGCCGAGACGCCCTACCCGGGCCTCCGGAACACCTCCGCGCGTGCGGAGAGGACGCCGAGCCACCCCTGCACCGCCTCCCCGAGAGCGGAACACCTCCGCGCGTGCGGAGAGGACTGGTCGGGTGCGGGCCAGTGCGCCGGAGGGTGCGGAACACCTCCGCGCGTGCGGAGAGGACTGACGAAGCACGCTGCCGACCTGGATGCGGCGCGGAACACCTCCGCGCGTGCGGAGAGGACGGCGCACTCTTGTACAGGACGTGCACCTCGGACGGAACACCTCCGCGCGTGCGGAGAGGACACTTTCTGACCTGCGGCGTTAGAAGGGCTTTGCTGTTTCTTTGCCGTTGAGGTCGGGTTGCTTTGTGCCGGCTCTGGGGTGCATGCCGGGAAGTCTAAGGGGCGGCGTCGGACGCAAACTCGGGGCGGTGCGAAGTCAGAAGCTGTGCGCGTGCCCATAGGGCAGGTTGGTGCGGTAGCGGGGGTTTTCAGACAGCGGACGTACATGGCCTGTTTGCTTGGAGTTGTCTTGAAAACAGCGTGAGTGGCTGCTGCCGGTGATGGGTGAAAAGAGCGGTGACGCAGCTTCGTAGCAGGTCGACGCGAGGCGAGCCCTTCGTCCGGTGATCTAGTTGATCGGGGCGATCTCTCCCGGTATGGCTGGTAGTCGCTCGTCACCAGGCGCCTGGACATAGCTGGAAAGCTCAACGGGCGGGGCGATTGTCAGTGGCCGTTGCTATCGATATCCCCGTGACTGACGAACGGCTCACCGCACCGATGTGTACCGCCTTGGACTGCCGGCTGTGGGGCAAGGAGCACGGCTTGGACCGGCCCTATCCGGTGGTGTGCCACCTGCTGGACACCGGGGCGGTCTACCGTGTGTTGTGGGACACCGTGCTGGGCGCTACGACGCGTGAGCGCATCGCTGCGGCGCTCGGTCTGACCGTCGAGGCAGCACGCGACGTGACGGCTTTCTGGGCTGCCCTTCACGATCTCGGCAAGATCACGCCGCCCTTCCAGGCTCAGGTCCCGGCCGCCTTCGCCCGGTTGAGCGGTGAGTCGGTCTACCGTTCCGCACCGGGCGCCGAAAGGCAGCGCGAGTTCCGGCACGAGATGGCCACCCACTGGGCTCTGGTTAACCTGCTGGCCGAAGTCGGCTACCCCATGGATTACGGGAAACGGCGCCAGTCCGTCGCACATCAGGTCGCCCAGTTGCTGGGCGGGCATCACGGGCGTTTCAGCGGTGTGCTCAGCAAGAAGGAACTGCTGCTGGGGAGCGCCGTCCAGCCGGCCCTGGGTGAGGAGGGATGGGCCGAGCAACGGCGCCTCCATCTTGGCGAGGTGCGCCGCGTTCTCGGCGCAGAAGCCGTTCCCGCCGGGGGCCTCCCGCCGGAGCTGGCCGTCGTCGTCTGCGGGCTCGTCGTCGTGGCGGACTGGCTGGCGAGTCAGACCCCGAGCGTCCGGACGCTGCTCCCGCCGACGGACTGGATCGGCAGCCCGGAGCAACTGGACGCGCACTTCGCCCGATCGTCCCGCCAGGCCGAGGAGGCGGTAGCCGCCAGTCGCCTCGGGCGTGCGCACTTCAACGACCGGAAGTTCGACGCGATCTTCCCCTTCCCTCCCAATCCGCTGCAGCGGGACATCGTCGAGCGACTCCCCGCGCTGGTCGCGGAACGTGGGCCTGGGCTGGTGCTCATCACCGCCCCCACGGGCGACGGGAAGACGGAGGCGGCGCTGTACGCGGCCTCCATCCTGGGGCGCGCGGCGGACGCCCGCGGCCTGTACTTCGCGCTGCCCACCATGGCGACTGCCGACGGGATGTTTCCCCGCGTGCGCCGGTATGCCAAGGCGGCACTGTCCGGCGAACGCGCGCTGACACTTCTCCACTCCATGGCCTGGCTCAGCCCGATCTACGCCGACGATTCCGCTGAGAGCGACCAGGACCCTGCTCTCGAGCTGAGCCAGATCAGCGCGCCGCAGGGGACGGTCGTCGAATCCGACGGCTGGTTGCGCGGGTCCAAGCGCCCGATCCTGGCTTCCCTCGGGGCCGGGACGATCGACCAGGCGCTCACGGCGATGCTGCCCGTCACTCACAACGCCCTGCGGCTCTTCGGGCTCTCGGAGAAGGTCTTCATCCTGGACGAGGCGCACGCCTACGGGCCGTGGATGCATCAACACCTGGTGCGGCTGCTGGAATGGCTCGGGGCGCTGAGGTCGCCCGTGGTCCTCCTCTCCGCAACGCTCACCGGGCAGGTCGCCGGTTCGCTGGTGGACGCCTATCGCCGCGGTGCCGGATCCCGCGACCCCCAGCCCGTCGAACCCTGCTACCCGGGCTGGCTGTTCGCGGACGTCGGGACGGGGCAGGTCACAAGGCCGCGGCGGACCGGAACGCTGCGCACGAGGACCCTCGGAATTGACCTCCGGACGGTTGCTTGGGACGTTGACCAGATGTCCGAGCCGGTCGTGGGCGGGCGCTGTGCCGCCCTCCGGCAGGTGCTCGACCCGGTCGCGACCGGGGGAGGCACCGCACTGGTCTGCTGCACCACGGTGGCCGAGGCCCAGCAGACCTACCGCGACCTGAGCCAGGCGTTCCCCGGACTGGCGGAGCGCGACGGTGGCATCCGTCTGCTCCACTCCCGATTCCCTGCCCGCGAGCGACAGCGGATCAGCGAGGAGTGCGAAGCGGCGTACGGGAAACCGCAGGGAGAACAGCCGCACGGCGCCGCGGTTCGCGCTCCGTCGATCCTGGTGGCCACGCAGGTGGTCGAGCAGTCGCTCGACCTTGACTTCGACCTCGTGGTCAGCGATCTCGCGCCCCTGGCCCAGCTGCTGCAGCGCGCGGGGCGCGGTTGTCGCCATGCGCGGGGGAAGGCTGGGCGGCCAGCCTGGCTCGCCGATGAGGAACGCCCTCGTCTGGTGGTCCTGGCGCCCGCCGGAAGCACCGGTGCACGAGGCATCCCCCGCTCCATGGCCGCCGTCTACGACCCGAGCCTTCTGATCCGCACCGTCACGCTGCTCGACGGCCTGCCAGATGGAGAGATCGCCGTCCCCGATGATGTCCAGCACCTTATCGACGAGGTCTACGCGGAGGACTTCACGCACGGTCTGGACGAGGCTGCGAGGCGCGAACTGAAGGGTATGGACCTCGACCGGACCGCTCGCACGATGGTCGAGCAGAGCATGGCCGAGACGGTCGCCGTTGCCGCGCCCGCCGATGTGAACGGCGACCTGAGCAAGCTGAGCCAACGGGATATCGGAGTCACCGAGGAGCTGCTGACCACGCGACTCGGAGCGGACACCGGCAGGGTGCTCTGCCTGTACAAGCAGTCGTCCGGCCACATCACCCTCGACAGGGAGGGGTCGGTGTCCCTGCCGGACGACTGGCGGTCCAAACCCTCCCGCGACTCGGTACGGCAGCTCATGACGTTCGTGACTCCCGTGCCGGGCACATGGGCCCGGACGACAGAGGGCCTCATGGAACGTCCGCCCAGCTGGGAGAAACAACCTCTGCTGCGTCAACTGGTCTTGCTGCCGATGACACCTGACAGCCAGGGCAACTCGTGGAGCTGCGATGCCGGAGACGGTGTCATCACCAGCTCGTCACTTGGCTTGGAGCGACACCGATGAGCACGTCAGTAACTACGCCGCCCGCTCGTAGCGGGTACGCAAGCGAGGAGGTTCATGTCGGTGGGTGGGTTTGATCTGTTGGAGGAGCCGTGGGTTCCTGTCCGGTGGGCTGATGGGGTGGAGGGAGGGCGGCGCGAACAAGTCGGGTTCGTCGAGCTGTTGAGCCGGGCGCATGAGATCGCCGGGCTGGCCGTCACTGAACCACCCGCGCACGCCGCGCTGTTGCGTGTGCTGTATGCGCTGACCATTCGTGTCACCGGGCTCGACCAGGTGGGCACCGTGGAGGAGGACTGGACCGACCGGCGGCGGGATCTTTGGGACGCGGGTCGCCTGCCCGCCAGCGGTATCGAGGAGTACGCCACTCGCCATGCCCACCGGTTCCTCGTGTTCGACCCGGTGGGTGGTCGGCCCTGGATGCAGGACCCAAGGCTGGAGAAGCAGTGCGACCCGGCCAAGACCGCCGGGGTCAACAAGCTGATCGTGACGCGTCCCGCCGGCAACAACCACGCGTGGTTCCGGCACGGATCGGACGCGGATCCCGACCTTCCGACCGTTTCGGATGCGGTGCTCAACCTGCTCGTCTGGCACTACTGGGGACCCGCCGGGCGGTGTTCCACCCGCGAGGTAGACGGCGAGAAGACCGCCAGCGTCGTGGCGGGGCCGCTGCGGACCGCTCTCTCCTATCACCCTGTCGGCGCGTCGTTGTTCGAGACGCTGCTGGCCGGGCTGGTGCCCCCACGGCGGAGCGATCAGCCCGGTGACGACCATTGCCCCTGGGAGACAGAGGAACTGCCCGACCCCGCGTCGCCGCCCAAGGAGCCGAAAGGGCCGTGCTCCCGTCTGACAGGCCGCTCTCAGCACGCCCTCCTGCTCGTGCCCGACGACGACTCGCCCGACGGCCGGGGCACACCGACGCTGGTGCGTGACGCCTACATCACCTGGGCCCACCGTACGGGGCGCATGGCCCGCGACGATGACTTCCTGATCTGGCAGATCAGCCAACTGGGGAACCGCTACGCCCGTCCCGCCGATTCGGGGCGTGCGCTCTGGCGCGACCTGGACGCGCTGTTGCTCAAGGACCCGGTGAGCTCCGCACAGGCCCGGCGGCCAACGGTCTTCTCCTGGGCGGCGGAACTGTCGGAGGACCTCGGCGTACGCGCCCTGGGCTTTGAACAGGACGGGCAGGCCAAGGACAAGCAGTTCGTGGACGCCTCCACGCCGCCGGTCCTCGGGTTCGTGGAGGAGAGGGTGCCGAGGACCACCAATCCCATCGCCCGGTTGCGTGCCCTTGGCGAGTCGTACGGCTTCCGCCTGGACCGCGCGCTGAAACGGGCCTGGACCACATACGTCCGCGACCCCAAGAGCGACGCCGACGCATGGACGAAGCCCGCCGCCGCCCGGTACTGGCCTGCGGCGGAGGAGCAGTTCTGGGCGGTCTTCCACTCGCTGAGCCGCAGACCCGGGGCAGTCGACGTGGGCTTCGACCACAAAGAGGCACGCAGAGCGTTCCTTCGCCATGCCGAGGCGGCTTTCGACGAGGTGACGCGGGGGGTCACCGGAAGCCAACGGGGTGCCAAAGCGGTGTTCGAGGCGCGGGCGGGTCTGCGCCGGACGCTCAAGAAGGACCCGCATCAGGCCTGACAGGGGCCCAGGAGCCCACTGGCCTCGCACCAGCACGAGCAAGAACGCAGGAAGGGAACAAGACGTGACCACCACCGCGTCGCCGGGCCTCGACCGGGCGGCGAAACGACGCCAGATGCTCCTCGACTACGTCTCGTGGATCGACCAGCTCTGCGCCACGGACCCGGGCGCGCGCGTCGCTCTGCGCGCCGGACTGCGGCAGAACATCGATGCCCGCAGCACCTTTGCGATGAACCGCCACATCGCCAGGTGGCTGCCGGTGAACGCCTCTGACACCACGCAGCGCGCCTATTTCACCGTCGCCGCCATGATCGCCTCACGGCCCCGCTCGGTGGCGGAGGACGAGCCCTCCACCGAGGAAGCCGAAGGCGAGGCGGCTGATGGTGCGGAGGAGGCTGAGCCGGGGCCCGCCGACGAGCCGCAGCGGCCGGAACGGTGGGGTACCAGCCTGGGCGCGGCGTTCGCCGAGGCCGTGGCCGAGGCACCCGGCAGAGACCGTGAGATGAGGGAAAGCGCGGCGGAGAGCCGACTGAACATGCTCACCCGCCAGAGCGCCGGAGGCATCCACCGCAGCCTGCCACCGTCGGTCCTCTATCTGCGTCAGCTCGACGTCCCCGTGGACTGGGCACAGCTCCTGGCCGACCTGATCGACTGGCCGGACCGCTCCGGCCGCATCGCCAGGCGCTGGCTCCAGGACTACTACCGCCGACGCCACCACGACAAGGACAGGTCCGATGGCGACGACAGCCCGGAATAACCCGCCGGAAGCCTCCACCGACACCGAACCGATCAACACCAGCAGTATGGAGAAATCCGTGTCACCAACCACCCGTCCCGCGCGATTCATCGACATCCACGTGATTCAGTCAGTCCCGGTAGCCAACCTGAACCGGGACGACACCAACTCGGTGAAGACTGTCCAGTACGGGAACGCGCAGCGCACGAGGGTGAGCAGCCAGTCCTGGAAGCGCGCCACGCGGGAGAAGTTCCAGGAGGAGATCGGCGAGCGGGCCCTGCGCACGCGGCGGATCGGCGAACGCGTCACGCGGGAGTTGGAGGAACGCGGCTGGCCGTCCTCGCTCGCCGAGCGGGCCGGCGCGCACGTGGCCGCCGGCAGCAGCATCAAGTTCGAGCTGGCGAAAACGAAAGACAAGAACGCCACCGTCACCGTCTCCAACAAGGTGTACACCAACGCGCTCGTCTACGTCCCGGAGACGGCCGTTCGCGACCTGGCCGACATCGCGGAGGAGCACCGGGAGCAGCTGGAGTCCGCCAAGGACATCAAGAAGCCGTCCGACAAGAGCGTGCTCCAACAGGCGGCCATCGACGGCGTGCTGAAGGCGCGCAACGGAGTGATCAACCTCTTCGGCCGGATGCTCGCCGAGGTGGACGACGCGGGCGTGGACGGCGCCGTACAGGTGGCGCACGCGCTCACCACCCACGAGACGGACGTCGAGTTCGACTACTTCTCCGCCGTGGACGACGTCAGCCAGGACTGGGACGACGCCACCGGCAGCGGCCACATGGGGCACGGCCAGTACAGCGCCGGCACGTTCTACCGCTTCGCCACCGTCGACCTCCGGGAACTGGCCGGCAACATCGGCGACGACGCAGCGAGCGTAAGGGAACTGACCGGCGCCTTCCTCGGCGCGTTCATCAGATCGCTGCCTGGCGCCAAGAAGAATTCCACCGCGCCCCACACCATCCCGGGCCTCGTCCACCTCGCGGTCCGTTCCGACCGGCCGCTGTCCTTCGCCGCCGCCTTCGAGAAGCCGGTCGCGTCCTCACGGGGCGAGGGCTTCGAGATTCCCTCCGTGGCGCGCTTGGCCGCGTACGCCGTGCAGGCGAACCGGATGCTGGGGCGCAAGCGGCTGCTGGCCGCTGGCTGGGCCGGCATCGGGCACGACGGGCTGGACGAACTGGGGCAACGGTGCGACGGAATCGACGAGTTGGTCGAGACCGCCCTGCGCAGCGCCCTGGGCGGGGAGACCATCGAGGCCACGGCGTGACCGGTCAGGAGACGGACAACCGGCCGGGGCTCCTCCTGCGGCTGGCCGGTCCGCTCCAGTCATGGGGTGAGAAGAGCCATTTCACGGATCGGGACACCGCCCGGTTCCCCACCCGCTCGGGAGTCATAGGGATGCTCGCCGCCGCGCTCGGGCGCGAGCGCGGCGCGTCGCTCGACGATCTGACGGCCCTGTCGCTGACCGTGCGCGTGGACCGGCCAGGCGTCCTGCTGACCGACCTGCACACGGTCGGCGGCGGCCTCCCCGCCCGCGACACCGTCACCACGGCCGAGGGGAAGAAACGCAGCGGCACGACCGCCACGCTGCTGAGCCATCGCGCCTACCTCGCCGACGCCGCCTTCACCGTCGCCCTGACCAGTACCGCGAGCGGACCCGGTGCGGAAGCGGTGAACCGCCTCGCCGAGGCCCTGCGTGAACCGCGGTGGCCCCTGTTCCTCGGGCGTCGCTCCTGCCCGCCCGAGGGCCCCGTGCTGCTGGCCCAGAGCGACCGTCCGCTCCATGACCTCGTGCTCCTGCCGGTCGCCGCCGAACGGGCCAAGGGCGCGGGGGCGCTGGACATCGTCTTCCTCTCCGAAGCGCCGTTGGACGCGCTGCCCGTGCCCGACGGGTGGAAGTCCATCCCCGAGGCCGAGGCCGCGCGAGCGATCAGCACGATCAACGACGACCCGCGGTCCTTCCACCCCAAGCGGCGGACGTACTTGAGCCGACAGCTCTACCGCCGTGTCGTCTCCCTGCCCGAGGACCGGTTCGCCGGACTCGGCAGCGCCTATCTCGCCCAGCTCCAGAGGCATCTGGCAGTGAACCCCGCCCACCCCGAGAGGGGGAACCCATGACCGTCTGGCTCAGCCGCCTCACGCTCGACCCCCGCTCGCGCGCGGTTCGCGGCGACCTGCTGGGCGGCGGATCGGCGATCAGTCTCCACCGGCGCGTGATGTCGCTCTTCCCCGACATCGAGGCCAACGACGCACGTGCCCGGTTCGGTGTGCTGTTCCGCGTCGAGGACACACCCCAGGGCTGCGCTCTGCTCGTCCAGAGCACCCACGAGCCCGATCCGGCTCGCCTGCCCGACGGCTACGGTGCCCTGCTGAGCCGCCCCCTCGATCCGTTGCTCGACGCGCTCAAGCCGGGCCGCCGTATCCGCTACCGCTGTGTGGCCAACGCCGTGCGGCGACCGGGCGCCACCACCCGTGAGGTGTACAAACTCAAGCCGGTCGTCCCGCTGGGAGGCCGCGCCGCCGACGAGTGGTGGCGACGTCAGGCCACGGCCGCCGGCCTGGAGCCGGAGAGTGTGCTCTCCCAGCCTCTGGACGCGGTACGTGGCCCACGTGGCACCCATGGGGCGGCGGCGAATCAGCGCATGCGCCATGACCGTACCCAGTTCGACGGGGTCGCGACGATCGTGGACGCTGACCTGCTTCGGGAGCGGATCGTCGCCGGCGTCGGGCGTGCGAAATCCTACGGCTGCGGTCTGCTGACGGTCGCACCGGCCGGGGGCGCGGCGTGACGGCCACAACCCGCCGCGGGCGGCAGCAGACCCCTGGTCAGGCACGGCGCCGACTGGCCTCGCCCACGGTCGCGATGCTGCCGCGCGTCGCCGACGCCCTGTCGTTTCTCTACCTCGATATCGCGCGGGTGCAGCAGGACGATACGGGGGTCTGTGCCGAGATCACCAGCGAACGCCACGGCACCCAGACCGTCTACCTGCCGACCGCCGCGTTGAGCTGTGTCCTCCTAGGCCCCGGCACGTCCATCACCGCTCGGGCCCTGTCCACCCTGGCCCGCCACGGGACCACCGTCCTGGTCGTCGGCTCGGGCGGCGTCCGGTGCTATGCCGCCACGCTGCCCGACTCCCTCACCACGAACTGGCTGGAACGCCAGACCCGGGCCTGGGCGGACGACACACAACGGCTCCGCGTCGCGCATGCGATGTACGAGAAACGCTTCGGGCCAGGGACCGTCTCCCCCGACGCGACCCTGCAACAACTGCGTGGTTTCGAGGGTGCGCGGGTGAAGGCCCACTACCAACTCCTTGCGAGACAGCACAAGATCGGCCGCTTCCGCCGCAACTACGATCCGGAGTCCTGGGAAGACCAGGACCCGGTGAACCTCGCGCTCTCCGCCGCCAACACCTGCCTGTACGGCATCGTCCACGCGGCCATCCTCGCTCTGGGCTGCTCACCCGCGCTGGGTTACGTCCACAGCGGCAACCAGCAGGCGTTTGTCTACGACATCGCCGACCTGTACAAGGCCCGGCTCACGATCCCGCTGGCGTTCTCGCTCCACGACGCGACCGACCCGGAGGCGCAGGCCCGACGCTCCTTCCGCGACGGACTGCGTCTGTTCCGACTGCTGCCGCGTATCGTCACCGACATCCAGGAGCTTTTGGATCCAACGGGGGAGTACGGGACCGAGGATCCCGATGAACAGCTCGTGGACCTCTGGGACCCGGTCGCCGGAGTCGTTCCGGGCGGCCTCAATCACGGGACGGAGGGGTGAACCAGTGGCGTCCATGGTCATGATCTCCGCGACAGCGGTCCCCGATCACCTTCGTGGCGCGCTCAGCCGCTGGCTGCTGGAGGTCACTCCGCAGCTGTACGTGGGTACGGTGTCGGCCCGTGTCCGCGACGAGTTGTGGACCTCGGTCTCCGCCAGCATCGGCGATGGCATGGCAGTCCTCGCGTACCCCGACGCCAACGAACAGGGCTTCTCCCTCCAGACAGCGGGCACCCGCCGCCGAGCCCCCTTGGACTTCGACGGCCTGACCCTGATCGGCTTCCGAAGGGAAGGTCAAGAAACAGCAAAGCCTCTCTAACGCCGCAGGTCAGAAAGTGTCCTCTCCGTACGCGCGGAGGTGTTCCGCCCCGGCGGGATGCCGCCCACCCCCGGGCCCGGTCCTCTCCGTACGCGCGGAGGTGTTCCGGCCCTTGCCAGGGCGCTGGCCGAGCGGTTCGGGTCCTCTCCGTACGCGCGGAGGTGTTCCGCTCTGCCGCACCCGGGGCTGGGACTACAACCCGTCCTCTCCGCACGCGCGGAGGTGTTCCGTCCCGGACGAGGGTGGTGACGTGCCTCGGGGTGTCCTCTCCGCACGCGCGGAGGTGTTCCGTCGGTGATGCGCGCCGACGAGGCCGCCCCGGGGTCCTCTCCGCACGCGCGGAGGTGTTCCGCGGCCGGAGTGGGGCATCACCTACAACCCGGCGTCCTCTCCGCACGCGCGGAGGTGTTCCGGTCGGCGCCAACAGGTTGGGCGCCTCGCCCTCGTCCTCTCCGCACGCGCGGAGGTGTTCCGCGTTCGGCGACGTTCGAGTCGCACGACCGGTGCGTCCTCTCCGCACGCGCGGAGGTGTTCCGCACTGACCAACCCACACCACGAGATCGGACACGTCCTCTCCGCACGCGCGGAGGTGTTCCGGCGTGCAGGCTGACCCGTCCGTCGCGGTGGACGTCCTCTCCGCACGCGCGGAGGTGTTCCGCCGTAGACGGCCCGCAGGGCGGCCCAGGTGGCGTCCTCTCCGCACGCGCGGAGGTGTTCCGAACCCGAAATGCGACGAGTTCTTCGAGCCCAAGTCCTCTCCGCACGCGCGGAGGTGTTCCGGAGGGGGGGTGCGGCTTTGTGACATAGAGGTGGTCCTCTCCGCACGCGCGGAGGTGTTCCGCGCGCGACGGTCACCGAACTCGCAACGCCGGAGTCCTCTCCGCACGCGCGGAGGTGTTCCGGCCGTCGGAACGTGTCGCGACGCAGGGCTGGTGTCCTCTCCGCACGCGCGGAGGTGTTCCGGGCCAGGACCATTCCGTCATCTACACCCACAAGTCCTCTCCGCACGCGCGGAGGTGTTCCGGACCGCCGTCTCGGCGGTACCCCTGGCAGGCCGTCCTCTCCGCACGCGCGGAGGTGTTCCGGAGGGCTTGGCTTGGCTTGGGGGGGGTGTGACGGTCCTCTCCGCACGCGCGGAGGTGTTCCGGCGGCGGGGCCCGTCCACGCGGGGGATGGGGAGTCCTCTCCGCACGCGCGGAGGTGTTCCGCCGACG
>NZ_JBITKT010000005.1:413975-414548 GCF_044461265.1 Streptomyces sp. NPDC049879 | reverse complement strand
GCCCCGGTCCTCTCCGCACGCGCGGAGGTGTTCCGCCGCCGAGGCGGCCCTGGAACTGCAGTGGTGCGTCCTCTCCGCACGCGCGGAGGTGTTCCGGCGGCGGGGCCCGTCCACGCGGGGGATGGGGAGTCCTCTCCGCACGCGCGGAGGTGTTCCGCCGACGACAGCGGCCACGAGCGGTGCGCCCCGGTCCTCTCCGCACGCGCGGAGGTGTTCCGCCGCCGAGGCGGCCCTGGAACTGCAGTGGTGCGTCCTCTCCGCACGCGCGGAGGTGTTCCGCCGGCGGATCTTGCAGTGAGAAGGCCCCCGGTGTCCTCTCCGCACGCGCGGAGGTGTTCCGCCGACCACGCCGAAACCCACCACTCCGAAACCGTCCTCTCCGCACGCGCGGAGGTGTTCCGCGACGGGCGCCTCTACGACCGCCGCCGGGACGGTCCTCTCCGCACGCGCGGAGGTGTTCCGGACCGTAGCTCCTCGTTTCCGCCGTCCACGGGGTCCTCTCCGCACGCGCGGAGGTGTTCCGCCGCGGAGAAGCGGCGCAAGAAGTGCGGCGTCGTCCTCTCCGCACGCGCG
>NZ_JBITKT010000005.1:0-413877 GCF_044461265.1 Streptomyces sp. NPDC049879 | reverse complement strand
CGGAGGTGTTCCGACCGCGGCCTGACCGCCGAGGAGCGCACCGCCGTCCTCTCCGCACGCGCGGAGGTGTTCCGGAGGCCGACATAGCCGGAATCACCGGGCAGGGGTCCTCTCCGCACGCGCGGAGGTGTTCCGCGCGGCCGCCCGTTCCATCGTCGCCTGGTCGAGTCCTCTCCGCACGCGCGGAGGTGTTCCGACCGCGGCCTGACCGCCGAGGAGCGCACCGCCGTCCTCTCCGCACGCGCGGAGGTGTTCCGGAGGCCGACATAGCCGGAATCAGCGGGCAGGGGTCCTCTCCGCACGCGCGGAGGTGTTCCGTCGGTCACGGCGGCGGTGCTGCGCGGGGAGTAGTCCTCTCCGCACGCGCGGAGGTGTTCCGCGCGCGACTTCGCACGCCGTGCCCGCACCGGAGTCCTCTCCGCACGCGCGGAGGTGTTCCGCGCGGCCGCCCGTTCCATCGTCGCCTGGTCGAGTCCTCTCCGCACGCGCGGAGGTGTACCGAACGCGGACGGCCAGTACTACTGGCGGCCCAGGTCCTCTCCGCACGCGCGAAGGGGGGTGTGCGGCTGAAGAGGGTAGGAAGGCGCTTGTACTTGAATGTCGCGTCGGTCGAGCCAGGTCAGAGCCTCCCGCAGTAGCCGGTTCCGTGAGCAGTCGAGGAGTGCGGCGCTGCGGCGGTGACCTTTGTGACTCTGCCGTCGGGTGAGGGGGCGCGTCTGTTTGTCTCTCCGCGTGGCCGTGTCCGTCCGAGGCGGAACGTGTCCGAAGCGGGCCTGGCGGACTCACGTATGCCCACGGGGGGTGGTGGAGGGGGCGCCAGAGTCTGCCGTGATCTGCGTCACGTTTGCGCCGGGCGTGTGACATATGCGCCGGCGTGCGCCGGGATGTTCGGGGCTGGTGGGGGAGGTGTTGTGGTGGGTGCCCCTGGCATATGCGTGGGGGTGAGTGGTCACGTTCCGGATCGAGGTGGTCACCCTCTTCCACGTTCGGGCACTCCGCGCGCTTAGCTGATTGCTGAGGGCGATCACGCTCTCGCCGGATCTTCCGAAGGAGGACGAGAGGTGAGTTACGACACCGCGAACGGCGTGCTTGCCCTGGCCGTCGCGCTGCGCGTGTTCGCCCCCGACGTACGGGCCCTGGCCCGGTGGCTGCTCGGTGTCGGCGTGCGCGTCGGCACGGACGCCATGGCGCGGCGCGGCGGGGGGCGGGCATGAACGGGCAGGGACCGGCGCGGCCGGACGTACGGGAAGCCGGGGTCACGATGCCCGCCGCCTTCTGGGCGTTCCACGAGCGGTACTACCCGGTGTACCTGTCGTACGCCGAACTGCAGCTGGGCGAACGGCGGCGCGCCGTCGACCTCGTGGACCTCGTCTTCGTGCACCTCGCGCGGCACTGGTCGATGCTGATGCGCGAGGAGTCCCCGGAGGCCACCGCGTGGTCGATGATGAAGTCCGCCGTCGAGGAGGCGCTGATCTTCGAGGGGCGGCGGCACGCGATGCCCGCCACCGCCGCGTTCCAGCAGGTCAGCCGCCGCGTCCTGGAGGACTTCCGGGCCGAACTGTCGCTGCTGGAGAGCGCGCTGGGTCTGTACGCGGCCATCGCCGAGCTGCCCGACCGGCACTTCGACGTGATCGTGCTCCAGTACGTGCTGGGGTACAGCACCGCGCAGACCGCCGGGATCATGGGCATCGCCGAGGTGACGGTGCGGACGTACCGCCACCTCGCGCGCCGCACGCTGGCGCGCGAACTGTCGATGGAAGGGGGCGGGCGCAGTGCGGACGCCGATCGATGACCTGCTGGCCGGGGCCGCGTTCGTGCCCGGCGGGGTGACGCCCGAGGACATCGCCGCGTCCAGGCGCCGCATCGAACGCGTGCTGGACGACGCCGCGCCGGCCGCGCCCCACGCGTTCCCGCCGGAGCCGTACGAGACCGACGGCGAACGGTCGGGGCGCGAGCTGCTCGCCCTGTGCGGCTCGCTCGTCCGCGACGCCCGCGCGCCCGCCTGGATGGCGGGCCTGGTCAACTCCGAGCGGATCGAGCCCGCCGGGGGCCTGGTCTTCGCCTGCCTGCTGCACCTGAGCGGGCTGACGGACGGGGCGCGCTTCTGGTGGGAGTTCAGCGCCGGGGCGGGGACGTCCACGGCGGCGCTGTGCCTGTGCCTGCTGCACCTGCAGCGCGGTGAGCCGGAGGACGCGGAGCACTGGGCGGGCCAGGCGGCCGAGTTGGAGCCGCTGGAGCGCGAGCACGAGTGGACCGCGCGGCCCCGCGTCTGGCGGCCCCGCGGCGAGCTGGCGGCGGTGCTCGGCAGCCTGGACATCGGGCGCGACCGCGACCTCGGCGTCGTGCCGCGCCCCGATCCGGCGCTCGCGGACCGGCTTGAGGACTGCGTCGCCGTGTCGTGAACGGGGACGGTCCCCGGCCCCCGCCGAGAGGGGGCCGGGGACCGCGTCTTCAGGCGGCGGCGTTCAGGGGGCCACGGCCGCGTGGTCGGCGAGGAGCTGCCTGATGCCCGCGAAGTGCGCCCGCATCGCGACGGCGGCGCGCGGCCCGTCGCCCGCCTCCAGCGCGGCGAGGATGTCCTCGTGCCGGGCGCAGACGACGCGCGGGTCCTGGTCGTCGGCGCGCAGGTCGCCGCGTACGCGGTGGAAGGCGGCCCAGAACGCGTCGAGGACCTCGCTGAGCAGGTGGTTCCCGAGCGAGCGGTAGAGGGCGACGTGGAACGCGCGGTCGGTCGCCGCCGACACGCGGCCCCCGGCGGCCTCCCGTTCCATGGCGGCGACGAGGTCGCGCAGCCGCGCGAGGTCCTCGGCCGGCACGTCGTCCGCGACCTCCATGATGAGCCCGGCCTCCAGCGCCTCGCGCACTTCGAGCAGTTCGTGCAGGCTGGCCTCGCCCCTGCGGTGCCTGACGGCGGCGCGGAAGACCATCGCCTCCACGAATGAGTCGAGGCTGAGCGAGCCGACGTACGTGCCGAAGCCGTGGCGGATGTCCACGACGTTGACGGCCTGGAGCGCCTTGAGCGCCTCGCGCACCGAGTTGCGGCTGACGCCGAAGAGGGTCATCAGCTCGTTCTCGGTGGGCAGCGGGTCCCCGGGCGCGAGGCGGCGGTGCAGGATCAGCTCCTTGATGCTGCTTTGCACTTCCTCGGACATCATGCGGCGTGCCATCGGCCTCGGCCTCCCCTGGGTGCTCACCGTCGGTTCACATTCTGCCACCGGAGATAGGACATCTGACGTCCGGGGGCGCACAGGCTCTTGACCGGGCTCCGCCGCCGAATCTAGGTTGACCGGACATAGAACGTAGAACGTAGGACGTCTTCGAGCAGTGTCGCTGGAGGAGCGCGTGAACCATCCCTTCGACCGCAGGGCCTTCCTGAGGCTCACCGGCGCCCTCGGCGCGGCCGGGGCGATCTCGGCCGCGCTCGGCGCCTGCTCGGGCCCGCCCTCCACCACCGGCGGCGGGGGCGGCTACGGCTCCGGCGGCGGGGACGAGCTGACCGCAGTCATCGGCTACGGCAACGACCAGAGCTGGGATCCGACGCAGACCGCCTCGGCGTTCACCATGGCCGCCAACTGCCACATATACGAGGGCCTGCTCGACACCGACCCCATCACGCGCGCCCCCTACCCGGCGCTCGCCACCGCCGTGCCGCCCGACCAGACGGCGACCCGCTGGGCGTTCACCCTGCGCGAGGGCGCGACCTGGCACGACGGCGAGCCCGTGACGGCCGACGACGTCGTGTTCACCTTCGCGCGCATCCTGGACGCCGAGGCCAATCCGCTGACCCGCTCGTTCTTCGTCTCCTGGCTCAGGGAGGTGCGCAAGACGGGGGACCGGGACGTCGAGCTGGACTTCCACTTCCCGTTCCCCGAGGCCGCGTCCCGGCTGACGATCGCCAAGATCATGCCGCGCCACGTCTTCGGCCGCGAGGGCGCCTGGGAGGAGGCCGGCGCCGGGCTCGCCGTCGGCTCCGGCCCGTACCGCCAGGCGTCGCACCAGCCGAAGACCAACACGACCTTCGAGGCGTACAACGGCTACAACGGCCCCCGCCCCGCCACCTTCGCCCGCATGAACTGGCTGTCCATCGTGGACGCCGCGCCCCGCGTCGCCAAGATCTCAGGCGACGGCGCGGACGCCCAGATCGCCGACAACATCCCGTACGCCAACGCCGAGCAGCTGCGCGGCGACGGCCTCACCGTCGAGGGCGGCGCGGGCATGAACCACGTCTTCCTCATGTTCAACACGGCCAACCCGCCCTTCGACGACGTCCGCGTCCGCCAGGCGCTCTTCCACGCCGTGGACACCGACCAGATGATCGAGGTCGGCCTGCGCGGCCACGGCAGGGCCGCCACCTCGTTCCTCAACGAGGAGAACCCCGCCCACACCGAGGCGTCCACCGTCTACACGTACGACCCGGACCGCGCCCGCGCGCTCCTGGCCGAGGCGGGCGTCACCGACCTCAGCGTCAACCTCATGTCGGTCAACGTCAGCTGGCTCGTGGACTGCCTGCCCACCATCAAGGAGTCCTGGGACGCCATCGGCGTGCGCACCACCCTGGAGCCGCAGGAGACGTCGGCGCTCTTCACCAAGATGGACCAGAACCAGGACTACCAGGTCGTCGCCGCCGTCGCGAACCCCAACCAGTTCGGCCTCGACCCCGACCTGATCCTCCGCTACAACTACACGGCGGGCGGCGGCTGGATGGCCTACACCCGCTGGGACGAGAGCGACGACGCCCGTGCGCTGTTCGCCCTCATGGACGAGGCGACGCGCGAGCCCGACCCGGCGCGCAAGCTGGAGCTGACGCACCGGTACCTCGACGTCATCGCCGAGCAGGCCGTCCTCTACCCGATCCTCCACAACGAGCTGCTGACGGCCTGGAACCCGGAGGCCCTCACCGGCGTGCGCGCGCAGCCGTACCCCGGCATATCCCTGCTCCAGGCGAGGCCGTACACATCGTGATCATCGTCGTCCGGATGCTGATACGCCGCGTCCTCCTCCTCGTGCCGCTGATGCTCGGCGTCGTCGCGTTCGTCTTCCTCGTGATGCGCTTCTCCGACATGGACCCCGCGTCCGCCTACTTCCAGGGCGCCAACCCCACCCAGGAGCAACTGCACCGGTTCCGCGAGGACAACGGCCTCCTCGACCCGCTGCCCGTCCGCTACGCCGACTTCGTGGGCGACCTGCTCCACGGCGACATGGGCATCAGCGTGCTCACCCGCACCTCCGTCTTCGACCTGGTGACGACCGCCCTGCCGCTGACACTCCAGCTGACGTTCCTCGGCCTCGGCATCGCCGTCGTCCTCTCCCTGGTCCTCGGCGTCACCGCCGCGCTCCACCGCGACCGCGCGCTCGACCAGATCATCCGCGTCGTGTCCCTCACCGGCGTCGCCGCGCCCGGCTTCTGGCTGGCGCTGCTGATGATCCAGTACCTCGGCGTGGAGGCCGGCTGGTTCCCCACCAGCGGCTGGACGAACCCGACCGACTCGTTCACCGGCTGGATCAGGACGATGACGCTGCCCGCCTTCGCCCTCTCCCTGCCGGTCGCCGCGCAGCTCACCCGCGTCGTCCGCACGGCCGTGGTGGAGGAGCTGGACAAGGACTACGTGCGCACCGCCACCGGCAGCGGCCTGCCGCCGTTCGTCGTCGTGGGCCGCAACGTCCTGCGCAACGCGCTGATCAACCCCCTCACCGTCCTCGGCCTGCGCGTCGGCTACCTGCTCGGCGGCGCGGTCGTCATCGAGACGATCTTCGCCCTCCCCGGCATGGGCAAGCTGATGATCGACGCCGTGCGCAACGGCGACCCCGCCGTCGTCCAGGGCGTCGTCCTCACCACGGCGGTCGGCTTCGTCGTCGTCAACCTGGTCATCGACATCCTCTACCTCCTGGTCAACCCCCGGCTGAGGAGCGCCGCATGAACCTCCGTCGCCTCCCGCCGCTCTCCCGCGCGGCCCTCGCCGTCCTGGGCGTCGTCGTCCTCGTCGCCCTCCTCGCCCCGCTGCTCGCGCCGCACGACCCGTACGCCCAGGCGGGCACGGCGGGCGGCCCGTCCGCCGACCACTGGATGGGCCAGGACAGCCTCGGCCGCGACATCCTCAGCCGGCTGATGTACGGCGCCAGGTCGTCCCTCGCCATCGGCCTGGGCGCGACCGCGCTGGCGCTGCTGGCCGGGGCGGTCGTCGGCGCCGTCGCCGCGACGTCGCGCAAGCTGGTGGACGAGACGCTGATGCGCTGCCTCGACGTCGTCATGGCCTTCCCCGGCATCGCCATCGCCGCCGTGCTGATCTCCGTCTTCGGCGGCGGCACGGGCGTGCTGATCGGCGCGATCGCCTTCCTGAACGTGCCTCCCGTCGCCCGCGTCGTCCGGGCCAACGTGCTCAGCCAGTACGGCGAGGACTACGTGACCGCCGAGCGCGTCGTCGGCGCGAGGACGCCGCACATCCTGCTGCGGCACGTCGCCGTCAACTGCGCCGCGCCCGTCCTCGTCTTCTGCACGGTGATGGTCGCCGAGGCGATCGTCTTCGAGGCGTCGCTGTCGTTCATCGGCGCCGGGGTCAGGCCGCCCGAGCCGTCCTGGGGCAGCGTCATCGCGGACGGCAAGAACCTCGTGCTGCTCGGCGGCTGGTGGGCCACCGTCTTCCCCGGCCTGCTGATGCTCGTGACGGTCCTGGCGCTCAACGTGCTGTCCGAGGGCGTCTCGGACGCCTGGGCCGCGCCCGCCGCCCGCCCCACCGACACCCCCGCGGCCACCGCCGCCGCCCCGGCCCGTACAGAAGAAGGGGAACGGCCCCCGCGCGCGGTCCTCGCCCTCCCCGGCCTCGCCGAGGCGGGGGAGCGCCTCCGCGCCCGCGCCCGCCCGCCCGTCACCGCCGAACCCGTCCTCGCCGTCCGCGACCTGGCCATCGGCTTCCCCGGACGGCACCGCGACCGCGACGTGGTGGACGGCGTCAGCTTCTCCGTACGCCCCGGCGAAGTCCTCGGCCTGGTCGGCGAGTCGGGCTGCGGCAAGTCCCTGACGGCCCTGACCGTCATGGGCCTCCAGCCGCGCGACGCCCGCGTGCGCGGCAGCGTCACGTTCGCCGGGCAGGAGCTGACCGGCCTGGCCCCGCGCGCCAGGCGGCGCCTGCTCGGGCACGAGATGGCGATGGTCTACCAGGACGCCCTCTCCTCCCTGAACCCCGCCATGACCATCCGCGCCCAGCTGCGGCAGCTCGTACGGCGCGGCGGCCGCCGCACCCCCGCCGAACTCCTCGAACTCGTCGGCCTCGACCCCGCCCGCGTCCTGCGCAGCTACCCGCACGAACTGTCCGGCGGCCAGCGCCAGCGCGTCCTCATCGCCATGGCCCTGTCCCGCGAGCCCCGCCTCATCGTCGCCGACGAGCCGACGACCGCCCTCGACGTGACGGTGCAGGCGCAGGTCGTCGCGCTGCTGCTGCGGCTGCGCGCCGAGCTGGGCTTCGCGCTGGTCCTCGTCTCGCACGACCTGGCGCTCGTCGCCGACGTGACCGACCGCATCGTCGTCATGTACGGCGGGCAGATCGTGGAGAGCGGCGTCACCGCCGACCTGGTGTCCGCGCCCGCGCACCACTACACGCGCGGCCTCCTCGGCTCCGTCCTCTCCCTGGAGTCCGCCGCCCCGCGCATGACGCAGATCCGCGGCGTCGTCCCCGCCCCGGCCGACTTCCCGCCCGGCTGCCGCTTCGCCGACCGCTGCCCGATGGCCGACGACGCGTGCGCCGCGCCCGCGCCCGAACGGCCCGCCCCCGGCACGCTGCACACCGCCGCCTGCCACCACCCCGCCGAGGAGAAGGAGGCCGCCAGGTGACCGGCGACGCACCACTGCTGACCGTCACGGACGTCCACCGGCTGTACGCGGCACGCGGCGGCGGCCTGTTCGGCGCGGCGAAGGTCCACGCCCTCACCGGCGTCAGCCTGTCGGTCGCGCCCGGCGAGACCCTGGGCGTCGTCGGCGAGTCCGGCTGCGGCAAGTCCACGCTCGCCCGGCTGCTCGTCGGCATCGAACGGCCGACCGCCGGCACCGTCGCCCTCCACGGCCGCGACCTGTGGTCCATGCCCCCCGCCGAACGCCGCCGCGCCGTCGGCACCGGCGTCGGCATGGTCTTCCAGGACCCGGCGACCGCCCTCAACCGCCGCCTGACCGTACGCCGCATCCTCCGCGACCCGCTCGACGTCCACCGGCGCGGCACCCCCGCCGAACGGAACGCCCGCGTCCGCGAGCTGATGGACCTCGTCGGCCTCCCCGCCCACCTCACCGACGCGCTCCCCGGCCGCCTCTCCGGCGGCCAGCGGCAGCGCGTCGCCATCGCCCGCGCGATCGCCCTCGAACCGGCCCTGCTCGTCGCGGACGAGCCGACCAGCGCCCTCGACGTGTCGGTGCGCGCGCAGATCCTCAACCTGCTGCTCGACCTCAAGGACCGCCTCGGCCTGGCCATGGTGTTCATCTCGCACGACATCCAGACCGTCCGCCGCATGAGCGACCGCGTCGTCACCATGTACCTCGGCCGCGTCGTCGAGGAGGCACCGGCGGACCGCGTCACGGCGCACGCGCGGCACCCGTACACCCGCGCGCTCTTCTCGGCCGCCCCGGGCCTCCTCGACCCGATCGAGCCGATCCCGCTGACCGGCCCGATGCCCTCGGCGGTCCGCCCGCCGAGCGGCTGCCCGTTCCGCACGCGGTGCTGGAAGGCCGACGAGGTGTGCGCCGCGTCGATGCCGGACGCGGACCGCGCCGACGGGGAACATCTCTACCGCTGCCACCACCCCGTCGGGGACGGTGAAGCCACCCGCGACCTGGTCCAGCAGGCCGCCACCGCACAGGAGACGCGTTCATGACCTTGCCGGCACGGCTGACCGGAGTGATCCCGCCCGTCTGCACCCCGCTCACGCCGGACGGCGAGGTGGACACCGCGTCGCTGATCAGACTGGTGGACCATCTGACCGGCGCGGGGGTGGACGGGCTGTTCGTCCTCGGCTCGACCTCCGAGGTCGCGTTCCTGACCGACGCGCAGCGCCGCACGGTCGTGGAGACCGTCGCCGGGCACGCCGGCGGCCAGGTGCCGCTGCTCGCCGGGGCCATCGACATGACCACGCCCCGCGTCCTCGACCACGCCCGCACCGCCCTCGCGGCGGGCGCGGACGCCGTCGTCGCGACCGCCCCGTTCTACACCCGCACCCACCCGGCCGAGATCGAACGGCACTTCCGCCTGCTCGCCCGCCAGGTCGAGGCACCGGTCATCGCCTACGACCTGCCGGTGTCCGTGCACAGCAAGCTGACCGCCGAACTGGTCACCGGCCTCGCCGCGGACGGGGCGCTGGCCGGGCTGAAGGACTCCAGCGGCGACCAGGGCGTCCTGCGGGACATCCTCCTCGGCGCGCCCGACGGCTTCTCCGTCCTCACCGGCTCGGAGGTCACCGTGGACGCGGCGCACCTGATGGGCGTGCACGGCGTCGTCCCCGGCCTGGGGAACGTCGATCCGCACGGGTACGTCAGCCTGGTGCGGCGGTGCGCGGACGGCGACTGGGCGGCGGCGCGGGCCGAGCAGGAACGCCTCGTGGCGCTCTTCGCCATGGTCCACGTCGGCGCGCCCGCGCGGATGGGGCGCGGCTCGTCGGGGCTCGGCGCGTTCAAGGCGGCGCTGCGGCTGCGGGGCGTGATCGACCACGCGACGCTGGCCGAGCCGCAGATCCAGCTCTCCGACGACGAGGTGGCCCAGGTCGCCCGCCTCCTCGCCACTGCCGGGCTGCTCTGACCCCACCCCCCGGCGCCGGCCGCCACGGTCGGCCCTGGCGCCACCTCCCTCCACCGGACACCGGGCCTGAGGCGTGGACGCGGTCGCGGATGGCGGGGCGTCGGGCCCCCTCGGGGCGATACCTCCGCGCCCTGACTTCGTGCGGCGGTGCCGGGGCCGTCGACCGCTCGCCACGTCCGTGCCGGGTACGGGGACGGCGAGGCGTCGCCGTGGCGGCGTGTCCGTGCGGCGGTGCGCAGGCCGTCCGCCTCCGCCGGACGCGGGGTGTGGAGAGGGCAGCGGTGGTCGCGCCGTGCCGGGAGAGCTCTCCGCCCCGCAGGGCGTCCGGGACATGCCTGGCTTCTCGCCTGCCGAGGCAGTCGTGGTGGTGAGGCGTTCGTTCCCTCGCGGTGCCCCCTGGCGGTGACGCCCCCGCGCGGTCACTTCTCCCCGATGTGCCTCGGGCTCCGCCTGGCCGTGCCGACCGTCGGCTTCCCCACTTCCCCACTTCCCCGCCGGACGCGGCGGGGAGGGCGTGGCCCTGGGCTCCGCGGATCCCTCACCCGCCCCGACGCGTACCTCGCGGAGCTGCTGCGGGCGCCCACCGGCTGCCGCCTCCGGCCGAGCACCTGCGGCGGGCCGGTGCTCCGACATCGGACGTGCCCGCTCAGGCACAGGGCGTACCGCGCGCGTACGCGTCTCCCGTGCCGCCCGAACGCCGTCTCCGGCCTCAGGGACCGGTCCGGCGCAGCGAACCGGCCCCACGCACCGGGACCGTGGTGGCCACCGGAGCGGGGGACACCGCGTCGCGGGACCCCGGCGGGTGCCCGAGGCATGGCGGACCGGCGCCTGTACCGGGGGAGTCGGGCGGGCAGCCGTTCTCCCTACTTACTCATCGCGGCGCGAGCACTGGCGCGCGCACGCATGCCGTCCCCGCCTGTGCCGGGCGGCAGGCCGCCGCCCGGCACCGCGGCGGCCTGTCAGAGGTCCTTGAAGCGGCGGAACGTGATGGTCTCGTACGCGCTCGTCGCGCCCGTCTCGTACAGCAGCCCGACCGTCCTGCGGTCCACCTGCACCAGCTCCGAGTACGCCGCCGGGTCCGCCGACAGCGTCTCCACCGGCGTGAACGTCCGCCCGTCGTCGTCGCTGCGCCACAGCCGCATCCCCCGCCGCGCCGCCGGGTCCGACGGCCCGGAGAACAGCAGCGGCCCCGCCGCGCCGGGCGTCCGCAGCGTGCTCGCCTGCACCACCGGCACGTCGTTCAGCGACTCCACGACGGCGTATGCCCCGTCCAGCGTCTCGCCGCCGTCCGACGACCACGCGCCGAGGCGGTTGCCCGCGACCGTCCCGTTCTGGTCGCGGGCGGAGAACCACAGGCGCCCGTCCGGGAGTTGGGCGACGGTGGACTCGTTCGAGTTGACGGCGCCGTCGTACGAGTCGTCCACGTAGCCGATGCGCCACGTCGCGCCGCCGTCGTCGCTCAGCAGCGCGTGCGCGCCGTAGTACTTCGCCTCGCGCCCCGTGTCGGCCGAGCCCTCCGGGGGCGCCGTCGAGTGGTTCGCGGGGACGACGAGCCGGCCCGCGTGCGGCCCGCGCGTGAGGGCGATCGCGTGCCCCGGACCGGTCGCGTACCAGCGCCAGTCCGGCAGCTTCGCGTCCGCCGTGATCTCGCGCGGCGCGCTGAACGACCGCCCGTCGTCCGTGCTGACCTGCACGAACGCGCGGCGGCTCTGCTCCGGCGTCGCCACGCCGCGCATGATCTCGTCCTCCGTGACCTCCCCGCTGTTGCGCGTCGTCAGCAGGACGAGCCGCCCGGTGGCCGGATCGACGACCGGCGACGGGTTGCCGTGCGTGTCGCCCTGCCCGGCCGCCACGACCGACAGCGGCCCCCACGTGCAGCCCCCGTCGTCCGAACGGCGCGCCACCACGTCGATGTCGCCGGTGTCGCTCGCGCCGCCGACGCGGCCCTCGGCGAAGGCGACGACCGTGCCGTGCCGCGTCGTCACGGCCGCCGGGATGCGGTACGTGTCGTAGCCGCCGGTGCCCGAGACGAACGGGACGGACGTCGTGCACCGGCCGCGCGGCGGATGCCCGGGCGTCTGCTCGCCCGCCTGGGCGACGCCGCCGCCGGTGGCGGACAGGGCGGCGGTCACGGCCAGCCCCAGCAGGGCGCCGGCCGTCACCGTGCGCACGTTTCTTCCCATGCTGCTGCCTCCTCGTCGAGACCCTGGAGATAGGACATCGGACGTCCGACAACGACGGTAGGCGCCCGCCCCCGCCACGACAACCCCCGGGACCCGGCGCGCTCCCGCACCGGGCCCCGGGAGCCCTGGCTACGGCCGGTTCACCGCCGCGACCGCCTCGGCGATCGGCTCGGTCCCGCCGACCAGGTCGAGCGTCAGCCCGGCCGTCCCCGGCGTGTCCAGCAGCGCCACCAGCACCGCCGCCACGTCGTCGCGCGGCACCGCGCCCCCGTCCACCGGCGGCTCGGCCAGCAGCACCCGGCCCGTCCCCGGCTCGTCCGTCAGCCGCCCGGGCCGCAGGATCGTCGAGAACAGCCCGGACCGCTCCCTGATGTCCGCGTCCGCCGCGCCCTTGGCCCGCAGGTACGCGGCGAACACCGGGTCGGTGTCCGGCGGCGGCGGCCCGTCCACCCCCATCGCCGAGACGACGACGAAGCGCCGCACGCCGACCCGCTGCGCCGCGTCGGCGAAGAGCACCGCCGCCGCCCGGTCCACCGTGTCCTTCCGCCCCGCCCCGCTGCCGGGACCCGCGCCGGCCGCGAACACGGCCGCGTCGGCGCCCGAGAGGTGGCGCGCCACCTCCTCCACGGAGGCCGTCTCCAGGTCGCAGACGACGGGTTCGGTGCCGTCCGAGAGGAGGTCGGCGGCGTGCTCCTCGTTCCTGATCAGCCCGGCCACCCGGTCGCCGCGCTGGGCGAGCAGCCTGCCCAGACGCCGGGCGATCTTGCCATGTCCACCTGCGATCACTGTGCGCATGCCTGCGACGGTACGTCAGCCCCCGCTGCGCGCGGGGCGTACGCCGTCGAGCGGCAGCGCGAGGATCGCACCGGCGGGCGAGGCGTTCGACCGGCGCACGGCGGTCAGCTCGGCCGCCGTGAGCGCGCGGGCGTACACCCGCACCTCGTCCAGCGCGCCGACGAGCCGCAGCCCGTTGTCCGGCCGCTGCCCGACGTGCACCCCGAACACCGACGTGCGGCTGACCGAGCCCGGCACGTCCGCCGCCGTCGCCGCCGCGCCGCCGTCCACGGACAGCGACAGCCGCCCGCCGGAACGCGTGAGCGCCAGGTGGTGCCACGCCCCGTCGTTGAACGCCCCCGCCGCCTCGACGGACGCGCTCGCGGGCGCCGCCGCGCCGTCCCTTGTGGTGATCAGCGCGCGCAGCCGCCCGCTCTCCGGCTCGCCGCGCACCCAGACCTGCGGCGCGTTCCCCCCGACGCCGCCCATCCACAGGAACGGGTGGGTGCCCGTCCGCGCGGAGTAGCGGAACCACAGGCTGACCGTGAAGTCCCGCGTGCCGAGCGGCAGCGCGTCGCGGTACGGCAGGCGCACCGCGTCCTGCGGGCCGTCGAACAGCAGCCCCGTCCCGTACCTGCCGGGCGTGGCCGCCGGGTCGCCGACCACGGTCGCGGGCGCGGCGCCCGGGGCGGTGTCGGGTGTGACGGGCGAGGGCGCGCGGCGCGGGCCGAGCCAGTCCTCGCCGAAGCGGACGAAGCGGATCTCGTCCCGCGCGTCCACCGCGCCGCCCTCGTACAGCAGCCCGACCCGCTCGTCGGCCGTCCACACCATGTCGGAGTAGCCGGACCAGTCGGACGTCACCAGCGAGCCCTGGTCCACGGAGTCGAACGTGCGGCCGCCGTCCCACGACGACCTGATCATCATCGAGCGCCGCCGGTCGGGATCGGACGGCGCGGCGAACAGCAACCGGTCGGTTCCGGGCAGCTGGAGCAGCGAACCCTGCACCTGCGGCGTGTAGAGGTCCGGCAGCGCGCGGAACGGCGCCGCGAAGCTCTCGCCGCCGTCCCCGCTCACCGCCCATGTCCTGTGGCCGAGGTCGGTGCCCGACTCCTCACGGCCGTTCACATAGACCGAGCCGTCCGGCAGTTCGGCCACCGCGCTCTCGGACGGCTTCTGGCGGAACGTCCCGTCCGCCGCCACCGGCCAGCTGTCCACCGCGCCGAGCCGCCAGGAGCCGCCGCCGTCGTCGCTGTACGCGAGCGCCGCGTGGTTGGCGGTGATCCGGCCGCCCGCGTATGTCTCGGCGTTGATGGTGAACAGCAGGCGGCCCGCCCGGTCGCCGCGCTGGAGCTGGATGCCGTGCAGCGGGCCGGTGGCGTACCAGGAGTTCCAGTCGTCGGGCCGCAGCTCGGCGCCCAGGTCGCGCGGCTCGGACCAGGTGGCGCCGTCGTCGTCGCTGAAGGAGAGGAACGGGACGCGCTCGCACGGGACGCCGCAGTTCCCGCCGCCCTGGCCGGGGTTGCGGGTGCTGGCGAGGAGGACGCGGCCGGTGGCGGCGTCCACGACGGGCGCCGGGTTGCCGTGGGTGTCGCCGCCGCCCGCGTCGATCACCTCAAGGGGCGTCCACGTCCGCCCGTCGTCGAACGAGCGCTTGAGCACCAGGTCGATGTCACCGGCGTCGCCGCAGTTGTCGCGCCGCCCCTCGGCGAACGCGAGCAGCGTGTCCTGCGTCGTCCGCACGAGGGCGGGGATCCGGAAGCAGGCGTAGCCGGGGTCGGTGCCCGGCTTGAAGAGCACCTGCCGCTCCGGCACGGCCTGCGCCTGCTGCTGCGGCTGCGCGTGCGCGTGGGGGAGCGGCCCGGCGAGCAGCGCGCCGACGGCGGCCAGCCCGGCGGCGTACCGCGCCGACCGGCGGAGGAGGGGGGACATCCGGCACCAGCTTTCTCTCGGTGGAGCGGCCGTCGGACACCTCCCACATGGGACGTCCGACGTCCTAGGTCAGAGGGAGTGTCACGGCATACCGGGGGACTGGCAAGACCGCGCGCACGACCCGCCCCCGTTCAGCCGGTCGACTGGCGCGGCAGCCCGTGACCGCCGCCCGCGTCCCCCGGCGTGCCGGAGTACTCGCGCACCGCGCTCGTCCGCGAGACGACCCGCCCCCGGTGGATCACCACCCGGCTGTACGCCAGCGACAGCGCCCCCGCCACCGTCTCCCCGCGCACCGCGAGCAGCTCGGCCGGGAAACCCGCCTCGATCCGCACGTCCGGCAGCCCGAGCGCCGCCCGCGCGCGCCCGCTCACCGCCGCGTACGCCCCCGCCGGGCGCAGCGCGCCGTGCGACGCCAGCTGGTACGCCGCCTCCAGCGGGTCGCCCCGCCCGACCGGGTTCGCGACGTCGCGCAGCGCCCCGCCGCCCGCCGCCACCGGCACCCCGGCCGCCGCGAGCAGCCGCGCCGGTGTGCCGCCGCTGCCGCCACCGCCGCCCGACAGGCCGCACGGCCCCTGCGGCAGGCAGACGACCGTCACCCCGGCCGCCGCGAGCCGGTCCGCCGCCTGCGCGGCCACGTCGTGCGGCAGCAGCGACAGCCCGGCGCACGGGCCGATCGCCACCCCGAAGCGGCACGCGCCCGCCGCCGAGGCGAGGCGGGCGAGCCTGGCCGGGTCGTCGGCCTCGGTGTGCAGGTCGATGGCGCAGCCGTGCTCGTCGGCGAGGCCGAGGACGATGTCCAGGTAGCCCGCCGGGTCGGGGTCGAGGTCGGGCGCGCCGCCGAGGGCGCCCGCGCCCATCTTGGCCGCGTCGCGCAGGACCGCCCGGTTCTCCGCCCCGGCCAGGCCCGTGAGGACGCGGGGCACGGCGACGGCGGCCAGCTCGGCGTACCCCTGGAGCGAGCGGCGCACCTCCAGGACCGCCTCCAGCGCGGTCAGCCCGACGGCGTCGCCGACCCGTACGTGCGTGCGCTGTGCGGTCGCCCCGTGGCCGAGCTGGGCGAGCGCGGCCTCGGTGACGCGGCGGCGCAGCGCGGTGGGGGTCTGCTCGGGGGGCGGGCCGGCGGCGGTCAGGGCGGTGTCGTGGTGGGCGTGCGGCTCGGCGGGGGCGGGGAGGAGCAGCCAGCCGGTCAGGTCGACGCGGTCGACGCCCTCGGCGGCCGGTCCCGCCAGGCTGCCCGGGGTGCCCACCGCCGCGATACGGCCCGCGCTCAGCGCGACGTCCACGGTCCTTCCGTCGGCGAGGCGAGGCCCAGTGAGGACAAGACGGTCATCAGGCATCACGGGGAGCGTACGGCGCGGGCGGGACCAGGAGCGGGAGCGACGGAATAGTCGTACCGGAGGCGGCCGATCCGCCGGCGGCCCTTCCGTATCGATTTCGCCTTACGGCCGTGACCGTGTAATCTCTTGAGCGCTCGCCCCAATAGCTCAGTCGGCAGAGCGTCTCCATGGTAAGGAGAAGGTCAACGGTTCGATTCCGTTTTGGGGCTCTGGAGTGCGTCGCTTCCCGCGCGGGGAGAGGCCGCTCCGAGGCGGCGTAGCTCAGTCGGTAGAGCAAACGGCTCATAATCGTTGTGTCACCGGTTCGAGTCCGGTCGCCGCTACCCTCAGTAGCCGATTGCGGGGTCGGTCCTCCGATCGGCTACTCTTCTCTGTGTTCAATCGTTCCATCAGATGTTCTGTCCATTCCGTCAAGGAGCACTCACGTGGCTGCCACCGACGTCCGCCCGAAGATCACGCTGGCCTGCGTGGAGTGCAAGGAGCGGAACTACATCACCAGGAAGAACCGGCGCAACGACCCGGACCGCCTGGAGATGAAGAAGCACTGCCCGCGCTGCAACGCGCACACCGCCCACCGCGAGACCCGCTGACCCGGCGCTCGCCCAGCGCGTGACGAGGCCGCACCCCGTGGGGGTGACGGCCTCTTCCCGTGTCCGTCCACGCGTTCCCGCCGTGCACGGTTCGCGGTGGTGAACGGCCCTTCTGCCTGCCATGGAGGCGAGTCCGCGCGATGGCACTCGACCAGTCGTTCGTAGGGCGGAGCTACCCGCCCACCGAGCCCTATGAAGTGGGCCGCGAGAAGATCCGCGAGTTCGCCGTCGCGATCGGCGACACGCACCCCGCGTACACGGACCAGGAGGCCGCGAAGGCCCTGGGGCACCCGGACGTGATCGCGCCGCCGACGTTCGTCTTCGCCGTCAGCTTCGACGCCGCGCAGACCGTCGTCGCCGACCCGGCGCTCGGCCTCGACTACAGCCGCGTCGTCCACGGCGACCAGCGGTTCACCTACACGCGGCCCGTCCGCGCCGGGGACCGCCTGACCGTCACGTCCACGATCGACTCGATCACCTCCCGGGCGGGCAACGAGATGATCGACATCAGGGGCGAGGTCCACGACGTGTCGGGCGAGCACGTCGTGACGGTCGTCACCAAGCTGGTCGCCCGCCGCGTCGAGGAGGAGGCCGCATGACCGCGACCGTCCGTTACGCCGACGTCGAGGCGGGCACGGAGCTGCCGGCCGCGTCGTTCCCCGTCACCCGGGCCACGCTGGTGCGCTACGCGGGTGCCTCGGGCGACTTCAACCCGATCCACTGGAACGAGCGGTTCGCGCGCCAGGTCGGGCTGCCCGACGTCATCGCGCACGGCATGTTCACCATGGCCGAGGCGATCCGCGTCGTCACCGACTGGGCCGGGGACCCGGCGGCGGTCGTGGAGTACGGCGTGCGGTTCTCGAAGCCGGTCGTGGTGCCGGACGACGACACGGGCGCGCTGATCGAGGTCACGGCGAAGGTCGGCGCCAAGCTGGACGACGAGGCGCGCACGGTCCGCGTGGACCTGACGGCGCGCAGCGCGGGGGAAAAGGTACTCGGCCTGTCCCGCGCGGTGGTCCGCCTCGCCTGAGCACGCGCACCGGCCCGGCCGTCCCGTACGGCCGGGCCAGCGTGCGTGTTGACAAGATAGTGATTGCTCACTAACTTTTTCTCCATGGCGAAGAGCAGTGGCCGGATGTCGGCCGAGGAGCGGCGTGAGAGCGTCATCCGCGCGGCCGTCACCGAGTTCGCGCGCGGCGGGTACGCGGGCACCTCCACGGCGGCCATCGCCCAGCGCGTCGGCGTCTCGCAGCCGTACCTCTTCCGGCTCTTCCCGGACAAGCGCGCGATCTTCCTGGCCGCCGCCGAGCGCTGCACGGGCGACATACTGCGGGCGTTCGAGGCGGCTGTGGGCGAGGCACCCGAGAGCGCCGCGCCCGGCGAGGTCGAGCACCTGATGGGCGAGGCGTACAACCAGCTGATCGCCGACCAGGACGTCGTGATGTTCCAGATGCAGATGTACGTCGCGGTGCACACGGCCCAGGCCGCGGGGGACACGGCGTTCGGCACCGAGGTCCGCACCCACTGGCGAGGCCTGTGGGACGCCGTCCACCTGTGGCTCGGCGCCGACGCGGAGCGCACGGGGAGGTTCTTCGGCGACGGCATGCTGATCAACACCCTGCTCAGCCTGGGGTTCACGGCGGAGGACCAGATCTGGGGCGCCTGCGGCGAGGCCCTCGACCGGCAGGCCCTGCCGGGCGCCGGCTGAGCGCCAGGGCCCGTCCCGGGCCCTTTTTTCGGCCCGGCAAAGTTATTGAGCAATCACTAATCTTTCAGGAGAGAACAGTGGCAGGACCCACCGCACCGACCGGCGAGGCCGCGCCCCCGCGCGCCCTCATCGTCTGGACGCTGATCCTGACCGGCGCCGCCACCTTCATGGCGGCCCTGGACAACCTCGTCGTCACCACCGCGCTCCCCGTCATCCGGGGCGACCTCGGCGGCGGACTCGACGACCTCGAATGGATCGTCAACGGCTACACCCTCCCGTTCGCCTGCCTCCTGCTGCCCGCCGCCGCGCTCGGCGACCGCTTCGGCCGCCGCCGGATCTTCACGTACGGCATCGCCCTCTTCACCGCCGCCTCCGCCCTCGCCGCCCTGGCCGGGTCCACGGACGTCCTGATAGCCGCCCGCGCCCTCCAGGGCGTCGGCGCCGCCGGGATCTTCCCGCTCAGCCTCACGCTGATCAGCGCCGTCGTCCCCGCCGAGCGCCGCGGCGCCGCGCTGGGCGTCTGGGGCGCCATCAACGGCCTCGCCGTCGCGGGCGGCCCCCTCGTCGGCGGCGCGCTCACCGACCACCTGTCCTGGCACTGGATCTTCTGGCTGAACGTGCCCATCGGCATCGCCCTGCTGCCCCTGGCCGCCACCCGCCTCCGCGAGAGCCGCGCCCCCGGCGTCACGCGCCTCGACATCCCCGGCGCCGTGCTCGCCAGCACCGGCCTGTTCGGCCTCGTCCTCGCCATCGTGCGCGGCAGCGAGCACGGCTGGACGTCCGGCAGCGTCCTGACCGGCTTCATCCTCGGCGGCCTGCTCCTCGTCGCGTTCGTCGGCTGGGAGCTGCGCACCGACGCGCCGATGCTGCCGATGCGCCTCTTCCGCTCCCGCGCCTTCAGCGCGGTGAACGCCACGAACCTCCTCATGTACGCCGGGATGTTCGGCTCGATCTTCCTGCTGACCCAGTTCCTCCAGCTCATCCAGGGCTACTCGCCGACCGACGCGGGCCTGCGGATGCTCCCGTGGACCGCCATGCCGCTGCTCGTCGCCCCCCTCGCCGGGGCGCTGTCCGACCGCATCGGCGGACGGCCCATCGTCGCGACCGGCCTGGTCACCATGGCGGCCGGACTCGGCTGGCTCACCGTGCTCGCCGAGCCCGGCGTCAGCTACGTCAGCCAGATTCCCGGCTTCGTCCTGTGCGGCATGGGCATGGGCATGTTCTTCGCCGCCATCGGCGAGATGGTGATGGCCAGCGTCGAGCCGCACGAGCAGGGCATCGCCTCCGGTGTCAGCAACGCCATGCGCGAGCTGGGCGGCGCGCTGGGCGTCTCCGTCCTCGCGTCGGTCTTCGCCGCCCAGGGCGGGTACGAGACGCCGCAGCGCTTCACCGACGGCCTGGTCCCCGCGGTCTGGGGCGGCGTGGCGGCGCTGCTGGCCGCGACCGTCGCCGTGCTGATCGCCCCCGGCCGCCGCGCCCGGCGGACGCCCGCCCCGCAGGAGGCCCCCGCCGAACGGACGCCCGCCACCGTCTGACCCGCCCCCACCACCGAGCAGCCCGCAGCGGCGCGCGGGCCGGGACCGACCCCCGTCCGGTCCCGGCCCGCGCGCCGCGGGCGTCTCAGGCCCCCGCGCCGTCCGCCGCCGCCTCGACCGCCGCGATGTCGATCTTCTTCATGCTGTACAGCGCCTCGGTCGCCCGCCGCGCGCGCTCCGGGTCGGGGTCGGCCACCAGGTCGTTCACCCGCACCGGCGTGATCTGCCACGACAGCCCGTACCGGTCCTTCAGCCAGCCGCACGGGCCCTCCTCGCCGCCCTCGGACAGCGCCGCCCAGTAGCGGTCCACCTCCGCCTGGTCCGCGCACTCCACCACCAGCGAGACCGCCTCGCTGAAGGTGAACTCGGGCCCGCCGTTGAGCGCCATGAACGGCCGCCCCTCCAGCGTGAACTCCACCGTCAGCACCTCACCGGCCGGGCGCGGCCCTGCCGCCGTGTAGTGCGTGACGCGGGTGACCTCCGAGTTCGGGAAGAGCGAGACGTAGAACCTGGCGGCCTCCTCGCCCTTCGTGTCGAACCACAGACTCGTCGAGATGTTCGGCATGATCCGCTCCTGTCGGTCGCGCGCTGGCATTCCCTCACCCGTACCGACTCGCGCCCCGCCCGGAACTCATCGCCCGAGCCGCCCCCGGCCGCCGCCCGTATGCTGGCCGGGTGCAGGAGATCCACAACGCGCCGCTCGCCACCCTCACCACGCTCCGGGTCGGCGGCCCGGCGGACCGCCTGGTGACCGCCACGACGGACGACGAGGTCATCGACGCCGTCAACGCCGCCGACGCCACCGCCACACCCCTCCTGGTCATCGGCGGCGGCAGCAACCTCCTCATCGCCGACGACGGCTTCCGCGGCACCGCCCTGCGCATCGCCACCACCGGCCGCCGGCTCGACGGCACCCGCCTCGAACTGGCCGCGGGCGAGAACTGGTCCGACGCCGTCGCCCACACCGTCGAGGCAGGACTCGCCGGCATCGAGTGCCTCGCCGGCATCCCCGGCTCGGCCGGCGCCACCCCCATCCAGAACGTCGGCGCCTACGGCCAGGAGGTCTCCTCCGTCATCACCGAGGTCGTCGCCTACGACCGCGTGGCCCGCGAGACCGTCACCCTCCCCGCCGCCGACTGCGGCTTCTCCTACCGCCACAGCCGCTTCAAGGAGAACCCCGCCCGCCACGTCGTCCTGCGCGTCCGCTTCCGCCTGGAGGACGCCGCCGGGCTCTCCGCCCCCCTCCGCTACGCCGAGACCGCCCGCGCCCTGGGCGTGGCCCCCGGCGAACGCGTCCCGGCCACCGCCGCCCGCGAGGCCGTCCTCAAGCTGCGCGCGGGCAAGGGCATGGTCCTCGACCCGGAGGACAACGACACATGGTCCGCCGGGTCGTTCTTCACCAACCCCGTCCTGGGCGAACTCGAGTGGGCCGCGTTCCTGCGCCGCGTCGCCGACCGCCTGGGACCGGAGATCCTGCCCCCCGCCTACCCGGCGGGCGAGGGACTGACGAAGACCTCCGCCGCCTGGCTCATCGACCGCGCCGGATTCACCAAGGGCTACGGCACAGGGCCCGCCCGCATCTCCAGCAAGCACACGCTCGCCCTCACCAACCGGGGCACCGCCACCGCCGCCGACGTCCTCGCCCTCGCCCGCGAGGTGCGCGACGGCGTGCACGCCGCGTTCGGCATCACCCTCGTCAACGAGCCGGTGACCGTCGGCACCACCCTGTGACGGCGCACGCCGCCGCGCTCACGGCTTGACGGCCAGCCCCGCCGCGATCAGCCGCTGCCACGCGGTCAGCTCCGGCGTCCCCTCGCCCTCCGGGCGCCACAGCGCGCACGGCGCGATCCCCGGCTCCAGCAGCGTCAGCCCCTCGAACAGCTCCGCCAGCTCCTCGTCCGTCCGCCACCGCCCCCGGCCCAGCGACTCCTGCAGGATGCCTTCGAGGCGCGCCGACTCCGGGTCGTTCTCGCTGCGGAAGTGGCTGATGTAGAGGTGGCTGCCCGACGGCACCGCCTCCCGCCAGTGGCGCACCAGCTCGCGCGGCCCCTCGTCGTCGTTCACGTGGTGGAGGATCGCCGACAGCACGACGCCGACCGGCTGCCCGAAGTCGATCAGCGCCCGCGTCTCCTCGTGCTCCGTGATCGTCGCCGGGTCCCGCAGGTCGCCCGTGATCACGACGGTGCGCTCGTCCTCCGCGAGCAGCGCGCGGCCGTGCGCCAGGACCACCGGGTCGTTGTCCACGTACACCACCCGCGAGTCCGGCGCGTGCCGCTGCGCGACCTGGTGCACGTTGTCCGCCGTCGGCAGGCCGCTGCCGACGTCGATGAACTGCCGGATGCCCGCCGCGCTCATCGCGGCTATGGCGCGCGCCAGCGCGCGCCGGTTGTCGAACGCGATGACCCGCGCGCCGGGGATGCGCGTGATGAACACGTCGGCCAGCTCGCGGTCCACCGCGTAGTTGTCCTTGCCGCCGAGCAGCGCGTCGTACACCCGCGCGATGCTCGGCCGGGTCACGTCGATCCCGGGGACCGGGCCGCCACCGGCCGTCGTGTCCTCGTACCCCATGCGTATCTTCCCTTCACCCGCCGCCTGTTGCCGCTCACTGTAGGCGCAGGCCACCGCCACGGGGTATGAACGCGCGCCCGCCGCGCGGGAGTTGGGTCGTCACAGCGCGAGCCACTCGTCGATCTCCAGCAGCAGCTTCCCCCGCACGTCCTCCGGCGCCGCCGACGCCCGCACCGACTGCCGCGCCAGCTCCGCCAGTTCGTGATCGGTGAACGCGTGGTGCTCGCGCGCGATCTCGTACTGCTCCGCCAGCCGCGAGCCGAAGAGCAGCGGGTCGTCCGCGCCCAGCGCCATCGGCACCCCCGCGTCCCACAGGGTCCGCAGCGGCACGTCGGCCAGCTCCTCGTAGACGCCGAGCGCCACGTTCGACGCCGGGCAGACCTCGCACGTCACCCGCGCCTCCGCCAGCCGCGCCATCAGCGCCGGGTCCTCCGCCACGCGCACGCCGTGCCCGATGCGCGCCGCCCGCAGGTCGTCCAGGCAGTCCCGGACGCTCGCCGGCCCCGTCAGCTCCCCGCCGTGCGGCGCGGCCAGCAGCCCGCCCTCCCGCGCGATGGCGAACGCGCGGTCGAAGTCCCGGGCCAGGCCGCGCCGTTCGTCGTTCGAGAGGCCGAAGCCGACGACCCCCCGGTCCCGGTAGCGCACCGCGAGCCTGGCCAGCGTGCGGGCGTCGAGCGGGTGCTTCATCCGGTTCGCCGCGACCAGCACCCGCATCCCGAGCCCGGTCTCGCGCGACGTCGTCTCCACCGCGTCGAGGATGATCTCCAGCGCCGGGATCAGCCCCCCGAGCCGGGGGGCGTACGAGGTCGGGTCCACCTGGATCTCCAGCCAGCGCGACCCGTCCCGCACGTCCTCCTCGGCCGCCTCGCGCACCAGCCGCCTGATGTCCTCCGGCTCCCGCAGGCACGAGCGCGCCGCGTCGTACAGCCGCTGGAAGCGGAACCAGCCCCGCTCGTCCGTCGCCCGCAGCCGGGGCGGCCGGCCGCTGCTGAGGGCCTCCGGCAGGTGCACGCCGTACTTGTCGGCCAGCTCCAGCAGCGTGCCGGGCCGCATCGACCCGGTGAAGTGCAGGTGCAGGTGGGCCTTGGGCAGGGCACGGACGTCACGTACACGATCCATCCCAGGATCTTGCCGCATCCGGGGAGGCGGCCGGTAGTCGCGTGCCCCGCAGGGGCGGTCGCCCGAACCCCTGTCCCGGCCCCCCGTCCCGAATCCGCGTCCCGCGCCCGGGTCAGTCCCGCGCCTCCGCGAGCAGCTTCTGCAGCCGCGAGACGCCCTCGACCAGGTCGTCGTCCCCGAGCGCGTACGACAGCCGCAGGTAGCCCGGCGTCCCGAACGCCTCGCCCGGCACCACCGCGACCTCGGCCTCCTCCAGGAGCAGCCCGGCCAGCTCCGGCGAGGTGGCGGGGCGGCGGCCCCTGATCTCCTTGCCCAGCAGCGGCTTCACCGACGGGTACGCGTAGAACGCGCCGTCCGGCGTCGGGCAGGTCACGCCCTCGATCTCGTTCAGCATCCGCACGATCGTGCGACGCCTGCGGTCGAACGCCTGGCGCATCGCGTCCACCGCCGACAGGTCGCCCGAGACGGCGGCGAGCGCGGCGGCCTGCGCGACGTTGCTCACGTTCGAGGTGGCGTGCGACTGGAGGTTCGTCGCGGCCTTGATCACGTCCTGCGGGCCGAGCAGCCAGCCCACGCGCCAGCCGGTCATCGCGTACGTCTTCGCCACGCCGTTCACGACCACGCAGCGGTCGGCCAGCTCGGGCACGGCGGCGGGCAGCGACGTGAAGCGGGTGTCCCCGTACACCAGGTGCTCGTAGATCTCGTCGGTGAGCACCCACAGCCCGTGCTCCACGGCCCAGCGGCCGATGGCCTCGGTCTGCTCCGGGCTGTACACGGCCCCGGTCGGGTTGGACGGGGAGACGAACAGCAGCACCTTCGTCCGCTCGGTGCGGGCCGCCTCCAGCTGCTCGACGGTGGCCAGGTAGCCGCTGGTCTCGTCGGTCACGACCTCCACCGGCACGCCGCCCGCGAGCCGGATCGACTCCGGGTAGGTGGTCCAGTACGGCGCCGGGACGATGACCTCGTCGCCCGGGTCGAGCAGCGTGGCGAACGCCTCGTAGATCGCCTGCTTGCCGCCGTTGGTCACCAGGACCTGCGACGCGTTGATCCCGTACCCCGAGTCGCGCAGCGTCTTCGCGACGAGCGCCTCCTTCAGCTCCGGCAGGCCGCCGGGCGGCGAGTAGCGGTGGAAGCGCGGCTCGCGGCACGCGGCCTCGGCGGCGGCGACGATGTAGTCCGGGGTGGCGAAGTCCGGCTCACCCGCGCCGAAGCCGATGACGGGGCGGCCGGCCGCCTTGAGGGCCTTCGCCTTGGCGTCCACGGCGAGGGTGGCGGACTCGGAGATGGCGCCGATGCGGGCCGAGACGCGGCGCCCGGCGGCGGGCGCGACCGGCGGCTGCGCGGAGGATGCGGAGGATGAGGAGGATGAGGCACTCATAGACGCATCGTCCCAGACCGTCCCGCCCCGGGGCACGCGGGTTCCGAGGGGTGGAAGGGGGCGGGACGGGCGCCGCGGGTGGGGGATGTGCGGGGGAATGCGCACGGGGAGCGGGGCGGATCACGGGGGTTCGGCGACGAAGACGCATCAGCCGTTCGACGCCCGGCGCTTCACCACGTACACTCCTCACCGGTGGTGCCCGATGCGGTACGTTGTCGGCACACCACGCGGTAAAGGGTCGTAGCTCAATTGGTAGAGCACTGGTCTCCAAAACCAGCGGTTGGGGGTTCAAGTCCCTCCGGCCCTGCTAGACGCTAGGTACACAGCCGTCCGGGTGGACCGGGCGGCTTATGACCATGACCGGGAACAGGTGAGGACGAGTGGCGGGGATCACAGACTCCGTGGAGACGCCAGAGCCCCAGCCCCGGGGCGAGGGCGCCGGTGGCGGCGGTGGCACCGGCCGCCGCGGCAAGCGTGCCAAGCGCGGCCCGCTCGGCCGTCTCGCGCTGTTCTACCGGCAGGTCATCGCGGAGCTGCGCAAGGTCGTCTGGCCGTCGCGCCGCCAGCTCTCGACGTACACCACGGCCGTCATCGTCTTCGTCATCGTCGTCATCTGCATCCTGACCGTGCTTGACTGGGGATTCAGCCGCGCCGTCGAGTACGTCTTCGGCTGATCACCCGGCTCATCGACTCCGGCTGATCATCAAATCCGTGTCCGGAAGCGCAGGAAGAAGCAGCAATCGTGTCTGACCCGTACCGCAACGACGCCGCGTCCCCCGAGGCCGAGGACGACGACATCGCACGCGACGCACGCGACATCGTCGAGGAGGCGGACGAGGAGTCGGGCCCCGTCGGGACCGCCGGCGAGGCGGCGACGGAGACCGACGAGATCGGTGAGGACGACGCTGACGACGCCGCCGAGGCGCCGGCCGCCGACGCCGCCGCCGAGCCGGGCGAGGCCGACGCGGGCGAGGAGGCGGAGGACGCCGAGGAGGCCGAACCCGCCGAGCCTGTCGACCCCGTCGCCGCGCTGCGCGAGGAACTGCGCACCCTCCCCGGCGAGTGGTACGTGGTGCACACCTACGCGGGCTACGAGAACCGGGTCAAGACCAACCTCGAACAGCGCGCCGTCTCGCTCAACGTCGAGGACTACATCTTCCAGGTCGAGGTGCCGCAGGAGGAGGTCGTCCAGATCAAGAACGGCGACCGCCGCACCATCAAGCAGAACAAGCTGCCCAGTTACGTCCTGGTCCGCATGGACCTGACGAACGAGTCGTGGGGCGTCGTCCGCAACACCCCGGGCGTCACCGGCTTCGTCGGCAACGCGTACGACCCGTACCCGCTCACCCTCGACGAGATCGTCAAGATGCTCGCCCCCGAGGTCGAGCAGAAGGCCGCCGCCGAGGCGGCCGCCGAGGGCGGCGCGGGCGGCGGCCGCAAGGTCGAGGTGCAGGTGCTCGACTTCGAGGTCGGCGACTCCGTCACCGTCACCGACGGCCCCTTCGCCACCCTCCAGGCGACGATCAACGAGATCAACCCGGACTCCAAGAAGGTCAAGGGCCTCGTCGAGATCTTCGGCCGCGAGACCCCGGTCGAGCTGAGCTTCGACCAGATCCAGAAGAACTGACCGTCCGCACGGCACGGCACCGGCAAGCCCACCCCCGCCTTCCCGGGCAGGGGTGGGCTTTCCCGTGCGCCCGGCACCGGGGAACCGATTTGGGCCGGGGGGCGGCAGCCGTTACCGTGGTCCGGTATGCCTCCGTCCGGACACCGGCCAGGTCTCCCCGGGGGCGCACGCGTCGCCGGCACGAGGACGCGTCCATCGCACACTGAGGTAGAGGACCCGAGAGCATGCCTCCCAGGAAAAAGGTCACCGGGCTCATCAAGCTCCAGATCCAGGCCGGCGCCGCGAACCCCGCGCCGCCCGTGGGTCCGGCGCTGGGCCAGCACGGTGTCAACATCATGGAGTTCTGCAAGGCCTACAACGCGGCGACCGAGTCGCAGCGCGGCTGGGTCGTGCCGGTGGAGATCACGGTCTACGAGGACCGCTCCTTCACCTTCATCACCAAGACCCCCCCGGCCGCGAAGATGATCCTCAAGGCCGCCGGTGTCGAGAAGGGCTCGGGCGAGCCCCACAAGACCAAGGTCGCCAAGCTCACGCGCGCCCAGGTCCGGGAGATCGCCACCACCAAGATGCCCGACCTGAACGCCAACGACCTCGACGCCGCCGAGAAGATCATCGCCGGCACCGCCCGTTCCATGGGTGTCACCGTCGAGGGCTGACCGCCCCCGCGGACGACCACCCTCCCGTGGCAGGGCCTGCGCCGGCCCGCACCACGACTCCCGACTCAATCGCAGGAGCAGCAGTGAAGCGCAGCAAGAACCTTCGCAGCGCGGACGCCAGGATCGACCGTACGAGTGTGTACGCGCCGCTCTCCGCCGTCCGGCTCGCCAAGGACACCTCGTCCGCCAAGTTCGACGCGACCGTCGAGGTCGCCATGCGCCTGGGCGTCGACCCGCGCAAGGCCGACCAGATGGTCCGCGGCACCGTCAACCTTCCGCACGGCACCGGCAAGACCGCCCGGGTCCTGGTCTTCGCGACCGGTGACCGTGCAGCGGCCGCGGAGGCCGCGGGCGCCGACATCGTCGGCTCCGACGAACTGATCGAGCGTGTGGCGGGCGGCTGGCTCGACTTCGACGCCGTCGTCGCCACCCCTGACCTCATGGGCAAGGTCGGCCGCCTGGGCCGCGTCCTCGGCCCGCGCGGTCTGATGCCCAACCCGAAGACCGGCACCGTCACTCCCGACGTGGCCAAGGCGGTCACCGAGATCAAGGGCGGCAAGATCGAGTTCCGCGTGGACAAGCACGCGAACCTCCACTTCATCATCGGCAAGGTCTCGTTCGACGAGCGCCAGCTGGTGGAGAACTACGCCGCCGCGCTGGACGAGATCCTGCGGCTGAAGCCGTCGGCGGCCAAGGGCCGTTACCTGAAGAAGGCGACGCTCAGCACCACGATCGGCCCCGGCATCCCGGTGGACACCAACCGCACCCGCGACCTGCTCGCCGAGGACAGCCTCGTCTGAGCCGCCGCGCGCGCCACGGCCGTACCGGCCCAACTGACGCCCGCCCCCGTGCCCTTGCGGCGCGGGGGCGGGCGTTCCGTTTGCGTCCGGCGCCCGCTGGGTTAGCGTGGAGACGGCAGTGCGGCCAGGACGAGGTGACGGGGGCGCGGTCCCCGGCCCCGACAGAGGGGGAACCATGCGTACCGACAAGCTCTACCCGTGGACCAGGACGGGCGTCAGGACGGCGGCGCGCGCCGCGGCCCTCGGCGGGGCGGCGGCGCTGCTGCTCGCCGGTACGGCGGCGTGCGGCGGCTCCGGTGACGACGGCGGCGCCGAGGACCGCACCGAGGGCGCCTCGCGCGCCGGCACGGACCCCGAGGTCCTCGCGGCCGTGCGGGCGGCGGCCGACAGCGCCGGACGGACCACCTCCGCCGCGTTCGAGGCGTCCCTCACCGGCGCGGGCACCCAGGACGGCGGTGTGACGGCGGACGGCGTGATGTCCTGGGGCGACGACCCGGCCATCGACGCGACGGTCGAGGGCGACGCGCTCGGGCTCGGCGCCGCCTCGCCCGCGGAGACCCGCGTCCTGTGGCTCGACGACACGCTGTGGGCCTCGCTCGACGAGACGTTCGCCGCCGAGTTCGAGGGCCGCGACTGGCTGCGGCTCGACCTCGCCGAGCTGGCGGGCGGGTCGGGCGGCCTCGCGGGCGCCGTCGCGTCCGCCCTGGACACCGCGGCCCAGGACCCGGCCGAGCAGCTCGCGCTGCTGCTGCGCTCGGAGTCCATCGAGGCGGTGGGCACCGAGGAGGTGAACGGCGCCGAGGCCGAGCACTACAGCGGCACCGTCTCCGTGGACGAGGCCCTGGCGTCCGGCGGGGAGGGCGAGCTGACCGAGGAGCAGCGGCAGCAGCTGTCCGACGCCGTCGAGCAGCAGGGCATCGAGAGCTGGACCGTCGATGTCTGGGTCGGCGAGGACGACTTCCCGGTCCGCCTGCGCCAGGAGTACACGACCACGCGCGGCGAGGTGACGTACCAGGTGGACTACGACGACCTGGGCACCGAGGTGGAGGTCACCGAGCCGCCCGCCGACCGCGCCGTGGAGTTCGCCGAGGTCCTGGAGCGGTTCGCGTCCGGCTTCGGCGGCTGAACCGGGGGCGGCGGGGCCGCCCGATTTGCCTGCCGCGCGGCGCGTCCCGTACCCTCGCTCACGAAGCCAAAGACCGCTGGTTGTCGCCGTGCGTCCCCGAGGGGCTCGCGGTGGCCGAAGGAACCGCTAGATGCGGGCGGCCCGCGCAGGTGATCGTGTACGACGTCCCGTGTGTTCAACGGCCGTCCGGTGTGTTCCTCCCGGACCCGTGTGAGCCGCGGCCCCGTCCGCCCCGAGCGCCCGCGCCCGGGGCGTTTCCGTTTTCTCCGGCTCCCTTCCGTGCGGTTGCGAATCACCCGGAAAGTCCCGGAAGGAGGGCCGAGGTTATGGCGAGTACCGACAAGGTCGCGGCAGTCGCGGAGATCAAGCAAGATTTCGAGAACTCCAGCGCGGCCGTCGTCACCGCGTACACCGGCCTCACCGTGGCCCAGCTCAAGCAGCTGCGCCGTTCCCTCGGTGAGAACGCCCAGTACCGTGTGGCGAAGAACACGCTGAGCAAGATCGCCGCCAACGAGGCCGGGGTCACCGGGCTCGACGAGTTCTTCAAGGGCTCGACCGCCGTCGCCTTTATCACCGGCGACCCGGTCGAGACGGCGAAGGGTCTGCGTGACTTCGCCAAGGAGAACCCCGCGCTCGTCATCAAGGGGGGCGTCCTCGAAGGCCGCACCCTGAGCGCGGCGGAGATCGTGAAGCTCGCGGACCTCGAGTCCCGCGAGGTGCTGCTGGCCAAGCTGGCCGGTGGCATGAAGGCGTCCATGGCCAAGGCCGCGGCGACCTTCCAGGCCCCGCTCACGAAGCTGGTCCGCACCGCGGACGCGCTGCGCGAGAAGGTCGAAAAGGGCGGTGCCGGCGAGCCTGCTCCCGCCGAGTAGGCATACGCCCGCCCGCAACACCCCGGATGTTCACCCGGCACCTGCCGATTGACCCGTTTGACATGGAAGGACCGCCATCATGGCGAAGCTGAGCCAGGACGAGCTGCTCGAGCAGTTCGCGGACATGACCCTGCTGGAGCTCTCGGACTTCGTGAAGAAGTTCGAGGAGAAGTTCGACGTCGAGGCCGCCGCCCCGGCCGCGTTCGCCCTGCCCGCGCAGGGTGGTGGCGCCGGTGCCGCCGAGGCCGAGCCGGAGAAGGACGAGTTCGACGTCATCCTCACCGGTGCGGGCGACAAGAAGATCCAGGTCATCAAGGTCGTGCGCGAGCTGACCTCGCTGGGTCTGAAGGAGGCCAAGGAGCTCGTGGACGGCGCCCCGAAGCCCGTCCTGGAGAAGGTCAACAAGGAGGCCGCGGAGAAGGCCAAGGAGTCGCTCGAGGCCGCCGGCGCCGGCGTCGAGGTCAAGTGATCTCCACCCGCTGACCGCGGCCTCCGCCGCAGGTCACGCGGGTCCTTCCCAGGGGCGATCACCCAGTCGGGTGGTCGCCCCTGGGCGTTGTGGTGGCCGCCTCCTTGCCCCCACGGGATGGCCAGGTATGGTGATCTTCGGTTCCCAGGGGCCTTGACGAACCGCACCGGGCGCGCGATTCTCAGGGCGCGCCGCCAGATCCGTCCATGAACCGAGGCATGGATGCTCGGCGGAGTGGGAAGTGATGCGGTCAGACGGAAGATCCGCAGCCGGCTACGAGGCGGCCGGGCGTGGATCGCGAGAGGCACGGAACGAGTACACCGAGGGTGGCTCCTCGATGGTCGATAGTGGCGTTGGACATCAGTGGGTCTTGTGGCTACACTGACCCTTTGCGCTGCCTAGCTGCCTCCTGCCCGTCACCAGGGGGGCGGGTACGCGCGCAGAGAGTCCGAGCCCTCGGAAGGACCCCCTCTTGGCCGCCTCGCGCAACGCCTCGACCAACAGTACGAACAACGGCACCAGCACCGCACCCCTGCGTGTCTCTTTTGCGAAGATCAAGGAACCCCTTGAGGTTCCGAACCTCCTTGCGCTCCAGACCGAGAGCTTCGACTGGCTCCTCGGCAACGACGCCTGGAAGGCCCGCGTCGAGGCTGCGCTGGACAGTGGACAGGACGTACCCAGGAAGTCAGGTCTGGAGGAGATCTTCGAGGAGATCTCCCCGATCGAGGACTTCTCCGGGTCCATGTCCCTGACTTTCCGGGACCACCGGTTCGAGCCGCCGAAGAACTCCATCGACGAGTGCAAGGAGCGCGACTTCACGTACGCGGCGCCGCTCTTCGTCACCGCCGAGTTCACGAACAACGAGACCGGTGAGATCAAGTCCCAGACGGTCTTCATGGGCGACTTCCCGCTCATGACCGACAAGGGCACCTTCTGCATCAACGGTACCGAGCGCGTCGTCGTCTCGCAGCTCGTCCGTTCCCCGGGCGTCTACTTCGACAGCAGCATCGACAAGACGTCCGACAAGGACCTCTTCTCGGCCAAGATCATCCCGTCCCGGGGTGCCTGGCTGGAGATGGAGATCGACAAGCGCGACATGGTCGGCGTCCGCATCGACCGCAAGCGCAAGCAGTCCGTCACCGTGCTGCTGAAGGCCCTCGGCTGGACCTCCGACCAGATCCTGGAGGAGTTCGGCGACTACGAGTCCATGCGCGCCACCCTGGAGAAGGACCACACCCAGGGGCAGGACGACGCGCTGCTCGACATCTACCGCAAGCTCCGGCCGGGCGAGCCGCCGACCCGCGAGGCCGCGCAGACGCTGCTGGAGAACCTGTACTTCAACCCCAAGCGCTACGACCTGGCCAAGGTCGGCCGCTACAAGATCAACAAGAAGCTGGGCGGGGACGAGCCGCTCGACGCCGGTGTGCTGACGGTCGAGGACATCGTCGCCACCATCAAGTACCTGGTCCGCCTGCACGCCGGTGAGACCGAGACGGCCACGCCGAACGGCCGGACGATCGTCGTCGAGACCGACGACATCGACCACTTCGGCAACCGCCGCCTGCGCAACGTCGGCGAGCTGATCCAGAACCAGGTCCGCACCGGCCTCGCGCGCATGGAGCGCGTCGTCCGCGAGCGCATGACCACCCAGGACGTCGAGGCGATCACGCCCCAGACCCTGATCAACATCCGGCCGGTCGTCGCCTCCATCAAGGAGTTCTTCGGCACCAGCCAGCTGTCGCAGTTCATGGACCAGACGAACCCGCTCTCCGGGCTGACCCACAAGCGCCGCCTGTCGGCGCTGGGCCCCGGCGGCCTCAGCCGCGAGCGGGCCGGCCTGGAGGTCCGTGACGTGCACCCCTCGCACTACGGGCGCATGTGTCCGATCGAGACCCCCGAGGGTCCGAACATCGGTCTGATCGGCTCGCTCGCCGCCTTCGGCCGGGTCAACGCGTTCGGCTTCGTCGAGACGCCCTACCGCCGGGTGACCGAGGGCGTCGTCACCGACGCGGTGGACTACCTGACCGCGGACGAGGAGGACCGGTACGTCATCGCGCAGGCGAACGCCCGCCTGACCGACGACTACCGCTTCGCCGAGGCCCGCGTCCTGGTCCGCATCCGCGGCGGCGAGGTCGACTACGTCGCCGGCACCGACGTGGACTACATGGACGTCTCGCCGCGCCAGATGGTGTCGGTCGCGACCGCCATGATCCCGTTCCTGGAGCACGACGACGCCAACCGCGCGCTCATGGGCTCGAACATGATGCGCCAGGCCGTGCCGCTGATCCAGGCCGAGTCGCCGCTCGTCGGCACCGGCATGGAGTACCGCTCCGCCGTGGACGCGGGCGACGTCATCAAGGCCGAGCGGGACGGCGTCATCACCGACGTCTCCGCCGACTACATCTCCATCCAGTACGACGACGGCACGCACGTCACGCACCGGCTGGCGAAGTTCCACCGCTCCAACCAGGGCACCTCCTTCAACCAGAAGGTCCTGGTCGAGGAGGGCGACCGCGTCATCACCGGCCAGGTGATCGCCGACGGCCCGTCCACCGAGAGCGGCGAGATGGCGCTCGGCAAGAACCTGCTGGTCGCGTTCATGCCGTGGGAGGGCTACAACTACGAGGACGCGATCATCCTCAGCCAGCGCCTGGTGCAGGACGACGTCCTCTCCTCGATCCACATCGAGGAGCACGAGGTCGACGCCCGCGACACCAAGCTGGGCCCCGAGGAGATCACCCGGGACATCCCGAACGTCTCCGAGGAGGTCCTCGCCGACCTCGACGACCGCGGCATCATCCGCATCGGCGCCGAGGTCGAGGCCGGGGACATCCTGGTCGGCAAGGTCACCCCGAAGGGCGAGACCGAGCTGACCCCGGAGGAGCGCCTGCTGCGCGCGATCTTCGGCGAGAAGGCCCGCGAGGTCCGTGACACCTCCCTGAAGGTGCCGCACGGCGAGACCGGCAAGGTCATCGGCGTGCGCGTCTTCGATCGCGAGGAGGGCGACGAGCTGCCGCCCGGCGTCAACCAGCTGGTCCGCGTCTACGTGGCCCAGAAGCGGAAGATCACCGACGGCGACAAGCTCGCCGGCCGCCACGGCAACAAGGGCGTCATCTCGAAGATCCTGCCCGTCGAGGACATGCCGTTCATGGAGGACGGCACCCCGGTGGACATCATCCTCAACCCGCTGGGCGTCCCGTCCCGCATGAACCCCGGCCAGGTGCTGGAGATCCACCTCGGGTGGCTCGCCTCGCAGGGCTGGAAGGTCGAGGGGACCGACGCGGAGTGGAAGGAGCGGCTCGCGGCCATCGGCGCCGACGAGGTCGCGCCCGGCACCAACGTCGCCACCCCGGTGTTCGACGGCGCGCGCGAGGACGAGCTGGCGGGCCTGTTCGAGTCCACCATCCCCAACCGCGACGGCGACCGCCTGGTCCTGCCCTCCGGCAAGGCCCGGCTGTACGACGGCCGGTCCGGGGAGCCGTTCCCGGACCCGATCTCCGTCGGCTACATGTACATCCTGAAGCTGCACCACCTGGTCGACGACAAGCTGCACGCCCGCTCGACCGGCCCGTACTCCATGATCACCCAGCAGCCGCTCGGTGGTAAGGCGCAGTTCGGTGGCCAGCGCTTCGGCGAGATGGAGGTGTGGGCGCTGGAGGCGTACGGCGCGGCCTACGCGCTCCAGGAGCTGCTCACCATCAAGTCCGACGACGTCACCGGCCGCGTCAAGGTCTACGAGGCCATCGTCAAGGGCGAGAACATCCCCGAGCCCGGCATCCCGGAGTCCTTCAAGGTGCTCATCAAGGAGATGCAGTCGCTCTGCCTCAACGTGGAGGTGCTGTCCAGCGACGGCATGTCCATCGAGATGCGCGACACCGACGAGGACGTCTTCCGCGCCGCGGAGGAGCTCGGCATCGACCTGTCCCGGCGCGAGCCGAGCAGCGTCGAAGAGGTCTGACGGGTCCGGCCGGGAGCGGCGTCACCACGCCGCCCCCGGCCCAGCCCCCCGACCCCGATCAGACCACCACACACGACCCTGAGAGGGATTGACGAGAGTGCTCGACGTCAACTTCTTCGACGAGCTGCGGATCGGCCTCGCCACCGCTGACGACATCCGTCAGTGGTCCCACGGTGAGGTCAAGAAGCCGGAGACCATCAACTACCGCACCCTCAAGCCCGAGAAGGACGGCCTCTTCTGCGAGAAGATCTTCGGCCCCACCCGGGACTGGGAGTGCTACTGCGGCAAGTACAAGCGCGTCCGCTTCAAGGGCATCATCTGTGAGCGCTGCGGCGTCGAGGTGACCCGCGCCAAGGTGCGCCGTGAGCGGATGGGCCACATCGAACTGGCCGCCCCCGTCACCCACATCTGGTACTTCAAGGGCGTCCCGTCGCGCCTGGGCTACCTGCTCGACCTCGCGCCGAAGGACCTGGAGAAGGTCATCTACTTCGCCGCGTACATGATCACGTACGTGGACGAGGAGCGCCGTACGCGCGACCTGCCGTCGCTGGAGGCCCAGATCTCCGTCGAGCGCCAGCAGGTCGAGCAGCGCCGCGACGCCGACCTGGAGGCCCGCGCCAAGAAGCAGGAGTCGGACCTCGCCGAGCTGGAGGCCGAGGGCGCCAAGGCCGACGTGCGCCGCAAGGTGCGCGAGGGCGCCGAGCGCGAGATGAAGCAGCTGCGCGACCGCGCGCAGCGCGAGCTGGACCGTCTGGACGAGGTCTGGGCCCGCTTCAAGAACCTCAAGGTCCAGGACCTGGAGGGCGACGAGCTGCTCTACCGCGAGCTGCGCGACCGCTTCGGGACCTACTTCGACGGCTCGATGGGCGCCGCCGCGCTGCAGAAGCGGCTGGAGACCTTCGACCTGGAGGAGGAGGCCGAGCGGCTGCGGGAGATCATCCGCACCGGCAAGGGCCAGAAGAAGACCCGCGCCCTGAAGCGGCTCAAGGTCGTCTCGCCGTTCCTGCAGACCTCCAACAGCCCGCGCGGCATGGTCCTCGACTGCGTCCCGGTGATCCCGCCGGACCTGCGGCCGATGGTGCAGCTGGACGGTGGCCGCTTCGCGACCTCCGACCTGAACGACCTGTACCGCCGCGTCATCAACCGGAACAACCGCCTCAAGCGCCTGCTCGACCTCGGTGCCCCCGAGATCATCGTGAACAACGAGAAGCGGATGCTCCAGGAGGCCGTGGACGCGCTGTTCGACAACGGCCGGCGCGGCCGTCCGGTCACCGGTCCCGGCAACCGCCCGCTGAAGTCGCTGTCCGACATGCTCAAGGGCAAGCAGGGCCGCTTCCGCCAGAACCTGCTCGGCAAGCGCGTGGACTACTCCGCGCGTTCCGTGATCGTCGTCGGTCCGCAGCTGAAGCTGCACCAGTGCGGTCTGCCGAAGGCGATGGCGCTGGAGCTGTTCAAGCCGTTCGTGATGAAGCGCCTGGTGGACCTGAACCACGCGCAGAACATCAAGTCGGCCAAGCGCATGGTCGAGCGCCAGCGCACCGTGGTGTACGACGTCCTCGAAGAGGTCATCGCCGAGCACCCGGTGCTGCTGAACCGCGCCCCGACCCTGCACCGCCTCGGCATCCAGGCCTTCGAGCCGCAGCTGGTCGAGGGCAAGGCCATCCAGATCCACCCGCTCGTCTGCACCGCGTTCAACGCGGACTTCGACGGCGACCAGATGGCCGTGCACCTGCCGCTGTCCGCGGAGGCGCAGGCCGAGGCCCGCATCCTGATGCTGTCCTCGAACAACATCCTCAAGCCGGCCGACGGCCGCCCGGTGACCATGCCCACCCAGGACATGGTGCTCGGCCTCTTCTTCCTCACCACGGACGAGGAGGAGCGCGAGGTCAAGGGCGAGGGCAGGTCGTTCGCCTCCACCGCCGAGGCGATCATGGCGTTCGACGCCGGGGAGCTGTCGCTCCAGGCGAAGATCGACATCCGCTTCCCGGTGGGCTCCGTGCCGCCCCGCGGCTGGACCCCGCCCGCGCCCGCCGAGGGCGACGGGTCCGAGGAGTGGCAGCAGGGCGACAGCTTCCGGATGCGCACCACGCTGGGCCGGGCGCTCTTCAACGAGCTGCTGCCGGAGGACTACCCGTTCATCGACCAGTCCGTCGGCAAGAAGCAGCTCTCGCAGATCGTCAACGACCTCGCCGAGCGCTACCCCAAGGTGATCGTCGCCGCCACGCTGGACAACCTGAAGTCCTCCGGTTACTTCTGGGCCACGCGCTCGGGCGTCACCGTCGCGGTCTCCGACATCGTCGTGCCCCCGGTCAAGAAGCAGATCCTGGCCGACTACGAGGCGCAGGACGAGAAGGTCCAGAAGCAGTACGAGCGCGGCCTCATCACCAAGGACGAGCGCACGCAGGAACTGATCGCGATCTGGACCAAGGCGACGAACGAGGTCGCCGAGGCCATGAGCGAGAACTTCCCGAAGATCAACCCGATCTTCATGATGGTCGACTCGGGCGCCCGCGGAAACATGATGCAGATGCGTCAGATCGCGGGTATGCGCGGCCTCGTCTCGAACGCGAAGAACGAGACCATCCCGCGGCCGATCAAGGCGTCGTTCCGCGAGGGCCTGTCCGTGCTGGAGTACTTCATCTCCACGCACGGCGCCCGCAAGGGCCTCGCCGACACCGCCCTGCGGACCGCCGACTCCGGGTACCTCACCCGCCGTCTGGTGGACGTCTCCCAGGACGTGATCATCCGCGAGGAGGACTGCGGCACCGAGCGCGGCCTGAAGCTGAGCATCGCGGCCAAGGGTCCCGACGGCGTGCTGCGCAAGGCGGAGGACGTCGAGAGCAGCGTCTACGCCCGCTGTCTCGCCGAGGACATCGTCGTGGACGGGAAGGTGCTGGCCCCGGCCGGGACCGACCTGGGCGACGTGCTCATCGACGAGCTGGTCGGCCACGGCGTCGAGACGGTCAAGACCCGCTCGGTCCTGACCTGCGAGTCGGCCGTCGGCACCTGCGCCATGTGCTACGGCAGGTCGCTGGCCACCGGCAAGCTCGTGGACATCGGCGAGGCCGTCGGCATCATCGCGGCCCAGTCCATCGGTGAGCCCGGCACGCAGCTGACGATGCGCACGTTCCACACCGGCGGTGTCGCCGGTGAGGACATCACGCAGGGTCTGCCGCGTGTGGTCGAGCTGTTCGAGGCCAGGCAGCCCAAGGGCGTCGCGCCGATCTCCGAGTCGGCGGGCCGCGTGCGGATCGAGGAGACCGAGAAGACGAAGAAGGTCGTCGTCACCCCGGACGACGGGTCGGACGAGACCTCCTACGCGGTCTCCAAGCGGTCCCGTCTGCTGGTCGGCGAGGGCGAGCACGTCACGGTCGGCCAGCCGCTGACCGTCGGCGCGGCGAACCCGCACGACGTCCTGCGCATCCTCGGCCAGCGCGCCGTGCAGATCTACCTGGTGGGCGAGGTCCAGAAGGTCTACAACTCCCAGGGTGTCGCGATCCACGACAAGCACATCGAGATCATCGTCCGGCAGATGCTGCGCCGGGTGACGATCATCGAGTCGGGCGACGCGGAGCTGCTGCCGGGCGAGCTGGTGGAGCGCTCGAAGTTCGAGAGCGAGAACCGGCGCGTCGTCGCCGAGGGCGGCCACCCCGCCTCCGGCCGTCCGCAGCTGATGGGCATCACCAAGGCGTCGCTGGCCACCGAGTCGTGGCTGTCGGCGGCGTCCTTCCAGGAGACGACCCGGGTGCTCACCGACGCGGCGATCAACGCCAAGTCGGACTCCCTGATCGGCCTCAAGGAGAACGTGATCATCGGCAAGCTGATCCCGGCCGGTACGGGCCTGTCCCGCTACCGCAACATCCGGGTGGAGCCCACCGAGGAGGCGAAGGCCGCGATGTACTCGGCCGTCGGGTACGACGACATCGACTACTCGCCCTTCGGTACCGGCTCCGGCCAGGCCGTTCCGCTGGAGGACTACGACTACGGCCCCTACCAGGGCTGATCCTCGAAGCGAGCAGCAGTACGCGGGCCCGTCCGGGCGGCATCATCGCCGCCCGTGGCGGGCCCGCGGGCGTGTGTGCGGGCGGGTGGTGGCGCGTACGGGAGGGATCCGTACGGGCGGGCGGGCGCGGTCAGCGCACCTCGTCGCCCAGCTGTTCGGGGGCCTCGTCGGTGGTGAGGAACTCCGCCATGGCGTCGTCGCGCATGGCCTCCCACAGGGGCGCCGCCGCCTCGTCGTCGAGGAGCACGACCGACTGGCCGCGGCGGCGGTCGGTGCCGGCGACGGGGGCGTTCATGAAGTTGACCTCGTCCCCCCTGATGCCGCGCAGGTCCCAGGCGAGGGAGCGCAGGTCGCCGTTGCTGAGCTGGTCGTCGACGCTGACGACGTCGCCGACGGTGCCGAGCAGCCCGGTCAGGCGGCCGGGGTCGGTGAGCGTGCCGGAGCCGGCGGTCTGGTCGAGCAGGGCCCGCAGGAAGTTCTGCTGGCGCCTGGTGCGGTCGAAGTCGCCGCCGGGCAGCGACTTGCGCTCCCTGACGTAGTCGAGGGCCTCGCGGCCGTCCATGCGCTCGCCGTCCACGGTCACGCCGCCGACGGCGTCGGTGAACGCGCGGAAGCCCGACCAGTCGATGATCGCGACGTGGTCGACGCGTACGCCCGTGAGGTTCTGCACCGTCTCCACCAGCAGGGCGGGGCCGCCCCAGGAGTAGGCCGCGTTCAGCTTGGCCTCCCCGGCGCCGGGGATCTCGGTCCACGTGTCGCGGGGGAGCGAGACGACGGAGACGGTCTCGCGGTCGGCGGATATCTGGGTGAGCATCATCGTGTCGCTGCGGGCCACGCCCGCCTGCCACCGCTCGCCCGGGTCGGGGGCCTGGTCGTCGTCCACGCCGATCAGCAGGTAGACCTGCGCGTCGCCCTCGACGCGGGGCGGCTGGGCGCTGGCCGGGAGGTGTGTCGGCAGGGCGTCGGGGATGCGCTCGATGGAGTCGAGCGCCTCGTCGGTCTCCCACCACAGCCAGGCGGCCGCGGCGCCTGTGGCGCCGGTCACCAGGGCCAGGAGGGCGGCCACCACCAGCGGCCAGCGGCGCCTGCGGCGCGGTGGCGTCCTCGTGCCGCCCTCCCCGCCGCCGCCTCCCGCGTCGTCCCCCTCGGCCTCCGCGGCCTGGGCGCGTTCCGTGGCGGTGCCACTCCCCGCCGTGGCGTCCGCCGGGCCGGGTGCGGAGGTGTCCGCACCGTCCCCATCAGGGGATATGTCCCCGGCGTCGTCCTGGCCTTCCGCTCTGTCCCCGGCCCCGCCTCCCTCCTCGCCGCCCGCACGCCCGGCGCTGTCGGGACTGTCGGTCCCGTCGGTTCTTTCGGTACGCTCGCCACCGGCTGTGGTGCTGCCCGCGGCGGCCCCTCCTGTGTCCCCACGCGTGTCCATGGGGTCATTGTGCGTGCGCAGCCAATCATTTTGACCGCAGCCCCCGGGGTAGGTACCCTCTGACCTTGTGCCTGGGGTGTTCCCTGCGCTTTTTCCTGCCGCATGGACTCCGGGATCTGCGTCCCTCCCGCTCCGCGAGGAGTTCGGACACCCGCAGTCTCTCCGACACACCCGACCGCGTGGGTCGGGGAGTGGCCCAGGTTAGCTTTATCGAGATCGGCACAGAGAAACCGGAGATACGGTGCCAACGATCCAGCAGCTGGTCCGGAAGGGCCGGCAGGACAAGGTCGAGAAGAACAAGACACCCGCGCTCGAGGGCTCGCCCCAGCGCCGCGGTGTCTGCACGCGTGTGTTCACGACCACCCCGAAGAAGCCGAACTCGGCGCTGCGCAAGGTCGCCCGTGTGCGACTGAGCAACGGCATCGAGGTCACGGCTTACATCCCGGGCGAGAACCACAACCTTCAGGAGCACTCCATCGTGCTCGTGCGCGGTGGCCGTGTGAAGGACCTGCCGGGTGTTCGCTACAAGATCATCCGCGGTTCGCTCGACACCCAGGGTGTCAAGAACCGCAAGCAGGCCCGCAGCCGTTACGGCGCCAAGAAGGAGAAGTAAGCATGCCTCGTAAGGGCCCTGCCCCGAAGCGTCCGGTTCACATCGACCCGGTCTACGGCTCCCCTCTGGTGACGTCGCTGATCAACAAGGTGCTGCTGAACGGCAAGCGCTCCACCGCCGAGCGCATCGTCTACGGCGCCATGGAAGGCCTGCGGGACAAGACCGGCAACGACCCGGTCATCACCCTCAAGCGCGCCCTGGAGAACGTCAAGCCGACGATCGAGGTGAAGTCCCGCCGCGTCGGTGGCGCCACCTACCAGGTGCCGATCGAGGTCAAGCCCGGTCGCTCCTCCACCCTGGCCCTGCGCTGGCTGGTGGGCTACTCGCGCGCCCGTCGCGAGAAGACGATGACCGAGCGGCTGATGAACGAGCTGCTCGACGCGTCGAACGGGCTGGGTGCCTCCGTCAAGAAGCGCGAGGACACCCACAAGATGGCCGAATCCAACAAGGCCTTCGCGCACTACCGCTGGTAGTCGCGCCCCCATCGAGACCGAGAGAAGACTGAAGCCATATGGCTACCACTTCACTTGACTTGGCCAAGGTCCGCAACATCGGGATCATGGCCCACATCGACGCGGGCAAGACGACGACCACCGAGCGCATCCTGTACTACACCGGCATGAGCTACAAGATCGGTGAAGTCCACGACGGCGCCGCCACGACGGACTGGATGGAGCAGGAGCAGGAGCGCGGCATCACGATCACGTCCGCCGCGGTCACCTGTCACTGGGTCCTGGACGACGTCGACAACACCATCAACATCATCGACACCCCCGGTCACGTCGACTTCACGGTCGAGGTCGAGCGTTCGCTCCGTGTCCTCGACGGTGCCGTCACGGTGTTCGACGGTGTCGCCGGTGTCGAGCCGCAGTCCGAGACGGTGTGGCGTCAGGCCGACCGCTACGGTGTGCCGCGTATCTGCTTCGTGAACAAGCTGGACCGCACGGGCGCGGACTTCTTCCGCTGCGTCGACATGATCGTCGACCGGCTGAAGGCCACCCCGCTGGTCATGCAGCTGCCGATCGGCGCCGAGGCCGGATTCAAGGGCGTGGTGGACCTCGTCCGGATGAAGGCCCTCGTCTGGTCCGAGGAGACCAAGCTCGGCGAGATGTACGACGTCGTGGAGATCCCCGAGGACCTGCGTGAGCAGGCCGAGGAGTGGCACACCAAGCTCGTCGAGGCCGTCGCCGAGAACGACGAGGAGGTCATGGAGCAGTACCTGGAGGGCGAGGAGCCTTCCCAGGAGCAGCTCATCGCGGCGATCCGCCGCGTCACCCTGGCCTCCACCGGGACCGGCGACACCACGATCACCCCGGTGTTCTGCGGCACCGCGTTCAAGAACAAGGGCGTGCAGCCCCTGCTCGACGCGGTCGTGCGGTACCTGCCGTCGCCGCTGGACGTCGAGGCCGTGGAGGGCACCTCGCCGCGTGACCCCGAGCAGGTCATCGCGCGCAAGCCGTCCGAGGACGAGCCGCTCGCGGCTCTCGCGTTCAAGATCGCCAGCGACCCCCACCTGGGCAAGCTGACCTTCATCCGGATCTACTCCGGCGTGCTCCAGGCGGGCGCGCAGGTGCAGAACTCCGTGAAGGAGAAGAAGGAACGCATCGGCAAGATCTACCGGATGCACGCGAACAAGCGTGAGGAGATCGACCGCGTCGGCGCCGGCGACATCGTCGCCGTCATGGGTCTGAAGCAGACCACGACCGGCGAGACCCTGGCCGACCCGGCCAACCCGGTGATCCTGGAGTCGATGGACTTCCCGGCCCCGGTCATCGAGGTCGCGATCGAGCCCAAGTCCAAGGGCGACCAGGAGAAGCTGGGTGTCGCCATCCAGCGTCTCGCCGAGGAGGACCCGTCCTTCCAGGTGAAGGCCGACCAGGAGACCGGTCAGACCATCATCGCGGGCATGGGCGAGCTTCACCTCGACATCCTGGTCGACCGGATGAAGCGTGAGTTCAAGGTCGAGGCGAACGTCGGCAAGCCGCAGGTCGCGTACCGCGAGACGCTGCGCAAGTCGGTCGACCGGCTCGACTACACGCACAAGAAGCAGACCGGCGGTTCCGGGCAGTTCGCCAAGGTGCAGATCGCCCTGGCGCCGCTGGAAGGCGACGGGTACGAGTTCGAGAACAAGGTCACCGGTGGCCGCATCCCCAAGGAGTACATCCCCTCGGTGGACGCGGGCTGCCAGGAGGCGATGGAGTTCGGCGTGCTCGCCGGCTACCCGCTGACCGGTGTCAAGGTGACCCTGCTCGACGGCGCGTACCATGACGTCGACTCCTCCGAGATGGCCTTCAAGATCGCCGGTTCCATGGCGTTCAAGGAAGCCGCTCGCAAGGCCGGACCGGTCCTGCTGGAACCGCTGATGGCCGTCGAGGTCACCACGCCCGAGGACTACATGGGCGATGTGATCGGTGACATCAACTCCCGCCGTGGCCAGATCCAGGCCATGGAGGACCGCAGCGGTGCCAAGGTCGTCAAGGCGCTGGTCCCGCTGTCGGAGATGTTCGGTTACGTCGGTGACCTCCGCTCCAAGACCTCGGGTCGCGCGAGCTACAGCATGCAGTTCGACTCCTACGGCGAGGTTCCCCGGAGCGTCGCCGAGGAGATCATCGCGAAGGCCAAGGGCGAGTAAGCCCGTAGGCTGGAGCCAGAGGGTGTCCGGGGGCCTCGTGCCCCCGGCCGCCCAGCCCATCAGCGAAGCGGTCAAGGGCATCCCCCTCGGGGTCCTGGCCGATTCGGTCGACATTTCTGAAAACCTCCCGCGCAGTGCGGGGGGCGTACAGCATCAGTCCACAGGAGGACCCCAGTGGCGAAGGCGAAGTTCGAGCGGACTAAGCCGCACGTCAACATTGGCACCATCGGTCACATCGACCACGGCAAGACGACTCTTACCGCGGCGATCACCAAGGTGCTGCACGACGCGTACCCGGACGTGAACGAGAGCTTCGCGTTCGAGAACATTGACAAGGCTCCCGAAGAGCGTCAGCGCGGTATCACCATCTCCATCGCGCACGTCGAGTACCAGACGGAGAACCGTCACTACGCTCACGTTGACTGCCCGGGTCACGCGGACTACATCAAGAACATGATCACCGGTGCCGCGCAGATGGACGGCGCCATCCTCGTGGTCGCCGCCACCGACGGCCCCATGCCGCAGACCAAGGAGCACGTGCTCCTGGCCCGCCAGGTCGGCGTCCCGTACATCGTCGTCGCGCTGAACAAGGCCGACATGGTGGACGACGAGGAGATCATGGAGCTCGTCGAGCTCGAGGTCCGTGAGCTGCTCACGGAGTACGAGTTCCCGGGCGACGACGTCCCCGTCGTGAAGGTCTCCGCGCTGAAGGCGCTGGAGGGCGACCCGGAGTGGGCCAAGAGCGTCCTGGAGCTCATGCAGGCCGTGGACGACGCGATCCCGCAGCCCGAGCGTGACATCGACAAGCCGTTCCTGATGCCGATCGAGGACGTCTTCACGATCACCGGCCGCGGCACCGTCGTGACCGGCCGCATCGAGCGCGGTGTCCTCAAGGTCAACGAGACCGTCGACATCATCGGCATCAAGACCGAGAAGGCCACCACCACGGTGACCGGCATCGAGATGTTCCGCAAGCTCCTCGACGAGGGTCGCGCGGGTGAGAACGTCGGTCTGCTGCTCCGCGGCATCAAGCGCGAGGACGTCGAGCGCGGCCAGGTCATCATCAAGCCGGGTTCGGTCACGCCGCACACGGACTTCGAGGCGCAGGCGTACATCCTGTCGAAGGACGAGGGTGGCCGCCACACCCCGTTCTTCAACAACTACCGCCCGCAGTTCTACTTCCGTACCACCGACGTGACCGGTGTGGTGCACCTCCCCGAGGGCACCGAGATGGTCATGCCGGGCGACAACACCGAGATGCGCGTCGAGCTGATCCAGCCCATCGCCATGGAGGAGGGCCTGAAGTTCGCCATCCGTGAGGGTGGCCGGACTGTGGGCGCCGGCCAGGTCACCAAGATCATCAAGTGACCTGACAGCTTCACCAGCTCCACCCAGGGGCCCCGGTACCGCTTGCGCGGTGCCGGGGCCCCTGTGCGTGCGCCCGGCGTCAGCGCGGCGGCGGGCCGTCGTCCGTTCGGCGCGGATATCGACCGTTCGCCGACCGGTGGGCCCGGCGCTCGGGCAGGGTGTGTGACGCTCTCGGACGTTTCCGGAGCACACGTCCCCCGAAGACAGGAGCCGGTGATGACGTCGACGCAGCCCGTCCCCGATGCCAGCGATCCGCCGGGCGGTGATCTGGAGGCACGGTCCGCCGCCATGTACGACGACCCGCGGTTCCGGGAGCTGCGGACGCGGCTGGTGCGCTTCGTCCTCCCGGCGAGCGTGGCGTTCCTCGCCTGGTACCTGCTGTACGTGCTGATGTCCGCGTACGCGCGCGGCGTCATGGCGCACGAGGTGATCGGCAACGCGAACGTGGCCCTGTTCTTCGGGCTGCTCCAGTTCGTGACGACCTTCGGCATCGCGATCCTCTACTCGCGCTACGCCAACCGCCGCTTCGACCCGCTGGCCGACGAGCTGCGCGACGAGCTGGACCCGGGTGCGGGCGTCCCCGCCGCCAGGAAGGGGGACGACGCATGATGCTGCTGGCCGAGGAGAGCACCTCGCAGGAGCGGCTGATCACCATGATCCTGTTCTCGGTGCTGATCGCCGTGACGATCCTGGTGACGGTGCGCGCGAGCCGCAGGACCAAGTCCGCGACCGACTTCCACTCCGGGGGGCGCGGCTTCTCCGGGATCCAGAACGGCTTCGCGATCGGCGGCGACTACATGTCGGCCGCGTCGTTCCTCGGCATCGCCGGGATGATCGCGCTGTTCGGCTACGACGGGTTCCTGTACTCGATCGGCTTCCTCGTCGCCTGGCTGGTCGCGCTGCTGCTGGTGGCCGAACTGCTGCGGAACTCGGGCCGCTTCACGATGGCGGACGTCGTCTCGTACCGCATGCGGCAGCGGCCGGTGCGCACGGCGGCTTCGGTGTCGACGCTGACCGTCTCGATCTTCTACCTGCTGGCCCAGATGGTCGGCGCGGGCGCGCTGGTGGCGCTGCTGCTCGGCATCGAGGAGGGCGACACCTACCTCGGGATGAGCGCGGACACGGCGAAGATCGTCGGCATCGTCGTCGTCGGCATCCTGATGGTCGTCTACGTGTCCTTCGGCGGCATGACCGGCACCACGTGGGTGCAGATCATCAAGGCCGTGATGCTGATGGGCGGCGCGCTGCTGGTGACCGCGCTGGTGCTGTCGATCTACGACTTCGACCTCGGCGCCCTGATGAGCGACGCGTCGAACGCGAGCGGGGTCGGGGACGCGTTCCTCCAGCCGGGGCAGCGGTACGGCGTCGAAGTGGCCGGTGACGCCTGGCAGACGATGGTGAACAAGCTGGACCTCATCAGCCTGGGCCTCGCGCTGGTCCTGGGCACGGCGGGCCTGCCGCACATCCTCATCCGCTTCTACACGGTCCCCGACTCGAAGACCGCGCGGAAGTCCGTCAACTGGGCCATCGGCATCATCGGCACCTTCTACCTGCTGACGCTCGTCCTCGGCTTCGGCGCGGCGGCGCTGGTCGGCCGCGAGGCGATCACGGCGCAGAACACGGCGGGCAACACGGCGGCGCCCCAGCTGGCCGAGGCGGTCGGCGACCACTTCGGCGGGGACACGCTGGGCGCGATCATGCTGGCGTTCATCGCGGCGGTCGCGTTCGCCACGATCCTCTCGACGGTCGCGGGCCTGACGATCGCGTCGTCGTCCTCGCTGGCGCACGACTTCTACAACAGCGTGCTGCGCAAGGGGCAGGCGAGCGAACGGGAGGAGGTGCGCGTCGCGCGGTTCGCGGCGATCGGGGTCGGGGCGGTCTCCATCGTGCTGGCGGTCTTCGCGCAGAACCTGAACGTCGCCTTCCTCGTCGCCCTCGCGTTCGCCATCGCGGCCTCCGCGAACCTGCCGGTGATCCTCTTCAGCCTCTTCTGGAAGCGGTTCAACACCCGGGGCGCGGTCGCCGGCATCTACGGCGGGCTGATCTCGTCCGTCGGTCTGGTGTTCTTCTCGCCGGTCGTCTCCGGCAAGGGCGAGGACGCGTCGGGCAACAGCCTGTCGCTGTTCCCCGCGAGCGTGGACTTCCACTGGTTCCCGCTGGAGAACCCCGGGCTCGTCTCGATCCCGATCGGTCTGCTGTGCGCCGTCATCGGCACGCTGACGTCGCGCGAGGCCGACCCCGACCGCTTCGCCAAGCTCCAGGTGCGCGCCCTCACCGGCGCGGGGGCGGAGCGCGCCGGCTCGCACTGACCCGCCCCTCCCGCCGCACCCCGTACGGGCCCCGCGCGGGCCCGCCAGGACCACCCTCCCCTGCCCGGGGCCTCGCGTTTCCCCACCCGAGGCCCCGGGCGCCTCCATGACGCGGCCGCCGCCCGGTGGCAGGCTGCGGGGAGACGGGCGTCCGGCGGGCGGGCGCCCCCGTACCACCGGGAGCAGCGCCTTGGCCACCATCGCCGTCTTCGGAGCCAACGGGACCATCGGCCGCCGCGTCGTGCGCGAGGCCCTCGACCGGGGGCACGCGGTCACCGCCGTCGTCCGCGACCCCGAGCTGTACCGGGGGTCCATCGAGCCGCACGACCGGCTGACGGTCGAGACGGGGGACGTCCTGGACCCCGCCTCCGTCAGCGCCGTCGGGCGCGACGCGGACGTCCTCGTGAGCGCGGTGGGCGGCGGGGACGGCCCCGGGCACGCGGCGCTGATCGAGCCGTCCGCCCAGTCGCTGGTCGCCGGGCTGCACGCGCTGGGCGGGCGCGCCCCGCGGCTGATCATGGTCGGCGGCGCGGGCTCGCTGCGTACGCCCGGGGGCGCGCTGGTGTGGGACACGCCGGGGCTGCCGGACCAGGTCCTCCAGATCATGCACGCGCACGGGGACGCGCTCGCGTACCTGCGCGGCATCACCAGCGAGCTGAACTGGACGTACTTCAGCCCCGCCGGGACCATCGAGCCCGGCGACAGGACGGGGGAGTACCGGACCGGCCTCGATGATCTGATCACCGGCGCGGACGGCGACAGCCGGATCTCGGCCGAGGATTACGCCGCCGCACTGGTGGACGAAATCGAGCGCCCGGCGCACCTCAACAAGCGGTTCACCGTGGGCTATTGAGCGCGCGGCGCGTCCCGTTCGTGCGCGAAGGTGTGAAGGCCGTGAAAGCGGGAGCAACGTAGCCCCTGCTGCCGTCACACTGGGCGCATGAAGGATTACCGGAAGAACTCGCAGCGCCATCTGACCTTCCGGGTGACCCACCGGGACGATCCCGTCTCGGAGGTCACCGAACAGGACGCGCTCCGGGCCGCCGAGCGCTACCCCCACGTCGTCCTGCGCGGTCCCGTCTTCGGCTACGCCGTGCAGACCCCCGAGGACGAACCGGGCTGGCGGCTCCTCAGCGACGTGTCCGACGGCTTCCCCCAGCACTCGCGCGACGGGCTCAACTCGCACCTGTGGTTCAAGGCGAAGGACGAGACGGCGGCCGGCGACCCGCTGCGCGACCAGCTGCTCGCCGCCGTCGCCCGCCTGGAGACCGAGCCGGTGAACGAGCTGCCGGTCGGCGACGCGCGCTACCGCATCGTCCGGGCCGACGAGTTCGCCCGCATCGGCCCCGACGGCATCGAGGGCCCGCGCCCCACCGACCCCGACGACCCGGGCCGCGACATCGGCGACCGCCGCGTCCGCGACAGCGAGAGCCGCACCATCGGCTTCCTGGTGGACCACGCGGCGCCCACCAGCGTCATGGAGAGCATCCAGCGCATGGAGCTGCTCACCCTCCACTACCAGGCCGAACGCATCCCCCAGCACGTCCGCGACGACTCGCGCGAGGCCCTCACCAGCCACCCGGGCGTCGTGCTGCTGCCCGCCACGTTCACGTTCGCCGAGCGCAAGACCGGCTCCTGGGAGCCGATGGCCGGCCTCCAGGCCACCCCCGCCGACGCCCGCGCGACGCTCTACAACTACCTCGCCGAGTTCCTGCCCCACCTGGAGCGCGAGACCTCCCCCGACGACGCGGCGGCCTACGCGGCGGCGGCCGAGGAGTTCCGCGAGGGGCCGCCCCGTTCCTCGCTCGACGTCCTCGGCCGCCACTTCCAGATCATCCGCGTCGAACGCCTCCTGCGCGTCGGCCCCGACGGCCCCGAGCCGCCCCGGCCGTCCGACGTCGACCCGTACGGCCCGACCGAGATCCACCCGCCGCTGCACGAGGTCGAGGCCATGGAGGCGGACGAACGGGGCGGCGCGCCCGCGGCGGGGGACTGAGCGGGCCGGGAACGCCGATCCCCGCCAAGCGCGGGCTGCCGGGGGCCTACTGGCCGCCGCCGCACTCGGCTACGGTCGGGCCATGCTGGAGCGGATACGGACGCGGCGCGACGGCGGCACCGAGGCCGGCGCGCGCCTGACCGTGCGCCTGCTCGGCCTCGTCCAGGACCTGGACGCCGACCTGCGCGACGGCCTCACCGGCCGCGGCGCCCCCGCCGCCGCCCGGCGCCTGCGCCGCCTGCTGGCCGCGGGCACCGTCGTCCTGGCCGACCTCGACGGCCGCCCCGTCGCCGCCGCGGGACCGCCGCCCGCGCCCGACGCACTCGCCGCGCTCCTCGCGCAGGCCTACGAGGACGGCGGTCCCGCACACCGCCCGCCCTGGTCCGCCATGCCGCTGACGGTCGCGGGCGAACTGTCCGGCGCCCTCGTCACCGACGGCGGCGCGGGCCCCGAACTCACCGCCGTCGCCGGGCTCGTCGCCCGCTCCCTCGACCACGCCGCGCTGCGCCGCGCCCGCGGCCGCATCGCCCAGGCCGACCTGCGCACCCTGCGCGCCCAGATCTCGCCGCATTTCCTGCACAACGCCCTCGCCGTCATCGGCGCCCGCATCCGCACCGACCCCGACCGCGCCCGCACCCTCCTCGGCGACTTCTCCGACTACCTGCGCTACAGCTTCTCGGCCAAGGGCGACTACGCCACCGTCGCCGACGAGCTCCAGGCCATCCAGACCTACCTGGAGCTGCAACGCGCCCGCTTCGACGACCGCCTCGAACTGTCCGTCCGGATGGCGCCCGAGGTCCTCCCCGTCGCCATCCCCTTCCTCGTCGTCCAGCCCCTCGTCGAGAACGCCGTCCGCCACGGCCTCGAACCCAAGCCGGGCCCCGGCACCATCAGCGTCTCCGGCTACGGCGAGGGGCCGCTGTGCGTCATCGAGGTCGAGGACGACGGCGTCGGCATGGACCCGGCGCTGGCCCGCGCGATCCTCGCCGGGAGCGGCCCGCCCGCCCGCCGCGTCGGCCTCGCCAACGTCGACCAGCGCCTGCGAACCGTCTACGGGCCCGAGCACGGCCTCGTCATCGAGACGGCGCCCGGCGGCGGCACCAAGGCCGTCATCCGCGTGCCACGCTTCATGCGCGGGGTGACGGCGCGGTGAGCCTGCGCGTGCTCGTCGTCGAGGACGAGGCCTCCACCCGCCAGGAGCTGGCCCGCATGCTCGCCTGCCTGCCCGAGGCTCCCGACGTGCGCGAGGCGGACGGCGGCGAGGCGGCCGTGCGGCTGCTGGGCACCGGCACGTTCGACGCCGTCTTCCTCGACGTCTCCATGCCGGGCCTGGACGGGATGGCCGTCGCCCGCGTGCTGCGCATGCTGTCCCGCCCGCCCGCCATCGTCTTCGTCACCGCGTCGGAACGGCACGCCGCCGAGGCCGGCGGGCTCGGCGCCACCGACTACCTGCTCAAGCCCGTACGCCCAGAACGGCTCGCCGAGGCCGTCGCCCGCGTCGCCGCCCCCGGGGCCGCGCTGCCCGAGGACGAGCTGGCCGTCGTCCAGGTCGAGACCGGCCGCCACACCGTCTTCGTCCGCCGCGACGACGTCCACTACGCCGAGGCGCACGGCGACTACGTCCGCCTCCACACCGAACGCGGCACCCACCTCGTCCGCCTCTCCCTCTCCCACCTGGAGGAGGTCTGGGGCCCGGCCGGGTTCGTCCGCGCCCACCGCGGCTACCTCGTCGCCGTCCACTGGGTCCGCGACCTGCGCGCCACCAGCTCCGCCGGGCTCCTCGCCCGCACCCCGGCGGGCGAGGTCCCCGTCAGCCGCCGCCACGCCCGCGCCCTCAAGGAACGCCTGATGGCCGCCGTCCGGGACGCCGCCAGGTGAGCGGCGGCCCGCGCCGCGTCCGCGTCACCAGCCCGCAGACGCGCATCGCCCTCTCCCGCCGCCACCGCCCGGCCCAGCACCTCGTGCCCCTGCCGGGACCCGGCGCCGACGACGAGCCGGACACCCAGGCCGCCCGCGCCCTCTTCCTGCGGCAGCGCCGCCTCGCGCTGCGCGCCCTCGGGCTGCTCGGCGCGCTGCTCCTCGGGCTCAGCGGCCTCCTCGCCGCCCTGCCCGCGCTCGACCGCGTCACCGTGCTCGGCTTCCCCGCGTCCTGGCTGCTGCTGATGGCCGCCGGATACCCGCTGCTGCTCGTGATCGCCGTCACGCACGTACGGGCCGCCGAGCGCGCCGAACGGGGGGCGCGGCGCCGGTGACGGGACTGCTCGCGATCGGGCTGCTGGTCGTCGCCAGCATGGCCATCGGCGTGTGGGGCGTACGCGCCACCCGCTCGACCACGCCCGACTTCCTCGTCGCCTCGCAGCGCGTCGCCCCCGGCTGGAACGCGATGGCCATCGCGGGGGAGTACGTGTCGGCCGCCTCGGTCCTCGGCCTCGCCGGGCTGCTGCTGAAGGACGGCATCGGCAGCCTGTGGTACGCGGTGGGCTTCACCGCCGGGTACGTCGTCGTCGCCGCGCTGGTGGCCGGGCCGATGCGGCGCTCCGGCGCGTACACCGTGCCCGACTTCGCGGACTACCGGCTCGGGTCGCAGGCGATCAGGAAGCTGTGCGCCGTGATCGTGCTGGTGATCATGTGGCTGTACCTCGTGCCGCAGTTCAAGGGCGCGGGCATGGTGCTGCACCTGGTGAGCGGCACCCCGTACTGGGTCGGCGTCGTCCTGGCGGGGGCCGTCGTCACCGTCTCGATCGCGGCGGGCGGGATGCGCTCGGCGACGTATGTGCAGGGCTTCCACTACCTGGTCAAGCTGCTGTTCATCGCGGTCCCGGCCGTCTTCCTCGTCGTCCACGCGGGCGAGGACGCGCGGGAGGCGGCGCTGCGCGTGGACCTCAGCGAGTGGAGCCGCCCGCTGCTCGACGTGCAGGACGCGGGCCAGCCGCTGCTCGCGACCTGGTCGGTGCTGCTGGCCACCACCCTGGGCGCCGCCGGGCTGCCGCACGTCGTCATGCGCTTCCACACCAGCGACAGCGCGTGGACGGCACGGCGCGTGGCGGTGGGCGTGATCGTGCTGCTCGGCCTCTTCTACATCTTCCCGGCGGCGTACGGGCTGCTCGGCCGCGTCTTCACGCCGGGGCTCGGGGACGGCGGGGACACCGACACCGTCACCATCGTCCTGCCGGGGGAGATCGTCGCGGGCCGCTGGGGCGCGGTGCTCACGGCGCTGGTGGCGACGGGCGCGTTCGCCGCGTTCCTGTCCACGTCGTCCGGGCTGCTGATGGCGCTGGCGGGCGGCCTCTCGCACGACCTGTCGCGCGCGAGCGTGCCCCGGCTGCGGGGCGCGGTGGCGGGCGGGGCGCTGGTCGCCGTGCTGCTGTCGCTGCCCGCGCGGGCGGTGGACATCAACGTGGCGGTGGGCTGGGCGTTCGCCGTGGCGGCGTCGACGTTCTGCCCGCTGCTCGTCCTCGGGATCTGGTGGCGGGGGCTGACGGCGGCGGGGGCCGCGGCGGGGCTCGCCGCCGGTGTCCTGTCGGCGACGGGCGCGGCGCTCGCGTCCGTGCTGACCGACGCGGGGCCGGGATGGCTCGTCGTGCTCCTCGCGCAGCCCGCGGCCTGGACGGTGCCGCTCGCGTTCGCCGTGATGATCGCGGTGTCGCTGCGCGGGACGCCTCCCGAATGGGCGGAACGCGCGGTGCTCCGCCTCCACACCCCCGGCCCGTCCGCCCGGTGGGAGGGAGATCACAGCACGCCGGGTTGACGCGGCGCGGGGCCGCGTCCGGGCGGGGAGCGCGTCAACGGGCGGGCGCGCGGGCCGAGTACGGGGTGCGAGGGCGCCGTCCATAGCAGGCGCGGACGCGCCGTGGCGCGGCGGGGTGCCGGGTGGGGCCGGAATCCTTGGGCCGATTGGCCCCGGCGGCGGGCGGTGTGGCACACTGACCAGGTTGCTCGGTTGGCAGCCGATGCTGCGCGCCTCCCGCCGGGAGGACCGGAAGCGAGTCCCACTGTATTCGTCGCCCCTGATCAGGTGCGGAAATACCGGGATCTTCCGGGAAGCGTGGGCGGGGCTCCAGCCAGGCACCCGGTGGAAGTTCTCCCCACACTCCTCACGGAGGAAACCCCCTGCGGTGCGAAACCCAGGTGGCGCGTTCCGAAGGTGAGTACGACACGCCCGACCGCGTGGGTCGGAGCGGGGGTGGGGAAGGCGCCGCCGGACTGCCAGAGCGTGAAGAAGAGACAGGACTGCGAACCAGCCATGGCGGGACAGAAGATCCGCATCCGGCTCAAGGCCTACGACCACGAGGTCATCGACAACTCGGCGAAGAAGATCGTCGAGACGGTGACCCGCACGGGTGCGTCGGTCGCGGGCCCGGTGCCGCTGCCCACGGAAAAGAACGTGTACTGCGTCATCAAGTCGCCGCACAAGTACAAGGACTCGCGCGAGCACTTCGAGATGCGCACCCACAAGCGGCTGATCGACATCCTCGACCCGACCCCCAAGACCGTTGACTCGCTGATGCGCCTGGACCTTCCGGCCGGCGTCGACATCGAGATCAAGCTCTGAGAGGCCTGGCAGAGAGATGACCAAGCAGATCAAGGGTGTCCTGGGCGAGAAGCTCGGCATGACCCAGGTCTGGGACGAGAACAACCGTGTCGTCCCGGTGACCGTGGTCAAGGCCGGACCCTGCATCGTGACCCAGGTGCGCACCAACGACCGCGACGGCTACGAGGCCGTCCAGATCGCCTTCGGCGAGATCGACCCGCGCAAGGTGAACCGCCCCCTCAAGGGCCACTTCGCCAAGGCCGACGTCACCCCGCGCCGCCACCTGGTCGAGCTGCGGACCGCCGACGCCGCCGAGTACACCCTCGGCCAGGAGATCACCGCCGAGGTGTTCGACTCCGGCGTCCGCGTCGACGTGACCGGCAAGAGCAAGGGCAAGGGCACCGCCGGTGTCATGAAGCGGCACGGCTTCAAGGGCCTCAGCTCCTCGCACGGCACCCAGCGCAAGCACCGCTCGCCGGGCTCCATCGGCGGCTGCGCCACCCCGGGCCGCGTGTTCAAGGGCCTGCGCATGGCCGGCCGTATGGGCAACGAGCGCGTCACCACCCAGAACCTGACCGTCCACGCCGTTGACGCGGAGAAGGGACTGCTGCTCATCAAGGGCGCCGTCCCCGGCCCCAACGGCGGCCTCGTCCTGGTCCGCACCGCGGCCAAGGGGGCGTGAGTTGAGCCATGAGTAACCCGAAGAGCATTGACATCCTCTCCCCGGCCGGCGAGAAGTCCGGCACGGTGGAACTGCCCGCCGAGATCTTCGACGCGAAGATCAGCGTCCCGGTGATCCACCAGGTCGTCGTCGCGCAGCTGGCCGCGGCCCGTCAGGGCACGCACAAGGCCAAGACGCGCGGCGAGGTCCGTGGTGGCGGCAAGAAGCCGTACCGCCAGAAGGGCACCGGCCGCGCCCGCCAGGGTTCCGTCCGCGCCCCGCAGTTCACCGGTGGTGGCGTCGTCCACGGCCCCGTGCCGCGTGACTACACCCAGCGGACCCCGAAGAAGATGAAGGCCGCCGCCCTGCGCGGTGCCCTCACCGACCGGGCGCACCACGACCGCATCCACGTCATCTCCGGCGTGGTGGACGGCGAGGTCTCGACGAAGGCCGCGCGCGGCCTGTTCGGCAAGATCACGGAGCGCAAGAAGGTCCTGCTGGTCGCCGACCGTTCCGACGAGAACGCGTGGCTGTCGGCCCGCAACCTGCCCCAGGTCCACATCCTCGACCCGGGTCAGCTCAACACGTACGACGTGCTCGACTCCGACGACGTCGTCTTCACCAAGGCCGCCTTCGACCGCTTCGTGGCCGGCCGCACCGCGTCCGCCACGGCCGACGAGACGCCCGAAGGGAGCGACGCCCGATGAGTGACGGGACCACCGGCAACGGGACCTCCAGCAAGGAGTTCACCGCGCCGCACGACATCCTGATCAAGCCCGTCGTGTCCGAGAAGAGCTACGCGCTGCTCGACGAGAACAAGTACACGTTCATCGTCGACCCGCGGGCCAACAAGACCCAGATCAAGCAGGCCGTCCAGGCGGTCTTCTCGGTCAAGGTCGTCGGGGTCAACACCATCAACCGGCAGGGCAAGCGCAAGCGCACCCGCACCGGTTACGGCCGGCGCGCCGGCACCAAGCGCGCCATCGTGACTCTTGCCGAGGGCGAAAGCATCGACATCTTCGGCGGTCCGGTCCTCTCCTGACGGAGAGACCGGTCCGTCCGATACCGGACGAGGACTAAGACATGGGAATCCGCAAGTACAAGCCGACGACGCCGGGCCGTCGAGGTGCCAGCGTCGCCGACTTCGTCGAGATCACGCGGTCCACGCCGGAGAAGTCGCTGGTCCGCCCCCTGCACAGCAAGGGTGGCCGGGACAACGCCGGTCGCGTGGCCGTCCGTCACCAGGGCGGTGGCCACAAGCGCGCCTACCGGGTGATCGACTTCCGCAGGCACGACAAGGACGGTGTGCCGGCCAAGGTCGCGCACATCGAGTACGACCCCAACCGCACCGCCCGTATCGCGCTGCTGCACTACGCGGACGGCGAGAAGCGGTACATCATCGCCCCGGCCCACCTGAAGCAGGGTGACCGGGTGGAGAACGGCGCCGGCGCCGACATCAAGCCCGGCAACAACCTGCCGCTGCGCAACATCCCGGTGGGTACCGTCATCCACGCGATCGAGCTCCAGCCGGGCGGCGGCGCCAAGTTCGCCCGCTCCGCCGGTGCCTCCGTGCAGCTGCTCGCGAAGGAGGGCCGCATGGCCCACCTGCGCATGCCCTCCGGTGAGATCCGCCTGGTCGACGTCCGCTGCCGCGCCACCATCGGCGAGGTCGGCAACGCCGAGCAGTCGAACATCAACTGGGGCAAGGCCGGCCGGATGCGCTGGAAGGGCGTCCGCCCGAGCGTCCGCGGCGTCGTGATGAACCCCGTCGACCACCCCCACGGTGGTGGCGAGGGGCGGACCTCGGGTGGTCGCCACCCGGTCTCCCCCTGGGGCAAGAAGGAAGGCCGTACTCGCTCGCCGAAGAAGGCCAGCAACAAGTACATCGTCCGCCGCCGCAAGACGAACAAGAAGCGCTAGGAGCAGGTTTCGATGCCGCGCAGTCTCAAGAAGGGGCCCTTCGTCGACGACCACCTGATCAAGAAGGTGGACGCGCAGAACGACTCGGGGTCCAAGAACGTCATCAAGACCTGGTCTCGACGCTCGATGATCATCCCGGCCATGCTGGGCCACACGATCGCGGTGCACGACGGCCGTAAGCACGTCCCGGTGTTCGTCACCGAGTCGATGGTCGGCCACAAGCTCGGCGAATTCGCACCGACCCGTACGTTCCGCGGGCACGTCAAGGACGACCGCAAGTCGCGGCGTCGCTGAGCGGGGTGCGCTGATCATGCCGGACTCCCGGAACAACACCGAAGGGACAACCATGGAAGCCGTGGCCCGTGCGCGGTACATCCGCGTCACGCCCATGAAGGCCCGCCGTGTGGTGGACCTCATCCGCGGCAAGGGCGCCGGCGAGGCGCAGGCCGTCCTGCGGTTCGCCCCCCAGGCCGCCAGCGTGCCCGTGGGCAAGGTGCTCGACAGCGCCATCGCCAACGCCGCGCACAACTTCGACCACACCGACATCGACAGCCTCTACGTCAAGGAGGCCTACGTCGATGAGGGCCCGACCCTGAAGCGGTTCCGGCCGCGCGCCCAGGGCCGCGCCTACCGGATTCGCAAGCGGACCAGCCACATCACCGTGGTCGTGGGCAGCAAGGAGGGAACCCGGTAATGGGTCAGAAGGTAAACCCGCACGGGTTCCGCCTCGGCATCACCACCGACTTCAAGTCGCGCTGGTACGCCGACAAGCTGTACAAGGACTACGTCAAGGAAGACGTGGCCATCCGCCGCATGCTGACGCAGGGCATGGAGCGCGCGGGCATCTCCAAGGTGGAGATCGAGCGCACCCGTGACCGCGTCCGCGTCGACGTCCACACCGCCAGGCCGGGCATCGTCATCGGCCGCCGCGGTGCGGAGGCCGACCGTCTCCGGGGCAACCTGGAGAAGCTGACCGGCAAGCAGATCCAGTTCAACATCCTCGAGGTCAAGAACCCCGAGCTGGACGCCCAGCTGGTGGCCCAGGCGGTCGCCGAGCAGCTGTCGTCCCGTGTCTCCTTCCGCCGTGCGATGCGCAAGTCGATGCAGAGCACGATGAAGGCCGGGGCCAAGGGCATCAAGATCCAGTGCGGCGGACGTCTCGGCGGCGCCGAGATGTCCCGCTCGGAGTTCTACCGCGAGGGCCGTGTGCCGCTGCACACCCTGCGCGCGAACGTGGACTACGGCTTCTTCGAGGCCCGCACCACCTTCGGCCGCATCGGTGTGAAGGTCTGGATCTACAAGGGCGACGTGAAGAACATCGCCGAGGTCCGCGCCGAGAACGCTGCCGCCCGCGCCGGTAACCGTCCCGCCCGTGGTGGCGCCGGCGGCGACCGTCCGGCCCGCGGTGGCCGTGGCGAGCGCGGTGGTCGTGGTGGCCGCAGGCCGCAGCAGCAGGGCGCGCCCGCCGCCGAGGCCCCGAAGGCCGACGCGTCCGCCGCCCCGGCTGCCGACGGCGCAGCAGGAACGGAGAGCTGAGACCATGCTGATCCCTCGCAAGGTCAAGTACCGCAAGCAGCACCACCCCAAGCGGAGTGGCCAGGCCAAGGGTGGCACCGAGGTCGCGTTCGGTGAGTACGGCATCCAGGCCGTCACCGCCGCCTACGTGACGAACCGGCAGATCGAGGCCGCGCGTATCTCGATGACCCGGCACATCAAGCGTGGCGGCAAGGTCTGGATCAACATCTACCCGGACCGCCCGCTGACCAAGAAGCCCGCCGAGACCCGCATGGGTTCCGGCAAGGGCTCGCCGGAGTGGTGGATCGCGAACGTCAAGCCCGGGCGCGTGATGTTCGAGCTGTCCTACCCCAACGAGAAGATCGCTCGTGAGGCGCTGATCCGCGCCGCTCACAAGCTCCCGATGAAGTGCCGGATCGTCCGGCGCGAGGCAGGTGAGTCCTGATGGCTGCCGGTACCAAGCCCTCCGAGCTGCGTGAGCTGAACGACGAGGAGCTCGTCGTCAAGCTGCGCGAGGCGAAGGAGGAGCTGTTCAGGCTCCGTTTCCAGGCGGCCACCGGCCAGCTGGAGAACAACAGCCGGCTGCGGGCCGTACGCAAGGACATCGCCCGGGTCTACACCCTGATGCGCGAGCGCGAGCTCGGCATCGAGTCGGCGCTGCCCGCCGGCGACGCCGAGGCGGTGGAGAACGCCTGATGAGTGAGAACACTGTGACTGAGACGACCGAGCGCGGCCGGCGGAAGACCCGCGAGGGTCTGGTCGTCAGCGACAAGATGGACAAGACCGTCGTTGTCGCTGTCGAGGACCGGGTGAAGCACGCCCTGTACGGCAAGATCATCCGCCGCACCAGCAAGCTCAAGGCGCACGACGAGCAGAACGCGGCGGGCGTCGGCGACCGCGTCCTCCTGATGGAGACGCGACCGCTGTCGGCCACCAAGCGCTGGCGCGTCGTCGAGATTCTGGAGAAGGCGAAGTAACGACATGATCCAGCAGGAGTCGCGACTGCGCGTCGCCGACAACACGGGTGCGAAGGAGATTCTCTGCATCCGCGTTCTCGGCGGCTCCGGGCGCCGCTACGCGGGCATCGGCGATGTCATCGTCGCCACCGTCAAGGACGCGATCCCCGGCGGCAACGTGAAGAAGGGTGACGTCGTCAAGGCGGTCATCGTGCGCGCCGTCAAGGAGCGCCGGCGTCCGGACGGCTCGTACATCCGCTTCGACGAGAACGCGGCCGTCATTCTGAAGAACGACGGCGACCCCCGCGGCACCCGTATCTTCGGCCCCGTGGGCCGGGAACTGCGCGAGAAGAAGTTCATGAAGATCATCTCCCTCGCGCCGGAGGTGCTGTAACCGATGAAGATCAAGAAGGGCGACCTGGTCCAGGTCATCACCGGCAAGGACAAGGGCAAGCAGGGCAAGGTCATCGTGGCCTTCCCCCGCGAGGACCGCGTCCTGGTCGAAGGTGTCAACCGGGTCAAGAAGCACACCAAGGCCGGGCAGACGGCCCGCGGGTCCAAGACCGGCGGCATCATCACGACCGAGGCTCCGATCCACGTCAGCAATGTCGCGCTCGTGGTGGAGAAGGACGGCAAGAAGGTCACCACCCGGGTCGGCTTCCGCTTCGACGAGGAGGGCAACAAGATCCGCGTTGCCCGCCGTACCGGTGAGGACATCTGATGACGACTGCCACCAGCAGCGCGCCGCGTCTCAAGACGCGGTACCGCGAAGAGATCATCGGCAAGCTGCGTGACGAGTTCGAGTACGCGAACATCATGCAGGTGCCGGGCCTGACCAAGATCGTGGTCAACATGGGTGTGGGCGACGCCGCCCGCGACTCCAAGCTGATGGAGGGCGCCGTGCGCGACCTCGCCACGATCACCGGTCAGAAGCCGACCGTGACGAAGGCCCGCAAGTCCATCGCGCAGTTCAAGCTGCGCGAGGGCCAGCCCATCGGCGCCCATGTGACGCTGCGGGGCGACCGCATGTGGGAGTTCCTCGACCGCCTGCTGTCGCTCGCGCTCCCGCGCATCCGCGACTTCCGCGGTCTGTCGCCGAAGCAGTTCGACGGCCGGGGCAACTACACGTTCGGTCTCACGGAGCAGGTCATGTTCCACGAGATCGACCCCGACAAGATCGACCGGACGCGCGGCATGGACATCACCGTCGTCACCACGGCGAACACCGACGAAGAGGGCCGCACGCTGCTGCGTCTCCTCGGATTCCCGTTCAAGGAGGCGTGACCGATGGCGAAGAAGGCCCTGATCGCCAAGGCCGGCCGCAAGCCCAAGTTCAGTGTGCGGGGTTACACGCGCTGCCAGCGCTGTGGCCGCCCCCACTCCGTGTACCGCAAGTTCGGCCTGTGCCGTGTCTGCCTTCGTGAGATGGCGCACCGCGGCGAGCTGCCGGGCGTCACGAAGAGCTCCTGGTAACACCGACTACGCCGTAGGTCCCCGAGAGGCGGAAACCCCGGCGAGAGAGGCCCAAGGCCGTTTCATGACCATGACCGACCCGATCGCGGACATGCTCACCCGTCTGCGCAACGCGAACTCGGCGTACCACGACTCCGTGGTGATGCCGCACAGCAAGATCAAGACGCACATCGCGGAGATCCTCCAGCAGGAGGGCTACATCACCGGCTGGAAGACCGAGGACGCCCAGGTGGGCCGCGCCCTGGTCCTCGAGCTGAAGTACGGCCCGAACCGCGAGCGTTCGATCGCCGGCATCAAGCGGATCTCGAAGCCGGGCCTGCGGGTCTACGCGAAGTCCACCAGCCTGCCGAAGGTCCTCGGCGGCCTGGGCGTCGCGATCATCTCGACATCGCACGGCCTGCTCACCGACAAGCAGGCGCAGAAGAAGGGCGTGGGTGGGGAAGTCCTCGCCTACGTCTGGTAACGGAAGGGAACGGAGGACAAGCCAATGTCGCGTATCGGCAAGCAGCCCATCCCGGTTCCCGCCGGCGTGGACGTCACCATCGACGGCCGCACGGTGGCCGTGAAGGGCCCCAAGGGCACCCTGAGCCACACCGTCGCCGCGCCGATCTCGGTCGAGCGCGCCGAGGACGGCACCATCCAGGTGACCCGTCCCAACGACGAGAACCGCAACCGTGCCCTGCACGGTCTGTCCCGCACGCTGGTGGACAACATGATCACCGGCGTCACGCAGGGCTACGTCAAGAAGCTCGAGATCAGCGGTGTCGGCTACCGCGTCCAGGCCAAGGGCTCCAACCTGGAGTTCTCCCTGGGCTACAGCCACCCGATCGTGGTCGAGCCCCCGGAAGGCATCACCTTCAAGGTCGAGAACCAGACGCGCTTCAGCGTCGAGGGCATCGACAAGCAGAAGGTGGGCGAGGTCGCGGCGAAGATCCGCAAGCTGCGCAAGCCCGACCCGTACAAGGCCAAGGGTGTCAAGTACGAGGGCGAAGTCATCCGCCGCAAGGTCGGAAAGGCTGGTAAGTAGCCATGGCATACGGTGTCAAGATCGCCAAGGGCGACGCGCGCAAGCGTGCGGCGACCAAGCGGCGCCACATCCGTATCCGGAAGAAGATCTCCGGCACGGCCGAGCGTCCGCGCCTGGTCGTGACGCGGTCCAACCGCCACATGGTGGCCCAGATCGTGGACGACACGGTCGGTCACACCCTGGCGTCCGCCTCGTCCCTCGACACGTCCATTCGTGGCGTGGAGGGTGACAAGAGCGACAAGGCCAAGCAGGTCGGCGCACTGGTCGCCGAGCGTGCGAAGGCCGCCGGTGTCGAGACCGTCGTGTTCGACCGCGGCGGCAACAAGTACGCCGGGCGGGTCGCCGCACTGGCCGACGCCGCCCGCGAGGCGGGGCTCAAGTTCTGAGCCGGTCCCGCTACGAGTAACGAGGAAGGTAATCCAATGGCTGGACCCCAGCGCCGCGGTGGCGGCGCCGGTGGCGGCGAGCGGCGGGACCGTAAGGGCCGGGACGGCGGCGCTGCCGCTGAGAAGACCGCGTACGTCGAGCGTGTCGTCGCGATCAACCGTGTCGCCAAGGTAGTGAAGGGTGGTCGTCGCTTCAGCTTCACCGCGCTGGTCGTGGTGGGCGACGGTGACGGCACCGTGGGTGTCGGTTACGGCAAGGCCAAGGAGGTGCCGGCCGCCATCGCCAAGGGTGTGGAGGAGGCCAAGAAGCACTTCTTCAAGGTCCCCCGCATCCAGGGCACCATCCCGCACCCGATCCAGGGTGAGGAGGCCGCGGGTGTCGTGCTGCTGAAGCCGGCGTCGCCCGGTACCGGTGTGATCGCCGGTGGCCCGGTGCGTGCCGTGCTGGAGTGCGCGGGCATCCACGACGTGCTGAGCAAGTCGCTCGGTTCGTCGAACCCGATCAACATCGTGCACGCCACGGTGGCCGCTCTGAAGGGCCTGCAGCGCCCCGAGGAGATCGCGGCCCGTCGCGGCCTGCCGCTGGAGGACGTCGCTCCCGCCGCTCTGCTGCGGGCGCGCGCCGGGGTGGGTGCGTGATGGCGCAGCTCAAGATCACCCAGGTGAAGTCCCGTATCGGGAGCAAGCAGAACCACCGCGAGACGCTGCGCTCCCTCGGGCTGCGCCGCATCAACGACGTGGTGGTGAAGGACGACCGCCCGGAGATCCGCGGCATGGCCAACACCGTGCGGCACCTCGTGACGGTCGAGGAGGTGGACTGAGATGGCTGACCTCTCCAAGGGAGAAGGCGGCGCGCAGGGCGAGCCCCTGGGCCTGCACAACCTCCGTCCGGCCCGCGGCGCCAAGAAGAACAAGATCCGCGTCGGCCGCGGTGAGGCGTCCAAGGGCAAGACCGCCGGCCGCGGCACCAAGGGCACCAAGGCCCGGTACCAGGTCAAGGCGGGCTTCGAGGGCGGGCAGCTGCCGCTGATCCAGCGGCTGCCGAAGCTCAAGGGCTTCCGCAACCCGGCGCACAAGCAGTACCAGGTCGTCAACCTCGACCGGCTGGCCGAGCTCTACCCCCAGGGTGGCGAGGTCACGATCGCGGACCTGGTCGACAAGGGCGCGGTGCGCAAGAACGAGCTGGTGAAGGTCCTCGGTTCGGGTGACATCTCCGTGGCGCTCACGGTGACGGTGGACGCCGTCTCCGCGTCCGCCAAGGAGAAGATCACCGCCGCCGGTGGAACCATTACCGACCGTTCCTGAACAAAAGCGGTGAACTCTCCGTTGACCGCGTGACTTACCGGGGATGCCTGCGCCAAGGGCATCCCCGGTCAGTCGTTCCGGCCCGGCCCTTACGCCGGTAAGGTGGCCCCCGTTGCCACCTTCAGACTTCCGCAACTGTCCCTTACGTTTGTCACTTACGTTGGCCAATCAGACCGAAACCTCTCGCGGGCGACGCGGGGGGCGCAGGAGGAGCCGTGCTCACCGCGTTCGCACGGGCGTTCCAGACGCCCGACCTGCGTAAAAAGCTGCTCTTCACCCTAGGCATCGTCGTGGTGTTCCGGCTCGGACAGCATGTGCCGGTGCCGGGCGTCAGCTTCCAGAACGTCGACCAGTGTGTGACTGAGGCTGACGCCGCCGGTGCGGGATCCGGCCTCTTCGGTCTGGTCAACATGTTCAGCGGCGGCGCCCTGTTGCAGCTCACGATCTTCGCGCTGGGCATCATGCCGTACATCACGGCGAGCATCATTCTGCAGCTGCTCGTCGTGGTCATCCCCCGTCTTGAGGCCCTCAAGAAGGAGGGCCAGTCCGGCCAGGCGAAGATCACGCAGTACACCCGCTACCTCACCATGGCGCTCGCGGTGCTCCAGGCCACCGGCCTGGTGGCGACCGCGCGCAGTGGCACCCTTTTCCCCCAGTGCTCGGTGCGGAACGACATCATCCCGGACGACGGCATCTTCACCACCATGGTGATGGTGATCGCCCTGACCGCTGCCACCGCCCTCGTCATGTGGCTCGGCGAGCTGATCACGGACCGCGGCATCGGCAACGGCATGTCCATGCTGATGTTCACCTCGATCGCCGCCGGCTTCCCGGCCGCCCTCTGGCAGATCAAGCAGCAGGGCAGCCTGGCGAACGGCTGGATCGAGTTCGGCGTCGTCGTGCTCTGCGGCCTGGCCATGGTCGGCCTGGTCGTCTTCGTGGAGCTGGCCCAGCGCCGCATCCCGGTGCAGTACGCCAAGCGGATGATCGGCCGTCGCTCGTACGGCGGTACCTCGACCTACATCCCGCTCAAGGTGAACCAGGCGGGTGTGATCCCGGTCATCTTCGCCTCGTCGCTGCTGTACATCCCCCAGCTGCTCGTGCAGTTCGCCGGATCGGACTCCGGCGGCTGGACGGACTGGGTGACGCGGTACTTCACTGGCGGTAGCCACCCGTACTACATCGCGACGTACTTCTTGCTCATCGTGTTCTTCGCCTTCTTCTACGTGGCCATCACCTTCAACCCTGAAGACGTGGCCGAAAACATGAAGAAGTATGGTGGTTTCATCCCGGGTATCCGGGCGGGCCGTCCCACGGTCGAATACCTGAGCTACGTGCTGAACCGCATCACCTGGCCCGGGTCGCTGTACCTGGGACTCATCGCTCTGGTGCCCACAGTGGCGCTGGTGATGTTCGACGCGCAGCAGGACTTCCCCTTCGGAGGAACCTCGATCCTCATCATCGTGGGTGTCGGCCTGGAAACGGTGCGGCAGATCGAGAGCCAGCTCCACCAGCGTAATTACGAAGGGTTCCTCCGCTGATGCGCATCGTCCTCGTCGGTCCGCCGGGTGCGGGCAAGGGCACGCAGGCCGCCCTGCTCGCCGAGCGCCTGTCGATCCCCCACATCTCCACCGGTGACCTGTTCCGCGCGAACATCCGGCAGGGTACGGAACTGGGCCGCCAGGTCGAGTCCATCCTGCGTGAGGGTGGCCTCGTGCCGGACGAGATCACGCTGGCGATGGCCGCGGACCGCATGGCGCGGCCGGACGCCGAGGACGGTTTCCTGCTCGACGGCTTCCCCCGCAACATCGCCCAGGCCAAGGCCCTGGACGACGTGCTGGGGGAGGCCGGCCAGCAGCTGGACGCGGTGCTCGACCTGGAGGTCCCCGAGGACGAGGTCGTGAAGCGCATCGCGGGCCGCCGCACGTGCAGGAACGACAGCAGCCACACGTTCCACGTCCAGTACAAGAAGCCGCGCCAGGAGGGCGTGTGCGACGTGTGCGGGGGCGAGCTGTACCAGCGCGAGGACGACCGCGAGGAGACCGTGCGCCACCGGCTGGCGGTCTACCACGAGGAGACCGAGCCGATCATCGACTACTACCGCGAGCAGGGCCTGGTCGCCACCATCCCGGCTCTCGCCCCGGTCGACGAAGTGACCGGCAGGGCCCTGGCCGCCCTGTCGGAGCGCGCCGCCTGAGCGCGGCGTAACGGAGGAAGAGCGCCATGGTCGAGCTGAAGACCCCCGAGCAGATCGCGCACATGCGCGCGGCCGGGCTCGTGGTCGCCGAGATACACCGCCGTACGGCGGAGGCGGCCGTGCCGGGTGCCAGCACCAAGGACCTGGACGACATCGCCGCCCAGGTCCTGGCCGAGCGCGGCGCCAAGCCGAACTTCCTCGGCTACGGCGGCTTCCCCGCGACGATCTGCACGTCGGTGAACGACGTGGTCGTCCACGGCATCCCGGACCGGAAGACGGTCCTGAGGTCCGGCGACGTCATCTCGATCGACGCGGGCGCCATCGTGAACGGCTGGCACGCCGACGCGGCGATCACCGTCCTCGTCGGCGAGGGCCACGGCGCCGAGCTGGTCGAGCTGAGCCGCGTCACCGAGGACTCCCTGTGGGCCGGGATCGCGGCCATGCGCAAGGGGAACCGGCTCGTGGACGTCTCCCGGGCCGTCGAGAGCTACATCCGGCGGCAGCCGCTGCCCGTCTCGGGCAAGTACGGCATCGTCGAGCAGTACGGCGGGCACGGCATCGGCAGCGAGATGCACATGGACCCGCACCTGCTGAACTATGTGGACCGCCGCCGCGGCCGCGGCCCGCGCCTGGTGCCGGGGATGTGCCTGGCGATCGAGCCAATGATCACCCTGGGGACGCCGAAGACGCACGTGCTGGCCGACGAGTGGACCGTGAAGTCCAACGACGGCACCTGGTCGTCGCACTGGGAGCACTCCGTCGCCCTGACGGAGGAGGGCCCGATCGTGCTGACCGCGCCGGACGGGGGCCGCGAGAAGCTGGCCGCGCTCGGCGTCACGGCGGCCCCGGACCCGCTGGCCTGAGCCCACCGCCGTTCTCTCGCGCACCGTGACATACGGTCGCGTACGGTCAGGATTCCCGGGCCGTTGTCCCGCCCCCCGGCTGTTTTCCGTACCGCCGGATGGGGAATGATCTCTGATTCGTCTTTTCGGGTGGGCAGGCGTAAACTGACCCTTCGGTCCTGGTGCACCCATGTGTTCAGGGCTGTCCAGGTAGCCGATCCCGGAAGGTGAAGCGCTCAAGTATGGCCAAAAAACAAGGGGCCATCGAGATCGAGGGCACGGTCGTCGAATCTCTGCCGAACGCGATGTTCAAGGTGGAGCTTCAGAACGGGCACCAGGTCCTCGCGCACATCAGCGGCAAGATGCGGATGCACTACATCCGTATCCTGCCCGACGACCGGGTCGTGGTGGAGCTGTCTCCCTACGACCTGACCCGCGGGCGGATCGTCTACCGCTACAAGTAGATCGAGATCAGTTGGATCTCTCGACCCGGAGAACCTCAGAACCATGAAGGTCAGGCCGAGCGTCAAGAAGATCTGCGACAAGTGCAAGGTGATCCGCCGCCACGGCCGGGTCATGGTCATCTGCGAGAACCTGCGCCACAAGCAGCGCCAGGGCTGATCTCGCGGTACGCCGCGCACTCCACGCAGCACCTTTTTGTACACGCCACTCAGAGATACGCAGTCACCCGACCCCTCGCGCGCAGCGCGCGGGGACGACACCCCCGGTCGGAGGCCGGGGACCCGCGGGCGCGCACATCGCGCGGCCCCAGCGGGAACGGTGCTGCGGCAGACCTCCGCCGACAACATCAGGAGCCGGACCAATGGCACGCCTCGCAGGCGTCGACCTCCCGCGTGACAAGCGCGTCGAGGTCGCTCTCACCTACGTCTTCGGCATCGGGCGCACCCGTGCACAGGAGACCCTGGCCAGCACCGGGGTGAACCCCGACACCCGTGTCCGCGATCTCGCCGAGGAAGACCTCGTCAAGATCCGCGACTACGTGGACGCCAACCTCAAGACCGAGGGCGACCTCCGCCGTGAGATCGCGGCCGACATCCGCCGCAAGGTCGAGATCGGCTGCTACGAGGGGCTGCGCCACCGTCGCGGGCTTCCCGTGCACGGCCAGCGCACCAAGACCAACGCCCGTACCCGCAAGGGTCCGCGCCGCGCGATCGCCGGCAAGAAGAAGCCGGGCAAGAAGTAGTCCGCACCGAGCCACCAGTCAGGGTCCGGTAGCAGGACCGATCACCTCCACAGGAGTTAACACCCCATGCCTCCTAAGGGCCGTACGGCCGGCGCCAAGAAAGTGCGCCGCAAGGAGAAGAAGAACGTCGCTCACGGGCACGCCCACATCAAGAGCACGTTCAACAACACCATCGTCTCGATCACCGACCCGACCGGCAACGTGATCTCCTGGGCCTCGGCCGGCCACGTCGGCTTCAAGGGCTCCAGGAAGTCCACGCCGTTCGCCGCGCAGATGGCCGCGGAGAGCGCCGCACGCCGTGCGCAGGAGCACGGCATGCGCAAGGTCGACGTGTTCGTCAAGGGCCCCGGCTCCGGCCGTGAGACCGCGATCCGTTCGCTCCAGGCGACCGGCCTCGAGGTCGGCTCGATCCAGGACGTGACCCCGACCCCGCACAACGGCTGCCGCCCGCCCAAGCGCCGCCGCGTCTGACCAGGTGAAGTAGGAGACTGAAGACAATATGGCGCGTTACACCGGGGCCGACTGCAAGCGTTGCCGTCGGGAGAAGCAGAAGCTCTTCCTCAAGGGAGCCAAGTGCGAGAGCGCTAAGTGCCCGATCGAGATCCGTCCTTACCCCCCGGGTGAGCACGGACGCGGGCGCACCAAGGACAGCGAGTACCTCCTCCAGATGCGCGAGAAGCAGAAGTGCGCGCGTATCTACGGTGTCCTGGAGAAGCAGTTCCGCGGGTACTACGACGAGGCCAACCGCCAGCAGGGCAAGACCGGCGAGAACCTGCTGCGCATCCTCGAGTCCCGCCTCGACAACGTGGTCTACCGGGCCGGCTTCGCCAAGTCCCGCGACCACGCCCGTCAGCTCGTCCGGCACGGCCACATCACGGTCAACGGCCGGAAGACCGACATCCCCTCGGCGCGTGTGTCGCCGAGCGACATCATCGAGGTGCGCGAGTCCTCCCGCAACCTGACCCCCTTCGAGGTGGCCAAGGCGGAGGCCGGCGACAAGACCGTTCCGGCGTGGCTGGAGTCGGTCCCCACGACGCTGCGGATCCTCGTGCACTCGCTGCCCGAGCGCCAGGTGATCGACACCCAGGTGCAGGAGCAGCTGATCGTCGAGCTGTACTCGAAGTAAGCAGGCACGGCACCGCGTGGGGTGCGGGCGTCTCCTCCGGGGGCGCCCGTACCCTGGGTGGTGCGGTACCACCGTTCATCCCCTGGCTCGGCATCAAATAGTGGGTGCCGAAGACTGGAGTTCTTTACATGCTGATCGCTCAGCGTCCCTCGTTGACCGAAGAGGTCGTGGACGAGTTCCGTTCCCGGTTCGTGATCGAGCCGCTGGAGCCGGGCTTCGGCTACACCCTCGGCAACTCCCTGCGGCGTACGCTCCTCTCCTCGATCCCGGGTGCGGCTGTCACCAGCATCCGCGTCGACGGTGTCCTGCACGAGTTCACCACCGTGCCGGGCGTCAAGGAGGACATCACCGACGTCATCCTCAACATCAAGCAGCTCGTCGTCTCCTCGGAGCACGACGAGCCGGTCGTGATGTACCTGCGCAAGCAGGGCCCGGGTCTGGTGACCGCCGCGGACATCGCGCCGCCCGCCGGTGTCGAGGTGCACAACCCCGACCTGGTCCTGGCCACCCTGAACAGCAAGGGCAAGCTGGAGATGGAGCTGACCGTCGAGCGCGGCCGCGGCTACGTCTCGGCGGTGCAGAACAAGGCGGCGGGCCAGGAGATCGGCCGCATCCCGGTCGACTCGATCTACAGCCCCGTGCTGAAGGTCACCTACAAGGTCGAGGCCACCCGTGTCGAGCAGCGCACCGACTTCGACAAGCTGATCGTCGACGTCGAGACCAAGGAGTCCATGCGTCCGCGTGACGCCATGGCCTCGGCGGGCAAGACGCTGGTCGAGCTGTTCGGCCTGGCGCGCGAGCTGAACGTCGACGCCGAGGGCATCGACATGGGCCCGTCGCCGACCGACGCCGCGCTGGCCGCCGATCTGGCGCTGCCGATCGAGGAGCTGGAGCTGACGGTCCGCTCCTACAACTGCCTCAAGCGCGAGGGCATCCACTCGGTGGGCGAGCTGGTGGCCCGCTCCGAGGCGGACCTGCTCGACATCCGCAACTTCGGCGCCAAGTCGATCGACGAGGTCAAGGCGAAGCTGGCCGGCATGGGCCTGGCCCTGAAGGACAGCCCGCCCGGATTCGACCCGACCACCGCGGCCGACGCGTTCGGCGCGGAGGACGACGGTGACACCGGGTTCGCGGAGACCGAGCAGTACTGAGCGGAACTGGGCAGTACTGAGCAGTACTGAGCACGTGACCGGCCCCTCCCGGGGGGCCGGTTCCCGCCGCCGGGGGTCTCCCCGGCGGCACCGGACTGAGCCGGTACCTGGTACGGCCGGTTTCAGGAATGACAGGAGAGAGACATGCCTACGCCCACCAAGGGCCGCAGGCTCGGCGGCAGTGCCGCTCACGAGCGCATGATGCTGGCGAACCTCGCCACCTCGCTGTTCGAGCACGGCCGCATCACCACCACCGTGGCCAAGGCCCGGCGGCTGCGCCCGGTGGCCGAGCGGCTCATCACCAAGGCGAAGAAGGGCGACCTGCACAACCGTCGCCAGGTGATGCAGACCATCCGCGACAAGAGCGTGGTCCACACCCTCTTCACGGAGATCGGCCCGAAGTTCGCCAACCGGCCGGGTGGCTACACCCGCATCACCAAGCTCGGCCCGCGCCGCGGCGACAACGCGCCGATGGCCGTCATCGAGCTGGTCGAGGCCCTCACCGTGCAGCAGCAGGCGGTGGGCGAGGCCGAGGCCGCGACCCGTCGCTCGGTGAAGGAGTCGGACGAGGCCAAGGCCAAGCAGGACGCCCCGGCCGACGCCGAGACGGAGGCCGCGAACGAGGCCGCCGACGAGGCGAAGGACGAGTCGCCCGAGGGCGGCAAGGAGTCCTGACGGCGCACGCCGTCCGCGTACGCACGCACCCAGGTGCCCGTCCCCTCCGGGGGGCGGGCACCTGGCGTTTCGTCCCCCCCCCCCCCCGCGCGGGATTCCGGGATGCGGGAGACGGAGCGGATGGGCTACCTTCCATACGCAACCGTATGGTCGGACGGGGAACCGGCGGCCTGTCACTGGAAGAGGTGTGCTGTGAACGGATACAGACGCTGGCTCGTCACCGGTCTGTCGGCGATGCTCCTGGCCGTGGGGCTGGGGGCGGCGCCGGCGGCGGTCGCGGACGTGAGCGCGGCGGCGACCTGTACGCATCCCGACTGGTCCAACAAGGACTCCGGGACCGGCGGCCTGCGGGAGGGCCTGTCGAGGGCGGCCCTCCGCACGGGGCCGAACGAGGGCTGCCCCCTGGTGAGCGGGGAGTACGCCTACTTCCACAACGACATCTACTACCACTGCTACGTGCGGAACTCGGCCGGCAACACGTGGACCCACGTCCGTGCCTACAACCGGTTCGACAACAAGTCGATCAACGGCTGGATCTGGGACGGCAACCTCAACAACGCGGGCGCGCTGACGTACTGCTGAGCGCGTCGCCTCGTCCCGGAGGCCGGGAGGTCCGGAGGCCGGGAGGCGGTCGGGGCGGACGCTAGACTGCCTCTCCATACGCGACCGTATGGTCGGTGGGGGGCCGGTGGCCCGTGAGTGGGAGAGGTGTGCGGTGAGGGGAAGCAGACGGTGGCTCGTCGCCGGTCTGTCGGCGGCGTTCCTGGCCGTGGGGCTGGGGGCGGCGCCGGTGGCGGTCGCCGACGCGAGCGGGGCGGCGGCCTGTACGAGTCCCGCGTGGTCCGACAAGAGCAACGGGACCGGCAGCCTGCGGGACGGCCTGTCGAACGCGCCCCTCCGCAAGGGGCCGTCCGACGGCTGCGCCGTGGTGGCCACCGTCCTGTGGCACCACGCCATCAGCTACGACTGCTACGTGCGGAACTCGGCCGGCAACACGTGGACCCACGTCCGCGCGTACGACCGGTTCGACAACTACACGATCAGCGGCTGGATCTGGGACAAGAACCTGAACAACATCGGCGCCCTCACCCCCTGCTGAGCCGGGCGTCGCGGGGGCCGTCGCGCGGTGTGCGCGGCGGCCCCCGCGGCCGTGTCAGGCGACGGTCAGGGGCAGCGTGGCGTGGCCGCGCAGCACCTGGTTGAACTCCCGCTCGGGCGTGCCCGCCGGCTTGAGGGCGGGCACCTGGGCGGCCAGCGCGGTGAGCAGCGCCTCGCCCTGGAGGGTCGCGAGGTGGTTGCCCGCGCAGGTGTGGGCGCCCGCGCCGAGGGTGAGGTGGTCGGCGGAGTCGGGGCGGTCGATGTCGAACGTGTCGGCGGTGTCGCCCCACTTGCGGGCGTCGCGGCCGGTGCTGCCGTAGAGGACCCAGACCTGCGAGCCCTCGGGGATGGCGACGTCGCCGATGTGTGTGTCGCGCGACGCCTTGCGGCCGAAGCCCTGCACGGGCGCCTCGATGCGCAGCGCCTCCGTGAAGGCCCCGACGGGCGAGGACGCGGGGGTCTCGCCGCGCAGCCGCTCGTACTGCTCCGGGTGCTCGGCGAGCAGGCGCAGCGTCGTGGTGAGGCCGAGGATCGTCGTGTCCAGCCCGGCGGCCACGTACGCGGACATCAGGGGCACGACGTCCGTCTGGTGGATGAGGCCCTCGTCGGCCGCGTCGTAGAGGGCGCCGAGCCAGGAGTCGGGGCGCACCTTGTCGCGGGTGACCTCCTGGGCGAGGAACGCGGCCATCGCGCCCGCGACCGGCAGCGCCTTGAAGTACCGCTCGCTCTCCGGGCCGAACGCGTCGAAGATGGCCGCCGCCGCGTCGAGGACCGTGTCGCGCGTCACCTCCGGCAGGCCCATCCACTCCAGGACGATGCCGGCGACGAACTCGCGGACCATCTCGGCCGCGTCGAACGTGCCCGCCGTCACGTGCCGCCGCACCGTCGCGTCGGCCAGCTCGTGCACGTCGGGCCGCCGCCCGGCGAGGGCGCGGCGGCCGAGCTGCCGGGAGAGGGGGCGGCGCAGGCGGGCGTGGACGGGGCCGTCGGCGGCGAGGACCGTGCCCTTGAGGATGGTGGTGTTGGCGAGGTCCGTGAGGGCCACGGCCTCGTCGGAGACGAACGTGTCGGAGTCCTTGAGGACGGCGAGCGCCTCGTCGTAGCGGGGCAGCGCCCAGATGTCGTGCCGGGGGAGGTGGACGGCCGGGCCGAGGTCGCGCAGGGTCGCGTACGCGGGGTACGGGTCGGTCAGGGTCGCGTGGGAGAAGAGGTCTATGTCGCTGGAGGGGCCGCTGGTGGGTGGGGCGGGTCTCGGCATGGCGGTCGCTTCTCTCTGGGGGTGCGTGTGTCGTCTTTCGGGTGGGGGCCGGGGGTGTGGGGCCGGTGCCGGGGGGACGCGATCAGGTGTGCGCGGGCTGCTGGACGCGGTCGATGCAGTGCGTCATCAGGGCGAGCAGGACGTCCCGCGTCGTCTCGGAGCGGCGGGCGTCGCACAGGAGGACGGGGGTGTCGGGGTCGAGCTGGAGGGCCTCGGCGATCTGCGCGGTGGTGTAGTCCTGCCGCCCGTCGAAGCAGTTGACGGCCACGACGTACGGCACGCGGCGGCTGTCGAAGAAGTCGGCCGCGGGGAACGCGTCGGCGAGGCGGCGGCTGTCCGCCAGCAGGATCGCGCCGAGCGCGCCCTCCACCAGGTCGCGCCACATGAACCAGAACCGGTCCTGGCCAGGCGTGCCGAACAGCAGCACCGTGCCGACGTCCAGGGTGATGCGGCCGAAGTCCATGGCGACGGTCGTCGTGGACTTGCGCTCCACGCCGTCGAGGCGGTCCACGCCCTCGCCCGCCTGGGTGAGGGTCTCCTCGGTGGTCAGCGGCGTGATCTCGCTGAGCGAGCCGACCATCGTCGTCTTGCCGGCGCCGAAGCCGCCGGCGACGAGGATCTTGACCTGCGGCCGTGCCGCGCCGGGGTCAGACACGCTGTTCAAGTGCGCTCCTGAGTCGCAGTAGGAAGGAGATGTCCGTGGCCGGGGCGGGGTCGGCGGCCTGCTGTTCGAGCAGCCCCGCCTCGCGCATCTTGGCGAGCAGGGTCGTCGTCGGGGTGATGCGCCAGCCGAGGCGTGCGGCGATCTCGGCGACGGCGACGCCGGGGCCCGCGCACCAGCCCAGGACGCGCTGCCACTCCTCCGACAGCAGCCCCGTGGTGGTCGGGGGGACGTCGGGCGCGGCGCGGAAGATGGTCTGCATGCTGGGGCGTTCGCCGGTGTCACGGTCCGGCCCGCCGGCGCGGCCGCCGGTGAGCGCGAACGGGCGGGTGGCGCGCCCCCTGCGCGGCCGGGTCACCGGGCCGCGAGGTCGGCGCGTTCCGCGGTGCCCATCTGGCGGCCGAACGCCTTGGCCAGCCGCAGGGTCTCCGCCATCGCCACGCCGAGCGGCGCCTCGCGCGTCAGGCAGACGACCAGGACGCTGCCCTCGCCGCAGCCGGTGATGATGACCTGCCGCCGCTCCAGCGTCACGTTGACGTGCACCAGGTCGCCGCCGTCGGTCCCGGCGACGCCGCGGCCCAGGCTGGCCAGGCCCGAGCAGGCGGCGGCCAGCGTCTGCACCTCCTCGACCGGCAGGCCGTAGCCGCAGCGCGCGATGCCGTCGGAGGACAGGAGCACGATGGCCGTGACCCCCGACAGGTGGCTGAAGCCGTCGCGCAGCTGGTCGTAGGCGGCCGGACGGGTCGTGCTGGTGATGACGTTGGGCTCGTTCGTCAGGCCCATCACAGGTCTCCGTTCCTCGTCGGGACGTCGGGGTGTTCGGTGCTCGGCGCGTCGCCGTACTGGCGGATGGCCTCGTCGAGGCCGCCGTACGCGGCGGCGATCTGCTCGGCCGTGCGGTCGTCGGCGGCGAGCGTGCTGGGGGCGAGGGCCGTCATGGAGGCGGTGTCGCGGAGCTGGGGGGCGAGGTGTTCGCCGCGGCGCCGCTGGGGGAGCGCGGGGGCGTCGGCGGGCTCGGCCTCCGGGGTGGTGCGCTTGGTGAGGCCGCTCGGGAGGGTCTCGACGGGGGCGGGAGCGGAGGCGGGGGCCTTGGGCTGCGGCCGGGGCTGCTCGGCGGCGGGTGCCGGTGCCGGTGCCGGTGCCGGCGCGGCGGGCCGGGCGCGGGGCGCGGGCTCCGGGGCGTCCAGGTCGTCGGGGCGGCCGGTCAGCACGGCTTCGGGTATGTACACGACGGCGCTCAGGCCGCCGTACGCCGACGGCCGCAGCGTCACGTTCGCGCCGAGCCGGTGCGCGAGGCGGCCGACCACGAACAGGCCGAGCTGCTCCGGCTGGTCGGCCAGCTCGCCGTAGAGCGGGACGCGCGACAGGCGGCTGTTCAGCTCCTCGATGTCCTCCGGGCTCAGGGCGCGGCCGCGGTCCTCGATCTCCACGACGACGCCGGACGCGACCGGGACGGTGCGGACCGTCACCGGGTAGTCCTTCGGGGAGTAGACGGCGGCGTTGTCGATCAGCTCGGCGAGCAGGTGCGTGAGTTCGCCGGCGACGTCGGGGCGCACCCAGGCCTCGGCGCCCAGTTCGTGCCGCACGCGCTGGAAACCGGCCGACTCGCCGTCCGCGTCGGTCACGATGTTGGCGATGTGGACGGGGCGTTCGTGCGGGTCCACCAGGGAGCCGCCGGCGAGGACGGCCAGGTTCTCCATCAGGCGGCGGGTGCGGGCGGTGAGGTGGTCCAGCTCGTACAGGTCGTTCAGCAGCGCCGGGTTGTCGTCGTGCAGGCGCTGGAGTTCGTCGAGCAGGTCGAGCGTGCGGCCGATCATGAGGGCGAGGACGCGGGCGGCGACGCCGCTGGTGAACTGCGCGAAGCCCGCGCGTTCCGTCGCCACCGTCTGCGCGGCGGCGACGGCCTGCGCGGCGAGGGAGGCGATGGCGCGGTGGACCTGGCCCAGCTCGTCGCGGGTGGCCGGGGCCGGGGGCAGCGCGTCGGCGGCGACGGGCTCGCCGCGCTGGAGGGCGGACACCATGGCGGGCAGCCGGTCCTCGGCCACGTCGAGCGCCTGCGCGCGGAGGCGGGCGGTGCCGCGGATGACGGAGCGTATCGTCCAGATGATCAGCACGGACAGCAGCACGATGGCCGCGGCGCTGCCGCCGACCTGGAGGTAGACGCTGTTGCGGACCTCGTCGGCGCGCTCGTAGCCGTGGGCGAGGAGGCCCTGGGTGCGGGTGAGGTTCAGCTCGCCGAAGCCCTGCGCGACCTCGGCGTAGGCGGCGTCCCACCCGGCGGCGGAGTCGGGCAGTTCGAGGACCGCGGGGTCGGTGTCGGCCGACGGGGCGTTGATGACGCCCGCCTCGACGCCCTCCAGGGTCGCCCACGCGTCGCTCGCGACGATCGCGTCGTACATGCCCCGTTCGGTGGCGGGCAGGTAGGGGGCGATCCAGCGCTCGTACATCACGCGCTGGTTGCCGTACGCCGCGGCGAACGCCACCTGCTCCTCGGCCGACATCCAGCCGCGGGCGCGGGCCTGCGCGATGATCATGTCCTCCTGCGCCAGGCCCTCGGACGCCCAGAAGAGGCCGACGAGCGGGCGCGTCTCCATCGCGAGCGGGCCGTCCTCCATCGCGGACAGCGCCTGGTAGAACTCCACCATGTCGGCGATGAGGTCGGTGTACCAGCCGGTGACCTCGTCCGGGTCCGCGTCGCCGCTGTCGGCGCGTTCGCGGACCGACGGCAGGGCGTCGAGCCGCCCGTAGATCGTCTCGATGCTGTCCCACTCGGTGCGCAGGTCCTCGGCCAGCTCCTCGGCCGACAGGGTGCGGAACGAGGCGGCGCCCTGGTCGGTGAGCGCGCGCTGCTCGGCGAGCGCGGCGGCGGACTCCTCGGTCGGGTTCGCCAGGTGGACGGCGGTCATGCGGCGTTCGGCCTGGGCGCCGGCGAACAGCGGCAGGGACGCCTCGCCGCCCAGCTCGCCCGTCGCGGAGTCGCGGCGCAGCTCCTCCTGCCGCTCCCAGTCCTGGCGCGCGCCGACCGCCACCAGGGCCGCGAGGGCCGAGATGGCGATCACGGCCACCAGCACCAGGCGCATGCGGACGGTCAGCCCGCGTGGGCGGCGGGACGTGCCCGGCTCTCGGGGGGAGGAACGCGGCAAACGCGGCATCGGTCACCTCGGGGACGTGCGGGGGGACGTGTCAGACGGGCTGTGGGGCGGCGGACCGGGGTGCGGTGGGCGGCGCTCCGGGGTGCGGCGGCGTGGAACCGCTGCCGGTGCGCCGGGTCCGCGTGCGGGGATGACCGCTCGTCGTCGCGTCCGGCGTGCCGGGGGCACGGACGGTGGCGGGGCCGTCGTCCGTCGGCTGTCCTGGGGTCCGCCCGGGGGCGCGGTGTGGGGTCCGCGTCGCCGCCGCGTGGCGCGGGGGCTCCGGTGGCCGGCGTCGTGCCGGGCGGGGAAAGGGGGGCCGGTGGCCTCGCGCACGGCCGGGGTCGGACGGCCGTTGACCTCGGACAGTGTGGCGTCCTTCCCTTCCTGGCCAACCGAGCGCTCAGCTTATCTGACGGACTGTGGGGGTGTTGGGGCGCATGGGTCATGACTCGGCTGTCAATGCGCGGTGCTGACGGTGCGTTGGTGACGGAAGTGGCGGATTGTCCGTCCGGCGTGCCGGAGGTGTGAAGGGGTGGCCCGTGGTGTGGACGGCGCACCCGGTGCGGCGGGGGCACCGGGTGCGCCGGGGCGGGGCGTCAGGGCCGGGGTGCGGGGACGCGCGGCGGGGTGCCCTGCGTCCAGACGATGCGCAGCGCCGAGTGGGCGATGCGCCAGCCCTCGGTGGTGCGGACCAGGTCGCTCGAAGCGTGCCCGGCGGAGACGAAGAGGTCGCCGTCGCCGTCCGTGCCGCCCGCGAGGATGTGCGTGCTCAGCTGGGGGCCGGTGGCGGTGGCGCGGTCGCCGTCGACCGTGACGACGGAGCCCGTCGCCATGTGCACGGTCCGGTCGAAGAGGGACATGCCCTCCCGGATGCGGGCGGCGGCCGCGTCGCGCCCGTGGACCGTCCCGATGGGCATCTCCTTGGCGACGTCCTCGGTGAAGTACGCGCGGGCCCACTCCGCGTCGAAGCGGGCGGGGTCGCGGACGCGCTCGTCCAGGGAGAGGAGGAAGCCGTTCAGCAGGTCGGTGATCTCGGCGCGGTCGCGCAGGGCGCCGGTGCCGGAGCCGGTGTCGGTGTGTGTCATGCGGCCAGTCTTCGACTTCGACCTTCCTTGAGGTCAAGCGGTGCGGGGCGGGACCTGCCGAAAGTCGGGGGTGGGCGCTGCCCATCGGCAGATACGCCGGGCGGTGCCCGGTTCCTAGCGTGGGCCGTGCCGTTGACGGACGAGGGGAAAGGGCGCGGAGACAGACGTGATCACGCTGGAGGGACTGACCAAGCGGTACGGGGAGAGCACCGCCGTGGACGGGCTGAGCCTCACGGTCGGCGACGGGAAGGTCACCGGCTTCCTCGGGCCGAACGGCGCGGGCAAGTCCACGACGATGCGGATGGTGCTCGGCCTCGACCGGCCCACGGCGGGGCGCGCGCTGGTGAACGGCAGGCCGTACGCCGAGCTGCGGCATCCGCTGCACGAGGTCGGCGCGCTGCTCGACGCCAGGTCCGTGCACCCGGGGCGCGCCGCGCGTGCCCACCTGCGGGCGCTGGCGCGGACGCACGGCATGCCGGAACGGCGGGTGGACGAGGTGCTCGCCCGCGTCGGGCTGACGGAGGTGGGCGACCGGCGGGCCGGCACGTTCTCCCTCGGCATGAGCCAGCGGCTCGGCGTCGCGGCGGCCCTGCTCGGCGATCCGGGGACGCTGATCCTGGACGAGCCGGTCAACGGGCTCGACCCGGAGGGCGTGCTGTGGATCCGCCGCCTGATCCGTTCGCTGGCCGACGAGGGGCGGTCGGTGTTCGTCTCCAGCCATCTCATGAGCGAGATGCAGCTGATGGCCGACCAGCTGGTGGTGATCGGGCGGGGGCGGCTGATCGCGGACGCGCCGATGGCCGAGGTCATCGCGGGCAGTTCGGCGGTGTCGGTGGTGGTCCGCGCGGCGGACGCGGAGGGGCTGCGCGCCCTGGCCGACCACCTGGCGGCCGCGGGCGCGCGCGTCACGGCGGAGGGGGACGGCGGGACGCTCGCCGTGACGGGCACGACGGCCGAGGAGGTGGGGCTGCTGGCGCACCGGCTCGGCGTGGCGCTGTTCGAGCTGACCACGCGGCGGCCGTCTCTTGAGGAGGCCTACATGGAGCTGACGGCGGACGCCGTCCGGTTCTCCGCGTCCTGACAGGGCCCGGGCGAGGAAGCGGAGAGGAAGCGGAGGAAGAGATGGCGATGAGCGGTACGGTGCCGCGTACGGTGCCCGGCGCGGGGGTGTCCGCCTGGCGCGGCGCGCTCGGCTCGGAGTGGATCAAGTTCTGGACGGTGCGCTCCACGTGGTGGTCGGTGGTGTGCGCGGTGGGGCTGATGGCGTTCTCGTCCATGGTGCTGGGGATCGACTTCTCCGGCGACGTCGAGACCGGCGACGCCACGGACGGGCTGACGATGGCGCGGGGCGAGCCCGCCCTGGAGTCGGTGGTGATCGCGCAGTTCGGGATCGTCGCGCTGGCGATGCTGCTGATGACGTCGGAGTTCGCGACGGGCGCGATGCGGTTGACGCTGACGGCCGATCCGTCGCGGGGGCGTGTGCTGCTGGCCAAGACGGCGGTGGTGGGCGGGGTCTCCGTCGTACTGGGGGCGGTGCTCGCGGCCGTCGGGATCGCGGCAGGCGCGCTGGCGCTCGGCGACCAGGGGACGGGGGACGCGGCGTCGATGGTGGGGGACGGGCTGGTGATCACCGTCTACGTGGCGCTGACGTCCGTGATCACGGTCGGGGTCGCGGCATGGATCCGCAGCACGGCGGGCACGCTGAGCACCGTCCTGAGCGTCATGGTCGCGCTGCCGCTGATCCTGACGGCGAGCGGTACCGAGTACCTGCCGGGGCGCGCCGGGATGATCCTGCTGTCCGGCGAGGACGACGTACTGCATCCGGCGGTGGCGGGCGTGGTGCTGGCGCTGTGGGCCGTGGCCGCGCAGGTCGCGGGCTGGGCGGCGCTGCGGCGGCGGGACGTCTGACACGGGAGACGGCGACCGGCGTGCGGGCTGCGGCTGCGGCTCGCGCGCCGGTCCGCCGCGCGTTCAGGCGTCGGCGACGATGCCCGCCTTGTGGGCGAGGACGGCGGCCTGCACGCGGTTGCGGACGTCGAGGGCGGTGAAGATCGCCGACACGTGCGCCTTCACCGTGCCCTCGACCAGGTGGAGGCGGCGGGCGATCTCGGCGTTGGACAGGCCCGCGCCGACGAGGGCGAGGACCTCGCGTTCGCGGGCGGTGAGGGCCGCGATCCGGTCGGCCGCGCCGGTGTCGTGCCGGGGCGCGGTCCTGCCGAGGCGGTCGATGACGCGCTTGGCGACCTTGGGGGAGAGGTAGGCGGCGCCGTCGGCGGCCGCGCGCAGTCCGGCGATCAGTTCGCGGGGGTCGCCCGACTTGAGCAGGAAGCCCGTTGCGCCGCTGTCGAGCGCACGGACGATGTAGTCGTCCTCGCCGAAGGTGGTGAGGATGACGACCGCCGTGTCCGGCACCGCGCGGCGCAGCTCGACGGTGGCGCTCAGCCCGTCGAGGCGGGGCATCCGCACGTCGAGGACGGCCACGTCGGGGCGGTGCGCGCGGGCGAGTTCCACGGCCTCCTGCCCGTCCCCCGCCTCGGCGACGACCTCGAACCCGGGTGTCATCTCCAGGATGGCGCGGATACCGGCCCTGATCATGGGCTCGTCCTCGGCGAGGAGCACCCGCACGGGCTCGGCACGCCGGGCGGCCTGCTGCGTGTCGCTCACCCCCTCAGCCTACGCGGCCCCGCCCCGCGCGGTGTTGCCCGATGGAGGAAACGGGTTTGAGGACATGTCAACTACGTTTAGGGTCGATTGCGTTGGCACAGGCGCCGACGTGGGCGGTTCCGCGTGCGTGGCGCCTTCTCATCGACGGAAGAGTTCGCATGACCAAACGTGTATTGATGGCCGCTGGAAGTGTCGCCGCCGCGATGGCGCTCGCCCTGGGCACCGCGACGTCCGCCCACGCGAACGCGTGGGGCCATACCAAGGTGGGCGGCGGGTTCGTCTACCGCGCGGGATCGTTCGAATTCGTCTCTCACGGTGAGATCCTCCGGATCTACGACCACAAGGCGGACGGGGCCGGGATCGTGGCCATGATCGAGCCGGACGGCGGCTCCGCCCGCTACTACCGCAACTCGCAGGGGGCGGGCACCTACAAGGACTTCAACCTGTCCTACGCCGAGGACACGCACCTGTGGATCACGGTCTGTGTCTCGGACAACGGGAAGACGATCGCCTCGACCTGTGACATCTACGGCGCCGTCGCCTGACACGCGCCGCGGCGGGGCGTGTCCCGCCGCCGTTCAGCCGTGGTCCGGTTCGGGTGCCTCCAGCGGTATGCGGTCCTTCGACACGAGGCGGCCGTCGCGGAAGCAGAGGCGGTAGACGTGGCTCGGCGAGTAGCTCTCGCCCGCGCCGTAGTACTCGCAGACCGACCCGGCCGGGCCCGGGGGTTCGCGGTCGGGCCGCGCCTGGTACTGGCTGCCCGGCAGGTCGTCCGCCAGCTCGGAGCGCGCCGTGCCGAGGGCGAACGAGGCGTACTCCTCCGGCGACACGCTCGGGACGCCGGACACGAAGGTGAAGACGGACGCGGCGAGCGCCAGCCCGCCCACGGTCAGGGCGGCCGCCTTCACGAAGCCGCGCCGCAGGGTGCGGCGGTGCTGCACGAGCCGTTCCGGCGTCGCGCGGTCGTCCCGCGGGTCATCGGCGGCCGCCGGGGCGGGCTCGTGCGGCAGGCGGGCGGTGACGACGAAGCCGCCGCCGTCGCCGGGGCCCGCGTCCAGCGTGCCGCCGAGGAGCCGCGCCCGTTCCCGCAGTCCCGTGAGTCCGTGCCCGCTGCCGGGCGCGGCCTCCGGCGCCGTGACGGGCGGTTCGCTGGCGACGCGCACGTCCGTGGCGTCCTCGCCGTACGCGACCCGCAGGCGGACGGGGGCGCCCGGCGCGTGCTTCGCCGCGTTCGTCAGCGACTCCTGCACGACGCGGTGCAGCGCGTGGGCGGCCATCGGGGACAGCGCGTCCGGCTCGCCGGTGCGCTCCAGCGTGACGGTCATGCCGGACGCGAGGCAGCGTTCCACGAGTTCCTCGGGCGTCTCCGGGCCGGGGGTGACCGGGGCCGGGTCCGCGCCGTCCTCGCGCAGGACGCCGATGATCTCGTGCAGCCGCTCGGTCGCCGCGCCCGCCCCCGCCCGCAGTTCGGCGGCCTGGGCGCGCACCTTCTCGTCGAGGCCTGGCGTCATCTCCAGGACGGCGGCGCGCACCGCGAGCAGCCCCAGGTCGTGGCCCAGGGAGTCGTGCATGTCCTGGGCTATTCGGGCCCGTTCGCGCAGCCTGGTCTGCTCGGCGATCATCCGCTGCTCGTGTTCGAGCTGGTCGGCGCGCGCCCATCCGGCCTCGTCGAGCAGGACGCGCTGGTGGGTGTAGCGGCCGACGAGCCAGGGGAGGACGGCCAGGCCCAGCAGTTCGACGGGTATCAGGAGCAGGCCGCGCAGGGGGTCGCCCTCCAGGAGGGGCGTCACCGAGGCCGGGACGATCGCGCAGGCGACCCAGACGACCGCGCCCGGCCGTCGCGCCGGGCGCCGTCCCGCCAGGAAGGCGACCAGGGCCACCACCGCGTAGCAGCGGTCGTCCCAGGAGGCCAGCGCCACCGCGAGGGCGAGGGCGGCGGGCGGCGCGTGGTGGTTGACGACGGCGGTGGCCAGCGTGCCGCCGATCAGCGCCAGGAAGTAGTTGCCGTCCTGCGTCCACGACATGTTGATGCTGAGCATCCCGGCCAGGACCAGACCCCACAGACCGGCTTCGGCGAGGCGTGAGCGCCGCCGGTCGGCGGGTGTCGTGCCGGAGATTCCGTCCATGCGCCCGAGGCTACCCGGCGTCACTGACAGTCACGGTGGTGTCCGTTTCCCGAACCCGCGCGGAACGGGCTTGAGTCTCCAGCCGGTGGAGGCGCCAGGGTGGTCCGCATGAACGGCGACCCGCTCCTCACCATCGGCGAACTGGCCCGCCGCACCGGCCTGTCCGTGCGCACCGTCCGGTTCTGGTCCGACGAGGGACTCGTGCCGCCGACCGGCCGCAGCCCCGCCGGCTACCGGCTCTACGACGCCGCCCTCGCCCGCCTCGCCCTCGTCCGCACCCTGCGCGACCTCGGCGTGGACCTCGCGACGACCCGGCGCGTCCTCGCCCGCGAGCTGACCGTGCCCGAGGTCGCCGCCGCGCACGCCGACGCCCTCGGCCTCCAGATCCGCACCCTGCGCCTGCGCCGCGCCGCCCTGCGGGCGATCGCCGCCCGGGGCACCACACAGGAGGACACCGACTTCATGCACCGCCTCGCCCAGCTCTCCGACGACCAGCGCCGCCGCCTCGTGCACGACTTCATCGACGAGACGTTCGGCGGCCTGGACGCCAACCCGGAGTTCGTCGCGATGATGCGCTCCGCCATGCCCGACCTCCCCGACGACCCCACCCCCCAGCAGGCCGACGCCTGGGTCGAACTGGCCGGCCTCACCCAGGACCCCGGCTTCCGCGCCGCCGTCCGCCGCATGGCCGAGCACCAGGCGGCCCAGCGCGCCGAGGGCGACTCCACCGGCCTGCACCACGAGCTGACCGAGGCCGTCCGCGAGACGGTCGGCGCCGCGCTGGAGCGGGGGGTGGCCCCCGGCTCGCCGGAGGCCGCGCCCTACCTGGACGCGCTCACCGCCCGGTACGCGGAGACGTTCGGCCGCCCCGACGACACCGGGCTGCGCCACTGGCTCCTCGACCGCCTGGAGGTCGGCAACGACCCGCGCGCCGAGCGGTACTGGCAGCTCCTCGCGGTCATCAACGGATGGCCGGTGCCGCCGTCGCTGACGCCGGTCCTCGCCTGGTTCGCGGCGGCGCTGCGCGGCAGGTGACAGGGAGTCCGTCAGCGCGCGAGGCGGCGGATGTCCGCGTTCCGCAGCACCAGCGGCGGCGGTGGGACGTCGCCGCACGCCACGCGCACCAGGGCCGTCGCCAGGTCCCCGACGCCCACCCCGAACGGCGCGAGCAGCAGCCGCCCGGCGGCCCCGGCCCGTTCGGACAGCACCCCGCCGGGACGGAAGGCGTACGGCACGAAGCCCTCGTGCCCGCGCGCGAGGGCGGTCAGGTCCTGCTCCGTCCTGTCCCTGGGCGCCCGTGTCGCGCGCCGCGCCGCCGCGCCGGGGCCGGGGCGCCTGGCGCTGACGTGGCAGAAGGTGAACTCCCCGGTCAGCCGGGGCACCAGCGCCCGCGCGAAGGCGAGGGTGAACGTGTGGGTGACCCGCTCGTACTCCACCGGGTCCTTCGCGGCGGACGCGCTGCCGCCGACCGTCCAGACGCACGCCCGGTGGCCGGCCAGCCGGTCGAGGAGCGCGTCCTCGTAGTGCGCGAAGTCGTCCATCCGCACGACGGTGAGCTTGTCGGACCGTACGTCGAGCGGGCGGCGCGTCAGGCAGGTGACCCCGGTGACCCCCGCCTCGGCGAGCAGCCGCCGCAGGACGCGCGAGCCGACGAATCCGGTGGCACCGGTCAGGACGACCCGCATGCGCGCTCCTCGGCGTCGGTGGCGGAGACGGGCGCCCACCGTACCAAGGGCACGGCGCGGCGGGCGGTCACGCGGCGCCGGGTCCCCAGGCGCGCAGGAACGTGTCGGTGGCGGCGTCCGCGACCGCGCGCAGCTCGTCGTCGGCGACCGGCCGCGTGCCCATCCGCGAGCGCGCCTCCATCGGGCCGAGGAGGAGCGCGAGGAACTGCTCGGCCGCCGATGCCGGGTCGCCCGCCCGCAGCCGCCCGGCCAGGGCGAGGCGGGCGAAGCGGTCGGCGAGGGACTCGGTGAGACGGTGGGCGCCGCTCTCGTTCGCGATGTCCAGGACCTCGGGGAAGTGCGTGACCTCCGCGTACAGCAGGCGCCGCAGGGCGCAGGAGCGCGCGTCGGCGTGGAGGACGAGGAGGTGGTGGCCGACGCGGCGGAGCGTCCCGTCCAGGTCGTCGCCGGGTGCGGCGAGCGGGTCGAGGGCGGCGGTCCGCTCGCGCAGGCAGGCCTCGGCGGCGGCGCCGATGGCGTGCCGGAAGAGGGTGGCCTTGTCCTGGAGGTGGCTGTAGACGGTCGGCTTGGCGACGCCCGCCTCGTTCGCGATCTCCTGGACGCAGGCCTGCGCGTAGCCGCGGCGCGCGAACACGGCGAACGCCCCTTCGAGGATCGCCTTGCGCTTGTCGATGCGTCCCCGTGCCGCGACTGCCATACGGGCGAGTCTACGCGTGGGCCGGGCGCGCGCCCGGGGCCGCGTGTGCTCCGGCGCTCAGGGCACGACGAGCATGAAACCGGCGCGCGCGGGGCGCCCGTCCGCGTCGTGCGTCGCCACTTCGACCTCCCGCGCCCCGTCGCAGGCGCGTGCCGGGTGGACGAGGACGGCGAGCGCGGGCGGGGCGGCGCCGTCGCCGTCGCCGGAGCGCACCGCCGTGACGAGCGGCACGACCGCGTCCGGCGCGATCCCGTCGGCGAGCCGCACGCAGACGACGCCGGTGGCCGGCGCGCGGACGGACTCGACGTTCCGGCCGCGCACGAGGCGGGCCGAGCCGTCCACGACGGCGGCGGCCGTCGCGCTCCCGGCGCGCGCCGCGCCCCCGGGCACGCCGTCACCAGGCGCCGCCGCCGCGACGGCACCCAGCACGGCGCACGCGACGAGGGCGGCCGTTCCGGCGGCGAGGCGGGCGGGTCGCGGGAGCGGTCCTGACATCGGCGGTGGTCCTTCCGGCGGGGGACGGAACGGGCGTCACGCATGTGGTTGTCCGAAAGGATGCAGATCGACGCGGCGCGGCCGTGCCGGATCGTTTCGCCCTCACCCCTCGGGGGGACGGCGCGCGGACGGGCGTTTCCCCGCGCCCCCCCCGTGAAATCCGTTGCCCCGCCGCGCCCCCGCCCTCTACGGTCCCAGGCGTGAGATGAGCCTCCCCGGCGGCCGCCCCAGGCCGCCGCGCACGCGAGCACACAGCCACCCGACGCCTCCACCGCCTGCGGGAGATCTCACCATGCCTCTTTCCTCGCCTTCCCCTGCCCCCGGCGCCATGCCCCGCGACCTCGCCGCCGCCCTCGCCCTGGCCGACGCCGACCCCGCCGTCGCCGGTGTCGTCCTCAGCGGCTCCCGCGTCCACGCCGGGATGCCCACCGTCCACTCCGACGACGACGTGCACGTCATCACGCTGGACGGCCGCCCGTCCGCCTTCGACGGGAAGGACGGCCACCGCTCCGCCCTCCTCGACCTCGTCGTCATGCCCCTGGCCGAGTTCCGGCGGCGCGGCCTGCCGGGCGACCCCATGGCCTGGTCGCGCTACGGCTACGTGCACGCCGCCGTGCTGCGCGACCGGCTGGACGGCGGGATCGCCGCGGTCCTCGACCGCAAGCGCACGCTGGACGCGGCGGAGGCGCGGGAGGCGGCGGACGGTTTCCTCGACGCGTTCGCCAACTCCACGTACCGCGCGCTGAAGAGCCACCGGGACGGCCGCCCCGAGGCGGCGCTGCTGGACGCGGCGGAGGCCGTGCCGTTCGCGCTCGAAGCGCTGTTCGCGCTGCACCGGCGGGTGCGCCCGTACAACAAGTACCTGCGCTGGGAGCTGGAGCACGCCCCGCTCGGCGACCCGCTGTGGGCCGCCGACCGGCTGCTGCCCCGGCTGACGGGGCTGCGCGGGGCGGGCCGACTGCGCGCGCTCTTCCGCGACGTGGAACGGACCGCCCGCGCGGCGGGCCACGGCGCGGTCCTCGACGGCTGGGGCGACGACCTCGCCTTCCTCCGCTGAAGTACTCCACTTGACGCACTTCAAGCGAAGTGCTTTGCTTGGCGTGTCCAGCCGCCCCCTCACACCGCGAGGAACGAACGCCGATGCGCCGCAACCCCGCCCGCCGCGCCGCCCTGCTCGACGCCTCCATCGAGGTCCTCGCCCGCGAGGGGTCGCGCGGCCTGACGCAGCGGGCGGTGGACAAGGAGGCGGCCGTCCCGGTCGGCACCACGTCCAACTACTTCGGCAACCGCGACGACCTGCTCGTCCAGACCGGCGCCCGGATCTACGAACGGCTCCGGCCGAGCGAGGACCAACTGGCCGCCGCCTTCGCCGGAGCGCACGACCAGGAGGGCTACGCCGCGATGCTGGGCGAGACGCTCGCGCGCATCGCGGCGTTCGGCTCCGGCTCCCTCGCCCTGCTGGAGCTGCGCCTCGAAGCCACCAGGCGGCCGCGCCTGCGCGAACTGCTCACCGAACGGGTCCGCGCCGACGTCGCCGAGAACGTCACCCAGCACGAGCGGGCCGGCCTGCCGGGCGACGCGACGTTCGTCCGCCTCATGTTCCTGACCATGAACTGGCTGATCACCGAACAGCTCACGCTCCCCGACGTGTTCCCCGCCGAGGAACGCGACCACCTGGTCCGCGAGGCCGTGGCCCGCCTCATCGGCGCGCCCGCCACCGACCGCTGACACCCCCGCCCGTACACGCACCGACGCACCGACCACGCAAGGACCCGCATGCGCAAGCTCGTCCACCTCGTCGCCGCCACCCTCGACGGCTTCATCGCCGCCCCCGACGCCTCCGACCCGTCCGCCCCCGGCGGCCTCCTCGTCCCGACGCCCGAATACGTGGAGCACCTCGTCGCCACCTACCCCGAGACCCTGCCGGGACCGGCCCGCGCCGCCCTCGGCGTGGAGGCGGAGGGCACCCACTTCGACACCGTCGTGGAGGGGCGCGGCAGTTACGACATCGGCCTCGCCGCGGGCTTCACCGACGCGTACCCGCACCTGCGGCACGTCGTCTTCTCCCGCACCCTCGGCGAGAGCCCCGACCCCGGCGTCCGGGTCGTCGCCGGTGATCCGGTCGCCACGGTCCGGGAGTTGAAGCGCGAGGAAGGGGACAAGGACATCTGGCTCGTCGGCGGCGCCACGCTCGCCGGGGTCCTGTACGACGAGATCGACCGCCTCGTCCTCAAGCTCAACCCGGTGACCGCCGGGACCGGCATACCGCTCTTCGGCGCCGGCGCCGCCTTCCGCCCCGCGGCCTGGCGGCTGACCGACCACACCGTCCTGGCGGGCGGCACCGCGTTCCTCACCTACGACCGCGTCCCGGGCGGCGAGCCGTCCGCCTGACGCGCCCGCGCTACGTTGGCGGCATGGGCGGCGGGAGCGGGACGACGTATCTCGTGCGCGGTACCGCGGCGTACGGCGCGCGGCTGGCCGAACGGGCCGGTGCGGCGGGCGAGTTGGCGCGGCTCGCCGACGCGCGGGCGGGCGCGGACGCGGACGCGCTCGGCTTGGCCGGGCCGGACGCGCCGACCGTCCCCTGGGCCGCCGACTGGCGCGCCGAGGGTGCGGGTGACGGCGACGGCCTCGCCGAACTGGCACGCGCCGTCGCCGCGTTGCCCGGCCCCCGCCTGGCCGTCACGGGCGCGGCGGGCACGGGGAAGACGTCCCTGGCCGTCCTTCTCACGCGCGAACTCCTGCGCCTCCCGGGGCCCGTGCCCGTCCACCTGTCCGCCGCGTCCTGGGATCCCGCGCTCGAAACGCTCGACACCTGGCTCGCCCGGCGCCTCGCCCAGGAGTACGGCGGCCGCGGCGACGGCCTGCGGCGCCCGGCGACGCGGCGGCTCGTACGCGACCGCCTGGTGCTCCCCGTTCTCGACGGGATCGACGAACTGCCGTCTTCCGCACGGGACATGGCGCTCACCGGCCTCCGGCAGGCGCTGGACGGGGGCGCCCCGCTGATCGTCCTCCTCAGGCCCGGCACGCTGGCCGACCTGGCGGCCCCCTGCGCGGTCCTGCGCGCACAGCCTGGGGGCGCCCGCGCGCCGCGCCCGGCCGGGCCGCCCGGCCGGGAGGCCGACGCGGCGCGGCTCGCGCGGCTGCTGAGACGGCTGCGGACGGACGAGTTCGCGTGGTGGCGGGTCCACCGCGCGCGGCGCGCGACGGTGGCGCGCGGTGTGCTGCTCGCGTTGTCCGCCGCGCTCCCGCTGCTCGTGCCGGGCGCGGCGTACGGGGTGGCGGGCGGGCTGCTGGCGCACCTCGCGTTCCTGTCGCGGGACGGGCAGCCCCGGCGGCCGACCGCCCTGTTCGGCCCGCGCCGCCCCGAACCGGCCGCCGCCGTCCGGGCGGCGGTGCTGCTGGCGGTCCTGCCGCTGCTGTTCCTGGGCGGGGGCGCGCCGGTCGCCGTGAGCGCCGCGGCGTGCGCCGCCCTCGCGCTGGCGCTCGGCATACCGGCGGAGGCGGGCCTGGCCGCCGGGCCCGTACGCCTGCTGCGGGACGAACGGGCGAGCGCGCTGCTCACGGCCCTGTTCGCCGCGCCCGTCGCCGCCGGTCTGGCGGCCGGGCACGCCCCGCCCGCCGGGGGCGCCCTCGCCGGGGCGGCCACGGCGCTGCTGCTCAGCCCGTGGTGCCGGTGGCTGACGGCGCGGACCGTCCTGGCGGCGACGGGCGCGCTGCCGTGGGCCGTCCTGGCGTTCCTCGAAGAGGCGGCGCGCGCGGGGCTCTTGAGGCGGACGGGGGGCGCGTACGTCTTCCGGAGCGCCGGGCCCCGGCCGTCGGCGGACGACGCCACCGGCCACCTGCGGTTCACCGGCCACACCGGCGCCCGCGTCCGGCGCGGGCAGGCCGCGCTGTACGTGCCGCTGTGGACCGCCGCCGCGCTCGGCGCGGCCGCGGCGGAGGGCACGTGGGCCTGGGCCGCCGTCGCGCTGTGCCTCCTGCTGCCGCCCGCGCTCGACCTGCTCGTGGTGCCGCTGGTCAGACGCCCGGCGGAGCTGCACCTGAACGGGGACTGGATCGCCGTCGTCTCCCGCGACCGGCGGCTCGCCCTCGCCTGGGCCGACATCGCCGAGGTGGCCGTGCGCGGCTGGGAGGGGGCGCGCGGCGGATACGAGCCGATGCTCCACGTACGGCTCGCCCCCGGTGTCGTCCCGGGGCCGGGCATGCGGGTCGCGGACGGCGGGTGGGTGGCGCTGTGGCCGCTCGGCCGCGGCGGCGGGCCGGGGGAGGAACTGGCCGGGGCGCTGGCACGGTTCGCCGGGACCCGCTGGACGGGGTGAACACCGGCACGGCACACCGTTGAGACTTGCCCCGCTCAACTCCCCTCCCCGCTGCGGTAAAGTCTCAAAGCGGTGAGCAGACTCAGACCGACCGACCTCGCGCGCGAGCACGGCATCTCGACCCAGGCGGTCCGCAACTACGAGCGGGACGGCTTCCTCCCGCCCGCCGAGCGCACGCCCAGCGGCTACCGGATCTACACCCGCACGCACGCGGCGGCCCTCCGCGCGTACCTCGCCCTCGTCACCGCCCACGGGCACGGCGCCGCAGGTCGCATCATGAACGCCCTGCACCGCGGCGCGGTGGACGACGCGCTGGCCGCCGTCGACCGCGGTCACGGCCAGGCGCTCCGCGACCGCGAGACGCTCGACGCCGTACGGGAGGCCGTGGACCACCTCACGGCGGCGGAACCACGCGCCGCCCCCGGCCTACCGGCACGGCGCGGCCCGCGCACCATCGGCGAACTGGCCCACCGGCTCGGCGTCACCCCGGCGACCCTGCGCGGCTGGGAGGACGCCGGAATCCTCGCCCCCGCCCGCGACCCGGCCACCGGCTACCGCGTCTACCGCGCGAACGACGTCCGCGACGCCGAACTGGCCCACCTGCTGCGCCGCGGCGGCTACCCGCTGGAGCATGTGGCGACCGTCGTGCGGCAGATCCGGTCGGCCGGTGACATCGACGCCCTGTCCGCCTCCCTGGAGGAGTGGCGGCGCAGGCTCACCGCACGGGGCCTGGCGATGCTGGCGGCGGCCACCGCTTTCCACGCCTATCTCTGCCTCGTCCTGCCGGACGGGGACTCAGGCGGCCTCTAGACATCGGGTGGCCCGGGCCCGGTCGACAGCGCCGGAAGACGCCCGTCCCGGCCGCGTGCCCGGCGTATTCGGCGTGTTCGGCGGCGGGGGAGTGCCCGGCGCCCGTCCTGGCACGCGGCTTCCCCTGCCGTGTCGTCGTGGCGGTCGGTGCGGAGGACGGGCCGGGTCAGGTCGCCGGGCCGGAGCGGTGTCATGCCGGTGATCCTGGCACCCGCCACTGACACTTCGGGGGGCGCGCGGCCCGGCCGCAAGGCGCCCTCGGCGAGGCGCGCGCCACCGGAGTGCGCGGGCGGCCGGTGATCACCTCGGGCCCGTGGCTCCGGTGGTCAACGGCGGGTGCCGGACTCGTAGTCGCTCCATTCGAGCAGCGTGTAGGCGTGCAGGAGCTTTTCGAGTTCCCCGTACTGCGGTGAGTCCCACGGGCAGCTGATCGCCACGTGACCCAGCAGACCGGTCTCGCTCAGGAGACCCAACTCACCGACCGACCGGATGAGTTCCGTCTGCCTGTCCTGCGTCTCCCACACCTCGGCCCCCTCCCGGAAGTAGACGCGCAGCACGGCGTTGCCGGCGGATCTCACGACGGAGTCGACCACGAGGTCGAATCCGTGCGCCGGGCGTGCCGTGACGTGATCCCCCAGCGCGATGCCATCGGCGAAGAGCGGGATGGCGCAGACGACGAACTCGTCCGTGCCCGTCCGCTTCGCCCAGAGCTGCTCCCAGCGGCCGGGCAAGCCCGAGCCGCCGAGGTCGCACATCAGGAAGGTGTCACCCTCGGCTTTCCAGGCAGGTTCGGCGTGGCCGCATATGTCATCGATGTCTACCAACGGGGCACAACTCCTCGGGGATGGCCGGCGGGGTGGGCCTGCGCGCGATGTGCTGCCGCAGGGCACGGCGGTCAACCGCCTTGCCCTGCGATGCACTTGCGAACTCGCAGGCCGGCCGGGGCCACGCAGCCTACACAGGGCGACTGTCCTGCCCGGGCCGGACTGTCAGTGGCCGGTGGCAGACTTCGCCGCATGAGCGAAATGGTGGGAATGCGGGATGTCGGCTCGGGGGATCTGGAGGTGTTCCTCGCCTATGAGCATGATCCGGAGGCCGCGCGGCGGGCGCGGTTCCCGCCTCGGGAGCGGGAGGCCTTCATGACGCACTGGACGACGAGGATTCTGGCGGACCCCGCCGTCTTCGTGCAGGCCGTCACCGTCGAGGGCGCGGTCGCGGGCAATGTGGTGGCGTGGTGGCACGGGGACCGGCGGTTCATCGGGTACTGGTTCGGCCGCGAGTACTGGGGGCGGGGCATAGGCACGCGGGCCCTGCGGCTCTTTCTGGAGCGGGAGGAGACGCGCCCCTTGTACGCCGATCCGTACGCGGTGAACGCCGGCTCGGTGCGGCTGCTGGAGAAGGTCGGCTTCCAGCGGACGGACACCGTGGGGGAGGGGGAGGACGAGCAGGTCGTGCTGGTGCTGGGCGCACCGGCCGGGGACGCGTAGCCGCGTCCCGGGACGGGTTTCCCGTCCCGGGAGGGCGCGGTCAGGCTCCGGCGGCCAGGCGCAGCACCACGGCTCCCGCGACGATGGCGGCGAAGGAGACGAGCTTGGGCGGGGTGATCTTCTCCTTGTAGATCAGCGCGCCCAGGACGACGGTGCCGACCGAGCCGATGCCGGTCCAGATGGTGTAGCCGACACCGACGTCGAGCGTGCGCAGCGCCAGGCTGAGGGTGAAGATGCCGCCCGCTGCGGCGAGCAGGGTGAACACCGAGGGCCACAGGCGGGTGAAGCCCTTGGTCGCGTTGGTGCCCAGTGCGAAGGCGATCTCGAAGACGATGGCGATCAGCAAGTAGATCCAGTGCATGGCGGTTCTCCTGGGGACGGGGCGGGGCGGGGGTCAGGCGGTGCGGGGCGACGCGTCGGCGCCGCTTCGGTCGGAGAGCTTCAGGCCGAGCACGCCGCCGATGATCAGGACGAACGCGATCGCCTTCGCCGCGGTCATCTCCTCGTGGAACACGACCGATCCGAAGATCACCGTCCCCACCGAGCCGATGCCGGTCCACACCGTGTAACCGACGCCCACGTCCAGCGTCTTGAGCGCCAGGCTGAGGAAGAAGATCCCGACCGCCGCCGCGCCCGCCGTCAGGAGTGAGGCGTCCAGCACGGTGAATCCGTGGCTGGCGTTGGTCGCCAGGGCGAAGACGACTTCGAACACGGCCGCGACGAGCAGGTAGATCCAGGCCATGGGACCCTCACTTCTTGTATGTATGTGCAAGTTCTGCGAGAAGGAGCATGCATGCACAAGTAAGCTTGTGTCAAGGCGGCGGCCCGCCGCCGGGTCGCCCGCCCTGGCACGGACAAGGAGCGAAGTGATGGCAGCGCAGGTCAGAAGTGGTGAGGTCGCGGACGACGCACAGGTGTGGGACCGGCTGCTCGGGCTGCACACCCTTGTCGAGAGCCGGTTGGCGACCGCCCTCCAGCGCCGTCACGGTCTCGGGTTGTCCGAGTACCGCGCACTGGCCCTCCTCGACCAGGCGCCCGACAGCGAACTGCGCATGCAGGAACTCGCCGACAAGCTGCGCCTCAACCAGAGTTCGGTCACCCGCCTGGTCGGCCGCCTCAACGCGGCCGAGTACACGTACCGCGACCTGTGCCCCGACGACAAGCGCGGCGCGTACACCGTCCTCACCGACCCCGGCCGCACCCGCTGCCGCGAGGCCCGCAGCACCTACGACGCCACCCTCACCGCCGCGCTCGAAGAGGCCGTCGCCGAGGACCCCGCCGTCGCCGCGCTGCTCACCACGGCCCGCGAGGTGATGTAGGAGGCCGCCGATGTGCGCGTCACGGGGCTCAGCGCGCCGGGCGCCACCAGTGGCGGTCGAGGACGACTGCCTCCAGGTCGCGGAGCAGGTCGGTGGCGCCCTCGCCGAAGTGGAGGGCGGCGCGCAGGTCGGAGACGAGGTGCGCTGCCTCGCGGACCTCGCACGCGGCCCGCAGCTCCTCCGGGTCCGCCGCCGTGGCCCGGGCGATGACGTCGAGCACGGCCCGCTGGTGGGGGCCGGCGAAGCGCGCGAGGAACAGCCAGTCGTCGGCCGGTTCGCCGAGGCGGGCCCACTCGAAGTCGAGCAGGGCGGTCACGCGGCCTTCGTGCACCAGCCAGTTGTCCCAGTGGCAGTCGGCGTGCACGGGCACGGCGGTCCGCGCGCGGGGCGGTGCCTGCTCCGCCAGCGCCGTCAGGCCGTCGAGCAGGCGGCGGGACAGCGCCCGTTCCCGGTCGTCGGCCGCGAGCTTCCCCACCTCGGCGAGCAGCGCGTCCCGGCCGGTGAACCCGCCGTGTTCCAGGGGCTCTTCGAGCATGTCCCGCGCTTCCGGGCCGGGTGTCCAGCTGTGCAGGTCGCCGAGGCGCCTGACCGCTTCCTCCGCCAGCCGGCGCGCGGTCACGGCGTCCACGCCCGGCAGTCCCATGCCGGGCGCGCTGCCCGGCATGCGGGCGTAGCAGGCGTAACGGACCTCCCGCCCGCCGAGGCGGTGCAGGCCGTCGGCGAGCAGCGGCGCCGTGATCCCGGCGGGCAGGTGGGAGGCGAGCGCGACCTCCCGCCCGAGCCGCGTGTGCCCGGCGGCGTCGATGATCTTCACGACGACGTCGCGGCCGACGAAGACATGGTGCGAAGCGCTCTCCACGGCACCCAGGGGCCCGGGATCACGCCCGAGCGCGGCGGCGGCCGCCGCACGGGCGACTTCACGGTCCTGCTGACGCGTTCCGGCCATCACTTCCCCTCCCCGGCGCGGACGGCAGCCGCCACCACCGGACGTGCGGCCTCCGTCGCGATCACAGCCGTTCAGCGGGATCGACTGAAGGACGCGCGCACACTGCCGCGGTCCGCCGTGCCAGACACAGCGCCGGAACCCCGACTGTCGCAAAGATCCAACGAGCCGCACCGAGGGGAAGTGCCCGCTTGGCACCGACTCCGTCCAGTCACCAGGCCGTGGCAGCCACTCTCCGGGACGGCTGAGGATCGCGGGTCCCTGCCCCGGGTCCGATCCGGTGACAGCGCCACCCCGTTACTCGGCTGCCTCGCCGGCGAGGGCGCGTTTCGCGGTGTCCACGGTGTCGCTCGGGTCGGAGTTGAAGCAGATGGCCGCACGGGGGGCGTGGCGGTGGATGATGTTGATCACGCGCTCGAACAGCAGCAGGTTCGACGGGATCGCCCGGACTCCGGCGCCGATCATCACGTGGTCGAAGTCGCCGTCCGCCAAGGCCGCCTTCAGCGTCGTCCCCGCCGTTTCGCCGAGGTCGATGACGCATCGCCGTACCGTGAATCCGAGTGCCCTCAGCTCCGCGTCGATCTCCGCCCGGGAGGCGCGCAGCCGGTCGGCGTCCAGGCCCGGCATGGCCCGGAAGTCGACCAGGCCGGGATCGACACCGACGAGCAGGAGGGAGGGCCCGGGTGCGTCGTTCGTCGCCATGATCACGACTCTAGAGCGTCCCGTGGACCGGAGGTCAGTGGGAGACTCTGTGGTCCACCTCACGGACCGGTGGTGAAGCGAACAGGAGTGACGGGACGTGGACTTGGTCAGTTTCCTGCTGGACCATCCGGGGCTCACTCTGGCGTTGCTGCTGATTCTCGTCGTGGCCGGGACGCTGGGGGACAAGCAGTCCCATCGGAGAGGGCGGCGTACGCGCCGGCGCCCTGCCGGGCCACGCCGGTACCGGTCGCCCGTCCGCCGGTACGCCTCGCCCACGGCGTCGCGGATCCCCGACACGGCCGAGGAGTTGCTGGCCCAGCAGGCACGGTTGGCCGCGGGAGCGACAGGGGAGAAGCGGACCGCGCGGGTGCTCGACGGGATGGGGCCGGGGTGGTCCGCCGTTCACCGGCGCGCGCTGCCTCACGGGCGGGCCGACCTCGACCATGTCGTGGTGACGCCCAGCGGCACCGTCATACACGTGGACTCCAAGATGTGGTCCTCGAAGCACGGCAACGTGTACGCCCGTGGCGCCCGCCTGTTACACGGGGACAAGGACGTCACCAGCCGGGTGGAGGCGACGCGCTACGAATCGGGGCAGGCGGCCGACGCGCTCGGCGTACCGGTGGGCACCGTGGTGGCCATGCACGGGGCCCGTGTCACGGGCGGGCAGGTGAGGCTTCCGGGTGTGTTGATCGTCCCCGGGGCGCAACTGAGGGCCCTGCTGCGGGAGATCGAGGCTTCCTGGGGCCCGCCCGACCCGGAGCGTGCGCGGTACATGGCTGAGCAGGTCGCCCGGCTCCTTCCCCCGTACGCGGACCGCCACGGCTTCTGAAATGTGGGGGCAGGACGGGGGGCGGCGGGGACGCCGTCTTCTCGACATATTCTCCCGGCTGTCGGGGCGACAGAGACCGGTCCCGGCCGCCGTGACGGACTCCGCGTCGGCGTCGGGCCGCCCGTGCGTCTGGATGCCCACCCGGCCGGGGAACGTGTTCTCGGTGGCCCGGAGGAAGGGCGCGGCGTCGGTTCCCGGGCGAGCGGCGCGTCCGGGCCTCCGCCGGTCGGCGCGCTGCCCGGCACACGGGCGTAGCAGGCGTAACGGACCTCCCGCCCGCCGAGCCGCGCGTGCCCGGCGCGGTGCCGATGACCTTCACGACGACGTCGCGGCCGACGAAGACATGCCCTGACTGCTTTCCACGGCACCCAGCGGCCCGGGATCGGCAGCCACCACCACCGAACGTGCGGCCTTCGCCATGATCCCCAGCCGTCCCGAAGGGCGGCCGCCGCGCACAGCCGTTCAGCGGCATCGGCTGAACGAAGCACGCCGCTGCGGTCCGCAGGGTGCGACACCGCGCCGGTAACCCCGACCGCCGCGAAGATCCAACGGGCCGCAGCGAAGGAAAGTGCCCGGTCAGCGCCCCCCTCCTGTCCCGCGGTCGCGGGCCGCGCGGGGGAAGCGCCGTCGGCGGGGAGGCTCCGCCACCCGCCGGATAGAGTCCCGGTGGTCCGCTGTCGTGGGGGAGCCAAGGGAAGGAGGCGCGTGTGTTCCGTCTGCCGTTCGGGACCGGGCCACGCCGGAGTGACGCCGAACTCGCCGCTGTCGACGCCGAGATCACCGCCTTCGGCATCGCGCTCGACGAGCACCCCTTCTCGCCGGGACAGCCCGGCGCGACCGACGAGATGCGTGCCGACCTCGGGCACGCGCTCGACGCCTACGACGAGGCCAAACGTGCTTTCGACGCGGACCCCGACAGCGGGGACGCGCAGCGCGCGGTCGACGCCGGTCGTCATGCCCTCGCCTGCCTCGACGCGCGCCTCGCGGGCCGCCCCCTCCCAAGCCGCCGCCCCCCGTGCTTCTTCGACGCGCGGCACGGCCCCTCCACCACCGACACCACGTGGGCGCCCGCACACGGCACCCCCCGCGACATCGCCGTGTGCACCGCCTGCGCCGTACGCCTCGGCGACGAGGCCGCGCGCGGACCGGCCGCACCGCCGCCGCCCCAGGTGCGCGCCCCCGCACCCGTACGCCGAACGCCGCGCCCCCTGCCTCCCGCACGGCGCAGCGCGCCCAAGCCGGGGTCGGGGCCGCCCGGGGAACCCCGCACCGGCCGTGGGAACGTGCGCGGATTCGTCCACTACCCGGCGCCCGACCGGCCCGCCGTGCTGCGCGTCCGTACGGAGTCGGCGGCGGTCCTCACCGTCGTCGTCCAGACGCGCGGCGCACCGGAACGGCGCTACCGCGTCGGCGGCCCCGACGAGTCCGCCGACGCGCGCCTGCCGCTGCCCCGGGCGGGCGAGGCCGCCGGGGCACGCTTCGAGCTGATCTTCGCGGGGACGGACGAGGTGGCGTGGACCGTCGAGTCGTGCCCGCTCGACACCCTCCCCGCCCTCCCCGCCCACCACGCGGGGCACGCCTCCCAACTGCTGTGCCACGAGGGGCAGTCGGGCGCGGCCGAACTCCGCAACGCGGGCGGTGGCGACTTCTCCCTGCTCGCGTTGGACGCGGACCTCCTGGGCGGCACGCAGCTCGTACGGGGCAGAGGCCCGGAGGCGGTGGCCTTCACGTGGCCGGGGCCCGGCTGCTACCTGGTGCGGGCGCGGGGTCCGTGGTCGCTGCGCACGGAGGCGCCGGGCTGACGGCCGGGCGGCTCGGACGGCTCGGACGGCCGGTCCGGTAGCGCGATCCGGCCGACGAGGTCCGACCGGGCGACGGCCCGCGTCCGGGCCGGCGTCAGCCCGCCAGCGACGCGGCGGCCAGGGCGACGGCGGAGCCGAGGAAGACGAGCGTGTGGCGCACGTGCGTCTGGAGGCGCACCCAGCCGGGGAACGCGTCCTCGGCGGCCCGGAGGAATGGCGCCACCTCGACGCGGGCCAGCTCCGGGTCGCCCTTGCGGCGGAAGGCCTTCTCGACGGACGCGACGGCGGTGCGGTTGCTGTGGACTATCGCCACGTTCATCAGGATCACCAGGGACGAGAAGACCCAGGTCAGCGGCGTGGCCAGGCCGACCGCCGCCAGGTGCAGGGCGGCGACGGCCGTCATCACCGCGGCGACGGCCACCGGGGCCGCCGTCTCGTGCCCTCCGGCGTCGAACCGCAGCCCGTTCTCCGCCAGCACCGCGGGGCGGACGTCCTGGCGCCGCAGCTCGGCCTCGGCGGCGGCCTTCGCGGCGGGGCCGAAGCGGTGGCGGACCAGCGGGATGCTGACGAAGGCGGCGGCGACGAGCAACTGCGCGGCGGCGGCGAGGAGATGCATGGCGGACTCCCTGACTTGAACATTGTTCAATCGCTGACGGGAGCGACCGTACTGCGCGACTTGAACAATGTGCAAGTCCCTTCGTAGGGTGGGCCCATGGCACGCGACACGCTCACCCGCGACCGGATCGTCCACGCCGCCGTCGAACTCCTCGACACGGAAGGGCTCGAAGGACTGAACATGCGCGCCCTCGGCAAGCGGCTCGACTCCGCCGCCACGGCCGTGTACTGGCACGTCAAGAACAAGGACGACCTGGTCGTGCTCGCCACCGACCACGTGTGGGGCCGGCTCACGCTCCCCGACCCCGGCGCGTCCGGCTGGCGCGCGGCGGCCGCCGCCATGGCGGCCGACCTGTACGGGATGTTCACCCGGCACCCCTGGCTGGTGCAGGTCCTCGCCGCGCACGTCGTCTTCGGGCAGGGCAAGGCGCGGCACGACGAGCACAGCCTCGCCGTCTACGAGGCCGCCGGGTTCGCCGGTCCTGAGGCCGACCGGGCCGCCGCCGCCGTCTTCACATACGTCCTCGGCAACGCGGCCGGTGCCGCCGCCACCGCCTCCCTCACCCGGCGGCTCGGCGGCGGGGCGGACGCCGACGAGCGGTTCGGCCGGGCCATGGCCGAGGCCCGGGAGATCGCGGCACGCCACCCCCGGCTGCGCGCCCGCCTGGAGACGGCGGCGGCCAACGGCTACGCGGCCGCGCCCGACGACACCTTCGCGTTCGGCCTGCGCGCGCTCCTCGACGGCCTGGAACGCCAGGCCGCCCACCGGACGCGCTGACGCGGCGACAAGCCCGCCCGCCGCGAGCGGTCCGCCTCACCGGCTGCGGCGCGGCATCAAAGACGAGCGGAACGAGGCGAGTTGCAGGGACCGGTCCGCCTGCGCCGACACGGGTCACCGCACCACCCGCCGACGCCGTTCAGCGCGCCCAGTCGAGCTGCCGCTCCGGAACGCCCACCGCGCGCCCGTGCTCCTGGACGCGGCGCCGTCCCTCCTCCTGGCCGCGCGGGTAGCGGAAGACCTTGCCCGCGAAGACGACGAACGTCTCGTCGGCCGTGTGGAAGTCGGCGTACCAGCCGCCGGTGGGGGAGAGCGCGGCGGCCAGCCCGTCGGCCAGGCGAGCGGCGTCGCGTTCGTCCGCCGCGAAGTCGAGCAGCGTCCACCCCACGGGCTGCCCGGCCGCCGCGTCCCCCGCCTCGACCCGCCTGACGCGCGACACCCGCAGCGGTACGCCGTTCAACTCGGCTCCCACAGGCAGACTTTCTGCGACCAGCACACCTTCCAGCGCCATCCCGCCTCCACCCACCACTCCGCCTCAGACGACCAGGCGCCACCCGGCCCGCCCCGCACGCGCCCGACGACCCGAACCGCCAGACTCTCACCCCGGCGCGCCCCCCGTCCCCGGCCGGACCGAGAGCGCGGCGGGGTGGTCCCGCCGAGGGCGCGCGGACCTCGTATCCTCCGCGCAAGGCGCTGAAGTGGCGCACGGCCTCCCGCAGATGGCCCGGTTGGAGCTGCTCCTGCCAAACGTCGGCATACTTCCGGCATGCCGAGCGGAGGCGCCGATCTACCCGCTCCTGATGCGGTGTCGACGGAAACCGACTGGGCCTCTCCGGAACACGCCTATGGGACGGCCGAGGACACGCCCGAAACGCCGCCCGACCTGCTGGACGACGATCAACAGGCGCGTTCCCGTGGGTTGGACCACCTTGCACCACGCGGTGCACCACCAGAACAGGCTCTACTCGGCAACGGCGCCCGCGGCCCTCTGCGTGGCGGCGATCCTCGCCGACCCGCGTACTGCCGCGCCTGTCGACAAGAGGCCCCATGCCTTTCCGGGGCCACTGAGAACGGAGCTGCTTGGCTGGGTGGGGTCTGTAGCCCACGAAGCCGACGGCGAGGCAGAGTTGATGAGTCGTCAACAAGGCTTTGCGCCCTTGAGGACCACTTTCCGACTCTCTGCGGTGTCGGCGTGCGTCGATGACCAGGACCCGCATGTGCGTGCCGCGGCCGTCGCCGCGTGCATCCCGCTGCTCGATGATCCGCGACCGCGTCATCATCGGGCCGGTCTGGTGCCTCCGGTACGGGAGGTGCTTGACGCGCTCACCGCGTGGGGCGAGGACAGCTCCGGGCCGGAAGGGCGACCGGAGGCCTTCGCCGTCCGCGACGGGCGGTCCGCGGCCGCGCCGTGGTCGGCCGAATCAGCTTGCCCCGAGCTCGGCGACACGTCTGATCCCCCCTTCTGATCAACGCGCCCCGACGGTGCTGCGATGTCGTCCGGCCAGTCCGATCGCCTCTCGACGGGGCGGAGGAGCCGCCCGGTCGCTGACGGCCGCTGCTCAGGCCGGCCGCCCGCCGCCACGACGACGCCGGCGGCGCGTCCGGCCTCGGCGTCGAGACGGTCCGCGTGCCGGGCGCGGTGACCGGGCCGTGGGGCAGGATGGGGCCGTGCTCGTCATCATCTGCGGACTCCCGGCGGCGGGGAAGACGACGCTGGCGCGGGCCCTCGCCCGCCGGACCGGCGGCGTCCACCTGCGCGTGGACACCATCGAGCAGGCCATCGTCCGCTCCGGGCTGGCCGCCCAGCCCCTCGGCCCGGCCGGGTACGCCGTCGCGTACGCCTTGGCCGAGGAGCATCTGCGGCAGGGGCTGACGGTGATCGCCGAGTCCGTCAACCCCCTGGCCGTCACCCGCGACGCGTGGCAGGACGTCGCCGGGCGCGCGGGTGTACCCGTGCTGGAGGCCGAGATCGTCTGCTCCGACCCCGTCGAGCACCGCCGCCGGGCCGAGCACCGCACCGTGGACATCCCCGATCTCGCGCTGCCGACGTGGGAGGCCATCGTGGGCCGCGCGTACGAGCTGTGGGACCGCGAGCACCTGGTGGTGGACACGGCGGGCCGCGACGTGGCCGCCTGTGTCGCCGACCTCATACGCGGACTCCCCTCGGCCCCCGCCCGCGCTAACGCGTGGCGAGGCGTTCCAGCAGGGCCGCGCTCCGGGCCAGCAACGCGCGTTCCTCGTCGGTGAGTTCGGACTCGATGGCCTGGGCGAGCCAGCTGGCCCTGCGGCCGCGTTCCGCCTCCAGGGCTGTCCGGCCCGCGTCGGACAGCTCGACGAGGGACTTGCGGCGGTCCGTGGGGTGGGCGCGGCGGGTGATCAGCCCCTGCTCCATGAGCAGCCCCACCGCCCTGGCCATCGACTGAGGGCGTACGCGCTGGTCGGCGGCGAGGTCGCTGGTGGTCATGGCGCCGTCGCGGTCGAGCGCGCCGAGGACGGCGACCTGGCCGAGCGGGATGCGGTCCTCGTGCTTGACGCGGCGGGTGAGCTTGCCCATCGCGGTGCGCAGGTCTGCGGCGATGGCGGCGGCTTCCGGGGTGGGCATACGGCACTTTATCCGTGGCCGCCGCCGCGGCGCACCTGAGTTGCACAGCATTGCTGTACAGCGAAACTGTGCAGTCTTGCTGTACAGTCTGCGGTGCCGGGCCCAGCGTCAGCGCTGCCGCAGCCGGGGCCGCGGCACACGAGAACGGGAGGAACGCCCCATGTCCACGAAGCCAGCAGGCCCCCTCGGCGCCCTCATCGAGACCGTCACCGCCCGCCGGATCATCGACAGCCGGGGCAACCCCACGGTCGAGGTGGACGTCGTCCTCGCGGACGGCTCCCTCGGGCGCGCGGCCGTCCCCTCCGGCGCCTCCACCGGCACCCGCGAGGCCGTCGAACTGCGCGACGGCGACCCGGCGCGCTGGCACGGCAAGGGCGTCGACCGCGCGGTGGCCCACGTCAACGGGGAGATCGCGGCGGCCGTACGCGGCCGGGACGCGGCCGACCAGGCGGGACTCGACGCGGCGCTGATCGCCCTCGACGGCACGCCGGCGAAGTCCCGGCTCGGCGCGAACGCGGTCCTCGGCGTCTCCCTCGCCGCCGCCAAGGCCGCGGCGGCCGCCCGCCGCCTGCCCCTCTACCGCCACCTCGGCGGCGAGGACGCCCACCTGCTGCCGCTGCCGATGATGAACATCGTCAACGGCGGCGCCCACGCCGACAACCCGCTGGACTTCCAGGAGTTCATGATCGCGCCCGTCGGCGCCGACACGTTCGCCGAAGCCGTCCGCATGGGCAGCGAGGTCTTCCACACCCTGCGCCGCGACCTGCACGCCGCCGGGCACTCCACGGCCGTCGGCGACGAGGGCGGCTTCGCCCCCGCGCTGCGCACGGCCGAGGAGGCGCTCGACTTCGTGACGGCCGCCATCGAACGCACCGGCTACCGCCCCGGCACGGACATCGCCCTCGTCATGGACCCGGCGTCGTCGGAGTTCTTCCGCGACGGGGTGTACGACTACGCGGGCGAGGGCGTACGCCGCACCCCGTCCGAACACGCCGACCACCTGGCCCGCCTCATCGACGCGTACGCGATCGTCGCGATCGAGGACCCGATGGCGGAGGACGACCTCGACGGCTGGCGCGAACTCACCACCCGCGTCGGCGACCGCTGCCAGCTCACCGGCGACGACGTGTTCTGCACGAACGAGACCCTGCTGCGCGAGGGCATCCGCACGGGCGTCGGCAACTCGGTCCTGGTCAAGGTCAACCAGATCGGCACACTGACCGAGGCCCTGACCGCCGTGACGACGGCCCACGAGGCGGGCTGGTCGGTCGTCATGTCACACCGCTCGGGCGAGACGGAGGACACGACGATCGCCGACCTGGCGGTGGCAACCAACTGCGGCCAGATCAAAACCGGCTCCCTCTCCCGCTCGGACCGCACGGCGAAGTACAACCAGCTGATCAGGATCGAGGAGGAGCTGGGCAACACGGCACACTACGCAGGCCGCTCGACACTGCGCGGAGCACCGTAAACAGTGGACGCTGGCGGGGGGCATGCTCCGGCCAATGCAGTTGCCTTAGCGTCCCGGCCTCATAGGGCGCGTGCAGCTCGAGAGAATGACGGCATGACCATCTTCCGCTGTGCCAACTGTCAGCAGCCCGTGACCAGCGAAGTGGTGTCGGGGGAACCAGTGAGGGGTCCCGAGCGGCCGCCGGGCTACGAAGTCGCTCCGCCGCGGATGGCTCTGGGGACCTTCAAGATCAACTTCGACGGCAGCCTTCTGATCTTCCACCCGGACGACGTTCCTGGGACGGTGCTTCACCCCGACCCGCAGCGTGTCAGTGGTTGCTGCGGGCTCGCGGGCCTAGACGGGCCCAACCTCGTCTGCGGCGGATGCGGCGTTGAGGTAGCGACGAAAGAGTCCGATTGCTGGACCGACAACCTTGTGGCACTGATTGCCGCCGCAGTGACTGATGGGCGTACGACAGAAGCTGACATCTAGGGCGATGTCCGGGCTCGCGTTCCCTTGAGCACCGGCCTCCCGGCCCGACGGTTGCTCTTCGGCTTCGAGAGGAGGCGCGCGCGTGCCTCCCGCCCGGCCTCGGTGAAGGAACGGGTGAGCTTGGTGAGGGTCGCTCCGAGCAGGGACGGGATGCTGCGGCGGATGATGCGGACGCACTTCAGGCAGGAGACACGGTCGGCGTCCACCGTCGGGCGGGCGAGCGCGGCCCTGTGGGCGAACTGGCGGATGGTGTGGTGGACCGCGAGGCAGGCCCACAGTTCCTGTCGGACACCTTCCGGTGTCCGCGACTCGACCGGCCCGCCTGGGCCGAGGTGGTTCTTGATCTCGTCGAAGGCGAGCTTGATCTCCCAGCGTTCCCGGCAGAGGGCGACCAGCTCGTCGGCCGGGTACCGCTCGGGGTCCAGCAGCGTCGTGCCCAGGTGGGCGACCATGTCGCCCTTGGCGAAGGTGATGACGCGGTAGATCACGTGCCGGGGCAGCATCCGGCCCTCTCGAACCGCCGGGAAGTTCTTCCTGAGCGGTACCGAGGTGGTTGGACTGGAGCCTGACCAGCAGATCCGCACCCGCTGGCCCGCGCCCCACCCCGTCACACGCGGGGCAACGATCCCCGCGGCTCAAAGGCAACTGCATCGGCATGCTCCGGCCCCTGATCAGCGCCGGGGCCGGAGCAGGGTCGGAAGCCCTCCTTGGCGGGCTGGGCTGTCCCGGAACAGTGCGGCGCGGCCGGTCCCTCGTCATCCGGTCTGCTGCGAGGAAGCCGCCCGGTCCAGAGCCGCCTGCTTCAACTCCTGATAACGACGTATGTCGGACCGCGCCGCGGCGTCGAGGACGGATCGCTCGGTGCGTTCCTGGACGTCGTGGACCGCCTCGTGGAGTCTGGCTTCGCGCTCACACTCGTAGTCCTGGGTGGCGATGCTCAGCTCCTCTCTGCCAAGATCCCGCAATGCCTGCCCGTCGCCGTCCGCAGCGTCGATTCCGGCCTCGAGCTCCGTCCGGGGAGCCTGCAGATCGGCGTAGGAGTAGCCCGAATCCCTCATGCAGGCGGACCAGTCGGACAGCGCTCCGGCGTACTGGTCGTCATTCTCGACACGGACCATGATCGTGGCCTGGAGACCTTCGAGTTCGTTCTGCAGCCTGTTCCAGTCCTGGCCGAACGCCGTTTCCCGCGCCTGATAAGCGCAGCCGTCTGGCCGATAGGCCAGGACCACGCCAGTGCTGAGGACGAACGACTCCTCCTGCGTGCCATCGAGAGCCCGGCTCCATTCGTCGGACTCGGAGGCCATGTTCATGGGGTCGCCATTCGCCCTGCTGAGAACCTCCCCCACCGCCCCGTAGCCATCCTGCTGTGCCCGCTCCTCGCGCAACAGACCGTAGGGATTCGTGGTGGCGGCACGGCCGCTGTCCGTTACCGTCCGCGGTGTATAGCCGAATCCGCGATTCGCCATGCATTCCGCGATAGCGGTTTCTTCCAGGGTCCGTAGGTACTGCGCCTCTGTCTCGGAGGTGGCCAGGGCTCCGGACAGCGGACGGGGATCGGAGTCGACCGGCTCGCGGCCACCGTTCCCGGAAGGGGAGCAGGCGACCGCGAGGACGGCGGCTACCACCATGACTTCGACACGAAGCCAGGAAGCCTGCCTCATACGCACCAGTTGTTCGAGTACACGTGGTGGTAGAGGGATGATCCCCATTCGGGGTTGTTGGCCACGTCGTTCAGCGAGTACATGCCGGTACCGCGAGGCAGCGTCCAGTAGTGCCCCGTGTAGTTCCGCTCGCTGTAGACACGCACGTTGCATGAGGTGCCGGCGTTCCACAATGACTCGGCGCCGCGGAACTGGCTGTAGGGCGTGAGGTCCCTGTTGTCCTCGTAGACCGCTCCGCGGTCCCCGGTTTCATAGGTGGAGGTGTAGGCGCACAGTGCACCGGACGGGCAATTGCGCGCGGCCTCCGCGGTGCCCACCGTGCCGAGACTTATCGTGAGCGCTGTGACTCCCAGGATGGCGGGCACGGCCAGTTTCCGTGCCACCCCTCTGCGGCTACGCGTTTCTTCCATCAGGGTCTCAGTCCTCTCTGGTTGGGGTGTATGAGGCCGTACCGGGACGGCTTCGCACCGGCAGAATGCCCGACTCCGGGACTCCGGCCCTTAGCAATGCGCGCCAGCCTCTTTTCGATGCGCGCCAAGCCGTTCACTGCCCTATAACGCCGCCCCCTTGCGGTGAGGGCTTGAGGGCGGCGGTGACACGCGGGTCAGGCCGTGGGGGCGTGGGTTTGCCGGAATTCAGAGAGAATCTGGTCGGCTGTCGCGTAGTCGACGAGGTGGCAGCCGCCTTCCGAGACGGCTGTGGATCGCAACTGCAAGGTTTGGGTGGGGCCGAGTGATTTGTGCCAGTGGTGGCAGCCCATCCCGCCGGAGGTGGTTGTGGTCGGCTGGTCGTGCGTAGGAAAGTGCGAGCTGTCCCCCGTTTGGGGTGGTGCGTGGGGTCGGGCTTTGCGTCCGTTGAGGCGCCGTCGAAGGATGGGCCCGACCGGCGTAGTGGGGAAGGTGTGGACGATGGCGGACCGTGTGTGGGAGCGGGCTGTACGGGAGGCGGAGGGGCAGTTTGGTCGAGTGCTGCCCGGTGTATCCCGCACTGTCGGGGGTGTGGATGATGCGCTGGGGCCTGAGCGGCGTGCTGCCTTTCGGCGGGAACTCGCGGGGGTGGGGGAGGGTGGGGCCTTCGAGGTCCTGCTCGACGCGTGGTGGACGCAGGCCGTGGTGGACAGTGCCTCGGATGCGGAGAGCCGTGAGGCGCTGCTCGAAGTGGCCGACCTGGCTGTCTCGTTGCGTATCGCGAGTCGACACGAGCCGGTTCCCCGTGCAGAAGTCGATGCCCTGATGGGTGCGTGGGGCGTTGGCCGGTGACGTCACGCCGATCCGACCGACTGGGTGAAGCGGTTCCGGCGGTAGAGCCGTTCGTTCAAGCGGTCGATGCGCCGGTGAGCGAGGCTGGGGCAGCAGGGCGTGGAGGTTGCTTCGGTAGTTTGGGGTGTCAGCGCGTGATCTTCGTGGGGGAAGGGCCGAGTTGAGTGTCTGGGGTGTAGTCGAGGTCCCGCAGTCCCTGGTGGTGTCGTATGCCAGGGAGTTCGGTGAAGAGGGGAGTGCCTGGATCGCCGGGCTGCCGGGGCTTGTTGGGGGACTCCTGGAGCGCTGGGAGTTGCGGCGGGATGGTGCGGTGCGGGCGGGGGAGGCGTCGTTGGTGTTGCCTGTGTTGCGTGTGGATGGCACGCGTGCGGTCCTCAAGCTTCAGATGCCCCGGGAGGAGACCGCTGCCGCGCTCGTCGGGTTGCGCACGTGGAACGGCGAAGGAGTCGTGCGGCTGCTCGATCATGATCCTCGCAGCAGCGCCATGCTCCTCGAACGGCTCGACACCGTCCGCACGTTGGCCTCGGTGGAGGACGACGATGTCGCGATGGGCGTCCTGGCCGAGTTGCAGGCCCGGCTCGTCAGCGTTCCCGCGCCGCCGGGGCTGCGTGGCCTCGGTGGCATCGCCGCCGCGATGCTGGAGCAGGTCCCCCGCGCGGTCGCGGCTCTGGCCGATCCCGCGGACCGGCGGCTCCTGCGCGGCTGGGCGTCGGCGGTGGCCGAGCTGGCCGGCGAGCCAGGGGACCGGCTGCTGCACTGGGACCTGCACTACGGCAACGTGCTCCCCGCGCAGCGTGAACCCTGGCTCGCCATCGACCCCGAACCGCTCGCCGGGGACCCCGGTTTCGACCTCTGGCCCGCCCTCGACAGCAGGTGGGACGACGTCGTGGTGAAGGGCGGCGCGTCGCGCGTGGTGCGCCGCCGCTTCGACCTGCTCACCGGCGTCCTCGGCCTGGACCGCGCACGCGCGACCGGCTGGACGCTCGGGCGGCTCCTCCAGAACGCGTTGTGGGACATCGAGGACGGCGAGACCGCGCTCGCGCCGTCCTCCGTCACGATCGCCGAGGCGCTGTCCGACCGCTGAGCCCCCGGGAGGGTGTCAGGCGGTCGGGGCCAGGGATTCCTGGAGTTCGGTGAGGATCTGGTCGGCCGCCTCGTAGCCGATGCCCAGGAACCACAGGTCGTCGTCCACCGGGAACGCGCGGTCGTTCTGGACCGCTGTCAGGTCGTCCCACAGCGGGCCGCCCACCGCGGCCTCCTCGCCCGACGCGTCGGCCGAGCCGTAGGACGTGTAGTAGATGACGTCCGCGTCCGCCTGGTCCACCTGTTCGGGGCTGATCTCGACCGCGAAGCCGTCGGGGGCCTCGTCGGTGATGGCCGGGCGGCCGAGGCCGACGTCCTCCAGGATCGAGCCGATGAAGTTCTCGCGGCCGTACAGGCGGGTGTTGGCGCCCTCGATGAAGCGGAGCATGCTGACCTCGGTCTCCGCCGCCGCCTCCGCGCCGCCGAGCGCCTCGGTGACCTGCGCGACGTGCTCGTCGTACGCGTCCACGACCGCCTGGGCCTCGTCCGCGCGGCCGAGGGCCTGGGCGTGCAGCGCGAAGTTCTCCTTCCACGGCGCGCCGACCGTCTCCGTCAGGACGGTCGGGGCGATCGCGGACAGCTCGTCGTAGAACTCCTCGACGCGGATCTTGCTGCCGATGATGACGTCCGGGTCCAGCTCGTTGATGGCCTCCAGGTTCGGCTGGCCGACGACGCCGATGTTCTCGATGTCCGCGAGCTGGTCCTGCGGCAGGTAGGAGAGGCCCATGGTGCCGGTGTCGGTCTCCGCCGCGCCGACGGGTGTGACGCCGAGGGCGAGGGCGGTGTCCAGTTCGCCCGTGTCGAGGACGACGACGCGCTCGGGGGCCGCCGGGACCTCGACCTCGCCCATCGCCGTGTCGACGGTGACCGCGCCGCCCGACGAGTCGCCTGAGCCGGAGTTGGAGTCGGAGCCGGAGTCCGAGTCCGAGTCGGAGCCGCAGGCGGTCAGGGCCAGCGTGGTGGACAGGGCCATGGCCGCCAGGACGGTCAGGCGGGTGCGCTTCATGCGGTGGGTGCCTCTCGTGCGGTGCGTGCGGTGGGCAGGGTGGGAGCCGCCGGTACGACGAGCGGGGAGCCCGTCACCGGGTCGGGGACGACGAGCGCTTCGAGGCCGAACACGTCGCGGACCAGCTCGGCGGTGACGATGTCGCCGGGGCGCCCGCGCGCCGCGATCCGGCCGTCCTTCATCGCGACGAGGTGGTCGGCGTACCGGGCGGCCTGGTTGAGGTCGTGCAGGACGGTGACGACGGTGCGTCCCGACAGGTGGCGCACGAGGTTCAGCACCTCGACCTGGTGCGCGATGTCGAGGTACGTCGTCGGCTCGTCGAGCAGCAGGAGTTCGGTCTCCTGGGCCAGGGCCATGGCGATCCAGACGCGCTGCCGCTGCCCGCCCGACAGTTCGTCCACGACGCGGCCGGCGAGCGCGGTGACGTCGGTGAGCGCCATCGCGTCCGTCACCGCCCGTTCGTCCGCCTCCGACCACTGCTGCCACCAGCGCTGGTGCGGCTGGCGGCCGCGCGAGACGAGGTCGGCGACGGTGATCGCCTCCGGCGCGACGGGCGACTGCGGCAGCAGCCCGATCGCCTGGGCGATGCGGCGCGTCGGCAGGGACGACAGCTCGGCGCCGTCGAGCAGGACCGCGCCGCCGCGCGGCTTCAGCAGCCGGCCGAGGGCGCGCAGCGTCGTGGACTTGCCGCACGCGTTGGGCCCGACGATGACGGTGACCTGCCCGTCCGGGATGTCGAGGTCAAGGGCGTCCACGACGGGCCGCGCCCCCTCGTCGTACGCGAGGGTGAGGTCCCGCGCGGCCAGCCGGGAGGAGGGGGGGTTCATGCGCGGCCTCCGGTGCGGTGCGTGACGATCAGCCAGAGCAGGTACGGGGCGCCCACCGCCGCCGTGACCACCCCGGCCGCCAGCTCGGTCGGCGCGAACAGCGTGCGCGCCAGCACGTCCGCCGCGACCGTGATGACGGCCCCGGCCAGCGCCGAGCACAGCAGCGGGAGTTGGGCGGTGCGGGTGAGGCGGCGGGCGATCTGCGGCGCGAGGAGGGCGACGAAGTCGACGGGTCCGGCCGCGCCCGTCGCCAGCGCCGCGAGGAGGACGCCGACGGTGGCGAGGCCGAGGCGGGTCGCGCCGAGCCGTACGCCGAGGGCGGTGGCCGTGTCGTCGTCGAGCGACACCGTGCGCTGCGCGCGGGCCGCCCACAGGACGGCGGGCAGCAGGAGCAGCAGCGCCAGGGCGAGGGGCTGGGCCTGGTCGTAGCCGCGCCCGTTGAACGAGCCGGTCATCCACACCGTCGCCTGCTGCGCGACCTGGACGTCGCCCTTGGTCAGGAACAGCTGGGTGACGGAGCGCAGCGCGATGGCGAAGCCGATGCCGATGAGGACGAAGCGGCCCGCGTGCAGGCCGCCGCGCCACGCGAAGACGTACACCAGGCAGGCGGCGAGCAGGCCGCCCGTCACCGACAGCCAGGGGAGGGCGGCGGCGGAGGTGACGCCGTACATCATCGCCGTCACGGTGAGGGCGGCCGCGCCGTGCGTGACGCCGATGACGTCGGGGCTGGCCAGCGGGTTGCGGGCGACGGCCTGGATCAGCGCGCCCGCGACGCCGAGCGCGGCGCCGACGAGCAGCGCGAGCGTGAGGCGGGGCAGGCGCAGGAAGTTCACGACGAAGTCGGCGTCCGACTCCTGGCCGAGCACGGCGCGCAGCGCCTCGCCCGGCGCCACCGCCGTCTCGCCGAGGCACAGCGCGGCGAGGCACGCGCCCGCCAGCAGGACGAGCAGCACCAGCGCGACGAGCGCCGCGCGCCGGTGGAGGAGGAACGAGGCGCGGCGGCGGCGTGCCACCGCGTACCCGGCGGGGCGGACCCGTTCGACCGTCGTCACGCCGACACCGCCGACCGCCGCACCAGCACCACCAGGAACGGGACGCCGACCAGCGCCGTCATCACCCCGGCCGGGACCTCCGACGGCGGGAACAGCAGCCGCCCCGCCACGTCCGACACCAGCAGCACCACGGGCCCCAGCAGCGCCGCCATCGGCAGCAGCCACCGGTGCGCGCCGCCGACCAGCGCCCGCGCGAGGTGCGGCACGGCCAGTCCGACGAACGCTATCGGCCCCGTCGCCGCGACCCCCGCGCCCGTCAGCACGGCCGCGCCGAGGCCGCCGGTGATGCGGACCAGCGCCACGTTCTGCCCGAGGCCGCGCGCCACGTCGTCGCCGAGGGCCAGCGCGTCCATGCCCCGCGCCGCGGCGGCGACCAGCAGCAGCCCGGCCAGCAGGAACGGCCATATGCGCGCCGCCACTTCGGCGTCCCTGCCGGTCAGCGAGCCGACCTGCCAGAAGCGGAACTCGTCCAGCGCCGCGCCCCGCGTCGTCAGCACCCCGGCGACGACCGACGCCAGCAGCGCGTTGATCGCGGCCCCCGCCAGCGCCAGCTTCACGGGCGTCGCGCCGCCCCGCCCCCGCGCCGCCACCGCGTACACCCCCACCGCCGCCGCGCCCGCCCCGGCGAACGCGAACCACACGTACTCCGTCAGCGCGTGCGCGTCCGCCAAGGCGATGCCGAGGACCACCGCGACCGCCGCGCCCTGGCTGACGCCGAGGATGCCGGGCTCGGCGATGGGGTTGCGCGTCAGCCCCTGCATCACGACCCCGGCGATGCCGAGCGCGGCGCCCACCATGAGGCCGATGACGGTACGGGGCAGGCGCAGTTCGCGGACGACCTCGGCCGCCGGGGTGTGCGCGTCGCCGCCGCTCGCGAAGAGGGCGCGCAGCACGTCGTCGGGGGCTATGGAACGGGCGCCGAGCGCGAGGCTGAGCAGGACCGCGACGCCGACGGCCGCACCGCCCGCCGCGAGCCGCCCCCAGGGCGCCCTGCGCGTGCGCGGCGCGGTGGCGGGCTGTGGCATGGCGTCCTCGGGCGGTGCGGGGTGCAACGGGTGCGCGGTCAGGTCAGGTTAGGCGAACCTAAGTGTACGGGCGGGCCAGGGGCAGAATAGCCCCATGGCACTTCCCTCCCTCCCGGCCCGCCCGTTCACCGTCGGCTTCGACCTGGACATGACGCTCGTCGACTCCCGGCCCGGCATCCGGGCGGCGTACGTGGCGCTGGCGGCGGAGACCGGCGCGGTGATCGACGCCGACCTCGTCGTCAGCAGGCTCGGGCCGCCGGTGGAGCAGGAGATGGCGCACTGGTTCCCGGCCGCGCTGGTCACCGAGATGAGCGCCCGCTACCGCGCCCTCTACCCGGCCCACGCCATCGAGGGCACCCTGCCGCTGCCCGGCGCCGAGGAGGCCATGGCCGCCGTCCGCGCGCACGGCGGGCGCACCATGATCGTCACCGCCAAGCACGGGCCCAACGCGCGGCTGCACATGGACCACCTCGGCCTGCGCCCCGACGTCCTGGTCGGCGACCTGTGGGCGGAGGGCAAGGCGGTGGCGCTGCGCGAGTACGGCGCGAGCGTGTACGTCGGCGATCACGTGGGCGACGTGCGGGCCGCCGACGCGGCGGGGGCGCTGTCGGTGTCGGTCGTCACCGGCCCCTGCGACGAGGCCGAACTGCGCGCCGCCGGCACGTCCGTGGTGCTGCCGGACCTGCTGGCCTTCCCCGCCTGGCTGGCGACGCACCTCGACGCGCGCGGCTGATCCCGCCCGGCGGCGACGGCGGCGGCGGACAGCAGCGTCGCCCCGGCCAGGCCGCCCCACAGCGCGCCGGGACCGCGCGGCGCCAGGGCGGTGATGACGGCCGGGGAGACGGCGAGCCCGAAGCCCGTGGACATCTCGAAACGGGCGAGGAGCCGCCCCATGGCGTGCGCGGGCGCCAGCGCGGTGACGAGCGCGGTGGCGCTGCCCGCGTACAGGATCTCGCCGAGCGTGCAGACGACGGAGACCGCCGCGACCGCCGGAGCGGCCCAGCCGGGCCCGAGCGACGCGGCGGCGAGGAAGCCGAGGTAGGACGCGGTGAGCACGGCGCCCGCGACGACCAGCACCGTCCGCCGGGGGAAGCGGGACATCAGGAGGGTGACGGGCACCTGGAGGGTGACGACGAGCACCGTGTTCGCCACGAAGATCGCCGCCGACCACATCGGGGACGCGTCCAGCTGCGTCACCAGGATCAGCGGCAGCGCGATCTCCGGGACCTGGAGGCAGAAGACGTAGACCACGTTGGCCGCCAGCAGCGCGCCGATCCGCGGCGCGGGCCCCTCCGGCGCGGCGTCCCCGCCGGTGTCGGCGGGACGTGCCCGCAGGCGGACCGAGAACGCGAGGGCCGCCGCCGTCAGGTACGCCAGCCCCGTCGCGACCGCCAGCACCCGCAGCGCCGTGCTCCCGCCCGCCAGGCAGACGGTGGCGATCAGCGCGCCCACGCCGAGGCCCGCGTTCCGCAGCGCACGGCCCGTCGCGAGCGCCGCGTCGCGCTCCCGGCCGTGCGCGACGGTGGCGACGAGCGCCGCGTGCGCGGCGGGCCACGCCTGGTTGCCGATGCCGAGGAAGAGCGCCGCCGTCGCGAACAGCCAGACGTGCCCCGCCGGCGCGGCCAGCAGCAGGACCACGCCCAGGACCCGTACCAGCATCGACGCCGCCACGACCGTGCTGCGCGCGCCCCTGTCGAGCCACTTGCCGACGGCGGGCATGCACAGCAGGCCGACGACGATGCCGCCCGTCATCGCCGCGCCGGTGACGGGCCCGGACAGGCCGAGCACCAGCACCCCGTACAGCAGGAGGAACGGGCGCAGCAGGCCGGTCCCGAGCGCGTCCACGACGAGGGCCGTGGCGTAGCGGGGTCCGCCGGAGGCGCGGAGGAGGGTCCTGGGCGTGGTCTTCATACCGCCGACGGTGCGCCCCGCCCGCCCGGACGGGCACGCCGGTTGACGCATCCCGTCAACCGGCGTCGCCCCCGCCCGCGCGGTCGGCGATGCTGGTGGGGTGACGCTCAGGATCGACCTCGGCGGCCCGCGGGCCGGACGGCTGCGGTTCGCCGCCTCCCCGCTGGCCGAACTGACCGCGATGCTGCACGTGCTCGCCGAGCCCGCGCACCACCCGCGCCTCGCCGCCTGGGCCGCGGGCGTCTGGGCCGGGATGCCGCCCGAACTGGCCGAACGGCTGCGGGAGGCCGAGTTCCTCTGGCGCTCATCGCGCGCCGACTTCCTGGTCCCCGCCAGGCCCCGGCCGACCCTCGCCGAGGAACTGGACGACGTGGACCGCATCGACGACGAGGCCTACGTCACCGCCGCGCTCATCACCACCTGCGGCAGCAACCGGGTCCGCTTCGGCACGCCCTCCCCGCTCACCGACGCGGCGGCGCGCGAACGCGCCCTGGACCTCGCCCAGGCCCGCGGCGCGCTCCAGCAGGCCTTCGCGGAACGGCTCCTCACGGACCCGGCCGCCGTACGGGCGCGCGTCCGCCGCACCCTCGAACAGTGCGCCGACGCCTTCTTCGACGCCGCCTGGACGGGCGCCGCCGCCCGGCTCGCCGCCGACCTGCGGCTGAAGAACGACCTGCTGCGCCGCCAGGGCCCGGCCGCGGCCCTCGCCTCCGTCTCCCGCGCGATCACCCTCGCGCCCGGCGGCGACCACCTCGTCATCGACAAGGTCCAGGACAAGACGGCCTTCGCGGACGGCACCGGGGTCACGTTCCTCCCGAGCGTCTTCGGCAGCCCGCACCTGGTCGTGGTCCACGCGCCGGGGTGGCGGCCCGTGGTGCAGTACCCCGTGCCGGACGAGGCGGCCGAGCCGGTGTCGCTCGACACGGTGACGCGGCGCCTTGAGGCGCTGGCGCACCCCGTACGGCTGCGGCTGCTGCGCACGCTGGCGCGCGGCCCGCACACCACGGGGGAGCTGGCCCACTCGTGGGAGCTGTCGGCGCCCGAGGTCTCCCGGCACCTCGCCGTCCTGCGCCGCGCCGGTCTCATCACGGCACGCCGCGACGGCCGCTACCTCCACCACACCCTCGACCTGCCCGCCGTGACGGCACTCGGCACGGACCTGCTGGCCGCACTCCTGCGCTGAACTCGGCGCACCTCTTCGACGTCCTCGCGCACCTGCGGCACGCGACACCGGCCCGCCACCGCGACGCGGTCCGTCCAGCCGACCAGGACGCTCCCTGTAAGTAAAAGAAAACTTCAGTTTGATGTTGATGAGTGGCGCGTTACTAAAACTAAGTTTTAGGTATCCCTGTTAGGGTGGGCAGGTGCGCGGGGATCGGACGGACACCAGGGCTGCCCTGTGGCGGATCGCCGCCGGGCAGCGTGGTTACTTCACGGCGGCTCAGGCCCTTGAAGCCGGGTACTCCTATCAAGCTCAGCGATACCACGCCCAGCGCGGCAACTGGACGGCCGTCGACCGTGGTGTCTACCGCTTCCGCGAGTTCGATGTCCTGCCCGGCGGTGAGGACGATCATCTGGTCCGCTGGTTCCTGTGGAGCAAGGGGCGCGCCACCGTCTCCCACATCACAGCCCTGTCCGTCCACGACCTGGGCACGGCCAATCCGGCACAGATCCATCTCACGGTCCCTCCCGGCTTCCAGCAGAAGGGCGACGCGGTGATCCTGCACCGGGCCGAACTCGCCCAGGACGAGACCGAGGAGCGTGGCGGCTACCGCGTGACGACACCGGTACGGGCGATCGTCGAGTGCGCGGCCGCGCAGGTGGACCAGGACGTGGTGGACTCGGCCGTCGCCGATGCCCTGGATCGGGGGCTGGCCACCCGGCGAGGTCTCCTGCACGCGGCTCAGCGGCTGGGCGCGCGAGCGGAACTCGGTGTCGGGTGGGCGCTCCAGGAGACGCGGTGACCGAGCGTTATCGTGACGCCACCGCGCTCCGGCGGGCCTTGGAAGCCCGGCTCAAGCAGCAGGCGGCGGACACCGGGACAGACCTGGCCAGGCGGCGCCGTCTCGTCGTCTTCGACCGGGTCGCGGCCCGCCTCTCCGCCGACCCGGCGGTGGGCTGGGTGCTCAAGGGCGGAGCGGTGATGGAGTTCCGGCTGCGTGGCAGAGCCCGCACGACCAGGACATGGACCTCGCCGCCCGTCGGGACGGTGCGGGGCTCGACGGCCCGGCGGTGCGTGAACTCCTCGTCGACGCGCTCGCGGTGGACGAGGACAAGGACGGCTTCCTGTTCCAGGTGTCGCCTCCGGTCGAGCTCAAGGCGGACACGGCGGGCCGGGGCGGCTGGCGTTTCTCCGTCGAGTCCCGACTCGCCGGAAGGGTATTCGCGACCGTACGCGTCGATGTCGTCGCACGGGGAGAGGAGATCGCCCTCACCGAGAGGCTCCCGCTGCCCAACACCCTGGGCTTCGCCGGCACTCCTTCCCGGGACATCGAGGTGGTGGACCGCCGCCAGCACTTCGCCGAGAAGCTGCACGCCCTCACCCGCGATTACGGTGACCGGCCCAACACCAGGGTCAAGGATCTGGTGGACCTGGTACTCCTCATCGAGAGCGGCCTGGCCGCGGACACGTCCGTAGGCGAAGCCGTACGGCATGTGTTCGCCGTGCGGGCGACGCACGAGGTGCCCGCCGTGCTTCCTGAACCGCCGCCGAGCTGGGCCGATACCTACCCAGGACTGGCCGAAGGCCTCACCGACACCCCTCCCCGGCTCGACGCCGCGCTCGGCGTGGTGCGCGGATTCTGGCGTGCGGTGTCCGGCGACGACGCGGTGGAGCCGGGGCGGGACAGCTCGCGCGGGTAGCTGCTCTCCGCTGTTCGCTCCAGCTCCTCGTGATCCGGCGGCGAGTCCGTCTCGCCCTCCGCCGTACGGCCCGCCGGTACCGGTTACGAGTCGCGTTCGCCCTCCGCCTCCTCGGCCGCCACCGCCGCGAGTTGGGCGGGTGCCACGTCGTCCAGGGGCAACGCGCCCAGGACGGCGGTCAGTTCGGGGCGGCCCGACCAGCCGACCAGGACGGCTGATGACAGGTGCTGCCACGCCGTCAGGCTCGCGGCGCTGCGCGGCTGTTGGGTGGCGAGTCCGGCCAGGTCCAGTGGGATGACGGACCGCTGGATGTGCCAGATCCCGGCGTCCACCTCGTCCCGCAGCACCGCCGCCGGGACGGCGGGGAACGGCGTCTCCCGGTACGTCACCCCGCTGTCCTCCGGGAACTCCGCCCGCGTCAGCGCCACATGGTCCGGCGACCCGCTGTCGATCGCGATGCGCACCGGCGTACGGTCCAGCGCCGCCGCCCGCCGGACGACGACGAGCCGCCCCGGCGCGTAGTACGTCCCCGGCCCGAGCACCCGCGCGGGCCCGACCACGCGTACGGGCAGCCCCACGCCCCCCGACACCAGCGCCACGTCGTGCTCCCCGCCCGTCACCGACCGCAGCCGCCCCGCGCCGCCGCCCCGGTGGTGCACGGTGTGCGGGATGCCGAGGTCCGTCAGCCCCTCGGCCATCGCCTGCTCCAGCACGTCGATCTCCGCCGGGCCGCTCGGCGGCAGCAGCAGCCTTACGGGCGCCAGCCCCGCCGCCTGCCACGCCTGCCCGACGTCGATGGCGCCGACGGAACGCCCCCGGTGCCCGTGCGAGGTGATGGTCAGCGCGCCGCGTTCCCGCAGCAGGTTCAGGGCGCGCTGGATGGTGCCCGCGCCGAAGCCGTGGGCGGCGAGGTACTCCGCGTTGGTCGGCAGCGTGGCCCCGGCGCCGCGCGCGAGGGCGTCGGTGACGATGCGGCGCACGGCGGGCTGGAGCGCCGTGCCGAGGGCCGGGCCGCCGCTGCCCCGCTCGTTCTCCATGGCCCCCAGTCTGCCGCGCGGACGGCGGGGGCGTTGACACGGGTCGGGCGCGGTGTAATAGTCCGGCAGTGGAGTACTCCACGAATGGAGTATTCGAGAGCAAGGCCAGAACCAGAGCAATCCGCCGTACGAAAACGAGGAATCGCGTGTCCGCCGAAGCTTCCGTCGTTGACCGCCTCACGTCGCTCCTCGGGGCAGGTGCCGTGCGCACCGGCGCCGGGGACCTGGCGGCGACCAGCCACGACACCTGGCCGCTGGCGACCAAGTGGGCCCGCGCCGGACGCCACCCGCACCAGGCCGACGTCCTGGTGCGCGTCACGTCCGCCGAGGAGATCGCCGGGGTCCTGGCGCTCGCCACCGAGGCGGGCGTCCCCGTCACCGTCCGCGCCCTCGCGTCGTCCGTCACCGGGCAGCCGCTGCCGGTGCGCGGCGGGATCGTGCTGGACGTCACCGGCCTGCCCGCGACCTGGGAGGTGGACGAACGGGACCTGACCGTCACCGCCTCCGCGTCCGTCAACGGCGGCGAGCTGGAGGACGCCCTCGCCGCGCGCGGCCTCACCCTGGGCCACTCGCCGCAGTCCCTGTACCGCTCGACGGTCGGCGGCTGGCTCGCCACCCTCGCGACCGGCCAGTTCTCGTCGTTCTACGGCGGCATCGAGGACCTGGTGACCGGCTTCACGGCGATCCTCGCGACCGGCGAGACCGTCGATCTCGGCGCCTCGCCCCGCGCCGCCATGGGCCCCGACCTGCGGCAGGTCTTCCTCGGCTCCGAGGGCACGCTCGGCGTGATCACCTCCGTGACGCTGAAGGTGTTCCCCGTCGCGCAGACGCAGCTGGTGCGCACGTACGCCATGCCGTCCGTCGCGGCCGGTCTGGCGTTCATGCGGGAGCAGGCGGCGCTCGGCCTGCGCCCGTTCCTCGTGCGCTTCTACGACACCGACGAGGCGCGGCACGCGATGGCCGACCCGTCGTTCGGCTCCCCGGTGCTGTTCACGGGCAGCCGCGGCGTGGACCGCATGGCGCGCGCCGAGGCCGAGACGCTGCACGAGCTGGCGCTGCGGCACGGCGGCACCGACCTGGGCCCGGCGGGCGCGGAGGGCTGGCTCGGGCGCCGCTTCGACTTCTCGGCCGTCGAGCGGCGGCTCGCGACCGAGGGCGGTTACGCGGAGACCATCGAGGTCGCCCACCTGTGGAGCGGCATCGAGGCGCTGCACACCGCGCTGAAGGAGGCCCTGGCCCCGTACGCGGACGAGGTGCTCGCGCACTTCTCGCACGTGTACACGCAGGGCACCTCCATGTACCTGATCCTCTTCGGCCAGGCCCCGACGGACGCCGAGGCCATCGCCCGCCTGGAGACCATCTGGGCCACGGCGATGGACGTCTGCCTGCGGCACGGCGCCGAACTGTCCCACCACCACGGCGGCGGCCTCGCCCGCTCGCCCTACACCCGCCGTTCCCTCGGCTCGGGCCACCTCGTGCTGCGCAAGCTCAAGGCCGCGCTCGACCCGGCGGACATCCTCAACCCCGGGAAGCTCGGCCTCTGACCGAAGCGCCCGCCCATCCCTGAAGGGCTACGGATCATGCACATCGACGTGCTCGACCTGCTCGGCGCCGCCGCGGGCGGCTTCCTCGGCGCGACGCTCGGAGCGCTCGTCGCCTTCGTCTTCACCGGTTTCGCGGTGCTCGTGGGAGTCGCCGTGCTGATCGGCGGCGGCGGCACCGCGTTCCTCGACAACGTGGCCTTCGGGCCGTTCTTCGGGCCGCACATAGCCTTCGCCGGCGGCGTCGCCGCGCTGGCGTACGCGAAGCGGCGCGGCAGGATCGCCGACGGGCGCGACATCGTGACGCCGCTGGTGAGCCTGTCGCGGCCCGACGTGCTGCTGGTCGGCGCGGTCTTCGGCGTCCTCGGCCTGCTCGGGCAGAAGGCGGCGCTGGAGATACCCGGCTTCGGCGACCACACCGACACGGTGGCCCTCACCGTCGTGGCGTCCGCGCTGGTGGCGCGGCTGGTGTTCGGCCGCAGCGGCATCATCGGGCCGCACTCGGAGGGGCTGACGGGCGCCCGCCGCTTCCTGCCCACCGACAAGCACGTCTGGCTGGCCTACCAGCAGCAGCCGCTCATGGCGGCGACGCTCGGCCTGTTCATCGGCGGCATGTCGGCCTGGTCGTCCGTGGTCCTGCTGAACGCCTACCCGGACGCGCCCGGCGTCACGTACCTGGGCTTCGGCGTCTCGGCGGTCTCGCTGCTGTTCCTCGCCTCCGGGCTGAACGTCCCGGCGACGCACCACATCACGCTCGTCAGCGGCGTGGCGGCCGGGGCGTTCACGGGCCAGGTCGGCGGCGACGCGGTGACGGTCCTGCTGGGCGCCCTGGCCGGCCTGCTCACGGCGCTGGTCGGCGAGGGCTTCTCCCGCCTGTGGCTGATACGCGGCGACACCCACATCGACCCGCCCGCGAGCGCCATCTGGCCCATGACGACGGTGGTCCTCCTCGTCGCCGAACTGCTCTGACCCGCCCCCCTCGACCCACAGAACCCGTTCCACCCGTTCGAAGGCGAACCACCATGACCGAATCCGCCGCCCGCATCGTGGTCATCGACGCAGGCACCACCGGCACGCGTGCCCTGGTGCTGGACGAGACCTCCACCGTCCTGGGCCAGTCGTACACCGAGTTCCCGCAGTACCACCCCCGGCCGGGCGAGGTGGAGCACGACGCCGAGGAGATCTGGGACGCCACGCGCCGCATGATCGTCACGGCCCTCGACCGCGCCGGTACCGAGCCCGCGCAGGTGACCGCCGTCGGCATCACCAACCAGCGCGCCACCACCGTCCTGTGGGACCGCCGCACCGGCGACCCCCTCACCCGCGCCATCGTCTGGCAGGACACCCGCACCGCCGACCGCGCCGCCGCACTGGCCGGCGAGTGGGGCGAACGGGTCTACTCCCGCACCGGCTGGTCCCTCGCGCCCGTCTACTCCTCCCTCAGCCTCGAATGGCTCCTGGCCAACGTGCCGGGCGCCCGCGAGCTGGCCGACGAAGGACACCTCGCGTTCGGCACCATCGACTCCTGGCTGATCCACCGCCTCACCGGCGGCGCGGCCCACGTCATCAGCGCCTCGAACGCGTCCGTCACCGGCGCGTACGACCTCCTCGCCGGCGACTGGTACGGCGAGTGGCTCGACTTCCTCGGCCTGCCCCTGTCCCTCTTCCCCGAGGTGAAGGACGACTCCGGGATCTTCGGCCACACGGACCCGGCCGTCTTCGGCGCCCGCGTCCCGATCGCCTCCGCCATCGCCGACCAGCACGCCGCGCTCTTCGCCCAGGGCTGCGTACGCCCCGGCATGGTGAAGTGCACGCACGGCACCGGCACGTTCCTCGACATGAACATCGGCACCACCCCCGTCATCGACACCAGCAGCGGCCTCACCTCGCAGATCGCCTGGCGCATGAACGGCGAGACCGTCTACTCCCTGGAGGGCTACGCCGGTTCGACCGGCGCCGCCGTGCAGTGGCTGCGCGACGGCGCGGGCATCATCGCCGAGGCCGCCGAGTCGGAGGCGCTGGCCCGCTCGGTGCCGGACAACGGGGGCGTCTACTTCGTGCCCTCGCTCACCGGCCTGTCCGCCCCGTACTGGGACGCGTACGCGCGCGGCCTGATCATCGGCATCAGCCCCGGCACGCGGCGCGGCCACCTCGCGCGCGCGACGCTGGAGGGCATCGTCTTCTCCGTGAAGGACTTCATCACGGCGATGGCCGAGGTCTCCGGCAACTCCATCGACCGCATCGCGGTGGACGGCGGCGCCTCGCGCAACGACCTGCTGATGCAGATCCAGGCCGACCAGCTCGGCGTCGAGGTGATGCGGCCGAGCAACACCGAGGCGACCAGCCTGGGCGCCGCCCTGCTGGCGGGCCTGGCGACCGGCGTGTGGCCCTCCGTCGAGGCCGCGCTCGCGACGCAGGGCGTGGACCGCTCCTTCGTCCCGCAGGCGGACGACGCGGAACGGGAGGCCCTGTACGCCGACTGGCGGCGGGCCGTGGACCGCGCGCGAGGGTGGGCCGACAAGTGAGGCGCGCGACCCGGGAGGAACTGACCGGCACGCTCTTCGACCTCGTGGTCGTCGGCGGCGGCGTCACCGGCGTCGCCACGGCGCGCGAGGCGGCCCTGCGCGGCCTGTCCGTCGCGCTGGTGGAGAAGGACGACTTCGCCGCCGGGACGTCCAGCCGCTCGTCGAAGCTGGTGCACGGCGGGCTGCGCTACCTCCAGACGTACCAGTTCCGGCTGGTGGCCGAGTCGGTGCGGGAGCGGGAACGCACCCTGCGCATCGCCCCGCACCTGACCGAGCTGCGCCCGTTCCTCTACCTCCTCTACGACGGCTACCCGGAGGGCAAGGCGCTGCTCAACCTCGGCCTGACCTTCTACGACGCCGTGTCCGGCCAGTGGCGCAGCCGCCGCCACCGGATGCTGAACGCCGAGCAGGTCCTGCGCCGCGAACCGCACCTGGCCCGCGCCGGGCTCAAGGGCGCCGGGCTCTACTACGACGCGCTGACCGACGACGCGCGCCTCACCCTGGCCACCGCCAAGGGCGCGGCCGACGCGGGCGCACTGCTCGTCAACCACGCGGCCGTCACGGCGCTCGTCCTGGAGAACGGCACGGCGCGCGGCGTCACCGTCACCGACACGCTCACCGGCGAGTCGTACGACATCCACGCGCGGCAGGTCCTCAACGCGACCGGCCCGTGGACCGACCGCACCCGCGCCCTCGAACACACCACGCCCACGCACCGGTTGCGCCCCACCAAGGGCGTCCACATCGTCCTGCGCAAGTCCGACTTCCCGCTGAACACGGCCGTCTTCCTGCGCTCGCCCGACGACAACCGCGTGGTGTGGCCGACGCCTTCGCTGGAGGACGACGTCGTGTACATCGGCACGACGGACACCGACTACGACGGCGACCCGGACGACGTGCGGCCCGACGAGCAGGACATCCGCTACCTGCTCAACGTCGCCAACCACACCATCCCCGAGGCCAGGTTGACCACGGACCACGTCGTCGGCTCCTGGGCCGGGCTGCGCCCGCTGGTCGCCCCGCCCGCCGGGGTCAGCGAGAGCAACACGTCGCGGGAGCACGAGATCACCGCCGGGCCCACCGGCATGCTCACCATCAGCGGCGGCAAGCTCACCAGCAACGTGCTCATGGCCAGGCAGTTCGTGGACGCGGCGCAGAAGGCGTCGGGCACACGCCCCGGGCGTTTCGCGGCGGGCAAGGTGCCCGTGGCGGGCGGCGACCGGGGCGCGGCCCGCACGGTGCGCGCGGAGGCCGAACGGGCGGGCGTGCCCGGCCCGTTGGCCGAGCAGTGGCTGCGGCGCTACGGCTCCGACGCCCGCGCGGTCCTCACGCTGTGGCGGGAGGACGAGGCGGCACGGGAGGTGATCGGCGCCCGGAACCTCACCCGCGCCGAACTGCGCCACCTCGTACGGCACGAGATGGCCCGCACTCTCGAAGACCTCCTGGTGCGGCGCACGTCGGTGTTCTTCTGGGACGCGACGGGCGGCCTGGACACCGTGGACGCGGTGGCGGCCGAGCTGGCACGCGAACTCGGCTGGACACCGGAGCGCACGGCCACCGAAATCACCACATACCGCCACCTCGTCACCACCCACCGTCCGCCCGGGGCGGCCTGACGCCTCAACCCCGCCGGTGCCTGGCGCCCATGGCGTGGAAGACCTTCTTCGGCTCCCAGCGGGTCCCGTCGAGCATGCGCACGACGCCGTAGGAGGCGAGGTCGCGGTCACCGGGCTTGTCGTAGTTGGCGAAGGAGAACCACAGGGCGGTGTCGACTCCTTCGTCCTCGAAGATGTCGAGGAGTTCGCCGAGGTAGCGCACCTGCTCGTCCTCGTCCGGGACGGCCCCCGGCGGCGGCTGCCAGGCCATGCCGCCGAGGTCGCCCGCGCCCCGGTAGGCGCACGTGCCGTACTCGGTGACGGCGACCGGCTTGCCGTGGGCCAGGGCCTCGCGCAGGTGGCCCCGGAAGTCGTCCGCGTTCTGCGCCGACCGGTAGGCGTCGACGCCCACGATGTCGAACGGGCTCCAGTCCACGGGCTCCCAGGGGCCGGAGGCGTAGGTGACCTTCCCGCCGAAGCCGGCGCGTACGGTCGTCGCGGCCTCGGCGAGGAAGGCGTTGAGGCGTTCGGGGACCGGCCCGAGGGAGGTCCACCACGCCAGGTCGGCGGTGGCCATGGCGTGGAGGCGGTCGCGGTGGGTGTCGCCGGGCAGGAAACCGTGGGCGAAGGCGCTGAGCTCGCAGCCGGTGACGAACACCACCTCGGCGCCGCCCGCGCGCAGCGCCTCCGCGCGCTGGGCACAGTCGGCGAGGAACGGCAGCATGCGCTCCGGGGGGAGATCGACGGGGAACGGGGAGAACCACACTTCGAGCCCGGCGTCGGCCGCGTGCCGGGCGGCGGTCTCCAGCCGTTCGGCGTCACGGCCGGAGACACGCACCGCGTCGCAGCACAGGTCACCGGCGATCACCGCCATCTCGTCCCTGACCTGCCCGGAGTCGAAGGCCTCACGGGTGAACAGCGGGCCGGGGAAGGTCCCCGTGTCGTAGTTGATGCCTCGCGCACGCACAACAAAGCCCTATCACGCGCATGACCGCGCGTGCCAGCGTCGGCGGGCGGTGGCCGTTGCGGACCCCACCTTCCACGAGCCGAGCGCACGGGTTCTACTACGTGAGGGAAATGTGTGACCCAACTCCCCGTACACGTACAGGAGAAGCGCCTGTGTCAGCAGATGAACCCTTCATCAGGCACGAAGGTGCCTACGTCTTATTGCTGTTCCTGACCGGCCTCGGTGTCCTGGCGTGGCTGACCGTCGCCGGGATCAGAAGGCTGTTCCGGGCTCTCAGAAGACGCGAGTCGCCTCTCCCGGCCGCCGCTCTGCTGGCGTGGGGCGCGACGGTTGCCGTCTACACCTGGGGACTCATCCTCCTGATCATGGAGGACGACTACGCCGAATCCATGGCGTGTCACGAGGCGGTCGGGCACAACCTCAGCGCCTACGAGCCGACGTATCTGCCGCTGCGCTTCGGCTGCGTGACCGACGACGGGGACGTGGTCCAGGTCATCATCCCGGGGTGGCTGAATCCTTCAGGCGCCCTGCTCACCCTCTGCGCGGCCGTCCTGACCGCTGTGCACATCGCTCAGCGGAGGCAGGACCGCTAGGCCGTTCCCTGGCTCTGGCGCTGCGCCGCCTTCGCCACCGCCCGCTGGCGGGAGATCGACAGGAACAGACCGGCGGCGGCGATCAGGAAGCCGACGCCCATCAGCATCGACACGGCGTAGGCGATCGACGGCAGCGGGTCGGCGCCGACGAACAGCGGGACGAGGGTGACCAGGGTGGCGACGGCACCGACGAGAAAGACGACACCGCCCACCCGCACCAGCCCGTCCCCGGGACGCCGGGAGGATTCGTGCGTACTCATACGCACCAGGGTCGCACGTCGCCGGGCGGCGAGAACTCGGGCACCGGCCGTTCCGGCACCACGGGGAGAAGCCCGGCCCTGCATGCCTCGGCACAGGGCTGCTCCGCTACCGAGCTGCACATCTCCGACCGTCCCTGTGTGCCGTCGTCCATCTCGCCGACCGGGACGCCTCGGGGCTGGACGCCCTGATCGCGCTCCTCGGCCTGCTGCTGACCAAGGTCTGCCCGGTGCTCATCGCCCTTGGCCCGGCGGGGGCGTGGTCGGTCACCGGGTGGGGCAACGGAGCGCGGGGGCTGCCCGGTTGGGGGTGCAGGTGACGAGGGCGGCGGAGTGGAAGAGCGCTCCCTTGAGGTAGTGGCCGAGTGATACGTCGCCGCCCCAGGCCAGTTGGTCGATGGCGGCCTTCACGAGGGTGACGAGCCGGGCCGCGTCCGCGTCCCCGGGGGAGGCGAACCGGGGCGCCTGCTCCACGAGCCGGGCCTCCAGCCAGGCCCCGGCGTCCTTCGGCTCGTCCCAGGTCCCCCGGATGAGCGCGGGCGGTTTCATGAGCCAGTGGGCCGTCTGGAGCGGCGGTACGTCGGAGGCCGGGAAGACGGCGACGGCCTCCCGGTAACGGTCCCGCACGTCCGTGTCGCCACTGGCCGCCGGGGGCTGTGCGGGCGGGGGGCGGCGGATGCTCTCCTTGTCGAACGTCTTCTTGTCGCCGAGCCAGGTGTAGCCGTGGTGGTGCACCGTTCTCCGTTCCGGAGGAGGGGAACGGCCCCGTCCGCGTCCACGGGCGCGGACGGGGCCGGGTGGCTCAGGCGGAGAGGCCGAAGCGGGCGGGGTCGATCCCCGCCGCGTCCAGCTCGGCGCCGGTGAAGCGCAGCGGCTCGGCGTGGGGACGCTTGCTGTCCCCCACGGCCCACGCGTCCACCCCGATCCGGGCGAGCGTCACGCACGCCTCACCATCCGGATGGGTGTTGCCCCCACACGCCTTGACGAACTCGGCTCCCTCGATGGACAGCCCATACAGATCGGTCATCGCCATTCCCTTTCCGTCGTCCGAATGCACAACTGACGCTAGAAAGAGGGCCGGGCGCGAATCCAGCTTGTTGCACGCGGTTGCACCGATTCACCCGAGCGCTGTCAGCGCGCCGGAAATGAGAGCGCGCGCTCGTCCGCCGTGGACCGCCATGCGCGAGAGCCCGGAGAATGCCCGCAGGTAGGTGTGGATCTCCCCGGGAGCGGTCAGATTGATCTCCGCTGTGAGCGTCTCGACCGCCACCTGCCTGTCGTCGAACGCGTAGAACGCCTCAAGGGGCCAGAGGGTCCGGCGGGCACTGGCGGGGATGACTCCGAGCGAGACGTTCGGCCGATTCATCACCACGAGCAGGTGTTCCAATTGTTCGGCCATGGACGCTTCATCGCTGACCCGGTAACGGAGGACTGTCTCCTCCAGCACCAGGGCGAAGCGATGATTGCCTTCTCTGATCACCCGTGAACGTTTCTGGCGGGCCGCTACCGCTTCGGCGACATCGTCGGGGGTTCCCTGGAAGGACGTGATGGAGCGCAGGAGCCCGGTGGTGTAACCGGGGGTCTGGAGCATGCCGGGGACCACGTTCGACGCGTAGACGCGGAAAGAGCGAGTCCGTTCGTACAGCGGAACCGTCAGTTCATGGACGCGGCGCATGCCGTCGCGATGGAGCTGTCTCCATTCGACGTACATCGACTCCGCGTTGCGGGACGCGGCGATGATGTCGGCTGCCTGTTCCGGGACTCCGCAAGCGGCACACCAGGCCCGGACGTCCGCGTCGGAGGGAGGGGTCCTGCCCCGGGCGATACGCGAGGATTTCGACTTGTGCCAGCCGCAGCGGACGGCCAGCTCATGCCCGGAGAGTCCGGCGTCTCTCATCAGCCCTTGAAGCCGGGACGCCACAGCCGCGCGTGCCGCGTTGGCGCTGGAGAGCGGGGAGTCGGGCATGAACTGACCGGCAGATGTCAGACGGTGTAGCGCTCGTGCGGGATGGCGCGTTCCCACACGGCTTCGAAGGCCGATGCGCAGAACTCCACCACTGCCCGGTCCTCGGTCTGGTCGGTGTGGACCCAGCGGCCATTGCCGTCGAAGATGTTGAACTGCACGACACGGCTGTCGAAGATCCAGCAGTCGTTTCCGGGCAGGGCGAGGTCCGACGCGCTGCGCCGGGGCAGCCAGCGGATGTCCTCACCCGCGGCGACGTTGGTGAACGTCCCGGAGTGCTCGAACGCGATGTAGTCGCTGACCGGCTCCGACACCACGCGCGCCCTGCGGATCAGCACGCCGTTCGCCGTGACTTCCCGGACAAGGTCCAGCCAGGGGCGCCACCAGGAGGAGCGGTCGTCCGGGTCGAGGCGATGTCCCCGCTTCCAGGCGGCGAAGCCGTCGATCTCGTTGTCCACCCCGTAGCCGTCGCGCATCTCCAGGTGGACGGCCGATGTCCGCGCCGATCGGAGGAGCGCGGCGAAGTCAGTCAGACTCTGCGACACGGATGGCCTCCCGTAGCTGCGGGATCAGTCGCCGGGGAACCCTGATCACCGACTCGTGCCCCGGCAGCCTAACGTCCTTCGCGCTTTCCTCCAGGGTCCGCCCGTCGGCCGTCCAGCCCTGGATGACGAGGTCCCTGTTCTCCCCGTCCACCCATACCGCGGGCGAGCCGTGATCACCGGACTTCGGATCTTTGCCGATGAATCGCAGGTCCATGACGTACCTCCCGGTGTCGAGCCGCTGCCTCGCCCGAGAGTCGTCGGCAGGGACAACGGCGGTCAAGGACTGCGATCCGGACAGTCTCCGCCGCCGCAGCGGTTCACTCGCCGTGCTCGGCCCACCATTCCGGGAACGGCACGGCGTGCGCCAGCGCCGTGTCGCGGTAGCCGAGGAACGTGGAGAGCTGATCCTCGCCGGGGAAATCGGTGCCGAGATACTTGCCGTCCCCGTCGTAGGACATGGCACCGATGGTCTGTTCATCGAAGAGCCAGAAGTCCGGGGCGCCGGGGATCGGGTTTTCCCGCTCGGTCGTGTCGAGGATGAAGAATTCCTCGCCCGCCGTCATGTTGCGCCGGTAGCCCCAGGAGAGTTCGTACCGCAGGTAGTCGGTGAGGGGGCGGGCGAGGATGTGGACGCGGTACATGCGCTTGCCCGCCCGTACGGCGTCCCCGACCGTTGTCACCCAGCTGTCGGTCCGGTAATCCTCGGGCTGCGGTTCGCCGGCGAGGAAAGCCTGGTACGCCGCCACCCCGCCCGACTTGCCGTAGTCGTCCAGCGTCTCCAGCCGGAACGCCTCCCGCTCGAAGTCGTGGAGCCAATCTCCCAGTGTCTTGGATGAGGTTGTCACGCACTGCCTTTCGGATGAGGTCGGCAGGGACCTCGACCAGAGTCTCGTGGGCCGGAACCGAGCCCGTGCTCGGCCAACTCAGTGCCCTGGATCGCCAGGGTGCCACGGTCCGTGGCGTAGATGGCCGGGCACTCGCCACTTTCGCACTCGCCCACCAGCCGTGTCAGCTTCATGGTCAGCCCCTCCCACCGGTTGTGTCGTGTCCGATCCTCGCGGTCGTCACCCAGGGGTGCAAGGAGCTGTCGTTTCCGTTACTGGAAACCGGCGTCAGCGCGGTCCGGCGGAGACGAGTGGCGGTCGATGACCGCTGGCTGAGTCGGCGAACCACAGGCGGGAGGGGCGGGCGCGGCTCAGGACGAGCCCTCTGGCGTTTCGCTGAACGACGGCCGGTGGTTCCACGGTGGGACGTGTGGACCACCGGCCGTGAGTCGTCAGTTGGCCAGTTCGCTGTCCCGGACGGCGCCGACGAAGGATCGCCACGCGCCGCCCGCCACGGTGAGGGTGGGACCCTCTGGAGTCTTGGAAACACGGACGGGTACGGTGCCCAGGGTGGCCGCTGAGGGGGACCACTCGACGCACGACCCGCCGGATGAGGTGCTGTACGAGGACCTTGTCCAGTCGCGGATTGCGTGGAGTGGGGTCTTGCTCATGGGGGCCTCCTGGCGCTTTGTCGGACGACGGCTGGTGGTTCCACTGTGGGACGCGCGGACCACCGGCCGTGAGTCGTCAGTCGGCCAGTTCGCTGTCCCGGACGGCACCGACGAAGGAACGCCACGCGCCGCCCGTCACGACCAGGGTGGGACCCTCGGGGGCCTTGGAGTCCCGAACGGGCACGGTGCCCTGAGCGGCGGTCGAGGGCGACCACTCGATGCACGTTCCGCCGGTTGAGGAGCAGTACGAGGAGCTGGTCCAGTCGTGGACTGTGCGGGTGGAAGGCTGGTTCATTTTGATCTCCTGGTGCTTCGCCGAACGACGGCAGTGTGGCGTGATCGACAGGCGAGAAAACAGCGCGCGACTTATGCTTCGTAGTCTTTGCGTGCGATGTCGATCAATTCTAGCGATCTGCTGATTGGCAGCGCGTTCGCGCGGAACCTATCAAAGGTTTCGATGCACACCTGGACGGTTTGCGGTCTGCGGTACACCCTTCCGCCTTGCGGATCGTCCATGTATGCGACAGTCGGTTCGTTGTCGAATTCGAGTACGGTGAAGGCGAGCCAATGCATCCCTTCTGCCCCGGCGGAATAAGGCACAACCTGCACGTCGATGCCCGGCCTCTTCGCCATTTGGAGGAGGTGCTCAAGCTGGCGGTGCATTGCTTCCCGCCCAGCCACGCGACAGTGCAACGCGGCCTCGTGCAGGATGCTCCATAGCTTGGGCGGCCGTTCCCGTGTGAGAAGTTCTCGACGTCCGGTGCGCGCTTTGATCTTGCTGGCGATGATCTCCTCTGACGCTGATGGGTGGCCAGCGCGGAAGATGGCATGCTGATATTCCTCGGTCTGGAACAGGCCTTCGATGAAGAGTCCCGAGTACCTGCGGATGCTGGCCGCTTTTCGTTCCAAGCTGACGTACGGGAGGAAGCTTTGTGGGTGGTCCTCCTCCTGGAGGCGCTCGCGCATCTTGGCGAACAGGCCGTTGGTGCCGAATACCTTGTCGCAGCCTTCTGCGAAGCGCTGGCTCGGCATGAACTTACCTGACTCGACCTGACTGACGTACGGGATCGTGTAGTTCGTGGCCGTTGCGAGGTGCTTTTGTGTCAATTTGCGGCCCAGGCGTACCGCACGTACGTCCGCTCCGAAGCGCTGTTGCGGACTCGGGGGCTCTTTGAAGTCCTCGTGGGTGTCAGGGACTTCCACCATGTTGACCTCCACTTATGCGCTTCCGGCGGCCAGGGTTACGGCGTGGCCGGTTAAGGGTCGGTGTCGCAACGTCGCCAAGAGAAGCACATACGCGTTGCTCTGGGTACCGGACAACTTGCGGTCGGTGGTTGGCCGCTGGAGTGAGGAGAGGTGCCATGTCACGCAGGGGAATGGTGCGGTGAGCGACCAGCCCCGAGCTGCCGGGGGGCGGCGGGGGCCGGAAAATGTGGGGGACCAGCGGAAATGTGATGAACCGGTGGTCGGGGACGGCCAGTCGGGTGAGTCGCCCGAGCTGGGGGACATCGCGGAATGTAAGCGGCGGGGCGCTGCCCTGCGTGCTGAATTCGAACGTTTGAATGCGGAGATCGTCGCCCACCTGGCCTTGTTGAGGCGGCGATGATCGAACCGCGCTATGAGGCTGAAGTCTGGGGCGGCGATGCCGCCAGGAATGTGCAACTCGGCGCACACAGCGCCGTTTCGCGGCGGCTCGTCCTGTGGTGGCTGCGCGGTCAGGCGCTGCGGGTGGCGGACGGGCTCGACCCCGATCCCGCGCGCGGCCGGTATCCCGGCGCGACCACCCCCGTCACCCCCGTGCCCGGCCGGGACGCGCCGACCGTGCTGCGGCGGTGGGCGGCGGACCTCGGGCGGCAGGAGCAGGCCGCGCGGTACCTCGCGGCCGGGGTGCCGTTCCGCCTGGCCGTGCAGGACGGCGACGGCTGCTGGTACGTGCTGCTCGCGCGGCAGATGGCGCGGCGGGAGCGGTTCATCGAGAGGAGAGGGAGGAAGGCCGAGTGGGCGGCGATATGACGACGACGCGTGTACGGATGTGTCGCGGGTGGGTGTATGTGCCGGGGAGGCTGGCCGTGTTGCTCGGTGAGCACGCGGAGGAGCTTCCGCCCGGCGTGGTGCGCTGTGAACTGGCCGCGCACGACGGCGGTTCCCACCACGTGTACGTGGCGGACCTCGACGGCCCCGACACCGGCGCGATCTGGGCGGCCTGGCAGTCCGGGCAGCCGCTCGGCCTGACCGTGCTGCCCGACTGCCCGGGCAGGAACGGCCCCCCGGGCGTCCGGCAGGAGGTGTGCTGCTTCTTCGCCGGGCACGGCGGCCCGTGCTCGTGGGACGTGCCCGACCCGCACGGCGGCTGACCGGTCGGCCCGCCGTCCCGGGCGCGGGAGAGGGGCGGCGGGCATACCGGCGGGCGGTTGGGGGCAGTCATCCTCCGAAACGGCCCGGCGGCATCTTGTCACCGGGCCAGGGCCGGTTAGCCTTGGCTGCGAGGCGGGTCCGGCGGCCCGCCGAACTGTTGTGACGAGCGCGAGGACGGGGACACGTGCCTACCGGCAAGGTGAAGTGGTTCAACAGCGAGAAGGGCTTCGGCTTCCTCTCCCGCGACGACGGCGGCGACGTCTTCGTCCACTCGTCCGCCCTGCCCAGCGGTCTCGACACCCTGAAGCCCGGTCAGCGCGTGGAGTTCGGCGTCGTCGCCGGTCAGCGCGGCGACCAGGCGCTGTCCGTCGTCCTGCTCGACCCGGTGCCGTCCGTCGCCGCCGCGCAGCGCCGCAAGCCCGACGAACTGGCGGGCATCGTGCAGGACCTCACGACGTTCCTCGAAGGCATCTCGCAGCAGCTCGAACGCGGCCGGTACCCCGACAAGGCCAGCGGCCGGAAGGTCGCCGGCATGCTGCGCGCCGTCGCCGACCAGCTCGACGTCTAGAACGCGCCCGGCGGCGTGGGCGGCACGAGGTCCTCGGCCGCCGCCCGCGCCAGCAGTTCCCGTACCGCCGCGTGGCCCGTGTCGCCCAGGTCGGCGGTGAACTCGTTGACATACAGCGCGATGTGCTGCTTCGCGACGTCCGGGTCCATCTCCTGCGCGTGCGCCAGCACGTAGTCCGCGCTCGCCGCCGGGTCGGCCCACGCGTGCCGCACCGAGGCGCGGATCGCGTCCGTCACGGCCCGCAGCCGCTCCTCGCCCAGCGACCGCTTCGCGATGATCGCGCCGAGCGGGATGGCGTGCCCCGTCGTGTCCTCCCAGAACTCGCCCATGTCCGCTACCCGGTGGAGCCCGTAGTTCTGGAACGTGAAGCGCGCCTCGTGGATCACCAGCCCGGCGTCCACCCGGCCGTCGCGCACGGCGGGCATGATCTCGTGGAACGGCATCACCCGCACCTCGCCCACCCCGCCCGGCACCCGCGCCGCCGCCCATAGCCGGAACAGCAGGTAGGCCGTCGACTTCACGCTCGGCACCGCGACCGTCCGGCCGCTCAGGTCCTCCGGCGCCGCCGCGCCGCGCGTCAGCACCAGCGGGCCGCAGCCCCGGCCCAGCGCGCCGCCGCACGGGAGCAGCGCGTACTCGTCCAGCACGTACGGCAGCACCGCGTACGACACCTTCAGGATGTCGCCCTCGCCGCGCTCGGCCAGCCCGTTCGTGATGTCGATGTCGGCAAACGAGACGTCCACCGGCGGCGCCCCCGGCACCAGGCCGTGCGCCCAGGCGTGGAAGACGAACGTGTCGTTGGGGCAGGGCGAGTAACTGATGTGCAGGGGCGAGGCGTTCACAGTCACGGCTGCTCCTCGTGCAGAGGGTGGTCGTCCACGCCGTCCCGCAGGACGGGGGCGACGGCGGTGAAAGTCCTGGTCAGGGCGGCGAGCGCCTCGGCGATGCGCCAGGCGGCGCGGTCACGCGGCCCCACCGCGTTCGACACCGCGCGGATCTCCAGGAACGGCAGCCCGTGCAGCACGGCGGCCGCCGCGACCCCGAAGCCCTCCATCGCCTCGGCGGCGGCGCCCGGATGCCGGGCGGCCAGCTCGGCGGCGCGGTCGGCCGTACCCGTGACGGTCGAGACGGTCAGCACCGGCGCGAGCACCGCGCCCGCCGTCTCCGCGACGACCCGCGCCAGGGCGGCCGGGGGGTGGTGGACGACGGTGCCGTAGCCGAGCGCCGCCGCGTCCGCGAAGCCCTCGTCCGTCTCCGAGCCGAGGTCGGCGGCCACCACGCGGGAGGCCACGACGCTGCCGCCCACCGGCACCACGTCCGCGAAGCCGCCCGCGATCCCGGCCGACACCACCAGGCCGTAGTCGCCCGGCGCGAGAGCGAGGGCCGTCGCGGTGGCGGCGGCAGCGGCGGCGGGACCGGCCCCTGAGGCCAGCACGTCGAGGGTGACGGGCCCGGTCGGCAGGGACACGTCCCTGATGTCCAGCGCGCCGACTCCGGGCGACGCCTGGCGCCGCACCGCCGCGTCCCCACCGGCGGCGGCCAGCACCGCGTCACGCTCGGCGTCGACCGCCGTCACGACAAGGACACGCATGCGGGGACCCTCTCTCGGTTTCTCAGTCCTCGTGGTCCTCGGGCGCGAGCCGGACGCTCCACGCGCCCTGGAGGGTCTCCAGCGCGTTGGCCTGCAGCTCCTCGACGGAGGCGGCCTGACCGAGGTCGCCGTCCGAGTCGTCGCGCAGCTGGCCCACGGTCAGGTCGAGCGAGCCGTCCTCGGGCAGCGGCACCCCGTAGTTGCTCTCCCACTGCCGCGCCTCGTTGAACAGCTGGTCCGTGTCGAACGTCTGGTACGTGGTGGTGAACGGTTCCTGCTGCGCGTGCGGCAGCCCGTTGATCAGCAGCACCCAGCCGTCCTCCGCGACCTCCGGGTCCACGCCGATGCGGAACGTGTCGCCCGACCTGGTGCCGAACTCCGGGCTGTCGGCCGGCGTCACGCAGTCGTCCGCGCGGTCGGCGTCGAGACCGTCGCCGTTGTAGCAGTCGTGATCCGCCTCGAACGAGTCCGTGTGCGTGTTCAGGGTGAAATGGGCGCTCGGCGTCGGCTTCTGGCACGCGGCGAGCACGACGAATCCCAGCGAAACAGCGCCGACGGCAACAGTGGTGCGGATGGCCCGGCGGCCCCGGCTCGTGGAGATCGCAGTCATGCGGGCAGGGTACCCGCGCGCCGGGAGGTCACCGGACGCGGGGGTGCGGCGTGCCGCGCCGCGCGGCGCTCAGCAGGCCGCGCGTCGCCAGCACCGTCCCCACCAGCACCAGGACGGCCGCCACCGCCATGCCCAGCGTCCCGTCCAGCGGCAGCGAGATGCCGATCGCGCCGCCCACCACCCACGACATCTGCACCGCCGTCTCCGACCGCGCGAACGCCGACGTCCGCACCACCTCCGGCACGTCCCGCTGGATCATCGCGTCCAGCGACAGCTTGCCCATCGCCTGGCAGATCCCCGCCACCGCGCAGACCGCCACCACCGTCACCGCGCTGTACGCGACCGCCGCCGCCGTCGTCACCGTCAGCGCCGTCAGCAGCATCGTCAGCAGGATCAGCTCGGGCGCCCGGTCGCGCAGCCAGCTGCCCAGCAGGTTGCCCGCCGCGTTGCCCGCGCCCGCCGCCAGGCCCACCAGGCCCAGCGAGAACGCCGCCGACAGCCCCGGCAGCGACTCGGTCCGCAGCAGGAACGCCATGAAGAACAGCAGGAAGCCCGACAGCGACCGCAGCGACGCGTTCGCCAGCAGCGCCTTCGCCACCGACGAGCCCGGCGCCCGCAGCAGCCCGCCCCGCGCCCCGTCGTCACGCTCCCGCGCCAGCGCGGCGCGCGTCTCGCGCAGCTCCGCCAGGTGGTACGTCCGCTCGCCGCGCGCCAGGTCCACCTGCCCCGGGAGGCGGAAGGAGAGGAACGCGCCCGTCACGGTGACGGCGCAGGCGGCGTACAGCGGCCACCGCGAGCCCAGCGCGCCCAGCGCCAGGCCCACGGGCGCGGCGGCACCGGCGGAGATCAGACCCGTCAGCGTTATCCGCGCGTTCGCCTTGACGAGGGAGACGCGCGACGGCAGCAGCCGTGGCACCACCGCGGCCCGCACGATGTTGTACGCCTTCGAGCACACCAGGACGCCGAGCGCCGCCGGATACAGCGCCAGGCCGCCGCTCGCCACCGCGCCCGCGATGACCAGCGCCAGCACGCCGCGCGCCAGCAGCGCCGCCGCCATCGCCGCGCGGCGGCCGTGCGGCACCCGGTCGAGCAGCGGCCCGATGACCGGCGCGAGGAGGATGAACGGCGCCATCGTGATCGCCAGGTACAGCGCCACCCGGCCGCGCGCCTCCGCCGTCGGCACGGAGAAGAAGATGGTCGAGGCGAGCGCCATCGTGATGAGCATGTCCCCGGCCGAGTGCACCGCGTGCAGCTCGATCAGCTTGGAGAGGCCCGACTCGCCCGCGCCCTCGGCCGTCGTCGCCCGCCTGATGCGGCGGCCGACGAACACGGGGAAGGCCCGCAGGGCGTGCCCGCCCGCCCGGGCCGTGCGGGCCAGGCGGCCCGAGCCGGTCTTGTTCTGGGTGTCGGACGAGCTGCCACCAGCCACGGCCTCAAGCCTACGGGCAGAGGGCCCGGCGGTTCGTGCTTCGCGCATGGCATTTACCTGGGTTTCCGCGGCGGGTACGTCGCTGTTCTAGGGGACCGACAGGGCACGCCGCCAGCCTCCGCCGGGGAACCGGCGGCGTGTTGTGCCGTTCCGTCTACCCCGCCGCCCGTCACGCATCCGTACGGGTCCGCTACAGCCGTCCGGGCGCCCGTCCCCCCGTCGCCGGACGCGCGCGTCGGCCGGTCGGGGTGTGCGGTAGCGTGGGCGTCCGGTGCGCCTTGCCTCGTTCAGCATGACGTCGCAGCGGTCCCCAGCGTCCGCTCCGTCGGCTCCGTTCGCCCTCAGGCGCCCGCACCGGTACGACGGCGGAGGAGAGAGAGTTCTCGTGAATGCTGGGATGCGAAGCCGTACGCCCGACCGGCTCTGCGCCGAGGCGGTCGACGTGGCCCGCGAAGCCGCCGCGGAGGCGGCGCACCCGCAGCCGCTCGGCGCGTATCTCGGTGCCGTCGCCGAGGGCGACAGGCTGGTGACCCACCTCTTCGCCGCCGAGGACCCCGGCTACACCGGCTGGCGCTGGGGCGTGACCGTCACCCGCGCGGCGCGCGCCAAGTACGTCACCGTCGACGAGGTCACGCTCACGCCCGGCCCCGACTCGCTGCTCGCGCCCGCCTGGGTGCCCTGGCACGAACGGCTGCGCCCCGGCGACCTCGGCCCAGGCGACCTGCTGCCCGCCGAGGACGACGACCCCCGCCTCGAACCCGGCTGGGAGGCCACGGCCCCCGAACAGGAGACGGCGGAACGCGCCACCGTCACCGACGTCGCGCTCCAGCTCGGCTTCGGCCGCCCGCGCGTCCTGTCGTGGCTCGGCGCGCAGGAGGCCGCCGACCGGTGGGAAGAGGCGTTCGGGCCCGAGACGCCCATGGCGCAGGCGGCGCCCGCCGGGTGCGCCAGCTGCGGCTTCCTGCTGCCGCTCGCGGGCTCGCTGCGCCAGGCGTTCGGGGTGTGCGCGAACGAGTACTCGCCTGCTGACGGGCGGGTCGTGTCGCTGGCCTACGGCTGCGGCGCCCACTCGGACGCGGAGCAGCCGAAGCACCAGCAGCCCCCGCCGCCGGTCATCGACCACCTCGGCGCCGACCCGCTCTGACGCCCTCGCCCGCGCGTGCTGCGGGCGTGTGTCCGGGGGGTGACGGGCAGGGCGCCCGGACGACTCGGTGAGGCGGGGGAACGCCGCCGGCGCTCACCGTTTCCGCGCTCGGCGCGGCGGCCTGCGCCGGATCGGGGCAACGGTGTCGGGGGTGCTCGTCGGCGGCGGGCTGCCTCCTGCACGCCCCTGGCGCGGTGCGGCGATGCGGGCCGCTGGTTCCTCGTGCGCCCGCGCCCGACGCAAAGTCTTCCCACGGTGAGGGAACGCCGCTGGCTTCGCGTCGGCTTCCGGCGGCGGAGGGCTGGCCTGTCGTGGCGGTGTTCCTCGGGCGGTCACCTTGCCCGCGCCCGGAGCGGCGGTACGGAGGCCGCAGGCTCCTCGCGCGCCCGCGCCGGGCGTTGGCGGCGCCGAGTGCGTCGCCGTCGCGGGGCTCCTGGCTGAGGGGATACGGACCTGGAGGGTGCCCTTGGCCAGGCGCGGAGGCCACAGGCTCCTCGCGCGCCTGCGCCGGGTCGGTGTGGTGCGGCCTGTCCGCGTGGTGAGGGAACGCCGTTGGCTTCGCGTCGGCTTCGGCGGCGTTGGCCGGCCTGTGGTGACGGTGTTCCCTCGGGCGGCGGCATCGCTCCGGGGAGGTCACGTGTTCGGGGCGTCCCCCTGGCGCGGGCGGCGGTGCGGAGGCCGCTGGTCTCTCGCGGGCCCGCGCCGGATGCCGGGGGTCAAGTGCGCGGCCGTCGCGGGGCGTTGAGCCGGGGGCGGGGATACGGGCACCGCTCCCGGGCGTACCCCTGGCCGTTGCGCGCCTTCGCCGGAGGCCGGGACTTCCGGCGGTGGTCTCCTGTGCGCCGGGTGGTGTGCGGCTGAGGCATGGCGCTGCTCGTCCTGCTCTGGAGGTGGTCGCGCCCCGGTGAGTCCGGCGCGATCGCAGCCCCAGCACCACCCGGTGGTATTCGACGGCCACCGGCGTACGCAGGCGCGGTCCGTCGGGCAGGCAGCTGCGGGCCCCACTTCGGCGGGGGACCCGCCCGCTGGCCGCCGTCGAGTCGTGGCGGCCGTCCGGGGGTGGACACCGCCCTCCCGCTCTCGCGGCGCGTATCCGCTGTGGCCTTCGCACCGCGCTCCGGCGTGCGGTCCCCTTCGCCGTCCGCGCCCGTTGCCGGGGCCCCGGCAACGGGCGCCTCGGCGCGTCCCGTGGCGGGGTGGCCGGGGCGCTGACCAGGGGCGGCCGGTGTGGCCGCGCACCGGCATCGGGCGGGGGTCCGCGTACCCGGTACTGTCGCTCCCGTGACGACCGACCAGCACGACGATCCCTTCGGCACCGGACGCCTGCGTTCCGGTGTGCTGAGCGCATGGACCGCCTCGCCGGCCCGGTTCCGCGAGGACGCCAACGCCGAGGAGGACCTGGCGCGCGGCGGCTACCGCGACCGGCTCGTCGTCGAGCTGGCGCAGAACGCCGCCGACGCGGCCGCCCGCGCCGACGCGGAGGGCCGCCTGCTGCTGGACCTGCGCGACGGCGTCCTCACCGCCGCCAACACCGGCGCCCCCCTCGACGCGGCGGGCGCCGAGTCCCTCTCCACCCTGCGCGCCTCGGCCAAGCGCGACGCGGGCGGCACCGTGGGCCGCTTCGGCGTCGGCTTCGCCGCCGTCCTCGCCGTCAGCGACGAGCCCGCCGTCGCCAGCGCGGACGGCGGGGGCGTGCGCTGGTCGCTGCGCGAGGCCGCCGAACTGGCCCGCGCCACCGCCGAGGACAACGACGCGCTGCTTGCCGAGCTGGACCGCCGCGCCGGGCAGCGGCACGCCGTGCCCCTCCTGCGCCTGCCGTTCCCCGACCCGGACGCGGCCGTCCCCGAGGGCTACGACACGGCCGTCCGCCTGCCCCTGCGCGACGCCGCCGCCGAGGACCTCGCCAACCGGCTGCTCGACGCCGTGGACGACACGCTGCTGCTCGCCCTGCCAGGAGTGACCGAGATCACCGTCACCACCCCCGGCGGCCGACGCACCCTGACCCGCGCCCAGTTCGGCCCGTACACGCAGATCACCGAGGAGCCGGGCCCGGCCGGGAGCGCCGTACGCTCCACCCGCTGGCGCGTCGCCACCGCCAGCGGCGAGGCCGCACCCGAGCTGATGGCCGACCGGCCGCTCGAAGAGCGCGAACGCACCCACTGGTCCGTCACCTGGGCCGTCCCCGTCGACGCCGAGGGCGCCCCCGCCGCGCCCGCCAGCGCGCCCGTCGTCCACGCCCCGACGCCCACCGACGACGCGCTCGGCCTGCCCGCCCTGCTGATCGCCAGCTTCCCCCTGGAGCCGACGCGGCGGCACGTCGCGCCGGGCCCCCTCACCGACTTCCTGCTGGAACGCGCCGCCGACACGTACGTCTCCCTCCTCACCGACTGGCGGCCCGTCACCACCGGGACGCTCGCCCTCGTCCCCGGGCCCCTCGGGCGCGGCGAACTCGACGGCGCGCTGCGGGCGTCGCTGCTCGACCGGCTGCCCGGCGCCGCGTTCCTCCCGGGCGCCGCGCCGCACGCCGAGGGCGCGCCCGAGGCGCTGCGGCCCATGGAGGCCGAACTGGTGGAACGGGCGGGCGCGGAGACCGTCGCCGTGCTCGCCGAGCTGTTCCCCGTGCTGCTGCCCGCCGGGCTCGAACGGCGCGCGGAGCTGCGGGTCCTGGAGGTGGCGCGCGTACCGCTCGGCGAGGCGATCGACCGGCTCGTGGGCGTGGAGCGGCCCGCCGAGTGGTGGTGGCGGCTGTACGAGTCGCTGGCCGGGGTCGATCCGGAACTGCTGACGGGCCTCCCGGTGCCGCTCGCGGACGGCCGCACCACCATCGGGCCGAACCGCGTCCTGCTGCCCGTGCCCGGCACCGACCCGGCGGACCTCGGGCGGCTCGGGCTGAAGATCGCCCACCCCGACGCGGCGCACCCGCTGCTGGAGAAGCTCGGCGCCGCGCCCGCGACGCCGCGCGCCGTCCTGACGAGCCCTCAGGTGCGGGCCGCCGTCGCCGCGTCGGCCGACCCGGACCCCGACGTGTGGGACGAGGACGCCGTACCGGCCGCCGAACTGGCCGGGATCGTCCTGGCGTTGGTGCGGGACGCGGGCCTCGGCCCCGGCGACGAGCCGTGGCTGTCCGCGCTCGCCCTGCCCGACGAGGACGGCGAACTGTCGCCCGCCGCCGACCTCGTGCTGCCAGGCAGCCCCTTCGCCGGGATCATGCGTGCCGGTGAACTCCCCGCCTGCGACGACGCGTTGGCGGCCGAGTGGGGCGCCGCGACCCTCGCCGCCGTGGGCGTGCAGGCCGACTTCGCGACCGTGCGCGCCTCCGACGTCGTACTCGACCCGGACGACCTCGAACCGCGCGACTCCTCCTGGGACGAGCCCGACGACGTCGGACTGCTCGACTCCGTGGACGTCTGGTGCGAGGAGGTCCTCGACGCCCTGCCCGACGCGGACCTGCCGCCCGTCGCCACCGAGGTCGTCGGCATCCGCGACCTGGAACTCGTGGACGACGCCGCCTGGCCGCAGGCCCTCGCCCTGATCTCCGGCTCGCCCGCGCTGCGCGCCGCCCTCACGACACCGCTGCGCGTGCGCATGCCGGACGGCACGACGGAGCGGGCGCGTTCGTACACCGCCTGGTGGCTGCGCGGCGCGCCCGTCCTCGACGGGCGGCGGCCGGCGGGGCTACGCGCCGCCGGGGGAGACCCGCTGCTCGCCGGGCTCTACGAGGACGCCGACACGGCCGACGTGGACGACGAGGTGCTGCACGCCCTCGGCGTGCGGACCAGCGCCCGCGCGCTGCTCGCCGAGCCGGGCGGCGCGGCCGACCTGCTCGCGCGCCTCGCCGACCCCGACGTGGACGTGACCCCCGCGCAACTGCACGGCCTCTACGCCCTGCTGGCCGACCTCGACCCGGAGGCCGTCACGCTGCCCGACGAGCTGCGGGCCGTCGTGGACGGCGAACCGCGCGTCGTCCCGGCGGCGTCCGCGCTGGTCGCCGACGCCCCCGACCTGCTGCCGCTGGCGACGGGCCGGGCGCTGCTGCCCGTACCGCCGGAACTGGCCGCCGAGCTGGCGGCGGTCCTGGACGTGCGGCCGCTCAGCGCCGCGCTGCCCGCGCCGCCGCCGGAGGACGGCACCGAACGGGACGTCCCCGAGGCGGCCCGCGACCTGCTCGGCACCGACACCCCGGCCACCTATGTCGAGCACGACGAACTCGTCGTGGACGGCACGGAGATCGAGTGGCGGCTGACGGCGGACGGCGTGCTGCACGCGGCGACGTTCGAGGGCCTCGCGGCCGGGCTCGCCTGGGCGACGGGCCGCTGGCCGCGCCGCTTCGAGCTGGCCGCGCTGCTGGAGGACCCGGCGCGGGCGGCGGAGCTGGAGACGGCGCGGTGGTTCGACTGACCGGCGCGCGGGCCGCCCTGGGCGCCGCGCTGCTGGCGCGCGCCCTGGCGGCCTGCGGCGGCGACCCGGAGCCCGAGCCCGAACCGGAGCCCGCCGTCGCGGAGTTCTGGCGGCCCGCGCCCGGCACGCCCTGGCAGTGGCAGCTGTCCGGCACGCTCGACACGACCGTGGACGTGCCGGTGTACGACGTGGACGGCTTCGAGACGAGCGCCGCGCAGGTCGCCGAACTGCACGGGCGCGGCGCCCGCGTCATCTGCTACATCAACGCGGGCGCCTGGGAGGACTTCCGCCCCGACGCCGACGCGTTCCCGGAGGAACTGCTCGGCGAGGGCAACGGCTGGCCGGGCGAGCGCTGGTTCGACATCCGCGCACTCGACACGCTGCGCCCGCTGCTGGCCGCGCGCTTCGACATGTGCCGCGACAAGGGCTTCGACGCGGTCGAACCCGACCTGTTGGAAGGCTGGACGAACGACACCGGCTTCCCGCTGACGGCCGACGACCAGCTCGCGTTCAACCGCATGGTCGCCGAACTCGCCCACGAGCGCGGCCTGTCGGTCGGCCTGAAGAACGACGGCGCGCAGGCCGCCGAGCTGGTGGACGACTTCGACTTCGCGGTGAGCGAGGAGTGCGCGGCGTTCGGCGAGTGCGAGCTGCTGCTGCCGTTCATCGAGCAGGACAAGGCCGTGTTCCACGTCGAATACGACCTGACGGCCGACGAGTTCTGCGCGGAGACGACGGCCCTCGGCTTCAGCTCGATGGTCAAACGCCTCGACCTGGACGCCTGGCGCGAACCCTGCCCGGCCTGAGCCGGGCGCCGGGCCGCTACCGCCAGCGCTCCAAGACGTTGTTCCAGCCGAAGACGCCCTCCCTGGAACTCCACTCGGGGCCGTTCCACACGTTCTCGTAGTCGTTGGCCCCCGGCCAGGACGGCTCCACATTCTCCCAGTGGTAACCGTTCCACTCCGGCACCTCCCCTTCGTAGCCGCTGTCGTGCACCCACTTCCCTTTCGACGTGTCCCATCCCCCGAAGCCGTCCGAGTCGTAGTCGACGTCCCAGTCCGCGTAGTGCTTGCCGAAGTACGAGCCTTCGTCGTCCACCTGGTGGCCCCTGAGTTCCCTCGCCGCCACCAGGGCGTGATGCCGCATGTCGGCACTGGCCGGCATGGTCGCGGTGTCGAGCAGGGTGCCGAAGTGCAGGACGTCATCCGGGTCCGCGCGGGAGTTCATACGCTTGTCGTCGGTTTCGTAGGCGAGGAGCGAGCCGATGGAGTCGGGCACTTCACTCGTTATGTACTCGTCGGGCCACTCGTCGTACGTCTGCACCCCTCCTCCACGCCAGTGGTCGGTGAGCATCAGGATGCCGTTGGCGAGGTCGGTGGTCACGCCTTCGAGTGAGGCGGCGTCGGGGGCGGGGGAGATGGGGCGTTCGTCGAGTGAGAGGGAGGGGACCCCGGTGGGAAGGAAACGGTCTCCGATCCCGGCGTCGCGTTCGAAGAGGTCGCGTCCGACTCCGGAGAGGGTCTCCGGGGTCAACGCGCCGAAGAACGCCAGCAGATACTCGCGTTCCTCCCGTGTCATGGGCCGCTTGAACGGGTCCTCGTTGCCCCCTGCGCCCTCCCTGTCGAAATGGCTGACCGGGTGGACGATGTCGTCGCGGAGCATGCGGATGAGGCTGGTGTATTCGGTGAGGCGTTCGATGTCGGGGTGGTCTTTGGCGAGTTCGGCGGTGAGGGCGTCGGCGGTGAGGGTGGCGGCTTCGGGGCTGGTGAAGAGGTCGAGGGGCCCGTCCCAGAGGTCGTAGCCGGCGTCGTCGAGTTCGCGGGCGTAGCCGGCGAGGCGGTGGAGGTAGGCGGTGATCTCGTCGGCGACCTTGGCGTCGTAGTCCTCGGTGGTCTCGACGGCCTGGTCGAGGTGGCGGTTGCGGACGTCGTCGGCGAGGGTCTGGGTGAGGGGGTAGCTGTAGGTGTCGCCTGCCCAGGTCGGGGGGATGGGGACCGAGCGGCCGTTGTAGCTGATGCTGATGGTGGGGATGTTGTCGGAGATGTGTCCCGCGCCGGGGAGCTGGATGTCGCGGGCGGCCTGCCAGCCTGCCCATTCGGTGGCGGCGTCTGCGGCGTGGCGGCTGAGTCTGTATTCGAGGCCGCCGTCGTGGATGAGCTTCTCCACGGCCTCGTCGGTGTCGAGGGCGGCGTTCATCGTTCTCTGGACGGCGCCGATGACCTTTTCGATGCCGGGTTCGTCGATGTCGCGGGTGGTCATGTCGATGCGTTCGGCGGCGTCGGCGAGGGGCGCGTGGTCGTGGTGCCCGGCTTCTTCGGCTATGCGGCTGGCGGTGGTGGCGAGGTCCTTGACCGTGTGGGCTTCGGCGGCGGCGCGCTGGTAGGCGGCGGCGGTGTCCGCCATGGCGTCGGGCTCGACGGCCTTGGTGAAGTCCTCCTGGCGTTTCCAGGGGTCTTTGTCCGCGAGTTCGCCGACCGCCGCCCGGTCGAAATGGAAGTCGGGGATGGGGTCCTGGAAGACAGCAGCCATGGGTTCACCGTCCGGAAGCGTGGTGGAGGGCGGAGTCAGGGCGGCAGCATACCGTTGGCCTTCGCTAACACCAGCGGCACGCGACCTTCTGAAATCCGCCCCCCGGCAGCGATGTGGGGGTGATGGCGCTGTTTCCCAAAAGGAAACATCCGGCAACAGTCAGGGGCGCTTCCTCGTGGCCGCCGCGAGCAGGATGTCGGCCAGTTCGCGTGGCTGTGAGTACATCGGCCAGTGGCCGGTGTCCATCTCGACCAGCTCCCACAGCGGGCCGGTCAGCAACTCCGCGACCTCCGGGAACGGTTCGGGCCAGTCCAGCAGGCATTTCACGTAGGTCGTGGGCAGTTCGGACAGGGAGCGGTCCAGGGCGGCGGGTTCGGTGAGCGGGGCGCCCGGGTGCGGCGCGGCCTCGGCCAGGAGGCGGGCGAGCTGCGGCTCGGTGAGGCCCTGGCCCTCGAACTCGGTCGCCGGGGGCAGCGGCCAGGACCCGCCGTTCGCCTCGATCGCCTCGGCGACCTCGGCCCCCCTGCCCGCCGGGTCGGCGAAGGGGCGGCCGTCGATCGGGATGTTCGCGTCCACGTACACGACGCGGGCGAGCCGGTCGCCGATCCGCGCCGCGGCCTGCCCGACCGGGATGCCCGAGTAGCTGTGGCCGACGAGGACGACCTCGCGCAGGTCCCGCGCCTCGATCGCGCCGGTGATGTCCTCGACGTGCGTCCGCTGCCCCGCCGGGACGCCCTGCCGCGCGCCGAGCCCCGAGAGCGTCAGCGGATGGGCGCCGTGCCCGGCCGCCCGCAGATACGGCACGACGTCCGACCACGCCCGTTCGTCCAGCCATGCACCGGACACCAGTACGAATTCCGTCATGGCGGGGAGACTACTCCCCGCGCCCCCGCGCGCGTGCGCGACGCACCAGGACGGTCACCTCCAGAAGGACGCACGCCACCACCGCCACCCCCACGGCCGTCCACGGCAGGAACCAGCCCGCGAGCCGCAGTTCGAAGAACCGCTGGAGCCACGGCACGGCCATCACCAGCAGGAACGCCGCGCCCATCGCCGCGACCAGCAGCACGCGCCACCACGTCAGCGGCCTCGCGATGATCACGACCACCCACAGCGTGATCAGGAACAGCGTCAGCGTCGCCGCGCTCGTCTCGGCCCGCAGCGCGCCGTCCGTCCGCCCCTCGTAGTGCCCCCGCGCGAGCAGGTAGACGGTGTACGTCGCGACGCCCGCGATCAGGCCGAACGGCACGGCGATCCGCAGCACGCGCCGCACGAACCGGGGCCTGGCACGTTCCGTGTTGGGCGCGAGCGCGAGGAAGAAGGCCGGGATGCCGATGGTCAGTGCGGACAGCAGCGTCAGGTGCCGGGGGAGGAACGGGTAGGGCACCGCCGTGCAGATGACGGCGACGGCCATCACCACCGAGTAGACCGTCTTGGTGAGGAAGAGGCCGGCGACCCGCTCGATGTTCCCGATGACGCGGCGGCCCTCGGCGACGACGGAGGGGAGGGTGGTGAAGTCGTCGTCCATCAGCACGATCTGCGCCACCGCGCGGGTGGCCTCGGACCCCGAGCCCATGGCGACGCCGATGTCCGCGTCCTTGAGGGCCAGCGCGTCGTTCACGCCGTCGCCGGTCATGGCGACGGTGTGGCCGCGCGCGCGGAGGGCGCGGACGAGGGCGCGCTTCTGCTCGGGGGTGACGCGGCCGAGGACGGTGGCCCGTTCGACCGCCGCCTCGCCGTCCCCGCTGTCGTCCTCCTCGTCCGGGTCCGGCAGCGTCCGCGCGTCCACCGGGTGGTCCGCGCCCGGCACGCCGAGGCGGGCGGCCACCGCGCCGACCGACACCGCGTTGTCGCCCGAGACGATCTTGGCGGCGACGTCCTGGTCCGCGAAGTAGCGCAGTGTCGCGGCGGCTTCGGGGCGCACGCGCTGTTCGAGCACGACGAGCGCGGCCGGTTCCGGCGGGTGCCGCCGGGCGTCCGCCGGGGCGTCCAGGGCGCGGTCCGTGGCGGCGAGGAGGAGGACGCGCAGGCCCCGCGCGTTCAGCCGTTCGGTTTCCACAAGCTGTGGATGACCTTCCGGCAGCAGCACGTCGGGCGCGCCGAGCAGCCAGGTGCCCCCGCCGTCGCCGCCGGTGAGGACCGCGCCGCTGTACTTGCGGGCCGAGGAGAACGGGAGGGTGTCCGCCGCCCGCAGGCCGTCCGGCGGCGGCGGGCAGGCGTCGGCGATGGCGCGCAGGCTCGCGTTCGGACGCCGGTCGGCGGCGCCCAGCGCGCCGAGGACGCGGCGCGCGCACTCCTCGGACGTGCCGTCGAGCGCGTGCAGCTCCGCCAGGTCCATGCCGCCCTCGGTGAGCGTGCCGGTCTTGTCGAGGCAGACGGTGTCCACGCGCGCCAGGCCCTCGATCGCGGGCAGTTCCTGCACGAGGCACTGGCGGCGCCCGAGCCGGACCACGCCCACCGCGAAGGCGACCGACGTGATGAGGACGAGGCCCTCCGGCACCATGACGACGATCCCGGCGACCATCCGGCGGATCGCCTCGCGCACGTCGGCGCGCTCCACCAGCAGCTGGCTCAGGATCAGGCCGAGCGCGGCCGGGATCATGATGCCGACGCAGTAGCGCAGGATGCGGCCGATGCCGGTGCGCAGCTCGGAGTGGACCAGCGTGAAGCGCGACGCCTCGTCCGCGAGCCGGGCGGCGTACGCCTCGCGCCCGACGCGCGTCGCGGTGAACGCGCCGCCCCCTGAGGTGACGAAGCTGCCGGACAGGATCGCGTCGCCCGGCCGTTTGACGACCGGGTCGGCCTCGCCGGTCAGCAGGGACTCGTCCATCTCCAGGCTGTCGGCCTCGGTCACGGTGCCGTCCACCGGCGCCTTGTCGCCGGGGCCCAGCTCGATCAGGTCGCCCAGCACGATCTCGTGCTGCGCGACGCGCGCGGTGCGGCCGTCGCGGCGTACGGCGGGGCGTGACTCGCCGACGACGGCGAGGCTGTCGAGGGTGTGCTTGGCGCGCAGCTCCTGCACGATGCCGATGGCGGCGTTGGCGATGACGATGAAGCCGAACAGCGCGTCCTGGAGCGGGCCGACGACCAGGACGACGAGGAACAGCGTGCCCATCAGGCCGTTGAAGAAGGTGAAGACGTTGGCGCGGACGATCTCGCCGACGGAGCGGGAGGAGCGGGTGGGGACGTCGTTCACCCGGCCGTCCCGGACGCGTTCGGCGACCTCGGCCGCGGACAGTCCGGGCGCCGCCCCGTTCTCCGTCATGCGACGAAGGTAACCGGGCGGTCGTGCTCAGTCGGCCTGACGCTCCCGGGCCGCGCGGATCGCGGCGTCGCGGCGGCGGACGAACCAGACGCCGAACGTGCCGAGGCCCGCGCCCGCCAGGCAGCACCACAGCCACCACGTGTGCCCGTTGTCGTCGAACCAGCCGTAGAAGGGGAGCTGGGCGACGAAGAGGACGGCCCAGACGACGGTGCCGGTGACGATGGTGCCGACCACCGGGCCCTCCAGGGGCTCGGGGGCCTCGCGTTTGCCGTCGGTCAGATTCGCCCAGCGCATGGCGCAAGCGTACTCGGGGGGTGCGCGGGGTCCCCGGGGCCGCCGGGGGTGTGCGCGGCGTGGAGGTCTCGTGCAATGCGTCACTCCGACGGCCGAGCAGGAATGTACACAGTCATATGGGCGTAATATCTTTCGTTAGGCAAGCTAATGAGTGATGGCGGTGGTGCATGCCCGAGCTGAAGCTGGACAGTCCCGAGGACGCCGAGGCGGTCAACGCGCTGCGCATGGGCGTCCTCCGGCTCTCCCGGCGGCTGCGGCACCTCAGCGGGGACCGCACGCTGGGGCTGGCCGAACTGTCCGCGCTGGGCACCCTCGCCCGCTGCGGACCGCTCGCCCCCGGCGAACTGGCCCGCAAGGAGCACGTCCAGCCGCCGTCCATGACCCGCATCATCACGCTCCTCCAGGAGCGCGGGCTGATCGAGCTGACACCCCACCCGGACGACCGGCGGCAGAAGCTCGTCGCCGTCACCGACCAGGCCGAGGAGGTGCTGGAGGCGAGCCGCAGCCGGCGTAACGCTTGGCTGGCCGACCTCGCCGCCGAGCTGGACGAGGAGGAGTGGGCCGCGCTCCGCGAGGCGGCGCCCGTCCTCCACAAGCTCGCGCACCTCTGAGCCGCACCGAAGAAGGACCGCAGGACGACCGCACCGCAGAACGACCGCACCGCCGAAACACCGCACGACTGTTTCGCACGAAGGAGTGTTGACTTTTGAGTCCGGGACCCGGAGCAGACTCCGCACCCGCACCCCTGACGACCGACAAGATATCCACCTTCAGCTCCTTCCGGGTCCGCAACTACCGGATCCACTTCCTGGGCTCCTCCGTCTCCAACATCGGGACGTGGATGCAGCGCATCGCCCAGGACTGGCTGGTCCACGAACTGACCGGCTCCGCCGCCGCCGTGGGCATCACGATGGCGCTCCAGTTCCTCCCGATGCTGCTGTTCGGCCTCTACGGGGGCGTCCTCGCCGACCGCCTCGACAAGCGGCGCCTGCTGCTCGGCACCCAGGTCGCGCTCGGCGTCACGGGACTGACGCTGGCCGCCCTCACGTTCACCGGCGTCGTCAACGTCTGGCACGTCTACGCCGTCGCGTTCGTCGTCGGCATGGTGACGGTGGTGGACAACCCGGCGCGGCAGACGTTCGTCTCCGACATGGTCGGGCCGCGCCTGCTGCGCAACGCGGTCTCGCTCAACTCGGCGAACTTCCAGTCCGCCCGCCTCGTCGGCCCCGCCGTCGCCGGTGTGATGATCTCCGCGGTCGGCTCCGGCTGGGCGTTCCTCATCAACGGCCTGTCGTTCGCCGCGCCCGTCATCGGCCTGCTGATGATGCGCACCGCCGAGCTGAACCCCGCCGAGCGCACCCCGCGCGGCAAGGGCCAGCTGCGCGAGGGCCTGCGCTACGTCGGCAGCCGCCCGGACCTGCTGTGGCTGATCGTCCTGGTCGGCTTCATCGGCACCTTCGGGTTCAACGCGGCGATCTGGCTGGTCGCGTTCACCGACACGGTGTTCCACTCCGAGGCCGGGACGTACGGCCTGCTGAACTCCCTGATGGCCGCCGGGTCCGTGGTCGGCGCCCTGTTCGCCGCGCGGCGCGGCAGCCGGCGGATGCGGTTCACGGTGGCGGCCGGCGCGCTGTTCGGCGTCGCGCTGACGGCGGCGTCGCTCGCGCCGGCGTTCTGGGTCTTCGCCCTGGTGATGCCGCTGGTCGGCATCGCGTCGCTCACGTTCCAGGTCACGGCGAACTCCAGCATCCAGCTGGCCAGTGACCCCGCCATGCGCGGCAGGGTCATCAGCCTGTTCATGATGGTGTTCGTCGGCGGCACCCCGATCGGCGGACCGCTGACGGGCTGGATCACCGACCAGTTCGGCGCCCGCCTCGGCATGGCGTCGGGCGGCGTCATCTGCCTGCTGTCCGCGATGGGCGTGGCGCTCGTCCTCGCCAGGATCGGCGGGCTGCGGCTGGAGATCTCGCTGCGCGCCGGGCGGCGGCGGGTCGCGTTCGTCCCGCGCGACCGCGACAAGCTGACGGCCACGGCCTGACGGCGCGCGACGGCCCGGCACACCCCCGCGGGTGCGCCGGGCCGTCGCGCGTCGTGTCAGACCTGGCCGCCCGTGAGGACGCGCCGCCCCAGCACCTGGCCCTGCCACTCGCCGACCGCGAACGTCTCGACGGGCGCGAAGCCCTGGCCCGTGTAGTACGCCACCAGCGCGCCGTCACCCCCCGCGTAGCAGTCCACCCGCAGCAGGTCCACGCCCTTGCGCCGCGCCTCCGCGACCGCCTGCCGCAGCAGCGCCGCCCCCACGCCCCGGCCCTCGAAGCGCCGGTGCGCGACGAGCAGCTGCACGTAGACCTCCGGCTCGTCCGCCGGGCGCACGTGGGCGCGCGGCGCGGGCAGCAGCACCATCGCCCCGGCGGACACCCCGTCCAGCTCGGCGATCCACACCTCGCCGTCCCGCACGTACCCCGCCACGCGCTCCGGCAGCCCCTCGCGCGTGGACCACGGCTCGGTGCCCCACTGCCCCGTACGGCCGCGCGCCACCAGCCACTCCACCGCGCTGTCCAGCATCCCCAGCATCGCGGGTACGTCGTCCGGCCCACCTCGTCTGATCTGCATGGCGGTTGATCATACGGGCGGCGGGCGGGGATGATCCGGGGCATGAGGCTGTTCGCGGCGGTGGTGCCGTCCGAGGAGATCGTCCGGGAACTGCGGACGCGGGTCGCCGGGCTGCGCGGCCTGCCGGGCGCGGACACGCTCCGCTGGAACGACCCGGCCGACTGGCACGTCACCCTCGCCTTCTACGGGGAGCGCACCCCGGAGGAACGGGCCGAGCTGCTCGCCGGGCTCGCGCGGACGGCGGCGCTCACCGGCCCGTTCACCCTGGGGCTCGCGGGCGCCGGGACGTTCGGCGAGCGCGTGCTGTGGGCCGGGGTGACGGGCGACACGGGCGCGCTCGTACGGCTCGCGGGCGCCGTGCCGCGCCAGGAGGACGAACGGCACCCCTCGTACCGGCCGCACCTCACCCTCGCGCGCGGCGGGCGCGGCGGCGTCCTCGCCCCGTACACGGCGGCGCTGGCCGGGCTGCGGACGGGGGAGTGGCGCGTGGAACGGCTGCTGCTGATGGGCGGCGCGGACGGACTCCCGTACACGACGGAGGCGGCGTGGCGGCTGGGCGTACCGTTGGACGGGTGAACGCCAGGACCAGGACCCGCATCGTCACCGCAGCGCTGGTGGCACTGCTCGCCGTCGTCGTGGTCGCGGCGGCCATCGGCTGACCCCCCTCACCACACCCCCGCTTCGGCGCGCCCTCACAAACCTAGGCATGTTAGGTTTCTGCCTGCAAGTCCCAGGTTCGAGGAGGTGGCGCCCATGGTCCGCGCCGGACTGACACCCGCCCGGCTGACGGCGGCCGCCGCCGAGCTGGCCGACGAGCAGGGCATCGACAAGGTCACCCTGTCCGCGCTCGCCCGCCGCTTCGGCGTGAAGGACGCCAGCCTGTACGCGCACGTCAGGAACGTCCGCGACCTGCACGTCCGCGTAGCCATGGCCGCCTCGGCCGAGCTGAACGACCGCATCGCGGCCGCCGTCGCGGGCCGCGCGGGCAAGGACGCCCTGACCGCCTTCGCCGACGCGTACCGCGACTACGCCCTCGCCCACCCCGGCCGCTACGCCGCCACCCAGCTGCGCATCACGCCCGAGGAGATCACCGACACCGCCGAGCTGCTGCGCAGCGTCGACCTCACGTACGGCATGCTCCGCGCCTACGGCCTCACCGAACCGGACCTGACCGACGCCGGACGGCTGCTGCGCAGCGCGTTCCACGGCTTCATCCACCTCGAACTCGGCGGCGGCTTCCAGCACACCCGGCGGCTCGACGACTCATGGGCCAGATCCCTGGAGGCGCTGCACGTCCTGCTGGAGAACTGGCCGTCCACCGCCCAGGAACGGAGCGCACGACCATGAACGCCCCCCACCCCCACTCCGACACCCTCCCCGTGCCCGGCGCGGTCCTGCATCACGAGGTGCGCGGCGAAGGGCCCGTCCTGCTGCTGATACCCGGCGGGGCCGGGGACGCCGGGATGTACGCGGGCATGGCGCCGCTGCTCGCCGCCTCGTACACCGTCGTCACCTACGACCCGCGCGGCATGTCGCGCAGCCCCCTCGAAGGGCCGCCGGGCGACCAGCGGGTGTCCGTCTGGGCGGACGACGCGCACCGGCTGCTGGACCACGTGGCGCCGGGCGCAGAGGCGTCCGTCTTCGGCAGCAGCTCGGGCGCGATCGCCGCGCTCGGCCTCCTCGCCCGGCACCCGGAACGGCTGCGGCGGGTCGTGGCGCACGAGCCGCCGCTCGTGGAACTGCTGGCGGAACCGGCGCCGCACCGCGCGCTGTTCACCGGCGTCCGCGACACGTTCCGCGCGGAGGGCGCAGGGGCGGCCATGGAACGGATGGCGGCCGGCCTCGGCGGCGGTGAGCGCACGGCGGCCGAGGTGACGGAACTGCCGCCGTGGATCGCCGAGATGGCGCCGCGCATGCACGCGAACACGCCCTACTTCCTGGAACACGTGCTCTGCCCCTTCACCGGCAGCACGCCCGACATGGACGCGCTGGCGGCGGCAGCCGACCGCCTCGTCCCGGCGGCGGGCCACGCGTCGCGCGGCATCACCCCGCTCTACGGCCCCGCGGCACGCCTGGCCGAACTGACCGACCGCGACCTCACCGAACTCCCCGGCGGCCACCTGGCCGCCGTCGAAACCCCGACAGCCTTCGCGAACAGCCTCCTCCAGCTCCTCGCCGCGTAGCCCCCGGGCGGGTCATGGGCGGGCAAAAGATGCGGGCCGGGCTGGTGGAATCGGCGAGCCGGGGCACCAGGGGTTGCGTGGCACCGAGGGTGCCCGTCGGACCGGAGAAAGGGGCACGCCCATGTACGTCAGCCTGGGAACTATCCTTCTGATCGTCATCATCGTCGCCGTCGTCATGATGCTGCGCAGGAGCTGAGGCGGGGTGGCCGTGGGGTCGTGTCAGGGGCGCGGCCAGGGGCGGCCGTCGAGGCGTTCGATGTCCGTGTTGAAGCGCTGGAGGTAGGCGGCGAACGCCGTCACGTCGTCGTCGCTCCAGTCCGCCATCACGCGGTCGAGCGCCGCCACGTGCGCCTGGCGCGCGGTCTCCAGCTCCCGCCGCCCCCGCGCCGTGATGCGGAACTTGCGCGCCATGCCGCCCGCCGGGTCGGGGATGCGCTCCACCAGGCCGTCCCGGACCACGGTGGCGGTCTGCCGGTTGAGCGTCGAGTGGTTGAGGCCGAACGCGTCGCTCAGCTCGCCGATCGACATCGCCCCCTGCACGTCGAGGCGGCTGAGCAGGATGTACGCGCTGCGGTCGAGGTCGGTGCCCTTGGGGCGCGCGCCGCCCGGCCGCAGGAAGGTGTGCCGCCCGAGCACCATCTGCTCGAACTCGACTCTGTGCGTGGGGCCCGGCATGTCCGTCGTCCTCTCCAGCGGGGCGTGCGCCCGCGCGTCGTCTCGCGTCTCCTCAGTATGCCAGTGGCGTGCATCATGCATGCAACGTGCATGATGCATTGAGCGTGTAGAGTGCACCGTCGCGCGCTCGTACGCACGCACCACCGACCGAGGAGTCCCCTGGCCATGGACGGCCCCCAGCCCGCCACCCGTACGGGTGGCATCGTCGCCACGCTCGCGCTCGCGGGCACCGTGGCGGCGATCATGCAGACGCTCGTCACCCCGCTGATCGGCGACCTCCCGCGGATCCTCGACACCTCGCCCTCCAACTCCTCCTGGGTGATCACCGCCACCCTGCTGTCCGGCGCCGTCTTCGTCCCCATCAGCGGACGTCTCGGCGACCTGCTCGGCAAACGCCGCGTGCTGCTCGCCTGCTGCGTGCCGCTGCTGGCGGGGTCGCTGGTCTGCGCGGTCGCCACGTCGGTCGTGCCGATGATCGCCGGGCGCGGCCTCCAGGGCATGGGGATGGGCATCGTGCCGCTCGGCATCAGCCTGCTGCGGGACGTGCTGCCGCAGGAGAGGCTCGGGTCGTCCATCGCGCTGGTCAGCGCGTCCATGGGCATCGGCGGCGGGCTCGGCCTGCCGATCGCGGCGGCGGTCGCCGAGTACGCGGACTGGCGCGCCCTGTTCTGGGGCTCGGCGGCGCTGACGGTCGCCATCGCGGCGATGGTCTGGTCGTTCGTCCCCGCCTCACCGGTCCGCGACCGGGGCCGCTTCGACTACGTGGGCGCGTTGGGCCTCGGCGCCGGGCTGGTCTGCCTGCTGCTGCCCGTCTCCAAGGGCGCCGACTGGGGCTGGGGCGACGGGCTGACCCTCGGCCTCTTCGCCGCCGCCGCCGTCCTGCTGCTCGCCTGGGGCGCCTGGGAACTGCGCACCCGCGACCCCCTCGTGGACCTGCGCGTGACGGCGCGGCGGCGCGTCCTGCTGACGAACGCCGCGTCGATCCTCGTCGGCTTCGGCATGTACGCGCAGGCGCTGATCGTCCCGCAGCTGCTCCAGCTGCCGGACGAGACGGGCTACGGGCTCGGGCAGTCGATGCTCGCCATGGGCCTGTGGATGGCCCCCGCCGGGCTGATGATGATGGTCGTCTCGCCGCTCGGCGGCATGCTGTCGGCGGCGCGCGGGCCGAAGTTCACGCTGGTCACGGGCGCGCTGGTGCTCGCGGTCGGCTACGGCAGCTCGCTGCTCCTGCTCGGCTCCACGTGGGGCGTGCTGGCCGTCACCCTGATCTGCAACAGCGGCGTCGGCCTCGCGTACGGCGCGATGCCCGCGCTCATCATGAGCGCCGTGCCCCTGTCGGAGACGGCTTCAGCGAACAGTTTCAACACCCTGATGCGCTCGCTCGGCACGTCGGTGTCGGCCGCCGTGGTGGGCGTCGTGCTGTCGCAGATGACCGTCTCCCTGGGCGGCTTCACCCTGCCGTCCGAGGACGGCTTCCGCGCCGGGATGCTGATCGGCTGCGGCGTCGCGCTCGTCGCGGCAGCCGTCGCGGCGCTGATCCCGCCCGTACGCGGCGCGACGGCCGACGCGGCGCCGGAGGGGACCCCGGACGCGAAGGTCCCCGCCACGGCCTGATCCCCAGGACCGCCGGTGCCCGGCACCCGCGCCGCCGCGCGGGTGCCGGGCACCGGTGCGTTCAGCCCTCCGGGGACGGCACGCGGGAGCGCCGCGCGTCGGGGAAGCGGTCGATGCCGGGGTCGAGGAAGTCGATCAGGTCCATCAAGTGGTGCTGGAGTGCGACGAGTTTGTCCCGCGCGGCGGTCCCGTCGGCCCAGAGCGCCCAGTAGTCGGCCAGCGGCCGCATCCACCGCGCGAACTCCGGATCGCCGAGCCGCGACGAGAACTCCGCGTACCCCATGCACCGTTGACCGCCGCCGTCGCCCCCGTCCTCGACGACCATCACCTCGCCGATGCCCCGCTGCTCGTGCCGGAACACCACGAGCTGCCGCGCGTCCTCCACGTCGTACGCCCCCACCAGCCCGTCGATGCGGGAGATCAGCTGCATGATCCGCCGGTTGTCCGCCCGGTCCCCCAAGTCGAGGAATTGAATGCGCCGCCGCAGCATCTCCACGCAGCAGAAGTACTGCGCGAACACGAACAGCGTGCTGCGCAGCGCGTACTCCCGCGTCCTGTCCGTGTACGGGCCGAACTCCTGCACCACCATGTTGTAGAGGCGCGATTGAAGTTCGAACGCCGCCCACAGCAGCGGGTCGCGGTGCAGCGCCATCAGGTCGGAGCGCTCCTCGCTCCGCGCGCGCCGCGCCCGTTCGTCCTCCATGCGCGCCGTCAGCACCGACTGCCGCCGCGCCGTCCGCGCGCTCAGCAGCACACCGGCGAGCGCGACAAGACCGGACACGCCGGCCAGCACCAGTTCCTGCCCCACGGGGTCAGGCGGGGCGGCGGGCGCTGTGGAAGGGCATGTAGTCGATCGACTCGTAGCGCACGTACGCGCCGGGCTTCGGGGCGTGGATCATCATGCCGTCGCCGATGTAGAGGCCGACGTGGCTGATGTCCGCGTAGAAGAACACCAGGTCGCCCGGCTGGAGCTGGTCGCGGGGGACGGAGGTGCCCGCGTTGACCTGGTCCCAGGTGACGCGCGGCAGTTCGACGCCCGCCGCGCGCCAGGCGGCCTGCGTCAGGCCCGAGCAGTCCCAGCTGTTCGGACCCGTGCCGCCCATCACGTACGGCTTGCCGAGCTGCGTCTCGGCGAACGCGATGGCCTGCTCTGCGCGGCTCGACGTGCCGGTGTCGCCGGTGGCGGGCGGCGGGGTGTCGGCGGGCGTCCCGGCCTGCGCCTCCTCCTCGGCGGCGGCCTCCCTGGCCGCCTCCTCGCGGGCCGCCCGCTCGCGCTCGGCGGCCTCGGCCGCCTCGGCGGCGGCGCGTTCGGCCTCCTCGCGCTCCAGGCGCTCCAGCTCGGCCAGCTCGGCCTCCTCCTCAGCCGACAGCTCGTTGAGCAGCCGCTGCGCCTCCGCGAGCCGGCCCTGCACCTCCTCCTTGCGCGTCTGCGCCTCCGCGCGGGAGTCCTCCAGACCGGCCAGCGCGTCCGCCGCGTCCAGGCGGCGCGTCTCGGCGTCGCGCCGCTCGGCGGTGAAGTCCTCCAGCGCCTGCTGCTGCACGTCGCCCAGCCGGTTGAGGGTGTGGCGGCCCGCGAAGAAGCTCTGCGGGTCGTCGGACAGGAGCAGGTGCGCCGTGTCGGACAGGCCGGTGCCGTGGCGGTACTGGGCGGCGGCGTACGCGCCGAGGGTGCGGCGCGCCTCGTTCACGCGGTCCTCGGCCTCCGCCGCCTCGCCGAGGAGCCGCTCGACGGACTCCTCCCCCTCGTCCACGGCCTCCTGCGCCTCGTTGTACCGCTGCGTCGCCGTCCCCGCCTCGCGGTAGAGGGCGTCCACCTCCGCCTGGACGTCGCGGGCGCGGGCGCGCGCGTCGTCGGCCCGTTCCCGCTGCTCCTCGATCGACGGGGGATCGGCGTCGTCGGCCGACGCGGGCTGGGCGAGCAGCGACGCGGAGGCCAGCGCGGCGGCGCCCACGCCGATCGCGCCACGGCGGGCCGCGGGGGTGTCCAGCACTCCGGTGCGCGGCTTGCGGTGGTTACCCAAGGCCGTGGCCTCCTCAGCGTTCCGGCGGGCCTACTGGCGCTGCACGCTAGTCACCCGGGGCCGGTCTTGTGAAGGCCGGTGTGCGATATGACCGAAACCGATTTGTGATCTGCGGTGTGATCTGCGTCGCGCCGGGCGCCGCGCCGCAGGTCAGCGGCTCCGCGCGGCGACGGGCGACGCCGTGGGCTCGCGGCCGGGGGCGCCGTCCACGATGCGGGCGACGGCGTCGGCGGTCAGCGCGCGGTCGTGCGGCTCGGTGTCCAGGGCGCGGTGGATCGACATGCCCTCGATCAGCGCGTCCAGCTGACGGGCCGTCGCCGGGTCGAAGTGCCGTTCCAGGATGCGGCGGCTGCGGTTCATCCAGGCGTGCGTCAGCTCGCGGTAGGCGGGCTGACGGGCCGCCAGGGTGTACAGCTCGTGGGTGAGGACCAGTTCGCGCTGGTCGCCGCCGGAGAGGTGGTGGATCAGGGCGGTGACGGCCTCGCGCGCCTCGTCGCGGCTGGCGGCGGCGCCGAGGCGCTCCTCGAAGACGGCGACGATCGTCCCGGCGAAGCGGGTGAACGCCTCCCGCAGCAGCTCGTCCATGCTGCGGAAGTGGTACGTCATCGAGCCGAGGGGGACGCCGGCGCGGGCCGCGATCTTCCGGTGCGACACCCCGGCGACGCCCGCCTCGGCGATCAGGTCGAGGGCGGCGCCGATGATGCGCTCCCGCCGTTCGGGATCGACGTGACCGGTCGCCACCTGGTGCCTCCTGCTGAGCTGGTCAGAGCGTGCGGACGACGCGCGCCGGATTGCCGACCGCGACGACCCCGGCCGGGATGTCCTTCGTGACGACCGACCCGGCGCCGATGACGCTGTCGTCCCCGATCGTGACGCCGGGGAGCACGATGACGCCGCCGCCGAGCCACACATTGTCGCCGATGGTGATGGGCAGCGCCGCCTCCAGCTTGTCGCGGCGCGGCTGCGGTTCCACCGGATGGGTGGGCGTGAGCAGCTGGACGTTGGGGCCTATCTGGCAGTCGCGGCCGATGGTGATGGACGCGACGTCGAGGGCGGTGAGGTTGTAGTTGACGAACGTGTCCTCGCCCACGCTGAGGTACGTGCCGTAGTCCACGTACAGCGGGGGCCTGATGTGGGCGCCGGGCGCGAGGTGCCCGAGCAGTTCGGCGAGGAGGGGGCGGGCGGCCTCGGCGTCGGTCGCGTAGGCGGCCTGGTACGCGGCGGCGAGGCGTACGGCGCGCTGCTGCGCCCGTGCGATCTCCGGGTCGTCGGCGATGTAGAGGTCTCCGGCGAGCATGCGCTCGTGCTGGGTGCGGGGGTCTCCTGCGAAGTGGTCGGTCGTCACGCGTACGATCGTACACTTCTGACGTACGAACGTACGCTCGTCTCCCGTGCCGCACAGCGAAGGCCCCCGCCCATGGACGTCCGCACCCGCCGCCACCGCGCGGCGCTCTTCCTCTACATGCTGGTCACGGGCATCAGCCTCGCCTCCTGGGTCGCGCGCACCCCCGCCGTCCGGGACGGCCTCGACGTCTCCACCGGCACGATGGGCCTCGTCCTCTTCGGCCTGTCCACCGGGTCGATGGCCGGCGTGGTCACGTCCGGCGGCCTCGTGCGGCGCTGGGGCGGCCGGCCCGTCATCGGCATCGGCTCCGCGCTGATGGCGGCGGGCGTCGCCGCCGTGGCGGGGGCGGCCACGGCGTCGCTGACGCCTGGGGTCTTCGGCGGCCTCGCGCTGTTCGGCGCCGGGATCGGGCTGTCCGAGATCGCCGTCAACATCGAGGGCGCCGCCGTCGAACGCGCCGTCGGCCGCCCCGTCCTGCCCGTGCTGCACGGCTGCTTCAGCCTGGGCACGGTCGTGGGCGCGCTCGTCGGCATGGTGATGACGGCCGTGCCGGTGCCGGTCGGCCCGCACCTGCTCGCCGTCTCCCTGGTCACCGCCGCCGCGTGCGTGTGGGCCGTGCGGACCATCCCGCCCGGCACAGGCCGCGACGCGGCGCCCGCACCCGCGCCCGCGCACACGCCCGGCGCACGCGCGGGGGGCGTACGCGACCGGCTGCGCGTGTGGCGCGACGGGCGGCTCGTCCTCATCGGGCTGATCGTCCTCGCCATGGCCTTCGCCGAGGGCGCGGCGGGCGACTGGCTGCCGCTGCTGATGGTCGACGGGCACGACACGAGCGCGACGGCCGGATCGCTGACGTACCTCGCGTTCGCCGCCGCCATGACGGCCGGACGCTTCGCGGGCGGACCGCTGCTGGAACGCTTCGGGCGCGTCCACGTGGTCCGGGCGAGCGCGCTGGTCGCGGCGGCGGGGGTGGCGGTCGTCGTGTTCTCGCCGAGCGCGGTGGCCGCCGGGGCGGCCGTGGTGCTGTGGGGCCTGGGCGCGGCCCTCGGCTTCCCGGTCGTGATCTCGGCGGCGGGCGAGCACCCCGCGGACGCGGCGGCACGGGTGAGCGCGGTGGCGACGGCGGGCTACTGCGCGTTCCTGGTGGGCCCCCCGTTCCTCGGCTTCCTGGCGGACCACCTGGGCCTGCGGGAGGCGATGGTGGTGGTCCTCGTCCTGCTGGCGGCCTCCTCGTTCCTGACCCCCGCGCTGCGCCCGGCACCGGCACAGCCGGCACCGGACGCGGCGCGGACCCCCGGCGCGCCGAAGGCGCCGGAGAGCGGTGTCAGCCGGTGAAGCCGCCCGCGTGGTCGCGGACCCAGTCGGTGAACGACCGCGCCGGCCGCCCCGTCAGCCGTTCGACCGCGTCGGTGAGCCGGACGGGGACGCCGTCCTGCGCACGCCAGTAACGCAGCAGCGCGTCCGCGTACGGGCCGGGCAGCCAGGCCGCCATCTCCTCCTTCCACGCCTCCGGTGCGACGGCGCGCACGGCGACGGGGCGGCCCGTGACGGTGGCGATCCGCTCGGCCTGGTCGGTGAAGGTGAGGGACTCGGGGCCCGTGAGATGAAAGTGCCCACCCTGCGCGCCGGGGTCGGTCAGCACACGGTGGGCCGCTTCCGCGATGTCCCGTTCGTGCAGCGGATCGGTGTGCGCGCCGGGGTAGGGCAGGCCGATCGGCAGCCCCGCCGCGATGGGCCGGCGCCAGGCGGCGGCGTTGCCCGCGAACGAGCCGGGGCGCAGCAGCGTGGTGGTGAACGGCGCCGCGAGCAGGGCCTCCTCGGCGCCGAGATGGCCTGCCGCGAGGGGGTCGTCGGCCGCGTCGGGCGCGAGCACCCCGGCCGAGGACAGCAGCACGACGTGCCGCACTCCGGCGGCGACGGCCGCGTCGGCGAACTCGGTGGCGTGCGACGCGTCGGCATACAGGAAGACCGAGGTGACACCGGACAGGGCGGCGGGGAAGGTCGCCGGGTCCCCGAGGTCGCAGGCGACGCGGGCGACGTCCTCGGGGACGCGGAGCCGGGCGGGCGCGCGCGACGCGACACGTACGGGGTGGCCGCTCGCGCGCAGCAGGGACAGCAGGTGGGTGGCGATGGCGCCGCGTCCACCGGTGAGGAGGATCGTCGGCGCGATCCCGCCGCCCGCGTCGGCACGGGACGGTCGGGGGGAAGGGTTTCGCGGCATGCTGGAGCGCTCCTTGGCGGAGAGAACTCTGACAGCCTCAACAGAGGCCGTCGTGCCGGCCGGAAGCCCCGGCACGCCCACGCTCGGGCGCCGCACCTTACGCGGCGAAGATAACACCACCCACCACACCGCAGACACACGGGACGGAACGCATCGGCACCAGCTCCCCCACCGAACAACCACGGCACAAAACACCCCCGCTCGCGCGGGGAAGAGCCCAGCTCGTCCAGCAGTTCGAAACGCCAGGGCGGAACACCCCCGCTCGCGCGGGGAAGAGGTCCAGCGCGACGCGGTACGTGCGGCAGAGGTCGGAACACCCCCGCTCGCGCGGGGAAGAGGGTCAGCGTCAGGTTCACCTCACGCTCGGGAACGGAACACCCCCGCTCGCGCGGGGAAGAGTCCGCCACCCACACCACCTGGCCGCCGAACACCGGAACACCCCCGCTCGCGCGGGGAAGAGTACGAGGAGCAGCACAGCGCCGCGTACGCGCGCGGAACACCCCCGCTCGCGCGGGGAAGAGGCTTTGTGAGCTGGGGTGTTAGAGGGGCTTTGCTGTTTCTTTGCCTTGGATGGTTGTTGTCATCAGGGCTGGTGTTTCGCTGTCGGTGGCTGGGCGTGGGGCTGGGGGGCGCATGTGCCGGTGCCCGGCGTCCCCCCGTGGGGGAGCCGGGCACCGGTGGGGGTGTCGCGTGTGGGTCAGAGGCGTTCGATCACGTAGTCCACGCAGCGCGTCAGGGCCTCGACGTCGTCCGGGGAGATCGCCGGGAACATCGCGACCCGCAGCTGGTTGCGGCCCAGCTTGCGGTAGGGCTCGGTGTCCACGATGCCATTGGCCCGCAGCACCTTGGCGACGGCCGCCGCGTCCACGCCGTCCGCGAAGTCGATCGTCCCGATGACCTGCGAACGCTGCGCCGGGTCCGTCACGAACGGCGTCGCGTACTCCGACTTGTCGGCCCACGCGTACAGCCGCCCGGACGAGTCGGCGGTGCGCTCGACCGCCCAGTCCAGGCCGCCCTGCCCGTTGATCCAGTCCAGCTGGTCGGCCATGAGGAACAGGGTGGAGACGGCCGGGGTGTTGTACGTCTGGTTCTTCTTCGAGTTGTCGATCGCGGTCGGCAGCGAGAAGAACTCGGGGATGTGCCGCCCGGACGCGGCGATCCGCTCCGCGCGGGCCAGCGCCGCCGGGGAGAACACGCCGATCCACAGGCCGCCGTCCGCCGCGAAGACCTTCTGCGGCGCGAAGTAGTAGACGTCGGTCTCCGTGATGTCCACCGGCAGGCCGCCCGCGCCCGAGGTGGCGTCCACCAGCACGAGCGAGCCGTCGTCGGCTCCGGGCACGCGCGCGAGGGGCGCGGCGACACCGGTGGACGTCTCGTTGTGCGTGAAGGCGTACGTGTCGGCGCCGCGCTCGGCGCGCGGCTGCGGGTGGGTGCCGGGGTCGGCGGTGATGATCGTCGGGTCGTCCAGCCAGGGCGCCTTGGCGGCGGCCTTGGCGAACTTCGACGAGAACTCGCCGAACGACAGGTGCTGCGACTTGGCCTCGACCAGACCGTGCGTCGCCACGTCCCAGAACGCGGTGGTGCCGCCGTTGCCGAGCACCACCTCGTAGTCCTCGGGCAGCGAGAACAGGGCGCGCACGCCCTCCCGCACCCGGCCGACGAGGTTCTTCACGGGAGCCTGCCGGTGGGAGGTGCCGAGCAGGGAACTGCCGGTGGCGGCCAGGGCGGCGAGCGCCTCGGTGCGCACCTTGGAGGGGCCAGCGCCGAACCGGCCGTCGGCGGGCTTGATGTCAGCGGGGATCTCGATATCGGCCACGAGCCGGAGCGTAGTCCCTCCGGCGCCCCTCCCGCACATCGCGACCAGGGGGTGAACAGGGGCGCGCTCCGGCGCGCCCGTTCAGCGGGCGCCGTCCGCCCGCGGGGCGGTGGGGCGGAAGCGCACCGGCAGTGCCGTGAGGCCGCGCTGCCAGGGGCTGGGGCGGCGGGTGAGGGCGGTTTCGCGGACGGTGGGGGCGATGTCGGGCAGCCGGTCGAGGAGGATGTCGACGGCGGTGCGGGCGGTCGTCTCGGCGATCTCCTGGGCGGGGAACGGGCAGCGGTGCGCGCCGTGCCCGAAGGAGAGGTAGGCCCGGTTTCCGGCGGTGCTGATGCCGGTGAGTCCCGTGACCCAGAAGGCGGCCTCGGCGTCGGGGCCGGTGGGCTGGCGGATGGCGGGGTCGCTGTTGGCGCCCTGGAGGCCCAGGATCAGCAGGTCACCGGCGGCGATGTCGCGTCCGCCGAGCTGGGTGGCGCGGGTGGCGCGGCGGCCCAGGACGTGGGGGACGGGGGTGTCGTCCCACAGGACTTCCTGGAGGGCGTCGCCGACGTGGTGCCGGCCGCCGGAGAACGGGGCGGTGAAGCGGTCGTCGGTCAGCATCAGGCGCAGGGTGTTGCCGATCCAGTCGGCGGTGGGGCGGTGGCCCATGGTGAACAGGGCGGTCACGTCGCGCGTCACCTCCTCGTCGGTGAGGGCGCGCGGGTCGGCGAGGAGCCGGGACACGACGTCGGCCCCGGCGCCGTTGCCGGTGCCGGGGGGCGGGGCGGTGGTGCGGCGGCGTGCGACGAGGTCGGCGACGGCGGCGGCGAGGCCGGTGCCGTCCCCGGCGAGGGCGGCGGTGGGGACGGCGGCCTCGGCGTCGGGGAAGCCGCAGACCACGGTGAGGACGCGGGCGGCGAGGGGGGCGGCGTACTGCTCCGTCAGCTCGGCCTCCCCCGTGGCGCAGAAACGGTCCACCAGGCCGTCCGCGATCCGTTCGGCCGTGCGCCGCAGCCACAGCGGCCCGACGGCTTCGAGCGCGGCGGCCAGCGCGCCCGCGCGCCGTTCGTGGGCGTCGCCCTCCGGCGCGGCCGGGGCGGCGTGGGCGAACACCTCGGGGTGGCTGGTGACGTGGTGGACCTCGCGGTAGCCGATGACCAGCCAGGCGGGCGCGCCGCCCTGCAGCGTCACGGGGACGACCGCGCCGTGGCGGCGCCGCAGGTCGCGGTGGAACGCGGCGGGGTCGCCCGCCGGGCGCGTGCCGTCGAGGGGGACGGCGCCGGGGTGGGTCGTCATACGGCGGCCTCCCGGCCTGCCAGGTGGTGCACGAGGGTGATGAGGACGTTCTTGCACGAGGCGCGGTCGCGCGCGTCGCAGTCCACGAGGGGGACGCCGTCGCGCAGGTCGAGGGCCTCGCGGATCGACGCGTGGCTGTGCCGGGGGCCGCCGAAGTCGTTGTGCGCGACGACGAAGGGCGTGCCCTGCTGTTCGAGCCGGTCGATGGCGTACCAGGACTCGGCGAGGCGCCGGGTGTCGACGAGGACGACCGCGCCGAGCGCGCCGGTGAAGAGCCGGTCCCACAGGAACCGGAAACGTTCCTGCCCCGGCGCGCCGAAGAGGTAGAGGACGGTCCGCTCGTCCAGCGCGATGCGGCCGAAGTCGAACGCGACGGTGGTCCCCGCCTTGGCGGCCACGCCCGTCAGGTCGTCCACGTCCTGCCCGGCGCGGGTCATGATCTCCTCCGTGTCCAGCGGCCTGATGTCGCTGACGGAGCGGACGAGCGTGGTCTTGCCCGCGCCGAGGCCCCCGGCTATGAGGATCTTCAGACCGGTGTCCACCGCCGCGCCCAGGGGCGGGGGGCCGGGGAGGGGGGCGGGGGAGTCAGAGGTTGCGGAGTCCAACGAGCACCTGTTCGAGGGTCTGGGCGTCGGGCCGTGCGGCGGCGGCGCGGGGGCGGCGTACGGAGATGCCGCCCGAGACGAGCAGTTCGCCGAGCATCATCCGGACGAGGGTGACGGGCAGGCCGAGCTCGGCGGCGATCTCGACGACGGCGGCCGGGCGGCGGCGGCAGCGGCGCAGGATACGGGCGTGCTCGGACTGCATGCCGGGCGCGGGCTCGGTCTCGCTCACGACGAGCGTGACGAGGTCGAACGACGCGGCGGCGGTGCGGGCGGCCCGGCCGCGCGCGCCGATCAGGGTGTAGAGCCGCGCGGGGTCGTCGTCGTCCCGCCCCGCCGGGGTCATGCTCCGTCGCCGCCCGCTGCCGTGCCGCGCCGGGGCGCCGCGCTGAGGTGCTCGCCGAGCTGTTCGATCAGTTCGGTCATGTTGTGGCCGATCAGCCCGGCGTCGGCGTCGTCGTCGGCGATGAGCGCGAGGTGCGCCCCCGAGCCGGCCTCGACGATGAACAGCAGGCCGCCGTAGAACTCGGTCATCGACTGCCGTACGCCGCCGGTGCCGTCGCCGAACTCGATGGACGCGCCGTGCGCCAGCGACTGGATGCCGGCGGCGATGGCGGCGAGCTGGTCGGCGGAGTCCTCGGACAGGTCGGGGGTGCGGCTGAGCTTGAGGCCGTCGCGGGAGAGGACCAGGGCGTGGCGGGCGCCGGGGGTGCGGCCGACGAGGCCGGTCAGCAGCCAGGCGAGGCGGTCGTCGGCGGTGTCGGTGCCGCCGCCTGTCCGCGGCTGGGGGGCACCCGGGTCGGGGGTTGTCATGGGGTGTCGTCCTCCGGGTGCGCGCTGGGCCTGTCGGTGTCGGGGGTGGTGTGGGTTCCGGTGTCGGGGCTCGCTGTGCTGGTGTCGTGCGTGCCGGTGTCCTGGGTGCCGCTGCGGACGGCGCGGCGGAACGCGCCGAAGCGGGCGGCCGATTCGGCGGGGGAGTGCTGCCGGGCGGGGGCGGCGCGGTTCGCGGCGGGGGTGGCGCCGGGGGTGCGGTCGCCGGTGAGGGTCTGGCCGCGGCGGCGCTGCGGCAGGCCGGTGGGTCCTGTGGGTGCCGGGGCGGTCGGTTCGATGACGACGGGCGCGGGCTGCGGCGCGGCGGGGGCGGGTGCGCTGGGGGCCGGGGGGAGTTCGGCGGGCTTGGGGGCGGCGGCGAGGCGGCGGGTGCGTACCGTGCGGCCGGTCTCCAGGGCGGCGGCGCCCTGCGGTTCGTCGGCCCGGTGGGCGCTGATCAGTTCCTGGGGGACGAGGAGCAGCGCGCCGGTGCCGCCGCGCGCGGAGGGGCGGAACGACACGGACAGGCCGTGCTTGCGCGCCAGCACGCCGACGACGGCGAGGCCGAGGCGCGTTCCGGAGAGGGTGGTGAGGTCGATGGCGTCGCTGGTGACGGCGCGTTCGGCGCGGCGCAGGGCGGTCTCGCTCATCACCAGGCCGCTGTCCTCGACGGTGATGACGACCCCGGCCGGTACCTGCTCGGTGTAGACGTGGACCTCGGCGGTGGGCGGGGAGAAGTTGGCGGCGTTGTCGAGCAGTTCGGCGAGGGCGTGCATGACGGACTCGGCGGCGTGCCCGGCGACGGCGACGTCGAGCGCGGAGTGGAGGCGGACGCGCTGGTAGCCGCCGATGCGGCCCATGGCGCCGCGCAGGACGCTCTCCATGCCGATGGGCCTGGGCCAGCGGCGGCCGGAGCGCGCGCCGGTGAGGACGGCGATGCTGTCGGCGAGCCGTCCGGCCTGGGCGGTGCGGTGGTCGAGGAGGAGCAGGTCCTCCAGGACGGCGTCGTCGGTGTGGCGGTGCTCCATCTCGCGGAGGCTGGCGAGGGTGCTGGTGGCGAGGGCCTGCATGCGTCCGGCGGCGTTGGCGCAGGCGGCCATGGCGGCGGCGCGGCTCGCCTCGCTGCGGCCGATCTCGGTGGCGAGGACGCGCATGACCTGCCGGGAGCCCTCGTCGGCGGGTTCGCGGCAGGCGGCGAGGACGGTCTCGGGGGAGGCGCCGCCGCGGAGCCTGGCGACCATGTCGGGGACGGTCTCGCCGACGAACGTCTCGACGTCCCTGCCGGTCTCGGTGACGGCGCGGCGCAGCGCGCGGTGGGCGCCGGTCGCGCGGACGGCGACCGTGACGGCGGTGATCAGCGCGGCCCCGGCGACGCCCGCCCCGGCGGCGAGCGGCCGTACGTGGGAGGCGGGGGCGGTGAGCACGGCGGCCAGCCAGGCGGCCGTGACGACAGCGGTGGTGAGCGCGGAGGCGAGGAGTACGGGCCGTAGCGGGGGACGCGCCGTCCAGCGGCGCGCCGGGGGGATGTGCGCTGTCATGAACGAATCCCTGGGGCCGGGAGACGGGTGGTGCTTGTGCAATTGGCCCACACTATAGGCGGCTTGGGGTCACAACAGGGCAACTCTTCTTTCGTGGATCGAGCGTTTCTTTCCGGCGGGGGTCGTTCGCGATCGGATACGGCGGCGAGAGGGTGCGGGGGCGTGCGGGCGCAGGGTGCACGCTGGTGACATGGAGCCGAGCAACGACACCACGGATCTGGCGGCGGCGCTGCGTGCCGCCGTGCGCGGCACGGTCGATTTCGGTACGGCGGCGCGTGCCCTGACGACGATGGACGCCTCGAACTACCGGCGCGTGCCGGTGGGGGTGGTGGCGCCGCGTGACGCGGGGGACGTCGCGGCGGCGCTGGCGGTGTGCGCGGAGCACGGCGCGCCGGTCGTCGCGCGGGGCGGCGGGACGAGCATCGCGGGGCAGGCGACGGGCACCGGGGTGGTCCTGGACTTCACGCGGTTCATGAACGGTGTGCTGGAGGTCGATCCCGGGGCGCGGACGGCGGTGGTGCAGCCGGGGGTGGTGTGCGACGCGCTGCGGGCGGCGGCGGCGCCGTACGGGCTGACGTTCGGCCCCGACCCGTCGACGCACAGCCGCTGCACGGTGGGCGGCATGATCGGGAACAACGCGTGCGGCTCGCACTCCGTGGCGTGGGGGACGACGGCGGACAACGTGCGGGCCCTGGAGGTCCTCACGTACCGCGGCGCGTCGGCGCGTCTGGAGCGGGGCGGCGTGGGGGTGCCGGAGGGGTTGCGGCGGGGGGTGGACGCGCTGGTGTCGGGGCGGCTCGCGCTGCTGCGTACGGGCTATCCCGAACTGCCGCGCCGTATCTCGGGTTACGCGCTGGACGAGCTGCTGCCGGAGAAGGGCCGTGACTGGGCGCGGGCGTTCACGGGCAGCGAGGGGACGCTGGGCGTGCTGACGGCGGCGACGGTGCGGCTGGTGGAGGCGCCGGGGGCGCGGGCCCTCGCCGTGCTGGGGTACGCGGACGAGTCGGCGGCGGCGGAGGCCGCGCCGGGGCTGCTGGGGTACGGGCCGCTGACGGTGGAGGGGATGGCGGCGGATCTGGTGCCGTCGGCCGTGGCGCGTGCGGCGCTGCCGCCGGGTGGGGCCTGGCTGTTCGTGGAGGCGGGCGGCGCGGACGCGGGGGAGGCGGAGTCGGCGGCGCGTGCGCTGGTGCGGGCGGCGGGTGATGCGTCGACGGGGGCGCGTGTCGTGACGGACGCGCGGGAGCAGCGGGTGCTGTGGCGGGTGCGGGAGGACGCGTCGGGGACGGCGACGCGGATGCCGGACGGCGGGGAGGCGTGGCCGGGGTGGGAGGACTGCGCGGTGCCGCCGGAGCGGCTGGGCGGGTATCTGCGGGAGTTCCGCGGGCTGTTGCGGGACCACGGTCTGCGGGGGGCGCCGTACGGGCACTTCGGGGACGGCTGTATTCACATCCGCATCGACTTCGATCTGCTGACGCGGGAGGGGGTGGCGCGGTTCAGGGAGTTCAGCGGGGAGTTGGCGGACCTGGTGGTGGCGCACGGGGGATCGCTGTCGGGGGAGCACGGGGACGGCCTGGCGCGTGCGGAGTTGCTGCCGCGGATGTACGGGTCCGAGCTGGTGGGTGTGTTCGGGGAGTTCAAGGACCTGTGGGATCCGGACGGGGGGCTGAACCCGGGGGTGCTGGCGCGGCCCGCGCGCCTGGACGAGCAGTTGCGGTTCGCGGGGATGGCGGAGAAGGGGGCGGTGCCCGTCGCGTTCGCCTATCCGCGGGACGGCGGGGACTTCTCGGCGGCGGTGCGGCGGTGCGTGGGCGTCGCGAAGTGCCGGGAGACGGCGGCCGGGGCTGAGGTCATGTGTCCGTCGTACCGGGCCACGGGGGAGGAGATGCACTCGACGCGCGGCAGGGCGCGGCTGCTGCACGAGATGCTGGTCGGGGATGTCGTGACGGACGGGTGGCGTTCGGGGGAGGTGCGGGACGCGCTGGACCTGTGCCTGTCGTGCAAGGGCTGCCGCAGTGACTGCCCGGTGGGGGTGGACATGGCGACGTACAAGGCGGAGTTCCTGCACCAGCACTACGCGGGGCGGCTGCGGCCCGCCGCGCACTACGCGCTGGGCAGGCTGCCGGAGTGGCTGCGGGCCGCCGCGGCGCTGCGGGCGGCGCCGGTGCTGAACGCGGGGGCGCGCGTCGGCCCGTTCGCGGCGCTGGCGAAGCGGCTGGCGGGGGTGGCGCCGGAGCGGCCGGTCCCGCCGCTGGCGGCGCGGCCGTTCACCCGGCGCCGCCCGCGTCGTGCGGAGGGCGGGCGGCCGGTCGTCCTCTTCCCCGACACGTTCACCAACTACCTGTCGCCGGAGGCGGGCGAGGCGGCGGCGGTGGTGCTGGCGGACGCGGGGCTGCGGCCCGTCGTGCCGCCGCGCGCGGTGTGCTGCGGCCTCACCTATGTCACGACGGGCCAGCTCGGCCGGGCCCGCGCGGTGATGCGCCGCACGCTGGACCGTCTCGCGCCCGCCGTGGACGCGGGGCTGCCCGTCACGGTGCTGGAGCCGCCGTGCGCGGCGGCGCTGCGCACGGACCTGCCGGAGCTGCTGCCGGACGATCCGCGCGCCGGGCGGCTGGCGGACGGGGTGCGGACGTTCGCGGAGACGCTGGAGGAGTACGCGCCCGGCTGGGAGCCGCCGCGCGTGGACCGGCCGGTCGCGGGGCAGACCCACTGCCATCAGCACGCGGTGCTCGGCGACGCGGCGGACAGGCGGCTGCGGGAGCGCGCGGGCCTCGCCGGGGACCTGGCGGCGGGGTGCTGCGGCCTGGCGGGCAACTTCGGCTTCGAACGCGGGCACTACGAGGTGTCGGTCGCGTGCGCGGAGGAGGTGCTGCTGCCGTCGGTGCGGTCGGCGGCGCCGGGGGCGGTGCTGCTGGCGGACGGCTACTCGTGCCGGACGCAGATCGGGCAGCTGGGCGGCGGGCGGGCGCGGCACCTGGCGGAGGTGCTCGCCGAGGGACTGGCGGAAGCGGGGCGCGTGCGCTGAGCCGCACGGCTGCGGGGCCGCGCAGCATTCACGTGCCTGAACGGACGTCGGCGCGGGGGTCGTTCCACGATCCCCGCGCCTGCGTGTCGGGACCCTTGACGCTCCTGGGGCGCACTCCTACAGTTGCGTTCCGTCCGTTCAAGATAATGTCCCTCGTTCAGATCCATGAACATTCAGGCGAGGTGGATGTCCCGCCCATGCGCATACGTGAGATCACCGTCACCCCCGTCGCCTTCCGCGATCCGCCCCTGCTGAACGCCTCGGGCGTGCACGAGCCGTGGGCCCTGCGGTCGGTCGTCGAGGTGGTCACGGACGAGGGCGTCACCGGCCTCGGCGAGACGTACGGCGACCTCGCCCACCTCGAACGCCTGCACTCCGCCGCCCAGTTGCTCATCGGCATCGAGGTCCACGCGCACCACGCCCTGTACGCCGCCGTCGCCACCAGCGTCGGCGGCAACGTCGTCTCCGACCAGCACGGCCTCACCGGCGCCGGGTCCCAGCAGAAGACGGTGGACGCCGTCTTCTCCCCGTTCGAGGTCGCCTGCCTCGACATCCGCGGCAAGGCGGCCGGGCTGCGCGTCGCCGACCTCCTCGGCGGCCCGGTGCGCGACGCCGTCCCGTACAGCGCGTACCTCTTCTACAAGTGGGCCGCCCACCCCGGCGCCGAGCCCGACCGCTTCGGCGAGGCGCTCGACCCGGACGGCATCGTCGCGCAGGCCCGCCTGTTCATCGAGGAGCACGGCTTCGGCTCGATCAAGCTGAAGGGCGGCGTCCTGCCCCCGGACCGGGAGATCGAGGCGGTCCTCGCGCTGCGCGACGCGTTCCCCGGCCTGCCGCTGCGCCTCGACCCGAACGCCGCCTGGACGCCGGAGACCTCCGTGCGCGTCGGCAAGGCGCTCGCCGGGGTCCTCGAATACCTGGAGGACCCGACGCCCGGCATCGACGGCATGGCCGAGGTCGCCCGGCAGGTGCCCATGCCGCTGGCGACCAACATGTGCGTCGTCACGCACGACCACCTGCCGCCCGCCGTCGCCGCCGGCGCCATCGGCGTGCTGCTGACCGACCACCACTACTGGGGCGGCCTGCTGCGCTCCTCCCATGTCGCGTCGCTGTGCGGCACGTTCGGCATCGAGCTTTCCATGCACTCCAACTCGCACCTCGGCATCAGCCTCGCCGCCATGACCCACCTCGCCGCCGCCACACCCGACCTGACCCACGCCTGCGACACGCACACCCCCTGGCAGGACGGGCAGGACGTGGTCGTCCCCGGCGCGCTGCGCTTCACCGGCGGCGCGGTGCCCGTACCCGAAGGCCCGGGCCTCGGCGTCGAACTCGACCGCGACGCCCTCGCGCGCATGCACCAGCAGTACCTCGACTGCGGCATCAGGCGCCGCGACGACACCGCGTACATGCGGACCTTCAGCTCCGACTTCGTTCCCAAGCGCGCCCACTGGTAAGTCCCTTCGACTCTCAAGGAGCCGCGGATGTCCGCGTTGGACTGGATCGTGGTCGCTGGCTACTTCCTCGTGGTGGTGGCCATCGGCTGGTGGTCGAAGAACCGCATCCACAGCGTCGCCGACTTCTTCACGGCGCGCGGGCAGATCCCCTGGTGGCTGTCCGGCGTCTCGCACCACATGTCCGGGTACAGCGCGGTGATGTTCGTGGCGTTCGCCGCCGTCGCCTACAACGACGGCGTGACCGTCTACTTCTGGTGGCCGCTGACGATCGGGCTCGGCGTCGGCGTCGGCGCGTTCCTCTTCGCCGCCCGCTGGAACCGGCTGCGCGCCAAGCACGGCGTCGCGTCCCCCCTCGAATACCTGACGCGCCGCTACAACCTGCCGACGCAGCAGGTCCTCGCCTACAGCGGCGCGGCCCTCAAGGTCGTGGACATCGCCGCCAAGTGGGTCGCCATCTCGGTGCTGCTCCAGGGCTTCGCGGACATCCCGCTGGAGACCGGCATCATCTTCACGGGCGTCGCCACCATGGCGTACATGACGGTCGGCGGGCTGTGGGCCGACGTCCTCACCGACATGGGGCAGTTCGTCATCCAGGCGGTCGCGGGCGTCGCGATGCTCGTCGCGGTGATGATCGAGCTGGGAATCGGCTTCCCGTTCACCATGTGGGGCGACCTGCCGGACGGGCACGGCGATCCGGTCAGCGGATCGGTGACGACCTGGCTGATCCTCGCGTTCCTGCTGGTCAAGACGTTCGAGTACAACGGCGGCATGTGGAACCTCGCGCAGCGCTACATGTCCGCGCCGTCCGGCTCGGAGGCCAGGCGCGCGGCGGCGCTGTCCAGCGCGCTGTGGCTCGTGTGGCCGCTGATCCTCTTCCTGCCGATGATCGCGGCGCCGCTGATCGTGCCGGGCCTCGGCAACGGCGAGGAGTCGTACATCGCGCTGTCCAAGGAACTGCTCCCGGCCGGGCTGATCGGGCTGATGCTCGCCGGCTTCTTCTCGCACACCATGGCCATGGTCGCGTCGGACTCGAACGTCATCAGCGCCGTCATCACGCGGGACATCGCGCCGGTGCTGGTGCCCCGGGTCCGCCGGATGACGGACGCGGCGCAGCTGCTCTTCGCGCGGATCACGACGGTGCTGTTCGTGACGGTCAGCATGACCCTGGCCATCGCGACGGGCGGCGAGGGCTTCGTCCTGAAGACGGTCGTCGAACTCGTCGCGGCCACGATGGGGCCGATCTCCATCCCGCTGATGCTGGGGCTGCTGCCGTGGTTCCGGCGGGTGGGGCCGACGGCGGCCATCACGTCGTGGGCGGGCGGGCTGCTGGTCTGGTACGTGGTGCGCTACGTCGCGGAGGACTCCACGCAGGCCGCGATCGTCGGCCTGCCGCTGCTCACCTCGCTGGTGCTGTACATCGGCGTCGGGCTGCTGCGGCCGGAGCGCACCCCCGAGCGCGACGCGCTGATCGACTCGCTGAGCACCGATCCGGTCGAGGACGCGCACGGCGCGGCGGCCGTCCCGCCGCAGGGCAAGGCGCCCGGCGTGCCGGCGAACTGACCGCCCCTCCGTCCGGTGGGCCTGCGCGGGTCCACCGGGCGGAGGCGCGCCCGGTCACTCCCCGGGCCGCTGCGCCACGAACACGAACTCCTTGCCCGGCCGGTCCGGCGCGTCCCGCACCTCCCGCACCGTGAAGCCGTGGGCCGCGAGATCGTCCGCCACCTCATCCCGCCCGCGGAAGCGCAGCGTCGAGTCCGAGGTGAGGGTCCGCCCGTCGGCGAAGGCGTAGCAGCCGCGGAAGCTCACCAGCGGCCCCGCCACCTCCGTCAGCTCGCACCACGTCTCCAGCCTGCCGACGCCCGGCAGCTCGACGACCCGGTGGGTGTCCGCCCTGTTCCACCCCTCCCAGGCGCGGCGCGCCGGGTCCCGCGTCTCGAACACCAGATGGCCGCCGGGGCGCAGCGCCCCGTACGCGCCCGCCAGCGTGGCGCGCCAGACGCCGGGGTCGGTGATCGCCTGCGCGACGTTGCCCGTCATGGTGGCCAGGTCGCAGGCCAACGGCGGCAGGGCCGTCGCGTCGCCGTGCAGCCAGGTCACGCGCTCCGCACCGGGCTTGGCGCGCGCCACGTCCAGTGAGGCCGCGGCGGGATCGACGCCGACGACCTCCGCGCCCCGCGCCGCCAGCAGCAGCGCGAACACGCCCGTGCCGCAGCCGATGTCCAGCACGCTGCGCGCGCCGAGTCCACCGGCGATGGCCAGGTACGCGTCCAGATCGGGGCGCTCGTCCTCAAGGGGGTCGTAGAGCGGGGCGAGCCGGGGATCGTTGAACAGTTCTTCGGCCATGCGGGTGACCGTATGCGGAGGGGACGGCCGCGCCCACCGGTTTTCGGCGGCCCCCGCGCGGCTGCTCAGCCGCGCGGGCGCAGCCCGGCGAGCGCGGTCTCCACTATGGCGTCGGCGTACTCGACGGTGAGCGGCCCGCCGCGCTGGAGCCAGCGGTTGGTGAGCGGGCCCCAGATGATGTCCACCACCAGGTCGAGATCCGCGTCCCCGGCCAGCTGCCCGGCCTCCTGGGCGCTGCGCAGCCGCCGCTTCTTGATCTCCTTCTGCGGGTCGCCGAGGCGCTCGGTGAACGTCGCGGACAGCTCCGGGTCGTTCACCATCACGGTGGTGAGCGCCCGCATCGGCTCGTCGTACGCCGGGTCGTTCAGCTCGGTGACGGTCGCGCGCAGCACCCGCTTGAGGTCCGCCTCCAGGTCGCCGGTGTCCGGCAGCTCGGCCGTCCCCGTCTCGGCGTCCTCGGACAGCATCAGGAACGCGTCGAACAGCACCGCGCCCTTCGACGGCCACCACCGGTAGATCGTCTGCTTGCCCACGCCGGCGCGCGCGGCGATGCCCTCGATGCTCAGCCGCTCGTAGCCCACCTCGCCGACCAGCTCGAAGGCGGCGGCCAGAATCGCGCGGCGGGACGCCTCGCTGCGGCGCGCGGCGTTGGGCCCGGCCGTCCGGGAGCGCGTCCCGGCCCCCTCTGCACGGGTGTCCTGTGTCATGCGTGAAGCGTACCCCTCACGAGACGAGACGAACCGTCTTGACAGACTCCCGGCAGCGTGTAAAGCTTCCGCACATCGAGCGAGACGATCCGTCTCGTCTCACCCGAACGGAAGGCCACACCGTGACCACCACCCCCGCCGCCGCCACCACCACCGCGACCGCCACCAGCTCCTCTTCCTCTGCCTCCCGCGTCTGGTTCGTCACCGGCGCCGGCCGGGGCCTCGGCCGCGCCTTCACCACGGCCGCCCTCGACCGGGGCGACCGCGTCGCCGCCGCCGTCCGCACCACCGGGACCCTGGACGACCTGGCCGCCGAGCACGGCGACCGCCTCCTCGTCCTGCCCCTGGACGTGACGGACCGCGAGGCCGTCACCGCCACCGTCCAGCGGGCGGCCCAGCACTTCGGACGCCTCGACATCGTCGTCAACAACGCGGGCACCATGGCCCTCGGCATGATCGAGGAGTTCGACGAGGCCGCGGCCCGCGCCCAGTTCGACGTCAACTTCTTCGGCGCCCTCTGGGTCTCGCAGGCCGTCCTGCCGGTGCTGCGCGCACAGGGCTCGGGCCACATCCTGCAGATATCGAGCATCGGCGCCCTCGGCGGCCACCCCAGCACCGGCCTGTACAGCGCGAGCAAGTTCGCCCTCGAAGGCATGAGCGAGGCACTGGCCCAGGAAGCCGCCGCGTTCGGCATACGCCTGACCATCGTCGAGCCCGGCGGCTACTGGACGAACATCTACAAGAGCATGACCATGGCCGAGCAGCTCCCCGCCTACGACGCCCTGCGCGCCCAGCTCGCCGAGCACGCGGGGGAGAGCAACGACAGCCTCCCGCACCTGGCGGCCGAAGCGGTCCTGAAGCTCGTGGACAGCGACGACCCGCCGCTGCGCCTGCTACTCGGCAGCGCGGTGTTCGACTACGCGCTCGACTCGACCCGCCGCCGGGCGGAGGCCTGGCAGGCATGGGAGGAGGTGTCCCGTGCCGCCGAGAAGGCCGTCCCGATGCCGGAGGACTACCTGGAGTCCACCGATGCCTGACCGCTCCGGGCGGCTGCCGGGCGGTGGCATGGAGCGCAAGCGGCCGCAGGGACCCCCTCGGCCGCGGGAAGGGCGCCCGCCCCGGCGGGGCGGGCGGCGCAGGCGGTGATCGGCGTGGGCCGTGACCCGGCGGGCGGAAGGTACGGCGGGGCCCCGCCGTCCCGGCCGATCGGGCCGGGCCTTCCACGGGGACGGCCGTCGGCGACAGGCGCTCGGGCAAGGGCACGAGCACGGCTCGGACTTGAGCACGCCCGCGAGTACGGGCAAGGACCCGGGCACAGACACGGGCAACGGGATGGGCGGGGTGGGGTGGGGTGGGCGGGGGAGGGGGGAGGGGGAAGGCGAAGTGTCCGTTCGGCGGGCGGATGTACCGTCGGAGGTATGACCGAACGCAAGCCGCCCGGTGTCCCCTTCGAGTCATGGATCGACAAGCAGATCCGCGAGGCCGAGCAGCGCGGTGACTTCGCGGACCTCCCCGGCAGGGGCAAGCCGCTGCCGGACGCGCGGGAGCCGTACGACGAGCTGTGGTGGGTCCGCCGGAAGGCCGTCGCCGAGGGCCTCTCCCACCTGCCGCCCAGTCTCGCGCTGCGCAAGGAGGCGGAGGACGCGCACGCGGCGGCGCTCGCCGCGCCCACCGAGGCGGCCGCCCGCCGTGTCCTCGACGCGGTCAACGAGAAGTTGCGCGCGGCGGCCCGGCGCCCGCCGGAGGGTCCGCCGCTGCGGCGGCCGCCGTTCGACGTGGCGGAGGTGCTGGCCGAGCGGCGCGCCGCCCGCGCCGGGTGATCCGCCGCGCCGCCGGTCTCCCGGCGGCGCGGGGCGAGCGCGGTGGAGCGCTGAGGGGACGTCAGTCGGGGAGGTGCAGCGTGCCCCCGCCGACGATCACCGTGTGCCCGCCGACGGAGACCGACGTCAGCGCGCCGTCCCGCGCGCGGGCCGAGGCGTGGATGTCGCTGGGCCGCCCCATGGCCACGCCCTGGTCGATCCGCAGCGTGTACTCCTCCGCCCGGCAGCCGTGCCGCTGCGCCATGGCCCCGACGAGGCCGGCCGCCGCCGAGCCGGTCGCCGGGTCCTCGGCGCCGCCCAGCATGTCGGCATAGGAGCGCGAGTACAGCCGCCCGCCGTCCTTGAAGTGCCCGGCGAAGACATACAGGTTCCTGGACCACTCGCCGCTCGTCGGCTCCGCGAGCCACGCCGTCCGGTCGAGGACGGTGCGGTCCACCGCCGCCCGGTCCGCGAGCCGCACGAAGCAGAACCGCAGCCCCACCCCGCCGTACCAGGTCTCCACGATGTCCTCGGGCGACACGGACAGCGCCTTCGCGACGGCCGTCACGGACGGGTAGTGGTCCGGCGTCTCGTACGGCGACGTCAGCGTCAGCCGGCTGAACGTGCCCTCCACCTCGACCGACACCAGACCGACGCCCTCCTCCAGAAGCAGCCGGTCGCGCACCGCGCCGCGTGCCGCCAGCACGGCGGCCGTCCCGACCGTCGGGTGCCCGGCGAACGGCAGTTCCTCGTCCGGCGTGAAGATCCGCACCCGCCGGGTGTGCGCCGCGTCGTCGGGCGGCAGGACGAACGCGCTCTCGGAGAAGTTGAACTCCCGTGCCAGCGCCTGCATCTCCTCGTCCGTCAGCCCTCGCGCGTCCGGGAGGACCGCCAGCTGATTGCCGCCGAACACCCGCTCCGTGAACACGTCGGCCAGTACGAATTCGTACTCGCGCATCAGTCCGTGACCTCCTCTGCCCCGCGCGGCCCCGGCCCCACATAGCGGGCCGAAGGCCTGATCAGCCTGCCGGTACGTTTCTGTTCCAGGATGTGCGCCGACCAGCCCGCCGTCCTGGCGCAGGTGAACATCGCCGTGAACATGCTGGCCGGTACCTCCGCGAAGTCCAGCACGATCGCCGCCCAGAACTCCACGTTCGTCGCGAGCACCCGGTCGGGCCTGCGGGCGGCCAGCTCGTCGAGCGCCGCGCGCTCCAGCGCCTCCGCCACCTCGTAGCGCGGCGCGCCCAGTTCGCGCGCCGTGCGCCGCAGTACGCGCGCCCGGGGGTCCTCGGCGCGGTAGACGCGGTGGCCGAAGCCCATCAGGCGTTCGCCGCCGTCCAGGGCCCGCCGGACGTACGCCGCCGCGTCACCGGTGCGTTCGACCTCCTCGATCATCCCGAGGACGCGCGCGGGCGCCCCGCCGTGCAGCGGTCCCGACATGGCGCCCACGGCCCCGGACAGGGCCGCGGCGACGTCCGCGCCGGTCGAGGCGATCACACGGGCGGCGAACGTCGAGGCGTTCATGCCGTGCTCGGCGGCGGAGGTCCAGTAGGCGTCGAGCGCGGCCACGTGCCGGGGGTCGGGCTCGCCGCGCCAGCGGCGCAGGAACCGTTCGGTGATGCCGTCGGCCGCGTCGATCTCCCGTTCCGGCACGATCGGCAGGTCGGCGCCGCGCGCGGACTGGGCGACGAAGCTCAGCGCCATCACGGCGGCGCGCGCGAGGTCGTCCCGCGCCTGCGCGGCGTCGATGTCCAGCAGCGGGCGCAGTCCCCACACCGGTGACAGCATCGCCAGCGCGGCCTGCACGTCCACCCGTACGTCGCCCGAGCGGACCGGGATGGGGAACGGTTCCGCGGGCGGCAGTCCCGGTGAGAACGCGCCGTCCACCAGCAGCCCCCACACCCGGCCGAAGGGGACGCGGCCTGCCAGGTCCTCGATGTCCACGCCCCGGTAGCGCAGCGCGCCGCCCTCGCGGTCGGGCTCGGCGATCTCCGTCTCGAAGGCGACGACTCCTTCGAGTCCGGGAACGAAGTCCGGCATGAGGCTTGCTCCTCGTGACGGGACGCGTGCGGAACGCGCCCTTGGTGCGGAAAAGTCAGGCGGTCACCTTAACTCCGGGTGTCCGGCGGTCGCGGGGGCAGGGACGGTGGCGCGCGGCGGCACGGCCCGGCGGTCCTGCGGGGACACGTGCTGTTGCAAGATGGGCGCGTGTCCCACGACGCCAGCGTTCCCGTACCCGACCGGTCGGCTCCCGACGACTCCCCGGAACGGCCGGTGCCCGACCCGTCCGCCATGCGGGCGCGGTACCGGGCGGCCGGTCTGCTGGAGTCGGATCTCGCGGACGATCCGTACGAGCAGTTCGGCCGGTGGTTCGCGCAGGCCACGGGCAGCGGCCTCGCCGAGCCGAACGCGATGGTCGTCTCCACCGCGGACGCGGCGGGCCGCCCCAGCTCCCGCACCGTCCTGCTGAAGCACTTCGACGCGCGGGGCTTCGTGTTCTTCACGCACTACGACTCCAGGAAGGGCCGGGAGATCGAGGCGAACGCGGCGGTGTCCCTGCTGTTCCCGTGGCACCCCGTCGCGCGGCAGGTCATCGTCGCGGGACGCGCGGAGCGCACGGGCAGGGACGAGACGGTCGCGTACTTCAGGACGCGGCCGCACGGTTCGCAGCTCGGGGCGTGGGCGAGCGAGCAGTCGGCCCGCGTCGGCTCGCGCGCGGATCTCGACCGGCTGTACGCGGAGCTGGCGCGCCGTTATCCGGAGGGCGAGGACGTACCGGCGCCGCCGCGCTGGGGCGGTTACCGGGTGGTGGCGGACGCGGTGGAGTTCTGGCAGGGCCGGGACAACCGGCTGCACGACCGGCTGCGGTACGTGGGGCGGCCCGGCGGTGGCGGCTGGTCGGTGGAGCGCCTGAGCCCGTGACCGCGGGACACACGGCGGCAGGCGCGGCCCGCGCCCTGCACGGGGAGCGGTGACTGCTGCACCGGGCCCCGGTGCTGGCGGGCGGCCTGTGGGGCCGGATGCCGATCGCGATCATGACGGTCATCCGCATCAGGGCCTTGAACCGCGTGCGGGCGACCGGCGCGGTGGTCCGCCCGGCGGCTGTCGAGCCGGGTCCGCACGGCCTTGTCCCCGAGTGCGGAGTGTCCTGGTCCTGCCGGACGCCTGTGGTCCGCGTGGCAGTCATCGTGGAAACCCCCTGTTGCTCCCGGCCGGCGATGCCGCCGGTCCACCCCTTCGTCACAGTGTGTAATCGCGTCCGGGCGTTCTGCAAGGGGTTTCAGGGGTGAATTCTTGAGCGTTGTCCGCCGCGTCCGATCCGCCGAAGGCGGGGAGCCTGTCTGCAAACGCAGGCGATCCGCGGGCCTTTGGTCCCCGGGGGCGCTGGGCGCCGCCGGGGAGCCGGCCGGACTTACCGGCGGCCCGCGGATCGGGTGACTGCTGGGAATTGGCCGGCTGAGCCGGCGCCACGTGTCGTGGTGCGTCGGCCGTTAGGCCGCAGTCACCTCACGCGTCCGGTTGTCATACATCTGCCGAACCACCTCCCTTCTCGTGTACCCACACCGTAAAACCACCCCCAGGGCATCGACAAGCGATTTAGACGACGCCCGTCCCGGCCCTGCTCACGCGGGCGATGCCGCCGGGCTCGTGCCCGCCGCCGCCGCGCCGGGAGGGACTCCGGCGGACCGCCGCCGGACGTACGCGAAGGTGAGCGCGGCGACCAGCGGCCCCCAGGCCAGCAGGGGCGCGTAGCAGGCGTCCATGACCAGGCCCGCGGTGCCCTGCGGGAAGTCCGGGTTGTCCAGCGGCCCGCCGGGCACCAGGGTCAGCACCGCGCACAGCCCCGTCACCGCGACGGCCCCCACCGCGGCGGGCAGCGCCACCGCGAGCACCGGGACGCGGCGCCCGCCCAGGCGCGGGACCCAGCCAGGGACCCGTTCGCCCCACGGGCTCACCAGGGCGAAGGTCAGACAGGCCACCGCCTGGGAGAGCACCGAGAGGACGAGGACGTAGACCATGACCGGGGTCCCCGTGTACAGCGCGCCGAGCCGCCCGGTGAAGCCGACGTCCACCCCGGCGCCGAGGGCGAGCCGCCACACGCACGAGGGCACCGTGCACAGCACCGTCGCCCATGCCGCGAGGACCGCCCAGCGAGGGGCATCGGACGAGCGGGACGGATCAGGCATCGTGGGCTCCTCGACCGGGCGGGGCGGACCTGCCGCTCCTACGGTGGCAGCGCGCTCCGCGCGACCGCGTCGCCCGCGCGGACGGCGCCTCTCCTCCCGAGGGGGGAGCCGCACCTCCGCCTCCGGGCGCACGCAGCGCCGCCCGGCCGCACCAGGACCGATACCGCCGAACCCTGGGTGACCAGCGGCACGATGGAGTTGAATGGGCCCGCGCGCCCCTGCCGGGCGCCCACTCTCCTGTGCATGGGGGTATACAGGTGACCACTCCATCCGGCCTCTCCCCTGCCCAGGGCGCCGCGCCCCTCCTGCCCGCGCTGCTCGACGGACTGGACAGCGCCCTCTTCGCCCTGGACACCACGGGCCGCGTCACCCACTGGAACCGCCAGGCAGAACGGCTCCTCGGCTGGCCACGCGACCTCGCGGTCGGCCGCCCAGGGCTCGGCGGCTGGGCCGTACGCGACTGCGACACGACCGACGTCCACGACCGCCTCGCCTCCGCCGCGCGGCAGCAGCCGGGCGTACGCGTACCGCAGGAGTTCCCGCTGCTGCGGCAGGACGGCACCCGGCTGCTCGTACGGGGCAGCGCCGTCGCCTACACCGACGCCGACGGCCGCCCGGCCGGTGTCTGGTGCGCCTTCGGCGAGGCGCGCGCCCGGCAGGGCGCGGAGCGCGACGCGGCCCTCGCCGCCGCGCTGCTCGGCGACTCCCCCTGGGCCGTCCTGGTCGTCGATCCCGACCTGCGCACGGTCTCCGTGAACGCGCGCGCCTGCGCCGCCCTCGGCCTCCCCGCCGCCGACCTCCTCGGCGAACCCGTCGCCGAGTCCTTCCGCGGCGGCGTCGAGGAGCTGGGCAGCGCGCTGGAGCACGCCCTCGCCGGGCAGGCCCCGGACGGCCCGGTGGACCTCTGGCTGACTCCCAGGGACGCGGACGAGGACGCGTTCGCCGATCCGGTGCACGCCGCCGCCGGCCTCGGGGAGCCCCCGCGCCGCTGCCTGCAGAGCGGCTTCCTGCGGCTGGCCGCGCCCGGTGGGCGCGGCGAGGGGCCTGCGCCGCTGGGCGTCGCATGGCTCTTCGAGGACGTCACACGGTCACGGCAGGGCTCGCAGGAGGCGGCCCGCAGGAGGTTCCGCGACAGCCAGCTCGCCCGTGCGGCGCGGGCGGCGGCCGAGTGCGCCGACCCGCTTGAGGCGGCCGTGCTGCACCTGCACTTCGCCCTCACCGGCTTCGCCGAGCACGCGCTGCTCGACGTACGGGTGCCCGCGACGGGCGCGCTGGTGCGGACGGCGGAGGTGCCGGGCGCGTTCGGGGCGCCCGCGTCGGCGACGCGGGGCGTGCCCGTGCGGTACAGGCCGGGGCATCCGGCGCCGCAGGCGCTGGACGGCGGCGTGCCGGTGCGGGCGACGGGGGGTCTGGGCCGTTCCGGCTGGGCGGTGGACCACCGCTGGCCGAAGGACGCGGAGCACGCGTTGTGCGTGGTGCTGCGCAGTGGGGGCCGGAGCCTGGGTGTGCTGACGTTTCTGCGGACGGGCGGGCGGCGGGCCTTCGGGCGGGACGACGTGGCGTTCGGCGAGGACGTGGCGCTGCGGGTGGCCGCGGCCGTGGACCTGTCGCTGCGCGGCGGGGGTGCGTGAGGCGCGCCGCCCGTACGGGGGCCGGGGGCCGGGTCCGTGCGGACGGCGCGTACCGCCTTGGTGAGGGGTGCTCAGCGCCGCCAGAGAATCTGGTCGGCGTGGTCGGTGTAGACCTTCTCGTTCCACTCCTTGCCGCCGTCGACGTTGGCGGACCGCAGCAGCGGCGGTTCCGTGCCGGCCGCCGCGAGCAGCCCGGCGGCCTCCGCGACGACGGCCTGGAGCAGCGCGCTCGTGACGACGGTGGAGGCGGGCGCGAACGGGGCGCCGATGCCGTCGTGGGTCAGCGTCGTGTCGCCCAGCGGGATGCCGCTGTCGAGGACGACGTCGCAGTGGTCCTTCAGGAAGGTTCCGGACGGGTGGCGCGAGGCCGTACGCTCGGCATAGCCGACCGAGGTCACGCCGAGGACGGTGAGACCCCGCTCCCTGGCGTGCTGGGCCATCTCGACGGGAAGGACGTTCCGTCCGGACAGCGAGATGACGACGAGGAGGTCGCCCGGTCCGGCGGGACTGGTGTCCAGGACGGCCGTGGCGAGCCCCGGGACGTGTTCGAGTGCGCTGCCCAGGGTGGCCGGGCTGGCGTCGACCCCTGTGGCGCCGGGGACGCCGAGGAGGTTGACGACGGCGAGGCCGCCGGCGCGGTAGACGAGGTCCTGGGCGGGCAGGGCCGAGTGCCCCGCGCCGTGGACGAAGATCCGGCCGCCCGCCGCCACCGTGGCGGCGATCCGGTCGGCGGCCTGGGAGATACGGTCCTTCTCCTGCTCGCGGACGTGGTTCAGCAGACCGATGGCGGCGTCGAAGAACTGGTCGGCGAGCGTGCCGGCGCTGTCGCTCATGAGTGGTGGGTCCCCTTCCGCCCATCCGCAGGTGGCGCCGGTCCGCTCGGGGCGGTCCGGCCGGGCCTCACCGTAAAGGTCTGGACCAGCGGGAAACAAGATCCCCGTCTCCGCGCGCGTCCGTACGAGGGCGTTCCGGTACGGGAACGGTTGTCGGTGGTGTGCGTCAGAATTGGACCAGGGCCACCGCACGAGATATCGAGGGGCGCTTTATGTCCGGACTCATCGACACCACCGAGATGTACCTCCGCACCATTCTGGAGCTGGAGGAGGAAGGGGTGGTACCGATGCGGGCCCGCATCGCCGAGCGGCTCGAACAGAGCGGCCCGACGGTGAGCCAGACGGTGGCCCGCATGGAGCGCGACGGTCTGCTGACCATCGCGGGGGACCGCCACCTGGAGCTGACGGGGGAGGGGCGGCGGCTGGCGCAGCGCGTCATGCGCAAGCACCGGCTGGCCGAGTGTCTGCTCGTCGACGTCATCGGGCTCGAATGGGAGCACGTCCACGCCGAGGCGTGCCGCTGGGAGCACGTGATGAGCGAGGCCGTCGAACGGCGCGTCCTCGAACTGCTGAACCACCCGACCGAGTCCCCGTACGGCAACCCGATCCCGGGCCTCGCCGAGCTGGGCGAGAAGAACGCGGCCGACCCGTTCCTCGTGGAGGGCATGGTCGCGCTGTCCGACCTCGACGCGGCGGACGGGAAGACGGTGGTCGTCCGGCGGATCGGGGAGCCGATCCAGACGGACGCGCAGGTGATGCAGACGCTGCGGCGCGCGGGGGTGCAGCCGGGGGCGTCGGTCAGCGTGTCCGCCGGTCTGGGCGGCTCGGTGCAGGTCGGCAGCGGCGGGGAGGCGGCCGAGCTGGAGCCGTCCGTCGCGATGCACGTCTTCGTCGCCAAGGGCTGAACGGGCCGTCGGACAGGTCCGGCGCCCTGTCCCCGTCACCGCCCGCGGGCGAGACGCTGCGGGCGAGGCCGCCCCGGGGCCCCGAGCTCTCCGGGGTGGCCTCTGCCCTGTGGGATGTCTCCCCGGTGAAGCGGGGGTCAACCCTGAGCGGCCGTCACCCGAACGGGGCTTCTTTCCGCCATACCCGCACCTCAGAGCGTGAATAATCTGCTTGTCATCTCTACGAGTTGTCCACGAGAGTGGCGGCCCGGGGGCAGCGCAGGGGCAGGGGGAAGCCGATGGGACGCCGGACGCGCGGGGCGCTCGGAGCCGTCGCGACGGCCGCACTGGCGGTGCTCGGCACCGGCTGCGCCGCGGACACGTTCGCCATGCCGCGCCAGGACGCCGCAACCACCGGGGAGACCCCGGCTCCCGCCGGGGAACCGGACCCGGCGGAGCCCGCCGGCGACCCCGCCGCGACCGGCCTGCTGGAGGACAGCGTCGACGCCCTCCGGAACGCCTCCTCGATGCACCTGGTCCTGGAAACGCCGGACTCGGGGAGCGGCGGCATCTCCTTGTTGGACGTGCGTTTCGACGACGAGACGAACTGCGCCGGAACCATGACGAACACCGCCCAGGGCACGGTGGAGGTGGTCCGCACGGACGGCGACACCTGGATGCGCCCCGACCGGGAGGCCTGGGAGTACCTGGTGGACATCAGCGGCGGGGTCTACGAGGACGAGACAATCGACCTCCTCTCCGGCCGCTACCTGTACCTCCCCCCGGACGACCCCGCGGCCTCCACGGCCGAGGTCTGCGACTTCGAGTACGTCCTCGACCTCCTGTCCGAGATGACCCGCGGGCCGCTGGAACTCGGCGGCACAACCACGTACCAGGGCGTGCCCGCCCGGACGGTGCACCCCGTCGGCGCGCTGGGCTCCGTGCTCGTCGCGGCGGAAGGCGAGCCGTACCTGCTCCACGTGCGGGCGCCGGGCAGCGAGGCGTCCTTCAGCGAGTTCGGCGTCCCCGTCGACGCCGTGCCGCCGCCGGACGAGCTGGTCCTCGACATGACCGACTTCCGCTCCGGCGACATCGCCGCCTGAACGCGCCCCCGCCCGGCTCAGGCGCCGTCCGCCGTGGGGCGGTGGTGGACGTACTCCACCACCGTCCCGTCCGGGTGCCGCACGGTGAACCCGGCGCCGGTGGGCACCTCCTGGAGCGCGTGGACGACCTCCGCGCCCCCGGCGACCAGCCGTTCGAGATACGGACGCACGTCGTCCACCAGCAGCGTGCCCGTCGTCGCGCGGTACGGCCGCAGGTCCTCCTCCGCCCCCTCGATCAACAGGAACGCGCCCACCGTCGCCAGCCGCAGCGCGCCGAACGCGAACCGGGCGTCGGCCGTCCGCCCCTGCGCCCGCTCGTAGAAGCCGATCGCCCCCTCCAGCTCGCCCGGCCCCACGAAGGCCCGGACGAGCACCCGGGGCTCGGCCAGCCCCGAGGAGTCCTTCACGCGGCGCCACACTGCGGGCGCCTCCTGTTCCTGCCGTTCCTGTGTCATGCGCCCAGCGTCCCCGCCGGGGGCGGCGGCGGGCAGGCCACCGTTGATGGGATGAGCGCCGCTCATAGGATCAGCCGCATGGATGCGTCCCTGCGCCGCGAACTGGGCGCCCACCTGCGTGCCGCACGCGCCCAGGTGACGCCGGAGGACGTCGGCCTCAGCGCCGGACCCCGCCGCCGCGCGCCCGGCCTGCGCCGCGAGGAGGTCGCGGCCCTCGCCGGTGTCAGCGTCGCGTGGTACACCTGGCTCGAACAGGGACGGGTCGGTACCTCGCGCCAGGTCATCGACGCCGTCTGCCGCACGCTGCGCATGGACGACGACGCCCGCCGCCACGCGCTGGCCCTGGCCGGATTCCTCCCCGGCACGCCCCTGGCCGCCGGGGAACGCGCAGCCCTCGGCGCCGCCACCCGCGCCCTCCTCGCGGGCCTGGCCACCACCCCGGCGCTCGCGCTGGACGAACGGCTCGACATCCTCACGGCGAACGCCCCCTACCGCGCGCTGTGGGGCGACCCCGCCCTGCTCCCCGCCGCCCGGCGCAACCTGCTGCTCCACCTCGTCACGGGACCGCCGGGCCCGTACCGCGTGACCGATGACGAACCACTGCTGCGCGGCCTCTACCAGCACTTCCGGACGGCCACGGCCCACGCGCCCGACGACCCCAGGGCCGCGGAGATCGTCCGGCTGCTCCACCGCGAGCGCCCGGAGGCGGCCCACTGGTGGGACTGCCGGACGGTGGCCGACTTCCGGCCCGTCACGGTCACGGCGGGCCCGCGGCGGCTGACGTTCTCCCTGCTGCGCCCGGTGGGCGACCCGGGCGTGCTCCTGCTCACCCAGACCTGACCCCGCCATCCCCGGGGCCGGACATCAGCGCGTGCCGAGCCAGTCCGGGGAGACCACGCCCGCGTCCGCCGGGCCACCGACGATGCCGAGGAACGCGTCCCCGCGCACCTCCACGAGCACCGCCACGCAGTCGCACAGCGACTCCACCAGCTCCCTCACATGGCTGGAGAACACCACCGTCGCCCCCGAGGCGGTGTACCGCTCCAGTCCCCGCGGATCGTCTGCGCCGACACCGGGTCCACGCCCTCGAACGGCCCGTCCAGCACCAGCACCCGCGGGTTGCGCAGCAGCGCCGCCACGAGCCGATCTTCTTGCGCATACCGGTCTGCGCGGGGGACAGCGCGAGGACGCCGAGCAGCTCGTCGCCCCGCCGTTCGGCTTCGGCGGCGGGCAGCCCCCGCAGCCGCCCCAGGTACGTCAGCGTCTCCCGGCCCGTCAGCCGCTCGTGGAGCCGCAGCCCCTCGGGCAGCACCCCGATCCGCGCCTTGGCGGCTGCCGGGTCGCGCCACACGTCGACACCGGCGATCTCCACACCGCCCTCGTCCGGGCGGAGCAGCCCGGTGACCATCGACAGCGTCGTCGTCTTTGCCCGCCCGGTCCAGGTCAATCCCGGCGACCGCTACCCGCTGCCCGAGGCGCTTCCTGAGCCCCCGGACACGCACCGCGTACCGCTCGTCCTGCAGGCTGTCCACCCTGTCCGCGGCGCTGTCCACGCCGCCGCTGCGAGCCGGACGCCCCGGCGCGCCGTGGCCCGCCCGTCAGCGCTCGTCCTGCCCGCACGCGTACGCCAGCGCGGGCACCAGGTCCTCCACCTCGGGCAGCCAGCGGTTGGCCGGTGTGGGGTGCCGCACCCACTGCACGGACCCCCCGCGCGTCCCCACCCGCGTCGGCGCCGCGGCCACGTAGTCGCCCTCACCGCGCGCCGTCATCGCCCCCGCCACCGGCGCCCAGCCCGTCTGCCGCAGCAGGCCAGGCAGCCGCGCCGCCCCGCCCGGCCTGACGAAGAACTGCATCCGGCCGAACGGCGTCACCGCCACCGGCCCCAGGGGCGCCCCCGTACGCTCCATCCGCGCCAGCGCCAGGCAGCCCGCCGCCTCCGGCAGCTCGACCACGTCGAGCGTCCGCCCCGTGGGCAGCAGCAGCGCCGCGCGCGGCTCCTCCGTCCACAGCCGCCGCGCCGTGGACGCGCTGCCCGTGGCCTGCACGGTCCAGTCCGGGCGAGTGGGGTGCGCGCCAGGCGCCCCGCACCCGGGGACGGCGCACGAGCAGCGCAGCACGCCCCCGCCGTCCTCCAGCCAGGTGCCGGGGAAGACGTCCCAGTGCCGCTCCCCGGTGTAGCGCATCGCGTGCTCCACGAGTGAAGCGGCGCGCTGGGGAGGGATCTTGGCGACGGGCGAGACGGTGACGGGGGCCGGGGCAACTCCGGTGCTCTTCTCCACGCCGGACTCAACTCGACTGCTCCGGATGGGTTACGGCCCGGCGCGCACCGGTGTGCGCGCCGGGGTCACGCACGCGGGGCGCACCGGTGCACCCACGGTGCATACCGGATGGAGCCGGAGGCTGACGGGCAGTGATGACGGGGGATCGTCCCGGGCCCATCAGCGAGGAGCAGCCGACATGACCGCGAGACCACTGATCGCCCGCCAGCCGAACGAACGGCTGCTGTCCCTCATCCGGGAGGCCGCCTGTTCGAACGCGGGGCTCGCCCGCCGCGTCAACATGTGCGCGGCCGAGCGCGGGCTCGACTTCCGGTACGACAAGACCTCCGTCGCGCGCTGGATCCGCGGGCAGCAGCCGCGCGGCCGCGCGCCCGAGGTCATCGCCGAGGCGCTGGGCCGCAAGCTGGGCCGCGCGGTGACCGCCGACGACATCGGCATGGGCGCGTCACGCCAGCTCACCGCCGCGGTCGGGCTGCACTTCGCGGCCGGGCTCGCCGAGGGCGTCGAGCAGGCCGCCGAGCTGTGGCGCTCGGACGTGGCGCGGCGCGAGGCGGGCGAGACGTCCGGCGCGCCCAGCCCGTACGGCCCCGGTGGCGCCCAGGTGGCGCCCGCCGCGCTGGTCGAGCCGAGCCGCGACTGGCTGATCACCCCGGCGGACACGGAGGTGGCCCGCGCGTCCGGGCCGCGCGTCGGCAGCGCGGACGTGGCGGCGGTGACGGCCACGACCACCGCGCTGGTCGACCTCGACCGCCGCTGGGGCTCGGGCCACGTGCGGCCCCTGGTGGTCCACTACCTGGACACGGTCGTCGCCGGGCTGCTCGGCGGCTCGTACCGCGACGCGGTGGGCCGCGAACTCTTCGGCGCCGCCGCCCGGCTCACCGAGCTGGCCGGGTACATGGCGATCGACACCGGCCTGCCGGGGCTCGCACAGCGCTACTACATCCAGGCGCTGCGGCTCGCCCAGGCGGCGGGCGACCGCGGCTTCGGCGGCTACGTGCTGGCGGCCGGGATGAGCCACCTGGCGGCCGAACTGGGCAATCCCCGCGAGGTGATCCAGCTCGCCCGCGCCGCCCAGGAGGGCGCGCGCGGCCGGGTCACGCCCAGGGCCGAGGCGCTGTTCCTCGCGGCCGAGGCGCGCGGCTACGCCCAGCTCGGCGACGAGGAGGGCAGCCGCCGCGCCGCGGGTGCCGCCGTCACCGCGCTGGAACGGGCGGGTGCGGAAAGCGGGGACGGCGGGTCGGACGGGTCGGGCGACGATCCGGCGTGGGTGCGGCACTTCGACTCCGCCTACCTGGCGGACGAACTGGCCCACTGCCACCGCGACCTCGGCCAGGGCCGCGCCGCGCAGCAGCGGGCGGCCGAGGCGCTCGCCGCGCATCCGCACGGCCGCGCGCGCCGCCGGGCCATAGGACTGCTCATCATGGCCACGGGGCAGTTGCAGGAGGGTGATCTGGAACACGCCTGTCATACCGCCGACGAGGCGGGGACGCTGCTCGACGGTCTGCGTTCGCGGCGCGGCGCCGCGTACTTCGCGGACTTCAGGGCACGTCTGGAGCCGCACCGGAGCCAGCCGAGGGTCCGCGAGTTCGCCGCGCGGTGGCAGACGGCCTGAGGGGCGGCGGGACTTGGCGGCGGGCGGGCGGCGCGCCGCCGTCGCCGCCGAGCCGGTACCGTGACGTTCCGGTGCACGGCCAGCAGCGATCGAGGAGCCCGGGTGACTACCCACAACGGAGCGGATGACGAGCCCCGCGAGGGAGTAATACTGCCGTCCGGTGGTGGTGACGCCTGGCCTCCGCAGGGCGGCGGGCAGGGCCCCGCCGGGCCCGCCGCCGCGCCGCCGTCGTCCGGTACCCCGTGGGGCCAGCCCTGGGGGCCGGACGCGCAGAACGCCCAGCAGGGCGACCGTCCCGCGCTCCCGGGCTCCACGGGCCAGGCGCCCGCCGCCCTGCCCCCGCAGGCGACGCCGCCGCGGCCCTCCGTGCCCCCGGACTCCGCCGACGCGGCGGCCACGCAGATGATCCCCCCGATCCGTGACGACGCCGCGCCCCCCGGCCCCGGTGAGCGCGACACCGAGACGACGACGCAGATCCGCGCCGTCCCGCACCGCGCTGCGTCGGGCAGGCACACTCCCCAGCCGGGACAGCACCACCAGCACCCCCAGGGCGCGCAGGGCGACGAAGGCGCCACGCAGATGATCCCGCCCGTACGGGACGACGCCGCGCCCACGCAGATGATCCCCCCGGTACGCGACGACGCGGCCCCCACGCAGATGATCCCGCCCATCGCCGCAGGCGACCCCGAGGCGACGACCCAGCTGCGCGCCGTCCGCCCCGGCCACACACCCCCCGCCGCCGGCCACCCCCAGGAACCGCCGCGCCCCCACGAGCCGCAGTACCCGCAGAACCCCCAGGCGCAGAACGGTGCCTGGTCCCCGCAGCAGCCCGCCCCCCAGGGCCCGCCCGGCGGCTTCGACAACCTCTTCCGCTCCGCCTCCGAGCCCCCCGGCCCGCCCGGACCCGGCGGCCCCCAGTACCCGTACGACGATGACGACGAGCCGCGCCGTTCCCCCAAGGTCCTCGTCGCGGTCGCCGTCATCGTGGCGCTGGCCGTCGTCGGCCTCGCCGCCGGGGCGATGCTCGGCGGCGGTGACGACGACGGCGGCCAGGCCGCCGCCCCCAGCAGCAGCGAGTCCGCCGACCCGTCCGCCGAGCCGTCGGGCGACGCCCCCGCCGAGGGCGAGGAGGGCGGCGACGACGCGGAGGGCGGCGACGAGGAGCCCACCGAGGAGGCCGACGACGCCGAGGCCCGCGCCCAGGCCACCGCGCTGTCCGACCTGCTGGCCCAGAGCAACAGCAGCCGCGACGCCGTCATCAGGTCCGTCGAGAACATCCGCGGCTGCCGCGAGCTGGAGGCCGCCACCACCGACCTGCGCGCCGCCCGCGACCAGCGCAACAACCTCGTCAGCCAGCTCCAGGGCCTCGACATCGGCGCGCTGGAGAACAGCGCCGAGCTGTCCCAGGCGCTCACCGAGGCCTGGCAGGCGTCCGCCGAGGCCGACGAGCACTACGCGGTCTGGGCCGAGGAGGCGCGGACGAACCCGCAGGTCTGCCAGGGCGGCACCGCCCAGCACACCGACCGTGCCAACCAGGGCGACGCCGCCAGCGGCCGCGCCACCGAGGCCAAGCAGCGCGCCGCCGGCCTGTGGAACCCGCTGGCCTCCGGCTACGGCCTCCCCGAGCGGGAGCCGAGCGCACTGTGACCGACAGCCCCGTACGATCGGGACCCGTGCATACGCAAAGTCAGGAGAAGTCTTCCCGCCACGCCCGCCGTTCCCCCACCATGGCAGGCATGCCGCTCAACGACATGCCGTGGTGGCGCTGGCGGGCCAATGTGCGCTCGGCGCTGCATATGCTCTCCGATCCCGCCTTCCACCAGGAGCACTGGGTCCCCGCCACCCCGGGGTACGGTGACGTGACCGACGCCGTGTACCGGCTGGTCGAGGACACGTGGCTGGACAACTGGTCGGCCGAGAAGTACCTCGGCACGGTCTTCCGGGACACCCAGGAGGCCGCGCTGGTGGACGTCGCCGTGCTGCGGGTGCTGCGGATCATGCACCAGGTCGGCGCCGACGCCCCCGCGACCGCCTATCTGCGGCACCACGGCTGGCCCGAGGCCGTACGCGCCGCGCGGGAGGCGCACGTAAGGCTGGCCGCCGCCGACGGCGACGACCCGGACGTGCCGCCGCGCTCCCTGGACGAACTGGCGGCCGCCCTGCGCTCCGTGTGAGCGCGGGTGCGGGGCGCCGCCCGCTTGTGCCAGGGTAGGGGGCATGAGTCCCGCGACCGCCGAGCCGGCCGAACGTTCCGGCCAGTACGTCCTGACGCTGTCGTGCCCCGACAAACCGGGCATCGTGCACGGCGTCTCCAGCTTCCTGTTCATGACCGGCTGCAACATCGAGGACAGCCAGCAGTTCGGCGACCGGGACACCGGACTCTTCTTCATGCGCGTCCTCTTCTCGGCCACCGAGCCGGTCACGCTGGAGAAGCTGCGCGCGAGCTTCGCGGCGGTCGGCGACACGTTCCGCATGGACTGGCAGCTGAACGCGGCGGCCGAACGGATGCGCGTCCTGATCATGGTGAGCCGCTTCGGCCACTGCCTGAACGACCTGCTGTTCCGCTCCCGGCTCGGCGCGCTGCCGGTCGAGGTCGTCGGCGTCGTCTCGAACCACACGGACTTCGCCGAGCTGTCCGCGTCCTACGGCATCCCCTTCCACCACCTCCCCGTCACGCCCGACACGAAGGCGGAGGCGGAGGCGCGGCTGCTGGAGATCGTGGACGACGAACGGGTCGAGCTGGTCGTCCTCGCGCGCTACATGCAGGTCATCTCGGACGACCTGTGCAAGCGGCTGCCCGGCCGGATCATCAACATCCACCACTCCTTCCTCCCCAGCTTCAAGGGCGCCAGGCCCTACCACCAGGCGCACGCCCGGGGCGTGAAGCTGATCGGCGCGACCGCGCACTACGTCACGGCGGAGCTGGACGAGGGCCCGATCATCGAGCAGGAGGTACAACGGGTCGGGCACGGCCTCACGCCCCAGCAGCTCGTCGCGGCCGGGCGCGACGTGGAGTGCCAGGCGCTCGCCCGCGCGGTGAAGTGGCACAGCGAGCGGCGCGTCCTGCTCAACGGGACGCGGACCGTCGTCTTCGCCTGACGGACGACGCCGGGCGGGCCCTCACAGCCGCGACAGTTCGGCGGCGGCGCACAGCACGTCCCGTATGACGTCCGCGTCGCCGTACCCGCCCGCCGCCACCTCGTCCGGCGCGACACGTCCCGCCGCGAGCTGGCAGAACACCACGTCGTCCAGCGCCACGCGGGCCACCGGCTTGTCGTCCCACGCCGCGGCCACGGCGGCGTCCGGCATGTCCACGGGGATGAACCAGTCCCCGCCGCCCGCGCCCTCGACCTCCAGGTGCAGCGCGCGCCCCGGCGTACCGGCCGGGGCGAGCCGCGCGGGCGAGGCGGCGTCGCCCGCCCTGCGGCGGCGCGCGATGCTGCCCGGCAGCCGCCGCGCCGCCAGGTCGACGAACCGCCGCAGGTGCGGACCGTCCGGCGCGCCGTACGGGTAGTCCACCGCCTCCGCTATGTCCCGCGCGTGCGTCCAGCAGGCGAACGCGCGGCCCACGTACGCGTCCGGCAGCGCGCCGTCGCCGTCCCCGCCGTCCTCCCGCCCGGCCGCCGCGCGCACCAGCGCCCGTATCTGCTCCCGCCACGGCCCCCGCGCGTCCGGCCCCGGCGCCGCCCAGCGCGCGGCGGTGCGCTCCGCCGGGTCGAGCGGCGGTGTCCCGCCGGGCCACGGCAGCGGGTCGGGCAGGCCCGTCAGCCGCGCCAGCAGCCCGTCCACAGCGAACAAGTGGTCGAGCACACCGGCGGCGGTCGTCACCGTGCCGTGCCGCCGCCCGCCCTCGTACCAGCGCAGTTCGACCGGGGTGTCCCACTCGTGCTCGTCCATGTCGTCGAGCAGCGCGTCGAGCCTGGCGGCCTCGGCGTCCAGCGGCGCCGCCCAGCCGGGCAGCGGCAGCGCGGCGGGCCGCCGCGCGAGGCAGCCGGCCAGCACCCGGCCGCGCAGCCCCGGGTCCATGTCAAGGCCGCGCGGCGGCTCCAGCAGCGTGACGGCGTCGGAGAACCGTCCGGCCTCCGCCGCGCAGGACCGGCACGTCCCCAGGTGCGCCTCGACGCGTGCCGACTCCCCGGGCGCGCAGGCGCCCAGGGCCCAGGCGCCGAGCAGGGCCGCCAGCTCCTGGTGGCCGTCCGGCGCCTCGTCCGGGCGGGCGGCCCCGCGGGGGAGTGGGGACATCGGCTCGCTCGCCTTCCGCTGCCGGGGTGTGGTGAAAGGCGGGTGCCCGGTCCCGCCACGCGGTCCGCCGGGGCCGCCGGGGCGCGCGGTCACCGTACGGCCCCGCCCGCCGCGTCGGGGTCGTACCGGGACGCCGAGGACAGCAGCTGGAGGCCGAGGCGCAGCCGCCGCCGTGTCTCCGCCTCGGTGATGCCGAGGCGCCGCGCGGTCTCGCGGCAGTCGTGGCGGCGGAAGCGGGTGAGGCGCAGGGCCTCGTGCAGCGGCGCGGGCATGGAGGCGACGATGTAGTCGGCGCGGGCGGCCGTGGAGGCGTTGCGGATGCGCTCGGCCACCTCGTCGGGGGTCCCGGGGCCCGGCCGGTCGCGCAGCCGGGCGACGGCGAGCCGGTGCGTGGCGTCGGCGATCCACGTGCGCAGCGGCCCGCGCGACGGGTCGAAGCGGTCCGGGCGCTCCCAGAGGCGGGCGAACACCTCGCGCGTCACCTCGCCCGCCGCCTCCTCGTCGCCGCCGAGGATGCGCTGCGCGATGCCGTACGCGAGGGTGGCGAAGCGGTCGTACAGCTCGGACAGGGCGGCGGCGTCGCCGTCCCCGAGGCGGCGGCGCATGTCGCGGTCCCACTGTGGTGGCGTCAGGTGCGCCATCCGGCTCTCCACTTCCGTCCGCCCGGCGGGCCGTGCTCGGCCCCGTGCGTGCGTCAAATGTAGTGCGGCTGCCCCGTCGTGCGCGCCCCCACGCGAGGATCCGGACAGCGGGACCGGGTGAGCGGGGCGGGACGGGGGAGAAGTGAGGAGAGGACGAACGGAACGTGGCGCTTTCCGTCATCCCGTGCCCGGACGTGGTGGCCGGATGGCCGGATCGTTGCGCGGACGGTACGGCGGCGTACGCGTGGCCGCACGAGAAGTGGGCAGGCCGCACATAGAGTGGGCCCGGCACGGGCCCCCGGTCCGTGACCGTGGCATAACACAGAAGGGCCCGACTCTCGTGACGTTGACCGTGCAGGGGGAGCAGCGGGGGGAGTGGACCGTGCTGCGCGTCGCGGGCGAACTGGACCTCGCGACCTCGCCGCTCGTGCGCCAGCACGTGCACGAGGCGGTGGCGGAGGGCCGCAGACTGCTGGTACTCGACCTGTCCGACGTGCTGTTCTGCGATTCGAGCGGCGTCGGCGTGCTGGTCGCGGCCCGGCGGCTGATGCGTTCGTGCGGCGGTGAGCTCCGGCTGATCCTGCCCGCCAGGGGCGCGGAGGACGGCAGCCATGTGAACCGCGTGCTGGCCGCGCTCGGCGTGCGCCGCCTCTTCGACTGCTATCCCGACCTCGCGTCGGCCGCGGCCGGGCAGCGCCTGACGGCCTGACCCGCCCGCCGCGCCGCGCCGTTCGCACACAGGCGCGGGTCCTTACTCCTTTGCGCCGGAATATGCCGGAAGCGCTTGTTGTCCGAGTCTGCCGTCAATCATGCTGGGCGGAGCCGAGGTTGCGCCTCGGTGAGTGGCGAGATGTCCGCCGGTTCGGATGGTGTGAACGGTGCAGGAGCTGGAAGAGCAGTTGGAGGTCGCCCCCGAGCCCTCGGAGGTGGGCCGCGCCCGCCGGTGGGTGCGCGCGCAGCTGGGCCGCGGGCAGCCCTGCCCGGCCTGCCCCGACGACGCGCGGACGGACACGCTGGTGCTGCTGGTGTCCGAGCTGGTGACCAACGCGGTGGTCCACACCGGGCGTCCGGCGGTGCTGCGGCTCGCGGTGCGCGAACCGGAGTCCGTACGGCTCGAAGTGGTGGACGACAGCGCACGCGCGCCCCGTCCGCGCCGGGCGCAGGGCGAGGACACCGGCGGGCGGGGCCTCGAACTGGTCGAGGTCCTGGCGGACCGCTGGGGCTGGCAGCCCGAGGGCGGCGGCAAACGCGTGTGGTGCGAACTCGACTGCCCGCACGCGGCGGAATCCGGCCAGGTATTGACGAGTCGTGGTGGCTTGATGACTCTGGGAAGTGTTCCGTCCAGGTCCGTGGAGGCCGGATCGGGCGGAGCGGGGTGATGCGTCGCGAGGGGACGCCGAGGACCGCCGGGCGACCGGGGGCGCCTCGGCGAGTGCGGATCGCCCCCGCGGGTCCCTTCCACTCGACGGGAGGGGCCCGTTCTCCCTCGACGGCACGTCAGCCGCGCGCCTTCGCGGCCGCGGCGACGGCCGCGGCGATCTTCGGGGCGTCCCTGGCCAGTTCGCGCAGCATGCCGCTGATGGGGTTCGTGTAGCCGGTGAAGTAGAGCCCCGGCGCGGTCGGATGGGTCTGGCGGCCGTGCACCAGCGGGCGTCCCCGCCCGTCGAGCAGCCCCAGGTGGCCGACCAGCGGTTCGAGGCCGCGCCGGTAGCCGGTGGCGGCGACGACCACCTCGGGGGTGATGGCCGTCCCGTCCGCGAGCCGCACCTCGGCGCCGTCGAACGACTCGACCGCGCCCACCGGTTCGACCTTGCCGCGCTTCACCGCGCGGACCAGCCCCGCGTCCTGCACCGGGATGGCGCCCTCGCGCACCCGGGAGTAGAGGCCGGTCGCGGGGCGCGGCAGCCCGTACCGCGTCAGGTCGGGGAGGCCGCGCTCGACGGGCCGCGCCAGCCGGTCCACGAGCCGGACGGGGAGGCGGCGGCACAGGATGCCGCTGGCCTGTGCGGGCCAGCCGAGGGTGGAGCGCCGCAGGATGTGCGGCGGGGTGCGCACCGCGAGGCGCACGCGTCCGGCCCCGCCTTCGGCGAGGTCGGCGGCTATCTCGGCGCCGGTGTTGCCGACGCCGACGACGAGCACGTCCCGCCCGGCGTACGGGCTCGGTTCGCGGTAGCGCGAGGCGTGCAGCAGTTCGCCGGTGAACGCGTCGCGGCCCGGCCAGTCCGGCAGCCAGGGCGTGTGGTTGTGCCCTGTGGCGACGACGACGGCGCTCGCCCGCAGCCTGCGCCCGGCGGTCGCCTCCAGCAGCCAGCCGCCGTCCGGCTCCCGTTCCGGCTCCCTGACGACGCGGAAGACCTCGACGCCCGTGGCCAGGTCGAGGCGGTGGTGGCGCGCGTAGACCTCCAGGTAGCGCACGAAGTCGTCGCGCCGCACCCAGCGTCCGGCGGAGCGCGGGATGGGCAGGCCGGGCAGGGCGGAGCCGCGGCGTGTGGTGTGCAGGCGGAGGCGGTCGTAGTGCCCGCGCCAGGAGGCGCCGACGTCGCCGGACTTCTCCACCAGGACGGTGCGGATGCCCCGTCCGGCCAGGGCGGCGGCGGTGGCGAGACCGCCCGGCCCCGCTCCGATGACATGGACAGGTGCGGTCGGCGTCGGCATGTGCCGAGCATACGCAGGGGATACGGAGCGCCGCCCCGTGCCCGCCGGAGAAGTGGCGGGCGCGGAGCGGCGGTTGGGGTTGCGCGGCGACGGCGGGGCGCCGTCCCGGGGACAGGGACCGGGCGGCGGTGCCCGGCGCGCTACTTGGCGGCGGGCCTGCGGCCGGTGACCCCGAGGTGGACGAGCGACGTCAGCGCCGGCTTCAGGTCGGCCTGCTTGGCGCCGAGCGCCTGGAGGCTCTTCGGCTGTGCCGAGACGGCGGCGAGCATCGTCACGAGGGAGCCCGCGAGCGCGGCGGGCGAGGCGTCCGCCTCGCCGCCGCGGCTGCGGCTGCGCAGCTCGTCGATGGTGTCGGCGAGCGGCTTCACGATGGCGCCCTGCACGCGCGTCCTGATGCGGACGAAGCGCCGGTCGCCCTCGGCCGCGCCGAGGTCGATCACCCGGAGGATGGCGTCGTGTTTGCGCCAGAAGGCGAGGAAGCCGTCGACCAGCTCCTCGGCCGTCTGGCGGCCCGCGCGACCGGCCCAGGAGCGCCCGGTGACCAGCTCGGAGAGCGCCGCGCTCTCCCGCGCGGTCGTCTCGGCCAGCTCCAGGACGGCGGCCTCCACATCCGGGAAATACTGGTAGAAAGTGGCCGGTGACGTGCCCGCTTTGCGTGCTACGTCGATGACTTTCACGTCGCGGTAGGGCGAGGCGCCCAGCATCCTGCCGAGGCAGTCGAGCAGTTTCTGCCGTGTGGCCTGACCCCGGCGGCCGGCGACCCGGCCGTCAACGGTCGTTACCTGTCCTGTCATGCCAGTCAGCTTATCTACGCGTGATCTCGGCGCGATTTGATCGCATCCGAATGGGGAATCCTTACCGACCGGGCCGGACATCTGCCGACACTCCGCCCAAGCCGGACCCCGGGTTCGCCACGGTCGGTCCCGGCAGGAAGAATCGTCCCGGAGCCCGCAGCTTTCCGGTGGCGGATGAGATGCTGCACAGGGCGGGGAAGCAGCGCCCTAACGGGGAGGTGCAGGAGCAGTGGAGCAGCTGACGCAGCACGATCCGCGACGGATCGGGCCGTTCGAGGTGCTCGGCCGGCTGGGCGCCGGGGGGATGGGGCTCGTCTTTCTGGCCAGGTCCGCTTCGGGGCGCCGGGTCGCCATCAAGACGGTGCGCAGCGAGCTGGCCGAGGACCAGCTGTTCCGAGTGCGCTTCACGCGTGAGGTGGAGGCCGCGCGCGCGGTCAGCGGCTTCTACACGGCCGCCGTCGTGGACGCCGACCCGGGCGCGGCCGTGCCGTGGCTCGCCACCGCGTACGTCCCCGCGCCGTCGCTGGAGGAGATCGTCGCCGAGTGCGGGCCGCTGCCCGCGCAGGCCGTGCGCTGGCTGGCCGCCGGGATCGCCGAGGCGCTCCAGTCGATCCACGGCGCCGGGCTCGTCCACCGCGACCTCAAGCCGTCGAACGTGCTGGTCGTCGAGGACGGGCCGCGCGTCATCGACTTCGGCATCGCGTCCGGCGTCTCCAACACCCGGCTGACCATGACGAACGTCGCGGTCGGCACCCCCGCGTACATGTCGCCCGAGCAGGCGCGCGACTCCCGCAGCGTCAGCGGCGCCAGCGACGTCTTCTCCCTCGCGTCCACCATGGTCTTCGCCGCCACGGGCCACCCGCCCTACCGGGGCGCGAACCCGGTGGAGACCGTTTTCATGCTGCTGCGGGAACGGCCCGACCTGACCGGGCTGCCCGACGAGCTGCGGCCCCTCATCGAGTCGCTGATGGAGCACAAGGCGGAGGACCGGCCGACCCCGGCGGAGCTGCAGGCGGAGCTGGCCCCGCACCTGTTCGCCGCGAGCGACGACAGCGGCACGGCGTCGGCGTGGCTGCCGAGCGGCGCGGTGGAGATGATCGAGCGGCGCCGTGGCGGTGTCCCGCGCCTCCTGCCCGAGCAGTCGGGGCGGACGCGGGAGCAGCCCGAGGCGCGCACGGCGAAGCAGGGGCCGCCCGCGCCCTCGCCCGCCGTGCTCGCCCCGGACGCGCCGCCGCTGCCGCCGCCCTCGTCGCCGCCGTACACGGGGGGTGCCGCGAGCCGGGCCACGCCGGGCCGGGTGGCGCAGCCCGCGGCCGACGTCCTCCCGCCGCCCACCGGCGACCCGGTGCGGCTGCCCGGCGCGCGCGTGCCGATCGGCCCCGGGCCGCAGCGGGGGGAGCCGTCCGGGCCGGGCGACCACCTGGTGCCGCACTCGCCGGACTGGGCGAGACCGCCGTCCGGCGCGCCGGTGGCGGCCGTGCCGCACTCCGGCGGCGCGCACTCCGGGCAGGCCGCGCCGGGCCGGCAGGTCGCCCCGCCGCGCTGGCGGCCGTGGCGTTTCCGCATGAACCACGAGCTGTGGGGCTCCCCGACCGTGCGCGGCGGCCTGCTGTACGTCACGTCGCACGAGGTGCACGCCCTGGACGTGGCCAGCGGGCGCAGGCAGTTCAAGACGCGGGAGCCCGCCTGGGCGCTGGCGGTGACCGGCGGCCGGGTCCTCGCCTCGGACGGCGCGGCGCTGTACGCGCTGGACGCCACGGACGGCTCGGACCGCTGGCGCATCCCGGCGGAGGGCTGGATCTACGGGCTGCGCGCCGACCGGGGGACGCTCGTCACGGCCACGCGCGGCGGCGGCGTGCAGGCGTGGGAGTCGGCGAACGGCGAGCGGCTGTGGGAGCTGTCCGGCGTGCAGACCGACTTCGAGTCGCCGGACACGGCGCCGGTCGTGCACGGCGGGACGGTCTACGTGTGGGGCGAGGGCCTGCTGTACGCGCTGGAGGCGCGCACGGGCGCCGAGCTGTGGCGCCATCCGGTCGGGGACGTGTCGGTGACCGGCGGTGTGCCGGTGCGGATCGCGCCGACGGACGACGGCGCGGTGTACGTGAGCGCCGGATCGCGTGTCCTCGGGCTCGACGCGGCGACGGGCGCGGAGCGGTGGCGCTTCGACGCACCGGCGGCCATCCTCAGCCCGCCGACGTACGAGTCCGCGCGCAGCCGGGCTGCGGGTGTCTACTTCGCGGACTACCTGGGGACGGTCTACGCGCTCGACGTCGCGACGGGCGACGACCGGTGGCGCATCGCCACGGAGACGCGGCAGACGGCCGAGCCGGTCGTGGTGGCGGACGGCCTGGTGCACCTGGGCAGCGGCGCGGCGATGTACACGCTGGACGCGGTCAGCGGCACGCCGCGCTGGCGGTTCGCGGCGGGGGAGGCGATCGTCGGCTCGCCGGTGGTCAGGGACGGGCGGCTGCACTTCGGGTCGGCCGACCACTGCCTCTACACGCTGGACGCGGTGAGCGGCCGGCTCAGCTGGAAGCTGGAGACCGGCGGCGAGATCACCGGGACGCCCGCGGCGGCGGACGGCATGGTCTTCGCGTGCAGCAAGGACCACTGTGTGTACGCGCTGGACGCGGCGCGGGGCACCCGCCAGTCCTGAGCGGCCCTCATCACCCGAACGGGTGGATAACGCTCTGTGCCCTTCCCCGCACCCACTCCGTCACTTAGGGTCACGGAGTGGGTGGCGGGCGTGAACCTCCCGCCACGGGGACCGAGGAGGGGGAGGCGGTATGCGGGCGTCATGGTGGTCGCCGCGGGCGGGACCGCACCGGCGGGTACGCCGGGCCGGGGCGGTGATACGCGGATCGCCGCGTCACACATTCCCTCGCGGCGCCCTGGCGACGACTCCGGGCACCTCCGCCGCCGCGTGCCCGCCGGTACCAGACGGGGACGGCCACGGCCTGCCGGAGGACGGTGGCGGCCCGGGAACGGCCCGGAGTCCCGGCGGTGGAACAGCGCTGCTCCGGCAGGTGGCACGGCCGGGGAGCGCCGGACGTACCGGGGCGTCGCGCCGCCCGCACGGGCGGACGCATGGCCGCCTTCAGGCGGCGGTGGTGTGTTGTTGGCCGCCTGCTCACCGACGGGCGCGGGTGGTGCGCCGGCCGGGTCGGCCGGCGCACCACCCGGGGGAGTGCGCGAAGGACGTGGGGTCAGGCGGCGTCGCGGCCCCGGTGGCCGTCGCCGGAGTCGTCGCCCCGGTCTCCACGGTCGCCACGGTGCTCCCGTTCGTCGTGGATGCCCCGGCCCTCCTGGGCGTCCCGGTCATGCTGCTCGCCCGTGCGCTCGGGGCCGTAGCGCTCCTCGTACCCCTCGTGGTAGCCGCCCGTGCCGCGTTCGGGGCCCGCGTCGGACTCGTCCGGCGGGTGCTGCCACGGGCCGGGCCGCACCGTGTCCTCGGCCTGGACGCCGCGCTGCCGGGGCTCGGGCGCGTTGCCCTCACCCTCCTCGCGCTCCGTGCGGCCCTGGCGCTCCTTCCGCTCCTGGCGGTGGCGGCCGTGGTGGTGTCCGTGTCCCGCGGCGGCCAGCCGCGCGGCCCTCCGGCCCGGCATCAGCGCCGAGGCGAGCCACAGCGCGGCGCCGCTGATCAGCGCGAGCACCGCCGGGAACTTCAGGTTGCCGTCCCCGACGGTCAGGTTGTCGCTCACCTGGTACTGGCGCACCATCCACAGGATGGTGAAGCCCAGCACGATCAGGCCTGCGAGCGCCACCAGCCACCGGGACATCAGCAGCAGCCCCAGCAGTGTGACCGCGGCGGCGACGAGCATCACCAGGAAGAGCCCGGTGAGCAGGTTCGCGTTGGAGCGGGTGATCCCCTCGCTCGTGAACAGTTGCGTCAGCTTGTACAGCCGCCCGTCGCGTGAGCCGTACCAGTGGAAGAAGACACTGATGATGGCCGCTGCCGCGGCGAGGACGGCGAGCACGGTCCCGAGTGTGTTTCGCCACATGGCGAGCCTCCTCGACCTCTCTCGTCCTCCGAACGACGCTACGTGCGTCCGGCCGGGTCCGCACCCCGAGCGGCGGGAGCGCCACCGGCGGGCACTACTCTCAGCCGTCATGATCCTCATGGCGCCGGGGCGCCTGATATCCCCGCTCACGGCCGTGACGACCCTCGTCGCCCTGGAGGCGCTGCGGGTCGCCGGGACCGTGTCGGGCGCGTCGGTGACCGGTGCGCTGGCCGTCGGCGCCGTGGTCGCGCTGGGCGGGCCGCTCGTCTGGTGGCTCGGGTCGCGCGCGGCGCTGTCCGCCGGGCTCGCCGCGGCGGCCGTGGCCCGGCTGGTCGTGCAAGTGCCGGGGGCGCAGGTGCCGTTGGTCGCGGCCGTGGTGGCCGGGCTCGCGCTCGGGGCGGTGCTGCTGGTCGCGCGCCGCTCCGCGCCGGGACCGGTCGCGCGCGCCGTCGCGCTGGGCGTCGGCGCCGATGTCGCCCTGCGGCTGCCGCTGTCCGGGCTCGATCCCGTCTGGCGCGGCGGGGTGGCCGGCTGGGCGGTCGCGCTGCTGAGCGCGGCGGCCCTCGGCGCGGCCGCCGAGTACCTGCGGCGGCACCCCGTTCCGGCGCCGGACGAGCCGGTCGGCGACGCGGGTCTGGCGCTGCTGGGCCCGGCGCTGGCCCTGTACGGCGTCCTGCTCGGCTCGCCCGCGGTGCTCGCCGCCCGTGCCGGACTGCCCTGGGACGTGGCCGGACTGTGGATCACCGCGGGCACTGCCCTCGCCGTACTCGCCCTGACGCGTCCGCTGCCCGCGGTGGAGCGCTGGGTCTCGCCCGCTGTGGCGACGGCCGCCGTCGCCGTCCTGCTGCTGGTCCCGTCCTGGCCCGCCGCGCCCGCCGTCCTGCTGGCCGTCGCGGCGCTTCCCCTGCTGCTGCGCCGCACGCTGGCCCTGCCGCTGCCCGCGCCCCTGGCGACATCCCTCATCGGGCCCGCGCTGGCCGGGGCGGGCGCCGGACTCGGGTACGCGCTGGTCGCCCTGCCGTCCGCCTCGCGGGTCGCCTTCAGCTCATGGGCGGCCCTGGTCGCTCTCCTGGTCGTGGCGGGCATCGGCTGCGCGGCGATCGCGGGGACGGGCCCCGCGCGCGTGGCGCCCGCCGCGCTGCCCGGCGCGTTCCGTTCCGTCGTCCTCGCCGCGCTGCTGCTGGCCCTCCCTCCGCTCGCCGGTGCGCTGCGCGCCGTCCCCGAGCCGCTGCCGACCGACACGGCGGGCGGCATGTACCGCCTCATGACCTGGAACATCCACTACGCCGTGGACCGCGACGGGCGGCTCGACCCCGAGGCGGTCCTCGACGTGATCCGCGACTCCGGGGCGCACGTGGTCGTCCTCCAGGAGGTGCCGCGCGGCCGGGCGGCCGCCGGCGGCCTCGACCTGCGGACGTGGCTGGAGCGCCGCCTCGACGTCACGGCCGTCTGGTCCCCGGCCGGGGACCGCGCGAGCGGGAACCTCCTGCTCACCGGCCTCCCCGTCACCGCCGCCGACACGGGCGTCCTGCCCGGGGAGCGGTCCCACGCCGTCGTGGACCTGCGCCTCACGGACGGGGAGACGGCCCGCGTCGTCACCGCGCACACCGGTCCCGACACGGCCCAGCACGAGCCGCTGCTGCGCGCCCTCGACGGCGACCCGCACGCCGTGCTCGCCGGTGACCTCAACTCCGAGCCGGACTCACCCGAGATCGCCGCCCTCCTGGCGGCCGGGCTGCACAGCGCCCAGGACGGCGCGGACGGCCTCGCCGACCGCGACACCGCCGTGGGGCCGCCCCGCCGGGTGGACTGGATCCTCGGCGGCCAGGACGTGGCGTTCGGCGACGTGCGGCTGACCCGCACCGACGCCTCCGACCATCTCCCGCTCACGGCCACCGTCTACCTCGACTGACCACGCGCCCGCCGGGCGGAAACGGTTGGCACGACCAACAAGCAGGCGTACTGTTGGCCGCACCAATCATTTCTGCGAAGGGCGGTCCCCGTGTCCCCCAGCCGTCACACCCCTGCCCAGGACCGCCTCGCCGACCTCGCCGACCTCGCCGACCGCCTGGAGCTGGCCGAGCTGACCGCCCGGCTCGGCCACTGGCTGGACGACAAGGCGTTCGACGACACCGCGTCCCTCTTCACCCCCGGTGTCGTCGGGGAGTTCCCCGGCGGCGCGGTCGAGGGGGCGGCCGCCCTCGCGGCCCACGCCCGCGGCAGCCACGCCGCCGATGTGACCACCCATCACGCCACCGCCGGGGTCGCGGTCACGCTCGACGGCGACGAGGCCACCGTCCGGGCCACCCAGACCGTCACGTTCAACAAGCCGGGCCCGTCCGGCGAACCCGACTTCACGGTCGGCGAGCGCTACGACCTGCGCGCCCTCCGCACACCCGGCGGCTGGCGCTTCACCCGCATCCACGTCCACCCTGTCTGGCGCTCCTGACCCCGCCCCACCAGCCGCCTCAGTGCCGCACCGGGCCGCCGACCGCTCCGGGAGGGACATGCCCGGTCGCCGGAAGCGTCCGCGCCAGGGCCATGCCGACACCGACCGGCGACGACCACCGCAGACCGGCGACCTCGGGGAGAGGGGTCCCGCCGGACTCGGCGATCTCCCCACCCGGCTCCGGCCTCAGCCGGCCGCCGGTGACGCGGACCTGGTGGAAGACGCCGACGTTCTGGTGCGCAGGTCCGCCGGGCACGGCGCGTTCGGCCGCGGGGACGACCCGCGGGTCCACGCCGAGCAGGCGTTCCACCACCGCCTCGCAGCCGGTCTCCCCGGAGACCTCCCTGACGACCCCGCCGCCGGGGAGCGTCCAGTTCGGCTCGCGCCCCGGCGGCGCGTGGCAGGGCGAGCAGCACCTTCCCGTCCTCGCCGCACACGGCGTACGCGGCCGGCCGGAAACCCGTCCCGTCAGCCCAGGCCGCCGGTGGCCCGGATGTTCTGGCCGGTGACCCACCGGCCGTCGGGTCCGGCGAGGAACGCGACGACGTCCGCGATGTCCGCCGGTTCGCCGAGCCGCCCCAGCGGTGTCAGCGCGGGCACGCGCTCCAGCGCCTCCGGCGCGTTCGCGGCCCGCAGCATGTCGGTGTCCGTCGCGCCCGGCGAGACGGTGTTGACCGTGATGCCGCGCCCGCCCAGCTCCAGCGCGGCGACGGCGGTCAGGTGCTCAAGGGCGCCCTTGCCCGTGACGTAGAGGGCGATCCCGGGGGCGGGGCGCGTGGTGTTGAGCGTCGAGATGCTGACGATCCGCCCGCCCGCCCGCATGTGCCGCGCGGCGTACCGCAGCGTCAGGAACGCCGACTTGAGGTTGACGGCGAGCGCTTGGTCGAACGCGTCCTCCTCTGTCTCGGCCAGCGTGCGCGCGGGGAGGACGACGGCCGCGTTGTTGACGAGCACGTCGAGGCCGCCGAGCAGTTCCGAGGCCCGCTCCATCAGGGCCCCCGCGGCGGCCGGGTCAGTGAAGTCGGCCCGCACGGCGTGCGCCGTCCCGCCCGCCGCCGCCACGGCGGCCGTCACCTCGGCGGCCCGGTCCTCGGCCCGCGCGTAGCTGAACACGACCTCCGCGCCGTCCCGCGCGAGCCGTTCGACGATCGCGCGCCCGATGCCGCGCGAACCCCCGGTCACCACAGCGGCCTTGCCCCGGAGGGGCTGGGAAGAAGCTGACATGGCCCCGAGCCTGCCAGCGGGCGCGGCGCGGGGAAAGTCCCTTCTGCCGACGGCAGGGCGGCGCGTATCGTCGCGATATGCGAGACCACCGCCGCGCCCGCCGTCTCGTCGTCGGGGACACCCTCTGGTGGTGGAGCGTCCGGCACGACCACCACCCCCCGGCCTGCCGCGAGAAGCTCTCCCTGCGCCGCGACGGGACGTCCGCGACGCTCCGCCTCGTCTTCCCCGGCGGGCCGGGCCGGATCATCGCGGACGGCCTGTCGCCCGGCGGCACGGTGGGCGGCGGAAGCCTCGTGCTCAACCTCCACCGGCCCGGTGTCGCCCGCCGCTTCCTGGACGCCGCGCTCGCGGAGGGCCTGATGCCCACCGCGCGCGGCGCGACGGAACACGACGGCTGGGCGCTCTTCGACACGTTCGCCGCCGCCGTGCAGCCTTGGGAGATTTGATCGTCTCCATTGCTGCCGCATAGGTTGATGTCATGTCAGCGATTTCGACCGGGTGGCGGTGGACAGGCAGTGTCTGACGTGATTTTCGTGCGGTCCCAAGTCGAGGAGAGGGCCGATCCCAACCCTTGGGCTTTGCAGGAAGAATTCTCGGCGGAGATCGATCCGGAGAGCATGGCGGACACCGCCGCCGCCTACCTGCGGGCGTCGTCGGAGGCGGATGACGCGGGAAAGCTGGCCGCGACGGCCTCACGTGATGCCCGGGACGCCGGTGAGATCGACGGCGAGTCGCTCGTGGACGCCGACGGGAACATCCGGATGACGACCGGAGAACTCGACGCCTCCGGCATGGAGGGGGTCGTGCGCGGCATCGAGCGGGCGATGAATCTCGCCATCGACGCGGAGCGGGCCGTGCGGCACCTGATCCGGGACCAGGTCGCGGAAGCTCTGGACGATCACCGCCACAACGCCAGGATCGAGCTGCGGGACGCGAGGGGCGAGCTGGACCGCGTCCGCCCAGACAGGGGCAACGAGGAGATCGTCCTCTCCTACCAGGGCGACGACTACACCGTGGTTCCCGAAATGGACGGATTCGGCTTCGCCGCGTACAGCCTGCCGCAGGAGCTGGTCGAGCTCATCAAGTCCCGGCACCTGGGAGCTGCCGTCGTGAGCGCGTCGTCCTTCGGGGAGGAGATCAAGGAGGAGATCGAGAGCTACCGTCGCAGACTCGTGGAACTCGCCCATGAGATGGGGCCGGACGCCGTGGCCCTGACCGGCGGGCCGCTGAAGATCCTGCTCTCCCCCGAGATGGCCGAATGGGCGGCGGACCAATTCCGGCAGGAACAGGGCCGGGTCCCCCCGAGAGTCGCCGAGCTCACGCGTCTGGTCGCCACACTGAACACCATCGTCATGGGTGTCTGGGGTTCCTCCTCGGACGACCCCACCGACGTGCCCGAAAAGGCCCTCCGGGACCTGACACCGGCCGAACGGAAGTATCTGGAGACCTTCTACGGGCGATCGGTGGACATATCTCTGGCCTACTTCGGCAGGCAGGTGTTCCAGAACGAGCACGGCATCGTCACGGAGGACCCGCCCTTCGAGGGCGGCAGCGGACTCCCCGTGGCGTCCACGCTCGCCGACGGCATCCTCGTGCTGACGAACCCGGAGGTCGGCGGCTTCGACGTGCGCGCCGTCAACGCCAAGGTGGACCCGAGGGCAGACGTGTCGGTGGTGAACCTCGTCTACGCCCCTGAGTACCTGGAGGACCCCGGGATGGGCCTGGAAAGCGGCATAAGCGATCTCGACTTCGGGACGCTGATGGGGACGGCCACCGTTCCGCCCGGCCGGTCGTTCGGTGAGGATCTCCTCCGCATGTCCGACCAGGTGCGCGGCGCGATGATCCACCCCGACTCCCACTACCTCGAATGGCAGCGCAACCAGCCCCAGCCACCCTCCCTGCCCCAGTCCCAGAGCCAGCCCTTCACCCCGCCCGAGCTGCACCCCACCGAGTATGTGATGCCGCCCGGCATCTACGGCCTCCAGTGGGCGGCCAGCCGCCACCCCGAGCTGGCGCACGACCCGCAGGTCGAACTGCGGTAGCGGCGGCGGTCCTCCCCGGCGGTGGCCGCGCGGACCCGGGATTGTCAGACCCTCCCGTTACGCTCGGCCCCCGAGCGTCCGACCCGGTGCAGGGGCCAGGCCAGAAAATGGGTACGGTGTACCCGGATCTCTGGCACACTCGGTTCCTCCCCGGACCGCCACCGCCAAGGAGCCCCGCCATGCCCGACGATCCCACCACGCCCCGGACCGCCGCCGCAGCGGACAGCCACTCGCTCATCGAGGTGCGCGGCGCGCGCGAGAACAACCTGCGCGACATATCCCTCGACCTGCCCAAACGGCGCCTGACCGTCTTCACCGGCGTCTCCGGCTCGGGCAAGTCCTCCCTCGTCTTCGGCACGATCGCCGCCGAGTCGCAGCGGCTCATCAACGAGACGTACACCGCGTTCATCCAGTCGTTCATGCCCAGCCAGTCCCGCCCCGACGTGGACGCGCTGCACGGTCTCAGCGCCGCCATCGTCGTGGACCAGGAGCGCATGACGGCCAACTCCCGCTCCACCGTGGGCACCGTCACCGACGCGTTCACCATGCTGCGGATCGTCTTCAGCCGCCTCAGCACCCCGTACGTCGGCCCGGCCACGAGCTTCAGCTTCAACAGCCCGGAGGGCATGTGCCCGCGCTGCGAGGGCACCGGGCACGTCACCGACATCGACATCGACCAGCTCGTCGACCGCGACCTGTCGCTGAACGGCGGCGCCATCACCGTGCCCAACTTCTCGGTGGGCAACTGGTACTGGCAGGTCATGGCCCAGTCCGGCCTGTACGACCCGGACCGCCCGCTGCGCGACTTCACCGAGCGGGAGTGGGACGACTTCCTCAACAAGCCCGCCACCAAGGTCTCCGCCGGCTCCCTCAACACCACCTACGAGGGCCTGCTCGTGAAGGTCAGGCGCATCTTCCTCGCGAAGGACCGCGACGCGCTCCAGCCCCACATCCGCGCCTTCGTGGACCGCGCCGTCGTCTTCACCACCTGTCCCGAGTGCGACGGCAGCCGCCTCGCCGAGGCGCCGCGCTCCGCCACCGTCCACGGCCGCACCCTCCCCGAGTGCGCGGCCCTGCAGATCAGCGACCTGGCCGAGGTCGTGCGCGGCATCGACGACCCGTCCGTCGCGCCCCTGCTCGCCTCGCTGCGCGGCCTGCTCGACTCCCTCACCGACATCGGCCTCGGCTACCTCAGCCTCGACCGCCCCTCCGGCACGCTGTCCGGCGGCGAGGCGCAGCGCGTGAAGATGGTCCGGCACCTCGGCTCCAGCCTGACCGACGTCACCTACGTCTTCGACGAGCCCACCACCGGCCTGCACCCGCACGACATCCAGCGGATGAACGGCCTGCTCCTCAGCCTGCGCGACAAGGGCAACACCGTCCTCGTCGTGGAGCACAAGCCCGAGGTCATCGCCATCGCCGACCACGTCGTGGACCTCGGTCCCGGCGCGGGCGCGGCGGGCGGGCAGCTCTGCTACGCGGGCGACATCGCGGGCCTGCGCGCCTCCGGCACCCTCACCGGCCGCCACCTCGGGCACCGCGCCCGGCTCAAGGAGAAGGTCCGCACGCCCACCGGCGCCCTCACCGTGAAGGGCGCCGACCTGCACAACCTCCGCGACGTCACGGTGGACTTCCCGCTCGGTGTCCTGACCGCCGTGACCGGCGTGGCCGGTTCGGGCAAGAGCTCGCTGGTGCACGGCTACCTGGCGAAGGAGGACGGCGTCGTCGTCGCCGACCAGTCGCCGATACGGGGCTCGCGCCGCTCGAACCCCGCGACGTACACCGGGCTGCTCGGCCCGATCAGGAACGCGTTCGCCAAGGCCAACGGCGTGCGCGCGGCCCTGTTCAGCGCGAACTCGGAGGGCGCCTGCCCGCGCTGCAACGGCATCGGCCTCGTCTATACCGACCTCGCGATGATGGCGGGTGTCGCGTCGGTCTGCGAGCAGTGCGAGGGGAAGCGGTTCACGCCCGAGGTCCTCGCGTACACGCTGCACGGCCGGAACATCGGCGAGGTCCTGGACATGGCGGTCGAGGAGGCGGCGGAGGTCTTCACCGGCGGGCAGGCGCGCGCGATCCTGCGGCGGCTCTCCGACGTCGGCCTCGGGTACGTGCGCCTCGGCCAGCCCCTCACGACTCTGTCGGGCGGCGAGCGGCAGCGGCTGAAGCTGGCCATCCACATGGCGCAGGAGTCGTCCGTGTATGTCCTGGACGAGCCCACGACCGGGCTGCACCTGGCCGATGTCGATCAACTGCTGGCGCTTCTGGACCGCTTGGTGGACGACGGCAACACCGTGGTCGTCATCGAGCACCACCAGGCCGTCATGGCGCGGGCGGACCACATCATCGACATCGGTCCCGGCGGCGGACACGACGGCGGGCAGGTCGTCTTCACCGGCAGCCCGGCCGAACTGGTCGCGGCGGGCGAGACGCTGACGGCGCGGCACCTGCGGACGTACGTCGGCGGCTGACCGCGCGGAGGGCGGTGGGGGAGGGCGGGCCACCTGCGACCCGCCCTCCGGGTGCCCCGGCCGGGCGCGCCGTACGGCGGCCTCGGCCGACGGGGTACCGGACCGGGGGAAGGGTCTGCCGGCACCCGGGCACTCCCAGGGCCACGGCGGTGGCCCGCGACGGCGGGCCACGGGGTCGTGCCCACCGTACGGTTCCGTATGTTACGGGTGGTGCGCGTCTCCGGGCAAAGTCCCCCTGCCCGCCGGAGCGGCACCGGCCGGTCCGGGGCGGCCCTGTCGGGCACGGAGCGGCGGAGGACGTCGGCGCGTCCGAGGCGGTTCCCGGCGTCTGCCGCCGGAACGCGACCGGCCCGGACGGCCCCCCTCCTGCCGTCCGGGCCGGTCGTCGTCCGGGCCGGGCGACCCCCCTCCGCGTCGCCCGGCCTCGGTGACCGGAGTGTTCGGCGGCTCCCCCGCAGCCGCCGGACACTTCCCGAGGTCCCGGCCGCGCACCCCTGTGCGACCGGACTCCTAGAGAATGGCAGCCCGCCATAAACAGGCGATAAACGCCGACAGCGGGCCCCGGAGGGCCCGCTGTCGGCGTACGGGACGGAGTGCCCGTCGGCTACGGCTTCACTCGGCGTGGTCGTCCAGCGGCCGCTCGCCGTTCGCCCCGGGGTTGGTCGCGTAGGCGTCGCCCTGGCCGGGGTTGGTGGAGTAGGTGTCGCCCTGCCCCGGGCCCGTGGCGTGCAGGTCGGCGAAGGCGGAGCCGGCGCTCAGACCCACCAGGGCCACGGCGATCGCGCCCGCGCTGACCAGCTTCTGCGTACGGTTCATGCGTTGTTCCTCACTGTTCTGTGCGACGCGCCCCCGCCCCGCGCGGCGGAGACCGACCAGACGGGCTTCAACGGCCCGCCGTGATCTTCACGTTCGTACAGTAGTACGTGCGCAAAGCGTCGGAAAGAAGCGGCATGGGATCAACTCGCGTGCGCCGTGGCCAGGTTGTTCACGCGGACCTCGACGTTCCGCGCACTTCAGACGGTGCTGGGATATCGCCACTGCGAATTATCGTGCGGACCGCCGCATGCCACCGTCAAGGGGCACACACACAATGATGGCGGGCTCAGAGGCCCGCCATCACCACGCCGCAACGGGACTTCAGTCGGCCGGGCCGTCCGTGACGTGGCTGTCAGCAGGTTTGACCGTGCCAACAGTGACATGGCTGTCACCGGGGTGCGGCTCGCCCGTGACATGGCTGTCCGCCACCGCCGATCCGGCGCCCGCTCCTGCCAGTACCACGGCGATGGCACCGGCGGTCACTATCTTCTCTAAACGGAACATGGCTGGATCTCCTCACACAGCAGGCGTCGAATGGTTTCGTTCTGTCGACCTATTGCTCACACCATGCCCAGATCGCTCGCATGAGGAACCGGCCACGTCGGCGGACGACCGCCGGACGTGACCGGTTCTCAGCGCGTGGGGGAGGACCGTTTCAGTCCGCGGCGCCGCCCGTGATGTGGCTGTCCGCGGGCTTCGGCGCGTCCGGTGTGTCGGTGATGTGGCTGTCGTCGGGCTCGGGGGCGTCGGGCTCGCCGGTGATGTGGCTGTCCGCGGGCTTCGGGGCCTTCGGGGCCGGGGCAGCGGTGATGTGGCTGTCCAGCGGCTTCGGGACGCTCGGCGCATCCGGGGTACCCGTGATGTGGCTGTCCGCGGGCTTCGGAGCCTTGGGCTCGCTGGTGATGTGGCTGTCCAGCGGCTTAACGTCGGTCATGCGAACTCCCGTTTCTTCAAGCGGACGGTAGGAGACAGAGCCGCCCGGTGACTCCCCCGTGATCTTCGGGAGGCTCTGCCCGTCAACCGCCGATTCTCCGTGGTGCGGTGGTGCGCATGACGGTCGCACCCCGCGATAAACGAATGATGAATGCCTGGGAATCGACGGTTTGAAGCCTCAGACGGTCGCGGCGCTCAGAAGGTTCCGGACGCCCTCGACCTCGGGGCGCCCCAGCGCTTCGTACGTCGCGAGCGCCGCCTCCCAGCAGACCCGTGCCCTGCCCGACTGCCCGGCGCTGTCGAGGGCACGGCCCAGCAGTACCAGCGCGTCGGCTTCCCGGCGTGCGCCGCCGACCTCACGCAGCTCCGCGAGTGCCTGTTCGGCCAGCGTCGCGGCCTGCCCGATCGCCCCGGCATCCAGATGCAGACCGGCCAGACGGAAGTAGGTCATGCCGACCCACAGCCGCTGTCGTGCCTCCTGGAAGGAGGAGAGCGCGGCGGAGAACTCCTCACGTGCCGCGTCGCCCCGCCCGTGACCGGCCAAGGCGACACCCAGGGCGTAACGCCCATTTGCCAGCCGCAGCTTGGACCCAAGCGCCCGGTAGAGCGCCAGGGCCTGTTCCGCCAGGTCGACAGCCTTGTCCGGCGCGCCGAGCACCAGTTGCACGCGGGACAGATTGCTCAGCGCACTGGCTTCTCCCGAACGGTTCTCCTGTTGCCTGAACGCTTCGAGGGCCTGTTCCAGATAGTCCCGCGAGTCATGGAACCGGTCCTGGTAGAACGCACTGATGCCCCGCTCGTTCAGGCCGTGTGACATGGCCACCTGGTCCCCGGCCGCCACCCCGAGGAGCATCGCGTGCTTCGCGTGCTCCTCCGCCTCCTCGCTGCGTCCCGCTGTGCTGTGCGCGTGGGTGAGCGCGACACGGATGCGAGCCTGTGCAAGCGGCTGGTCCAGGCGGTCAGTCGCTTCGAGCACGGCCTCCGCCGCCCGCACGAACTGCTGGGAGTAGGCGCCAGATTCGGCCAGGTCCCGCGCCATCATGAGCAGATCCGCTATCTGGCGCGCATGCTCGCCGGTGCCCCGGGCCTGCCGTGCGCTCGCCAGCAGGCAGTCCGCCTCGCCGAAGAGCCAGTCAAGAGCCGGGCGTACGCCGTCGAAGCGGAGGCCGGGGCGGTCCGGCTTGTGCATGTGTTCCACCGTCGCGTCGCCGGGGCGTTCGAGCGCGTAGACCGCCGAGGCCGTGGACAGGTAGAAGTCGAGCAGGCGGGTGACGGCGGCCGTCCGTTCGGCCGGGGGTTGTTCGTCGCGTTCGGCGCAGGCGCGGGCGAAGAGGCGGACCAGGTCGTGGAAGCGGTAGCGGCCGGGGGCGGCCGACTCCAGGAGCGAGGTGTCCACGAGCCCTTCGAGCAGCTCCTCGGCCTCCTCCACGTCCCGGTCGAGCAGCGCCGCCGCGTGCAGCGAGATGTCGGGCCCGGCGGCGAGGCCGAGCAGCCGGAACGCCCGTGCCTGCGCCGGCTCCAGCTGCCCGTACCCCAGCTCGAACGTCGCCTTGACCGCCTGGTCGCCCGCCTGGAGCTCGTCCAGCCGCCGCCGTTCGTCGCTGAGCTTGCGGGCGAGGACGGACACCGTCCACGTCCGGCGCGCCGCGAGCCGGGAGGCCGCGATGCGGATGGCCAGCGGCAGGAAGCCGCACGCCGCCACCACGTCCATGGACGCCTCGCGTTCGGCGCTCACGCGCTCGTGGCCGACGATGCGGGTGAAGAGCGTCAGCGCCTCCTCGGGGCTCATGACGTCGAGGTCCACGAGGTGCGCGCCCGCCAGGTCCACCATGCGCATGCGGCTGGTGATCAGCGTGGCGCAGCTCGGCGTGCCGGGCAGCAGGTGCCGGACCTGGGCGGCGTCCCGGGCGTTGTCGAGCAGCGTGAGCATGCGGCGGCCGTCGAGCAACGAGCGGTAGAGCGCGGCCCGTTCGGCGATGCCGTCCGGTATGGAGCTGTCGGGCGTGCCCAGGGCGCGGAGGAACGCGCCGAGCACCGTCTGCGGATCGGCCGGTGTCGCGCCCGCGCCCTGGAGGTCGACGTAGAGCTGCCCGTCGGGGAACTGGTCGCGCGCCGCGTGGGCGACCTGCACGGCGAGCGTCGTCTTGCCCACGCCGCCGATGCCCGCGACGGCCGAGACCGCCATCACCTGCCCGCCCGCCGTGGCCAGTTGGGCGCCCAGTTCGGCGACGAACGCGGCCCGCCCGGTGAAGTCGGGCACGGCGGCCGGGAGTTGCGCGGGCCGAACCAGCACGGGGACGGTCGGCGTCGCGGGCGCGGCGGCGTTCAGGGTGGCGTCGGCGTTGAGGATGCGCTGTTGCAGGTCGGACAGTTCGGCGCGCGGCTCGACGCCCAGTTCGTCGATCAGCAGCCGTCGCGCGTCGGCGTAGACGGCCAGCGCCTCCGCCTGCCGTCCGCTGCGGTACAGCGCCAGCATCAGCAGCTCGCGCAGCCGCTCCCGCAGGGGGTGCGTGGTGGTGAGCGCGGTGAGTTCGGACACGGATTCGGCGTGGAAACCGGCCTGCAGGCCGACGTCGAGGCGCTGTTCGACGATGCCGAGGCGCTGCTCGGCGAGGCGGGCGCGCTGGAGTTCGGCCTCGGGTCCCGGCACGCCCCCGAGGGCCTCGCCGTCCCACAGTTCGAGGGCCTGGCCGTACAGTTCGTGCGCCCGCGCGAGGTCGCCCGACGCCGCGCACTTGTCGGCGGCGGCCGTCAGCCTCGTCGCCGCGTCCAGGTCGAGTTCGTCCTCGGGCGACAGCCGCAGCGCGTAGCCCCCGTACTCGCTGACGAGCACCGACTGCCGCACGCCGAACGACTTGCGCAGCCGCGACGCGTACGTGCGCAGCGCCGCCAGCGCCTGCTGCGGCGACTCCTCGCCCCACAGCGCGTTGACGAGGTCCTGCGCCGTCGCGGCCCGGCCCTTGCGGAGCAGCAGCACGGCCAGCAGGGCCCGTTGCTGAGGCGAGCCGGTCGGCAGCGGCCGGTCCCCGTACCGGGCGCGGACCGGTCCGAGCACGGCGAAGCGCAGCGCAGGAGTGAGCCCCCCCGTGGTCCCTTCGGCATCGACCATGGCGTCCTCTGCTTCTCAACCTCATTAACGTATGGGGCGAACGTGGAAGTCTATCGGCCTCAAGCTCCCTGGAGGAAGACGGGATTGGTCATCCCGGCCATGGCCCCTGCCGGTTCGTCCCCGTGGCGCACCTCGGCCCGTACGTGCGCGGTCGCCGCGGCCGATGTGTGCCACATCACCGTACCGCTACCTGAGGTGGGCAGCCGGACACCGAGAATTACCCCCTGGTCGGTAACGAGCCGCGCCGTCCCGCCCGGTACGCCGGTCACGTCGAGCCGTACGGTCACGGGCGCGTCCGGCGCGGTGGCGAGGCGTTCGCCGATCCCGGCCGTCGCGCCCGCCGCGTCCGTCGCGCTGAGGGCGAGCGTCACGGCGGCCGACTCGGCGAGGTAGCTGCGCCCGGCCGCGAGGCCCGCCAGGATCGCCGGGCGGCTCAACTCGTCGGCCAGGACGACGGTCTGCGGCAGGCCGATGACCTGCGGCTCGCGGTGGCTGTCGCTGTTGCCCATCGCGGGCAGCCAGCGGCCGTCGTCCCGGGCGTGCAGCAGGCCGCTCCACGTGGCGAGGGCGGCCTCGTCGTCGGGGGTCCACGGCCCGTTCCACACCTCGACGGCGTCCGCGTCCGCGTAGCCGAAGCGCCAGGAGCAGCCGACGCAGGCCGCGTGCGGGTGGGCGGGGACGACGATGCCGCCCGCCGCGCGGATGTCCCGCGCCGTCGCGGCCCAGGACGTGTCGCGGGCGCGGTGCCTGAAGTCGAGGAACGTGCCGGGCTCGACGCCGAGGGCGAGGCAGTGCCCGTTCCGCGTCGTCACCTCGATGCCGCACAGGATCAGCAGGTCGTCGCCCCACAGGCCGTCCCACGCGCCATGGCCCGAGGGGGAGTTGTGCTCGGTGGTGGTGAGGAAGTCGAGCCCGGCGGCCCGTGCGGCGGCGGCGACCTCGGCGGGGGTGCGGCGGCCGTCGGAGTAGACGGTGTGCAGGTGGCAGTCGCCGCGGTACCAGGCGCGGCCGCGCCCGGCGGCGCGTTCCGGCGGGTACGCGGGCGGCGCGGGCGCGTCCTCGGGCGGGCCGTAGTCCAGCGTGACGGTCAGCTCGTAGTCCACGCCGCCGGGCGCGACGGTGTACGGGCCGAGGACGACGTGCCACGTCCCGGCGTCCACCGGGCCCGGCAGGTAGCCGGGGGTGGCGCCCGCCGCGCCGACCGTGAACGTGTCGCGCGCCCCGCCCGACCAGCCGCGGAACCCCTCGGGGCCGGTGCCGCGCGCGTCGAACAGGCCGATGTCGAGGCCGTTCCCGTACGTCCCCGGCGGTACCTCGGGCCTGTCGTACCGGTACGCGGCCGTGAGCCGCCGCACCCCCGGCGGCACCCGCACCGGCACGTACACGAAGTCCGGCGCCCCCGGCGGCAGATGCCCGCGCACGGTCCGTGTCTCGCTGCCCGCTCCGCTCGCTCCTGCGAAATCCACACCGCGAGGCTAGCGCTGCGGCCGCATCGCGGCCCGAGGCACCGTGTCCGGATGTCACAGCCCGCTTCTATGCTCGGAGGATGACTACGAGTCCCTCTGTCCCCACGGCCAACGCGATGCGCCGCGCCCTCCGGCGGGCCGAGACGGGGGTCGCGCTCGACGTGTCCGAGGCCGCCGTCCTCCTCCAGGCGCGCGGCGCCGACCTCGAACGGCTCGCGGGCGCGGCGGCGCGGGTGCGGGACGCGGGCCTCGAAGCGGCGGGCCGGCCGGGGGTGATCACCTATTCCAAGAAGGTGTTCATCCCCCTGACCAGGCTGTGCCGCGACCGCTGCCACTACTGCACGTTCGTGACCGTTCCGGGGAAGCTGCGCCGCGCGGGCCACGGCATGTTCCTGTCGCCCGACGAGGTGCTCGACATCGCGCGGCAGGGCGCGGCGCTCGGCTGCAAGGAAGCGCTGTTCACCCTCGGGGACAAGCCGGAGGACCGCTGGCCCGAGGCGCGCGAGTGGCTTGAGGCGGAGGGGTACGACGACACGCTCGCGTACGTACGGGCCATGGCCGTCCGCGTGCTGGAGGAGACCGGTCTCCTGCCGCACCTCAACCCGGGCGTCATGTCCTGGCTCGACTTCCAGCGCCTCAAGCCCGTCGCGCCGTCCATGGGCATGATGCTGGAGACCACCGCGACCCGCCTGTGGTCCGAGCCCGGCGGCCCGCACCACGGCTCGCCCGACAAGGAGCCCGCCGTCAGGCTGCGCGTCCTGGAGGACGCCGGGCGGTCCAACGTGCCGTTCACCACCGGCCTGCTGATCGGCATCGGCGAGACGTACGAGGAGCGCGCCGAGTCGGTCTTCGCGATACGCGCCGCCGCCCGCACATACCGGGGCATCCAGGAAGTCATCGTCCAGAACTTCCGCGCCAAGCCGGACACGGCGATGCGCGCCATGCCCGACGCCGAGCTGTCAGAACTGGCCGCCGCCATCGCCGTCACCCGCCTGCTGCTCGGCCCGGCCGCCCGCATCCAGGCCCCGCCGAACCTGGTGGACGAGGAGTACGCGCTGATCGTCCGCGCGGGCATCGACGACTGGGGCGGCGTCTCCCCGCTCACCCCCGACCACGTCAACCCCGAGCGCCCCTGGCCGCAGATCGACGACCTGGCCGCCCGCACCGCCGCCGTCGGCTTCGACCTGCGCGAACGGCTCACGATCTACCCGGAGTTCATCAAGCGCGGCGAACCGTGGCTCGACCCCCGCCTGCTGCCGCACGTCACCGCGCTCGCCGACCCCGACACCGGGCTCGCCCGCCCCGACGCCATGCCGCGCGGCCTGCCCTGGCAGGAGCCCGACGAGCCGCTGACCGCCGCCGGGCGCACCGACCTGCACCGCACCATCGACACCGAGGGCCGCACCTCCGACCGGCGCGACGACTTCGACGACGTGTACGGCGACTGGGCCGCCCTCGCCGAACTGGCCGCCCCCGGCAAGGCCGCCGAGCGCATCGACACCGACGTGCGCGCGGCGCTGGCCGTCGCCGCCGACGACCCCACGCGCCTCACCGACGACCAGGCCCTCGCCCTCCTGCACGCGGACGGGCCCGCGCTGGACGCCCTGTGCCGCGTCGCCGACGACCTGCGCCGTTCCGTCGTCGGCGACACCGTCACGTACATCGTCACGCGCAACATCAACTTCACCAACGTCTGCTACACCGGCTGCCGCTTCTGCGCCTTCGCCCAGCGCCGCACCGACGCCGACGCGTACAGCCTCTCCCTCGACCAGGTCGCCGACCGCGCCGCGCAGGCCTGGGACGTCGGCGCCGTCGAGGTCTGCATGCAGGGCGGCATCCACCCCGACCTGCCCGGCACCGCCTACTTCGACATCGCCCGCGCCGTGAAGGAACGCGTCCCCGGCATCCACGTCCACGCGTTCTCGCCCATGGAGATCGTCAACGGCGCGACGCGCACCGGGATGTCCGTCCGCGACTGGCTGACGGCGGCCCGCGAGGCCGGCCTCGACACCATCCCCGGCACCGCCGCCGAGATCCTGGACGACGAGGTCCGCTGGATCCTCACCAAGGGCAAGCTGCCCGCCGACACGTGGATCGACGTCGTGAGCACGGCGCACGAACTCGGCATACGGTCCTCGTCCACCATGATGTACGGCCACGTGGACCAGCCGCGCCACTGGCTCGGGCACCTGCGGACCCTGGCGGACATGCAGCGGCGGAACGAGGAGAAGGGCGTCGCGGGCTTCACCGAGTTCGTCACCCTCCCGTTCGTCCACACCAACGCGCCCGTCTACCTGGCCGGCATCGCCCGCCCGGGCCCCACCGCGCGCGACAACCGCGCCGTCACCGCCATGGCCCGCCTCCTGCTCCACCCGCACATCACCAACATCCAGACCAGCTGGGTGAAGCTCGGCACCGAGGGCGCCGCCGAGATGCTCCGCTCCGGCGCCAACGACCTCGGCGGCACGCTGATGGAGGAGACCATCTCCCGCATGGCGGGCTCCTCCTACGGGTCCTACCGCTCCGTCGCCGACCTGCGGGCGATAGCCGACGAGGCGGGCCGCCCGTCCCGCCTGCGGACCACCACGTACGGCGAGGTCGCCCCGGAGCGCGCCGCCCGCGCGGCCGAGGCGGACGGCCGCCTGCCGAAGCTGCTGCCCGTCCTGGGCGGTGGCGCGTGAGCACCCCCGGGGGCGGGCGGCTGTGGGGCCGCGCCGACCAGCAGGACTTCCGCAGCCGAGTGCGGGGCTGCCTGCTGGGCGGGGCGATAGGCGACGCGCTGGGCGCGGGCATCGAGTTCGACTCCCTGGAGGCCATCCGCGCGGCGCACGGCCCCACCGGGGTCACGGACTACGTGCCCGCGTACGGGCGGCGCGGCGCCGTCACCGACGACACGCAGATGACGCTCTTCACCGTCGACGGGCTCATACGGGCGCACGTACGCCGCGACACCGGCGCCTGGCACCCGCCGACCGACCTGCACGCCGCCTACCGCCGCTGGTACCAGACGCAGCGCGACTGGGGCCCCGACGAACGCCGCCCCCACGACGGCTGGCTCGCCCGCCAGGAGTGGCTGTACGCGCGCCGCGCCCCCGGGAACGCGTGCCTCGTCGGCCTCGGCGACGCCGTGATGGGGACGGTGGAGCGGCCGAAGAACCCGGACTCCAAGGGCTGCGGCACGGTGATGCGGTCGGCGCCGTTCGGCCTGCTGGTCGGCTGGGAGGCGCCCCTCGTCTTCCAACTGTCCGTCGAATGCGCCGCCCAGACCCACGGCCACCCCACGGGCCAGCTCGCCGCCGGGGCGTTCGCCGCGATCGTGCACGCGCTGGTGCTCGGCGACGACCTGGACACGGCCGTGCAGAAGGCCCTCGTCCTGCTCGCCGCACGCCCCGGCCACGAGGAGACGACGGCCGCCCTGAAACAGGCCCTCGGCGCGGTACGCCAGGGCCTCCCCTCGGCCGAACGCGTCGAGTCGCTGGGGGAGGGCTGGGTGGCGGAGGAGGCCCTTGCCATGGGCGTCTACTGCGCGCTGGTCGCGGAGGACATGGCCCACGGCCTGCTGCTCGCCGTCAACCACGGCGGCGACTCCGACTCGACGGGCTCCATCTGCGGCAACCTCCTCGGCGCCCTCCACGGCGAAACGGCCCTCCCCCCGGCATGGCTGGCCGAGTTGGAGGGCCGCCCGACGATCCTGGAACTGGCCGACGACTTCGCGATGGAAATGACACAGGGCCAAGCCCTGCACACCCCCGCCGACTCCTCCCCGGCCTGGCTGGACCGCTACCCGAGGGTCTGACGGGTGGGGGGTTCCCGGAGAAACGCCGCCCACGCCCCGGCCCCCACCCGCACGACGGGCCCGGCGGGAACCTTCGAGTCGCGCACGGCCACACTCGCCGCGACATCGATCGCAACCTCGACGCACTCTTTGTTCGGGTCCGGGAGGCTGTATGTGGACTTGACAAAATGGAACTGGCCCACGCGGTCACATGTCCTTTCGGATTTCTTCGATCAGGCGAATCGAATCCCGCTCATCGAGACTTGCCTCCGCCAGGGAGTGGAAGTGGCGCGTGTATGCGAGGCTATCGGTTTCGTTTTCCGCCCACATGCACGAATTGATGTTGTCGGCGTAGACGACGTCAAGGGCGTCGGTGCGGTCGAAGGTGAGGATGTTGAAGGCGCTGATGGGACGGCCACGGTTGCCCGACGCGAAGGGGATGATCTGCAACCGTATGTTCGGCCGCGCCGCCATCTCGACCATGTGGTCGAGTTGCCCGCGCATGACGTCCGACCCGCCGACCGTTTGCCGCAATGCTGCTTCCCACATCACAACATGCAAGGTCAACGGGTTTTCCCCTTCGAGCCGACGCTGTCTTTCCCGCCTGATGTCCACAACCTTCGAGGGTTCGGCATCGATTTTCTCTTCGCTGTCGAAGAGGGCGCGGACATAGCTTGGCGTCTGAAGAAGCCCGGGGATGATCGAGACCTGCAGGGCGCGCACGTGGGTGGCGACGGATTCCATGGCGAGGTATTCGCTCATCGGCCCCTCCCAGAGATAGTTGCGCCACCACCCCTTTGCCTTGCGGCGGTCCCTGTCCAGGCTCGCCAGCTTGCACAGGCGATCGACGGTCGAGGCGTCCGTGACGCCGTAGGCGCTGCACAGGGCCCGGATGTCGGGGTCGCGCATGGGGACGAGGCCGTTCTCCATCTTGGCGACCTTGGCCACAGATGCGGACAGCGCCTCGGCGGCATGACTCTGGCGCAGGCCAAGCGCCTCGCGGAGATGCAGCAACTCACCGCCGAGCCTGCGGCCCAGGACGGTTGACACCGTGGCTCCGCGGTTCGCCCGATCACCTGTCATGGCCTCATTACTACGGGATGCGTGGTCATCCGGGCAAAGTGATTCCCCCGCCGTACGTCCGTTCGCAGAGAATTTTCTGCGCGAAAACTTGATGCGATCGAAGGTCGCCGATACGGTCGGTGTTCAGTGAATCACCACGAGTGCGAAGGTGTGATCGCGTGAACGTGCCCTCTTCCGTGCCCGACCCCAACGGCGTCCTCCGCGAAGACCGCCTCACCTACACGCCGTTGCCGCGCAGTGTGCGGCTGGCCCGGGTGCGGACGGCGCGGCTTGTGGGGGAGGAGTGGGGGTTGCCCGAGGTCGCGGGGGATGCCGCGCTCATCGTCAGTGAGCTGGCGGGCAACGCGATCTTCCACGGCCGGGTGTCCGGACGCATGTTCCGGGTGCATCTGCTGCGCAGCGACGAGACGTTGCGCATCGAGGTCACCGACCCGCGCACCGAACGCCTCCCCGAGCAGCGCCAGCCCGCCGACGACCAGGAGTACGGACGCGGCCTCCTCCTCGTCGGCGGCCTCTGCTCCCGCTGGGGCACGGAACCCCTCGTCGTCGGCAAGACCGTCTGGGCCGAGATCGACCTCAAGTGAGGGGGTACAGCCCGCTGTAGTGCTGATCGGGCGGGCGGCTGGATGGTTCGTGGTGGTCGTGGCGGGGAGTGTGGGTCCCGCACCGAGAACATGAGATACCAGCACACCGGACGGCCGCATGACCCCCCTGACACGACGCGCCGCGCTCGGCGCGTTCGCCCTGCCCGCCCTGACGGCGCTGCCCCTCGCGCCCGGCGCCCGCGCCCGGGACGCCGACGTGACGCATGCCCTCGCCCGCGCCGCCCGTCCCCTGGACGACCTGAGGCCGCTGGGCCGGGCGATCGGGGACGCGCCCGTGGTCGGCCTCGGCGAAGTCGTCCACGGCGCGCACGAGTTGTACGAGCTGAAGCATCGGGTCTTCCGCCACCTCGTGGCGGAGAAGGGCTTCACGGCCTTCGCGCTTGAGGTCAGCTGGAGCGCGGGCCTGCGCCTCGACGCGTACGTGCGCAGCGGGAGCGGTGATCCGCGCCGCATCATGGACGACGAGTTCGGCGGCGGGGCGTGGCCCTGGCACGTCGAGGAGTATCTGGCGCTGTTCCGGTGGATGCGCGAGCACAACCGGCGGCATGAACGGCGTCCCGTACGGTTCGTGGGCGCCGACCTGTCACAACCCCGGCTGGGCGAGGCGCTGTTCGACGGCGTCCTGGCATACGTGGGCCGCTACCGCCCGCACGCCCTGCCGGAGTTCGAGGACTGCTATCGCGAACTGCGCGCCCGCCCGACCGCTGCCGACTTCGCCGCGCTGCCCCCGGCGGACCGCGAACGGCTCGCGGGCCTCGCACGCCGCGCCGCCGAACGCCTCCCCGCGCCCGGCCGGCCCGCCGCCACCCCGTACGCCTGGGCCGCCCAGCACGCCTGGAACATCGCCGAGACCACCGCCCTGCTTGCCACCGACTTCAGCGACCACGCGCAGCACCGGCAGGCCCTGCGCCGCCGCGACGCGCTGATGGCCCACAACGTCGCCTGGTGGCACCGCCACGTCGGCGGCAAGGTGCTCGTCTCGGCGCACAACGGCCATACCGCGTACGCCACTTACGACCCCGACTACTACCCGACGACGCAGGGCGCGTTCCTCCGGGAGCGGCTCGGCCGCGACTACCTCGCCATCGGCACGACGTTCGGCCACGGCGAACGCGTGGACACCGGCCCCGACGGCCGCTGGGCCACGACGGCCTTCCCGCCCCCACAACGGGGGAGCAGTGAGGAGACCCTCGAACGGGCCGCCCGCCTCGCCGGGCACCGCGACGTCCTGCTGGACCCGCGCACGGTCCCCGCCCCCGCCCGTGCGTGGCTCGCCACCCCGCGCCCCACCCGGGACATCGGACACCCCGACGACCCCTACCGGCAGTACGTCCTCGCCGAGGGCCACGACGTCCTCATCCACCTCGGCCGCCTGCACGGTGCCCGCCCCCTGACGTGAACCGGCAGAGGAGCCGCCCCATGTCCGTCCTGATCCGCCTGCTCCTGTGGACCGTCCTGGTGGCCGGTGCCCTGGCGAACGCCACGCTGTCCCTGCGCGGCGGCGGCACGTTCCCCGCGCTCGCCTGCGGCTGCGCGGCCGTCGTCGCGGCCGCCGCCCTGGTGGCCCTCCGGCGCGGGCGCTGAGCGGTCAGTCCTCCGCCGGGGGGACCACGCGGATGTTGAAGGCGTAGGAGCCGAGGGACTGTGCGATGCCGATGAAGAGCAGCGCGAAGTGTTCCTGGCCCCGGGCGGTCGCGATCCCGCCCAGGTCGTGCAGCGAGTCGGCGGGCCAGCCGAGGTCGCGCAGCAGCGCGGCCACCGTACGCTTCGCCGCCGCGTCGTCGCCCGACAGGAAGAGCGTGCTCGGGCCTTCGAGGGAGCCCGGCGCGACCATCACCGACGAGTCCACGGTGCACAGCGCCTTCACCACCCGCAGCGCCGGGAACGTCCGCTGGATCTCCTCGCCCAGGCTCTCCACCGGATGCGACAGCGACCAGTCCTCGCCGAAGCCCACCGCCACGTCCAGCAGCGTCTTCCCCGCCAGCACGTCCGCGCCGACCGAGGAGAGCAGCGCCACGGACGCGGTGCCAGGCGTCGCGTTGACGATCACCTCGGCGTCGGCGACGGCCGCGGCCACGTCCCGTACCGGCAGGGGCCCGCCGCGCAGCTCCGGGTCCTCCGGCCGCCGTGACCCGAGGACCACCTCGTGGCCCGCCCGCGCCCACGCACCGGCGAGCGCGCGCCCGACATTGCCCGTTCCGACCACCGAGATCCTCATGGGGCCGACGCTAGGCGCCGCCGGGCTCCGGCGCGTCGGGCCGCGGTCGCGCCTCCCGCTACCCCGTCCGGCCTACGTCGAACGGGGGTGTGACTGGGCCGCCTTGCCGAGGTAACGGGCGTGGTGGTTGCGCGCGTTGAGGGTCTCGCGGTGGTCGGGGCCCAGGACGCGGGCGTAGTCCTGCGCGACCTCGGCCATCAGCAGCGCGGCTTCGGCGTGCTGGCCGGATTCGCCGAGTTCGTAGGCGTGGAAGTCGCGGGCGTAGAGGGTGTCGGGGGCGTCCGGGCCCAGGACGCGTTCCCGCGCGGCGGCGACCTCGGCGTGCAGGCGTGCCGACTCGCGGTGGTCCCCGTTCTCGCCGACGAAACGGGCGTGGTTGTGCCGGACGGTGAGGGTCTCGGCGTGGTCGGGGCCGAGCACGCGCTCGTAGTCGGGGATCACCTGCGTCCACAGCCGGGCGGCTTCCGCGTGCTCACCGGCTTTGCCGAGGTAACGGGCGTGGTGGTTGCGCGCGTTGAGGGCGTCGCGGTGGTCGAAGCCCAGGACGCGGGCGTAGTCGCGCGCGAGTTCCCCGTACAGGCGCGCGGCTTCGGCGTGTTGGCCGGATTCGCCGAGTTCGTAGGCGTGGAAGTCGCGGGCGAAGAGGGTGTCGGGGGCGTCCGGGCCCAGGACGCGCGCCCGCGCGGCGGCGACCTCGACGTGCAGACGTGCCGACTCCGCGTGCTTCTTCATGTCTCCGAGGAGGCGGGCGCAGTGGTGCCGGACGGTGAGGGTCTCGGCGTGGTCGGGGCCCAGGGCGCGCTCGTAGTCGGGGATCAGCTGTGCCCACAGCCGGGCGGCTTCCTCGTGCTCACCCGTCCTGCCGAGGAAGCGGGCGTGGTGGTTGCGCGCGTTGAGGGTGTCGCGGTGGTCGGGGCCGAGGACGCGGGCGTAGTCGTGCGCGAGTTCTCCGTACAGGCGTGCGGCTTCGGCGTGTTGGCCGGATTCGCCGAGTTCGTAGGCGTGGAAGTCGCGGGCGAAGAGGGTGTCGGGGGCGTCCGGGCCCAGGACGCGTGCCCGCGCGGCGGCGACCTCGGCGTGCAGACGTGCCGACTCCGCGTGCCGCTTCGCCTCCCCCAGGAAACGGGCGTGATTGTGGCGGACAGCGAGGGTCGTGGGGTGGTCGGGCCCCAGGACACGCTCGTGGTCCCGCACCAGGTCGGCCCACACCCGGTCCATCTCCGTGTGCTCGCCCGCCTTCCCGAGGTAACGCGTGTGGTTCGCCTGGGCGTTCAGCGTCTCCGGGTGGTCGGGGCCGAGGACGCGGGCGTAGTCGCGCGCCAGCTCGGCGTACAGGCGGGCGGCGTCCACCGCGCGGCCCGCCTCGCCGAGTTCACCGGCGTGATTGCGGCGGGTGTGCAGGGTCTCGGGGTGGTCGGGGCCCAGGACGCGCGTCCGGTCGGCCACGACCTCGGCCAGCAGCCGGGCGGCCTCCGCGCGCTCGCCCGTCCTGCCCAGATAGGACGCGTGGACGGAGCGGGCGCTCAGCGTGTCGGGGTGGTCGGGGCCCAGGGCGCGTGCCGAGTCGATGGCCAGTTCGGCGTACAGGCGGGCGGCTTCGGCGTGCGCGCCCGACCCGCCGAGTTCCCAGGCGTGGTGGTGGCGCGACAGCAGGGTGTGGAGGTGGTCCGCGCCCAGGACGCGGGTCCGGGCGACGACCAGCTCGGCGTGCAGGCGCGCCGACTGGGCGTGGTCGCCCGCCTCGCCGACCGCGCTCGCGTGGCGGCTGCGGGCGTCGAGCGTGTCGGGGTGGTCGGGGCCGAGCAGGTGTTCCCGTTCGACGACCAGGCGCGCCGCCGCCGCCCGGGCGTCGGGCTGGGTCTCCTTCTCCGTCTCCGGCGCGGGCGCAGCGGTCGCGGTGGGGGCGGCGTGCGCGTCGATCAGCGTCGACACGGCCTGCGGCCACGGCTGGGCGGTGGGGAAGTCGAGCGGCGGGTCCCAGTGGGCGGTGATCAGGTCGAGGAGCCGCGCCGTCGTGGGCCGGTCGGCCGGGTCCTTGGCCATGCACGCGGCGACGACGGCGCGCACCGCCTCCGGCAGCCCGTCGAGCCGCGGCGCCCCGGTGACGACGCGGTGCAGGATCGCCAACGGCGGTCCCTGGCCGAACGGTTCCGCCCCGGACGCGGCGTACGCGAGGACGGCGCCGAGCGAGAAGACGTCGCTCGCCGTGCCCACCTCGCCGCCCTCGGCCTGCTCAGGGGCCATGAAGCCGGGCGTGCCGATCGTGACGCCGGTCTCGGTCAGCGCCGTGGCGTCCATCGCGCGGGCGATCCCGAAGTCGATGACGCGCGGCCCGTCCGCCGCCAGCAGCACGTTCGACGGCTTGAGGTCGCGGTGCAGCAGGCCCTCGGCGTGGATGGCCTGCAACGCCTCGACCAGCCCGGCCGCCAGCGGCCACAGCGAGCGTTCCGGCAGCGCCCCGGCCGTGCTCACGGCCTGGGCCAGCGTCGGGCCAGGGACGTGGACGGTCGCGACCCACGGCGTGTCGTCCTCGGGCCCCGCCGCCACCACCGCCGCCGTGAACGCCCCGCCCACCGCCCGCGCGGCGGAGACCTCCAGGCGGAAGCGCCGCCGGAACTCCGCCTGCTGCCCCAGATGCGGATGGACGACCTTCACCGCCACCGCCCGCCCGCCGGGCGACCGGCCGAGGAACACCTTCCCCATCCCCCCGGCGCCGAGGCGGCCGCGCAACACGAAATCACCCACGCTTACGGGGTCTCCCGCCGCCAGCGGCTCCATATCGCCCTCCACCCCTCACCGAACGCGCACCCACCGACCACTCCCCGGCAAGCTACCCGACCACCGGGACGCCCCGGTCCCGGTTCCGAAACAGTCGCGTCCCCGTCGCCGTCCCCGTCGCCGCGTCCCCGCCGCAGGCGATGATTGTGCAAAGTCATGTCATGTGCGCGCTGGGCGACTTACCCTGTGCGGATGAGCCTGTTCCGACGGCGTGCCGGGCGGAGTTCCGCCGTGCCCGGGTGGTGTGCGTGGTTCAGCCCGGACGAGTGGGACGCGTTCCGCGCGCTGGTGGAGGAGTCGGTCAGGGACGAGCGCGGTGACGGCGTCCGCGTCGAGGGGGACCAGCCGTACGCGCGCGGCCACACGCGCGAGGGGCAGCCCTACATGACCGAACTGGCGCCGCTCGCAGCCGAGTTACGCGACCACCCGCGCGCCCTGTGGCCCGCCGCGCTCGCCGAGGTCTTCCAGCGGCGCAACGCGGCCGTGGCCGAGGGGCTGCGCCTGCTCGACGGCCCGTTCGACACCGTACGCCACCGCCTCCTGCCGCGCGTCGAGCGCGCCGGCGACCTGCTGCCGGGAACGACCGGCCGCAGCGCCGCCCGCGACCTCGGCGGCGGCCTGACCGCCGTCCCCTGCCTCGTCACCGACGGGGGCACCTTCACCGTCGAGACCGCGCATCTCGCCCACTGGGACGTCTCCCCGGACGAGCTGTGGGCCCTCACCACGCACAACCTGCACCGCGAGCCGTGCCAGAACAACGAGTTCGGCGAGCCCGGCTCCGGCTGCCGCGTCCTCACCGGCACGGGGGAGTGGACCGCGTCCCACGTCCTGCGGCTGGACGAGCTGACCGGCGGCGCCCCGCACGGCGCCCTGGTCTCCGTGCCCCGCACGGACGTCCTGCTGTACTGGGCCATCACCGGCGCCGACCTCTTCACCCTCGGCCCCTACCTCCAGGCCGCGGGCCGCGAACTGCTCGCCCGCCCCGGCGGCGAGGAACGGCGCCTGACCACCGACCTGTTGTGGTGGTCGGACGGCGTCCTCGAACCGATCTCCATCCCCGCCATGGGACCGGGAGCGCCCCACAGCGGAACGAAGGACGACCCCCACGTCCTCAAGGTCACCCCCCGCTTCCTGGAAGTGCTCAAGGCCATCGGCTTGTCGAGAGGCTGACGATGTTCCGCCGCCGCGAGACGGTCTCGCCCCTCCTCGCCGCCGTCCGGGCGCGCGCCGGCGCCTGGGAACGCGCCCGCGACGCCGACGCCGTCCTCACCGTCGACGCCGACCTCGAAGCGTCCCGCCTGATCAGGGAACTCCCCGGCCGCGGCGGCCTCGGCGCCACCGGCGAGGCGTACGTGCTCGCCGTCGGCCGCCTGCACTGGTGCCAGTTCGAGGCGCTGACCGCGCGCGGCGAGCACGAGCGTGCCGCCGCCCCGTACGAGGCGGCCCTCAGCCAGCTCTGCCTCTTCGACACGTCACGCCACGGCAGGTCGCGCGGTGAACTGCCCCCGCCCGTCGCCGCATTGTTCGCCCGCACCCCCGAGGCCCGCCGCGACCCCCGGCGCGCGGCGGCCGAGGCGGGCCAGGCGATGGCGGACGTCGCGGCCCAGGGCATCCCCGAGGCGGAACGCGGCTCCCTCCCCCTCCCGGTGTCCCCGCCCGGCCGCGACCCGCACATCGTCCTCGACCACGCCGCCGACACGCTCGACCACGCCATGGCCGCGCTCACCGCGTACACGCCCGAGCACGGCATCGCGTCCCTCCTGCTGTGCTCGGCCCTGGTGATGCGGCAGGACTACGGCACCCCGCGGCCCGCCGATCTCGACCGCGCCGTCGCCGTCCTGCGGTCCCTGGCCCCGCCGTCCGGCGCGCACGCCGACCCCGTCCAGGTGGACCGCCTCCTCGGCCACGCCCTCTCCCTGCGCGGCCAGCGCGACGACGACCCCGCCGACCTCGACGAGGCGATCGTCCTCCTCCGCGCGGCGATCGACGCGCTCCCCCCTGACCACTTCAGCGTCCCCGAGCGCTGGAGCCTCCTCGCCCGCGCCCACTACGCCCGCTACCTCGCCGCCCCCGACGACGACGCCCTCGACTCCGCGATCAGCGCCGTCCGTTCGGCCGTCCGCGTGTCCGGGCTGCTCGGGCACGCGGACCGCGCGCGGCGGCTCGCCGAGCTGAGCGAGATGCTGCTGCGGCGCCACCAGCGCACGTCCGACCGCGCCGCCGCCGACGAGGCGCTGGCCGCCGCCCGCGAGGCGGTGGCGACGGCGCCGGACGAGGCGGCCCGCCGCCGCTCCGGGGGCGCGCTCGGCCGCGCCCTCCTGACCCGGTACGCGTACGACCCGCACGCCGCCCATCTCACCGAAGCCGTACGGCTCCTGCGCGACACCGACCCGGAAGGCCCCACGGCCGACCACCTGGACGACCTGGCCGTCGCCCTCCTCCACCTGCACCGCCACCGCGTCGCCACCGGCACGGCCGTCACCGGCACCCCCGAACTCGACGAGGCCACCGCCCTGCTCCGCGCGGCCGCCACCCTGCCGTCCACCCCGGCCGCCCGTACCAACATCCTCATCAACACCGGCGCCGCCCTGAAGGAACGCCACCTGCTCACCGGCGACCGCGCCCTCCTCGCCGAGATCACCGACACCTACCGCACCGCCGCCGAGGGCACCGCCAGGCCCGGCACCCGCTCCGCCGCCCTCCTCAACCTGGGGCTCGTCCTCGGCGAACGGGCCACCGACCACGGCGAACCGGGACTGCTCCCCGAAGCCGTCGCCACCCTCCGCGCGCTCACCGCCACCGAGGAGGCCGAGCCGGAACTGCGCCTGAGCGCCGGCCGGAACTGGGGCAAGTGGGCCGCGCGCGCCGGGGACTGGGCGACGGCGGCGGAGGGGTACGCGCGGGCCGTCGCCGTGCTCCCCGAGCTGGCCCCGGCGCACCTGCGCGCCGCCGACCGGGCCGAGTTGCTCTCCGGCCGCCTCCAGGTCACGCGCGACGCGGCCGCCGCCGCCCTCCACGCCGGACAGGACGCGCGCGCCCTCGAACTCCTCGAACACGGCCGCGCCATCCTCCTCACCACCGCACTCGAACTCGACCGCGAGACCACCGACCTGCGCGCCGTCGCCCCCGGCCTGGCCGACACGCTCGAACGGGTCCGCGACGCGCTCAACTCCCGCCTCGACGACCCCGACCGCCGCCACCGCCTCGGCGCCGAGCGGCGCGACGCCGTCGCCCGCGTCCGCGCCCTGCCCGGCTTCGCCGACTTCCTGCGCCCGCCCACCGCCGACCGGCTCGCCGCGCACACGACGGCCGGGCCCGTCGTCACCGTCAACGTGAGCGAGCACCGCTGCGACGCGCTCGTCCTCGACACCACCGGCCTCCGCGTCGTCCCCCTCACTGCCCTGCGCCCCGCCGAACTCGACGACCGCGCCCGCCGTTTCGCCCGCGACACGGCCGCCGCGCACGACCCCGCCGTCCGCCGCCCGGCGCGCGTGGAGGCGCAGGAGTCGCTGCGCGACACGCTCGCCTGGCTGTGGGACACGGTGGCCGGGCCCGTCCTCGACGCCCTCGGATACGCGGCGCCCCCGCCGGACGGGACGCCCTGGCCGCGCGTGTGGTGGTCGCCCACCGGCGCGCTCGCCGCGCTGCCGCTGCACGCCGCCGGGCACCACGACGGCGACCGCGCCGTGCTCGACCGCGTGGTGTCCTCGTACACGCCGACGATCCGCGCCGCCCGAGCCGTGCCGCGCGCGTCGGAGGACACGTGGCTCCCGGCGCTGGTGGTGGCCGTGCCGGAGGCGCCGGGCGCGCGCCCGCTGCCGGGGGCGCTGGCGGAGGCCGCGTTCGTCACCGGCGAGATCGGCGGGCGCGTGCTGACGGGCAGGGAGGCGACGCGCGAACGGGTCCTCGACGGCCTGCGCGCGGGCGGGCTGGCGCATCTCGCCTGCCACGCGCACCTCGACCGGGCGCGTCCCGCCGTGGGCCATCTGGTGCTGGACGACCAGCCGTTGCTCATCAGCGACATCCACCGGCTGCGGGTGCGGGACGCGGAGCTGGCGTTCCTGTCGGCCTGCTCCACCGGGCTGGGCACGGACGACCTGGCGGACGAGGCGGTGCACCTGGGGTCGGCGTTCCGGCTGGCGGGGTTCCGGCACGTCGTGGCGACGCTGTGGCAGGTGCAGGACAGCGCGGCCGACCGGCTGGCGCGCGACTTCTACACCGCGCGCCGGGCGCACGGCGACACGGCGCTCGCGCTGCACGAGGCGGTGCGCACGGCGCGCGAGGTCACCCCGCGCCTGGTGACGCGCTGGGCGGCGCACGTCCACACGGGCGTGCAGGAGCGGTGAGCGTGCCGGGAAATCCCTTGCGGAGCGCACCGGTGTATTCCAGGCTGCGGAGGGTGACCGAGGTGCCGGAACGGTGGAGCAAGGCGAATGTCTACCCCGACATGTGGGTGGACCCCGACGACGACCCCCGCGACAGTGACGGGGTGGCGCCGGACGGCGAGTTGGCGACGCTCCGGGAGTACCTGCGGGACTACCGGCTGACGCTGCGGCTGAAGTGCGAGGGGCTCGACGCGGAGCAGATGGCGCGCCGGTCCGTGCCGCCGTCCACGATGTCGCTGCTCGGACTCGTCCGCCATCTCGCCGAGGTCGAGCGGGACTGGCGCGGCTGGATCGTCTCGGAGGAGCCCGCGCCGAGGCTGTACGGGCCGCGGGACGCCGACTTCGACGGTGCGGTCCCGCGACAGGAGCTGGTCGAGGGCGCGTTCGCCGATCTGGCCCGTGAACAGGCCGCGACCGACGCGGCGTTGGCCGCGCATCTCGACCTCGGCGCACGAGTTTGCCGGGACGGCGACACCGCCCGGGGGCTGTGGGTGCACCGCATCGAGGAGTACGCCCGCCACTGCGGGCACGCCGACCTGCTGCGCGAATGCGTCGACGGCCGGGTGGGCCAGTGAAGCGGCCCGCCCGCGTCCGGCCGTAGGGGGCCTCCTCGGCGCGCCACGGGCCGCGTTCAGCCTGCACGGCGGCTTCGAAGGGCACGCGCGCTACCTCGGCGTCGGGGTGGCGCTCGCGCTCGGCCTCGCCGGGGTCCTGGCCTGGTGGACCCCGCACCAGGAGCCCGACTCTGGCTAAAGGCCCAACATCTGACGGACCGTCACCGTGCGCGTCACTCCTCCGCCACGCCCCCGCAGGAGCGCCGGACGATCAGCCGGGGCTGGATCGTCACGCGGCGCGGCGCGGGCGGGTCGGCGTCGAGCTGGTCGAGGAGCATCTCGGCGGCCAGCACGCCCAGTTGCCGCTTGAGCGGGGAGACGGCGGTGAGCGGCACCTCGGCCAGCGCCGCGATCTCGTCGTCGTAGGCGATCAGCGCCAGGTCCTCGGGCGAGCGCAGGCCGCGGGCGCGCAGCCGCTGGAGCATCTCCACGGCGTCGTGGTCGGAGTGCACCAGCGCGGCCCGCACCTTCCCGTCGAGGCAGGCGTCGATGAACGCGTCGTACTGCCGCGTCGCGCGCGCCGAGCCGAGCGGGTTGTACCCGGCGTCGACGGCGGGCGCCGCCTGGTCGAGGCCGAGCGCCCGCACCGCGTCCGCCCAGCCCTCGTGCACCAGCGGCGCGGTGGGGGTCTGGGTCATGTAGAGCGCGACCCGTTCGTGGCCGAGCGAGCGCAGGTGCTTCACGGCGAGGAACGCGCCCTGGCGGTGGTCGGTGATCACGTACTGGCAGGGCTCGTACTCGTCGAGCGGCTGACGTTCCATCAGCACGAACGGGCGCCCGCAGTCGCGCAGCGCGGCGAGGGTGGCCTCGGGCACGTGGTGCGGTCCTGTGGTGGCGGCGAGCAGTCCGGCCACGCCGGAGTCGCACAGCTCCTCGATCTGCGACAGGTCGCGCGGCCGTTCGGTGTCGGTGAGGCCGATGACGACGCGCGCGCCGCGCCGGGCGGCGACCTCGCGGACCCCGGCGATCGCGCCCGGGTAGTAGTACGTCGCGGACGGCACGAGCAGGCCGAGCGTGCGGTCGGCCGCCGGGGGCGCCGGCTCGGGGGCCGCGGGTGCCGCCGGTTCGGCGTCGGAGGGGGACGCGGGCGGGGCGGCGCGTTCGACGGGGATGGCGCCGCCGCGGACCTTGGTGAGGCGGCCGAGGTCGGCCAGCTCCTGGAGGTCGCGGCGGATCGTGCCCGTGGACACGCCGAAGCGCTCGGCGAGTTCGGCCACGCGTACGGCACCGGTGGCGTGCAGCTCGCGCAGCAGCAGCTCCTGGCGTTGTTCCACGAGCATGTCGGCCATGTCCCGCGTCCTCTCTCGATGCTGCATGAAGCTTAGTGCACGTTCGTTGATGTTCATGGCTGCTCGTGGATGTTGATGGATGAAACTGATCGTTTCTATTGACTGATTGTCGTAGCTGGGTCAGTGTGCTGGGGCACAACGCCAACGAAGGAGAGGTGCCTCGTGCTCCGACGCATTGTCGCGGCGGCGGCTTCGGTCCTGATGCTCGCCTCCTGCGGGCTGGCCGACGGTGGCGCCGACGGTCCGACCGAGATCACCTACTGGTCATGGGTGGCCGGTTCGCAGGAGATCGTGGACCGTTTCAACGCCACGCATGACGACATCCAGGTCAACTTCGAGCAGATCCCGGCGGGGACGTCCGGCGGCTACTCGAAGATGTTCAACGCCGTCCGGGCCGGCCGCGCCCCCGACGTCGCCACGGTCGAGTACCCGCAGATGCCCGGCTTCGTGACGCAGAACGTCATCCAGCCCATCACCCGCTACGGCGTCGCGGACCTCGCCGACCAGTACCCCGAGTGGGCCTGGGGCCAGGCCGCGCTCGGCGACGAGGTCTACGGCCTGCCGAAGGACGTCGCCCCCACCGTGCTGTTCTACCGCTCCGACCTCTTCGACGAGTACGGCCTGGAACCGCCCGCCACCTGGGACGAGTACCGCGCCACCGCCGAGCGGCTCAAGGAACTGGACCCGGACGCGGCCATCACCACGTTCAGCACCGCCGACGCCGGACTCGTCTCCAGCCTCGCCTGGCAGGCGGGCGCGAACTGGTTCGACACCTCCACCGGCACCTGGACCCTCGACACGGACGACGAGGCCACGCGCCGCATGGCCGAGTACTGGGACGGCATGATCGAGGACGGCCTGGTCAACGCCGAGCCGACGTACGCCGAGAAGCACATCAACGACCTCAACGCCGGCACCTCCCTCACCCTGCTCGCCGCACCCTGGAGCGCCGCCAACCTCTCCCGCTTCGTGCCCGACCTGGCCGGCAAGTGGGGCGTCGTCCCCCTGCCCACCTGGGACGGCCAGCCGCGCGCCGGGAACTACGGCGGCTCCGTCATGACGCTCCCCGTCGGCTCGCCCCACCCGGACGAGGCCATGGAGTTCGCCCGCTGGGTCTCCACCTCCCCCGACGCCGTCGCGGCCGCGTCCACGATGTCCACCGCCTTCCCCGCGAACCTCGGCCTCGCCGACGCCTGGGGCGAGGCCACCGAGGCGGCCATGCCGTACGTCCAGGGCATGGACCTCACCGCCGTCGCCCGCGAGGCGGCCCTCAGCATCGACCCCTCCTGGGAGTGGGGTCCCGACATGACCAACGGCTTCCAGCGCCTCAACGACCGCACCGGTGCCACCGTCGGCTCACCCGGCGGCCTGACCGCCGCGCTGCGCCGCTGGCACGACGACATGCTCGACCAGATGCGCCAGCGCGGCTACGAGGTGACGGGCTGACGGGGCGACCCCGGCCCGACGGAGAGGAACGACAGGGACAGTCATGGCATCCATCACCGGCACCCAGGCCCGCACCGGCGCGACGGAGCGAGGCACCACGGGACGCGGCGGCAGGCGGGGCGGCGTACTGCTGCTCCTCGGCCCCTTCTTCGCGCTGTTCGTCTTCACCTACATCGGCCCGATGCTCTACGCGCTGTGGCTCAGCTTCTTCCGCGAGCGCTACGAGGGCATCGGCTGGGACGGCCCGCAGCGCGTCTTCGCGGGCCTGCAGAACTACACGCGCGCGCTGACCGACGAGCAGTTCCTCCAGGGCACGGGCCGCGTCCTGCTGTACGGCCTGATCTACGTGCCGCTGCTCATCGCGCTCGCCGCCCTCTTCGCGCTGCTGCTCGACAGCGCGATGACGGCCGCGCGCCGCTTCTTCCAGACGGTCCTCTTCCTGCCGCACATCGTCCCCGGACTGATCGCGGCGATCGTCTGGGTGTACCTCTACACCCCCGGCCTGAGCCCCATCGTCGACGCACTGGACGCGATCGGCATACAGGCCGACTTCCTCAACGGCGGCGGTGTCCTCGGCTCGCTGGTCAACATCGCCGTGTGGCAGTCACTGGGCTTCAACGTGGTGCTGATCTACGTCGCACTCCAGGCCATCCCCAAGGCCACCGTCGAGGCCGCGCGCATCGACGGCGCGGGCGAGATCCGCACCGCCGTGTCCGTCAAACTGCCGCAGGTCTTCCCCGCCGTGATGGTCGCGACGCTCTTCACCATCATCGGCTCCCTCCAGCTGTTCACCGAGCCGCAGATCATGTCCGCCTCCGGCAACAGCTCGGTGACCAGCACCTGGACACCCAACATGCTCGCCTACTCGTCCGCCTTCAACAGCAACGACTACCACTACGCCGCCACCGTCTCCGTGCTGATCGCCGTCCTCGCCGGAGTCCTCTCCTTCGCCGTCACCACGTTCGCCAACCGGAGGAGCGCCCGATGACCGACGTCCTCACCACCGGGCGCCCCGCCCCGGAGGCCACACCCCGCGACTCCCGGCCGGAACAGCACGGCAACGCCTGGTGGCTGCGCCGCTCCACGGCCACGATCCTGTGCGCCATCGCCGCCATCTACACCCTGATGCCGCTCGTCTGGCTCGTCTTCGGTGTCACCAAGACACTGCCCGAGCTGTACAGCGCCAACGGCTTCTCGCCCTCCGCCGGATTCCACGTCTTCGACAACGTCGCGGACCTCTTCCGCCAGGACGACGGCGTCTTCGCCCGCTGGATACTCAACACGGCGGGCTACGCACTGGGCGGCGCCGCCATCGCCACGCTGCTGTCGGTCGCCGCCGGGTACGCCTTCGACAAGTTCCAGTTCCCCGGCCGCGAGAAGTGGTACGCCGTCGTCATCGCGGGCGTGCTGATCCCGCACACCGCGATCGTCGTCCCCCTGTACCTGATGATGTCCGAGATCCACATGACGGACACGTACTGGTCCGTCCTGATCCCGGTGATGGTCAACCCCTTCGGCGTCTACCTCGCCCGCGCCTACTCCTCCGGCGCCATACCCGACGAACTGCTGGAGGCCGCCCGGCTCGACGGCGCCAGCGAACTGCGCACCTTCTTCTCCGTCGGCCTGCGCCTGATGGGCCCCGGCGCGCTCACCATCTTCCTGTTCCAGTTCATCGCCATCTGGAACAACTTCTTCCTGCCCCTGGTGATGATCACCGACAACGACCTCTTCACCATCGGCCAGGGCCTGTTCACCTGGAGCTCCGCCGACGGGCAGAACCCCGACTACACGCGCATGGTCGTCGTCGGCTCGGCCGTCGCGACCATCCCGCTCATCCTGCTGTTCATCCCGCTCCAGCGCCGCTGGCGCGCGGGCCTGACGGAAGGCGGCATCCGTTGAGCACCTCCCCCCACAGCCCATTCCCCCACAGCGCGGCCCCGCCCGAGGACCACCGGCTCTCCCCGCGCACCGGCTACACCCGCGCCCACTGGGAGTGGGCCGCCGACAGCATGCTCGCCGCGGTGCGCCCGTACGCCACCCCCAGCGGCTCCCTGCTCGACCTGCCGGGCCCGGCCAGCGTCTCAGGGCGCTGGAGCGACGGCCTGGAGGGGTACGCGCGCACGTTCCTCCTGGCCGCCTTCCGCGCCGCGCACGCCGCCGACCCCGAGCCGGTCGTCGCCCCGTACGCCACCGGCATCGCCGCCGGCACGGACCCGGCCTCGCCCGAACGCTGGCCCACGCCCGAGGAGATCGGGCAGGCACGCGTCGAGGCCGCCTCCGTCGCCCTCGCCCTGCACGAGACGCGCGCCGTCCTGTGGGACCGCCTGGACGACGGCGTACGGGAGCGCGCCGTCGCCTGGCTCTCCCAGATGTCCGGCATCGACGTCCCGCAGAACAACTGGGTGTGGTTCCGCGCGGTCGTCGCCGCGTTCCTGCGCTCCGTGGGCGCCCCGTACTCCACCGCCGACATCGAGCGCGCCGTCGCCGCCACCGACGGCTGGTACCGGGGCGACGGCTGGTACTCGGACGGCGACGAGCGGAACTACGACCACTACAACGCCTGGGCCATGCACCTGTACCCGCTGTGGTACTGCCGCATCACCGGCGACACCCCCGAGACCGCCGCGCTGTCCGCCCGCTACCGGGAACGGCTCAGTGCGTTCCTCCAGGACGCCGCGCCCTACCTCGTCGGCGGTGACGGGGCGCCGCTGTTCCAGGGACGGTCGCTGACGTACCGCTTCGCCGCCGCCGCCCCGTTCTTCAACGGCGCGCTGTTCGACGCGAACCCGCTGCCGCCGGGGCTCACCCGCCGCGCCGCCAGCGGCATGCTGCGCTACTTCCTGGACCGTGGCGCCACCGAGGAGAACGGGCTGCTCTCCCTCGGCTGGCACCGCCGCTTCGAGCCGGTGCGCCAGCCGTACTCGGGACCCGCCTCGCCCTACTGGGCCAGCAAGGGCTTCACCGGGCTGCTCCTCCCGCCCGACCACCCCGTGTGGACCGCGCAGGAGCAGGACCTCCCCGTCGAGCGTGGCGACTTCACGCGCGCCCTGCCCGTACCCGGCTGGCTCGTCTCCGGCACGGCGTCGGACGGCGTCGTCCGCATCTCCAACCACGGCACCGACCACACCCCGCCCTACCACCACGTCTACAGCCGCCGCGCCTACTCCACGCACGCCGCGCCCGACTACGACGGGCCCGACCCGGACCGCGAGACACCCGTCGAGCCGCTCTCGCTCACGGGCCGCACCGCCCTGTCCCGCTCCGGCGGCATCACGACCGCCTCGGCGGTCAACGGGCCCTGGGAGGTCCGCGTCGTGCACGCCAAGGGCTCCGACCCGGTCCGCATCCCCGGGCACACCCTCGCGGGGGCGGCCGCGCCCTCCGGCGACCACGGCCTGACGCGCCGCGCGGACGGGCTGACCAGCGCACTGCTCGTGCTGTACCCCGCGTTCAACGCGACGGTCACCCTGCACCGCGCGCAGGACGTCAATCCCTACGGCACGCACAGTGCGACGCCCGTCTACGAGGCCGCCGCATCCGCCGGCGCCCCCCACGCCGTCGCGCTGTACCTCGGCTCCACCCCGCCCGGCACGCTGCCCACGGCACCCCGCCTCGCGCTCCACCCCACCGCGCCCACGGCCACCGTCACCTGGCCTGACGGCCAGAGCGACACCTTCCCCACCGGCGCCGCATAGCACAGCCGGGGTATCACCGGCACGTGCCCGCGACCACGCCTCCCCGCGTACGCGCGGCACGTGCCGGTGCCGCCCCAGCCGTCAGGCGAGCGCGTCCCGGTGCCGCGCCACCCACGCACGCGCCTCGCGGACCCGCGCCGGGACATCCGCCTCCCGCAGCCGCACCATCGCCGCATCACCCCGCGCCGCGCCCGCCTCGATGCCGTCCGCGCACCGCTCCTGCCACCACAGCACGGACCCGACGACAGCACGCGGCTCCACCGGCCGCCCACCGACCGGGCCGTACGCCCCGCACACCGCACGGATCGCCCGCGCCGCGCCCGGCACATCCGCCACCGACGGACCCAGCCCCAGGAACTGCCAGCACAAGTGCGCCAGATCGTGCACCCGCTCACCCGGCGCGGCCAGGTCCCAGTCGACGAACGCGACCGGCCGCACCGTCCCCGGCGCGTACACCGTGTTGCGCGGCGACAGGTCGTTGTGGCACACCACCTCGCCCCCGGCGCTCAGCGGGGTCCCCGCCGTCAGGTCGTGGAACGCGCGCACCATCCGCGTGACGGCCGCCAGCGGCTCCGGCGTTCGCGCAGCCCGCTGCCGCGCGTCCGTCAGAGCCGCCTCACCCGGCACGAATCCCAGCAACTCCCGCCCGTCGCCGGACATCCCCAGGAAGCGCGGCGCACCCGCCCAGCCCCGCCGCTCGAACCACCGCAGCAGATCGTGCACGTACGCCGCCCGTTCCCCGGGCCACCGGCGCACCGTCGAGCCGGACAGGACCACCTCGTTCACCAGACCGCCCGCCAGCGGCCGCGCCCGCTCCGCCAGGGCGGCGTCCTCCGGCAGCGCGCTGACCCGCACGGGATCACGCGTCGCGTCCAGCACGACGACGGACAGGGAATCTCCCGGCTGCGGCAGTGGCGCGTCATTGCGCCACGCGGGCAGCTTCGCGTTGTCCACGAGCCCCGCCGTGCCGTCCTCCAGCACGACCAGAACCCCCCACGGCGCGACCGAAGTCACCCGTGCCTCCGACCGCTGATGGTCGATCACCCGGCACCTCCCTCTGCGGAGGCTCAGGCTATGCGGGCGAACGGTGCCGCCACGTTCCTCTCCCTGGGCTGGTGCTTCAGCAGACGACGGGCCACACCGGCGTAGCCGTGTCTTCGGGCCATGCTGCCCGCCTGCCGCTCCAGCAGCGTCCGCTCCGCCGTGTCCTGCATGGACGCGACGAGTCCCACCAGCGCGTGCAGTTCACCCCGCCGGTAGCCCAGGCCGCGCGAGACGGTCAGCGCCGCCTGATGGTGGCCGACGGCCTCCATCCGGTCGCCGATGAGCGTCATCGTCCGCCCCGCCGCGTTGTGGCACTCGGCCAGGGCCCACCGGTCGCTGTGCGCCTCGGCGACCCGCAGCCCCTCCCGCACGGCCGACCTGGCCGCGCCCGCGAGCCCGCCCGCCGCGTGCAGCGCGCCGAGGTACGCCTGCGACAGCGCCGCCATCCTCGGCAGCCGGTCGCTGAGCGCGAGCGCCGCCTCCTGCGCGGCGACCGCCTGTTCCAGCATCCGCAGGTCCTCCTGCGCCACCCCCATCTCGGTGAGGGCCAGCGCCTCCAGCCAGACGATGCGCAGCGAACGCGCCAGCCGCAGCGCCGTGCGGTGGTACCGCACCGCGATGTGCGGACGCCCCAGGTCCACCTCGACCCGGGCGAGGCCGCACAGCGCCAGCGCGATCTGCTCGGGCCGCTCGGCCGCCGTGAACTGCTCCACGGAGTGCGTCAGCAGGTCCCGCGCCTCGGTCAGGTCGCCCGCGAGCCAGCGCAGCCTGCCCAGGTACTCGTACGCCGCCGCCTGGACGCCGGGCAGCCGCTCCTCGTGCCCGATGGTCAGCGCCTGCCGCGCGTACTTCTCGGCCTGGTCCACCTTCCCCGCGATCAGCATGGCGTCGGTCAGCGAGACGCACAGCTCGCCCTCCGCCTCGCGGTCACCGGCGCGCCGCGCCGCGCGCAGCCCGGCCAGCGCGCCCGCCAGCCACTCGGGCATCAGGCTGTTGTGCTTGCACATGCCCCACAGGCGCTGGGCCAGCATCCAGGCCGCGGGGAACGGGCCGTGCTCGGCCGCGCATCCGGCGAGCGCGGGCAGGTTGCGCAGCTCGCCGCCCGCCTCGCGCCGCAGGAGGCGGGCCGCCGCGCTGTCCGGCGCTGGACCTGTCGTGACGACGCCGTCGGGGCCCGCCACGTGCAGCCGCACCGGGCCGCCCGCGAGCACCGAGGCCGCGCGCATCGACCAGGCCGTGAGCCGGTGGACGGCCGCCTCGCGCTCGTCCGGCCGCTCGTCGGCGAGGGCGCGGCGGCGGGCGTACTCGCGCAGCAGGTCGTGCGGGAAGCGGTAGCGGTGCGTGCCGTGCGGCTCGATCAGGTTGGCTGCGACCAGCGAGTCGAGCACCCGCTCGGTCTCCTCGTCGCCGAGCCCCGCCAGGGCGGCGGCGGCGCGCCGGGTCAGCTTCGGCCCCGGCACGAGCGCCAGGCGCCGCAGCACCCGGCGGGACGTCTCGTCGAGCGAGTGGTACGACAGGTCGAGCGACGCCGAGACGGACAGCTGCTCGTCGCCCGGCACGGCGGCGTGCGCCAGCGGGTCCTCGGAGGTGAGGCGCCGCGCTATGCCGTCGAGGTCCTCGTCGGTCACGGACGCGCCCGCCGCCACCAGCCGCAGCGCCAGCGGGAGGTAGCCGCACAGCCGCGCGATCTCGGCGGCGGACTTCCCGGCGGCGGGCCCCAGCATGGTGTGCAGCAGCTGCTCGGCGTCCTGCGCCGGGAGCACGGGCAGGTCCACGTGCCGGGCGCCCTCGCCCGCGACGAGCCCGGTCAGCCGGCGCTGGCTGGTGATCAGCACCGCGCAGCCGGGACTGCCGGGCAGCAGCGGGCGTATCTGCTCGGTGTGCGCCGCGTTGTCGAGCACGACCAGTACGCGGCGTTTGGCGAGCAGGGAACGGAAGAGGCTGGACCGCTCCCGGGTGTCCGGCGGCACGTGCTGGTTGGCCACGCCGAGGGACCGCAGGAATCCGCCCAGGATCTCCGTCGGGTGGGCGGGGCCGAGCGGGTCGAAGCCGCGCAGGTCGGCGAACAGCTGGCCGTCCGGGAAGTCGTCGACCACCTGGTGCGCGCAGTGCACGACCAGCGCCGTCTTGCCCACGCCCGCGGTGCCCTCGACATAGACGATCGGCATGCCGCCGGAGCGCAGCAGCCCCGTGATCCGGCCGACCTCCTCGTTCCGGCCCGTGAAGCCGTACGCGTCGTGCGGCAGTTGGGCGGGGACGGCCGCCGGGGCCTTCTCCGGGGGCGGCCTGCGCGGCGCCTGGGCGCCCCCGGACAGGACGAGCTGGTGCGCGGCGCGCAGTTCGGGACCGGGATCGGTGCCGTACTCCTCGGCCAGGCGCTGGCGGATGCGCGCGTAGACGTTGAGCGCCTCGATCTGGCGGCCGGAACGGGCGAGTGCCCGCATCAGCAGGCCGTGCAGGTGCTCGCGCTGCGGGTGTTCGGCGGCGAGCCGCACGAGTTCCGGGACGTGCTCAGGGCCGTGGCCCAGGTCGAGGCCGAGCGCGTGGCTCTCCTCCAGGGCGATGAGCTGCTGTTCGGCGAGCCGGTCCCGTTCCAGCTCTATGCCGGGCCCCATGGTGTCCTCGGCGAGCGGTCCGCGCCACAGCGCCGTGGCCCGGGTGAGCGCCTCGGCGGCGCGGGCGGGCTTGTCCTCGTTCTTGAACGAGCGGGCGGCGGCGAGGAGTTCCTCGAACTCCCACAGGTCGAAGCCGCCGCGCGGGTCGATCGCGTAGCCCGCGGTGGTGAGGGTGATCGGTGCGGTGGCGGGCAGGCAGCGGCGCAGGCCCGACACGTACTTCTGGATGAGATTGACCGAGGGGGTGGGCCCGTCGGCCCCCCACACGGTCGCGATGATGCGCTCGGCCGAGACGGGCCGCGGCGCGCGCAATAAGAGCGCGGCGAGGACGGCTCGTTGCCTGGGCGGGCCGAGGGGGATCTCCGCCCCGGCCCGCAGTGCTCTCAATGGGCCGAGAACCTCGAATCGAACCCCGTATTCAGTCATGACGAAACCCCGTATTCGATCACAACGTACCCGAAATGGTCACTTTCGGTGGTGCCCCCAGCTGATATGTGGAGCATAGGCGATGGCGCGTGTGCGTGGGTGGACGGTTACGTGGTGTTCATCAACACCCCTCCCATAGGCACTGTTTGGTCGCGCATGCGCATTCTGCACAACACATCGCGCAGTCTCTTCAGCGTTTCTTCCAGCCTCCCGTCAGCGGGGCCCGTCATCGTCGCCGACAGGGCACCGGGGGGTGCCCGCACGGACCCGGAAGGAGAGCACGGCAATGACCCTGCCCATGGAACTCCCCTCGTCCACCACGCGCGACCGGCTCACGTACGACGCGACCGTCCCGCGCGCGATGGTGCACCGGGCCTCGATCGCCGAGGTCTTCGTCACCGACTCGGTCGCCGCGGCGACCAACGGCATCGGCCGCTCGGAGGCGTCCTTCGAGGTCGCGGCGCAGCTGCCGCGCGGCCATGTCATCGGAGAGCACTCGGCCGGCTACGACTTCCTGCTCCTCGTCGAGGTGATGCGGCAGGCGGGCGTGTACGTGGCGCACCAGCACCTCGGTGTCGCCCTGGACAGCGCCTTCATCTTCAAGTCGATGAACTACTGGGTGCGCTCGCTGGAGGCACTGCGGATCGGGCCGCGCCCGGCGCACGTCGTCGTCGTCCTGACGGTGCGCCCCGAGCGCAACAGGGCCGGGCGCGTCCTCGGCTTCGACTTCGACGGCACGCTGCTGGTGGACGGCGTGCGGACGCTGGAGGCGTCGGGCGGGCTCGCGTTCGTCGGCCGCCGCGCGTTCGGCATGCTGCGGGCCAAGGGCCGCGACCGGGCGGCGACCGCCGACCCGACCGCCGTCCTCAGCTCCCGGCTCGCGCCCGCGGCCCCGGCGACCATCGGCCGCCGCGACCGCCGCAACGTCGTGGTGACCGAGCCGACGGTCGGACCGCGCGGCACCGCGCAGGCCCGGCTCGTCGTCGACACCGAGCACCCGCACCTGTTCGACCACCAGCTCGACCACATACCGGGCAACCTCCAGCTGGAGGCCGCCCGCCAGCTCGCCGTCGCCGCCGTGGCGCGGCTGCACGGCCTCTTCCCGAGCGAACTGGCCGTCACCCGCCTGCGGGCGGACTTCACGGACTTCGCCGAACTCGACCTCAACACCACGGCCACCGCGCAGGTGGACGGCGTGCGCCACGCGAAGGAGCTGGGGCTGCTGGCCGTGCCGGTCGCCGTCCGCATGAGCCAGGGCGAGCACACGGTCAGCGAGGTCCTGATCGAGGTGGCGCAGTGGTCCTGACACCCGGCGACCCGGACCACCGGGCCGTCCCGCTCACCCCGCTCGCGGACGACTACGGCGAGACCCTGTCCAACCCGCTGGCCGGGCCCGGCCGTACGGCGGGCCGCTCCGGCATGCCGCGGGAGACCGTGGCCGCCGCCGTCGAGGCCGCGACGGAGCGGCACGGCGCGGCGCTGATGGCCGAGCTGGGCAGCCGCCTGCCGCCCACGGAACCCGACGACCCGGACAGCGGCGACCGTCCGGACGACCCCGACAGCGGCGACCCCGACGCAGAGGCCGACGCATCCGTTCCCCGCACGCGCGGGCAGCCCGTACGCACCCGGCGCTCCCCTCTCCCGCGCCTCTCCCCGCTCCGCACGACCCGCTCCACCACGTCCGCCGTACTGGCCGCCTGACCAAGCGGCCCACGTCCCCCACGCACGCACTCCCGCCCCGGCGGCCTTGCGCCGCCGGGCTTTCCGCATGGCATCGGAACTCCTGTGTCCCCCATGCCCCTTCCCGTTCCCCCACGGCGCCCCATACTCCGCTCCCACCACGTGACGTGAAAGGTCCCATCACGATGGCGCGCGCCCGCAGACCACTCCTGGCCGCCGCGGCGGCCCTCCTGTCGCTCACCCAGGTACTCGCGACGGAGTCCCGGCACGCATGGGCCGCCCCGGCCAGGCAGGCCGTCGGCACACCCTCCGACCCACCACCCGCACACCAGACATCCCCGCAGGCAGCCCAGCAGGGATCACCCACCGCCCCTTCCCCGGCGGCGCTTCCCGCCGACGTGGTCGAAATACCCGTCAGCTTCATCGTCAGGAACGTCAACCGCTCCCTGTCCGTCTGCGCCGTGGACGGCGGGACGTACACCGTGCGCGGTCACCTCACCGCGCCGCGCGCCCTCCTGGACAGCGGCGACGACCTGTCCGTCACGCTCTACCAGCACGACATCGCCAGCGGCGAGTGGTTCTGGCGGCTCGACGCCCAGGGCCACCACCTCGCCCGCGAACTCGCCGCACGCGGCCACGCCTCGCTCACCGTCGACCGCCTCGGCTACGGCGCCAGCGACATCCCGAACGGCACCGGCCTGTGCCTGGGCGGCAGCGCCGACATCGCCCACCAGATCACCCAGCAGCTGCGCGACGGGGACTACCGCACGCACGGCGCGGACCGGGAGACACCACCCGCGTTCGACCACGTCTTCCTGGCGGGCCAGGGCAACGGCGCCCAGCTCGCCCAGATCGCGGGCTACTCGTTCGACGGCATCGACGGCCTCGTCCTCATGGACTGGACCGACGTGGGCCTCGACCCCCGCGTCAACGCCCCCTTCTTCACGGCGCTCGGCCCCTGCCTCTCCGGCGCCGACAACGGCTACGCCTACTACGACCCGACACCCGCCGCGTTCGCCGAGGAGAACTTCACCGACGTCCCGCCCGAAGTCCTCGGCCTCGCCGTCCCGCTGCGCAGCCCGCACCCGTGCGGCGAGATGGTGTCCCAGCCGACAGCCGTCCTGTCCGACCTGCGGCACCTGCCCGGCATCGACACCCCCGTGCTGCTCCTCTTCGGCGAGCACGACCCCCGGGTCGGCGACCCGCGCGAGCAGCGCGAGCTGTTCACCGGCGCGGACACCGAGCTGGTGACCGTGCCGGGCGCCGGGCACTACGTGACGTTCGGGCGCCGCGCGGACGTCCTGCACGACGCCCTGGCCGACTGGCTCACCCGCCACGGCGGCTGAAACGGACGCGACAGGACACGCGCGCCGCTGCCAGAATGCGCCGGGTGGACGAGCAAGAAGTACCCCTGACCGGTGGCAACGTGAGCGCGGGCGTCGCACGGGCGGGGGACACCGTACGCCGCCCGGCCGGACCGTGGACCCCCGCCGTGCACGCGCTGCTGCGGCACCTCCACGCCTCCGGCTTCGACGCCGCGCCGCGCCCCCTCGGCATCGACGGGCGCGGCCGCGAGATCCTCGGCCACGCGCCGGGCACCACGCTGTGGCCCGACCGGATGGACGAGCTGGCCCCCGCCGGGCGGCTGGCGCGCGTCGCCCGGCTGATCCGCGCGTTCCACGACGCGGCGGCGACGTTCACCCCGCCGCCGGACGCCGCCTGGCAGCGGCTGCTGCCCGTCCTGGACGACGGACCGGCCGTCATCGGGCACGGCGACATCGCGCCGTGGAACCTCGTCGCCGACGGCCCCGAGGGACCCTGGGTCCTCATCGACTGGGACGGCGCCGGCCCCACCACCCGCCTGTGGGACCTCGCCTACGCCTGCCACGGCTTCGTCCGCCTCACCGCCGCCCCGCCCTTCGGACGGCCCGATGACGAGAACGCCGCGCGCCTGCGGGTCTTCGCCGACGCGTACGGCCTCGACGAGGCGCAGCGCCGCGCCCTCGTACCGCTGCTCGGCCGCCGGATCCGGGGGATGTACGACTTCCTGCGGGAGCGCGCGGCGGTGGGGGAGGAGCCGTGGGCGACCCACTGGCGCACGGGGCACGGCGATGCCTGGCTCGGCGACGCCGAGTACATCGAGGCGCGCAGCGCACTGTGGGCACGGGCGCTGCTGGACTGACGTCCGCCTCGTGGGCAGTGCTGGACTTTCCCGCGACGGCGGCCGGAGGATGACCGCACAGCACGAGCGGTACAGCGCGGCGGGAAGGCGGCGGTCCGGCATGGCACACGAGGTACGGATCGAGTACTGCACGCAGTGCCGCTGGCTGCCGCGCGCGGCCTGGCTGGCACAGGAGTTGCTGACCACCTTCGAGAACGATGTCTCCGCCGTCGCGCTCCAGCCGGGCACCGGCGGCGTCTTCCGCGTCAGCGTGGACGGCGAGACGGTCTGGGACCGCAAGACCCAGGGCTTCCCCGAGCCCACCGCCGTCAAGCGGCTGGTCCGCGACCGCGTCGCACCGGGCCGTTCCCTGGGCCACTCGGACTCCACCGCCGCCCCCTGATGAGCACGAACGCGCGCCGCGACCAGGTCCGGACGCTGCTCCTCGACCGCGCCCGCGCCGACAGCGCCGTCACGGGCGCGGCCCTGACCGGCTCGGCCGCGCGCGGCACCGAGGACCGCTGGTCCGACATCGACCTCTTCCTCGGCCTGGCCCCCGACGCCGCCGTGGCGGACACGCTCGCCGATTGGACCGCGTACCTCTACGGCGAGCTGGGCGCCCTCCACCACTTCGACCTGCGCGCGGGCGAGGCGATCTACCGGGCGTTCCTGCTGCCCGAGCCGCTGGAGGTCGATCTCGGATTCGCCCCAGGCGGCGCCTTCGGGCCCGTGGGCGACGGCGGGTTCCGCGCCGTCTTCGGCACCCCGGCCGCGCCACGGCCCGCGTCCGCCCCCGACCCCGGCCACCTGACCGGCCTCGCCTGGCACCACGTGCTGCACGCGCGGATCGCCATCGAGCGCGGCGCGTACTGGAACGCCGAACACTGGATCAGCGCCACCCGGGACCACATCCTGACCCTCGCCTGCGCACGCCTCGGCCTCCCCACCGCGTACGCCAAGGGCGCCGACCGCCTGCCGGCCGCCGTCACCGCCCCGCTGGAGGCGACGCTGGTGCGCGCGCTCGACCCCGCCGAACTCTCCCGCGCGCTCGCCGTGACCGTACGCGCCCTGCTCACCGAACTGGCCCACAGCGCCCCGGCCGAGGCCGCCCGCCTGCGCGCCTGCCTGCTCGCCCTTGCCTGACCCGCTACTGCCAGGTCGCCGTGTCCGGGTCGATCCCCTGGGCGCGCGCGGACGCGTCGACACACCGCCGGAACCACGACGCCAGCCCCGCCCGTACACCGTCGTAGTGGGCCGCGAAGCCCGGGTCCGACTCGTACATGCGCCCCAGACACACCTGCATCCGCCGGGTGAGCGTGAAGAAGTGCGAGAACACCTCGCGGTGGCGCTCGACCAGCGCGTCCGCCTCAGGACTGCCCGGGGCGACGCCCCGGTCCAGCGCGTCGCCCAGGTCGCGTTCGAGCGCGGACATCGCCCCGGCGAGCGCGCGCCACTGCTCGCGCGTGCGGGAGGCGGAGCGTTCGGCGAACTGCGCCCACTGCGGGGACTCTCCCCACAGAACGCGCGCCTGCCCCGTTCTTCGCGCGTCCCAGTCCGGGCCGAACGTCGCCGCCTGCTCCTCCTCGCTCAGCAGGATCCCGCGCTCGTGGGCCTCGGCCATCCGCTCAAGGCGTTCGTCCAGCAGCCGCAGGTCGTCGATCTGCCCGGCGAGCTGGACGCGTTGCTCCCGCAGCGCGGCCCCGATCCCCGTGCTCGTGTCGTCGAGGACCGCGCGGATCGCGTCGAGCCCGAGACCGAGGTCGCGGTAGGCGGCGACGCGCTCAAGCCGCTGCACGTCCGCGTCGGTGTACAGGCGGTACCCGGCCGTGGTGCGGAGGGACGGCGACACGAGGCCGACCTCGTCCCAGTGGTGCAGCGCGCGGACGGTCACCCCCACGCGTCCGGCGGTCGCCCCCACCGTGAGACCGGCGTCAGCCACGGCCGTCGCCGCCGTCGCCGGGCGCGGTGATCCCGACCGCCGCGAGCGCCCGCGCCTCTGGACTGCCGGTGACGAGCCGCTTAGCCGCCGTGAACACCACCCGCGCCCCCTCGGGCGTGATCACCTCGATGTCGCGGGTGTTCCACGGCGTGTCACGCGGGCCGGTGACGCAGTCGGCGACGAGCGTGCGGCACGCCTCCGCGACCGGCTCCACCTCGTTCAGCACGCAGGAGAAACTCACACTCATCGCGGGCACCGCCGCCTGCGCGGCACCGGCCTCGGCGGCGACGAGCAGCACGTCCTGGAACGCCCAGCGGCGCAGGTGCACCAGCTGCCCGGGGATGCCGAACAGCTCGAAGAACCCGAGCCCGCGCACCCAGAAGTCCGTCGACGCGGCCAGATCACCCGTCGGCACCGTCACGAACGCGGGCATCCCGTAGATCCCCCGGAACGGCTCCGGCGCCACCGCGTCGGGACCGGGGACGGGCACGGGACTCATCTCGAAAGCGGGGAAGAAATCGCTCATGCGTTGCATCGTCCACCCCTACGCGGCGTGAGGGTCAACAGCGTTCGCCGGTCGGCACCCGCACGTACGCACCCGCGTCCCAGCCGCTGATCCGCGCCGCGGACCCCGCCCTCCGCGACGTCCGCGTGGTCATCCTCACCAGCTACGCCCTGGACGTCCCTGTGTTCGATGCGCTGCGCGCGGGCGCCTGCGGCTTCCTGCTGAAGGACACCGAGCCCACCGAACTTCTACGCTCCACGGCGTGCTCGCCCGGCGCGAAACGCGAGGTCCTCACACTGGTCGGCGCGGGACTCTCCGACGAGGAGAGCGCGGAGCGGCTGGTCATCTCCCCCACCACCGCCAAGACCCACGTCAGCCGCACCATGATCAAGCCCGGAGCCCGCGACCGCGCCCGAAACCGGCAGCGCTGTCCGCCCCCCCCACGCCGCATCCGTCAGCCCACCACGACCTGGGGCCGCCGGGACCGGCGGTCAGGCGCGTGGCCGGTAGACGGAGATGCGGAACGACACGGTGACCCGGCACGGCTCGCCCAGCCCGGCCACGCGCGCCCGCAACTCGTCCGCGCCGACATGCCGGGCGGTCGGGCCCATCCCCACCAGCTGCGCCACCTCCTCCGCGCCCAGGTCGAGCACGTGGTCGTGCTCCTCGTGGCCCTCCCGCGCGAAGTGGGCCCCCAGGGAGTGCCGCAGCCGCTCGTCCTTGGCGCCGTCCACCGACAGCAGGCCGAGCGAACGCCGCAGGTCGGCGAGGTGACGCCCCGTCGGCGTGACGACGACCAGGGCCCCGCCGGGCGACAGCACGCGGCGGAACTCCGGCCCGTTGCGCGGCGCGAACACGTTCAGCACCACGTCCACCGCGCCCGTACGCACCGGCAGCGGCTGCCACACGTCCCAGCTCGCCGCCACCGCGCGCGGGTGCGCGCGCGCCGCGCGGCGCAGCGCCGGGACCGACGTGTCCAGCCCCAGGCCCGCCGTGCCGTCCGGCAGGGCGCGCAGCACGGCGGCGAGGTGGTGCCCGGTCCCGGCGCCCGCGTCCAGCAGGACGCCGCCCGGCGGGCAGAGGGCGGCCGTGCGGGCGGCCAGCGCGTCGGTGAGCGGCGCGAAGTGGCGCGCGCCGAGGAAGCGTTCGCGCGCCGCCACCATGTCCGCCGTGTCGGCGGTCGCGGCGGGTCTGCCGCCCGCAAGCAGCGGCGCGTAGCCCTGCCGGGCAAGGTCGAACGTGTGCTGCCGCGCGCAGCGCAGGGTGCGGCCGGTCAGCGTGAGGGCCCCACCGCAGGGCGGGCAGCACAGGACGCGCAGCATCCGCTGCCACGGCGGCGGCACGGGGGCGACGGGATGGGCAGGGGAGACGGGGGAGCCACTGAGGGGTACGTCGGACATGCGGGGTCCTCGGCAGCCGTGACGGCCGCGGGTCGGGATCGGTGGAACCGCTCGGGTGCGCACGCCGAGAACAGCGACGGCCTCCTGGAGGTCACGCCGCTGTTCCCGTCCTCCCCGTCAGAGGAACGTGTGCGGTCCGCCGTGGCATGCCATCCCGCCACGCTACCGCCGCGAGGTCAGGGGTACCGCTCGTCGGCGACCGGCTGCTCCACGGGACGGCGCCGCGTCCAGCGGTGCCACCAGTGCGTCCGGCGCGGGTAGAGCGCGTGGCTCAGGCGCCGGCCCACGATGAGGAAGCCGATCAGGGCCCCGAGCGTGTTGAGGATGACGTCGTCGATGTCGAACGCCCTGCCCTCCACGATCAGGCCCTGCGCCGTCTCCACCATCACCATCACCAGCGCGGTGAACAGCGCGACCCGCAGCAGCCCCCGGATCCGTGGGAAGAGGACCGGGAGCAGGAAGCCGAAGGGGACGCCGAGCAGCACGTTGCCGCCGATCTGCTGCAGGGTGTCGGACCAGTCGGGCTGGTCGAGGTAGGTGCGGATCGAGGCGCCGGGACGCAGGTTGGTGTGGATCAGGTCGGACGAGTCGGGCGACGGCACCAGCGTCACGCGTGCCAGCGCGACGGCGAAGGCGACCATCAGCACCAGTGCCAGCGTCATCACCAGCACGCGCGCCACGGCGGCGCCGAAGGTGCGGCGCTGGAACAGGGGAACGCGTGGCGCGGGCGGCTCCTCGGGCGGGAGGGGCTCGTCCGGGTAGGTCGTGTCGGAAGGGATGTCGTCGTGTGTGTAGGGACGCGTGTCGTCGGGCGCGCCGACAGGCTCGGGGAGCCTGCCCCTGCGCACCGTGCGGAACCGCGTGACAAAGGCCATCGTTACCCCCTCGGTGGGTGGACTCCCGCACGCTCCGGCTACCCCGAGCCGCACACCGCACGCCGGGACTCCACGCACCTGTCGGGTGACTTTTTGACGGCCAGTCAGCGCACCGCCCGTCCGCGCCGTCCGACGCACACCGGGGCCGCCGCCGCTGGCCCGCGCACGCTTCGTCCGCTCCCTCCGAGAGGCGCCGACCGGCCGGTCAGCGGCGCGCCCATGCGCCCTGCGGCCGGCAGGCGGGCGCGACGACGCGGCGGTGCCGTGGGGGAGCGGGCGACCCGCACCCCGGGTCAGTGGGCTGGGCCAGGGCGGTCCGCGCCGTCACGGCCACAGCAACGTGCGTGACCAGCCCGCCGGATCGCCGCCCGCGCCCCGGTCGTACCGGAGGCGTACATGCCCCCGGCCCTTCTCGCCCTGCCAGAACTCCACGGCGTCGGCGCGCAGCCGCCACACGGTGTGCCCGGGAGCCACCTCCTCCGGGTCCGCCTCCACCCGCCGCCGCGCGCCCGCCAGGGCCCGGCCGAAGTCGTCGGCCGACGCGAGGGGTTCGCTCTGCCGCGCCACCAGCCCGGCCGCGCGCGAGAGTGGCGAACGGCTCAGGAACTCCCGCGCCGCCACCTCGCCCGACGCCCGCTCCACCGACCCGCGCACCCGCACCTGCCTGCCCTGAACCGGCCAGTAGAACGTCATGGCGGCGGCGGGCACCGCCGCCAGCTGCCGCCCCTTCGGACTGTCCGCGTCGCTCGCGAACACCCAGCGGCCGTCCGGATCGACGTCCCGCAGCGCGACGATCCGCGCGTCCGGCAGACCGTCCCCGTCCGTGGTGGACAGCGTCACCGCGCCCGCGTCCAGCACTCCGGCGTCCGCCGCCTCCGCGAGCCAGGCCGCGAACAGCGCCCTGGGCTCCGCGGGAGCGCCCGCCGGGTCGAACGGCGGCAGGTCCCGCGCCATCACGGGGTGCGCGGCCAGCAGCTCCCGTACGGCGTTCTCCGCTTCACTTCCCATGAGGCACCACCAGTCCCGACTCGTAGGCGGCGACCACGGCCTGAGCCCGGTCGCGCAGCCCCAGCTTGTTCAGCACGCGGCTGACGTGCGTCTTCACCGTCTCCTCCGCGACGACCAGTTCGGCGGCGATCTCCGCGTTGGACAGCCCGCGCGCGATCAGCGCGAGGACTTCCCGTTCCCGTGCCGTCAGGCCGGTCAGGGACGGCGGCACCCGGTCGCCGCCGCGACCGGCGGGCGGGTGTGTCGCGTAATCCTCGATCAGTCGCCGGGTCACCGAGGGCGCGAGCAGCGCGTCGCCCGCCGCGATCACCCGGACGGCGTGCACCAGTTCCCCGGCGGTGGCGTCCTTCAGCAGGAACCCGGACGCCCCCGCACGCAGCGCCTCGAACACGTACTCGTCCAGGTCGAAGGTCGTCAGCATCAGCACGCGCGGCAGCGGTGCTTCCCGCACCTCCAGGATGCGGCGCGTCGCCTCCAGACCGTCCATCCGCGGCATACGGACGTCCATCAGCACGAGATCCGGCCGCAGCGCGCGGACCGCCGCGACGGCCGCCTCGCCGTCCCCGGCCTCGCCCACCACCCGCAGGCCGGGGTGCGCGTCCAGCAGGGCGCCGAAGCCCTGCCTGACCAGAGCCTGGTCGTCCGCGATCAACACGGTCACCTCGTCCGTCACGGCCGCGCCCGTTCGAACAGCGGCAGCGACGCCGCGACCCGGTAGCCGCCGCTTTCCGTGGCGGACGCGGCGAACGTCCCTCCCAGCGCCGTCGCCCGCTCCGCCATCCCCTGCAGTCCATGCCCGACACCCTGCCCGTCAGGCGCACTCCGACCGTCCTGCGGCGCCTCGTTCACGATCCGCACCCGCAGCGCGTCGTCACGCATCTCCACGTCCACCTTCACCGGCGCGCCCGGCGCATGCCTGCGCGCGTTGGACAGCGACTCCTGCACGATCCTGTACGCGCCGAGCCCCACCGTCGCCGGAACCACCGCGGCCTCCGGCGCCGAGTACGCGACCCGGGCCCCGGCCGCCCGGCTCTCCTCCACCAGCGACGCCACATCCGGCAGCCCCGGCTGCGGCGCCCGCTGCGCCGGGTCCTCCCCGCGCAGCACCGTCAGCAGACGCCGCATCTCGCCCATCGACTCCCGCGCCGCGCCCGCGACCGCCGTGAACTCCTCACGCTCCGGCTCCCCCAGCTCCGGCAGCCGGTACGGCGCCGTCTCGGCGCGCACCGCGATCAGCGACATGTGGTGGGCCACCACATCGTGCAGCTCCCGGGCTATCCTCGCGCGCTCTTCCAGCACCGCACTCCTGGCCTTCTCCACCTCGGTGAGCTCCTGAGCCACCACCAGCTCACGCCGCGCCACCGCACGGGCCCGCGCCATGTCCGCACCCGCGAGGACCACGACGAACAACGCGGTCACGGCGAGCGCGTCCGTCGGCCCGTCGCACCAGACCCAGAGCATGGGCAGGCACAGCGAACCCATCGCCCACAGCATCCGGCGCGGCCCCCGCAGGGCGGCGGCGCCCATGACCAGCAGCAGCACCAACGTCTGCTCGGACAGTGTGGGCAGCAATGTCCCACGCCCCACCAGCAACGGCGCGACCCAGGCGTGGACGTACGCCCATCGCCAGGCCGCGAAGGGATACCGCAGCATCAGCAGGGCCGGCAGGATCGTGACGGCGTCGTACAACAGGCCGGTCAGCGGCATCGTGTCCGTCTCGGTCGGCCCCGCGAACATCATCGCGACGAGCCAGACGACAAGGATTCCCGATCCGGCCACGACGCCGAGCCATCCGGAACCCCGCTTCACCGCACCCGCCGGACGCGGGGCCCGAGCGACCAGCGCCCACCGGAATCCATCTCCCACCGTGGCCAACAGGCCTGTCATGGTCTTCCACATGGTCACGGAGCGTATGGGCGCCCACAGCCCCCGGACATCCCGCCACAGAGCCATCCTCCGCCCCTTCCCTGGCTCCACGGAGCCACGTCTCCCGCCGACGGGCCCCTCGTCCGCCCCTCACGCCCCTCAGTCCGTGAGGGCCAGTTCGGCGACGACCGCCCGGTGGTCGCTGCCCTCCACGGCTGCCTCGTGCACCGACACGGCTGCGAGTCCCGGCCCGTGCAGCACGTGGTCCAGCTGTATGAGCGGCGGGTACCAGCGGCCCTCCGGCCAGGTCGGTGCCCAGCCCTGCCCCAGCTCGTCGTGCACGTCCGCCAGCCCGGCCGCCAGCAGGTCCCGCATCGGGCCGTGGTCGAGCGTGGCGTTGAAGTCGCCCAGGAACACGGTGTCCTCGCTCCCGCGCGCCGCCTCCTCCCGGAGCGCCGTCATGTCGGCGTCCCAGCGCCCCGGATCGCCCAGGGGGTAGTAGGTGTGCACGGCGACCAGCCGCACCGTCCGGCCGCCCACCTGTACGTCGGCCCCTGTCTGCGGCCAGGTGGTGTCCAGCGGCAGCAGCCCGCCGTCCGACAGCGGCAGCCGGGAGTAGAGCGACGAGTCGGCCTCCGGGCGCAGCTCCCGGTAGGGCATGAGGCCGGCCATCCCCGCGCTGTCCAGGGCGCGGGCCGTCTCCGCCGACAGCTCGGCCACGGAGAGCACGTCCACCCGTTCCGTCCTGACGAGATCGACCAGCGCGGCCGGGTCCACCGCCCCCGCGTGGGCGCTGCTCGTCGCCACGCGCAGCCGGGGCGCGTCCGCCGGTATCTCCGCGCCTCCGCCCAGGTAGCGCGGCAGCAGCAGGCACAGCTCGACCACCACGAGGGCCCCCGCCACGCCGGACAGCCACCGCGCCCGCAGGGCCAGCGCCACCCCCAGCGGGACCAGACTGCCCACGGCCACCCAGGGGAACACCGCCATCACGAGGGCGAGATACGAGCCTCCGTCCAGCCTGGCCAGCCGGACCAGGACCACCGCCCCCACAAGGGCGATCACCACAGCACACACCCCCCGCGCCACCGCGCGGACCCGCGCCCGCCTCCCGGCCTCCGCCTCTTCCGGCGCCTCATCGTGTTCCGCCACCACACCCACACCTCCACCCCCCTGCCGTGCACTTACCGCCCCCGATCCTCCCTCCCCGATGACCTCCTTCGCGCGGCCCCCCGCCTTCCGAAGGGCTGGCGGGGGGCGCACCGCACCGCACGGACACCGGTCCGGCGACGCCACCACCGCCACCTCGACCCCACTCCCTACACCCCGCCACCCCCGCCCGCGCCGACCGCGACCGGTTCGCGGCGCCCGACCGGCGGTCCGCCCCGTTCGCCGCCACCCCGGTCCACCGGTGTGTCCCACGGACCTGCCCCGAGCCGTACGACCTCCGCCCGGGGATACCTGCCGTCCGCACGCGGCACCAGCCCCGCGCGTTCCGCCCGTACCTCGAACAGGCCCACCGACCAGCCGAGAAGCCGCGCGGCCTCCACCGCCGTCGCGCTGGCCCCGGTCCAGGCCAGCCGTTCCTCCACCACCGCGCCCACCCGCTCGCGCGGCAGCTCCTCCAGGTCCCGCACCGCGTAGACCGGATTGCCCCGGTAGCGCCCCACCGGGCGCAGCAGCCCGCGCGCGACCAGCTCCAGGATGTCCGCACACGCCACGTCCAGCCCGCTGTGGACGGCGAGATGGCGCGCCGCGTTCACCGTGCCGACGCCCGGACGGTCGCCCACCGCGACCCGGATCTCCTCCGCCCGCTCGGGCAGCGTCTTCGCCAGTGCCTCCGACCAGCGGCCCTCCGCCAGATCCGGCGCCGGTACCAGCCCACGCTCCCTCGCGTACGCGATCTGCCACGCCGCCAGCCCGAGCCACCTCGCCAGCTGGACCGGCCCGAACTCCCGTGCCTTCGCCATCATCCCCACCCTCTCCGCATCAGTGCTGTCACTCTAAGTGATGCCACTGACAGTCGAGAATGTTGCACCAGGCGCAGAGCGCGACCGCCGCCACGACGAACCCGACCAAGGGAACGCCCGCCTACACCCCTGAACCGGCGGCGGCAGGACGGAACTTGGGCACCCGGTCGCAGCCGATCTCCGGATCGCCCGACCGGTGCTCCAGAATGAGCCGCATCCCGTCGGGACCCGTGACCTTGCAGACGACCCTCACGGACGGCACCACAGCCCTCCGCACCGGAGCCCGTCGAACGCGTCCGTCAGTCGCGGAACAGGGAGACGGGCACAGCCGCGGCCAGCAACGCGTAGCCCCCGGGCGTCAGATGCAGCCAGTCGCCGTCGTGGACCGTGTCCCGCAGCCGTTCCGGCCGGGCCGGGTCCCGCACCGCCGCGTCGAAGTCGAGCACCGCGTCGAACCGCCCGCTCCCGCGAATCCACGCGTTGACCTCCCGCCGCGCCACCTCCCGCAGCCCCGCCGGGTCGTCGTACGCCGCGTTGCCGCCGAACGGCGTGAGCGTCGCGCCGTACACCTCCACACCCCGCGCGTGCGCACGCGTCACGAACTGCCCGTACGCCGTCAGGAGATCCGCCGTCACCGCCTCCTGCGCCGCCGCGGTCGCCGCCGCCGTCCCGATGTCGTTGACCCCCTCGAAGACGATCAGCCGCGTGACGCCGCTGCGCGCGAACACGTCCCGGTCCAGGCGCGACACGGCGCTCGGCCCGAGCCCCTCCAGGAGCACCCGGTTGCCGCCCGCGCCCTGGTTGAGGACCGCCACGTCCTCGGTGTCCCGCCGCCCCCGCAGCCGTGCGGCGAGCCGGTCGGGCCACCGGTCGTTGCCGTTGGTCGTCGAACCCCGGCCGTCCGTCAGCGAGTCGCCCAGGACGGCGACCGCCCTGCTGCCGCGCGCCGCCCACGCCTCGACGGCGCTCAGGAAGTACCAGTGGTCCACCGGCGTCGCGCCCGGCAGGTCCTCGGCGGCGACGCGCTCACCCGCGACCAGGTGCGACGTGGTGCGCGACCCGGGATGCGAGGTCACCGACAACGACCGCTGCCCGTCGGCGAGATGCACGGTGACCGTCAGCTCCCCGCCGGGCGGCACCCGCACGTCGACCGGGTCCGACACGTACCGCGCCCCCACCGGCACCGTCACCGACGCCCGCCCGTCGAACGTCACCGGCAGTGTCGAACCCGGCACGACGGCCCGCGCCCCGGCCCTGCCCCCGGCGGGCAGCGCCACCGCCACCGAGGTCAGCGGCAGCGGCGCGCCGCCGAACTCGTTCGAGAACGACAGCCGCACCCGCCGCGCCCCGATCGTCAGATGAACGGTCTGCCGGAGCGTCGCGTCGGCGAGGACGCCGTCGCTGCCCGTGAACGGCGCGGGCGGCAGGTTGTGCGGCTCGGTGAGCTGCGGCATCGCCGTCCACGTGTCCACCCACCCCTCGCCGCCCGACCGCGCCGCCGCCGGTGTCGCGCCGAGGGCGGCCAGGCCCGTCACGGCGCCGGTGAGGCCGGTGAGCGCGGCGCGCCTGTTCACGCGTCCGTGCACGCGCCTGGTCTCGTTGTGTCCGTCCACCTGAGGAGTCCTTCGCGGTCGCGGTGCGCGGTCAGTTGTCGGTCCCGGTGGGTACGCCGCCGGTACGGCTCACAGCAGGTGCGCGGGGACCGCCCGCGCCATCGCCTCGTTGCCCAGGTCGTTCGGGTGCAGGTGGTCGCCGCTGTCGTAGCGGGCCGCGAGGCGGTCGGGCCGCGCGGGGTCGCGCAGCGCGGCGTCGAAGTCCACGACCGAGTCGAACGCGCCGGACGTCCTGATCCAGTCGTTCACCCGCTGCCGCACCCGCTCGTTCTCCGGCGTCCAGAAGCCCAGCGGGGTGTCGCGGAACGGCGTGATCGTCGCGCCGTGCACCCGTACGCCCCGGGCGTGCGCCCGGGAGATCAGCTGGCGGTAGCCGTCGATCAGGTCGGAGGCGGTGACGCGCTCCGACGTGGGCGCGACGGTCCCCGGATGCCCGATGTCGTTCACCCCCAGGTGCACGATGACGTCGCGCACGCCGGGCCGCGCCAGCACGTCGCGCGTGAAGCGCCGCAGGCCGCTCTCGCCGAAGTACGCGGCGTACGCCTCCGCGTCGGAGCCCGCCGGGGGGTTCGGGTCGCGCAGCAGGCGGTTCCCGCTGATCCCCGCGTTGAGCACAGCCGTCGCGTCCCGCCCGGGCGTGGCGCGCAGCCTGCGGGCGAGGAAGTCGGTCCACCGGTGGTTGGCGTTGACGGTCGTGCCCGCCGTGATGGAGTCGCCCAGCGCGACGACGGCCGACGCGCGGTCCCCGTGCCGTGTGGCGACGCTGACGCCCGACAGGAAGTACCACGACGCCGTGACGGCGCTCGGCGTGAAGTCGGCGGCCCCGGTGACGTTCCCGTCGCCCACGAAGTTCTCCTGCCCGGCGAACGCGTTGACCGTCCCGCCCTGCGTGCGCCGCGGCAGGTGCAGGCTGATCGCCAGGTCGGCGCCCGCCGGTACACGCAACCGCACCGGATCGCTCACCACCTCACCCCCGCCCGGCACGGCCAGCGACCCGCGCCCGCCGAACGTGAGGCGCCGGTCCGTGCCCGGCAGCACCCGCGGCCCCTCCTCCCCGTCCGCCCGCCGCGCGATCCTGGCCTCGCCCACGACGAGCGGCGCCGTGCCGAACGCGTTGGTCACCGTGACGCGCAGGGTGTCACCCGCCAGCGTCGTCCGCACGATCTGCCGCAGCGTCTGGTCCTCGAACGCGGTGCCGTCACTCGCCGGCACGGTTGTCACCGGCGACGCCCACGCCCCCACCCACTCCGTGCGCCCGCCCCACCCGGCGGCGCCCGCCGCCCCGGCGGTGGGCGCGGTGGTCAGCAGGCACAGGGCGGCGAGCAGCCCCGCCAGCGCGGCCATCGCCCTGCGGCGGCGCCGGTGGGCGGCGGACCCGCGGGGACGCGGAACGGACATCTTCACGAGGGGCTCCTCAGCGTCGGGGGCGACTGCACCCGGTCAGGCGCGGTGACCATAGGAACGGCCACCACCCGCGTCAAGAAGCCGCGTCAGCCCCGCCCCACCCACCCGTACGCCCAGTCCTGCGCGTACGGACGCCCCGCCCCAGGCCCCGGCCCCCCGGCCGCCCGCCACGCCCGCGAACAAGCCGCGCGCACGCGTCGGATCCCAGCCGCCGTATCCCCGACGCCCGTCTGATGACCCCCGCTCCCGCCCCATGGGACCGTTCGGTGACGCGCCCGCCACACCGGAGGGAGGACAGCGTGCGCTATCCGCTCGACCCCGAACTCGCCGCCGCCGTCGCCATGATGCCGCCCGTCGACATCACCGACCTCGCCGCCGCACGCAGCGCCCAGGCCGCGGAACTGGCCGCCGCCCTCCCCACCGCCGACACCCGGGGCGTCGCGGTGCACGAGACACACGCCCCCGGACACGACGGCGCCCCGGACGTACCGTTACGCGTCTACCGCCCCCTCGGCGTCCCCGGCCCTCTGCCCGCGCTGTACAGCCTGCACGGCGGCGGCTTCGTCCTCGGCTCACCCGACGTCGACCACGACACCAACCTCCACTTCTGCCGCACGCTCCCCGCCGTCGTCGTCTCCGCGGACTACCGCCTCGCGCCCGAACACCCCTACCCGGCCGCCCTGTACGACGCCTACGCGGGCCTGCGCTGGACCGCCGCCCACGTCGCCCAGCTCTACGCCGCCCCCGGCCGGATCGGCGTGTGGGGCGACAGCGCGGGCGGCGGACTCGCCGCCGCCATCGCCCTGCTGGCCAGGGACGAGGGCGGCCCGCCCATCCGCCACCTGCACCTGCACAGCCCCGCCCTCGACGACCGCCTCGCCACCCCGAGCGCCGTCCGCTTCACGGACACCCCGGTCTGGCACCGCCGCAACGCGCAGCTCAGCTGGGACGCCTACCTCGGCCGCGGTGTCCCCGGCACCCCCGGCGTCCCCGCCTACGCCGCTCCCGCCCGCGCGACCGAACTGCGCGGACTGCCGCCCACGTTCATCGCCGTCATGGAGTTCGACCCGCTGCGGGACGAGGGCGTCGCGTTCGCCGCAGCACTGCAAGCGGCGGGCGTACCCGTCGAACTGCGCCGCTACCCCGGCACGTTCCACGGCAGCGCCGCCGTGACCCACTCCGCGATCGCCCAGCGCGTCACCTCCGAGGCCGTCACCGCCCTGCGCACCGGACTCGCGCCGTGACCGCCCGTCACCCCGCAGCCGACAACCGCCACGCGTACAGCGCCAACTGCGCCCGCAGCAGCCCGCCCGGCTCCCGCAGCCGCCACCCCAGCGCCCCCTCCACCACCGCCAGCCGCGCCGCCACCGAGCTGTGGTGCAGATGCAGCGCCGCCGCCGCCCGCCGCAACGACCCCGTACGACAGAACGCGGCGAGCGCCTCCACCCCGAGCGCCCCGCCGTCCCCTTCCGCCAGTTCTGCCAGGGCCCGCACCCCGGGCTCGGCCCGCAGCCGCGCGGCCGGCACCTCGGCGAGCAGCGCCAGCGGCCCCAGCTCCGCGTGGTCCACGACCACCTCGTCCACACCCCCGCCCGGCACCGCGAACCGCAACGCCGCCCGCGCCTGCCCCCACGACACCCCCGCGTGCACCGGCGCCACCAGACCGCCGACCCCCACCCGCACGTCCTGCTTACGCCCCACCCCGGGCGCCAGCGCACGGGCACGTTCCCCCGCCGCCTCCCGCAGCCCGTCCGCTGGTGACTCCCCGCCCCCCTGCGGCTGCACAAGGGCCGCAGCCAGCACGCCAACGGTGGCCACCCGTACCGTCGCCGGTGCACCGCCGCGCGCCAGCAGCGACACCGCCACCAGACCCGCGTCCGCCCCCGACGCGTCCGCCACCGCGACCACCCGCAGCGGCAGCGTCGGGTGCACCCCCAGCAGCCGCAGCGCCCGCGCCCGGTCCTCCACTGCCTCACGCTCCGACAGGACCAGCTCCACCAGCGCCGGGTCCGCCGCCTGCGGCGACGCGCCCCCGCGCCCCGGGCCCATCCGCGCCGCGATGGCCATCCACTCAAGGACCAGCGCGTCGAACGGGCCGGACCCGCCGTCCCGTTCCAGCCAGACCCGCCCGGCCGGGCGCAGCTCCACGCTGTCGGAGACACGGCCGGGCACGCCGGGGAGGGCGACCCCGTCGGGAGCGAACCGGGCCGTACGGCCGTCCGCCGTCTCGGCCCCGGCGGGGCACTGCGCCAGCCCCGCCGTCGAACGCACCAGCACCACAGGATCGACCGCGCCGCCGCTCAGCAGCGCCTGGTAGTGGGCGATGACCCGCACCGCGGCGGCGGCGTCCGCGTCGAGTGAGGACAGCCGCAGCAGCAGACCCTTCACAGCCCGCAGTCTAGAAAGGGCACCGAGATGTCCACCAGAGCCGCGTCACCCCCGTCCGACACGCCCCGCACCCGCCTGCGCAGGCTGTGCGCCGCGCTGCTGGCCGGGGTGCTTCCCCTGTTCGCCGCACTGCTGGTGAACGCGCCCTCCGCGTCCGCCGCCAGCCTGACCGAGGTGACCAACTTCGGCGCCAACCCGAGCAACCTGCGTATGCACCTCTACGTGCCGGACACCGTCCAGGACGAACCGCCGGTCCTGGTCGCCGTGCACTACTGCACCGGCACCGGCCCGGCGTTCTACTCGGGCACCGAGTTCGCCTCGCTCGCCGACCGCTACGGCTTCGTCGTCATCTACCCGTCGGCCACCCGCAGCGGGCAGTGCTTCGACGTCTCCTCCCCGCAGGCACTGCGGCGCGACGGCGGCAGCGACCCGGTGGGCATCGTGTCGATGGTCAGGTACGTACAGAACACCCTGGGCACCGACCCCGACCGCGTGTACGTCACCGGCGCGTCGTCCGGCGCGATGATGACGAACGTGCTGCTCGGCGACTACCCGGATGTGTTCAAGGCCGGCGCCGCGTTCATGGGCGTCCCCTTCGGCTGCTTCGCCACCACGGACGGCTCCGGCTGGAACAGCGCCTGCGCCAACGGCCAGGTGACGCGCACCCCGCAGCAGTGGGGCGACCTCGTACGCGCCGCCTACCCCGGCTACAACGGTCCGCGCCCCCGCATGCAGGTGTGGCACGGCACCACCGACACCACACTGCGGTACCCGAACTTCGCCGAGGAGATCAAGCAGTGGACCAACGTGCACGGCGTCAGCCAGACGCCGTCGCTGACGGACAGTCCGCAGCCGTCCTGGACCCGTACGCGCTACGGCGGCACGGGTGACCAGGCGCCCGTGGAGGCGATCAGCGTCAACGGCGTGGGCCACTCGCTGCCCACCGGCGGCATGGCCGCGCGGGCCATCACCTTCTTCGGCCTCGACGACCCCACCGACCCGGGCGGCCCCGGTGACCCGGGCGACCCCGAAGACCCGCCCGGCGACGCCGACTGCGCGGTGACCGTCACCACCAACACATGGAACACCGGCCTGACCGGCTCCCTCACCCTCACCAACACCGGCACCACCCCGGTCAACGGCTGGACGCTGACCTTCTCCCTCCCGGCTGGCCAGACCATCACCTCGGGCTGGAACGCCACCTTCACCGCCACCGGCGGAACCGTCAGCGCGCGCAACGTCGCCTACAACGCGGCCATCGCCCCCGGCGCCAGCGTGGACATCGGCTACCAGGCCACCCACACCGGCAACAGTGCGGGCCCGACGAACCTCGCCCTCAACGGCTCCCCCTGCTCCTGACCCGCGGCGCCCGCCCCGGCCCCACGCCGGGGCGGGCACCCGCGACTCCTACGCGGCGCCGGCCCGCCGCGGCGTACCACCCGGCGCGGCCAGGGCCGTGAGCGCGCCCGCCAGGGCCAGGACCCCGGCGACGGTGAACGCGAGGCCGTAGCCCGACGCGTACGCGTGCGGACCGGGCACTCCGCCCTCCGCGAGGCCGGTGACGCGGGCGGTGGCCACGGCCGCGAGCACCGCGAGGCCGACCGCGCCGCCCAGCTGGCGCGTCGCGTTGAGCAGCCCGGACGCCAGCCCGGCGCGCTCCGCTGGCACCCCGGCCACACCGGCGATGGCGGTGGCGGACATCGAGATCCCCTGGCCCAGGCCGAGCGCCAGCGTCGGACCGAGCACGCCGCCGGCGAAGGACGACTCCTCGGAGAGCCTCCCGAGCCAGAACAGGCCGGCGGCACTGAGGACCATCCCCAGCACCAGCGTCGTTCGGGGCCCCACCGCCCGGATCAGCGGCGCGCAGAACTGGGCGGCCACCATGATCGCCACAGCGAGCGGCAGATAGGCGAAGCCGGTGCGCAGCGGGCTGTAGTCGCGCACCTGGCTGAGGTAGAGCGTCAGGAAGTAGAACGTGCCGAACAGCGCGGCGCCACTGGTGAGCGCCACGACGTTCGCCGCACTCACCGAGCGGGACTTGAAGACATCGAGCGGCAGCAGGGGACTGGGCGCCCAGCGGTGCTCGATCAGCAGGAACAGCGCGAGGAGCACCACGCCCGCCACCAGCGGCCCGAGCGATGCGGCGGACGTCCAGCCCTTGGGCCCGCCCTGCACGATCCCCAGCACGGCGAGCAGGACAGCGGCCGTGACGGTGACGGCCCCCACCAGGTCGAGTTCACGCACCGCGCCGTGGTGGTGCCGCAGTTCGGTCACCACCCACGCGGCCCCGGCCAGCAGCACGAGCCCCACGGGCACGTTGACGAAGAAGATCCACCGCCACGACAGCGCGTCCGTGAGGACACCCCCGGCCAGCGCGCCGAACGCACCACCCGCACCGGACACGGCACCCCACGCACCGAACGCCCTGTGGCGGCTGCGCACATCGGTGAAGCTCGTCCCCAGCACGGCCAGGGTCGTCGGCGCGATCACAGCGGCGGCGAGCCCCTGCACGGCGCGCGCCGCGATCAGGACGCCCGCGCCGGGCGCGACACCAGCGGCGAGGCTGGCGACGGTGAACACCAGGACCCCGGCGAGCAGCACGCGGCGCCGCCCGAAGAAGTCGGCGACCCGCCCGCCCAGCAGCAGGAAGCCCGCGAACGCGACGGTGTACGCGTTGACGATCCACTGGAGGCTGTCGGCGGTGAAGCCGAGCCCGGACTCCCGCATGCTGGGCAGCGCGACGTTGACGACGGCGACGCTGGACGTCACCAGGAACTGTGCCAGGCAGCAGACGGCCAGCACGACACCCAGCCGCGCCTCCCGTCCGGGCGGGGCGGAGGTGGCGGGCTGCGCCAATTCGGTACTCATGGGACGGGGGACTCCTCGGAACGACGGGTCAGGCGGCGACGGCACGGCGCAGCAGGGCGAGCAGGGAATCGGCCGACTCGGCGCCGGACACCGCGTACCGCCCGTCCACCACGAACGACGGCACGCCCGACAGGCCCAACTCGGCGGCCCGCGCCTCGTCCTCACGGACCTCGCGCGTACGGTCGTCCGACGCCAGCAGGGCACGCGCCGCGTCCTCCGCGAACCCCGCCTCGCCCGCGAGCCGCACGAGCGTGGCGTGATCGGACAGCAGCGCGCCCTCACGGGTGTACGCGCGCATCAGACGTTCCTGCACGGCGTCGGCGAGCCCCTGGTCGGCGGCGAGATGGAGCAGCCGGTGGGCATCCAGGGTGTTGACCGGACGCGCGCGCTCCAGGTCGTACTCAAGCCCCTCGTCCGCCGCGGCCCGCGAGACATGCGCGAGCAACTGCGCGGCCCGCTCCGGCGGAATTCCCTGCCGCCGCAGCATGCGCTGCGCGATGGTCTCGTCAACACCACCAGGCGTAGCGGGGTCCAACTCATAACTACGCCACCGCACCCGCACGGCATCACGCCACTCGAACCGCTCCAAGGCCCCAGCGAGCCGCCGCTTGCCGATATAGCACCACGGGCAGATCAGATCCGACCACACCTCGACACTAATTTTTGTCACACGCCCCACCGTAGGCAGGAAACTTACCTCCGGTAAGTCCACACCTGAAGGTAAGCCCACAACCCCCACGTACGACTCCAGCCCAAGCCCACACACCCCCACCTCACCGTGACACACACCACACGCCTCACGGCGCCCCTGGGGGCCCGAGCACACTCCTGTCAGCGAGACCGTTGACAAAGTCGACGGCGAACCTCCGGGTCTCATCCGACACATCCGCGGCTTCACCGGCGTACCACCGGAACATCTCGATGTCCTGCTCAGCCGCACTCAACCAATGGACCAAGCGATGAAGGCGCCCCTCCGACTCGGCATCCGCCCCCATGCAGGTCTCCTGAGCTGAGATCGCCGACACGACAGAACCGGCCGGAAACAGCGCACGGTAAAGCCCGCGCGCATCATAAGAAAATCGTCCCATGGCCGAGCATCCGGCTTCGGCAATCGCCACCGAGACAGCCCCCGGTCCTCAGCAGCCATTCCAAGCGCCACAAAAATCGGCCAGGCACACATGAACAAGAGGCCCGGGCCGCCCCTGAGGCGGCACGGCCTCTTGCCTGCCGTTCTGCCTGGTGTAGTGAACCGGATTCAGCTGTGGGACGCTATCCAAGCTGGTTAGCGGTCCCGGGAGATCTGTTGCAGCTCCATCACCTGCATCATAGGCCGGTTCGGTCTCGCGGGCGAGTCTGCCCTCGGCCGAGCGGCCGTGTCCGGGGCTAAATGAGATAGAAACTGGGATGACGAGGTGAGGACTAGCTTTTCACCTCCACCAGTGGAATGAGGCTGTTTCGGGCGGCGAAAAGGCCCTCTGGCTCAGCCCTGATCGCGGCTCTCGGTAACTCGGCCTCATGGAAGTTGGAGGCTTAGCCTGGCGTTCACACTTCTGAGCATGGCAAAAGTGTTAGCGTATCTGACACCCATTGCCATGCAAGCATCGGGAATCATGATGCGTCGGCGCGCATCAGGTTTAGATTGTTCGTGGGTGACAAGTATGTGGTTGTGGGCTTTCGCGTAGGCGATGAGATAGAAGTCGGCGGTGTTGCCAATGAAGTCGTTAAGCGCCGACGGTGTGAAGTTGCCGGAGTGCGCCCAACTGGTCAAAGGTCCGAATTGGGTTGTGGCTGCGCTGTCTACCGGACGGAAGAAGCCTGGATGATCTTGTGCCCACGTGGCGAGCTCATCGCCACCAAGCACCAGCTCTTCGCGCACCGGAGCAATGCTACAAGCTAGCGCGTTTTCATGAGCGTGGTCGAGCCAGACCCAAAATCCAGGTGCGATATCAAAGGCGTAGTAGCGATTCTTGGCTTCGATGAGCACGTTGGAGTCCACCAGATACATCAGGCAACTCCAATCTCGGTTACAAGATTTTCAAATGTCTGATGCTTTCTGGTGCCCAGCAATCGGTATGCGTCCCGGAATGCGGTGCCACCCTCTAGTGTGTCTGCAATGACGGCGCGGGCAAATTTTCGGCTAAGCCTGATCGGTTGCGTATAGTAATAATTTCCGCCGCCGGAATCGCCTTGTCGATTCTGCATGACGGTGATGATTCGCTCTCGCTCGGTCGAATATCGATCTTGATAGTCATTCCAGTCGAGAAAACGCGCATCATGGAGCCGCTTGAGGACGACTAGAGTGCTGACGCGATATTTTCGCGCTAGGCGTTCCAATTCGGCTTCTGACGGATTACCCCGATAATCGCGCCGAATTTCGGTTAGCGGCACAAGAATCTCGGCGGCAACGCGGTTGCACCATAGTTCAGCGTTGCTGCTTGTCCGCCGGGCCATTGGGGCATCGGACAATGCGCTCTCGCCAAGCCAAATGTGAGCAAGCTCGTGCACCATCGTGAATATTTGAGCCGCCTTCGTGTCGGCGCCATTAATGAAAATCAGCGGTGCAAAAGAGTCGGCTAATGCGAAACCGCGGAATTCTTCCGGATTCAGCTTGCGGTGAGTGTCGGCCCCAACGATACCGTTGACCACCACTAGAACGCCGATGCTCTCGATCCGATCAATGAGTCGACGGAGTGCATCTTCCCACGAGCGGAATTCGCCACGCTCATTGATCTCGAATCGTAGCATTCGCCGAATTTGGGACGCTAGCACATCTGGCTGAAGCGAGGTGCTGGCTGCGCCCGTGAATCCCACCTCGGGGAGACCGTGCGTTGCTGCGTAATCCCGGTACCAGTCCTGGCGGGCTTGACATGAGTAGATAGTGTCAAGTAGATCGGCCGAAGGGCGCTCGATTACACGATTGTTGAATGTGCGCATGTCGGGGATCGGCACAGGTTCTTCCGGCGGGGCGGAAAGAAAGAAATTCCCTAGCGGGGCGTGTGTAGCATGGGCGAATTGTTCCAATTGCTTAAGAGTTGGTTTCGCGCCCGCAAGCCATTCGCTCAAGCGAGGTGCTCGCCTGGCGATGGTGTCCTCCGTCCACCCCGCGCGTTCCACGGCCCAAAGCAGCACGGCAGGCTCAACCCGCACCCGGACGACCACGCTACTCACCTCCCCCGCAGCTTAGGGTAACGGCGTGGTCCTCGAACTTGAACCCCCCGTGAGCCACCCGAGACGAATGAGCCGGTCGGGACGTTCTTCCGACAGTAGAAGATGGTCCGATTTGGCATCTATCCTCCGCTAGTTGTCTCGTCGTCTCTGACACGAGTCGCCGAAGACTTGGTGCCCGCTGGGGGCACCTTTACAAGGTCGGTTGGTGGGAGCTTGCTTGGGGCGAGAGGTCGGAAGGCTTACGCTCGCCGGCGGATCGGGCAGGTTTGAGGATCTGCCCGCAAGTGCCCGATGTGGGCCCGATTTTCGAGGCTCGTGCCAGGCTTGCTGCCTAGAGCCGCGGAACCGGTCGCCTCAGCCACGACGGACCCCCTTTCGCCGCCACCAGGCTGCGGCCTTTTGGTGCGCGGGCGACGGGGCCTGGGCCGTGGCGGGGCGGAGACAGGAGCGGCGGCCCGGGGGCCGCCGCTGCCGCGCGCCGCGCTTGCGCGGCGCCTTGATGTCGTAGAGAAAGTTGTTACTCGCGGGCCTCGCGGTGGCGTTGGGCGCGGGCCTTGTGGCGTTGGTGGTCGGTTTCGATCTCTCGGGCGATGGTTTCTGCGCAGTCGATGACCATGCGGCGCTTGGGGCGCGGGCCTGGGCGATGAGTTCGTGGTGGTCGGGGTGGTCGCCCTTGGGGGTCCATAGGCGGCGGTGGCTGTGGCGGTCAACGACGTCGTGGCAGTAGAGAACCGCCGAGTCCATGGCGCCGGAGATTTCGTAGCGGTAGCACTCCGCCACCTCCGCCGGGAGACGGAACGGTACGGGTTCCTGGTCGGTCATCGTGCCTGCCTGAAGGATCGGGTGCCGGGGGCGGGGAAGGCGGTCAGGACGTAGGTGAGGGCGCCGTCGTGGATCGTGTGGGCGTAGGTCTCGCTGAGGAACAGCGCGGTCAGCACGCGCTCTTGCGCCAGGTGGTCGGCGATCCAGCCATAGACCGGGCGCGCGATGGGTGGGTCGAGTTGGTGGGCTATGTGCTTCGCCCGCACGTGGAGCCAGCGCAGTGCCAGGCGGGCCGTGGTCGCCGAGTGCTGGTCCAGTAAGAAGGTTCGCTGGCCGTGGGCGTCGTGTGCGGTGGCCTCAGAGCGGAAGCCCTCGCGGGTCCTGCGTCTCATGCTGTGCGGAGTTTGGCGGTGATGCTGTGTCCGTGGTGGTCGCCGCTGACCCGTACCTCGTCCGCGTAGGTGACGACGAGCGCCAGGCCCCAGCCGCCGGTGGCATGGTCGTCGGGGCGGATTGTCCGGCACACGCACGTGCCGTCTGAGGCGACGGGCAAGGTGTTGCGGAAGCTTGGTAGGCAGCTTGGGACCCGTTGCTGTACTTCGCTGCTTGCACGCACGCAAGAGGCCCCGCCGACCGGAGTCGGCGGGGCCTCTTGTCTGCCGTTCTACCTGGTGTAGCGAACGGGCTTCAGCTGTGGACCTGAGGGGATTTGAACCCCTGACCCCCTCGTTGCGAACGAGATGCGCTACCAGGCTGCGCTACAGGCCCTTGCTGCGTGGAAAACTCTACAGCACTCCCGCGCCGGGCCGAAATCCGTCATTCGCCGGAGGCCCGGCGGTGGTCGTCGTCCGCGTACTGGTCGAAGAGCGGCGTCCGCTGCGGGCCCGGTGGCTGGGCCTTGGGCGGCGTGGTGGCCGGTGTGCCCGCCGTGGTCGAGCGGGCGGCGCTCCAGGTGTCCGGGGCGTCCATGTCCACGCCGCGCGCCGTACGGGGCGCCACCGGCGCGTTCACGTACGTCGGCAGCGGGACCGGCGCCGGGTCCCAGCTCTGCTGCTCCTCGGCCGCCGCGGTGGCCGCCGCGCGGCGCTGCTGGTCCACCCACTCAGCGTGGTCCGTCTGCTCGACGATCGCCTTCGACGGCTTCTCCGGCCGCGCCTGGGCGCTCGCCTGCGTGCGCTGCCGCAGCCGCCGCGCGGCCTCCTCGGCGCGCCTGCGGTCCACGGCCACCGCGTAACGCCGCCGCTCCTGCCTGCGGACGTGCACGATGTACGCGGCCAGCAGGACGGCCGGGATGCACGGCACCCACAGGTAGCCGCCGCCGGACAGCGCGTAGATCCCGCCGAGTGTGAAGGCGGCGAAGAGCACCATCGTCGTACGGCGCCGGCGGGCCAGGACGGTCGCGCGGGCCTGGACGGCGCCGGGCGCGGGTGTCGGCTCGGGCGGTTCGGCCACGGGTTCGGCGAACGAGCGGAGGTCCGCCGACGGGATGGCGGGGAGGGACGGGTCGGTCGCGGGTACGGCGGCGTCCCGGGGGGCGCCCGGTGCGTCGTCGCCGGTGCCGACCGCGGTGTCCACACCCGTAGAGGGGGCGCGTCTGCCGCGTGTCAGCAGCCGGATGGCGGTGCTGAAGCGTTCCGTCGGGCGGGCCTCGTTCAGCTCGTCCTGCCTGCGGAGCCACATCGGCACGAGGTACGCGGCCCAGGCGCCGACGATCACTGCGAAGATGAGGCCACTGCTGCTCACGGTGACACCGTAGAGGGGTTCCCCCGGGTGGAGCGGCTAAATAGGACGGTGTGTCGCACGATCAGGCCGTCATCTCGGGTGTTTCTTCGGATTGTTATCAACCATGACTCGAATGGGGTCTTTTATTCGAACGCGTGTCTTATTTCTGGGGGGCGTTACGGCTTTCGCGCCACCGGTTGAGCAGTCCGTCCTGCACCTCGTCCGCCGTCAGCGCGAAGACCAGGTGGTCGCGCCACGCGCCGTCGATGTGGAGATAGCGGGGCCGGACGCCCTCGGGGCGGAATCCGAGTTTCTCGACGACGCGGCGGCTCGGCCCGTTCTCCGGGCGGATGCAGATCTCCACGCGGTGCAGCCCGAGGTGGCGGAAGCAGTGGTCCGTCGCGAGCGCGACCGCCGTCGGCATGACGCCGCGCCCGGCGACGGCGCGGTCGATCCAGTACCCGATGTGGCCGGAACACATCGATCCCCAGGTGATTCCCGCGACCGTGAGCTGACCGACGAGCCGCCCGTCGTACGTCACGACGAACGGCAGCATCCGTCCCGCCTGCCCTTCCGCCCGCAGGTGACGCACCATCTGCCGGAACGTCGGCCTGCGCGGCGGCAGATGACCGGGGGGCGCCGGCGGGATGGTGGCCTCCCAGGGGCGCAGCCACTCGCGGTTGCGCTGGTTGACCTCGCGCCAGGCCGTCTGGTCGCGCAGCCTGATGGGGCGCAGGCCGACCGGTCCGTCCGCGAGCTGCACGGGCCAGAAGTGCGCGTTCACGGCCGTGGCCGGTGGTCGCCGCCGCGCAACTGGTCCACGGCGTGCCGCAGTATCGGGCGCAGCACGGCGAGGCCGTCGCGTACCCCGCCCGTGGAGCCGGGGAGGTTGACGATCAGGGTGCCGCCCGCCACGCCCGCCAGGCCGCGGGACAGCGCGGCGGTCGGGACGGCGGCCGCCCCGGCGGCGCGGATCGCCTCGGGGATGCCGGGGACCTCGCGGTCCAGCACGGCGCGGGTCATCTCGGGTGTGCGGTCGGTGGGGGAGACGCCGGTGCCGCCTGTGGTGAGGACGACGTCGTACCCCTCGGCGACGGCGGCGCGCAGGGCGTCGGCGACGGGTTCGCCGTCCGGGACGACGCGGGGGCCGTCGGTGGCGAAGCCCAGCTCGGTGAGGGCCGCCACGAGCAGCGGGCCGCCGGTGTCCGCGTACACGCCCGCGGCGGCGCGGTTGGAGGCGGTGAGGGCGAGCGCGCGGTAGGCGGTCATCGGGCGCGGCTCCAGTCCCCGGACTTGCCGCCGGACTTCTCCTCGACGCGGATGTCGGTGATCATGGCGGCCTTGTCGACGGCCTTCACCATGTCCACGAGGGTCAGCGCGGCGACGCCCACGGCGGTCAGTGCCTCCATCTCGACGCCGGTACGTCCCGTGGTGCGGACCGTGGCGGAGATCTCGACCGCGGTGTCCGTCACCTCAAGGTCCACGGTCACGCCGGACACGGGCAGCGGATGGCACAGGGGGATCAGGTCCGGGGTGCGCTTGGCCCCCATGATCCCGGCGATGCGGGCGGTGGCCAGTGCGTCGCCCTTGGGAACGCCCTCCCCGCGCAGCAGTTCCACCACCTCGGGCGCCACCAGGACGCGGCCGGTGGCGCGTGCGGTGCGGTCCGTGACGTCCTTGCCGGTCACGTCCACCATCCGGGCGGCTCCCGAGCCGTCGAGATGGGTGAGATGGGGGGTGTTCATGAGCAGTAACGGTACCCCTCTGCTCAGTTCAGCAGCAGCACCGTCAGCTCGGCACCGGCGGCCACGCGTGACACGTCCTCCGGGATCTCGATCAGCGCGTCCGCGCGGGCGAGGGCGGCCACCAGGTGCGAGCCACTGCCGCCGACGGGGCGTACGGAGCCCAGTCGTTCGCCCGCAGCGGGGGCGGTGTACGCGCCGCGCAGGAACTGGCGTCTGCCGGACGGCGACTCCAGCGTCCCGTCCGCCACGAGGCGCGCCGTGGTGCGCGGCCGGTGCAGGGCGTCGGGGGTGTGCCCGGCCATGGCGCGCAGCGCGGGGCGCACGAACAGCTCGAACGACACGTAGGCGCTCACCGGGTTTCCCGGCAGGGCGAACAGCGGCACGCGGCCGGGCCCCAGCAGACCGAATCCCTGGGGCTTGCCCGGCTGCATGGCGAGGCGCCGGAAGTCGACGGAGCCGGTGAGCGCCTCCTTCACCACGTCGTACGCGCCCACGCTGACGCCCCCACTGGTGACGACCGCGTCCGCGCGGGCCAGCTGGTCGTCGAGCGCGGCGCGCAGCGACGCCGGGTCGTCGGCGACGGCGGTGGCGCGGAAGGCGACGGCGCCCGCGTCCTGGGCGGCGGCCGTGAGGAGGTAGCTGTTCGAGTCGTGGATCTGTCCCGGCTCCAGGGGCCGGCCCGGCGGGACGAGTTCGCTGCCGGTGGACAGGACGACGACGCGCGGGCGCGGCCGTACGGTGGCGGTGGCGTGTCCTGTGGCGGCGAGCAGGCCGAGCTGCGGCGGGCCGAGGACGGTGCCCGCGGTGAGCGCGACGGTGCCGGGGCGCGCGTCGCTGCCGCGCGCCCGGATGTGCTGCCCGGCGTGCGCCGGGCGCAGGACGCGGACCTCGGGGCCGCCGGTGGACGGCATCGCGTCGGCGGGCCCGCCGCCGAGCCCGCCGTCGGTCCACTCCACGGGGACCACGGCCTGGGCGCCCGGCGGCAGCGGCGCGCCGGTCATGATGCGCGCCGCCTGCCCGGGGCCCACGGCGGCGGGCGCGCCGTGTCCCGCCGCGATGTCCCCGACGACGGTGAGGACGGCCGGGTACTCCGCGCTCGCGCCCTCCACGTCGGCGGTCCGCACCGCGTACCCGTCCATCGAGCTGTTGTCGAACGGGGGCAGCGGCGCGGGCACCGGCACGTCGTCGGCGAGGACGCAGCCGTGGGCGTCGAGGAGCGGGAGGGCGAGCGGCTCCAGGGGCCGTACGGCCGCCAGGATGTCGTTCAGGTGCTCTTCGACGGACCAGGTGTCAGTCAAGACGGGGCATCTCCTCGGCGACGTAGCCGCGCAGCCAGGACCTGAAGCCGGGGCCGAGGTCGGGGCGTTCGCAGGCGAGACGGACGATGGCCCGAAGATAGTCGCCCCGGTCGCCCGTGTCGTAACGGCGTCCCTTGAAGACGACGCCGTGGACCGGGCCGCCGAGGGCGGAGTCGCCGGTCATCGCCTGGAGGGCGTCGGTCAGCTGGAGTTCGCCGCCGCGTCCCGGCGGGGTCTTGGCCAGGACCTCGAAGACGCCGGGGTGCAGGACGTAGCGGCCGATGACCGCGAGGTTGCTGGGGGCGTCGGCGGTGTCGGGCTTCTCGACCAGGCCGGTGACGCGCATGACGCGGTCGGTGACGGGCTCGACGGCGGCGCAGCCGTAGAGGTGGATGTTCTCCGGGTCGACCTCCATCAGCGCGATGACGCTGCCGCCGTGCTCGGCCTGGCAGTCGATCATCATCGTCAGCAGGGGGTCGCGGGGGTCGATCAGGTCGTCGCCGAGGAGGACGGCGAACGGCTGGTCGCCGACGTGCGGGGCGGCGCACTGGATGGCGTGGCCGAGGCCCTTCGGGTCGCCCTGGCGGACGTAGTGCATGGTGGCGAGCGTGGTGGACGCCTGGACGCGGGAGAGGCGCTCGTCGTCACCCTTGCGGCGGAGGGCGTCCTCCAGCTCGTAATTCCGGTCGAAGTGGTCCTCGAGGGGCCGCTTGTTGCGTCCCGTGATCATGAGCACGTCGGTCAGACCGGCCGCCGTCGCCTCCTCCACCACATACTGGATGGCCGGCTGGTCGACGACCGGCAGCATTTCCTTGGGAGTGGCCTTGGTGGCGGGGAGAAACCGTGTGCCGAGCCCGGCGGCGGGAATGACAGCCTTGCTGATCCGGGGGCGTGGTGACGTCATGCCGGTCACTTTATCCATCTAGTGTGCGTGGACCGAGTACTTTGCGGATGAACGTCGCGTTATGAGCAGGTTTGGGCGGCATCTGATTGCGTGGAAATCGGGACCGTGTGTGAAGGGAGCGGGTGGGGATCATGGATGAGAGGGCCCTGCTGAAACGGGAGGTCAGGCGGGATCTGCTCGCCGTGCGCGCTGCGATGGCGGACGACGAGATCGCCCAGGCGGCCCGCGCGCTCGCGCGGCGTGTCCTCGAACTGCCCGAGGTGTCGGGCGCGTCCACGGTCGCCGCGTACGTCTCGGTCGGCAGCGAGCCGGGCACGGCGGAGCTGCTCACGGCGCTCGCCGAGCGCGGCGTACGCGTCCTGCTGCCGGTGCTGCTCCCGGACGACGACCTCGACTGGGCCGTGTACGAGGGCCGCGACCGGCTCGTGGAGGCCGAGCACGCCGGGCGCATCCGGCTGCTCCAGCCGGGCGGCCCGCGCCTGGGCCCCGACGCCGTGACCCGCGCGGACACCGTCCTGCTGCCCGGTCTGGCGGTGGACCGGCGCGGCGTCCGCATGGGCCGTGGCGGCGGCAGCTTCGACCGGGCGCTCGCCCGCCTGGCGGCGGCGGGCACGCGTCCGGCGCTCGTGGCCCTGGTGTACGGGCACGAGGTGGTCGCCGAGCTGCCGCGTGAGCCGCACGACCAGCTCGTCCACGCGGCGGTCACCCCGGAGGAGGTCCTCCGCTTCCCCGGCGGGCGGTCCGGGGACGCGGCGGGCTGAGCCGCCGGGGCGCTCACCGGGGGAACGGGCGGGCCCGCCCCCCGGTTCCCGGCATGTCACTCCCCGCCGGGGACCAGCTCCAGCGTGTGCTCGGACCGCTCGCCCACCGCGTCCCGCCCGTACGCCCACGGCAGGTACTCGCCGCGCGCCCACAGCTCGGTCTGGTCGGTGTAGTTGTCGTGGTACGCGTGCCCCGAGGCGCCCGTCAGGTTGATCCACAGGGACTCGTCGAAGTCGTCCAGGCTGACGATCATCCGCATGGACGGCACCCAGGTGATGTCGTAGCCGCCCGCCGCGTTCCAGCCGCTGGCGTCCACCGCGTCGGTGCCGCCCGAGAGGTTCCACGGGCCGCGGTTGAGCAGCCACTGCACCGGGCCCGGGCCCTCCGTGCCGAGCGTCTGGTTGTTCAGCATCAGGCGGTGCAGGCGGCCCCAGCTCCAGGTGCTGACGTCCTTGCCCAGCTCGGCGGTCAGCTCCCAGCGGGCGTCGCGCAGGGCGCGGGCGAGCAGTTCGTCGCGGTTCTCCGCGGCGGGCTGGTCGACGGTCCCGGGAGCGGACCACCAGGCGCTGTCGGGGTCCTCCAGCAGGCCGCGCACGACCTCGAACCACCGGTCGCCGCCGTCCGGCTGCGCGGTCTCGGGCGACCGCTCGCCGCACTCGACGACCGTCCGCGGGCGGCCCGTCAGGTCGTCGAGCGGCTGCGACTCGTCGGCCGGCGCGACGCGCAGGCACTGGCCCTCGACGCGCAGCTCCTTCGGCAGCTTCTCGCCGAAGGCCAGATTGAGCAGGTTGCGCCACACGGCGTTGAAGTACGCGGCGCCGGGGGAGTCCGCGTCCTGGCTGAAGTCCCAGCCCTCCAGCAGCTCCTGCGCCTCGCGCACGTACGGGTCCGACACCTCGATGTCGAGGAGGTAGGGGACCAGCTCCTCCGCCATCGCGTTCTGGTTGTCGAGCTGGATCTCCTGCATGTCGCCGAGGGAGACCTTGCCGCCGTCGGCGATCTTCTCCGCGATCAGCTCGCCGATGCGGTTGCTGCGGGTGCCGTAGCTCCAGTCCTCGGTGAGGAAGACGTCGTTCGCGTCGTCGGCGGGGTCGATGACGGCCTGGTTGGCGGTGACGATGTAGCCGCGCTCGGGGTTCATCTCCCAGGGGAGGTCGTCCTGCGGGACGTACTCGTCGCGCCAGTCGTACGCGGAGTCCCAGCCGGGCGCCGGGTAGCGGCCGTCGCCCCGGCCGCGTACGGGGATGTCGCCCGGGGCCTGGTAGCCGATGTTGTCCTCGGTGTCGGCGTAGATCATGTTCTGGGAGGGGGCGGCGAAGTCGCGGGCGGCGGCGCGGAAGTCCTCGAAGTCGGTGGCGCGGTCGAGCGCGAAGACGGCGTCCATCGTGTTGGACGGCTGCAGCGCGGTCCAGGTGAGGGAGACGGCGTACCCGTCGCCGCGGTCGGGGGCGGACTGGTCGACCGGCGCGCTGTCGCCCACCTGGGCCAGCTCGTCGAGGCGGTCGGAGATGATCGGCCCGTTCTCCGTGGACCTGATCGTGATCTCGCGCGACTCGCCGCCCGCCACCTTCAGCGTCTCGGAGCGCGTCTCATAGGGGACCTGTTCACCATCGCGCAGATAGTTGCCGTCGCTGAGCTTCTCCAGGCGCAGATCGGTCACGTCCGCGCCCAGATTGGTCATGCCCCAGGCGATCGACTGGTTGTGGCCGATGATCACACCGGGCATGCCGGAGAACGTGAAACCGGACACGTCGTACGGGCACTCCGCGCTCAGCTCGGTGCAGTGCAGGCCCATCTGGTACCAGATGCCGGGCAGCGACGGCGAGAGGTGCGGGTCGTTCGCCAGCAGGGGCGCGCCGGTCGTCGTGTACGTGCCCGAGACGACCCACGAGTTCGAGCCGATGCCGCTGCCCTCGGGGCCGAGCAGGCCGGGCAGTTCGCTCAGCGTCTGCGACAGCGCGCCCAGCTGCGTCGACGCGCCGTCGAGCGCCTCCTCCGCGCCCATGGTGCCCAGCTCGCCGTCCAGGGGCGGGAAGTCCCCGGTGTTGTCGCCCGGCTCGGAGACGATCGGCGTGGCGGTGTCGTACGGGTAGTCCGGGTACAGGTCCTCGATCTCCTCGGGGGAGAGCCGCTGGCCCATCAGCGCCCGGTCGATCTCGTCCTGCATGTTGCCGCGCAGGTCCCACGCCATGGCCTTGAGCCAGGCGATCGAGTCCACGGGGGTCCACGCCTCCGGCTCGTAGTCGTTCACGAAACCCAGCGCGGCGTACTCCACGGACAGCTCCGCCCCGCTGTGCGTCGCCAGGTAGCCGTTGACGCCCGCCGAGAACGCCTCCAGGTACGCCCGGGTGTCCTCCGACAGCTCCTGGTCCCACTCCTGCTGCGCGATCGCGTGCCAGCCGAGGGTGCGCAGGAACGCGTCGGTCTCCAGCTGGTCCTCGCCGAACATCTCCGACAGCCGCCCGGCGGTCATGTGGCGCCGCACGTCCATCTCGTAGAACCGGTCCTGCGCCTGGACGTACCCCTGCGCGCGGAACAGGTCCTCCGGGGTGCTCGCGTAGATCTGCGGGATGCCGTTCGCGTCGCGCTCCACGGTGACCGGCGCGGACAGTCCGTCGAGCGCGAGTTCCCCCGAGACCTGCGGGTAGGAGGCTCGCACGGTACTGACACTCCAGTAGGCGCCGTAGCCGAGACCGGCCAGGAGCATGACGACGAGCGCGATCACGAGCAGACGACCGCGTCGCCTGGGCTTCTTGGCGGGCATTTCTGTCCTTCGCAGGGCAGCTGAGCGATGGGAAGCAACCATAGACATACGGCCACTGAGGTGAGCCTACGGGGAGTCAGCCGCCCGATTCGCCGCGATCATATGATGGTAAATTCGCGGCACATGGCGCGAATTACCCCATTTCCCCGCTGTCAGCGCTCCGAGGAGAGGACCCGCCCCTGACCGTCGACCACCTCAACGAACTGCTGCTGGCCGCCACCCTCGTCCTGCTGGTCGCCGTCACCGCCGTCCGCCTCACGTCCCGCAGCGGCCTCCCGTCGCTGCTGCTCTACCTCGCGATCGGCGTCGCCCTCGGCTCGGACGGCATCGGCGTCGAGTTCAGCGACGTCGAGCTGACCCAGGTGATCGGCTACGCCGCCCTCGTCGTCATCCTCGCCGAGGGCGGCCTCGGCACGCGCTGGCAGGACATCAGGCCCGCCCTCCCCGTCGCCGCCGTCCTCGCGACCGCCGGCGTCGGCGTCAGCGTCGGGATCACGGCCGCCGCGGCCCACTACCTCGTGGGGCTCGGCTGGCAGTCGGCGCTCGTGATGGGCGCCGTCGTCTCCTCGACGGACGCCGCCGCCATCTTCTCCGTGCTGCGCCGCGTACCCCTCCCCAGGAGACTGTCCGGCGTACTGGAGGCGGAGTCCGGGTTCAACGACGCCCCGGTCGTCATCCTGGTGGTCGGCTTCTCCGAGCTGGGCTCCCACAGCGCCGCGGAACAGTGGTACGTCCTCCCCGCCGAGATGGTGATCGAGCTGGCCATCGGACTGGCCGTCGGCCTCCTCGTCGGCAAGGCCGGTGCCTACGGACTGCGCGCCGTCGCACTGCCCGCCGCCGGGCTGTACCCGATCGCCGTGCTCTCGCTGACCGTCCTCGCCTACGCCTCGGCGGCCCTGCTCCACGGCAGCGGCTTCCTGGCCGTCTACATCTGCGCCGTGCTCCTGGGGAACGCGGGCCTGCCCCACCGGCCCGCCACACGGGGGTTCGCCGACGCGGTGGCGTGGCTTGCGCAGATCGGGCTCTTCGTCCTGCTGGGCCTGCTGGTCAACCCGGACACCCTCGGGGACGACCTCGTCCCCGCGCTGATCGTAGGGGGAGTCCTCACCCTGCTCGCCCGCCCGCTGTCCGTCCTGCTGTGCCTCCTGCCCTTCCGCCGCCCCTGGCGCGAGCAGGTGCTGCTGTCCTGGGCCGGACTGCGCGGCGCGGTGCCCATCGTGCTGGCGATCATCCCCGTCGTCGCGGACGTGCCGGACAGCGACCGGATCTTCAGCATCGTCTTCGTGCTGGTCGTCGTCTTCACGCTGCTCCAGGGGCCCACACTGCCCTGGGTCGCCCGGCGGCTGCGGCTGGGGGACGGCGAGAAGACCGTGGACGTGGACATCGAGTCCGCCCCGCTGGAACGGCTGCGCGGGCACCTGCTCTCGGTCACGATCCCGCAGCGATCCCGCATGCACGGCGTGGAGGTCGCCGAACTGCGGCTGCCGCCCCAGGCCGCCGTCACGCTGGTGGTGCGCGACGGCCGCAGCTTCGTGCCCGGCCAGGACACCGTGCTGCGCCACGGGGACGAACTGCTGGTCGTGGCGACGGACGCCGTCCGTGACGCCGTGGAACGCCGCCTGATCGCGGTCGGGCGCGGCGGCAAACTGGCGGGCTGGCTGTCCGCCCCCGACGCCGTCGCACCCCCGCCGCGCATCGAGTGACGGCGCCGGCGGGGAGCCGCGCGGAGGGGCGGCAGTGGACTTGGAGGGCCGGAATGTTGCACGATGGAGAGTGGTTAGCACTCCAGAGGGATGAGTGCCAGGAGGATGAACGTGCCGACGTATCAGTATCAGTGCACCGCGTGCAACGAGGGTCTCGAAGTGGTGCAGAAGTTCACCGACGACGCCCTGACGGTGTGCCCCTCGTGCCAGGGGCGGCTGAAGAAGGTCTTCTCCGCCGTCGGCATCGTCTTCAAGGGCTCCGGCTTCTACCGCAACGACAGCCGCAACGCGACGTCGTCCAGCAGCCCGGCCTCCTCGTCGCAGACGAAGTCCGACAAGCCGGAGAAGAAGGCCGACCCGGCGGGCGGCTCGTCGTCCGCCTCCGGCGGCTCCGGCTCGTCCGGGTCGTCGTCCTCGACCGCCACGAGCGCGGGCAGCGCGGCCTCCGCCGCATGAGCCTGCCCGCGGCCGACATCGGCGTCATCGGCGGGTCCGGGTTCTACTCGTTCCTCGACGACGTGACCGAGGTCACCGTCGAGACGCCCTACGGCCCGCCGAGCGACTCCCTGGTCGTCGGCGAGCTGGCCGGGCGCCGCGTCGCGTTCCTCCCGCGCCACGGCAGGGGGCATCACCTGCCGCCCGCCAGGATCAACTACCGGGCGAACCTGTGGGCGCTGCGCTCCCTGGGTGTCCGGCAGGTCCTCGGGCCGTGCGCGGTGGGCGGTCTGCGGGCCGAGTACGGGCCCGGCACGCTGCTGATCCCCGACCAGCTGGTGGACCGCACCAAGAGCCGGGTGCAGACGTTCTACGACGGCGAGCCCCTGCCCGACGGCGGCCGGTCGAACGTCGTGCACATGACCTTCGCCGACCCGTACTGCCCGGTGGGCCGCTCCGCCGCGCTCGCCGCCGCCCGCGCCCACGACTGGGACGCGGTGGACGGCGGCACGATGTGCGTGATCGAGGGGCCCAGGTTCTCCACGAGGGCCGAGTCGCTCTGGCACGCGGCCCAGGGCTGGTCGGTCGTGGGCATGACGGGTCACCCCGAGGCGGTCCTCGCCCGTGAGCTGGAGCTGTGCTACACGTCCCTCACGCTGGTCACGGACCTGGACGCGGGCGCGGACGTGGGCGAGGGCGTCTCGCACGCGGAGGTGCTGGAGGTCTTCGCCCAGAACATCGGGCGGCTGCGCGGGGTGCTGTTCGACGTGATCGGCAAGCTGCCGGAGACCGGCGAGCGGGACTGCCTGTGCGCCGACGCCCTGATGGGGCAGGACCCGGGGATCGCGCTGCCGTGACCGCGCGTCCCGCCGTACGGTGGGACCGGGCCCGTGCTTGATGCACGGGCCTTTTCGCTGCTCTGAGATGGGCTGCGGGGTCCCTCGTACGGGTGATGAGGTTTTCCACAGCCCCTGCATCGTCCACAGGCTCCGGCACGATTCCGGCGGAACGGGCACGGTGTGGCCATGCGTGCACTCCAGCGGCCCACCGCCACCGACACCATCCTCCCCGGCATCGACCCCTCCGACGGCACCGGCTTCGGCGACGACACCCCCGCCGGGCCCTCTCCCGCAGTGCGGCGACCTCCTGGTTCTCCCCTTCCGGCCGGTACGGGCGTGCCCGCCTTCGCGCCGGTGAGACCCCGTGGCGGGCGGCACCGGCTGCGGCGCCTGCTGCACGGGCGGCGGCGCCTGGCGGCCCTCGCCCTGGCCGCGGCGGCGGGTGTCCTCGCGCTCCTCGTCCCGGGCACTGACGTACGAGCCGCGCCTCCCGCGCCCGTACCGCCGCCCCCGGCCGCCAGGGAGGGCCCTGACGACCGCAGGGTCTCGGTGCCCGTCCGTGTCGCCGACCCGGCGGTGGCCCGGCTCGTCGGGCCCGGCGACCGGGTGGACGTGCTCGCGGCCTCCGACGCCGCTGGTCAGACGCCGGGACCGGCCACCGTGGTGGCGCGCCGCGCCCTGGTCGCGGAGGTCCCCGAGGCCGCGCCCGGGGACATCGGTGCCGGGCCAGGGGGCACCCTCCTCGTCCTTTCGGTGACCCCCGGCACGGCCGCGGACCTGGCGGGCGCGGCGGCCGCGGCCCAGCTGGCGGTGGCCCGGTGGTGAACGTGTCGCTGACGCCCGATTGGACAGGTGTCCGCGTACTGATGCAGCGTGTCCGGCGCAGTGGACGCGGAATGGCAGGAAGGGACAGCGGTGAGCGACGAGAACAAGGGCCTGGCGGCCGGGGCCCGCGAGGTGATGGGCGGATTCCGGGACTTCCTGATGCGCGGGAACGTGGTCGAACTCGCCGTCGCCGTGGTGATCGGAGCGGCGTTCACGGGGATCGTGAACGCCGTGGTGGAGGGCGTCATCAACCCGGTGATCGGCGCCTTCGGGACCCAGAACCTCGACGACTACACCTTGTGTCTGCGCGGGAACTGCGCGCCGAACGAGGCGGGTCAGATCGACGGGGTGGCCATCCACTGGGGGTCGGTCGTCAGCGCTTCGCTGACCTTCCTGATCACGGCGGCCGTCGTCTACTTCCTGATGATCCTGCCCATGAACCGCTTCCTCGCCCGGCGGCGGGCCAAGGCGCCGGTGGAGACCCCGGCCGAGCCGCCCGTCGAGACGGAGCTGGAACTGCTCGCCCAGATCCGGGACGAGCTGATCGCCCAGCGGTCGGGCGGCGCCACGGTGGGAGCGCAGCGCACGGCACCCGGGCAGGGCGCGTCGCTGGACAAGCCGTCCGACGGGCGGCCGTAGCGGGACGCGCGTACCTGACGGCGGCGGGGGCGCCGCGGAAGCCGCGGAGCCCCTGGCTCTGCCCGGGACGGTGCGCGTCCTGGGTGGCGCGCCGGGCTCAGAGGTGGTGCGGGGGCTTCTCGCTGAGGAAGCGGACCAGGTCCCCGGCGCTGTCGTCGCGCAGTCCCTCGCCCCAGCCCTCGTCGGTGTCGTCGGCCGCCCGCCGCTCCAGCGGGTCGTCGAAGACGAGGGCCTCGGGCGGTGCCGCGTCCTCGGACCGGCGGGGGGAGGGGGCGCTGCTCATACGGCCAGGATACGGCGGCGCCGCTTCCGCCCCCTCGGCCAGCGCCTCGTGCCACCACCGGTCGCGGCCGGGCGTCCAGGGCACCGGCCGGGCGTGCTGCGGGACGACCAGGACGGTGTGGATGTCCGGGCACTGCGTGAGGAGACGGTCCAGCGCCGCCTTCACCGGGTACACCTGTCCGTCCGCCTGGCAGGCGTCGGCGGCGATCGCCACCCGGGCGCCGGAGTCGCGGACGCGGTCCCGGGCGAAGGCGGACTGCTTGGTGACGGGCAGGGAGACGCGGCGGGCCCCCAGCTGGATGATCCCCACCGTCACGGCGATGGATTCGAGCCCCATGGGCAGCTGCACGGCCACGGCGTCACCGGCGCCCACGCCCAGGCGGGCCAGCGTCCCGGCCACGCGACCGCCCTGCCAGAGCAGCTGGGCGTGGCTGACCACATCGGCCGGGCCCGATCCGTCCCACGGGCCTTCGTGTCGTTCTCCTCCGGACATGGGGGCAGCCTGCCCGCGCGGTATTGACGTCCTATAAACGTTCGCTGGACGGGGCGGCGCGGGTCGGTTCGGAGGGGCGGGGTGGGCGGGGAGGGTGGGGGGCGGGGGAGGGGCCCGGACAGCCCGAGGCCCCCGCGGCGGGGAGCCGTGGGGGCCTCGGGAAGGGACGAGGCGTTGTCGCCTCGGTCTCACGGGTGGATCAGTGCACGAGCACCGGGACGGCGTGCTCCTCCTCGGTGACGTCGTCGCCCTCGGCGGCGCGCCGTGCGCCGTGGCCCTTGCTGTTGATCAGCACGGCGGCGGTCACCGCGGCGGCCACCAGGATGCCGAACGCCCACCAGATCGCGGACGTGTAGCCGTGCACCATCGAGGCGAACTCGAGCGTCTGCGGGTCGGTCGCCGTCGCACGGTGCGCCACCGCGTAGGAGGCGGTCGCGCTGGCCGCGACGGTGTTCAGCGCGGCGGTGCCGATGGCGCCGCCGACCTGCTGGGACACGTTGACCATCGCCGAGGCGACACCGGCGTCCGTCGGCAGGATGCGCTCGGTGGCCAGGCTCATGGCCGGCATGAACGAGGTGCCCATGCCCAGGCCCAGCAGGATCTCGGCGGGCAGGACGACCGAGACGTAGGCGCTGTCCGGTTCGAGGCGGGTGAGGATCAGCATGCCCAGGGACGCGACCAGCAGGCCGGGCACCATCAGCGCGCGGGGCGGGACCCGCATCACCAGGCGCGCGCCGATCTGCGTGGAGCCGATGATCATGCCCGCCACCATCGGCAGGAACGCCACACCGGTCCGCACCGGCGAGTAGCCGCGGACGATCTGGAGGTAGTAGGTCAGGAACAGGAAGAGACCGAACATACCGATGATCGCCAGGCCGAGGGACAGGTAGGCGCCGCCCCGGTTCCGGTCGGAGATCACGCGCAGCGGCAGCAGCGGCGAACGCACCCGCGACTCGACGAACACGAACAGCGTCAGCAGCACACCGGACGCGACGAAGCTGGCGACGGTGAACGTCTCGCCCCAGCTCTCCTGCTCGGCGCGGCCGAAGCCGTAGACCAGCGCGACCAGGCCGAGCGAGGCCAGCAGGACACCGGGGACGTCCAGCCGGGAGCGGTTGCGGGCGCTCTCGGGCTCGTTGACCGTCAGGATCGCGCCCACGGCGGCCACGGCGGCGAACGGGATGTTCACGAAGAAGGTCCAGCGCCAGTCCATGTAGTCGGTCAGCACGCCGCCGAGGAGCAGGCCCACGGCCGCGCCGGCACCGGCGATGGCACCGAAGACGCCGAACGCCTTGGCGCGCTCCTTGGCCTCGGTGAACAGGACCGTCAGCAGGGACAGCGACGCGGGCGCCAGCAGGGCGCCGAAGACACCCTGGAGGGCGCGGGAGCCGAACATCATGGCCTCGTTCTGCGCGGCGCCGCCCAGCGCGGAGGCCAGGGCGAAGCCGATCAGGCCGATGACGAAGGCGCGCCTGCGTCCCCACATGTCGGAGACGCGGCCGCCGAAGAGCAGCAGACCACCGAACGCCAGCGCGTAGGCCGTGATGACCCACTGCCGGTTGGCGTCGGATATGCCCAGGTCGGCCTGGGCGGAGGGCAGCGCGATGTTCACGATCGTGCCGTCGAGCACGACCATCAGCTGCGCCAGCGCGATGAAGATCAGGGCCTTCCAGCGCTTGGGATCGAGGGTGCTGTGAGCGGGGCTCACGGCCGTTTCCGGTGGCATAGGGGCGAGTACCTCACGAAGCGTAATGGTTGAATACGTGACGAATCAGGAGAAAACGAAAAACGACGGCAGAGCGAAGCGGGCGGGGCGCGGCGCGGGCCGCGCGGGGTGGGAAGGCGACTCGGCGGCGAGTCAGACGGTGGTGGCGGTGGCCGGGACGACGGCGTCCCGCCCAGTCAGTGGCGGCGGCTGCTCCGGCAGATCTCTTCCTTGAGGTCGGCCAGGGAGCGGCTCTCGCCCGGCAGGGTCCCGGGCGCCGGCGCGCGCAGCCCGTCCACGAAGATCTGGAGGTGCCGCAGCAGCAGCATCTCGTCGTCCTGGTCGGTTCCCGGGACGGGCGAGGTGAGCCGGGCGACGCCGACGAGGATGTCCCCCGAGCCGACGTCCGGCCGCAGCTGCCCCGAGGCGTGCGCCCGGTCCACGAGCCGCTGGACGGTCTCGTGCATACGGGCGTTGCTCGCGACGAGCTGCGGATCGCGCGGGTCGACGTCGCCCCCGAGCATCGGGCACAGGCCGCCGACCCGTTCCCCGGCGGCGTTGAGCACCAGCCTGTGGAGGGCCTCGAAGGGGTCGGAATCGGCCTCCAGCGCCGCGCGGGCTTCGTCGATGATGCGGTGGTTCACGTCCAGGAGCACCGCGATCAGCAGCGCCTCCCGGTCGGGGAAGTGCCGGTACAGGGTGGCATTGCCCACGCCGGCCCGTCGAGCGATTTCGTCGAGCCTGGCGTCCGTCCCGTACAGGACGAAGGCCTCCCGCGCGGCGGCGAGGATGCGCTCGCGGTTGCGCAGCGCGTCGGCGCGCAGCCGTGTGCCCGTGGTGGTCGCGGTGGCCGTGCCGCCCATGGGCCGCTCCTCTCCGGTCGGGGGCGCCGTCCGGCGCCGGGTCCGCAATCGGGGACTGGCTCCCCGCTTGCGGCGGACAATGTCCCAAACGGATACGGGGTCCCCGGTTATTTCCCGGCGCCCGTGTGTCCTGTGTCACAGCCCCGCGGACGCGGGCAGCGCAAAGCCCCGGCGCCCTCCGGCGCCGGGGCCCTGGCGGCCCGGTCAGGCCGCCGCGTCGAACCCGGAGTCGCTGGCCATCCGCTTCAGTTCGAGCAGCGCGTGCTTCTCGATCTGCCGGATGCGCTCACGGGTGAGGCCGTGCTGCTTGCCCACCTCGGTGAGCGTGCGCTCGCGGCCGTCCTCGATGCCGTACCGCGCCCTGATGATGGCGGCGGTCCGCTGGTCGAGGCGGCCGATGAGGTCTTCGAGACCCTCGCGGCGCATCATCACGAGGACGGACTGCTCGGGGGACGCCGCCGAGGTGTCCTCCAGCAGGTCGCCGAACTGGGTCTCGCCCTCGTCGTCCACCGACATGTTGAGGCTCACCGGGTCGCGCGCCCAGTCGAGCACGTCCTGTACGCGCTCGGCGCTGGAGCCCAGCTCCTTGGCGATCTCCGCGGGCTCCGGCTCGCGCCCGTTCTCGCGGTTGAACTCCCGCTGCACGCGCCGGATGCGGCCCAGCTCCTCCACCAGGTGGACGGGCAGGCGGATGGTCCGGGACTGGTCGGCTATCGACCGCGTGATCGCCTGGCGGATCCACCAGGTCGCGTACGTCGAGAACTTGAAGCCCTTGGTGTAGTCGAACTTCTCCACGGCCCGGACCAGGCCCGCGTTGCCCTCCTGGATCAGGTCGAGCAACGGCAGCCCGCTGCGCGGGTACCGGCGGGCGACGGCCACGACGAGCCGCAGGTTGGACCGGATGAAGGTGTCCTTGGCGCGCTCGCCCGCCACGGCGATGCGCCGCAGCTCCTCGGGTGTGGCCGAGGCGACCGCACTGTCCGCCGGGGCCTCCTCCTCGCCGTCGAGGATGCGCTCGGCGTACAGCCCGGCTTCGATCGCGAGGGAGAGCTCCACCTCCTTCGCGGCGTCGAGCAGCGGTGTACGGGCGATCTCGTCGAGGTACATCCCGACGAGGTCGCGCTCCGTGGCATCGCTGCCTGCGCTGGACCGGACACTGCCCGTCGTCTCGACACTGTCGGTGTCCGAGCGCCGGGCGACGGCACGGGTTGCCATACGTGCACTCCCTTGCGAAGTGGTCGAAACCTCTGGCTGGCTTCTCGTGGGTTGGTCGTGAGGTCTTCTCGTGATCCGGACGGGAACGCCCCCTCGCCTTCCGCGTCCATAACGAATCAACGACGGGAATACGGACAGAATTCCCAACCGGCGCAACTTTTTCCGGGTGATGCAGTACCCTGCTCCCCCTCGCGGCGCACGGTCATCCTCTCCACATCCCTCAAGACGAACGAGATCCTGTCTTAGTTGCTTCCGGGTACCCGCCACTCCAACCCGTCATTCGACGCGCTCCCCAAGGCGTCGGAGCACGCCCCGCGGCCGTCCGCCACGCGCCCCGCGCCCGTTCCCCGCCGCACGCCCGTCGCGGGGGCTCCCTGGTGACGCCCGTCCGCGCCACGGGTAGGTTGCCGCTCAGGGCCGGCCCGCCGTACGGCGTGTCCGAGCGGGGGAGCCCGGTGGGGTGGGGAGAGCGATGCGCGGGTACGGCGGGTACGGCCGGCTGGACGACCGGTGGGTCAGGCGCTGGACCGCGCGCCGCAGGAACACCGAGCTGGCGCTCGTCCTCTTCGCCGTGGCCATCGCGACGGGCGGCCACGCCGCCGCCGGGCTGGCCATGGAGGAGCGGATACCCACCGGCCTGCCCGCGTACGCCGCCGTGCTGGGGGCCGCCGCGCTCGTCGCCCACCTCGCCATACGCCGCTTCGCCCGGTACGCGGACCCGCTGTTCCTGCCGGTCACGGTGCTGCTCGTCGGTCTGGGCCTCGTCCTGATCGACCGCCTCGACCACGACTACGCGCTGCACCACCCCCCGTCCGACTACCAGTCGCTGCCCCTCGCGCCCGCCCAGGCGACCTGGGCCCTGATCGGCGTCGGCGTCCTGATCGCGACGCTGGTCGTGGTCCACCACCACCGGATACTGCAGCGGTACGTGTACAGCGGCATGGCCGTCGCGATGGCGCTGCTGATGGCCCCCGCCCTGTTCGGCGCGGACGAGTACGGCGCCAAGCGCTGGATCACGGTCGGCTCGCTGTCCGTGCAGCCGGGCGAGTTCGTCAAGGTGATGATCGTCGTCTTCTTCGCCGGCTACCTGACGGCGACGGGCGACGCGCTCGCCCTCGTCGGCCGCCGCGTCCTCGGCCTGGCGCTGCCCCGGGGGCGCAACGCGGGGCCGGTGCTGCTGGTCTGGGCGGTGAGCCTCGTCGTGCTGTTCTACGAACGCGACCTCGGCACGTCGCTCATCTTCTTCGGCGTCTTCATCGTGATGCTGTACGTCGCCACGCGGCGCACCGGCTGGGTCGTCCTCGGCGCGCTGATGGCCGTGGTCGGCACGGTCGTCGTCGCCACCACGCAGCCGCACGTCAAGGGCCGGGTGCAGGCGTGGCTCGACCCGATGGCCATCTTCCTGCCGCCCGAGCAGCGGCCGCCCGGCCTGATCTCGGACCAACTGGCCCAGTCCCTCTTCAGCTTCGGCGCAGGCGGCCTGACCGGGACGGGCCTGGGCCAGGGGCACTCGTACCAGATCGGGTTCGCGGGCCGCAGCGACTACATCCTGGCGACCGTCGGCGAGGAACTGGGCCTCGCCGGTACGACGCTGGTCGTGCTGCTGTACGTGCTGCTGATCCAGCGGGGGTTCGCCGCCGCGCTCGCCGCCACCGACCCGTTCGGCAAACTCCTCGCCGCCGGGCTCTCCACGGTCGTGGCGCTGCAGGTCTTCATCGTCGGAGGCGGCGTCACCGGCCTGATCCCCCTGACGGGCAAGGCACTTCCGTTCCTCGCGCAGGGCGGCTCCTCCATGGTGGCGAACTGCCTGCTGGTCGCGCTGCTGATCAGGATCAGCGACAGCGCCGGGCGGGCGGCGACACAGCCGAAGGGGAACGCTACGATCCTGACGCCGGTCGTCCGCGACCCGGTACGACCCGAAATCCTCTGAGACGCCCGCCTCGACCACCCCCCGACGCTCCACCCGTTCCCCCGCGAACACGGAAGATGAGGCCCCGGTGAACCTCCGCGAAGACGCCCTGTCCCTGTCCGACGACCTCATACGCCTGCGCCGAGCCCTGCACGCCGTGCCCGAGGTCGGCCTCGACCTGCCGCGCACCCAGGAGACGGTGCTCGGCGCGCTCGACGGCCTGCCGCTCGAACTGTCCACCGGCCAGGGCCTCAGCTCCGTCACCGGCGTCCTGCGGGGCGCGCTGCCGGGGCCGACCGTGCTGCTGCGCGGCGACATGGACGCGCTGCCCGTCACCGAGCGCACCGGCCTGCCGTTCGCCGCGCAGGGCGAGCGCATGCACGCCTGCGGCCACGACCTGCACACCGCGATGCTCGCGGGGGCGGCCACCCTCCTGTCGGCGCACCGCGACCGGCTCGCGGGGAACGTCCTGTTCATGTTCCAGCCGGGCGAGGAGGGCTGGGACGGCGCCGGGCAGATGCTCGACGAGGGCGTCCTCGACGCGGCGGGCGACCGGCCGGTGGCCGCCTACGCGCTCCACGTCATGTCGAACGACACCCCGCGCGGCGTGTTCACCGCGCGCGGCGGCCCCGCGATGGCGTCCTCCAACGTCCTGGAGGTCACGGTGCGCGGCGCCGGCGGGCACGGCTCGGCCCCGCACCGCGCGAAGGACCCGATCCCGGCGGCGTGCGAGATGGTGACGGCGCTCCAGACGTTCGTCACCCGCGCGTTCGACGTCTTCGACCCGGTCGTGCTGACGGTGGGCCGCTTCCATGCGGGCACGGCGACGAACATCATCCCGGACACCGCGTCCTTCGCCGCCACCATCCGCTGCTTCTCCGAGGAGGCGAAGGACAGGCTCCGCGAGGGGACGCTCGCCGTCGTCCGCGGCATCGCGGCGGCGCACGGCCTGGAGGTGGAGGCCGACTTCTCCGAGCAGTACCCGGTCACGGTGAACGACGCCGCCGAGGCCGCGTTCGCCGCCGACACCGTGCGCGAACTGCACGGCGAGGAGCACTACCGGCCGATGGAGAACCCGATCCTCGGCTCGGAGGACTTCTCCCGCGTCATCGCGGAGGTGCCGGGCGCCATGCTCTTCCTGGGCGCCACCCTGGAGGGCCGCGAGCCGGAGACCGCGCCGGGCAACCACTCGCCGCTGGCCGCGTTCGACGAGTCCGTGCTCCCGGACGGCGCCGCGCTCTACGCCGAGCTGGCCGTCCGCCGCCTGACCGCGTCCGCCGCCTGACGCCCGCGCCGCCCGGCCGCCCGCCTTCCCGCGGGCGCGCCGGGCGGCCGCCACCCGCCCGGCCGCCCGCCGCACGACGGGCGGCCCCCGCCGCCGTAGCGTGAACCCATCGGCCCGCACAAACGGGACAGAACGGGCGCGCGGAGGTGGCGGATGCTGGACGAACGCGATCCCGGCGCGCCCGTGCTCCCACGCCCCGGACCCGGCGGGCCCGCGCCCGGCGACGGCGGCTCCCTGTCCGAGCGCGACGCCGAGGCCCACGTCGGCCGGGTCTGCTTCACGACGGGCCAGCCGCGCCGCGTCGGCGTCGAGCTGGAGTGGCTCGTCCGCGACGCCCGCGACCCGCGCAGGGCCGTCCCGCCCGCCCTCCTCGACGCCGCGCTCGCCCCGCTGGCCGCGCCCGGCGCCCTGCCGGGCGGCAGCCGCCTGACGCGCGAGCCCGGCGGCCAGACCGAGCTGAGCAGCCGGCCGGCGCCCGACCTCGCCACCTGCGTACGGGACGCCGCCGCCGACTGCGCCCGGCTGCGCGAGGCACTGGCGGACGCGGGCCTCGCCCCCGTCGACAGCGGCCTCGAACCCCTCCGCGCCCAGCCCCGCGTGCTCGACCACCCGCGCTACCGCGCCATGGAGGACTACTTCGACCGGTACGGCGCGGCGGGGCGGGTCATGATGCGCGCCACCGCCTCCGTGCAGGTCTGCGTGGACGCGGGCGACGACACGGACGGCCCGGCCGGGTACCGCCACCGCTGGCGGCTCGCCCACCGGCTCGGCCCGGTGCTCGTCGCCGCGTTCGCCAACTCGCCGCTGTGGCGCGGCCGCCCGACCGGCTGGCGGTCCACCCGGCAGGCCGTCTGGGGCAGGATCGACCCCAGCCGTACCCGCCCGGCGCTGACCGGGACGCCGGGACGCGGCGCCGGGGACGGCGACCCCCGCGCCGCCTGGACCAGGTATGCGCTCGACGCGCCGCTCCTGTGCGTCCGCCGGTCGCCGCCCGCCGCGTGGTCCGCGCCGCCCGGCCGCTCGTTCCGCTCCTGGCTGCGCGCGCCGCACGGCGAACGCCCCGGCCTCGCCGACCTCGACTACCACCTGGGCACGCTCTTCCCGCCGGTCAGGCCGCGCGGCTGGCTGGAACTGCGGATGATCGACGCCCAGCCGGGCGACGGCTGGACGGTGCCGCTGGCCGTCGTGCGCGCCCTGCTGGACGACCCGGCCGGGGCGGAGGCCGCCCACCGCGCGACGGAGCCGCTCACCGGCGGCGGCCCGCTGCCGGGCCCTGAGCTGTGGCTGCGTGCCGCGCACCGGGGGCCGTCCGACCCGCTCCTCGGGCCCGCCGTACGCGCCTGCCTCGCCGCCGCCGAGTCCGTGCTGGCGCGCGATCCCGCCGACGCGTCGCTGCGCCGCGCCGTCGCCGCCTTCGCCGAGCGGTACGCCGCACGCGGCCGGTGCCCGGCGGACGACCAGCTCGACGACGCAGCCCGCTCCTGACCGCCCGCCGTCACCGCCGTCCCCGCTTTCCCCGCCCTTCCCGCCCCCGTTCCGCCGCCAGGAGAGCCACCGATGACCGAGGACACCCTTACGCCGGAGCCGCCCGCCGCGCCCACGGCCGCCACCGCCGCCGGTACGGCCCCCGCCACGGCGCCGGAACCGCCGGGCAGTCCCGCGCCCCACGCCCGCTCCGCCCTGGAAGCCGCCAGGCGGCGCACCCTCGCCCTCACCGACTGCCTGCCGGACGACGAACTCCTCGCCCAGCACTCCCCGCTGATGTCCCCCCTGGTCTGGGACCTCGCCCACATCGGCAACCAGGAGGACATCTGGCTCGTCCGCGCAGCGGGCGGCCTGCCCGCGCTGCGCGCCGACCTCGACCCGCACTACGACGCCTTCCGCACCCCGCGCGCCGACCGGCCCGCCCTGCCCCTGCTGCCCCCCGGACCTGCCCGTCGCTACCTCGCCGACGTCCGCGAACGGGCCCTGGACGTTCTCGCGTCGGCGCCGCCCGGCGAGGACTTCCTCTTCCGCATGGTCGCGCAGCACGAGCAGCAGCACGACGAGACGATGCTCGCCACGCACCAGCTGCGGCGCGGCCGGGCCGTCCTCGACGCCCCCGCGCCACGGCCCGCCCCCGCGGGCGCGGACCGGCTCCCGCGCGAGGTCCTCGTCCCCGGCGGTCCGTTCACCATGGGCGTCGACGCGGCCGACGACCCCTGGGCGCTCGACAACGAACGCCCGGCCCACACCGTCCATATTGCCCCCTTCTGGCTGGACACCGTTCCCGTCACCAACGCCGCCTACCAGGACTTCATCGCGGACGGCGGCTACGACGACCCGCGCTGGTGGCACCCCGACGGCTGGTTCCACCGGCAGCGCGCCCAACTGACCGCGCCAGCCTTCTGGCGGCGCGACGGCGGACTGTGGCTGCGCCGCCGCTTCGGCCACGCCGAACCGGTACCGCCGGACGAACCCGTCTGCCACGTCTCCTGGTACGAGGCCGACGCCTACGCGCGGTGGGCGGGGCGGCGGCTGCCCACCGAGGCCGAGTGGGAGAAGGCCGCACGCCACGACCCGGCCACCGGCCGCTCCCTCCGCCACCCCTGGGGCGACACCCCGCCGGGACCCGAGCACGCCAACCTCGGGCAGCGCCACCTCCAGCCCGCACCCGCCGGCTCGTACCCCCAGGGCGCCGCGCCCTGCGGAGCCAGACAACTCCTGGGCGATGTCTGGGAGTGGACCGCCGACGACTTCGGACCCCACCCCGGCTTCGCCGCGCACCCCTACCGCGAGTACAGCGAGGTGTTCTTCGGCACGTCCTACAAGGTGCTGCGCGGCGGCTCGTTCGGCACGGACCCGGTGGCCTGCCGGGGGACGTTCCGCAACTGGGACTTCCCCGTCAGGCGGCAGATCTTCGCCGGCTTCCGGACCTGCCGCGACACAGGGGCCGGCCGCTGATGTGCCGCCACCTCGCCTATCTGGGCCCGCCACGCTCCCTGGCCGAGCTGATCACCGCCCCGCCGCACAGCCTCTACGAACAATCCTGGTCACCCCGCCTCCAAGACCACGGCACGGTCAACGCGGACGGCTTCGGCATCGGCTGGTACCCGCCAGGACCTGGCGCCGCCGCCACCCCGGTCCGCTATCGCCGCTCCATCCCCATCTGGGCCGACATCAACCTCCCCGATCTCCTCCCCGTCCTGCACAGCGGCGCCGTCGTCGCCGCCGTCCGCGACGCCACGGCGGGCACCAGCCGCGACGAGGCCGCCAGCGCCCCGTTCGCCCTCGGCCCCTGGCTGTTCAGCCACAACGGGTCGGTGGACGAATGGGAGTCACTCCCCGCCGACATCGGCGAACCCCTCACCGCCGCCGAACTGCTCAGCCTCGAAGCCCGCAGCGACGCCGCGCTCCTGTGGCTCATGGTGGCGCGCCGTCTCCGTTCGGGCCACGCGCCCGCGGACGCGCTCGCCGACGTCGTACGCCGCACCCACGGCGTCCGCCCGGACGCCCGTCTCAACCTCCTCCTCACCGACGGCGGCAACCTCACCGCCGTACGCCTCGGCGCGTCCCTCTGGTACCACGCCGCCGCCGACCGGGTCACCGTCGCATCCGAACCCGTCCCCGGCAGGCCCGACTGGCACGAGGTCCCCGACCACTCCCTGCTCACCACCCATCACAGCACGGTCAGCATAAAAGCCCTGTGAGAGGACGAACATGACACCTCCGTACTCCCTCGACGACCGCCTCCCCGCCGACCACTACGCCGCCGCCCTCCGCGAGGACGTCGCGGCCGGACTCACCGCCAGCCCCAAGTCGCTGTCGCCGAAGTGGTTCTACGACGCCAGGGGCAGCGTCCTCTTCGACCGCATCACCCGCCTTCCCGAGTACTACCTGACCCGCGCCGAACGCATGGCCCTGCGCGCCCACGCCGCCGACATCGCCGAGCAGACCGGCGCCCGCACCGTCGTCGAACTCGGCTCCGGCTCCTCCGAGAAGACCCGCATCCTCCTCGACGCCCTCGCCGCCGCCGGAACCCTCGAACGCTACGTCCCCATCGACGTCAGCAGCACCGCGCTCGGCGAGGCAGGACAGGCGCTCTCCCGCGACTACCCCACCCTCGCGGTCACCGCCGTCCTCGCCGACTTCGAGCACGACCTCGCCCTCCCGCCCCCCGGCGAGACGGGCCCGCGCCTCGTCGCGTTCCTCGGCTCCACGCTCGGCAACCTCGACACCGAGCAGCGCACCGCGTTCCTCTCCCGGCTGCGCTCCGCGCTCACCGGCGGCGACGCGCTGCTCCTCGGCGTCGACCTGGTCAAGGACCCGGCGAGGATGATCCGCGCCTACGACGATCAGCAGGGCGTCACCGCCGAGTTCGACAAGAACCTCCTCACGGTCCTCAACCGCGAGCTGAACGCCGACTTCCAGCCCGGCGCGTTCGACCACCGCGCCGTGTGGAACGCGGAGCAGGAGCGGATGGAGATGCGCCTGCGCGCCCGCGTCGCGACCTCGGCGAAGATCCCGCCCCTCGACCTGGCCGTCGACTTCGCGCGCGGCGAGGACCTGCGCACGGAGATCTCCGTCAAGTTCCGCCGCGAGCCGCTGACGGCCGAGCTGGCGGCGGCCGGGTTCGCCGTGGAGCAGTGGTGGACCGATCCCCAGGAGCGGTTCGCCGTCGTCCTGGCCCTGCCCACCGCCTGACGCCGCGGCCCGCCCGAGGGCGCCGCGCCGCACCGCCCGGCGCCCTCCGCCGCACTACGCTCGCGCCATGCCCGCCCCACAGCACGCCCGGCAGAACGCAGCCTTCCCCAGCGCAGGCACCACCGCCCACGGCTACCTCGCCCGGCCCGGCTCCGGCACCGGACCCGGCCTGATCGTCATCCAGGAGTGGTGGGGCCTGACCGACCACATCGCCGACGTCACCGACCGGTTCGCGCGGGAGGGCTTCGTCGCGCTCGCCCCCGACCTGTACGGCGGACGCGTGGCGCACGACACCGACGAGGCCCGGCGCATGATCGCCGACCTGCCGCCCGAGCGCGCCGTCCCGCTCCTCGCGGGCGCCGTCGACCACCTGCTCGGCCTGCCGGAGACCACCGGCGGGCGGGTGGGCGCGGTCGGCTTCTGCATGGGTGGCACGTTCGTCCTGCACCTGGCCGCGGCGGACGAACGGGTCGCCGCCGCCGTCCCGTTCTACGGCTTCCCCGAGCCCGCGCCCGACTTCACCGGCATGACCGCCGCCGTCCTCGGCCACTACGGCGAGCACGACGACTCGATCCCCCCGGACGCCGTCACCGCACTGCACACCACACTCAAGCGCCGGACCGGCCGCACCCCGACGCTCTACTCGTACCCGGCCGGCCACGCGTTCTTCAACGACGAACGCCCGGAGGCGTACGACGCGCCGTCCGCGTCACTGGCCTGGACCCGCACCCTGGCCTTCCTGCGGGACCACCTTCCCACGGGCCACTGACAACGGCCCGCCGTGGTGGCGGCCCAGCGGGATCACCATCGGCGTGCCGCTCACCGGATCGGGCTCGACGCGGCAGCGGAGCCCGAAGACCTCCTCCACCGCCTCGGCCGTGATGACCTCGGCCGGGTCGCCCTCGCCCACGACGCGCCCGCCCTTCATCGCGACCAGGTGGTCGGCGTACCGGCAGGCCTGGTTGAGGTCGTGCAGCACCATCACGACCGTGCGGCCCTGCTCGCGGTTGAGGTCCGTGACCAGGTCGAGGACGTCGATCTGGTGCGCGAGGTCGAGGTACGTCGTCGGCTCGTCGAGCAGCAGCACGTCGGTCCCCTGCGCGACGGCCATGGCGATCCAGGCGCGCTGCCGCTGCCCGCCGGACAGTTCGTCCACCGTGCGGTCCGCCAGCTCGGTCATCCCGGTGGCGGCCAGCGCGTCGTGCACGGCGCGCTCGTCGCCGCCCGACCACTGGCGCCACCACGTCTGGTGCGGCGAACGGCCCCGACTGACCAGGTCCACGACGGTGAGCCCCTCCGGCGCCACCGGCCCCTGCGGCAGGATGCCGAGCCGCTGGGCCAGTTCGCGGGTGGGGATGGACGACAGGGCGCGGCCGTCCAGGTGCACGGCCCCGGCGCGGGGCGCCAGCAGCCGGGCGAGGGCGCGCAGCAGCGTGGATTTGCCGCACGCGTTGGCGCCGACGATGGCGGTGACGCGGCCCGGTGGAATGGCCAGGTCTATGTGCTCGGCCACCAGCCGTTCGCCGTACGCGAGCCGTAGCGCGTCGGCGCGCAGGTCGGGTCCGGGGGACTGTCGCGTGTCCGGGGCGGTGCCGGGCACGTCGCGGTGCAGGGTCTTCACGGTCAGCCTCCTGAACCCGCGCGGTTGACACGGATGAGCAGCCAGAGCAGGAACGGCGCCCCCAGCACGCCGGTGACGACACCGACCGGCAGTTCCGTGCCGGGCAGTACTTCGCGTGCAGCGAGGTCGGACAGTACGACGACCAGGGCGCCGGTGAGTGCGGAAGCGATCAGTGGCGGCCACGCCGTACGGGTGAGGCGCTGGGCGATCTGCGGCGCGGCCAGCGCGACGAACGCGATGGGCCCGCCCGTCGCCGTACCGAACGCGACCAGGCCCACGGCCGTCAGCAGCAGCGCCACGCGCACCGGCTGCACCGGGGTGCCCAGGGCGGTGGCGACGTCGTCGCCGAGCTGCAGCGTGAGGCTCCAGCGGCTGAGCAGCAGCGCGGCGGGCACCAGCACGGCCATGGCCCAGGCGAGGGGCTGGACGTGCTCCCACGTGCGCCCGTTCAGATTGCCGAAGAGCCAGCCGAGCGCGGACTGCGCCTCCAGGGCGCGGCCGCGGGCGAGGAGGTAGTCGGTGGCGCTGGTGCAGATCCACGAGATGCCGATGCCGACGAGGATGATCCGGTAGCCGGTGGTGCCGCGCTGCCAGGACAGCGCCCAGATCAGCAGGGCCGTGGCCAGCGCGCCGAGGATGCCGAGGGTCTGCGTGCCCAGCGCGCCGCCCCAGCCGAGGACGGCGCTCGCGACGACGGCGGTGCCCGCGCCCTGGGTGATGCCGATCATGTCGGGGCTGGCGAGCGGGTTGCGGGTCATCGTCTGGAGGATCGCGCCGGAGATGCCGAACGCGGCGCCGACCAGGACGCCCGCCAGCGCGCGCGGCATGCGGAACTCCTGGACGATCAGGAGCGTTCCACCGTCACCCGACCCCGCGACCGCCCGCAGGACATCGGCGAAGGGAATGGTGAGGTCACCGACGGACATGGTCCAGCAGAACGCGAGGAACACCGCCGCGGCCAAGGCGCCGCAGACGGCGAGCTGACGTATCCGGACGTACCCGGAGACCGGCGGCGCCGTGAGGCGGAACGTCCGGCGTGCCGAGACACGTTCCCGCCGCGGCGCGGTCTCCGCGGCCGCCGTCGTCGTCCCCGTTTCCGTTCCCGTACCCGTCATGTCACACCTCCGCCAGGCGCTGGCGGCGGACCAGGGCGATGAAGAACGGGCCGCCGATGAAGGCCACCAGCACCCCGGCCTGCACCTCCGCCGGCCGCGCGATGAGCCGCCCCACGACGTCGGCGACGAGGAGCAGGCAGGGCGCCAGCGCCGCCGAGACCGGCAGCAGCCAGCGCTGGTCGGGCCCGATGCCGGCCCGCTGCGTGAGGACGCGCGCCATGTGCGGCACCGCGAGGCCGAGGAAGACGACGGGCCCGATGAGCGCGACGGCGGTTCCGGTCAGCAGCGTGATCGCCACGACGCCCGCCAGCCGGATGAGGCCGACGCGGCGGCCGAGCGCCGCCGCCATGTCGTCGCCCAGGGCGAGGCTGTTCAGCGACGGCGAGCAGAGCAGGGCGAGGACGATCCCGGCGACGAGGAAGGGAGCCACCTGCTGCAGCGCGGCCGAGTTGTCGTCGGCCAGGGAGCCCGCCGACCAGAAGCGGAAACGGTTCAGCGCCTCGGGCTTCACGAGCACCATCGCGCTCGTCAGGGACGAGAGCAGCCCGGTGATCGCGACCCCCGCGAGCGCCAGCTTCACGGGCGTCATCCCCGCGCGCCCCGAACCGCCCAGCAGGTACACGGCGACCGTGGCCGCCAGCGCCCCGGCGAACGCGAACCAGATGTACGCGTTCGGCGCGCCGATCCCCAGCATCGCCGTGGACAGCACGATGGCGAACGAGGCTCCCGCGCTCACCCCCAGGATGCCCGGGTCGGCGAGCGGGTTGCGCGTCAGCGCCTGCATGAGCCCCCCGGCGAGCCCCAGCGCCGCGCCCGTGGCGAGCGCCAGCACCGTACGGGGCACGCGCGCGTCCCACACGATGTCGTCCACGCGCGGGTCCGGCGCGTCACCGAGCAGCGTGCGCAGCACGTCGCCCGGCGGTATCTCCCGCGAGCCGAACATCAGCGACAGCAGGCAGACCACCAGCAGCGCGCCGACCAGCGCGAACACCAGCAGAAGAGGGCGCAGTCCCTTGCCGCGACCGCTCACCGTTCTCTCTCCACTGGCTTCCTCAGCTCACCGTCGGCGTCCTTAGGTTAGGCAAACCTTAACTCACGCTCCCGGCGGCCCGTCCGGCCGCTCCCACCCGGGGGCGGGGCGGCCGGACAGGGTCTCGCGCCGATCGCGCCACCGGTCATTCCGCGGGGGTCTCGACCGCCGTCGCCGGGTCGCCGTCCACGGCCGCCGACAGCAGCGGCGCGAGGTGCTCGACGGTGTACGGCAGGCTCAGCACCGTGCCGAAGGAGAACGCGGCGCCCAGGTCCGACGTCTCGTTCACGAAGATCTCGCGGCCCTCCGTGACGACGTCGAGGTCGCCGTAGAGCGCGTCGCTGTGCACCTCGTCCGGGGCCGTCTCGGTGTCGCCGACGAGCCACACCGCGACGGACTGGTCGAACAGGTCGGTGCGCTCCCGGCTGATGGTGGCGCCGAAGTCGTCACCGATCACGTCGTCCAGCTCCTGCGGTACGGAGAAGCCGAGCCCGGCGAGCAGCTGCGAGCGCGGGTCGCTGCTGCCGAACGCGTAGTTGCCCTCCCACGGGGTCGCCACGACGCCGGTCTGCCCGTCGAACTCGGGGTGCGCCTCCCTGGTCTCGGCGAACGTCGCCTCGACGCCCTCGATCAGCTCGTCCGCGCGCTCGGGCTGTCCCAGCGCCGTGCCGATGATCCGCGTCTGGTCCTCCCAGGCCACGCCCCAGTCGGGGACGCCCTCGGGAGCCGTCACCACGGGGGCTATCTGGCTCAGATTGTCGTACTGATCCTGGGTGAGGCCGGAGTACACGGCGAGGATCAGGTCGGGCTGCAGCTCCGCGATCGCCTCGACCTGCGGCCCGGTGCCCGGGTCCGTCAGCATCTCCGGCCGGTCGGCGTCGCCCAGGGCCTCCTCGGCCCACGGGCCGATGGCGGCGTCGTGCAGGCTCAGCCAGTCCGTCGTGCCGACGGGGACCTTGCCGAGCGCCAGCACGGCGTCCTGGTCCGTCAGGCCGACGGTCACGATCCGCTCGGGCTCCTCCTCGATGGTCGTCTCGCCGAAACGCCCGTCGAGGGTCACGGGGAACGCGCCGGCCTCGGCCGACCCCTGCGACCCGGAGTCCCCGGACCCTTCCGAGCCGCCGGACGCGCCGGAGTCGTCCGTGTCGTCCGAGCCGCCGCACGCGGTGGCGGCGGTGAGCAGCAGGGCGGCGAACGCGGCGACGGCGGCGGACTGCCGCCGACGTGGGGAGTGGCGCATGGTGGTACCTCTGGTCTTTCTCGGGTGGATCTTCCGGAAGGGGATCGGGGGGACGGGGAGGGGGTCGTCAGGGGGCGACGGCGCGTGAGCTGGACCAGGTGTTCCACAACCCGGCGTACACCCCGCCCGCCGCGCACAGCTCGTCGTGCGTGCCGCACTCGACCAGCCGTCCCCCGTCGAGCACGGCGATCCGGTCGGCGGCCCGCGCCTGCGTGAGCCGGTGCGCGACGATCAGCGCCGTGCGCCCCTCAAGCGCGCGGTCGGCGGCGCGCTCTAGGGCGCGCGCCCCCGCGCTGCCCGCCTCGGCGGTGGCCTCGTCCAGCACGGCGACCGGCGGATCGGCCAGGACGAGCCGCGCCAGCGCGAGCTGCTGGGCCTGCGTCGCGGTGAGCCGGTGGCCCCCCTCGCCGACGACCGTCCCGAGCCCGCCGGGCAGCGCCTCGGCCCACTCCAGCGCGCCCACGCGGTCGAGCGCCGCCCGCAGCGCCGCCTCGTCCGCGTCCGGCCGCGCCAGCAGCAGGTCCTCGGCCAGTGTCCCGGCGAAGACGTGCACCTCCTGGCTGACCAGCCCCACCGCGCCGCCGACCCGTACGGAGCCGCCCCCCGCGTCGTGGATGCCCGCGACGATCCGCGCCAGTGTCGTCTTGCCCGCGCCGCTCGCCCCGACGAGCGCGACCCGTTCGCCGGGCCTGACCGCCAGGTCCACGCCGTGCAGCACGGGATGCTCTGGCCGGTACGCGTACGTGAGCCCGCTGACCGTGATCTCCCCCGGCAGCGCCTCGCGTGCCACGGGGGCCTCGGCAGGCACCGGCAGGTCCGAGACGCCGACCAGCCGCGCCAGCCCCGCCTGGGCGGACTGGGCGTCGTCCATCAGGACGAGGGCGGCGTTGACGGGGTTGAAGAGACTGTGGAAGTACAGGGCCGCGGCGGTGGCGGTGCCGATGGACACGGACCCGTCCCGCACCAGCCAGAAACCGGTCAGCAGCACGGCCGTCAGCCCCACGTACTCCGCGATGTGCAGCCGCGCGTAGAAACGCAGCACCAGCCGTACGCCGCGCAGCGTCACGGCCACAGCGGCGGAGGACCGTGCGGCGACCGCTTCCATGTGCCGCCGCTCCATGCGGAACGCGCGCACGGTCGCGGCGCCGCCGATGGTCTCCAGCAACTGCTGCTGCTGCGCACCGGTCGTGATGCGCTGCTCGGCGTAGAGCGGGACGGCGCGGCGCACGTACCACCGCGCGGTGTGGGCCTGTACGGGCACGGCCAGCAGGGCGGCCACCAGGAAGCGCCAGTCCAGCAGGGCCAGCGCGCCGAAGGTGAGGACGATGGTGAGGAGCGAACGGGCCAGCTCCGGCATGGCGTGCCGCACGGCCTGGGCGACGACGGCGATGTCACCGGTGACGCGGGCGGTGAGGTCGCCGGTACCGGCCCGTTCGACCTGGGTGAGCGGCAGGTGCAGCGCGCGCTCGACGAACCGTTCGCGCAGTCCGGCGAGCACGGTCTCGCCCAGGCGGGCGATCAGGGACAGTCCCAGCGCCGTACCGATGCCCTGCGCCAGCGCGACGGCCGCGAGCAGCAGCACGGGCACCGTCAGCACGCCCGCGCCGCGCCGTTCCGCGACCAGGTCCACGATGTGGCCGAGCAGCGGCTGCGTCAGCAGTCCGACGGCGGTGGCGGCGGCCATGGTGCCGAACGCGGCGACCGCCGCCCCCGTACGGCCGCGCAGCAGGTCGCGTACAGCGGCGCGGGTGCGGGAAGCAGACGCGACGGGCAGCAACTCGCGCTCAGGGGTGCCGCCGGGGTCCATGGCACTCACGACAGCACCGCCGCTCGGTAGGAGAAATGCCGCTGCACCAGCTCTTCATGCGACGCGACGTCCACCGTCCGGCCGCCGTCCACCCACATCACCCGGTCGGTGACGGCGAGCAGCGCGGGGCTCGTGGTGATCAGCATCGTCGTGCGTCCCGGCTCGCGCGTACGGAGCGCGCGCAGTCCGTTCGCTATACGGGCCTCGGTCACGGCGTCCACGGCCGTGGTCGGGTCGTGCAGCACCAGCACCGGGGAATCGGCGGCCAGTGCGCGCGCCAGGGCGACGCGCTGCCGCTGCCCGCCGGACAGGAACTGTCCCCGTTCCCCGACGGGCTGGCCCGCGCCGAGTTCGTCCGCCCCGGCCGCCGCCATGGCGTCCGCCAGGTCGGCGCCCTCCGGGGCGCCCGCCGCGATGTTCTCGGCCACCGTCCCGTCGAACAGGTCGGCGTCGTGCGCCGCGACGAGCAGCACCTCCCGCACCCCGGCGGGGTCCAGGGCGTCCACGGGCACGCCGTCCAGCTCCACGCCCCCCGCCTCGGGTTCGGTCTCCCGGCCCAGGCAGCGCACCAGCGCCAGCGCGTGCGCCGGGTCGGTCACCGCCACGCCGAGCACCTCGCCGGGCAGCGGCGTCAGGTCGAAACCGTGCAGCCCGCCCGTGTGCAGGTCGCGCAGCCGCAGCACGCCCCCGTACGGGCGGCCGGGCGCCGGCCCGCCCACCGCGACGGCCGTCGGCGCCGCCAGCACCTCGGCGACCCGGGCGGCCGACGCGCGGCCCTGCGCCAGCTCGGCGTTCACCCAGGCCAGCGTCTGGAGCGGCGAGATCAGGAACAGCGCCAGGCCCACGGCCGCCACCAGCTCCCCGAGCCCGACGGAACCCTCCGCGCCGAGCCGCCCGCCGACGAGCGCCACGACGGCGATGAACACGCCGATCAGCCCCGTCGTCAGGCCGTTCTGCCACGCCTCGGCGCGGGCCGCCCGCAGCGTCGCGCCGAGCGAGGCGCGGCTCGTCTGCCGGTAGCGGCCCACGGCGGCGGGCACGGCGCCGATGCCCTTGAGCACCCGCAGGCCCGCCACCAGGTCGGCGGCCACACCGGACGCGTGCGCGGCGCGCTCCTGCTCGGCGGCGCTGCGGCGTTCCAGGGGCTTGCTCAGGAAGTGGCCGAGCACGAGGATGACCGGGACGCCGAGCAGGACGAGCAGTCCGAGCGCGGCGGAGATGCGCAGCAGCACGACCGCGCCCACCAGCAGGCCCATGGCCGCGCCGATCCCGAGGGTCGCCGCCATGCACACGGCGCCGACGCGGCGGGTGTCCTCCGTCGCGACGCTGGCGAGCACGCCGGGCAGCCGCCCCTCGTCGGCGCCGCCCCCGGGGTGCAGCACGCGGTCCACGAGGCGCACCCGCAGCGCGTGCGCCGCCCGTTCGGCAGCGCGCTCCCCGGCGCGCGCGCCGAGGCGGAAGCTCAGCGACAGGCCGACGTAGACGGCCGCGAGCACGAGGAGCCAGCGCAGCATCCCCCCGCCGTCACCATCGGCGACGGCCCGGTCGACGACGACGCCGATGAGAACGGGGACGAACGCCTCGGCCGCCTGGTGCCCCGCACCGAGCACAGCGGCGACCACGACATCCCGCCGCTGCCCCCGCACAGCACCCCACAGCACACGCCGCCCCGACACCTCCCCACGCCACATCGGCTCTGACTCCTCACCCGACCCAAAATTTAGGCAAGGCTACCCTAAGTGTTCGCCGCCTTCGAGACCGCCCCCCTCCCGGCGGACCCGACTACCCCCGCGCCTGCCTGCGGTACTGGCCGGGGGCCAGGCCGTACTCGCGCTTGAACGCCTTGGCGAAGGCGAATTCGGAGGTGTATCCGGTGCGCTGCGCGATGGTCTGCACCGACGCGTCGCCGTCGCGCAGCAGCCGCGCCGCCAGGGTCATCCGCCACCACGTCAGGTAGCCGAGCGGCGGTCTGCCGACCAGCGAGGTGAACCGGCGGGAGAAGGCAGCGCGCGACAGTCCGGCCTTCGCGCCCAGCGCCTCGACCGTCCACTGCCCGGCGGGCTCCTGGTGGATGTGGCGCAGTGCCGTGGCGACCGCCGGGTCCCGCAGCGTCGCGGCCCACCCGGTGGCCGGGCCGTCGTCGGTCTGCTCGTCGAACCAGGCCCGCAGGATGTACAGCAGCATGATGTCCAGCAGGGCCGACACGACCGCGTCGGTGCCGTGGCCGGGGTGGGCGATCTCGTCGCCGAGCAGGCCGACGGCCGCACGGAGCGGCGTGCGGTGGCCGAGGCGCGCCGGGAGGTGGATGACCTCGGGCAGTTCCTCGAACAGGGGATGGGGTCGGGTCCGGTCGAGTGTGTACGCGCCGCACAGCAGGACCGCCGTGGGGCCCGCGCCGTGGTCGGCGCTCGGCACCAACTCCGGCAGGGAGGCCGAGGGCGCACCCGTCAGGGACGTCGACGGGCTGTCTGCCAGCGCGTGCCCGCAGCCGTGCGGAAGGCACACCACGTCGCCCACGCCCAGGGCGATCGCGTCGCCCGCCGGAGGGATCAGCCAGCACGTTCCTGTGAGTACGACGTGGAACCCGGCCCCGGAGAACGGCTCTGCCCGTACTCCCCACGGCGCGTGCTTGCGGATCTCGGTGGAATGCGGGCGCCCCATGCGCATGACGCCGATCGCGTCGCTGAGCACGTCCATTGCCCGATCGTATCGCTGGACCGCCGCCCACAAGACGATCGGACAGGAATGGGAGACGGTGAGGCATGGGAAGCGGTTACCGGCCTTCCTACGCTGAGCAGGCCGAACGGATCGACCGATCGGCCTACCGGAAGGGCAGGACATGACCCTGTACACCGCGGCAGCGACCGCGACCGGCCGCGACGGCCGCGCCGTCAGCTCGGACGGCAAGCTGGACGTCGGGCTGGCCCTCCAGCGCGAGTTGGGCGGCACCGGCGACGGCACCAACCCGGAGCAGCTCTTCGCGGCGGGCTACGCCGCCTGCTTCGCCTCCTCCCTGCGACTGGTAGCCCAGCGGAAGCGGATCGACGTCCCGGGCATGTCGGTCACCGCCGAAGTCGGCCTCGCCCCCAACGGCCAGGGCGGTTTCCAGCTCGACGTCACCCTGCGGACGAAGCTGCCGGACGGCCTCCCGCCGGAAGTCGCTCACGACCTCGTCGAGACCACACACCAGGTCTGCCCGTACTCCAACGCGACACGCGACAACATCCCGGTCACCCTCCTCACCGCCTGACCGGACAACCACGGGACAGCCCTGCGGAGATGAGCGCGCGACACAGCCTCAGCACAGCGAAAGGCCCCTCCGTCCACTCGACCGAAGGAGCCCGTACGTGTCTCTGACCTGCTCGCGTTCTCTGTGCCCCCGGCAGGATTCGAACCTGCGACACCCGCTTTAGGAGAGCGGTGCTCTATCCCCTGAGCTACGAGGGCGTGGGACGGGGATAGCTTAGCGGATCGGGTCAGTGCGGGGGGTGCCAGCCGAGGGTGGGGGCCAGGTGGGTGGCGATGTCGGTCAGGATCTGGACGTAGTCGGCGTGGTCGAAGGTGAAGGGGAGGGGGAAGACCACCTCCTCGACCTGCTGGAAGGCCGGGTTGGCGTGGAGCTGTTCGGCGATGTGGGCGGAAGGGCCGACGAGGTCGGGGGCGTACATCATCCGGCGGGGGCCGTGGGTCGTGGTGGTGCGGGGGAGGCGCTGGGCGGCGTACGCCTCGTACTTCGCGCGCTGTTCCGGCGAGGCCGTGTCGGTCGGGATCACCACGAGGCCCTGGGAGACGCGGGCGCGGTCGCCGGCCGGGTGGTGGGCGCGGAAGCGGCGGATGTGGGAGAGCTGGATCGCGGCGAAGTCCTCGGACTCCTCGGCCTTGACGACGTTGCTGGTCAGCAGGTTCATGCCCTGCTCGCCCGCCCACTGGGCCGAGCCGAGGCTGCCGCCGCCGTACCACATGCGGTCGGCGAGGCCGGGGGAGTGGGGCTGGACGCGGGCGGAGAAGACCTCGATGCCCTCGGTGCCGCTGAAGTCGCTGGCCGGGGCGCCGCGTACGAGGTCGAGGAGGCGCCGTACGCGCCGGTGGCTGAAATCCTCGGCGTCGGCCGTGTCCGGGTAGAGCGCGTCCCGTACGCGGTCGAAGTGCATCGGCGGGCCGACGCTGACGCCCGGGTTGAGGCGTCCGCCGGACAGTACGTCGACGGTCGCCAGGTCCTCGGCGAGCCGCAGCGGGTTCTCCCAGCCGAGGGGGATGACGGCCGTGCCCAGCGCGATGCGGGTCGTGCGCTGGGTCGCGGCGGCGAGGACGGCGACGGGGGAGGAGATGCCGTGCTGGAGGTGGCGGTGGCGGACCCAGGCGCTGTCGAAGCCGAGCCGCTCGCCCAGTTCGATGATGCTGAGCACCGACTCGTGGCCGCCGCGCGGATGGGCGGGGTCGAAGAGGCCGATCGTCAGGAATCCCAGGCGGCGCAGGGGTCGGGAGGGGGGCGGCACGGGGGCTCCTCGGTCGTCCGTCGGGCGGCGCCCGGCCCGGCGCCGGGCCGGCTCGATTCTGGCAGCCGAATGTTGCGGGAACGCGTGCGGGGACGACGAGTTGGCAGGTGGTGGGCGGGGCGGGCGAAAAAGTGGGTTTCCTGGCGCGAGTTCGCGGAACCCGTAGAACAACGGAGAAAGCAAGCCCCATCCGGCCGATGCAGTCGCCGGGTGACCACCTTGGAGGTCAACCATGCTGAAGGCCATCGGAGATGTGTTCCGCCAGATCGGTGGCGCCATCGCCACCGTCGTCACACTGCCGTTCCGCGCGGTGGGTCGGCTGTTCGGCGGCGCGTCGAGCTCGGCCCACGGGAACCACTGAGTCTCCGTACACACTGTGAACCCGCCCCGGTGGCGATCGACCCGTCACCGGGGCGGTGACGTGCCCGCGCGCGGGAGGCCGGCCAGTCCTCAGGGCCCGACCGGCTCCCGCCATGCCGGGCGCACGACGGGCCCGGCGTCCGGCAGCGGGATCTCCGGTAGGGGCGAGAAGCCGTGCCGGACGTTGAGGCCGAGGAGCCGGGCCGAGCTGGACTCGGCGTACGTGCCGACCCCGTCGAGGTCCGCCCGCTCCAGCACCCCGCGCAGCAGCGCCCCGCCTATGCCGCGCCCCTGACGGCCGGGGCGTACGGCGCAGTACGCCACGTGGTAGTGCGCCGGCGCGTACGGATGCCGGCCCGCCAGGGTGTCGAACGCCGTGACCGCGCGCTCCGCGTACGGCCCCACCGCCGCCTCCAGGCGCGCCGCGAACCGCGCCGCCCGGTCGGCGGGCGGACGGGGCGGGCCCGGCGGGACGTACAGCAGCACGCCGTCCGCCGTGCCGTCGTCGTCCGACACCAGCGTCTCGCCGTGGGCCGCGAGGTGCTCCGCGAACAGGACGTCGAACAGGGCGGGCAGCAGCGTCCTGCGGCGGCGTTCCTCGGGGAAGATCCAGCGCATGACAGGCTCCGCCTGGAACGCCTGGGACAGCAGCTCGATCACCACGGGCCAAGCCTCCCCCCGCCCGCGCCCGGACAGGCCGGCGCGGCGCCCCGTTCACCGCATCGGGTGAAGATGGGGGCGTGGACCGAGACGCAGCCCTGGTGGGGCACTGGACCAGCGGACCGTTCGACTACGGCGCGATGGAGAGCAGCGACCTCGCCCTCCTGCCCGACGGCGGGGGCTGGACCGTGTACGCGTCCGTGTCGGGGACGCTGAGTGTCACGCGTTTCCTGTGGGGCTGCCCGCGCCCGGGTGTGCTGGAGCTGCGGATGACGCGGATCGTGGAGGGGACCTGGGCCAGCAGGGACGACGGCGGGTTCGCGACGGTGGAGACGGACGAGCCGTGCGACGAAGTGCTGCGCACCGGGTACGCGTTCGACACGGCGCGGGGCGGGGACGGCGCGCTGGTGGAGGCGGTGTGTTTCGAGGAGCCGGTGGAGTACTGCGTGCGGTACGCGCGGGGCGACCGCCGCGTCACGGCCGACCAGGACCCGTCGTGGTCAGTCGTCGGACGCGACCTGCCGTAGCGTGCGGCCGGTGCGCGCGGAGCGTGCGCGGACCGGGTCGGGCGTGCCGTGGCCCGAGGCGTGGCTGTCGTCGCGCTTGACCAGCAGCCATGCCTCGCCCTTGCCTTGACGGAAGCGGGTCAGCGCGTAACCGCCGCGCAGCTTGCGCCCGTTCAGTTCGAACGACAGGTGCCCCCGGCGCAGCGCGTCCGCGACGGACGAGCCGCGCTCCTGGTGCCACGTGCCCTCGTCCCAGATGATGACGGTGCCCGCGCCGTACTGGCCCTCGGCGATGGTGCCCTCGAAGTCGCGGTAGTCCAGCGGATGGTCCTCGGTGGGCATAGCGAGGCGCTTGTCGTGCGGGTCGGTGGACGGGCCCTTGGGGACGGCCCACGACTTGAGGACGCCGTCCGCTTCGAGACGGAAGTCGAAGTGCATGCGGCTGGCGTCGTGGATCTGCACGACGAAACGGGGCCCGGCGCCGTCCGCCGAGCCGCCGCTCGGCTCGCGGGTGCGGTCGAAGTCCCGCCTGCGCCGGTACTCGGACAGCTCCTCGCCGCCGCCGTCCTTCCCGTGTCCCTTCGCGCTCACCCCTCCATGCTGGCACCGGCCCGCCGGGTCCGCACGTCCGCACGCCCGCACGCCCGCGCGACGGGCGGGCCCGGCCGGGGCGGCGGATGATGGCCGCATGGCGCGGCAGGAGCGGGACCACGGGGCGGGGGTCGCCGTACGGGAGCCCGCGGGGCGCCGGGTGCTGGGCGCGGCCGTGTTCGGCTCGGGCATGGCGATGCTGGACGGGACCATCGTCACGGTCGCGCTGCCCCGCATCGGCGCCGATCTGGACGTGCCGCTGTCCGACCTGCAGTGGACGCTCAACGCATACATGCTGACCCTTGCCGGGCTGATCCTGCTCGGCGGCGGCCTGGGGGACCGCTATGGGCGGCGCCGGGTGTTCGTGATCGGCGTCATCTGGTTCACCCTGGCGTCGCTGCTGTGCGGCATCGCCCCGAACGGGAACGCCCTGATCGCCGCGCGTGCCCTCCAGGGTGTGGGCGGCGCGCTGCTCACCCCAGGGTCGCTGGCGCTGATCCAGGCGACGTTCCGGCCGGGGGAGCGCGCCAAGGCGGTCGGCCTGTGGTCGGGGCTCGGCGGGGTGGCGACGGCGTGCGGGCCGTTCCTGGGCGGCTGGCTGGTGGACGGGCCGGGCTGGCGGTGGATCTTCTTCATCAACGTGCCGTTCGCGCTGGTCGTGCTGGTGCTGACGCGCGGGGTGCCCGAGAGCCGGGACTGGGACGCGTCGGGGCGCTTCGACGTGCTGGGCGCCGCGCTGGCCGCCCTCGCGCTGGGCGGCGTCACGTACGCGCTGATCCAGCGGACGGTGTGGGTGGCGGCGGTCGGTGTGGTGGTCGGCGCGCTGTTCGTCCTGCGTGAACGGCGCGCGCCCCGGCCGATGCTCCCCCTGGACGTCTTCCGCTCCCGCCTCTTCACCGCGGCCAACCTGGTCACCCTGTGCCTGTACGCGGCGATCGGCGGCGTCTTCTTCCTGCTGCCGACACAGCTTCAGAACGGCCTCGGCTACTCGGCGCTCACCGCCGGGGTCGCCACCCTCCCGACCACCCTGCTGATGACCGCGCTCTCCGGGCCCGCCGGTGCCCTGGCCCAGCGCATCGGCCCACGGCTGCCCATGACGGTCGGTCCGCTGATCGCCGCCGCCGGACTGCTCCTGCTGCACCGCGTCCACCCCGGCGGCTCGTACTGGACGACGATCCTCCCGGGCGTCGTCGTGCAGGGCCTCGGCATGAGCCTGTTTGTCGCACCCCTGACCGCTACGGTCCTCGCCTCCCTGGAGGACCGGCGTGCCGGGGTGGCCAGCGGGGTGAACAACGCCGCCGCGCGCGTCGCCCAGTTGTTCGCCGTCGCGGCGCTCCCGCTGGTGATCGGCCTGTCCACCGACGACTACCGGGACGCGGGCGCGGTGGACGCCGCCTTCGGCCGGGCGGTGCTGGTCTGCGCGGGGCTGATGGCGGTGGGCGCGCTGGTGTCCTGGTTCACCGTGCCGGGGGAACTGGTGCAGGCGGAGAAGGGACGCGAGGACGGCCGCCGTCCAGGGGGCGAACGCCCCGCCGCGCCGCAGTGCCGCACACACTGCGCCGTCTCCTCGCCCCCACTGGAACCCGGCCCGCACCACGACCGCGCGCGCTGACCCGTAAGCCCCCGCGGGAGGCCCGCATTCGCGTCGCACTCCTGCGCGAGCGGGGCGATAGTGGGGCCATGACATCCTCGCCGGGGCTGTGGTCGCGGAACTTCGCCCTCTTCTTCACGGCGCGCACCGTCGCCAAGCTCGGTGACATGATGCTGCCCGTCGCCCTGGCGGCCGGGCTGGTGGCGCAGGGCGGCGGGGCCGGCTCGGTGGGCGCGGCGCTGGCGTCGTTCACCGCATGCTTCGCGGGGTTCGTCGTCTTCGGCGGGGTGATCGCGGACCGGTTCGAGACGCGGCGGCTGATGATCGGGGCGGACGTGGTGCGCGTCGTCACCCAGTCGGTGACGGCGTGGCTGTTCTTCGCGGGGCAGGCGCAGCTGTGGCAGCTGTGCGCCTTCGGGGCGGTGAACGGGATCAGCGCGGCGATGTTCCAGCCGGGCGTGGCGAGCACTGTGCCGCGTATAGCGGAGGACGTGCAGGGGGCGAACGGGGCGGTGCGCACCGCCGAGTCGGCGATGGCGGTCCTCGGCCCGGCGACGGCGGGCACGCTCGTCGGTGTCACGTCCCCCGGCGGGGTGTTCGCCGTGCACGCCTGCACGTACCTCGTCAGCGCCCTGTGCCTCCTGCTGCTCCGGCTCCCGGCGCAGCAGCGCGGCGAACGGGGCACCGGCACGTTCCGCGCCGACCTGGTGGAGGGCTGGCAGGAGTTCCGGGCCAGGACGTGGATGTGGGGCGTCATCCTCATCTGGATGCTGCTGATGCTGATGGCCTGGGGACCGGCCGTCCCGCTGGTCGCGACCCTGATGATCGGCGAGCACGGCGAGGGCGCGTACGGCCTGGTGAACTCGGCGCTCGGCGCGGGCATGGCCCTGGGCGGGCTGCTGGCCATGCGGTTCCGTCCGCGCTATCCGCTGCGCGTGGGGGCCGTGGTGCTGTTCGGGTACTGCCTCCAGCCGCTGACGGTGGGCGCGGGCATGCCGCTGCCGGTCGTCATGGGGGGTTTCGTCATAGCCGGGGCCGGCATGGCGTTCTGGGGCGTCATGTGGGCCACGTCGGTGCAGACGCAGGTGCCGGGCGCGGTGCTGAACCGCATCCACGCGTACGAGGTCGCCGGTTCCCTGGTGATGATGCCCGTCGGCCAGGCCCTGGCCGGGCCCGCTGCGGGGGTGTTCGGTACGGACGAGGTACTGCTCGCCGGTGCTGTGGCGTGCGTCGTGGGACCCGCGACACTGCTGGCCGTTCCCGCCATCCGGCGGCTGCCGCGCGTCAGCGGCAGCAGGCGTCACCCGGTGCCCGTGCCTGCGCAGCGGCGGGTGGTCAGCAGCGCCGAGGGCGAGCAGCGGGGGTGAGGGCGACGGGGTCAGCCGCGCAGGGGGCAGGGCAGGCGGGGATCGGTGTGGTTGGGCGAGCAGCCGATGACGTCCAGCGTGAGGTACCCCGTCCCGCGCAGGTACCAGCCCGCGTGCACGTCGCCGCCCCAGGCGAGCGTCAGCGCCGCCGACCGTGCCCGGCCGGGCACGTCCGCCCGCTCGTGCGCGTCGGCGAACGCGGGTGCGGCCCGTGCCGCCTCCCGGCCGAACCAGTCGGCCGCCGCGTCCGGCGCGCCGAGGGTACGGGCCACGGCGCCGGAGGGCCGCAGCAGCCAGTCGCTGATCCGCAGGGGCGTGCACGGGTTGGCGAGGAAACCGGGCGAGGGCGGCGTGCCGGGTGCGGCGGCGGGGCGCCGGTCGGCCTCCTGGTCGAAGACGCGGCGTTCGCCCTGCCAGTGGTAGGCGTGGAAGTGCGCGGGCGGCATGTCCCTTCAGGTCGGCCGCGCGCGCCCGGGGCTGGAGAGCCGGAACGGTGACGGCCGCCCGGTCGTTACCGCCACAGCCGACGAAAGGTGAGGATCATGGACGCGCTGTACACCGCCGTCGCCACCGCGAACGGCCGCGAGGGCCGCGCCGTCTCGTCCGACGGGCAGCTCGACGTCGGCCTGGCGCTGCCGCCCGCGCTCGGCGGCGACGGCCGCGGGACCAACCCGGAGCAGCTCTTCGCCGCCGGGTACGCCGCCTGTTTCGCGAGCGCGCTCGCGGGCGTGGGGCGCCGGGAGAAGATCGACACGGGGGACGTGTCCATCACCGCCGAGGTGGAGATCGGGCAGGACGACAAGGGGTTCGCCCTGGCCGTGACCCTGCGCGCGGAGCTGCCGGACCACCTCTCGGGCGCGGAGGGCGAGCGGCTGGTCCGGCAGGCGCACGAGGTCTGCCCCTACTCGCGCGCGACACGGGGCAACGTGCCGGTGACCCTCGTGGTCGAGTAGCGCGCCGGGGTGGGCGGTGCGCGCACGGGCGTCCTGCGCCTGGGCCGCCGTGCGCGGACCGCGTACCCCCGGGAGCGCCCAGGCGTCCCCGCGCGGGAACGAGGCCCCGTCCCCTGACGCGCCCGGTCACCTGCGGCGGTCAGCGGCAAGAGCCCGCGCCCGGCTCAGCCCCAGGTCCGGCCCGCCGGTTCCTTGATGGTGCGGTTGATCCTGTTGAAGAAGTTGGTCAGTGCGATCTCCAGGTTGAGCGAGCCGATCTGCCGCTCGGTGAAGTGCGCGCCGGCCTCCTCCCAGATCTCGTCGGTGACCCCCTCCGCCCCGTCCTGCAGCCGGGTGGCGGCCTCGGCCAGCGCCAGCGCGGCGCGCTCCGCGCCGGTGAAGAACGGCGCCTCGCGCCAGGCCGCCACGGTGTGCAGCCGCTCGTCCGTCTCCCCGGCCTTCCTCGCCGCCGCGGCGGCGGCGTGGACGCACGCCGAGCAGCCGTTGATCTGGCTGGCGCGCAGGTGGACCAGCGCGAGCAGCCTCGGGTCGACGCCTCCGGCGGCGATCGCCTTCTGCAGGTGCCCGACGGCCTTCCACACGTCGGGATTGTCCGTGTCCTTGTCCTTCAGCCGGTTCTGCATGGCAGGTGCTCTCCTCGGTCCGGGGCGGGGTTACCTCACGGGGCTGGTGCCCGTCACCCCTCTGACGGAGCAGCTTCCACGGAGGTATCACCCATGTCCGGCGCACATCCCGCAGATCCGATCGCCGAGGCCTTCGAGGCGCACCGCGACCGGCTCACCGCCGTCGCCCGCCGCGTGCTCGGCTCGCACGCCGACGCGGACGACGCGGTCCAGGAGGCGTGGCTGCGCCTGTCCCGCCAGGACGCGGGCACCATCGACAACCTCGGCGGCTGGCTGACCACCGTGGTCGGCCGCATCAGCCTCGATCTCCTGCGCTCGGGCCGCACGCGCCCGACGGTCCCCCTCGACGACCAGCCGCCCGGGGCCACCGTGACGCTCGACGACGACCCGAACCCGGAGGAGCTGGCGGCGCTGGGCGACTCGGTCGGCCTGGCGCTCACGACGGTCCTGGACTCGCTGCGGCCCGACGAGCGCCTGGCGTTCGTGCTGCACGACGTGTTCGCCGTGCCGCACGGGGAGATCGGCGCCATCATCGGCAGGTCGGCCGACGCGACGAAGATGCTCACCAGCCGCGCCCGCCGGAAGGTGCGGACCGCGCGGCGGTCCGCGGGCGACCGGCGGCGGGAGCGCGAGGTGGTCGCGGCGTTCCTGGCGGCGGCCCGCGAGGGCCGGTTCGAGCGGCTGCTCGAAGTGCTGCACCCGGAGGTCGAGCTGACCGTCCACGCGCCCGGCGGACGGTTCGTCACGATCGGCGCCACCGAGGTCGCCGGCCGCGCCCGGGTGGCCGCCGCCGCGGCGCGCGGGCACGCGGCGACCGTCGGCGGGCGCCCCGGCGTCATCGCCTGGCACGCGGACGGCACGCCGCTGTCCGTGCTCGCGTTCACCGTCGCCGAGGGCCGCATCACCGGGATCACCGCCGTGGTCGATCCAGCCGAACTGGCCCTCATGGACCTGCCGGACGCGGTGTGACCGCCCACCGCCCGGCAGCACGCCGGCCGACCGGAACGGGCGACGGGCGTCAAACGCGCAGCCGCCCCCGCCCCCCGTCCCCCAGGTGTTCGACTCCCGCCGCGCCCCCGCCGCCCGTCGCCGCGCGGGCTGCCCAGGCCGCACCCCGCGCCCGCGCCTGCCCAACCCACTCCCGCCACACAGCCCGCCCACCAGCACCACCGCCCCGCACGGCCCCGCCACCAACGGCCGCCCCACCCGACCGGCGCCGCCACGCCCCGCACCTCCGCGCCCACCACCCCCCACCGCAGGTCAACGCCGCCATGACCCGTCCTCGCACGCGACACCCGCGGCGCACCACCCCGTACGCTCCCTCCGGCGCCCCCAGGCCAACCGTCCCCTCACCCCTCCGTACGACCCGCCGCGCCCAATCCCGCGCGCCCGCCGCCCGTTCCCCCGCGGCCACCCCATGACGCCCGGCCCATACGGCCCGGCACACCGCCTGTGGCGGCCGGTGCACGTCCCGCCCCTTCATCCTGGCGTGACGGCCACCGCGCGGCCGGGGACTTGCCGCACAGCGGAAGGAGACACGTTCATGCCGATCGTCACCGCCGGGAACGCCCGGGTCCACTACACGGTCACCGGCACCGGGCCGCCCCTCGTGCTCGTCCACGGCACGGGCGCGCTCGGCGCGGAGGGCACCTGGAGCGGGATCGCCCCCGCCCTCGCCGACCGGCGCACCGTCATCGCGCCCGACCTCTCGGGCACCGGCAGGACCGAGGACGACGGGGCGCCGCTCACCGTCGAGGGGCTCGCCGCCCAGGTGGCGGCCGTCATCGGGCACGCCGCGGACGGCCCGGCCGCCGTGCTCGGCTACTCGCTCGGCGCCCCCGTCGCCACCGCGCTGGCCGCGCTGCGCCCCGACCTGGTGGCCAGCCTGATCACCGTCGCCGGGTGGGCGCACACGGAGGGGGACGCGTACCTCAGCAACGAGTTCGCGCTGTGGCGATGTCTGGGGGACCTGGACGCCGAGGCGTTCGGCCGCTGCGTCACCATGACGGGCTTCAGCCGCGGCTTCCTCGGCGCGCTCGGCCACGACGAGGTGGAACGGCTCGTCCGCGCCATGCCGCCGACGCCGGGGACGCTGCGGCACGTGGACCTCGACCGGCGCATGGACATCCGCGCTCTGCTGCCCCGCGTACGCGCGCGCACCCTGGTGATCGGCTGCGCGCAGGACGCGACCGTGCCGGTGGAGCACAGCCGCGCGCTGCACGCGGCCATCGCGGGGGCGCAGTACGCGGAGATCGACGCGGGGCACGCCGCGTTCTTCGAGCAGCCGGAGGAGTTCGTCAAGCTGGTGCGGGACTTCGTGCCCGCGTCCTGACGCCGCCGCCCGCCGCCCGTCGTCAGACCGCCGGTTCCGCGGCCTCCGACTCGGTCATGACGGTGTCCCCGAGGATCGTCGCGTGTTCCAGGACGTCTTCGAGCGGGTCGTCGATCTGCCCGGTCCCGATGAGCGCGAAGCGCGGTCCGATGCGGGTGTCGCCCGCGTAGTGCTCGTCGGCCGCCGCGGTGCCCGCGCCCAGGGCCGCCGCACCCGCCGTCGCGAGGGCCAGCAGCGGCAGTCGTGCCGGCAGTCGTGCCCAGAGGGTCCGGTTGCTGGTGCTGTGCATGTCCACGCCTTTCCGACGACCCCGCACCACGCGGGAGTTCGGTCTGCTAATCAGGCGGGCGTCCAGAAGGTTACGGTTTCACCAGGTCGTATTACCGTGCGTCAGGTGACTACTGCATCCCGCCCCGGCCCGCGCGTGACCGCGGCCGTCCCCCTCCTGCTCGCCGCCGCCCTGCTGGCCGCCTGCGACCAGGCATCCGAACTGCCCGGCACCGACCCCGCGCCGCCGTCCGCGTCCGGCGGCGGCACCACCGCGGGCACCACCCTCCCCGGCCTCCCGGAACCGGCCGAGGCCCGCGCGCTCCTCGACGGCCTCACCGTCGCCGACGCCGGCTCGATGAGCGGCTACTCCCGCGACCGCTTCCCCCACTGGGCCGAACGCGACGGCTGCACGGTCCGCCAGCTCGTCCTCGAACGGGACGGCGAGGACGTGACCGCGGGCGACGACTGCCAGCCCGCCTCCGGGACATGGACCAGTGCCTACGACGGCGAGACGTTCACCGAGCCGGGCGACCTCGACATCGACCACATGGTGCCGCTCGCCAACGCCTGGCGCTCCGGCGCCGACGAGTGGACCGACGACGAGCGCGAGGCGTTCGCCAACGACCTCGACGCCCCGCAGCTCCTCGCCGTCAGCGCCGCGAGCAACAGGTCCAAGGGTGACCAGGGCCCCGACGAATGGCTGCCGCCCGCCGAGGACTTCCACTGCACCTACGCCGTGGCCTGGACGGCGGTGAAGGACACATACGGCCTCACCGTCACCGCCGCGGAACGCGACACCCTCGCCGGACTCCTCGACGGCTGCGCCTGACCGCGCGCGGGGACGGGGCGGGAGCCGGGGGAAACCCGTTTCGCACCACGGAATGCGGCGTTATGATCCCGCTGTTCACGTTTTCGGGTGCGACGGCCCGCCGGCCGTCCCCGCGCGGTCCTGTCCCCCCACCCGGCCGGCACACGGACCGCACCGGGAGCCGAGGAGGCAGCGGTGGATCTCTCCAGCGCGCACAGTTACCGGCTCGACTGGATCACCAGCTTCGTCGCCGTCGCCAGGCACGGCGGCTTCTCCGCCGCGGCCAAGGCCCTCTACCGCTCGCAGCCCCGCGTCAGCAGCCATGTCGGGGAGCTGGAACACGTCCTCGGCGCCCGGCTGTTCGACCGCTCGGTCCAGCCCGTCGCCCTCACCCCCGAGGGGCGGGCGCTGCTGCCGCACGCCGAGGAGATCATCGCGCGCCTCGGCGTGTTCGCCGACGTCGCGGGCGGCGCGGACGGGGTGCTGCGCGGCGAGGTGCGGATCGGCATGTACCCGAGCGCCGCCGCGTACGCCTACCCGCCCCTCGTACGCGCCCTGCGCCGGCGCGCGCCGACCGTGCGCACCACCCTGGCCGAGGGCCCCGCGCTCTCGCTGGAGAGCGGGCTGTCGGACGGCGAGATCGACCTCGCGCTGCGGCCGGTCCTCCCGCTCGTCCGCGACGACCGGCTGACGTACCGGCGGCTGTGGAGCGAGCCGCTCGTCGCCGTCGTGCCGCACGGCCACCCGCTGGCCGGGCGCGGGCCGGTGACGCTGGCGCGGCTCGCGGCCTTCCCGCTGGTCACGATGGGGGAGCCGGCCGAGGGGGCGCCCCGGCAGTTCGAGACGAACCTCGCGTTCGCCGAGGCGGGCGTCCGGCCCGAGATCGCCTTCGAGACGACCCAGCCGCAGACCCTCGCCGCCCTGGTCAGGGGCGGGCTCGGCGTCGGCTTCACCAACGCGCTCGCCATGACCACGGCGAACTGCGAGGGCGTCGAGCTGCTGCCCGTCGCCGAGCGCCACATCCGGCGGCACGTCGCCGTCTGGTGGCGCGCCGACCGGCCCGAGTCCCCGCTGCTGCCGCTCGTGCGGGACGTGATCGCCGGGCTGCCCGCGCCCCGGCTGGCCGAGGTCGCCGACCCGTACGACCCCTACGACCCGTACGACCCCTACGGCACGGCGGACGCCGTGGCCTGATCCCCCGGGGTATCGCGACAACGGATGGCCCCCATTCGGGTACGCCCCACCGCGGCACCGGGCACCGCGCGACCAGTCCCCAGGGCGCCTACCCGGGGTTACGGTGACAGCCCCGCGCCGAAGGATCCGCATGACCGCATCGCACGAGCCGCAGCCCCCCGCCGCCCCCCGCAGCGCCGCCTGGTTCGGCACCGAGGGGCGCAACGGCTTCATCCACCGCTCCTGGCTGCGCAACCAGGGCCACGGCCCCGAGGTCTTCGACGGACGCCCCGTCATCGGCATCGGCAACAGCTGGTCGGAGCTGACGCCGTGCAACGCCCACCTGCGCGACCTCGCCGAGGCCGTCAAGCGCGGGGTGTGGCAGGCCGGCGGCTTCCCGCTCGAATTCCCCGTCATGTCGCTCGGCGAGCCGCTGATGCGCCCGACGACCATGCTCTACCGCAACCTCCTCGCCATGGAGACCGAGGAGACGCTCCGCGCCAACCCGCTCGACGGCGTCGTCCTCCTCTCCGGCTGCGACAAGACGACGCCCGCGATGCTGATGGGCGCCGCCAGCGTCGGCCTGCCCACGCTGATGGTGACCGGCGGGCCGATGCTGAACGGCAAGTTCCAGGGCCGCGACATCGGTTCGGGCACGGACGTGTGGCGGCTGAGCGAGGAGGTGCGCGCGGGCCGCATGTCGCCCGCCGACCTGACCGACGCCGAGGCGTGCATGTCCCGCAGCAGCGGCCACTGCATGACGATGGGCACCGCGTCGACCATGGCCTGCGTCGTCGAGGCGCTCGGCGTCCAGCTGTCCGGCGGCGCCGCGATCCCGGCCGTGGACGCGCGGCGGCGCGCGATCGCCCAGGAGTCGGGGCGGCGGATCGTGGCGATGGTGGGGGAGGACCTGCGGCCGTCCGCGCTGCTGACGCGCGAGGCGTTCGAGAACGCGATCCGCGTCAACGCCGCGCTCGGCGGCTCCACGAACGCCGTCGTCCACCTGCTCGCCCTCGCCGGGCGCGCCGGAGTCCCGCTCGCGCTGGACGACTTCGACCGGCTCGCCGCCGATGTGCCGGTCCTCGTGGACCTGATGCCGTCCGGGCGCTTCCTCATGGAGGACTTCTACTACGCGGGCGGGCTGCCCGTCGTCCTGCGTGAACTCGACGCCATGGGCCTGCTGCACGCGGACGCGATGACCGGCAGCGGCCGCACGGTCGGCGAGGAGGTCGCGGGGGCGCGCTGCTGGAACCGGGAGGTCATCCGCACGGCGGAGGAACCGTTCCGCCCCGCCGGGGAGGGGACCGTCGTGCTGCGCGGCAGCCTCTGCCCGGACGGCGCCGTCCTCAAAGTCTCGGCCGCCTCGCCCGAACTGCTGCGGCACCGGGGCAGGGCACTCGTCTTCGACCGCGTCGAGGACTACATCGCGGCGGCCGACGACCCCGACCTGCCGGTGGACCCCTCGACGGTGATCGTCGTGCGCGGCGCCGGGCCGCGCGGCTACCCGGGCTTCCCCGAGGTGGGGAACGTGCCGGTGCCCAAGGTGCTGCTGGAGGCGGGCGTCGAGGACGTGCTGCGCATCAGCGACGCGCGCATGAGCGGCACGGGGTACGGCACGTGCGTCCTGCACGTCGCCCCCGAGGCGGCGGTCGGCGGGCCGCTGGCGCTGGTGCGGACGGGCGACTGGATCGAACTCGACGTCCCCGCCCGGCGCCTCGACCTCGCCGTGGACCCGGCGGAACTGGCCGCGCGCACCCCGGCGCCGGTGGCCACGGAGATCCCCGCGCGCGGCTGGGCGCGGCTGTACGTGGAGCACGTCCAGCAGGCGGACGTGGGCGCCGACCTGGACTTCCTCACCGGCGGCAGCGGGGACGGCGTGCCCCGGCACTCGCACTGACCGCAGGGGTCACAGGGGGCCGGTCACAGGGGCGTGCGGTAGTTCTCCGCCTTGTCGAGCGTCGCGGTGAAGCGCGCCCACTGCTCAGCGCCTTCCGCCGTGGGACCCACGGTGAAGTCCTCCGGGTCGAGGAAGTCGAGCCGTTCGCGTGTGGCGGGATCGAGGTCCCGCCACGCCGCTTCGTCCTGCGGTGACCGAGCCACAGTTGTCGCACACCCAGATGTTGTTGTCCACGCGTCGCCTGCCGCCCCCGACCTGCCCTGTTACGGACAGCGGCCGTGGGAGAGACCGACTGTAGCGTGCCGCGCGGGGGCGCGGCAGCCCCTGACGCCGCGGGGTGACGCGTACGCCCGCGCGGCGTCAGGGGTGGTGCGTACCGATCAGGCCACGCGGGTCAGCCGTTCGCCGACGGCGGGTTCCGCCAGGTCGTCGGCGAGGGCGACGGGCACCTTGGTGCCCGCGACCGTCAGCGTCCCGACCTCCGTGCCCGCCGCCGCGCTGCCCGGCACGCCGTCCTCGGCCGGGGTGAGCGTCAGGTCCACGCTCATCCCGGCCCAGCCGACGGCGGTCACATCCTCGGTGACGGCGACGGGTGTCCGGCCGCCGAGCCCGTCGTCCACATAGCCGACGACATCACCCGCCGACAGGATCGTTTCGGTCCGCAACTGTTCCTGCGCGAAACGGATCAGAGTGTCACTGGCCGCGATCGCCCCGTCGAGTATGGAGTTGTTGAGCGGGTCCTGGTCCACGACGGCGCCGACGATGAGGCGGTGCTCGTCCTCGCCGACCGGCTGCTCGACGGCGAACAGCAGGTTGCCGCCCGCCGCGGTCGTCGTGCCGGTCTTGATGCCGACGACGTTGTTCAGCGGCACGAGGCCGTTCCAGTTGTAGTGCAGCTCGTCGTACATGTCGGTGTACGAGGGCTGGCGCGCGATCTCCCGGAAGATCCCGTCCCGCATCGCGGCCTCGCCGAGGATCACCTGGTCCGCCGCCGTGCTGACCGTGGTGTCCTCCAGGCCGCTCGGGTCGGTGTACGTGGTGTTCTCCATGCCGAGTTCGCGGGCGGTCTCGTTCATCTTCTCGACGAACGCCTCCTCGGACCCGGCGTCCCAGCGGGCCAGCAGGCGCGCCACGTTGTTCGCCGACGCGATCAGCAGCGACTGGATCGCCTCGTACTCGGTGATCTCGTCACCCTCCTGCACATCGACGGTGGACTCGTTCTGCGCGCTGAGACCGCTGTCCTCCTCGGCCTGCTGGTCGATGGGGATCAGCTCCCCGAGCCCGGCCTCGTCGGTGATGGGGTGGTCGCGCAGGATGATGTAGGCCGTCATCACCTTGGCCACCGAGGCTATGGGCGTCGGCTCCTGCGCGCCGGACGAGCCGAACGAACCGATTCCCGCCACCTCCAGATGCGCCTGCCCGGACGACGGCCAGGGCACGTCCGCCGCGTCGCCCTCGAACGTGAACGTCTCCGCGGCCGTCAGCCGCAGCTCCGGATCGGGCAGCGGGCGCAGGAACTGCGCGACCGCGACCGCGACCACCAGCAGCAGGACGACCGGCGTCCAGATCTTCACGCGCCGGGCGGCGGTGCGCAGGGGCGTGGGCGGGGGCGGCGGCCGGTTGGTCAGGGCGGCGAGCAGCTCCAGCGGGTCCTTGGGCTCCTCGGCGGGTGCGTCCGCCGACTTCAGCGGGACGTACGTGCTGGCCGGGGGCTCGGTCGTCCCGGTGGCGGAGGGCGGCAGCCGGAGGGACGTGGTCTTCCGGTCGGCGGGAGGTTCCTCCCGTTCCTCCGGTGCGCCGTCCTCCTCGGTGGCCGAGGGCGGCAGCCGCAGGGAGGTCGTCTTCCGGTCGGCCGGGGGCTCCTCCGCCGTGTCGGCCGGGACGCGGAGGGCCGTGGTCGGCTGGTCCACCCGCTTCCCGGGCAGGGCGAACATGGCCGTCGGCTGGTCGACGGGACGCTCGTCCCCCTCGCCGCCGTCCTCCTCCGGCTGTCCGGCCTTCCCCCGGGGCTTCTCGCCGCCTGGCTTCTCCTCCGCCGGATCGTCCGCCGGCGCGACGTCGGCCTGCCCGGAGGCCTCCTCGGAGTCCTCGTCCTTGTCGTCGTCCTCCTCGGGCTCGGCGCCGCTCTCCGCCGCCATGGGAACGCGCGGATCACGCGGGGCGGGGAGCTTCAGGGCCGTGGTGGCCTGTTCGACATCCTTGCCCGCCTGCCCGGCGTCGCCACGGTCCGCGCTGTCCGCGCCGTCTGCGCTCTCCGTGCCGTCCGCGTCCTCCGCGCCGCCTGTGTCCCCCGTGGTGTCCGTGCTGTCCGGGCCCGAGGGCGACCGACCGGCGGGCTCCCCCGCCTCCTCGTCGCCGCCCTCGCTCTTCCCGGCGTCACCGGCGCTGTCCGTGCTGTCAGCGCCGTCCGTGCCGTCCGCGGCGTCGCTGCCGTCTTCCCCGGCGTCCTCCGCCGTGGTGTCGGCCGCTTTCTCCGCGTCCTCCGGCTCCGGCGCCTCAGCGGCCCGCTCTACGTCCGCCCCCTCTTCGGCCTGCCCGGTCTCCGCGGTGTCCGCCGTCTCAGGGCTCTCCGTGTCCGTACGGTCTTCCGCCGTGTCCACCCCTGTGCTGTCCTTCGTCACGCCCTCGTCCCCGGGAACCTTCGCACTCCGGGGAACCTCCAAGGCCCTCCCGGACGTCTTCTCCGATGACTCCCGCTCCCGCTCCGAAATGTCCGGGGACCTGCCCGACACCCGTGCCTCCCTGCAAGTCGTTCTCGCCGCGCTTCGAAGTACCCGTCGGCCCTACCAGTCTGCCGGGTCCTGTGCACCTCGGTACGCCACGTCCGTGGCGACGGGTTTCTGCCGTCTGCCCTTGAGGACGACAACGACATATCTACGGGTTCCCGCCCATAGCGACCACGCGCTCTCGACAGAACAATGTGAGAGGCGTCACCCTGTCTTTCATCCACGCGGGGAGGCATGGATGGGCAGGAGTCGTAGAACCATTCCGGAGGAGCTGCTGCTGCTGGCTCTGGACCCGGCGACGGGCACCACAGCGCAGCCTCAGTCGCTCGACCTCGGCCTTGCCGGGGCGCAGCTCGTCGAGCTGGCCCTGGCGGGTCGGATAGCCCCTGATGGGGACCGAATAGCCGTGATACTGGCACGGCCGACCGGAGATCCCACCCTGGACTCCGCTCTGGAACTGCTGCGCAGGCGCGGCAGCCCGGTGCGGGCCGTCCACTGGATCGGCGGGCCCAGACTGGGACTTCGCCAAACCTACCTCACTCATCTGGAACGCTGCGGCATGGTGCACGCGGTGGAGAACCAGATGTGCGGGGTTCTGCCGACGACCCGGTACCAGGCGACGGACACCGCGGTCAGCAGGCAGATCCGGGCTCGGCTGGACAGCGCGATCCGCACCGGCACACCGCCGGACGCGCGGACCGCGGCACTCGCGGCACTGGCACACGCGGTCGGCCTGGGCAAGCACCTCTATCCCGGCAACGAGGGGCGGTCGTCCCGCTCCCGGCTGCGGGATCTGATCAGGCACGACCCGATGGGCGGCCTGGTGGCCCACGCCGTCATGGACGTCCAGAACGGTGCGGCGGGCCAGGCGGCCGCCGCACGGCGCCCGCAGCCCAGCGGCGCGCCACGCAAGACGGGACACGCTCCGGTGGCCGCGGCCATGGCCGTGGTCGGACAGCCGGGGCCTCCCGAGCAGATGCGGCGGAGAGGGGTGACACGGGCCGCGCCCCGCCCTTCGTTGTCGCACTAGACGGCGCACCGGCGCACGCGCCGGGACGCCCACGCGCCACCACATGAACACGCGCGATACCGGACCACCGGGAGCCGCACAGTGAGCGTGGGGTGTGGCTACGGCCCCAGACGACGGCCGTAGCCACACCCCACGCTTGCGCGCGGCCACACACAGTCGCCAGTCTGATCATCATGCTGTCGCCAATCCTCTGCGGCGGCGCCCCGCCGGGTGGGACGCTGCTCCTGCGACAGGTACGTGATCGCTGACCGACGGAGGTGCAAGTCCGTGGCGGGCAATGTCAATCCCACTGTCCGGCGACGCAGGCTCGGCCAGGAGTTGAGGCGTCTCCGGGAGGAGCGGGCCATGACGGCGGAGCAGGTCGCCGACCGGCTGCTCGTCTCGCAGTCGAAGATCAGCAGACTGGAGAACGGGCGGCGCAGCATCAGCCCGCGCGACGTCCGCGACCTCTGCGGTGTCTACGAGGTCGAGGACCAGCTGCTGATCGATTCCCTCATGCAGATGGCCAGGGAGTCGCGCCAGCAGGGCTGGTGGCACGCGTTCGCCGAACTCTCCACCACCTACAGCGTCTACATCGGCCTGGAGACGGACGCCTCGTCCCTGCGGGTGTTCGAGCCGCAGGTCGTGCCGGGGCTGCTGCAGACCGAGGCGTACGCCGAGGCCGTCATCTCCGGGGCGCTGCCCGAGGTGGGGCAGGATGAGGTCGCCAGCAGGGTCCAGGTGCGGATGCGGCGGCAGCAGCGCCTGCGGGACGACCGGAACCCGCTGCGGCTGTGGGCCGTGGTGGACGAGGCCGTGCTGCGCCGCGAGGTCGGCGGCCCCGCGACGATGGTCGAACAGCTCCACCGCCTCGCGGAATGCGCCCAACTGCCGAATGTGACGCTCCAGGTGATGCCCTTCTCCGCGGGCGCGCACCCCGGTGTGAACGGGCAGTACTCCGTGATGGAGTTTCCCGAGGCGAGTGATTCGACGGTCATTTACCTGGAGGGCGGCACGAGCGACCTCTATTTGGAGAAGCCGCACGATGTGCAGTACTACAGCGTGATGTACGAGCATCTGCGCGCCCAGGCGCTCAGCCCCGACCACTCGCGCGCCTTCATCGCCAAGTTGGCTGCGGATTACGGGAGTTAGGCAACGGGCACGGGGGTGCCGGGCGCCGGAATATACACGCCCGTCCCCGTGCGCGGTGGGGGAATTCCGGGAGGAACCATCCGGTCGGGTGACGATGTCCGTGGAATGCCGGGTGTGACGGCTACGGTCACGGCGTTACTACCGACCGGCACTTTCCGGAGCAGACACATGGCAATCGAGCAAGGCATCACGCGCACCTGGACGCGCTCCTCCTATTCCGCGGGCAATGGCGCCTGCGTGGAGGTGAAGTCCCCGGCCCGCGGCCTGCTGGCCATCCGTGACTCCAAGGTCCCCGGCGGTCCCCGGCTCGGGTTCGCCCCCCGGTCCTGGTCGGCGTTCCTCGGTGTGATGGACGGGGCGGCGCGCGTCGGCGAGCGCGCCTGACACAGGCCCGGTGCCGTCCGGATGCCGTCCGTCACGCTCCGGACGGCATCCGGGCGCACCACGCACCGCACGCGGCCCTGTGTGCCGCGTCGGTGTGCGTCGCGTTGATGTGCGCCGCGCGGCGTCACGATCCGGTCCCCCCTCCGCCCGTCTCTCGTGGCCTCCCTCCTCGCGTGCGGACCGGGCGGTCAGCCGGCCTGCTGCGGCGGGCCGCCGCGCCAGCGGGGGAGCGGCCTGCGGCCGACCGCCACCTCGAAGGCCGCCCGCGCGGCGATCCGGGTCGAGTCGAGCAGCGGCAGCGACGATTCCTCCTGCCCGACGAGCAGCGGTATCTCCGTGCAGACGAGCGCGACGGCGTCGCAGCCGCGCCCCGCCAGCCGGTCGATCACCTCCGCGAAGGCCCGCCGCGCCTCGCCGGTGAACCGCCCGTTCAGCAGCTCCTCGAAGATGATCCGGTGGACGGTCTCCCGGTCGCGTGGCTCGGGCCGCTCCGCCGCCATCCCGCGCCGTGCGAACGCCTCCCGGTAGAGCGGGCCGTCCATCGTGAAGCGGGTGCCGAGCACGCCGATCCGCCGCCTGCCCCCGGCGGCGGCCCGCTCCGCCACCAGGTCGGGCAGGTGCAGCCCCGGCAGGGCCAGCGCCGGACCTGGCAGCCCGAGCGCGAGATGCGCCGTGTTGTCCGGGCAGACGAAGAAGTCGGCTCCCGCGCGCGCGAGGCGGGCGGCGCTCGCGGCCAGCGCCGCGCGGACCGCCGCGTGGTCCCCCGCGTCCCACGCGGGCATCGACCGGGAGAGCGGGATGAGGTCCAGCGTCACGTCCGGATGGTCGTGCTCCCCCAGCTCGGCGAATCCCTCCTGGCAGAACGCCCGGAAGCAGAGCGCCGCGCCTTCGGCACTGTGGCCGAGGAGTCCGGCGTGCAGCGTCCCGTCCGGACGTGCGGCCTCCCGTGTCGCCGTTCCCGGCGTCGCGCCTGACATCATGACCCCCTGTTCGCCCCACCGAACTTCCGTCCACTGCAGTGAACACGCCTGCGGCCGCGTTCGTCAAGACGAACGAGCGGTCCGCCACAGCGAACACCCGAAGGAGTGACGACCCGTGGATCTCAACGCGACGATCGCCGCGTCCATCCGCCGGGAGAGAGCCCGCGCCGGGCTCACCCTCACCGAGCTGGCCCGCCGCGCCCGCCTCGCGAAGTCGACGCTGTCGCAGCTCGAATCGGGTGGCGGCAACCCGAGCGTGGAGACGCTCTGGGCCCTCGCCCTGGCCCTCGACGTCCCGTTCAGCCACCTCGTCGATCCGCCCGCGCCCCCCGTCCGCCTCGTCCGCGCGGGGGAGGGGGACGCGCACCACGCCGAGGACGCGGACTACGCGGCGACGCTCCTCGCCGCGGGTCCCGCGCACGTCAGGCGCGACCTCTACCGGATCGCGGCGGAACCGGGCGACTCGCACCTCTCCCCGCCGCACCGGCCCGGCACGGTCGAACACCTCGTCCTCGCCACCGGCCGCGCCGAGGCGGGGCCTTCGGACGACCCCGTCGAGCTGGCGCCGGGCGACTACCTCGCCTACCCGGGCGACGGCCCGCACCTCTTCCGCGCCCTCGCACCGGGCACGACCGCCGTCGTCGTCATGGAGCACCCCTGACCGGGTCCACGGGCCGCCCCTGAAGGCGCGCGAAGGTGACTGTCAGTGGCGGATGCCATCATCCGGGACATGGACGGACGGGGCATGGACGAACGGGCGAGAACGGTCGCGGCGCACTGGGACCTGACGGTGGCCGCCTTCGACGACGAGCCGGACCACGGCCTGCGGGACCCCGCCGTCCGGCGGGCATGGGCCGGGCGGCTGGCCGGATGGCTGCCCGGGGAGGCGTCCGACGTCCTGGACGCCGGATGCGGCACCGGCACGCTCTCCGTGCTGCTCGCGGAGGACGGCCACCGGGTGACGGGTGTCGACCTCGCACCCGGCATGGTGGCCGCCGCCGAGGCGAAGGCGGCACGGGCCGGTGTGCCGGCGGCCTTCCTCACCGGTGACGCGGCCGATCCCCCGACCGGTGGGCGCCGCTTCGACGTCGTGCTCGCCCGGCACCTGCTGTGGACCCTCCCCGACCCGCACGCCGCCCTCCGCGCCTGGACGGCGCGGCTGCGCCCCGGCGGACGCCTCGTGCTCGTCGAGGGGCGCTGGGAGCAGCCTGCGGGCGCGCCGCCGCCCTACGGCGGGGCCGCGGGCCCGCTGCCCTGGCAGGACGGGGTGGGCGCGCCCGAGCTGGCGGACGCCGTGCGCGCCGCCGCCGCGAGCGTCCTCGGCGGACGGGCGGGCGGGCCGGAGATCCGGGTCGAGCCGCTGGACGGCGACCCGGCGCTGTGGGGGCGGCCGGTCGCCGACGAGCGGTACGCGCTCACCGCTCTGATACCGGGCCCGCCTGGCCGAACGAGCCGCCGCTGATGCCGCGCACCGCCTCGTCCACGATCGCCTCAAGGCGCGCGTGGTGGGCGCCCCGCCAGTAGACGCGCCCGCAGTCGGGGCACTCGGCGAAGACGTCGTACGTGCGGCTGGTGCCGCCTTCGAGCCGGTCGCGCACCGACTCCTTGTCGGCCTCCCGCAGCTCGCCGTTGCAGGCGGTGCACCGCGTCCAGGGCGCGAGCGGCGGGGCGAAGCGGTCCAGCACCTCGCGCACCTGCTCGTCGGGCCGTGTGTGGTCGACGTGGGCGCCCGCCCAGAGTTCGCGACGCCGCAGCAGCCCCCGGTCGCGCGAGAGCAGGACGCGCCGTTCGGCGGCCGAGCGGGCGGCCAGGGCGGCGTCCCCCGGGTCCGGGGTCTCCCAGGCGGCGTCCACGCCCAGGAGGCGCAGGCGCCGGGCGAGCGTCCCCAGGTGGATGTCGAGCAGAAAGCGCAGCGGGGCGCCGGGGACCCGCTGCGGGCGTGTCACGGGCAGGACGTCCACCGCGTCGCCCGCCTCCGGGACGTGCGACGGGGCGACCTCGCGGCCGTTCACCAGCAGGCGGCCGACCTCGGTCAGCGGCACGCCGAACGACTCCACGACGTGCCCGAGCGAGGCGGTGCTGTCCGTCGCGACCGGCACGGCGGCCCCCCGCCGCCCGGCCGCCGCGAAGTGCCGCAGGGACGGCGCGAGCGTGAGGGTGATCCGGGGTCCGTCCACGCCGCCAGGATGCCACCGGCGCGCCGCGGCGGCGGCCCGGCGGCCCGTGTGCGGCCCCGTCGGGCGGGGCATACGCTGACAACAGGGACAGCAGGGAGGTGACGTCATGTCCGAGACACCTGAGACACCCGGCACGCCCGGCGAGGGCGGCCGGAACGAAACCCCGCAGGACCCGCCGACGCCGGACGGGCTGCTGCACAGCGGCGGCGACCGGCCCGTCGATCCCGAGGACCTGGTCAGGCTCAGTGGGCGCGAGCCCACCCCCGAGCTGATCGAGGAGGCCAGGCGCACGCTGGAGCGCGAGGGCCCGGCCGCCGTCGAGCGCTACCTGCCGTAGCGCGCCGCCCGCGCGCGGCGGAATGTTCGTCCGCCCCTCCTGGTTGGTGCGGGATACAGACAAGCACCGACCAGGAGGGCCTACGAGCGTGTCCGCAGGAGCCGAGGGGACCGACACAGCGACCGGGAGCAGCACGGAGGGCGCCGCCGCGCCGGCGGACGAGATCAGGGGCGTCCCGCTGGGCACGTCCCCGGTGCCGCTGTCCGTCCTCGACCTCGCGACCGTGGGCAGCGGGACGACGGCCACCGCCGCGCTGCGCGCCACCGCCGACCTGGCCCGCCTCGCCGAGCGGCGCGGCTACCAGCGCTTCTGGGTCGCCGAGCACCATTCGATGCCCGGCGTCGCCAGCTCGTCGCCGACCGTGATCCTCGGCCACCTCACCGCCAGGACCGAGCGCATCCGCCTCGGCACCGGCGGCGTGATGCTGCCGAACCACTCGCCGCTCGTCGTCGCCGAGCAGTTCGGCACGCTGGAGGCCCTGGCCCCCGGCCGTGTCGACATCGGCCTCGGCCGCGCCCCCGGCACCGACGCCGCCACCGCCGCCGCGCTGCGCCGGGGCAGGACCGACGGCCCCGACGAGTTCCCGCGCCAGGTCGCCGAGCTGGTGCGCTTCCTGGACGACGACTACCCCGACGGCCACCCGTACGCGCGCATCCACGCCGTGCCGGGACCCGTCCAGGGGACCGCGCCCGGGGGCGTCCAGTCCGCGCACCGGCCGCCCGTGTGGCTGCTCGGCTCCTCCGGCTTCAGCGCCGAACTGGCCGCCCACCTGGGCCTGCCCTTCGCCTTCGCCAACCACTTCTCGTCGGCCAACACGCTGCCCGCGCTGGAGCTGTACCGGGAGACGTTCCGCCCCTCGGCCGTACTCGACGCGCCGTACGCCCTCATCGGCGTCTCCGCGCTCGCCGCCGACACGGAGGCCGAGGCGTACCGGCAGGTGCGCACCGGCGCGCTGTCCATGGTCCGGCTGCGCACCGGGCGTCCCGGCCTCGTGCCGAGCCCCGAGGAGGCCGAGAACCACCCCTGGACGCCCATGGAGTCGGAGATGGCGGACGGCTGGCTCGCCAACGTCGTGCACGGCACCCCGGACGCCGTACGGGAGGGGCTCGACGCCCTCGCCAAGCGCACCGGCGCCGACGAGCTGATGCTCACCACCCAGGCGCACAGCCCCGAGGCCAGGCTGCGCAGCTACGAGCTGATCGCCGACGCCTACCGGTCCTGACCCGCCGCCCGTTCCAGCCTCCCCGCGAGGGCGGCGGCGTCCCGCGTGTACCCCGTCACCAGCAGTTCGCCGCCGTCCCGCAGCCGGATGACGCAGCGCACGTCGGTGCCGAGGGCACGCGCGGCGGCGTGCGGGCGGTCCGACCGCTCCACGGACGCGATCCCGTCCCACGCCACGGCGCGCTCGTCCCGGGGCCGCCGCCGCACGAGGCCCCCCTCGTGCAGCACGAAGACCTCGCCGCGCGTCCGCCGCGCCCGCACGGCGCGCGGAATCCCGTACCCGAGCCCGAGCAGCCCGAGGCCGAGGGGCGCGCCCGCGACGGTGTTCGGCCCCGAGGCGCTGTCCGACCCGAACCACCAGAGCAGCAGCGGGATCCCGGCCGCCACCCCGACGACCCCCACCGCCAGCGCCACCGCCGCGACCCGGGCGCAGCGCCCGCTGTCGGTCGGGTGCTCGCTCACCACGCCGCCGAGCGACGCCTGTCCCGCATCGGCCGTCATAACGGACCGCCACCCCTCGTCAGTTCCCGGCCACGTGGCGTCAAGTCTGCGCGTACGGCGGGCCGCCGGGCAACGCAGCGGCGGTCATCGGCCGACAGATCCGCCCGAAGGGGTGGCAACCGGCGGCCGGAACGCCGTAATCAGGACCGATGTTGGTGACCCGGGAACGAAGTACTAGGGTTCGGCCGTTGTCTCTCGCGCTACCGAACGGGGAAGCACCATGGCACAGCGGGTGCACCGGCCGGGCGTGCCCGGCGACCTGAGCGGGCCACGCCGTCTCTGGGCGCGGGCCGCCACCCTGGGCCTCCTGGCCACGGTCGGCATAGGCGGCGACACGTACGAGGCCGCCGCGGGCCGGCTCCACTGCGCCAACCCGGGCGGCAGTTACTGGTGGACGCTCACCCTGCACGGCGACGGCCGCGCCGTCTTCCGCGGCCAGGACGCGGACGGCAGCCAGGCCCACCTGCGCGCCGAGCCCGTCGACCTCCTCGCCACCGCGCCCGCCTGGCTGCCGCTGGACGAGCTGCGGCCCCGGCAGGCCGCCCGCGAACTCGGCTACGTCTACTGGTCCGACGGCGCCTCCTGGTCCCGCGCCCCCTACCCGGACGACCTCGCCGACGACGGACTCGAACTCTCCGCGGGCTGGGTCGGCGACGACGACGAGGTCGCCGAGGAACTGTGGGACGCGGCCGGTGGCGGCGACGACATGGCTGACGCCGTCGTCGCGTTCCTCGACCGCGCGGAGGCCCGTACGGTGGACGCCGACGCGATCCGCGCGCTGCTGGCCGCCTGTTCGCCGAAGGAGCCGCCGTCCGTCGAGGCCGCGCTGGAGTTCGCCGCCAGGGCGGATCTCACGCGCGCGGCCTGAGGGCGGGTCACAGCCGGACGAGCCCGGCGCCGGTCGGCCGGAAACCGCAGCCTTCGAGGTAGAACTCCCGCCACTTCTCCTCGAAGTCCACGTGCAGCCACTCGCATCCGGCCGCCCGCGCGTGCTCCACGGCGCACTCCACGAGCGCGCGCCCCACCCCGCGCCGCCGCTCCGCGACCGCCACGACGGTGTCGAGCACGAACGCGTGCCCGCAGCCGTCCCACGCCACGTTCACGAAGCCGACCAGCGCGCCGTCCGCCGCCCGCCGCGCGCACACCCACCCGAGGCTGAACCGCTCGACCTGCCCCCGCCAGTCGAAGTCGGGCGCCGGCGGATGCCCGAACCCCTCGGCGTGCAGCTCCTCGACCTCACCGTTCTCGAACGCGCCGCGCCATTCGCAGGCCACCGTGGTCACCGTCATCCCGCCACCGTAAGCGCGCCCCACCGATCCGGACCCCGCCTTTCCGCCAGAGATCATCGGCGCGGGGCGACTCGTTCCGGGCGTGGGGGCGCGTCACTCCGCCGGGGGGATGCCCGCGCGGCGGGCCAGGGCCACCGCGGCGAGGGTCGAGTGGACGCCGAGTTTGCCCAGCACGTTCTGCATGTGCGTGCGGACGGTGTGGGGCGAGAGGAACAGGCGCTCCGCCACAGCCTTGCGCCCCATACCGGCGAGCATGCAGCGCAGCACCTCCAGTTCACGCGGCGTCAGCGACTCGACGAGGCGCTCGTGCTCGCTGCGGTGGCGGCGGTCGCGGTCGAGTTCGCGCAGGACGCCGGTCAGCAGCGCCGGGGGCACGTGCGTCTCGTCCCGCAGTGAGCCCCGGACGACCAGCAGCAGCCGCGCCAGCGAACTGTCCTTCGCCACCCACCCGCGCGCGCCCGCCGACAGCGCGCGCGCCGCGAGCCGCGCGTCGTCGGCTGCCGCGAGCATGACAGCGCGGAGGTCGGGGAAACGCTCCCGCACGGCCGTCAGCAGGGCGCCGTCCGCGTCGAGTTCGGCGTCGAGCAGGAGGACGTCGTAGGCGGGGTACCCGGTGCGTTCGAGCTGCTGAAGCGCCGCCTGCGCGGTGCCCACGGCGGCGGCCTCGACGTCCGCCTCCGCCGTCAGGGCGGTCGCCAGGGACTCGGCGAAGATCCGGTGCCCGTCGACCACCAGCACCCGAATACGTTCCACTGCGCTGCCCTTCGAAGGCCCGGGAGAGCGGGGGACACGACGGCGCAGGGGCGCGGCGGGCATCGGCGGGCACGGGACACCGCGCCCGGCGGTCCTTCCGGACGTACGGCCGCCGCCGTACGCACCGATGCCGGTCGCGGGCACGCACCCGCCGCTCTCGCCCCCTGAGACAGCACCGGCCCCCACCGGTGCTGCCCCTCAGAGTACGTGCGGCGCGCCGTCGCGGGCAGTGGTTTGACAGAAGTAACCCGTCGGGAACGCGGAGAAAGCCCAGATCGCGGAAGTCCCTCAGCGGGTGAGACGGCGCGCGCCCGCGGACGGGACGGCCTCGAAGACGCGCGGTTCCGCGTACCCGGCCGCGGCGAACGCCTCCCGCACCGCCTCGCCGACGGCCTCGGCCGACGCCGCCTCCACGAGGACGATCGCCGAGCCGCCGAAGCCGCCGCCCGTCATGCGCGCGCCCAGGGCGCCCGCCGTGCCCGAAGCCTCGACGACGAGGTCGAGTTCGGGGCAGGAGACCTCGAAGTCGTCGCGCAGCGAGGCGTGGCCCTCCGTCAGGACCGGGCCGATGTCGCGCGGGCGGCCCGCGTCGAGCAGTCCGATGACCCGCTCGACGCGCCGGTCCTCGGTGACGACGTGCCGCACGCGGCGGCGGACCACCGGGTCGTCGAGCCGCGCCAGGGCGTCGTCGAGACCGTCGAAGGGCACGTCGCGCAGGAACGGCACGCCGAGCGCCGCCGCGCCCGCCTCGCACTCCGCGCGCCGCCGGGCGTACGCCCCGTCCGCGTGGCTGTGCTTGACCCGCGTGTCCACGACGAGGAGCCGCAGCCCCGCCTCGTCCATGGCGAACGGCACCTGGCGCCGCGCCAGGTCGCGCGTGTCCAGGAAGAGGACCTCCCCGGCGGCGCAGGCGGCGGACGCCATCTGGTCGAGGATGCCGCAGGGCATGCCGACGAAGTCGTTCTCCGCGCGCTGGGAGACGCGGGCCAGCTCGTCGGGCGTGAGCCCCAGGCCGTTCAGGTCGCTGAGCGCCAGCGCCGTCACCACTTCGAGGGCGGCGGACGACGACAGCCCGGCGCCCACGGGCACGTCGGAGGTGAAGTGGATGTCGGCGCCGCCCAGTTCGTGCCCGTCCGCGAGCAGCACCCAGGCGACCCCGGCCGGGTACGCGGCCCAGCCGGTGACGCGTCCAGGCGCCAGGTCGTCGAGGGAGACCTCGGTGATGCCGCCGTCGCCGTCCGCCGAGTGCAGGCGCAGCAGGCGGTCGGTGCGCCGGGAGACGGTGGCGACCGCGTTGTGGGGGAGCGCGAAGGGCATGACGAAGCCCTCGTTGTAGTCGGTGTGCTCCCCGATGAGGTTGACCCGTCCGGGGGCGGCCCAGCGCCCGTCGGCCGGCACCCCGTACACGTCCTCGTGCGCGGTCATCCCGCCTGCTCCTCTCGCTGCGCGAACGCCCACGCGTCCGCGATGATGCCGTCCAGGTCGGTCCGCTCCGGGCGCCAGCCGAGGCGCGCGCGGGCGCGGTCGGCCGAGGCGACCAGGACGGCCGGGTCGCCGGCGCGGCGGGGGGCCTCGGTCTCCGGGATGGGGTGGCCGGTGACGCGGCGGGCGCTCTCGACGACCTCGCGGACGGAGAAGCCGTTGCCGTTGCCGAGGTTGCAGATCAGGTGCTCGCCGGGGGTGGCGGCGTCGAGGGCCAGCAGGTGGGCCTCGGCGAGGTCGGCGACGTGGATGTAGTCGCGGACGCAGGTGCCGTCGGGGGTGGGGTAGTCGGTGCCGTAGACGGAGATGGCGGGGCGGCGGCCCTGGGCGACCTGGAGGATGATCGGGATCAGGTGGCTCTCGGGGTCGTGCCGTTCGCCGAACGTGCCCTCGCCGGTGCGGTGGGCGCCCGCGACGTTGAAGTAGCGCAGGGAGACGGCGGCGAGGCCGTGGGCGTGCGCCTCGCTGGTGATCATGTGGTCCACGGCGAGCTTGCTGGCGCCGTACGGGTTGGCGGGCGCGGTGGGGAAGTCCTCGGTGATGGGGCTGCCCGCCGGTTCGCCGTAGACGGCGGCGGTGGAGGAGAAGACGAGGCGGCGCACGCCCGCGTCGCGCATGGCGCGGAGCAGTTCGAGCGAGCCGGCGACGTTGTTGCGCCAGTACTTCTCCGGGTCGGTGACGGACTCGCCGACCTGGGAGGAGGCCGCGAAGTGCAGCACGCCGTCGAAGCCGCCGATGCCGAGGAGGCCCGCGGCGTCCTGCACGCGGCCCACGACCAGCTCGGCGCCGGGGGGCACGCCCTCCTTGAAGCCGGTGGACAGGTCGTCGAGGACGGTCACGCGGTGGCCTGCCGCCAGCAGCCGGGCGGCGACCACGCTGCCCACATAGCCCGCGCCGCCCGTCACCAGGTACGTGCTCACTTGTCCGTCGCCACCTCTCGCAGCCGGGCGGCAGCGGCCTCCGGCAGCACGTCGTTCACGAAGGCGCCCATCCCCGACTCGGAACCGGCGAGGTACTTCAGCTTCCCCGGGCTGCGGCGGATCGTGAACAGCTCCAGGTGCAGGGCGAAGTCCTCGCGGTCATCGATGCCGAACGGCGCCTGATGCCAGCCGGAAATATACGGTGTCGGCCCCGCGTCCTCGCCGAAGATCCGGTCGAAGCGCCGCAGCAGTTCGAGGTAGACGGCGGGGAACGCGGCGCGGGCGTCGTCGTCCAGGGCGCGCAGGTCGGGGACGCGGTGGCGGGGGTAGAGGTGCACCTCGTACGGCCAGCGCGCGGCGTGCGGGACGAACGCGGTCCAGTGCGGGGTGTCCAGCACGACGCGTTCGGCGGCGGCGCGCTCGGTGGCCAGCACTTCGTCGTAGAGGTTGGCGCCGGTACGTTCCCGGTGTGCGCGGACGGACCGCAGGGCGCGCTCGGTGAAGGGGGTGACGTACGGGTAGCCGTAGATCTGCCCGTGCGGGTGGCCGAGGGTGACGCCGATCTCGGCGCCGCGGTTCTCGAAGCAGTACACCTGGCGTACGCCCGGGTGCTGGGCCAGCTCGGCCGTGCGGTCGGTCCACGCGTGGAGCACCAGCGCCGCCTGCTCCTCGGTGAGGTCGGCGAACGACGCGTGGTGGTCGGAGGTGAAGCAGACGACCTCGCAGCGGCCGGTGCCGTCCCCGAAGGAGGGGAAGCGGTTCTCGAAGACCGCGACCTCGTAGCTCTCCGCCGGGATCTCGCTGAGCCGGTCGCCCTGGCTGGGGCACAGGGGGCACTGGTCGGCGGGCGGCAGGTATGTGCGGTCCTGGCGGTGCGCGGCGTATCCGATGTGCTCGTCGAGGAGTGGGTCGTGGCGGATCTCGGAGCGGGAGGCGGCGGGCGCGAGGGGGCGGCGGTCGAAGGCGTCGCGGACGGCGTCGTCGTGCGCGTCGTAGTAGATGAGCTCGCGGCCGTCGGCCAGCCGGGTGGCGGTCCTCTTCATGAGCTGTCCAGATCACGCGAAGTCCAACAGAATCAAACAATAGGCAGCATACAGTGCGGTGCGGCGCCCTGAGGAGGGCCGCGGGACACTTCCCGCGCGCGCTCGGACAAGCAACTTGCACAAGTTGCTTGCCGAAAACTACGGTGGCCATATGACCGAACCCGGACACGCGCCGCCGCCGGACACCACCGTCGAGACCGCGCACCGCCTGAGCGTCGCCATCACCCGGCTGCGCTCCCGCCTGCGCGAGGAGTCCGGCACGCACGACACCGGCCTGTCCATCTCGCAGCTGTCCGTGCTCCGCCGCGTCCTCGACGAGGGACCGGTCACCGCCGCCCACCTCGCCGCCGCCGAGCACGTCAGCCCGCAGTCCATCGCGCAGAACCTCGCCGCCCTCAAGGAGGCCGGGCTCGTCACCGCCCGCCGCGACCCCGCCGACGGGCGCCGCACCCTGATCACCGCCAACGCGAGCGGCGACGCCCTGGTGCGCTCCCTGCGCGCGTCCCGCAAGGCCTGGCTGGTCCAGGCGATCGACTCCCTCGTCGGCCCGGAGGAACGGCCCGCGCTCGATGCCGCGCTCGACCTGCTGGAACGGCTCGCCGCCGCCGACGTCCACAACGAGGGCCGCACCACCGCGCGGAAGGGGAACGGCCGCAAGGGAGCCGCTCCGTGACCGGAGCACCGCGCCGCGCCCCTGACGTACTTGCCCCTGCCGCCGCCCGTACGGACGGCGGCACCCGCCCGTTCTCCTGGCGCTTCACCGCCCCCCTGCTCCTCGGCGCCTCCCTCAACCCGGTCAACAGCTCGCTCCTCGCCACCGCCCTCACCCCCATCGCCGCGTCGCTGGGCGTCCCGGTCGGCCGGGTCGCCGTCCTCGTCGCGGCCCTCTACCTGGCCAGCGCCATCGCCCAGCCCACGGCGGGCAAGGCCGCCGAGGAGTTCGGGCCGCGCCGCGTCTTCCTGACGGGCGCGGCCCTCGTCGTCGCCGGCGGCACGGTCGGCGCCCTCGGCCAGGACCTCCCCACGCTCGTCACCGCCCGCGTCCTCATCGGCGTCGGCACCTCGGCCGCCTACCCCACCGCCATGCTGCTGATACGGCGCCGCGCCACCGACGCCGGACTGGCCGAACCACCCGGCCGCGTCCTGGGCGCCCTCTCCGTCGCGGGCCAGGCCACCCTGGCGCTCGGCCTCCCCGCGGGCGGCCTGCTGGTGGGCGCGGCGGGATGGCGCTGGACGTTCCTCGCCAGCGTCCCCTTCGCGCTCGCCGCCCTCGCGATGACCTGGGCGTGGATACCCCGCGACCCGCCCGTGGCGCGGCGCGGGAGCGCGCGGGAGGTCCTCGCCCGGCTCGACGTGGCGGGGATCGCCGGTTTCGGCGGCGCGATGACGGCGCTGCTCGTCTTCCTCATGGCGCTCCCCGAGCCCGCCTGGGCCGCACTCGCGCTGGCCGCCGTCCTCGCCGCCGCGCTGACGGCCTGGGAGCTGCGGGCCCGCGCGCCGTTCCTCGACGTACGGCTGCTCGCGTCGAACATGCCGCTCGTCCGCACGTACCTGCGCGTCGCCCTCACCCAGCTCGGCGTCTACACGGTGATGTACGGCGTCACGCAGTGGCTGGAGGCGGGGCGCGGCCTGTCGGCGGAGCAGGCCGGGCTGCTGGTCCTGCCGATGAGCGGCCTCGCCGTCCTCGTCACGCGGCCGGTCGCGCGGCGGAACATGCTGCGCGGCGCCCTCGTGGCCGCCGCCGCCGCGTCCCTCGCCGGCTCGGCCGGGATGCTCCTGCTCGGCACGTCGGCGCCCGTCGTGGCCGTCGTCGGCGTGACGCTGGCCTTCGGCGTCACGGTCGGCACCCAGGCGGCGGGGAACCAGACCGCCCTCTACCTCCAGGCCCCCGCCGGACGCATCGGCACGGCCGCCGGGCTCTTCCGCACCTTCGCCTACACCGGCTCGATCGCGTCCTCGACGCTGACCGGCGTCGTCTTCCAGGACGAGGTCACCGACGCGGGACTGCACACCATCGCCGTCGTCCTCATCGCCGTCAGCGCCGTCGTGCTGCTGATGGTCCTCACGGACCGCGCGCTGAGGAAGGACCCCACGCACCGCCCACGCAAGGAGACTCCCGCATGACCACCCCGCCCACCGCCGACGCCCGTACCACCGCCCTGCTGGTCATGGACCTCCAGCCGTCCGTCCTCGCCGCCCTGCCGGACACCGAGGCCGACGCGCTGGTGGAACGGGCCGCCGACGCCGTCGCGACCGTACGGGCCGCGGGCGGCACCGTCGGGTACGTCCGCGTCGGCCTGACGGACGCGGACCGCGCCGCTGTGCCCGCCGCCAACACGTCGTTCTCCCGGCTCGCCGCCGACCCCGGCCGCCTCCGCGCCGACGCGCCGGACACGGCCGTCGACGCGCGGCTGGCACCCCTGCCGGGCGACATCCAGGTCCGCAAGACGCGCTACGGCGCGTTCTCCACGACCGACCTCGACGCCCGCCTCCGCGAGCGGGGCATCACCACGCTCGTCCTCGCCGGGGTCTCCACGAGCGGCGTCGTCCTGTCCACCGCCCTCGACGCCGCCGACCGCGACTACGGCGTCTACGTCCTGTCCGACGCCGTGGCCGACGCCAGGACCGCCGTGCACCGCACCCTGGTCGCCGACGTCCTCCCGACCCGCGCCCACGTCCTCGGCACCGCCGCGCTGCGCGAGGTCCTCACGCCCTGACGGGCACACACCGGGCCGAAACGTCATCCGGCGAACGGCAAGTGTTCGCCCTGCCGTTAGGCCGACGCAACGTCAGTCCGCAAGGGACTACGGTCAGTCGGTATGAGAACGGATACACCCGACCCGTCACCCCCCGTGCCCGCCGGACCCCCCGCCCAGGGCCGCGCCGCACGCCGGGCCGCCCAGCGCAGGGCGGCGGCCACCAGGACGTCGCCCGCCGCGCTGGTCACGGCGCTGGTCGTCCTGCTCGCCGGGGCCGGTGTCCTGCTGCTGCTCGCGCCCGGTGGGCCAGGGAGCCTGGGGGTGGGCGACGCGGGGCCCGTGCTGGTCACCGGCGGGGCGTCCGCCTCGCTGTACCGGACGCTGACCGACGCCCTCGCGGACGCGCCGCACCTCGTCCACGTCGCGCTGGAGATAGCGAGCGAGGGCAGCGTCGTCGTCCTCGGCCTGATCCTGCTGTGGACCTGCTGGCTCGCCCTGCGCCGGGGCGACGCGCGCACCGTCGCCGCCACCGTCCTCGCGGGCCTGGGCACGATCGCCGCGTACGCCACCAGCGAGACGCTGAAGCTCGTCGTGGACGAGGAACGCCCCTGCCGCGCCGTCAGCGGCGCCGATCCGGTCGCCGAGTGCCCGCCGCCGGGCGACTGGTCCTTCCCCAGCAACCATTCGACGCTGGCGGCCGGGCTCGCCATGGGCCTGGCCGTCCTGCGGCCGCGGCTCGCGCCGGTCGTCCTGCCGCTCGGCGCCCTGGCGGGCCTGCTGCGGGTGGCGGTCGGGGTGCACTACCCGCACGACGTGCTGGCCGGGTTCTCCCTCGGCGCGTCCGTGACGGCCGCCCTGGTGCTCGCCGCCACGGCGCTCCTGGCGCGCCTGCTCGGCCCCCTCCTGGAACGCTGGGGCCCGCGCCTCGGCCTGGCCACCGCGACCGCGACCGCAGCCCCCCTTCCCCGCACCGACGGCCCCGGCCCCGCCGGTGACGAGGCCCGCTACGCGACGCCCCCCACCCGCGAACCGGACGGCCGCCGACGCTGACCCCCCGGCGCCCGCCCCGCCGTTCCGGCGCGCGTGGACCGGCGACGGGCCCACCCGTGAGGCGCGGCTCGCGGGCCCCGGCTCGACGCCAGCCGGGGACGGCCGTGGAGGAGCGGTGTCCGGTGCGCGTGCGTCGCGGTGGGAACGGGCCGCCCGGTGGCCGGTGGCGGTCAGCAGGTTCCGTAGCAGGGGTAGTTGAAGAACAGGCCGCAGCCCGCCGATGTACGGGTGCACCAGCACGGCTTGCCGTCCACGCAGCAGGTGCACCCGTCCGAGCACCAGTCGTCGCCGCAGTTGCACCCGCAGTTCCCCGCCTCCGCCGCGGTGGGGGCGGGGCCGAGGGTCGCCAGCGCCGCCCGCGCCTCCGGCAGGCCGAACGCCGCCACCGCGTCCGCCTTCAGCAGCTGGTACTCCCCGTGCGCCTCCTCCGTCACCTCGCCGGTGAAGGCGGAGTCGCGGCCCGCGAACCCCTCGGCGCGGTCCAGGACACCGCGCTGCTCCGGCGTGAGCCCCGGACGGGCGGCGCGGAAGCGGGCGAGGTGCTCCCGCCACAGGGCGGCACGGTCCGCCGGGGCCAGCTCGCGGAAGATCGCCCGGCGGAACGCCATCGGGTGGGCGGTCACCCCGTCGTAGTCCCGTGGCAGGGCGGCCAGGTTGTCCTTCACCCACGCCTCGGCCCGGCCGGTGGCGCTCGCGGCGGGCGCGCCGCCGAGTACGGCCACCGCGCCGAGCCCGGCGAGCAGCAGGAACCGGCCGCGCGCCATCCCGTCCCCCTGTCCCGCCCGCGCCCGGTCGCCCGCCCGCAGCGCGCCAAGGGCCCGCAGCACGCGGACGGTCCGGCGCGGGCCGAGGTGCAGCGCGAGCCGTACGCCCATGGTGCGCCCGGTCCAGGCGCGCGGCGGCGTCAGGCCGTCCACGGGGACGCGCAGCAGCGTGGGCGCGTGCGGCGGCTCGGCGCCGAACGCCGCCTCCCGCCAGGCGCGGACGCCGGGGTCGCCCAGCGGCATGACGCCCAGCCGCTCGCCGCTCGCCTCCCCCACCTCGCCGGCCAGTGACCGGCACCGGCAGCAGTCGGCGTCGAACGCGAGAATCCAGTGTGCGGTGGTCATATGGGCCCCCCGAGAGCGATGGCGCGGTCACGCGCAGGGATTCTCGGTCACCCGCTGCCCCCGGAAACGGCGCGCGGAAGCCTTCCCCGGCGCACACACGGACCCGTGAGCCCCTGCGCCGGGGGACGTCCACGGCGACCAGGACCGGACTCGGTGTCCGGGGCGGCCGAGTGAAAAGGGCCGCACAGTTCGGCGACGCGCCCGTCCCGCAGCTCCCGCCGGGATGCCGCGCGGGCTCGCACGGACCGTAGCTCTGTCCGCCGACGGCCCGCGCCACGCCGGGGTCACGGGCGTCGAACCCCTCGTCCGTCTCCCGTCCGTGGCGTGGGCACGGGCCGGTTCGGGGGACGAGCGTCGGCGGGGCCGAGTGCCGTGGCCCGGACGACAGCGGAGGATCACGTGGCGTTCCGGCGGGGGGAGAGGCCTGGCCGCCGTAGGGTGGGGCCGCCTGCCGAGGGGGGCGGGCGTGCCGAGCCGCGAGGAGGACTCCGTTGATCCGGTCCGCTGAACCCGCCGACACCGGTGCCGTCGTGGAACTGGCGGTGACCGCCGGGCTGTTCGGCCCGGAGGAGGCCCTCTTCGTCACCGCGATGATGGCCGGGTACTTCGGCGGCGCCGCCGAGGAGGGGCACCGCTGCCTTGTCGATGACGCGGACGGGCTGCGGGCGGTGGCCTATCGTCAGCCGAAACCGGCGGCCGATCGCGTGTGGGACCTCACGATGATCGCCGTCCGGCCAGGTCACCAGGGCCGGGGGATCGGAACGGCCCTGCTGCGGCACGTCGAGGAAGAGCTGCGCGGCGACGGGCAGCGGCTCCTGCTCGTCGACACCTCCGGCACCCCTCCATACGACCGCGCCAGGACGTTCTATGCCGGATGCGGCTATGCCGAGGAGGCCCGGGTGCGGGACTACTGGGCGGACGGCGACGACCTGGTGGTCTTCCGCAAGGCCCTGACGTGAACGGCGGACCGCGCACGCCGCCTCCGGGCGCTGGAGGTGTCAGCGCGGTCGTTGGAGGTGGTCGAGGAGGCCGGTGCGCACGGCGAGTGCCGCCGCTTCGAGGCGCGATGTCGTCCCCAGCTTGGTCAGCAGCCGCTGGACGTGGGTGCGCGCCGTGCTCGGGGCCACGCCGAGGCGCTCGGCGATCCGCCGCGTGTCGTCGCCCTCCACGATCCGGGCGAGCACGGCCGCCTCGCGGTCCGTCAGCAGGGCCGCGAGCCTGGCGCCCTCCGCGTCCGGCGCCAGCCGGGGGTGCAGCAGTTCGGCGAACGCGTCGCGCAGCAGTTGCGGCGCCACCGCCGCCTCGCCCGCCTTCGCCTTGATCATGGCCCGTTCCACCCCCTCTATGCGCTCGTCGTGCCGCACGTACCCGCGCGCCCCCGCCGCGAAGGCCGCCGCCACGCCGCGCGGTCTCGGGACCGGGCCGAGCACCACCACGGCCACGCGCGGACTCTCCCGCCGCATCCGCAGCAGCGGGTCGAGCGCCCCCGGCGCCTCCGGCGCGGACGAGCCGAACAGCGCGACGTCCGGCTGCTTGCTCACCGACAGCTCGCACAGCCGCGACACCGGCGCACCGGCGCCCAGCACCCGGTGGCCGCGCACCCGCAGCGCCGAGGCCAGCGCCTCGGCGACCAGCCGCCGGTCGTCCACCACCACCACGCGTACGTTCATGGCCTCCACCCCGCCCCGGTCGTCGCGCTCAGCTCCCCGGCCGGTACGGCGGGGGAGCGCCGGGGCCCGCGCACCCGCCGCGCGCGAGGGATCTCGCGGGCGCGGGCGGGTGTGCCGTCGCTGCGCGGCGGGCGCCGGTCGTGCGGGAGACGGACGCCCGGCGGTCCCGACTCCTTCTCGCGTGCCCCCCGGCCGGACGCCGCCGCCGACGGCGCCATGCCGCCGGGACCGGACGTCACGGCCGGCCCCTCCGGGCCGCGAGTGACGTACTGATAGGCCATGATTCTCCCCTGCGCCACCCCGGAGGGCCGGATCTGGCCACCCGCCGCCCGCCCGCGCCCGCCTACCGGTAGACCAGCAGCGCCGGCGGGCCCTCGCCCGCCGCCCCGGCGCTGAACGACTGGTTGAGCAGCATCAGGGTGCCGTCCCGCCACACGGGTATCCGGTCCACGGGGAACAGGCCGGACATCATCTCCCACTCGTCCATGCGGGCGGCGCGGTCGAGGCCCATCACGGCGCTCGCCTCCTCGGTCGCCGGGTCGATCGCGACCACCAGGCCCTCCAGCTCCTGCGTGCCGGGCTGGTAGGCCAGGATCCTGCCGTCCACCGAGTCGAACGGGCGTATCCCCCCGCCGTTGACGGCCGGGACCTCGTACTCGCCCTGGCCCGTGGACAGGTCGAACGAGACGACGGCGGCGTCGCCGTAGGGCACGTTCGTCCCCAGATAGAGGTGCCCGTCGAGGACGACGCCGAGGGGGCAGTCGGCCAGGGCGTTGATGCGGCACGGGGAGACGTAGCGCTGGTCGTCGTAGTCGAGCCGCACGGCGATCTCCTCGCGGGCGTCGTCCACGACGAGGATGCCCTCCTCGCCCGCGCCCGTCTCGTCCGTGTCCAGATCGGCCGTGACCACCAGGGGGTCGAGGGACAGCACCGCCTCGACCGAGAACGGCCGGTCCTCGTACGTCGTCCCGTACTCCCACCGCCACAGCTCGTCGCCCGCCGCGTCGGTGGCGCGGATCGCGCCGCCGTCCTCGTCCCCGGACGCGTCGCGGCAGATCATCTGCGAGACCAGGGCGCCGTCGATGACGGCGTACGAGCCCTCGACGCAGCGCTGGGTCTCCAGCGAGGAGCGCCAGATCCGCTCGCCGTCGCTGACGCTGTACCCGCCGCTGCCGACGCCCCAGCCGACCGCGACCGTGTCGCCGAGCAGCGCCGGGTAGCTCCACTTCCCGGGGTCCACGGCGTCCTCGCCCAGCGGTATGGACACGATCTCCTCGCCCGCCTCGATGTCCACGACGGTGACGGCCTCGCAGTCGCGGCCCTGGAGGACGGCGATGCGGCCCGCGTCGGCGGTCGGCGACGCGTTGCACGCGCCGCCCGACAGCTCGAAGGGCAGCTCCCAGCGCTCGGCGCCGGTCTCCAGGTCGTACGCCACCAGCGCGTCGTGCATCAGCCGCACGAGGGTGTCGTCGGTGAACCAGACGCCGCGCGCGTCGACGACGATCTCCTCCTCGGGGATCTCCGGCGCGGGCACCTCCCAGGCGAGCGAGGCCGTGATCGGCTCCTCGGGCAGCGTCTCCCCGTCCCCGCCGCCCTGTCCGTCGTCGCCGGACGGCTGGGCGGCCGGGGTCCCGCCGCCGTCCCCGGCGAGGTACCAGACGAGGCCGCCCGCCGCGAACAGGACGGCCAGGACGAGGGTGACGACCAGCACGGTGCGCGCCGGATCGCGCCGCCGCCCGCCACCGGAGCCGGGATCGGGGCGTGGACCGGGAGCGGGAACGGGCGTCACCGGAGGGGGAGTCGCGCCGTACGGCGCGCCGGGCGGGCCGGGCGGGTGGGGTGTGACGGGCGCGGGCGGCACCGGCGGGCCGAAGGCGCCGTCCGCCGTCTCCCGCCCCGCGACGGCGTACCCGTCCGGTGGCGCGGGCGGGTAGGCGTACCCGGCGGGCGGGGTGCGCGGGTAGCCGTACCCGGGCCGCCCCGGCGTGTCCCCGGCCGGGGTGTCCATCCTCGGCGGCGGCCCGAACGAGCCCTCCGGCGGTGGTGTCGGCTGCGCCATGCGTCCCCCTGCTCACCGTGCCCGGTCCGGAACGGCCGGGCCACGCGGTGTGTTTCCGTCGCCCACCTGTTTACCACCGGCCACCGACAGTCGCCCCGCCGGTACCGCCGGGGACCACCGGGGACGCGACCGGCGGCGCCCATCGGCCCGCTCTCCGGGCCCCGCCGGACGCGGTGCGTCGCGGGCGGTGGGAAGGCCCACAGCGCGGCCCCGGAGGCTGGTGCCCCGAACGTTCCTCGTACCGGGCGCACTCGGGGCGATGCGACAACGCGGCGAGGTTCCAGCCCCCATGCAGGCAGCACGGTCCCGAACGCCCCTTGTGAAGACGCGTCCCAGGGTCCGTCTTCACAAAGGCCGTCCGGCCGCTCGCGGTTCCCCCGGCCTGGCGGCCTGGGGGCACCGCGTCAGGCCGGGGGAGCGTCGCGAGCTGGGCGCCCGCCCCCTTCGACGACGCGTCTCAGCCCTCGTCGGACAGTTCGAGCCAGCGGTTCTCCAACTCGTCCCGCTCCTCGGCCAGTTTCCGCAGCTCCGCGTCGAGGTTCGCGATCTGCTGGAAGTCGGTCGCGTGCGCGGCCATCTCGCCGTGCAGCTCGGCCTCCCGCGCCCCGATGCGGTCGAGCCGCCGCTCGATCCGCTGGATCTCCTTCTGCGCCGCCCGCGACAGCTGCGCGGGCTTCGCCGCGACCGCCGCCACCGGCGCGGCCTGCGGCGCGGCCGCCACCGCCCCGGCCGTCTGCCGCGCGCGCCGCTCCAGGTACTCGTCGATGCCGCGCGGCATCATCCGCAGCGTCCCGTCGCCCATCAGCGCGAACACCGTGTCCGTGACGCGCTCCACGAAGTACCGGTCGTGGCTGATGACGACGAGCGAGCCGGGCCAGCCGTCGAGGAGGTCCTCCAGCTGCGTCAGCGTCTCGATGTCGAGGTCGTTGGTCGGCTCGTCGAGGAAGAGGACGTTCGGCTCGTCCATCAGCAGCCGCAGGATCTGCAGCCGCCGCCGCTCGCCGCCCGACAGGTCGCCGACCGGCGTCCACTGCCGCTCCTTGCCGAAGCCGAAGCGCTCGCACAGCTGGGACGCCGTCATCTCCCGGCCCTTGCCGAGGTCCACGCGCGCCCGCACGTTCTCGACGGCCTGGAGCACCCGCCACGTCGGGTCGAGTTCGGCCACCTCCTGCGACAGGTACGCGAGCCGCACCGTCTTGCCGATCGTGACGCGCCCCTCGCTCGCCTCGCCCGTCGCCATGGCGCGCAGCAGCGACGTCTTGCCCGCGCCGTTCACCCCGACCAGGCCGATCCGGTCGCCGGGGCCGAGCTGCCAGGTGAGGCGCGTCAGCAACTCCCGCTGTGCGGCGCCCTCGCCGACCCGCAGGGTGACGTCCTCCAGGTCGTAGACGGTCCTGCCGAGGCGGGCGCCCGCGAAGCGCATCAGCTCGGCGCTGTCGCGCGGCGGCGGGACGTCCTCGATCAGCGCGTTGGCCGCCTCGATGCGGAAGCGCGGCTTGCTGGTGCGGGCGGGTGCGCCGCGCCGCAGCCAGGCCAGTTCCTTGCGCATGAGGTTCTGCCGCTTGGACTCCTCGGCGGCGGCGACGCGTTCACGCTCGGCGCGCGCGAAGACGTAGTCGCTGTACCCGCCGTCGTACGCGTGGACCGTGCCGCGCTGCACGTCCCACATGCGGGTGCAGACCTGGTCCAGGAACCAGCGGTCGTGCGTCACGACGACCAGCGCGGACCGCCGTGTCCGCAGGTGGGCGGCGAGCCAGGAGATGCCCTCGACGTCGAGGTGGTTGGTCGGCTCGTCGAGGACGAGGAGGTCCTGCTCGGCGATGAGCAGCTTGGCGAGCGCGATGCGCCGCCGCTCGCCGCCGGAGAGCGGGCCGACGACGGTGTCGAGCCCGGCGGGGAAGCCGGGCAGGTCGAGGCCGCCGAACAGGCCGGTGAGGACGTCGCGGACGCGCGCGTCGCCCGCCCACTCGTGGTCGGCCAGGTCGCCGATGACCTCCTGCCGCACGGTCGCGGCCGGGTCGAGGGTGTCCGACTGGGTGAGGACGCCGAGGCGCAGCCCCCCGGAGTGGGTGACGCGGCCGTCGTCGGCGGGTTCCTGGCGCGTGAGGATGCGGATCAGGGTCGTCTTGCCGTCGCCGTTGCGGCCGACGACACCGATGCGGTCGCCCTCCCCGACGCCGAGCGACACCCCGTCGAGCAGGGTGCGCGTCCCGTAGACCTTACGGATGGACTCGACGCTGGCGAGATTCCGCTGTTCAGGCATGGGAGACGATGGTAGTCGCCCCGGGGGCGGGGGCTGTTGTCGCACGGGCGGTACGGCATGTGCCGGACGCGGCCAGCGTGCCGGCCAGGGTACGGGCGGCCCCTGCGTCGGCGGTCAGGAACGCGACGGTGGGTCCCGACCCGGAGACGAGACCGGCCAGTGCGCCGCCGCGCAGGCCCGCGTCCAGGGTGTCGGCCAGTGGGGGCCGCAGGGACAGGGCGGCGGGCTGGAGGTCGTTCGCGTGGGGCAGTGCGGCGGCCAGGGCGTGCGGGTCGCCTGCGGCGAGTGCGGCGAGGAGCGCCGGGTGCGGCTCGGGCTCGGGTACGGGGGCGGGGCCGCGCAGCCGGTCGCACTCACGGTAGACGGCGGGGGTGGAGAGACCGCCGTCGGCGAGGGCGAAGACCCAGTGGAACGTGCCGCCGACCGGCAGTTCCGTCAGCTGCTCGCCGCGCCCCCGGCCGAGTGCGGCGCCGCCGACGAGGCTGAACGGCACGTCGGAGCCGAGCCGCGCGCACAGGCCGAGCAGTACGTCGCGCGGGGTCCGCGTGCCCCACAGGGCGTCGCAGGCGAGGAGGGCTCCCGCCGCGTCGGCGCTGCCGCCCGCCATGCCGCCCGCGACGGGGATGTCCTTGGCGATGTGGAGGCGGACGGCGGGCTTGAGGCCGTGGTGTTCGGCCAGGAGCACGGCGGCGCGTGCGGCGAGGTTCGTGCCGTCGAGCGGGACGTCCTCGCTGCCGGGGCCTTCGCAGGTCAGTTCGGGCGCGCCGGTGTCGGCGGGGCGGGCGGTGACGTGGTCGTACAGCCCCACGGCCAGGAAGACGTTGGCCAGGTCGTGGAAGCCGTCCGGGCGCGGGCCGCCCACGGCGAGCTGGACGTTGACCTTCGCGGGGACGCGGACGGTGACGGCGGGTGCGGGCTGCATGGTGCGGCTCAGTCTAGGGGCGGCGGCGGGGGCGCCAGCGCCGCCGGGAGCTGTGCGAAGAACGCCACGGCGTCCGCCCGCCACAGGCCGCGCCAGCCCGCCGCCTCGGCGGCGGCGGCCCGCGCCCAGCGCTGCATGTCGGCGCGCAGCGACGCGTCCACGCCCCGGCGCACGGCGATCTCCCGTATCCGCGCGACGGTCTCCGGCGCGCACTCCCGGTCGCCGAGCGCCGCCTCGACGGTGGCGCGCTCCGCGCGGTCGGCGGCGGCGAGCAGCGCGCGCACCGCGTACGTGCGCCGTCCCTCGCGCAGGTCGGCACCGGCGGGCTTCCCCGTGGCGGCCTCGTCGCCGAAGAGGTCGAGCCAGTCGTCGCGCAGCTGCCCGAGGATGCCGACCGGCACCGCGTAGCGGCGCAGGCGTTCCGTGTGCGCCGCCGGGTCCTCGCCCGCCGCGATCAGGCCGAGGCGCAGCGGGGCCAGCACCGAGTAGCGGGCCGACTTGAACTCGGCGACGGTGTGCAGCAGTTCGGCGTCCGGCAGCGGGTGGAAGTCGCGTTCCAGGTCGGCCATCTGCCCGGCGACGGTCTCGGCCCCGGCGCGTACCAGCACCTCCGTCATCGCCTGCCGCACGGACGCGGGCGCGGGCGCGGTGAGCACGGCGTCGACGGACAGGAACGCCGCGAGGTCCCCCGCCAGCACGGCCAGCCCGAGTGCCGTGCGCTCCCCGTCCGGGAACCGGGCGGTGGGGAACTCCGCGCGGTACGCGGCGTGCACGGACGGGGCGCCCCGCCGGGTGGCGGAGCCGTCGATGATGTCGTCGTGCACCAGGCCGTGGGTGTGGAGCAGTTCGACGGCGACCGCCGCCTCGTCGAGGCCCGCCGGGCGGCCGTCGCCGTCCTGCACGAGCCGCGCCGCCTCGTACAGCACGGCGACGCGCAGCCGCTTCCCGCCGCGCAGCGACTGGTCGCGCAGCAGGTCGAGGGCGCGGCGCGGGAAGCGGGTGAGCGGCGGGACGTCGAAACGTTCCTCCACCCCCGCGAACCACGCCGCGAACAGCGCCTCGAACCGCGCGCGGTGCCCCGCGACGCGCGCCCGCGCACCGGCGGGCGCCGTCACCGCCCCGCGCCCGGCCGGTGCTCGGCGAGCCGGGCGAAGTCCGCCACCGTCAGCGCCTCGCCGCGCGCCGTCGCCGGTACGCCCGCCGCCCGGCACGCCTCCTCGGCCGCCGCCGGGGACCCCGCCCACCCGGCCAGCGCCGACCGCAGCGTCTTGCGCCGCTGCGCGAACGCCGCGTCCACCACCGCGAACACCTCGGCCCGGCCCGCCGTCGTCACCGGCGGCTCGCGCCGCTCCAGCGCGACGAGCCCCGAGTCCACGTTCGGCGCGGGCCAGAACACCGTCCGCCCGATCGCCCCGGCCCGCCGCGCCCGCGCGTACCAGGCCGTCTTCACGGACGGCACCCCGTACACCTTCGACCCGGGCCCGGCCGCCAGCCGGTCGGCGACCTCCGACTGCACCATGATCAGCCCGCGCTCCAGGCTGGGGAACGCGGCGAGCATGTGCAGCAGGACGGGTACGGCGACGTTGTACGGCAGGTTCGCGACGAGGGCGCGCGGCGGCGGCCCCGGCAGCTCCGTCACGCGCAGCGCGTCGTCGTGGACCAGCGCGAAGCGGTCGGCGCGCTCCGGGAGGCGCGCGGCGACGGTCGCGGGCAGCGCGGCGGCGAGCACGTCGTCGATCTCGACGGCCGTCACGTGCGCCGCCTCCGACAGCAGCGCCAGCGTCAGCGAGCCGAGCCCGGGTCCGATCTCCAGCACGGTGTCCTCGGGCCCGACGCCGGCCGCGCGCACGATGCGGCGCACCGTGTTCGCGTCGATCACGAAGTTCTGCCCACGCTGCTTGGTGGGCCGCAGGCCGAGCGCGGCGGCCAGCTCGCGCACGTCACCCGGGCCGAGCAGGGCGTCGGTGGCGGTCATGCGAAGACCCGCCGCGTGTTCTCGGCGATGTGCCCGGCCAGCTCGTCCTCGCCCATGCCCTTCACCACGGCCATCGCCCGCAGCGTCACCGGGATCAGGTACGACGCGTTCGGCCGCCCCCGGAACGGCGCGGGCGTCAGGAACGGCGCGTCCGTCTCCACCAGCAGCAGCTCGGGCGGCGCGGCGGCGAGCGCGTCCCGCAGCGGCTGCGCGCTGGCGAAGGTGACATTGCCCGCGAACGACATGAAGTACCCGGCCTCCGCGCACACCTCGCTCATCGCGGCGTCCCCGGAGTAGCAGTGGAAGACGGTGCGGCGCGGCGCGCCCTCCTCGCGCAGGATGCGCAGCACGTCCGCGTGCGCGTCCCGGTCGTGGATGACGAGCGCGACGTCCCGCTCCTTCGCGAGCCTGATGTGGCGGCGGAACGAGCGCTGCTGCGCCGCCGTGCCCTCGGGGCCGGTCCGGTAGTAGTCGAGCCCGGTCTCGCCGATGGCCCGCACCTCGGGGTGCCCGGCGATCGCCCCGATCTCGTCCAGCGCCGCGTCCAGCGCGGCCGGGCCGTGCTCGGCCTCGATACGGGCGGCCTCGTTCGGGTGCAGCGCGACACCGGCCCAGATCGCGTCGTGCTCGGCGGCGGTCTTCACCGACCAGCGGGCGCGCTCCACGTCGCAGCCGATCTGCACGAGGCGCGGCACGCCCACGGCGGTCGCCTTGGCCACCGCCTCCTCGACGCCCGGCGTCTGCATGTCGAGGTGCGTGTGCGAGTCGGCGACCGGCACGGCCAGCGGCTCGGGCAGCGGCGGCGGGACGTTCTCCTCGGCCTTGGCCTTGGCGGACTTGGGCATGCCCCCGATCCTACGGTGGCCCCGCCCGCCGTCCCGCCCGCGCTGCTGGGACGTGCCCTGCTGCCCCGGTGAGCGTGACGGTGCGGCTGACGCCGGGCCTTGTCCGTCGCGCGATGCCGGTGTCCGGGGGTGGGGGACCCCGCCCGCCCGCGCGGCGGTCAGGCCCGCTTGGCCGCCACCACCGCGTCGAACACCGCCCGCTTCGGCACCCCCGCCTCCCGCGCCACCTCCGCGATGGCCTCCTTGCGCGCCTGCCCCGCCTCCTCGCGCCCGGCGACCCGCCGCGCCAGCTCCGCCGCGTCGGCCGGACCGCCGCCGTCCGCCGCCGGGTCGGCCCCCGCGACGACGACGGTGATCTCGCCGCGCACCCCCTCGGCCGCCCACGCCGCCAGCTCGTCCAGCGGCCCGCGCCGCACCTCCTCGTACGTCTTGGTCAGCTCCCGGCACACGGCCGCCCGCCGCTCCCCGCCGAACGCCCGGGCCATCGCCGCGAGCGTCGCCGCGAGCCGGTGCGGCGACTCGAAGAAGACGAGGGTGCGCCGCTCCTCCGCCGCCTCCCGCAGCCGCGCGTCCCGCTCGCCCGCCTTGCGCGGCGGGAACCCCTCGAAGCAGAAACGGTCCACCGGCAGCCCGGAGAGCGCCAGCGCCGTCAGCACGGCGGACGGCCCCGGCACCGCCGTGACGCGCACGCCCAGCTCCACCGCCGCCGCCACCAGCCGGTAGCCGGGGTCGGAGACGGACGGCATCCCCGCGTCCGTCACCAGCAGCACGCGCGCCCCGCCCGCCAGCTCGCGCGCCAGCTCCGGCGTACGCGCGGCCTCGTTCCCCTCGAAGTACGACACGACGCGGCCGCCGATCCGCACATCGAGCCCCTGCGTGAGCCGCCGCAGCCGCCGGGTGTCCTCGGCCGCCACCACGTCCGCCTCCGCCAGCTCCCGCGCCAGCCGCGGCGGCGCGTCCGCGAGGTCGCCGATGGGGGTCCCGGCCAGTACGAGAATGCCTGTCACGCCCCACATCCTCACCCATCGCCCGCCCCGCCCGTCACCTCCGGGCGGCGGCACCCGCCCGGGGGCACGCGGGCGGATGCCAAGATGGCCCGTGATGAGCAGCCAGACCGCGCCCGGCACGGAGCAGGCGACCCCGCCGGCGCCACCCTCGGAGACTCTCCCGGAGAGCAGCGCCCCCGGCACGGCCACGGGCTGGGAGCGGAGGCTGCGCCGCTTCGGCTGGACGGCCCGGCTGCCCGCCGGTGTCCGCGAACGCCTCGTCCCCCCGTACCCCGAGCCGGGCACCAGGCTGTGGCAGTACTTCGGCCTCGCCGGGACCACCGCCGCCCGCCTCGCCCGCTGGACCGGCTGGGGCGGCCCGCTGCTGGTGGCGCTGCTGGCGGGCGTGCTGCGCTTCGTGAGCCTCGGGTCCCCCGACGCGGTGATATTCGACGAGACGTACTACGCCAAGGACGCCTGGTCCCTGCTCCAGCACGGGTACGAGACGGAGTGGCCCGACGACGCCGATGAGCGGATCATCGCCGGTGACATCCCGGCCGCCGACGCCGCCGCGTACGTCGTCCACCCGCCCGCCGGGAAGTGGGTCATCGCGCTGGGGGAGTGGCTCTTCGGCCTCGACCCCGTCGGCTGGCGCTTCATGACGGCCGTGCTCGGCACCCTGTCCGTCCTGCTGCTCTGCCGCATCGGGCGGCGCCTCTTCCGCTCCACCTTCCTCGGCTGCCTCGCCGGGCTGTTCCTGGCCGTGGACGGCCTGCACTTCGTGATGAGCCGCACGGCGCTGCTCGACCTGGTCGTCATGTTCTGGCTGCTCGCCGCGTTCGGCGCGCTGCTGGTGGACCGCGACAAGGCGCGCGCACGCCTCGCCGCCGCGCTGCCCGAGGGCGGTGACGGACTGCTGCGCCCGGACGCGGACCTCGCGCGCCGCCTCGGGCTCGGCGCCCGGCCCTGGCGGGTGCTGGCGGGCGTCTGCCTGGGCCTGGCGTGCGCGACGAAGTGGAACGGGCTGTACGTGCTGGCCGCGTTCGGCATCATGACGGTCCTGTGGGACGCGGGCGCGCGCCGGGTCGCGGGGGCGCGCGCACCGTACCGCGTGATGCTGCGCAAGGACGCCCTGCCCGCGTTCTGCTCGCTCGTCCCTGTGGCGCTGGCGGTGTATCTCGCGTCCTGGGCGGGCTGGTTCGCCACCTCGGGCGGCTACTACCGCGACTGGGCCGCGACCAGGAGCGGCGACAGCGCGTGGAGCTGGATTCCCGCGCCGCTGCGCAGCCTGTGGCACTACAGCAGCGAGGTGTACAGCTTCCACGTCGGCCTCACCTCGGAGCACAACTACCAGTCGAACCCATGGAGCTGGCTGGTCGCGGCCCGGCCCGTCACGTACTTCTACGAGTCGTCCGACGCGGGCCAGAACGGCTGCGGCTACTCCAGCGGCTGCTCCCGCGAGGTGCTCGCCCTCGGCACGCCGATGCTGTGGTGGACGGCGTGCTTCGCGCTCGCGTACCTCTGCTACCGCTGGCTGCTGCGCCGCGACTGGCGGGCGGGCGCGGTGCTGTGCGCGGTGGCCGCCGGATACCTGCCCTGGTTCATGTACCAGGAGCGCACGATCTTCTACTTCTACGCCGTCGTGCTGGTGCCGTTCCTCTGCCTCGCGGTCGCCATGCTGATCGGCGCGCTCCTCGGACCGCCCGGCAGTACGGAACGCCGCCGCGTCACCGGCATCGTCGCCGCAGGGGTCCTCGTCCTGCTCATCGTGTGGAACTTCGTCTACTTCTATCCCATTTACACCGGTACGGAGATCCCCCGCGACGGCTGGCGCGCCCGCATGTGGCTCGACAGCTGGATCTGAGGCCCCACCCGCACCGCAGCGTGACGAAGATGTGACGCCGGGCTGCGCCCCGGTCTACCCGGTGTAGCGGTTATGCTGCGGCCAGGCCGCCGGATTCCGGGGCATCTCAGTGAGGCCCGCGGGGCCTCCTCCAGGGGCAGGACAGGGCGTAGCGATGCGGAGCGGACAGCGGATCGCCGTCACAGCGGGTGTCTGTGCGGCAGTTGTCTCGGTGGTGGGGTTCGGCGCGTACAGCCTGCTGGGCGGTGACGACGACGGGGGCACGGCCAACGTCGCGTCCACGTCCGACAGCACGCCGTCCGGCACACCGAGCGAGGAGCCGGAACCGGTCACCGACGAGGAGGTGCTGGCGGCCTCGGCGGCGTTCTTCGACGCCTGGACGCTGGGCGACACGGCCACCGCGGCCGGGCTGACGGACGACCCGCAGTCCGCCCGCGTCGTGCTCGACGCGCTGGCCGAACGCGCCGGGCTCGCCGACCTGGCGCTCGAACCGTCCGCCCCGGACGGGGCCACCGTCCCGTTCGCCGTCTCCGCGACCGTCGCACTGGACGACGACGAGGTGGAGCCCGCGCCCTGGGAGTACACCTCCGCCCTGGAGGTCGTCCGCGAACGCGGCACCGGCGAGGCCGTCGTGGCGTGGGACCCGGCCCTGATCCATCCCGCGCTGGAGGACGACCAGATCATCGAGGCGGGCCCGGTCGACGAACTGCCGCCCGTCGAGGTCCTCGACGTGAACGGCGACGTCCTCACCGCCGAGGACCACCCGTCGCTGACGCCGGTCCTGGAGGACCTGCGCGAGCGCTACGGCGACGCGTCGGGCGGCACCGCCGGGGGCGAGCTGCGGATCGTGGACGCCGAGGGCGAGACCGTCGAGCGGCTCCTCGAACTGGCCGAGCCCGCCCCGGGCCAGGTGCCCACCACCATCGACCCGGTCCTCCAGGCGGCGGCCGAGGAGTCCGTCGCCGCGCGCGGGAACGCGTCGGTGGTCGCCGTCCAGCCGAGCACGGGCGCGATCCAGGCGGTCGCCAACGCCCCCGCCGACGGCATGAACACGGCGTTCGAGGGCTCGTACGCGCCCGGCTCGACGTTCAAGATCGTCACCGCGTCGCTGCTGATCGACCGCGGCCTCGCCTCCGCGAACGCCGCGCACCCGTGCCCCAAGTACTTCGAGCACGGCGGCTGGCGCTTCCAGAACCTGGACGAGTTCGAGATCGAGGGCGGCACCTTCGCCGACAGCTTCGCCGCGTCCTGCAACACCGCCTTCATCAGCCAGGCGCCCGAACTCGCCGACGACGACCTGGGCAACCAGGCGCGCGACGTCTTCGGCCTCGGCCTGACCTGGTCGATCGGCACGACGTCGATGGACGGCACGGTGCCCACGCAGTCCGACGCGCAGATGGCGGCCTCCCTCATCGGGCAGGGCGGCGTCCGCATGAACCCGCTGAACATGGCGTCCGTCTCCGCGACCGTGCAGAGCGGCGTCTTCCGCCAGCCCTACCTCGTCCCGCCGTCCTTCGACAACCGCGAGCTGGCGCAGGCGCCGCGCGGCCTGTCCGCCTCGACGGCGCAGGAGCTGCGGTCCCTGATGAACCGGACGGCCGTCAACGGGTCGGCCGCCGAGGCGCTCGCCGGGCTCGGCGGGGACATCGGCGGCAAGACCGGCTCCGCCGAGGTGGACGGCCAGGACCTGCCCAACGCCTGGTTCACCGCCTACCGGAACGACCTCGCCGTCGCCGCCCTCGTCCCCGAGTCGGGCCACGGCGGGACGAACGCGGGCCCGGTCGTCGCCGAGGTGCTGCGCGCCAGGGGCTGACCGCCCGGCCGCCCCCGCCGCCCGCACCGTACGCTGAGGCGTGCCGGCGCGGGCGGCGCTCACCGTCCGGAGGCGAGGGGAAGGGCCGGACGACCATGCGGGAGATCGCCGTCTTCAGCGGCAGCGCGCACCCTGAGCTGGCGGCGGAGGTCTGCGCCCACCTGGGCGTGCCCCTGCTGCCCACCAGGATCGACCGCTTCGCCAACGACTGCCTCCAGGCGCAGCTCCAGGCCAACTGCCGCGAGCGCGACGTCTACCTGATCCAGCCGCTGGTCAGGCCCGTGCAGGAGCACCTGGTCGAGCTGCTGCTGATGCTGGACGCGGCGCGCGGCGCGTCGGCGGCCCGTACGACCGTGGTGATGCCGCACTACGCGTACGCGCGCTCCGACAAGAAGGACGCCCCGCGCATCTCCATCGGCGGGCGGCTCATGGCGGACCTCATGGAGACGGCGGGCGCGAGCCGCGTGCTGGCCATGACGCTGCACTCCCCGCAGGTGCACGGCTTCTTCCGCGTGCCCGTCGACCACCTGCACGCGCTGCGCGAACTGGCCGCGCACTTCCGCCGGTACGACCTGGCGCGCGCCGTCGTCGTCTCGCCCGACCTGGGGAACGCCAAGGAGGCCGCCGCGTTCGCCCGGCTGCTGGGCGTGCCGGTGGCGGCGGGGGCGAAGCAGCGGTTCAGCGACGACCGGGTGTCGATCAGCTCGGTGATAGGCGAGGTCGCGGGGCGGGACGTCATCGTGCTGGACGACGAGATCGCGAAGGGCAGCACGGTCGTCGAACTGCTGGGCAAGCTGCGGGAGCTGGGCGCGCGGACGATCCGCGTCGCCTGCACGCACGGCCTGTTCGCGGCCGGGGCGCTCGGCAGGCTGAGCGCCGAGCCGGACGTGCTGGAGATCGTGTGCACCAACACGGTGCCCATCCCGGCGGGTGAGCGCACGGACAAGCTGCGCGTCCTGTCGATCGCGCCCGCGCTGGCGGAGGCGATGCGGCGCATCCACGACGGGGAGTCGGTCAGCGCGCTGTTCGACTCCTGAGGCAGCCGCCTGATCAGCCGCAGACGCCGCTCACGGTGGTGGACGGTCCGTTGACCAGTGTCCGGTTCGCCGTGGAGGTCCAGGAGACCGAGGGGCCGGCGGCGGAGGGCACGGTCAGGCCGGTGATGTCCGTGCTGCTCCAGGTGTGCGCGAACGCGCCGCGCGCCGTGAGGTTGCCGCACGCGCCCGTGCCCTGGAAGACGAGCGCGGACCTGCCGGTCGCCACGTCGGTGTCGGTCGCGGAGGTCTGCGGGTCGATCAGGAAGCTGAGGCCGTAGGGCCCCTCGAACTCGGTGTCCTCCGACGACACGTTGGGGTACTGGGACGTGACGCCGCTGTGGTGCACCACGCGCGTGATCGGCGTGACGGGGCGGCTGAACCAGGTGACGACGCCCTGGGCGCCCGTCATCGCGTACGGCGGCGGGACCGCGGTGAAGTCCCAGTCCGTGACGGCGACCCAGCGGTCCTTCCCGGCGACCGTCGCGATCCAGTAGACGTCCGGCGCGGCGACCGCGACGGGCCCGGTGGTGGCGGTGCCCGCGGTGCCGCCGACCCGTACCAGGCAGGCCTGTTCGGCGAGGGCGCGGTCGGCCGCCGCTTCGTCGGGCGCGTCCGCGACGATGTCGAGCACCCGCGCGGCGCCGCGCCCGGTGTCGGCCCGGAACTCCGGTACGCAGCCGCCGTCCGCGTCCGCCCGCGCGGGGGCCGCGGCCGACGCGGCGAGCACGGTCAGCAGGGCGAGGGCGGCGATACCCGTACGACGCACCACGGTTACCTCCTGGCACACGCATCGACAAAGCAACATTGTGCTCCTGTCGGCGGGTTCCGCGCCAGCCAGGTGCGGGGGGCAACCAGCGAGATGTGAACGGCGACCAGGGGGAGGCGGGCCTCGCGCCTGCCGCGGCTCCGCAAGACCGTGGCGGCCGTGCAGGGCGTCATGGGCACCAACCCCCGTGAGGGGCGCGGTCATTCGTGGGCCGATGTCGAGGCCGAGGTGTGCGACGTGATCGTCTCCGCGATGGTCTCGCCCGCCGCGTCCTGGACGACGGAGACGGCGAACCGGCCGGGGCGCCGGGTTCAGCGGCGCGCGGCGCGCGGGTCGAAGCCGAACGGCAGCTCCAGCCGGTGCGCGCGCAGCAGGTCGTCGTCGGCCAGCAGGTCGGCGGTCGGTCCGTCCGCGGCGATCACGCCCTCGCTGAGCACCACCGAGCGCGGGCACAGCTCCAGCGCGTACGGCAGGTCGTGCGTCACCATCAGGACGGTCAGGTCGAGCGAGCGCAGGATGTCGGCCAGTTCGCGGCGCGCGGCCGGGTCGAGGTTGGCCGACGGCTCGTCCAGCACCAGGATCTCCGGGTCCATCGCCAGCACGGTCGCGACGGCGACGCGGCGGCGCTGCCCGAACGACAGGTGGTGCGGCGGCCGGTCCGCGTACTCCGCCATGCCCACGCGTTCCAGCGCCCGCGCCACGCAGCTCTCCAGCTCCGCGCCGCGCAGCCCCGCGTTGGCCGGGCCGAACGCGACGTCCTCCCGGACCGTGGGCATGAACAGCTGGTCGTCCGGGTCCTGGAAGACGATGCCGACGCGCCGCCTGATCTCGGCCAGGGTGTCCTTGCGCACCGGCAGCCCGGCGACGCGCACGCTGCCCGCGCCCGCCGTGAGGATGCCGTTGAGGTGCAGGACGAGGGTGGTCTTGCCCGCGCCGTTCGGCCCGAGGAGCGCGACGCGTTCGCCGCGCCCCACGGTCAGGTCCACGCCGAACAGGGCCTGGTGGCCGTCCGGATAGGCGTAGGCCAGCCCTGAGACGTCGAGGGACGGCGCGGGGGCGTGCTCGGTGCTGCTGCTCACAGGGTCCATCCCAGCACACACACCACGAGGGCCGACGCGGGGAGTGCCGCCGCCCGCGCCCACTGCGCGCGGCCCGCGGCGAGCCGGTCCACGACGGGCATGCTGCCCGCGTACCCCCGGCTGAGCATGGCGAGATGGACGCGCTCGCCCCGCTCGTAGCACCGGATGAACAGCGCCCCGGCCGTCTTGGCGAGCACGCCCCAGTGGCGCGGTCCGCGCGCGGTGAAGCCCCGCGACTCGCGGGCGACGCGCATGCGCGCCAGCTCGTCCGAGATCACGTCGGCGTAGCGCAGCATGAACGACGCGATCTGCACCAGCAGCGGGGGCAGCCGCAGCCGTTGCAGCCCGAGGAGGACCTGCCGCAGCTCGGTCGTCGCCGCGAGCAGGACGGAGGCGGCGACGCCCAGGGTGCCCTTGGCCAGGACGTTCCACGCGCCCCACAGGCCCGACTCGCTCAGCGACAGGCCGAGCCACTCGACGCGCGGCCCGGCGGCGACGAACGGCAGCAGCACCGCGAAGGCGACGAACGGCACCTCGATCAGCAGGCGCCGCAGCACGAAGCCGGCGGGCAGCCGCGCCACCGCCGCGACGCCCGCGAGGAACGCGGCGTAGACCCCGAAGGCCCACACCGCCTCCCGCGGCGTCGCGACGACGGTGAGGACGAACGCGAGGACCGCGACCAGCTTGCAGTGCGCGGGCAGCCGGTGCACGGCCGAGGTGCCGGGCCGGTACAGCCGCGCCGCGCCGCCGCCCCGCCCGGCGGAACCGTGGGTACCGCTCACGGGGCGACGGTCTCCCGGCGCCCGGCCGCCGCGCCGTCGTTCCCCGCGCCGCCGCTGCCCTCCGCGCCGTGCCCGGTGCGGCGGCGGACGGCGACGAAGACCCCGGAGCCGACCGCGAGCGTCACGGCGACACCGGCCGCGCCCGCCAGGCCGGTGGACAGCCGCTCGTTGTCCACGTCCCGCACGCCGTAGTCGGCCAGCGGCGAGTCGGCCATGTCGTGCGCGCGCGCCTCCTCGGCGATGCCCTCGTCGGTCGCGACGCGCTCCAGGCCGTCCGGCTCGGCGGACGCGTAGAAGCTGACGAACGCGGCGCACACCACGGCCACGCCGAGACCGCCGAGCCACAGCGGGCGCAGGGAACGGGCCGGTGCGGCGGCCGGCCCGGGCGCGGGCGCCGGGGCGTCGGCACCCGCGCCGCCGCGTATGACCAGGGCGGGGCGCGCGACGGAACGGGCGGCGCGCACCAGGTCGGGCCGTACGGCGAGGACGGCGCCGACGGTCGCCGTCGTGATGACGGCCTCGCCGATGCCGATGAGGACGTGCACCCCGACCATGGCGGCGAAGACGCGGCCGAGGGACACGTCCGCCGTCCCGCCGATGGCGTAGAGCCCGGTGAACGCGATCGCGGCGACGGGCACGGATATCAGCGCGGCGGCGAAGGTGGCGACGGCGACGGGGCCGCGCGCCCCGTTCCGGCGCGGCAGGACGCGCAGCAGGGAGTGGAAGACCAGGTGGGCGACCACGGCGGTGACGACGCCCATCACCGTGATGTTGGTGCCGAGCGCGGTCAGCCCGCCGTCCGCGAACAGGAGGCCCTGCATCAGGAGGACGACCGCCAGGCAGAGCACGGCCGTGCACGGGCCCACCAGGACGGTCGCCAGCGCGCCGCCCAGGAGATGGCCGCTCGTACCGGCGGCGACGGGGAAGTTGAGCATCTGGACGGCGAAGATGAAGGCGGCGACCAGACCGGCCAGGGGCGCGGTGCGTTCGTCGAGTTCGCGCCGGGCGCCGCGCAGGGCGACGGCGACCGCGCCGGCGGCGACGACTCCGGTCGCCACCGACACGGGGGCGTTCAGGAACCCGTCGGGGACATGCATGCCGGTCTCACTCTCTCGGGTACGTCAAGCGGGTGCTTCGAGCGGGTACTGCGGGGGCGGGTACATCAGGGACGTTTCGAGCGACGTTCGATCATAGGACGCTCTTGCGAAGGGTTCGCAAGAGCGCGTCGGTTACATCTGGTCGAACGTACGCGGCCACGCACGCCCGTCCGCGCGCCCCTCGCGCCCCCCTCCGCCCCCGGAAACGCCGCGGAGCCCGGCCCCGCGCCGCCGCTCTCGCGGTGGTCACGGGACCGGGCTCCGTCACACGACACCCGGTGCGGCCCTTCGGCCGGGGGTCGGTTCAGCCCACGGACGCGGTGGCGTTCTCCCGCTCCGGCTCCAGGCTGTCGCGGCCCTTGCCGTTGGCCTTCAGATAACGCTCCAGGGACTCACCCTCCACGTCGACGTTGGGCAGCGCGCGGTCCAGCCACTTCGGCAGCCACCAGGCGCGTTCGCCCACCAGCCCCATCAGCGCCGGGACGATCGTCATGCGGACGACGAACGCGTCCAGCAGGACGGCCGACGCCATGCCGAGGCCCATCATCTTGATCATGGACTCGCCCGAGACGGCCGCGAAGGCGCCGAAGACGCTGATCATGATGATCGCCGCGGCGGTGACCACCCGCGCGTTCAGCCGGAAGCCGGTCACGATGGCGTCGTGCGCCTCCTCGCCGTGGACGTGCGCCTCGCGGATACGGGTCACGAGGAACACCTCGTAGTCCATCGCCAGGCCGAAGATCACACCCACCATGAAGATCGGCATCATGCTCATGATCGGACTGGTCTCCTCGACCCCGATCAGGCTCGCCGCCCAGCCCCACTGGAAGACGGCGACGATGATGCCGAGCGCCGCCAGCACGGACAGCAGGAAGCCGAGCGCCGCCTTCAGCGGCACCAGCAGCGACCGGAAGACGAGCACCAGCAGGACGAACGCCAGGCCGACGACCAGGGTCAGGTACGGCACCAGCGCGTCGTTCATCACCTGCGAGAAGTCGCTCTGCGCGGCGGTCTGCCCCGACACCAGCAGCTCGGCGCCCGTCTCCGCGGCGAAGTCGTCCGCGAAGTCGCCCCGCAGGTCGGCCACCAGGTCGGTGGTCTCCGGGCTCGACGGGCCCGACTCGGGGAAGACCGTCACGGTCGCGACGGTCCCGGCCTCGTTCAGCACCGCCGGCGTGGTGGTCACCACGTCGTCGTAGCCCTCCAGGTCGGCGGCGAGCGTCTCGCCCGCGGCCGTGAGGTCCACGCCGTCACCGCCCTGGAGCACCATCAGCAGCGGCCCGTTGAACCCGGCGCCGAAGCCCTCGCTGAGGGTGTCGTACGCCTTGCGCTGCGTGGTGTCGGGAGCCGCCACCTCGTCGCCGGGCAGGCCAAGCTCCATGTCGGCGACCGGCACGGCCAGCACGCCGAGGCCGAGGATGGAGCCCACGAGCACCAGACCCGGGCGGCGCAGGACGGCGCGCGACCAGCGCACGCCCATGGGCTCCTTGCCGTTGCGCTGGAGGCTGGCGGGGACGTGCGTCTCCGGGTTCTGCTTGCGGTGGCGGCGGCCGAAGATCCGCTTGCCGATCATGCCGAGCGCGGCGGGCACCAGCGTCAGGGCGATCAGCACGGCCAGCGCGACGGCGGCACCCGCGGTGATGCCCATCTTCGTGAGCAGCGGCACGTTGACGATCGCCAGGCCGCACAGCGCGATGATGACGGTCAGACCGGCGAAGACCACGGCCGAACCGGCCGTGCCCACGGCGCGTCCCGCCGCCTCCTCGCGGCTGTGCCCCTCGACCAGCTCCGCGCGGTAGCGGGAGACGATGAACAGGGCGTAGTCGATGCCGACCGCGAGGCCGATCATCGTGGCGAGGATGCCGGTGGTGGCGGACAGGCCGAGGGTGGCGGACAGCGCCGCGATGCCCATCGTGCCGACGCCGACGCCGATCAGCGCGGTGAGCAGCGACAGACCGGCGGCGACCAGCGAGCCGAAGGTGATGACGAGCACGACCGCGGCGACCAGGATGCCGACGGCCTCGCCGCCGCCCATCTCCGTCGGGCCCATCGCGACCAGGCCGGACGCCTCGACCTCAAGGCCCTGGTCACGGCCGTCGTCCATGATCCCGACGAGGGTCTCGTGCTCCGCCTCCAGGTCCTCGTCCATGTGGAAGGCGTCGGTGTAGCTGACCGTGGCGAACGTGGTGGTCCCGTCGGGGCTGACGGTGCCGCCCCCCTCGGCGAACGGGTCGGTCACGTTGGCGACGAGGTCGTTGTCCGCGGCCTCGCGCAGGACGTCCTCGACGGCGGTGCGGTGCGCGCCCTCGGATATGGAGCCGCCGTCGGGCGCGCGGAAGACGATGCGCGTCTCGACGGCCTCGGCGTTGGCCTGCGGGAACTCCTCCGCCAGCACGTCGAACGCCTGCTGCGCCTCGGTGCCCGGCAGGGTGAACTCGTCTTCTGGCGGGTCTCCCGCGGTGGCGGCGCCGGTGCCTATGCCGACGAGTATCGCCAGCCAGGCGAGACCCACCCACCAGCGGCGCCGGAAGGCCAGTCGGCCGAGTTTGTACAGGAACGTGGCCACGGGGCAGGTTCTCCTGTCCGGATGTCGTGTCGTGTCGTGTCTTGGGCGATAGAGCGTGAAACCGGGAAGTTCACAGCTCATGGGGCGAGACGCCCGGCCGGTGCCCGGAAGGTGAGCCTCCGACCCGGATTGTGACTTGAATCACAAAGCGTTGGGCGGAAGGACTTGCCGGTGCAATCGGGGAACCGAAGCATGGGACATGTGAGTCACACATCCGAGCCATCCGAGCCAGACCTCACGGACATCCCCGCCACCGGCGACGGGACGGGCGGGTCCGACCCCGACGGGTATCTCCGCTTCCCCCACCTGGGCGGCGACATGCTCTGCTTCGTCGCCGAGGACGATCTCTGGCTGGCACCGTTGCCGAGCCGGGGCCGCGGCGCAGCGGAACGCGCCTGGCGGCTGACTGTCGATCGTACCCGGCTCGGTGCGCCGCGCTTCTCCCCAGACGGCCGCTCCATCGCGTTCACCAGCTGGCGCACGCTCGACCCCGAGATCCACCTCGCCTCGGCGGACGGCGGGCAGGTGCGGCAGCTCACGCACTGGGCGTCGTACGACACCCGCGTCTGCGGCTGGACGCCGCCGGACACGCCGGGCGGCAGCCGGGTCCTGGCTGTCGGGTCGCACGGGCAGCCGTTCGCGTACGTCACCTGGGCGTACACCGTGCCGGTCACGGGCGGCCCCGGCGACCAGCTGCCGTGGGGGCCGGTCGCGGGCATCGCGGTCTCCGGCGCGCACACGCTGCTGCTGACGGGCAAGGCGCCGCAGGAACCGGCCGAGTGGAAGCGCTACCGGGGCGGCGCGACGGGCCGGCTCTGGTACGACGGCGCCCGCCTCCTGGACGGGATCGGCGGCCACCTCGACAGCCCGATGATCGTCGGCGACCGGATCGCGTTCCTCTCCGACCACGAGGGGATCGGCAACCTCTACTCCTGCCGCCCCGACGGCGCCCAGCTGTGGCGGCACACCGACCACGACACGTTCTACGCACGGCACGCCTCCACGGACGGGCGGCGCGTCGTCTACCAGTGCGCGGGCGAGCTGTGGGCCGTGGACGAGCTGGTCCCCGGCTCGGTCCCGCGGCGGCTGCCCGTGCGCCTCGGCGGCCCGCGCACCGGCCGCCGCCCGTACCAGGTGCACACCGCCGCGCACGTGGACGGGCTCGCCGTGGACACGACGGGCCGCGCCAGCGCGGTGACGGTGCGCGGCGGCCTGTACTGGCTGACCCACCGCGACGGGCCCGCGCGCGCCATGGCGGTCACCGGCGGCGTACGGGTGCGGCTGCCCGAGATGCTCGGCGACACCGGGCGGGTGGCGTACCTCACGGACGCCGAGGGCGAGGACGCGATCGAGGTGGCCCACCTGCCGCGCGCCAGCGGCGGGCGCGACCCCGTGCGGGTGGCGGTGGGCGAGCTGGGGCGGGTGCGGGAGCTGGTGTCCTCGCCGGACGGCTCGGTGATGGCCGTGGCGACGCACGACGGGCGGCTGCTGGTCGTGCGGGTGCCCCAGCAGGAGGAAGAGGAGCAGCAAGAGGAGCAAGAAGAGCAGGAGGAGGAACAGGAGGAAGCGGCGGAGGAGGAGCAGGAGCAGGAGGAAGAGGGAGAGGGAGAGGAGGAGGCAGCGGAGGAGGCAGCGGAGGAGTCCGGCGTGGACGCCGGGGAGGTCGCCGAGGGGGTCGTGGAGATCATCCGCTCCGTCAACGGCCCGGTCCGCGACCTCGCCTTCTCGCCCGACTCCTCCTGGCTCGCCTGGGCCCAGCCCGGCGTCGGCCGCACGCTGACGCAGATCAAGATCGTCAAGCTGGCCCGGGGCGACCGGACCGTCCTCGACGTGACGGACGGCAGGTTCGAGGACGAGGAGCCCGTCTTCACGAGCGACGGCCGCTACCTCGCGTTCCTCTCCTGGCGCGGCTTCGACCCGGTCTACGACGTGCACACCGGCGACCTCTCCTTCCCCCTCGGCTGCCGCCCCTACCTGGTGCCGCTCGCCTCCGCGACCCGCTCCCCGTTCGCCATCACCCCCGAGGGCCGCCCGGCGGCGGGCGGCCTCGACCCGGACGAGGCGGGCGGCGAGGACGGCACCGTGCACGTGGAGGCCGAGGGGCTCGGCAGCCGCGTGACGCCGTTCCCGGTCGCCGCGTCCAAGTACTCCTCGCTGCGCCCGGTCGCCGGGGGCGGTCTGGTGTGGCTGCGCTGGCCGATCTCGGGCGCGCTCGGCGAGACGTTCGTCAACCCCGACCACACCTCGGGCAGGCCGACGCTCGAACACTTCGACCTCGCCAAGGCGAAGCGCACCGAACTGACCGACGACGTCGACTGGTTCGCCGTCAGCGGCGACGGGTCGCGGCTGGTCGTCAGCGAGGACAACGACCTGCGCGCCGTCCCCGCCACCGAGTCGGGCGACGGCGACTCGACGGTCCACGTGGACCTGCGCCGCATCGTGCACGTCGCCGACCCGGCGGCCGAGTGGCGCCAGTCGTTCGACGAGGCGGGGCGGATCGTCCGCGACCACTTCTGGGACCCCGGCATGTCGGGCGTGGACTGGTCGGCCGTCCTGGACCAGTACCGGCCGCTGGTGGAACGCGTCGCGAGCCCCGACGAGTTCGCCGACCTGCTGTACGAGGCGATGGGCGAGCTGGGCACGTCCCACGCGTACGTCACCCCGTCCCGCCGCGACGAGGGCCCGCCGCACTACCAGCGCGCGCAGGGCCTCCTGGGCGCCGACCTGTGCCGCACCAAGGACGGCGCCTGGCAGCTCCAGCGCGTCCTGCCGGGCGACTCGTCCGACTCCCGGGCGCGCTCCCCGCTGGCCGGTACGGGCGTGCGCGAGGGCGCGGTGCTGACGCATGTCGGCGGGCGGCCCGTCGATCCGGTGACGGGCCCGTGGCCGCTGCTGGCCGGCACGGGCGGGACGAGCGTGGAGCTGACGTTCGCCGAGGAGGGCAACCCGCGGGCGCGCCGCCGCATCGCGGTCGTGCCGCTGATCGACGACAGGTCGCTGCGCTACCAGGACTGGGTGGTGCGGCGCCGGGAGATCGTGCGCGAGCTGAGCGGCGGCGCGTGCGGCTATGTGCACATCCCGGACATGGGCGGCTCGGGCTGGGCGCAGTTCAACCGCGATCTGCGCCTGGAGTTCTCGCGGCCCGCGCTGATCGTGGACGTGCGCGGCAACGCGGGCGGCAACATCAGCGAGCTGGTCGTGGAGAAGCTGACCCGCACCATCCTCGGCTGGGACCTGACGCGCAACGAGCAGCCCGTCTCGTACGCGTCGAACGCGCCGCGCGGCCCGGTCGTCGCGGTGGCGGACGAGGCGACCTCGTCGGACGGCGACATGATCACGGCGGCCTTCCGGCTGCTGGGCATCGGCCCGGTCGTCGGCACGCGCACCTGGGGCGGCGTCGTCGGGATCACGGGCGACCACCGGCTCGGCGACGACACGGACATCACGGTGCCGATGAACGCGGCCTGGTTCGGGGAGTACGGCTGGGGCGTCGAGAACCACGGCGTCGCGCCCGACATCGAGGCGCTGCGCACCCCGCTCGACTGGGCCGAGGGCCGCCCGATGGTCCTCAAGGCCGCCGTGCGCGTGGCGCTCGAACTGCTGGAGCGCGAGCCCGCCGCCGAGCCGCCCGGCTACGAGGGCGTCCCCGACCGCAGCCGCCCCCCGCTGCCGCCGCGCACGGCCGAGGAGGCATAGGGTCGCACTTTTGTCCGAGAAAGTGCGGTACGTCCCCCAGCGTGCGACGCTGGTGACCCGGACCGACCCACCCGTGGAGGAGTGCGGCACATGGGCATCTCAGACCAGTTCAAGGACAAGGCCAAGGAACTCCAGAACCGGGCCAAGGAGGCCATGGACGAGCGCAACGACGACCGCTCCCGGGGCGGCGACCAGGGGGACGGGAACAAGCGCGACGACATGGTGAAGCGCGGCAAGGAGCAGGGCCGCAAGGCCGCCGACCGCGCCAAGCAGAAGCGCGACGAGCGCCGCGACGACGGCTCCGGCCACTGAGCCGGGACCACCGTGGGGCGCGTCCGGCAGCGGACGCGCCCCACAGTCGTACCGGGCGCCGCCCGCGCGCTGCCCCTCGGTGACGGAAGGGGGTACGGTCGGCACTGTGAGCGATACCAGCGACATCTCCGCCCCGCCGCCGGGCGAGGCCGCCGAGGTCAGGGCCGGGGTCGCGGAGGTCTGCGCCGACCTGGCCGGCATCCGCGACGTGCTGGCCGGGACGCCGGACGAGTCCGCGCTCGACGCCCTGCTGGCCGCCGTCAGGGACGGCACGCACGACGACCGCGCCGCCGCGCTCGACGCCCTGGACGAGGCGCTCCAGCGCGCGGGCGACGCCGCCGGGCTGTACGAGGACACCGCCGCCCGCCACTGGGGCGTGGACCGCGCGCCCGACCAGTCCGGGACCGATCCCGGGTACGGCGGACTGCCCGTCACCCCGCGCCCCGCCGCCGCCGTCTTCCTCTGCCCCACCGGCAGCTGCTCGCGCCGCTGGCTGCCGACCGCCGCCCAGGCCGCGCCGCCCTCCTGCGCCCTCCTCGGCGAGCCCCTGCGCTGGGAACGGCTCTGAGATGGGCGGTCTGCTGACCGAACTGGGCAAGCACCTGGCCGAACGCTGGCTCTCCCTGCTGGTCCTGCCAGGCGCCCTGTTCCTCGCCGCGCTGGCCGCGGCCGGGACGCTCGGTCACGCCGACCCGTTCGCCGTCGGGCAGCTCGCCGACCGGCTCGACACCTGGGCCGCGTCCCCGCGCTTCGACGGCACCGGCGGCCCGGCGCTCGTCCTCGTCGCCGTCCTGCTCGGCGCGGCCGGGGCGGGCCTCGCCGCGCAGGCGCTCGGCTCGCTCGCCGAGCGCTGGTGGCTCACGCCGGGCGCGGCGCCGCGCCGCCTGACCGCCCGGCGGCAGCGGCGCTGGGCCGCGCGCTCGGCGGCGTACGACGCGCGCGTCGCGGAGCTGGCCGACGCCCGCGCGACCGGCACCGCCCCGCCGCCGGGACCCGACCTGACGGCGGCCCGCGCCCGGGTGGACGCGATATCCCGCGAACGCCCCGAGCGCCCCACCTGGATGGCCGACCGCCTCAACGCGCCGGTGGTCCGCCTCGACCGCGAGTACGCGCTCGACCTCGCCAGCGTCTGGCCCCACCTGTGGCTGATCCTGCCCGACACGTCCCGCGTCGAGGTGACCGCCGCCCGCGAGTCCTTCCGCCGGGCCGCCACCCTCGCCGGCTGGGGCGTGCTCTACCTGGCCGTCGCCGCCCTGTGGTGGCCGGGCCTGCCGGTCGCCGCCGCGATCACGGCGACCGGCTGGCGGCGCGGCCGGGCGGCGGTGGACGCGTACGCGGCGCTGCTGGAGGCGACCGCGCGCCTCTACGCGCCCGAACTGGCCGCCCAGCACGGCCTCACGCCCGAGCCCGAACGGCTCACCGCTCGCACCGGCTGGCAGCTGTCCTGCCTGGCGCAGGGGCAGGGGCACCTCATCGCGCTGACCGACTCCGCCCCCAGGCCGCGCGCCGACCGATGACTTCCGGGCCGCCCCGCGGTCGTACGTACCGGATGAACCGTACGGACAGGGAAGGAACCGCTGGCACATGACACAGGAACAGCCGAGGGACCCCAGGACACGGGAACCGGTCACCGAACTCGACGCCCGCTACAGCTCGCCGGGCGCCGCCCCGACGTCCTGGCCGGAGGGACGCGCGCTGCTGGCGGCGGCGGAGGTCTACTGGCTCTCCACCGTCCGCCCCGAGGGCCGCCCGCACGTCACGCCGGTCCTGGCCGTCTGGCTGGACGAGGCGCTGCACTTCGTCACCGGGCCGCACGAGCGCAAGGCCCGCAACCTCACCGCCAACGCCCACTGCGTCCTCACCACGGGCGGCAACGAGCTGCGGTCCGGCCTCGACCTCGTCGTGGAGGGGACGGCCCGCCTGCTCCAGGACGACGCGGTCCTGCGCCGCGTCGCGGAGGCCGTCGAGGCGAAGTACTCCTCCGAATGGCATTTCGACGTGGCGGACGGCGCGCTGCACGGCGCGGGCAGCGGACGCGCCGTCGTCTACCGCGTGGCCCCGGAGACGGCGTTCGGTTTCCGGAAGGGCGACTACGCCCAGACGCGCTGGCGCTTCGGCCCCGCGCCCGCCTGACACCGGGCCGTCAGATCCCGTTGTCCTGGAGAAAGTCCGTGACGAGGGCGGCCCACCTCTCCGGCTGCTCGGCGAAGGGGAGGTGCCCGGTGGCCAGTTCGGCGTAGCGGGCGCCGGGGACGCCGTCGGCGAGCTGCCGGTGGTGGTGGGGCGTGACGAGCTGGTCGAGCGTGGTCGAGACGACGAGGGCCGGCACGGCGAGCGCGGCGAGGTCGGTGCGGACGTCGGCCTCGGCGAGGAGGAGGTCGATGTGGTCCGCCGTGCCGGGCGGGATGCCCGCCGCGGTGGCCGTGAGGGCGGCGTCGAGGCCGTCCTGTGCCGCGCCGTCCAGGACAGGGGCGCTGACGCCTATGAGGGACAGGAAGGCGGCCAGGCGCTCCGTCTCGCCGTCGCGGAGCAGGTCGCGCCACAGCCGGGCCGCGAGGAGGAGCCGCGGGCTGGGGTGGGCGAATCCGGCGGTGAGGACCAGCCCGGTGACGCGCCCGGGATGCCGGGTCGCGGCCCGGACGGCGACCGCGCTGCCCAGCGAGTACCCGGCGATGGCGAACGTGTCCACGCCCTCCTCGACGGCGGTGGCGACCAGTGCGTCGGCCAGGGTGTCGAGGCCGAGGGGCGCCGTGGCGCGTGGGGTGCGGCCCGTGCCGGGGTAGTCGGGGCCGACGACGGTGTGCCCGGCGGCCAGCGTGTCCATGAGGGGGCCGAAGTTGGCGTCGATGCCGCCGCCCGCGCCGTGGGCGAGCAGCAGGCCGGGTCCTGCGCCGCGCACGACGCGGCCGAGGCGGGAGGGGGACGGTGCGGTGGTCATGGTCTTCTCTCTTCTCTGCGGGGTCACTGCGGGGTCACTGCGGGGTCACTGCGGTACGGCCCGGTGCCGGCGGGCGGTCGCGGCCGCGAGGAGGACGGCGCCGCAGGCGAGCAGCGCGCCGATCCAGGGCAGGTCGGCGAGGCCGCGCCCCGCGTCCAGGGACCGCGCGCCGAGCTGGGAGCCGCCCGCGACGCCGAGGTTGAACGCCGAGGCGCTGATCGCCGTGACGAGGGTGGGCGCGGCGGGGGCGGCGGCCAGGGCACGGTCCTGGAGCAGGGGGATGAGGGTGGCGGCGGTCACGCCGAGGGCGAGCACGGTGACGGCGGCCGCCCAGCGGACCTGGCTCGTCGCCGTGAACGCCGCCAGTACGCCCGCCAGCGCGGTCAGCGCGGCGCACAGCCCCGTCCACGGGGCGCGTTCGGCCAGCCGTCCGCCGAGCACGTTGCCCGCGACCGCGCCGACGCCGAAGAGGGCGAGCAGCGTGGTGACGGCGGACGGCCCGAAGCCGCTGACCTGCCGCAGCAGCGGGGCGATGTAGGTGTACGCGGTGAACAGACCGGCCTGCGCGGCCACGATGACCGCCAGCACCAGCGCCACCCGGGGCCGCAGCACGCCCCGCACCTCGCCCCCGGGACCGGCGTCCTCCCGGGGCGCGGACGGCCGGACGAGCACGGCCACGGCGCACAGGACCCCGGCGGCGAGCGCGGCGATGGCCCAGAAGGTGGCGCGCCAGCCGTGGTGGTCGCCGATCCACGTCCCCAGCGGCGCGCCGAGGACCGTGGCCAGGTTCCATCCGGCGGTGACGACGGCGATGGCGCGTCCGCGCCGTTCGGCGGGCACCGTCGCCACGGCGAGGACCAGCGCCGCCGCGAAGGCCGTGCTGTGGGTGAGCGCGGTCAGCATCCGGGCCGCGACGAGGGCCGGGAAGCTGCCCGCCAGCGCTGCCGCGACGTTGCCCGCCAGGAACACGCCGAGCAGCGCGAGCAGCGCCCGGCGCCGCGCGAGACGCAGCGTCAGCACCGTCACGAGCGGCCCGGCGACCGTGACGACGAGGGCGTACCAGGTCACCAGGGAACCGGTCGCCGCCGGCGGCCGGTCCCAGGCGGCCGACAGCTGCGGCAGCAGCCCGACCACGACCCACTCGGCGGTGCCCACGGCGAACACGGTCGCGGTGAGCACCACCAGCGCCGCCGCACTGCGCGCGGCGGACGGGACGGGGGGATCGGCCGGGGCCGTGACGGACGCTGTGCCGGTGGTCATGACCGGCACGCTAAAGTCTCACACCGATGTGAGAGTCAACCCGGCCAAACCCGGCCCACGGCTCCCGACCCGCCGACCCGCCGACCCGCGACGGCAGTGGCCTTCGCTGCCCGGGGAGTTGGGGCGTGCGCCGCGCATACGGCCGTGCCAGGTCACCGCTCCGGGCGGGCTCGTTGCGTCGCCTGCGTCTGGCCAGGCCGCTGGGCCCGCCGATCTGCGACCCTGCTCGGGAAGGTGCGGCGCGCGTTCCACACGGGGCCACGGCTCCCGAGGTGCTCGTTCCGGCCAGGTCGGCGAGCCGGGGTGCCAGCCGCCGGATCTTCCGAAGCCCTGACGGCCCGCCTGTCAGCGATGGCAGCGGTCCCCGCAGTGGTCGGGGCCCGCTCCGCCGCCCGCGCCAGCCAGGCCGCCGTGCCGGTTGCCGCGTCTCCTGCTGTCCGGGCGGTTTGCCGATCTGGGGCAGTGAGGCGCGCTTTGCGTCCGGCCGTGCCGGTTACCGCTCCCGGTGGGCCCGTTCGGCCGCCGTGCCGCCCGCGCCGACCAGGCCGCGTTTTGCCAGGGTGCCGAGCCGGGGTGCCAGGCGTCGGATCTCCCGCTGGCCCAGCGGGCCGCCGATCAGTGACGGCAGCAGCCCCCGCAGCGGCTGCACACCCCGCAGCCACCGCTGCCCGTAGACATGCGGCGCGCGCCGCGCGATGCCGTCGGCGACGCGTTCCACCGCGGGCCCCAGCGGGTACGTGCGCCCGGCGGGCCAGGGCAGCCGTCCCCGCATCTCCCGCAGCACCGGGTCCTCGTCGGCCCCGCGCACCATGTCCGTGTCCGTCCAGCTCAGGTACGCGACCCCCACGTCCACCCCGTCGGGCGCGACCTCGGCACGCAGGCAGTGGGCGAACGCCTCCACGCCCGCCTTCGACGCGCAGTACGCCGTCATCAGCGGCGCCGGGGCGAGCGCGGCCAGCGACGCGACCTGCAGGTAGTAGCCCCGGCTCGCGCGCAGGGCGGGCAGGAACGCGCGGCAGGTCGCGGCGGAGCCGACGAGGTTCACCTCGACCACGCGCCGCCACGTCGCGGCGTCCGCGTCGGCGAACGGCCCCCCGGCCGCCACCCCGGCGTTCGCCACCACGGCGTCCACCGTCCCGAAACGTTCCCGCACCTCGCCCGCCACGGCCTCCATCGCGTCCGCGTCCGTCACGTCCGCCTCCCACCAGCCGCCCTTCAGCGGCAGGCTCCCGGCGACGGCGGCCAGTTCCTCCGGCTCAAGACCCACCAGCGCGACCCGCGCGCCACGCGCCGCGAGCGTACGGGCCAGCGCCGCGCCCACGCCCCGCGCGCCGCCCGTCACCACGACGACCCTGCCGCGCACACCCGCCCGCCTCACAGGTGCTCCTTCACCAGGCCGCGCACCACGTCCGCGACGCGGCCGGGCGCCTCGAACGGCGTCATGTGCCCGATGCCGGGCAGCTCGGCGAACTCCGGGCGGCGCGGCAGCAGCGCCGCGAGCCGGTGCGCGTGCACGGGCGGGGTGAGGCGGTCGGCCGTCCCCTGGAGCAGCGTCACCGGCAGGTCGAGCGCGGCGGCGCGCTCGGTGAGGTCGAGCGCCGAGAGCACGCGCCCCCACTCGGCGCGCGGCCGGGGCGCGCACGCCGACACCATGCGCGTCACCGCCGCCCGCTGCGTACGCGTCGCCCCCGGACCGAGGGTGATGCGGTGGACGAGGCGGCGGCTCAGCGGGGTCGGCGGCCCGTAGCGGAGCCGGTTGGTGAGCAGGAAGCGCTGCCCCGCCAGGCGGACGCCGCCGGGCCGCAGCGGCAGGACCGTGGACTCCCCGGTGAGCCGGTCGATGCCGGTGGAGCACAGCAGCGCGGCGGCGGCCCGTTCCGCCAGCTGCGGGCGGCCCGCCGCCGCGACGACCGTCATAGCGCCCATGGAGTGCCCGGCGACGACGGCGCGCGCGCCGTCCGGGACGGTCGCGTCGAGGACGGCGCACAGGTCGTCGGCGAGCGCGTCCGCGTCGCAGTTGCCGGGCGTGGGGGGCGTGCGGCCGTGGCCGCGCTGGTCGTAGAGGACCACCCGGTGGTCGGGGAGGAGGCGGTGTAGGACGCCGTGCCACAGCGCGGTGTTGCACGTCCAGCCGTGCACGAGGACGACGGTCGGGGCGTCGTCGGGCCCGTGTATCTCGGTGTGCAGGCGGGCGCCGCCCGTGGAGGGCACGATGCGGACGGCCCAGTCGCGGCGCGCGGACTGCTGCGGGAACGGCGGGTGGGCGGACGGCTCAGGCATGGCGCAGCACCTCGTATTCGGAGAGATCGACCTGCTGGGTGGCGATGCGGAACTCGCGGGTGGTGCCCGGCCAGACGGTGGTGTTGCGGCCGTGCGCGTCGAGGTACCAGCTGTCGCAGCCGCCGGTGTTCCACACCGAACGGGCGAGCCGGGCCTGGAGGCGGTCGTTCCACGCGGCGACCGCCTGGGGCCTGGGGGAGAGGGCGGCGCGGGGGCCGAGCCGGTCGAGGGCGCGCAGGTAGTCGGCGAGGTAGGCGAGCTGGGCCTCGATGATGAGGATCATCGAACTGTTGCCGAGGCCGGTGTTGGGGCCGATGACGGTCAGGAAGTTGGGGAAGCCGGCCGCCGTCGTGCCGCGCAGGGCCGCCATGCCGTCGCGCCACGACTCGGCGAGGGTCGTCCCGTCCGCGCCCTTGACGCGCCGGGCGATCGGCAGGTCGGTGACGCGGAAGCCGGTGCCGAACACGATCGTGTCCGCCTCGGTCTCCCGGCCGTCCTCCGCGACGAGCGTGCCGCCGCGTATCTCGCGCAGTCCCGCGTCGATGAGGCGGACGTGCGGCCTGGCCAGGGCCGGGTACCAGTCGTTCGACAGCAGGATGCGCTTGCAGCCGATGCGGTAGCCGGGCGTGAGGCGGCGGCGCAGGTCCTCGTCCTTGACGGCGCGGCGCATGTGGAGGAGGGCGAGCTTCTCCAGACCGCGCATCATGTCCGGGCGGGACGCGAACGCGCCGACCTGCATCTCCCGTATGCCCCACAGCAGTTGGCGGCGCGCCGCGCGGGTCGCGGGCAGCCGGGCGTGCAGGAGCCGTTCGAGGCCGCTGATGGGCCGGTCGGCGCGCGGCAGGACCCAGGGCGGGGTGCGCTGGAAGACGGTGACCTCCGCCGCCTCGCGCTGTATGCGCGGCACGAACTGCACGGCCGACGCACCCGTCCCGACCACCGCGACCCGCCGCCCCCGCAGCGGGTGCCCGTGGTCCCAGCGCGCCGAGTGGAACACCCGGCCGGGGAAGCCGTCCAGGCCCGGCACGTCCGGCAGCCTCGGGTCGGAGAGCGGGCCCGTCGCGGACACGACGACGTCCGCCGTCAGCGTGCCGCCGCCGCTCGTCTCCACGACCCAGCGCAGCTCGTCGCCGTCCCAGCGCGCCGACTCGACCCCGGCGCCCAGCCGCAGGTGCGGGCGCAGGCCGTACGTGTCGGCGACCCACTCCAGGTACGCCCTGATGTGCGGCTGCCCCGAGAAGGCGCGCGGCCAGCGGGGGTTGGGCGCGAAGGAGAACGAGTACAGGTGCGAGGGCACGTCGCACGCGCAGCCCGGGTACGTGTTGTCGCGCCACGTCCCGCCGACCGCGTCCGCCCGTTCGAGGACCACGAAGTCCGTGACGCCCGAGCGCCGCAGCCGCACCGCCGCCCCGAGGCCGCCGAAACCCGCGCCGATCACGGCGACCCGTACGTGCTCCGTCCCGACGACGCCCATGCGGCCGGCCTCCCTGGCGAGCGCTGCGATGCTGCCAGCGTTCACTGGCACAGTGGGAGCGTAGAGGAGGACCCTACCGATCGGTAGGGGGCGAACGCGCCTTTGCCGGACGCCCGTTCACCGCCCGTCCGCCTACACTCGCCGCGTGGCAGGCAGACGGGAGTACCGCGCGGCGGAGCTGGCCGAGGCGGCCGGGATCACCGAGCGGACCCTGCGGTACTACCGCGAACGCCGCCTCCTCCCGCCGCCCCGCCGCGCGGGCCGCGTCGCCTGGTACGACGAACGCCACCTCGCCCGGCTCCGCACCATCGACGGCCTCCTGGCGCGCGGGCACACCCTCGGCGGCATCGCCGAACTGCTCACCGCCTTCACCGAGGGCCGCGACGCCGGGCACACCGCCGAACTCCTCGGCCTGCGCGAGCCGCGCCCCTGGGCGGAGGAACGCCCCGTCCGCCTCACCCCCGAACGCCTCGCCGCGTACTTCGCCGACCCGGCGTCAGCCGACCTCGCGGCGGCCCTGGAGATCGGCTACGTGGCGGTGGACGGCGAGGAGCTGGTGCACGTCAGCCGCGACCTGCTGGAGGCGTCCGCCGCGCTGGCGGGGGAGGGCATCCCGCTGTCGGCGATGCTGGCGGCCGGGCGGCAACTGCGGGCGTACGCCGACGCACTGGCCGACATCTTCACCGGCCTGCTGCGGGAACACGTCCTCCCCGAGATCCTCGCCCCGGGCCACCGGCGCCCCTTGGCGGCGGAGGACGTGCGACGCCTGACGGAGGCACTGGAACGGCTGCGGCCGCTGGCGAAGAAGGCGGTCTACGCGGAGGTGTCCCTGGCCCTGGACCGCCGCCTCGACGAAGACCTCACCCCCGACACATGACCCCGCCCCGGGCCAAGGTAAAGCTAAGCAAAATCCACCCCTCACACCACCAAACCCGCAGTACAAAGACTCTGCTCCCCGCACACGCGGGGATGGTCCCCGTCCAGGACGCCTTCTTCGCGCCGCTCGCCGCTGCTCCCCGCACACGCGGGGATGGTCCCCAGCTCGGGGCCGACGAGCCCCACCCCCTCACCTGCTCCCCGCATACGCGGGGATGGTCCCGCCTCGGGTATCAGGGTCGCCTCATCCACGTACTGCTCCCCGCATACGCGGGGCTTGGCCCGGTGGGGTGGTCGGGGTCTCCGGCGGTCAGGTCTCCTGGGCGCCGGGGATGTCGATCGACATGATGCCGCGCAGGCCCTCCGCCACCACGGACACGTCCTGCTGGCCCAGCAGGGCCGACTGGAGCAGGTAGCCCTGTGCGCATGCCGCAAGGGTCCGCGCTACGTGTTCGGCCGGGATGTCGGGCCGCATCCAGCCGTTGCGCTGGTAGGTCTCCACGATGACCCGCCAGTGCCCGACGAGGCTGTTCAGCCCGGTCCGCAGCACCGTGGCCAGCTCGGGGCTGCGCACGGTCTCCGCCCAGACCTGCACGATCAGCGACGGCGGGAACGTGAGGAGGTCGGCCGCGCGGGTGAGCGCGTTGCCCAGGATGACGTCGGGGAGCGGCGGCCGCTCGGCGAGTGACGCGTCCCGGAACACGGCCGCGACCTCCCGCAGGACATCGTGCGCGAGGTCCACGATCATCGCGTCCTTCCCCGGGAAGTAGCGGTAGACCGCTCCGGCCGACAGGCCGGTCTCCTTGAGGATGTCCTGCATCGACGTGGCGTGGAAGCCGTCCCGCGCGAAGCAGCGGGCGGCGCCCTCCAGGATCTGTCGCCTGCGGGCCTCCATGTGTGCGGGGGATACGCGAGGCATAGGCGGAGCGTAAAACGAACGTTCGTTTCTTGACAAGGGGCGGCCCGGTGCCGCACGGTGGGGCGCGCAGAAAAACGAACGATCCTTCTTTTTGGAGGCACCCCGTGCAGGCAGCACCCCGCCCCTCCGTCCCGCGCAGCCGGCTGGCCGCGGTCGTCCTGGGCCTCCCGGTGTTCGTCGCCTTCGCCATCTGGGCCTTCGCGTGGCCCGCGGCACGCACCGCGCCGAACGACCTGCCCGTGGGCGTCGCCGGGCCCCCGGCCGCCGCCGGGCAGGTCGCGGACGCGCTCCGGGAGGCGGACGGCGCCTTCGACGTCCACGTCTACGACGACGGGGACGAGGCGCGCGCCGCCGTCGAGGACCGCGAGGTCTACGGCGCGTTCGTCCTGTCGGGCGGCCCCGGGGGCGGCGAGGGCCGCATGGACGTGCTGACCGCCACGGCGGGCGGGCCCGTCGTGGCCCAGCTCCTCACCCAGGCCGCCCAGGACCAGGCGCCTCCCGGCACCGACGTGCGGGTGACCGACGTCGTGCCCGCGCCGGAGGGTGACCCGCGCGGCGCCGCGTTCAACACGAGCGTCCTGCCGCTGGCCATCGCGGGCATCGCGGGTGGCGCGCTGGTCGTGACGATCGGCATCCGCGGGCTGACGGGTGTCCTCACGCTCGCCGCCGCAGCCGTGCTGGTCGGCGCCGTGGGCGCCGCGATCGGCCTGAGCTGGCTCGGCGTGCTGGCCGGGAACTGGTTCGCCGTGGCCGGGGTCCTCGCCCTGATGGTCCTCGCGGGCGGCGCCACCGTCGCGGGCATCGCCACGCTGATCGGCCCGGCCGGGATCGGGATCGGCGCGCTCATCGTGATGCTGCTCGGGAACCCCTGGTCGGGCGCCGGGTCAGCCCCCGAGCTGCTGCCCGAGCCCGCCTCCACCCTCGGCCGCCTGCTCCCGACCGGCGCGGGAACGTCCCTGCTGCGCTCGGTGTCCTTCTTCGACGGCGCCGGGGGCGCGTTCTCCCTCGCGGTCCTCGCCGTGTGGACGGTCCTCGGGATCGCGGCGATGCTGCTCGGCGCCCGCCGCGGGGCCCGTGGCCAGGATGGTCAGGGCAGCAGCGACTTGGCGAAGAACACGCTCTCGGGCGAGTCCCGGTAGGTCCCGAAGCCCTGCTCGAAGGGCAGCTCGGTGAAGCCGCTGCTGCGGTAGAGCCCGATGGCCTCCGGCTGCCGCGTGCCGGTCTCCAGGACCAGCCGCGTGCGGCCGGCGGCCCGCGCCTCCTCCTCCAGCCGGGCGAGCACCTTGCGGGCCAGCCCGCGCCCACGGGCCTCCCGCCGGACGAACATGCGCTTCAGCTCGGCGTCGCCCGGCGCGTAGCCCTCCTCGGCCGCCTCGTGCGCGCGCCACGCGCCGGTGCCCACGGGACGGCCCGCGTCGTCGTAGACCAGCAGGTAGAGCCCGTGCGGCGGGACGAACATCCCGGCGTCGAGCGGCGTGACGTCCCCCTCACCGCCGTACCGCTCGGCGTACTCCGCCTGCACGAGATCGTTCAGCATGCGCGCGTCGGGGTCGTCGAACCGGGCGGTCACTATCGTCATACGGCCATCGTACGAAGCCGCCGCCGGTGGCCCGCGCGGTCACCGCACGCCCCCGGCCGCCGGCACCCCGGCACGGTCCCGCACGTCCGCCAGGGCCGCCTCCACCCGCTGCCCCCCGGGCGACATGCCGCCCCGCTCGATCCACCACGGGACGCCCGCCCCCGACCCCGCCTCCGCGACCTCCCGGGCGGCCCGTTCGTACGGCCGCGCCTCCGCGCTGCCGGGCGCGGCGCCCTCGGGGGGTGTCGTGCCGCTCTCGATCAGCATCGCGGGGCCCGCGCCCGCCGGCCACGACCGCGACAGCAGCCCTTCGCGGAAGACCGGGTCGGTCAGCAGGGAGGCGGACAGCTCCTTGTCCGCCGACACGGCCCGCAGCATGTTGTCGGGACCGGCCAGGTCCTGCCGCGGGTCGGTCCACTCGCCCCAGTCCATGTCCGTCCGGTCCATGCGCCCCTGGAGGCGCACGGCCGCTTCCGCCATGTCCCTGCCCAGGTGCTCGCCGTGGGTGAGGCGCCCGGCCGACATGAGGTCGCCGAAGCCGGTGAGCTGCTGCATGTCCCAGATCTCCGCGCCGCTGGGGCGGTCGGTGACGGGCTTCAGCCACTCGATGTCCGGCTCTCCGTACACCCAGCGCCGCACGGAGGACGGGACGTCGTCGCGCGCGTCCGGGTCGCGCGGGTCGATGCCGCCGATCTCCGGGTCCAGCAGCATGGTCACGCTGTCGGCCAGCCGCTCGAACACGACCCGCCTGCGCCCCTCGTCCCCGGGGTCGAGCGGGACGAGTCCGGAGACGAGGCCGGTCAGGTAGTCGCGGCCGTACGGGCCGCCGTCCTCGCCCAGGATGCGGTGGAACGCGAGCAGGTAGCGCCGTTCCGCCGCCGTCATGTCCCGCAGTGGCGCGCCCGGCTCGTCCCCGCCGTAGACCGAGCGGAAGATCGCGTCGAGGCCGTCGGTGTACTGCGCCACCAGGCCGAGGTCGAGGGACCCGGCGTTCTCGAACTGCCCGATCAGCCCCTCCGCCGCCCAGGCCGCCATCTCCGGGGTGAGCCACATCCTCAGCGGCCCGCCCGTGAGGTCGAAGCCCGTCGGGTCGAGTTCGGCGGCGGCGGAGGCGAGGTCCTTGCGGTAGCTGTGGATGGCGTCGTGGATGTCCCACGCCGCGCCCTCGGCGTCCGCCACGGCCTCGTCGTAGTGGCGTTTCCTGAGCCGGGTGAGGACACCGGCGGCGGGGACGTACCCCTCGCCGTACGGTTCGGCGGTGAACGTGAAGCCGTTCACCGTCCGTGACAGGGGCTCGTCGTCGTACGGCTCGATCGGCGCTCCCAGCGCCTTCACCTCGGCCATGACCGCGTGGTAGTCGGCACGCGCCGCGGCCAGGTGTTTCTTGAACGTGTCCTCGCACTGTCCCGGGCCCCACACACGGTCGTGGACCTCCTCCTCGGCCGCGATCGCCCGGTTGACGGCCTTGAAGAGCGCGCGGACGGTCTCGTCCACCTCCCCCTTGCCGAGTGCCTGGTCCGTGGCCCTGATCCGTCCGTCGCCGTCGACGAGCGTGTCCCCGTCGACGGAGCCGGCGTCGGCGGCCAGTGCGGTGGCGCGGCGGGACAGGTCGCCGACGTCCGAGACCTCGCAGGCGGCCCGCAGGTAGGCCGCCGCGCTGTCGGCCATGTCGTCGGCGTCGATCTCGCTGCCGAACTTCTTGCTCATCGCCCATGGCCTGCTGCTCGGGTAGGAGTCGCTCTCCGCCTCGATCTCCTCCCGGCTGAAATCGACCGGTGTCTGCTCGGCCATGTCGCTCCCGCAAAGAACCCAGTGATGGTGAGTGCGGAGCCTACTCAGGAAAGCCCCCGCACCGTAAGCCTTTCCTGCCCCCGGAGTCCGGCAGCACCGCGCCGTCCATCCTTTGCCTTCCGCGAACGCCGCCTCACCGCGCCCCGGCGCGCTCCACCACGTCGTCCACCGCCTGCGCCAGCCGCCACGCCCCCGGCCGGACCGTCCAGCCGTCGCCGTCGCCCCGGGTGGCGCGCGCCGCGAACTCCTCGGTCGCGCGCTCGTACGGGCGCGCCGCCGCGCTGCCGGGCTCGACCCCCGGCGGGAGCGTCGTCCCGCTCTCGACCAGCAGCCCCGGGCCCACGCCCTCCTCCCACGGCACGCCGAGCAGGCCGTCGCCGAACGACTCGTCGGCCAGCAGCGCGGCGGACAGCGCGCCGTTCTCCGAGACCGCCCTGAGCATCCCCTCGGGGCCCCCGTCGCCGGGCCGCGGCAGGTCGTGCGCGGCCCAGTCCACCGGGGAGTCGATCAGCTCGTCCTGGATGCGCACCGCCGCCCCGGCCAGGTCGCGGCCGAAGTGCTCGCCGGGGCCGACGCTCGCCGTTCCCATGAGGTCGCCGAACAGCCGCAGGTCCTCCATGGCGCGCCAGTGCGCGTCCGCGCCGCCGGGGCCAGGCTCGGCGCTCCAGTCGTAGCGCGGCTCGTCGTAGACGAAGCGGCGCACCGAGGCCGGCAGGTCGTCGCGCGCGTCCGGGTCGCGCGGGTCGATGCCGCCGATCTCCGGGTTCAGCAGCATGGTGACGCCGTTGGCCAGCCGCTGGAAGACCTCCGTGCGGCGCCCCTCGTCGGCGGGCTCGGCGAGGGGCCCGCTCAGCGGGGACAGGGCGCTCATGCCCATGGCGTCCGTCTCCTGCCCCAGGGCCTTGTAGAAGGCGAGGAGGTACGCGCGTTCGTCCCGGGTCATGTCCCGCACCGGCGCGCCGGGGTCGCCGCCCGTGCCGAAGACCGAGCGGACGATCGCGTCGAGACCCTCCGTGTAGCGCAGGCGGTCCTCGGTGTTCCAGGCGCGCCCGTCTTCCAGCCGGGGGTGCTTCAGCCCCTCCGCCGCCCAGATCGCCATGTCCGGCGTGGTCCACAGCTTCAGCGGGCCGCCGGTGAGGTCGAAGCCGTAGGTGCTGTCGAGTTCCGCCGCGGCGGCGGTGAGGCCGCGCCGGTAGACCTCGATGGTGTCCGCGACGTCCTTGCCGGTGACCGCCGCGTCCTGGCGCGCGGCCGTCAGGTGGTGCCGCCGGATGCCGTCGGCCGCCGTCGCCGGGAGGGTGTACGCCCCGCCGGTCGCCTCGGCGGTGAACGAGAAGCCGGGCGTCGTGACCGGCCAGGGCGGCAGCAGTGCCTTGCCCGGCGGGATGTCCGCGTTCAGGGCGGCGATCTGCGACACGGCGCTCTTGTACGCGCCGCGCGCCGCCTCCAGGCGGTTCGCGAAGCGCTCGTCCAGCCTGCCGCCGCCGTGGACCAGTTCGGCCACCTCTTCCCCGGCCTTGAGGGCCTGGTTCATCGTGCGGACGAGGAGCCGCACGGTGCCGTCCACGCCGTCCTCGCCGAGTGCCTCGTCGGTGGCCCTGATCCGGCCCTCGCCGTCCACGAGGCTGTCGCCGTCGAGGCAGCCCGCGTCGGCGGCGAGTTCGGTGGCGCGGCGGGACAGGTCGCCGACGTCCGAGACCTCGGACGCGGCCCGCAGGTAGGCGGCGGCGGTGTCCGCCATGTCGTCGGTGTCCAGCTCGGCGCCGAACTTCTCGCTCGTCGTCCACGGGGCCCAGCCGCCGCGTTCGACATCGTCCCGGGTGAAATCCACCGGTGTCCGCTCGGTCACATCGCCCCCGCAAAGTGCACTGTCACGGTCTTCCCGGCAGCCTAGCGACCAAGTCGCCCGCGCGGTAACCACCTTGTGCGGTGCGGCACGCCCCGCGTCGGCGCGCCCCGGTCGTTTCGCGGAGCAAACGGGTACGGGACGCCCGTCCCGGCTCCCGTCCGCCCCGCGTAGGCTCGTCCCGTGCTCACCGTGACGACCGTGAATGTGAACGGCCTGCGCGCCGCCGCGGGCAAGGGCTACCTCCCCTGGCTCGCCGGGACGGACGCCGATGTCGTGTGCCTCCAGGAGGTCCGCGCCCTGGAGGACCAGCTGCCCGAGGCCGTGCGCCGCCCCGAGGGCTGGCACGCCGTCTGGGCCCCGGCCGCCGCGAAGGGCCGCGCGGGCGTCGCGCTGCTGACCCGCCGGGAGCCGGAGGCGGTGCGCGTCGGCTTCGGCGCGCCGGAGTTCGCCGCGTCGGGGCGCTATGTCGAGGCGGACCTGCCGGGCGTGACGGTGGCCAGCCTCTACCTGCCGTCCGGCGAGGTGGACACGGAGCGCCAGGCCGAGAAGGAACGCTTCATGGCGGCCTTCCTCCCCTACCTCACCGCCCTGCGCGCCCGCGCCGCCGCGGCGGGCCGCGAGGTCCTCGTCTGCGGGGACTGGAACATCGCGCACCGCGAGGCCGACCTCAAGAACTGGCGCGCGAACCGCAAGAGTTCCGGCTTCCTCCCCGAGGAACGCGCCTGGCTCACGCGCGTCCTGGCGCCGGACGACGGCGGCTACACGGACGTCGTCCGCGCGCAGTACCCGGCGCAGGAGGGCCCGTACAGCTGGTGGTCCTACCGCGGCCAGGCGTTCGACCGCGACACGGGCTGGCGCATCGACTACCACATGGCGACGCCTGGGCTGGCCGCCCGCTGCGTCAAGGCGTACGTGGAGCGCGCCGCGACCCACGCCGAGCGCTGGTCCGACCACGCCCCGGTCACCGCGGTCTACAACCTCCAGGCCACCCCGCCCGCCGCCTGACCCCACCCCGGGCGCCGAGGCACGGCGGCTTCACAGAAGGCAACGCTCGTCGGCGCCCTCGGGGCAGTAGGCCCGAGGGTCGAAGACCCGTGCGAAAACAGCTCGGCGCCCAGTACGATCCGCACCTCACCAACACTGCGGAGTTTGCGGGGGCGACATGGCTGACCATGCGGTCGATTTCAGCCGGAAAGACGTCGAGGGGGAGTGGAGGGCTCCCTGGACGGACAGCGGGAAGTTCGTGGCGGAGATCGACACCGACGACATGGCGGACGCCGCCGCCGCGTACCTGCGGGCGGCGTCCGAGGTCTCGAAGGTGAGCGACCTGTCCCGCCGCGCCACCGAACTCGCCGCCGACGCGGGCTCCGTCGACGGCGACAGCCTCGTGGACGCCGAGGGCCGGATCAGGGCCACCGACCAGGCACTGGGCGGGGACGACGTGGACAACACCGTGCGGCTGCTCATCAAGGTGATCAACCGGGCCGTCCGCGCCGAGGAGGAGGTCCGCGACCGCGTCCACGGACCGGGACAGCTCGACGACCGGTACAAGGAGCACCTCGCCAAGGCACGCGCCGACTACCGGGCGGCCCGGGGGAAGGTCGACGACATGAACGCGCTGTTCGGCGAGAACGCCGGCGGCGTCCCCGGCGAGCTGTCGATCCCGGTGAACGGGTTCTCCATCGTCCCCGTGGCGCGCGACGGGCGGTTCCACCTGAGCGAGGACGACATCTCCGAGATCAGGGGGCGCCACTTCTCGGCGGCCGTCGAGGACGCGGAGAAGGCCACCTCCGACATCGACGACGCCATCAACAGCTACCGGGGCTACCTCGCCTCCACGGCGGCCGAACTCGGTCCGACCGGCTTCGACCTCACGGGCGGGCCGCTGGACGTCTGGCTCAGCCCCGAGATGGCGGTCTGGGCCGCGGAGGGGCTGCGTGACCAGTTCGACTCGCGCGAGCCCATGGACCACGACCTGGCGCTGCGGTACTCCGCCGGCCTGGAGGCGATCTTCCGCTCGGTCTACGGCCCGGGGGACGAACCGGGCGCGGCACGCAGGGACCTGACCGAGGCCGAACGGGACTACCTGATCCTTCTGCACAGCACCCTGGGGAAGGACTTCGCCGGCGACCTGAACTTCGACAGCTTCTCCCCGGAAGCGCCTGACCCCGGGGAGCAGGGCCGCAGAAGAGTCGTGTACGAGCGGCTGGCCGACAGCGTGAACATGCTGCTGAACCCCGCGATAGGCGGCATCGATCCGCACGATCCGGACAGCGCGGACGACGTCCCGTACCTCGCGCGGCGCTTCGTCTACAACTCCAACCCCGGCTGGCTCCAGGAACCGGCCCCCGCACTCAGCTCCGATCCCCTGGAGCCGTCCGAGATGGGCCTCTTCAGCGACCTCATGGCGTCCGCGCGCGTCGCTCCCGGCGACCACTGGGGCCGCGATCTGGCGACGGTGGCCGTCGCCGCCATGGGGCCGGCGGAGTCGCCCGAGGACGCCCGGAACAGCATGTTCGGCAGACCGGTGCAGGGGACCGTCCACTACACGATCGGCGACGTGCTGCACACGGTGTCGTTGAACAAGGAGCTGTCCGCCGAACTGCTGGCCGACCCCGCCTTCCGCGACAGCCTGCTGTCGCAGTCGGTGTCGGACGACGCGGGCCCCGCGGCGCTGGTCACGAGCGGCACCACGGCTCCCGAGGGCGCCGAGCCCGGCAGCAAGGAGGCGAAGCCGTACGAACAGGCCGCCCGGGACGTCGTGGAGTCCGCCGGTCCTGGTGTCCCGTGGTGGATCGACGGGGGGCGCGAGTCCACCGACGGGCGGCCCATGGCGGCGGCCCTGGACGAGCTGCGCCACCGCGTCAAGGCGTACTGAGTACGGCGGGCCGGGCGGCTCCGGGACACCGGCACGGCCGCCGCCCGCGCCGTCGTACGCGCCGCCGCGCGGCCGGTGGCGGTCCGCGCCCCCGGCGCGCGGCATTCGTACGCTTTGGCGCAAACACTCCCTTCCCGGCACTCCGCGACCGGCGGACACTGGATGGTGCCACGTCGGCCGAGGTCTGCCCGTGCAGGAGCGGCGGCCGGTGCGGTGCATCGCAAGGTGCCGGATCGCCCTCGTGCCGGGCGCACTTGGGTGAGGCGGCAGCGCAGCGAGGTGCCGTGCCGTGCGTCGCGACGGGGGCGGACCTCGGCAGCGAGGCACCAGGACAGGGGAGGGGCCGGGACGCCCCTTGACCGCCCTCTGCCGACTCCATCCGCACCCGGCCCGCCGTGGCCCTTCGTCGTGCCCCAGAGGAGTTCCGCATGAGCACGAGGCCCCTCCCGCGCGGAGACACGTCCGCGTCCGCCCCACCCCGCCCCGCGGCGGCCCGCGAGTAGCGGTCGCGTCAACGGCGGCGCGCCGCGCGTCAAGGGCCTGTCAGCGCCCCGCCGCACCCGTGGAACCGCGCATAACGTCGCATGTACGCCGCCCCGAGCGGGCGGCGGGCACCCGCAGCACGTCACGCATTCCTGGAGCGCACACGATGCCTCTCCGTACGAACACTCGTACGACTCCCGCCTCGTCCCCCGGCGACGCCGCCGGGGACCCGGGGGAAGCCGACCCCTGCGATCGGGGCCCGGCCGGACCCCTCTGGGTACCCGTCCGGCCGGGTCCCGCCGGATGCGTGGTCCGCCTCTTCCGCGACCCCGAAGGCGTCCGCACCGCCGTCGCCTTCACCACGGAAGCACGCCTGACCGCCGCGCTCGGCCCCTGGCAGGGCTGGATCCGCCTGTCGGAACCCGCCCTCCGCGCGCTCACCGCGCCCCTCGGCACCACCGCACTCACCCTTGACCCGCAGCTCGCCGCCCCGGCCGCCAACCGCGCGCCGCGCCGGGCGCTCGCTGCCGCGTGACGGGAGGTCCACCCGCATGACCACACAGATCAGTCCGCAGCAGACCCGCTCCCAGCTCCCCCCGGCCGCCCCGCGCGTCCCCGCGCAGGCGAGGTCCCACGGCCCGCTCCGCGTCCCCGACCTGGCCGTCTGGCCGCACTCCGCCCAGTTCGCCGCGGACGGCGGCGACATGCTCGTCGGCGGCGTCCGCCTCGCCGAGCTGGCCGAACGGCACGGGACGCCCACGTACGTCCTGGACGAGACGGAGATCAGGCACCGCTGCCGCGCCTACCGCGCGGCCTTCCACGACACCGACCTCTACTACGCGGCCAAGGCGTTCCTGTGCCGCGCCCTCGTCCACTGGATCGAGGAGGAGGGCTTCGGCCTCGACGTCTGCTCGGCGGGCGAGATGGAGCTGGCCGTCGTCGCCGGCTTCCCGCCGGAGCGCATGGTGCTGCACGGCAACGCCAAGAGCCCCGAGGACCTGCGCGCCGCGCTGCGCCTGGGCGTCGGCCGGATCGTGATCGACAGCACGCAGGAGATCGTGCGGCTGGCCGCGCAGGTCCCGCGCGGGTCCCGCCAGAAGGTGCTGCTCCGCGTGGCGCCCGGCATCGCGGCCGGGGCGAACGAGAAGGTGCGCACGGGCACGCTCGACCAGAAGTTCGGCCTCGCGCTGCCGGACGGCTCGGCGCAGCACGCCATCGGGCGCGTCCTGGCGCAGCCGCGCCTCGAACTGGTGGGCCTGCACTGCCACCTGGGCTCGCAGATCACCTCGCCCAAGCCGTACCTCTCGGCGGTGCGCCGCCTCGTCGGGCTGCTCGCCCGGGTCCGCGACCAGTACGGCGCGGTCCTGCCGGAGCTGAACCTGGGCGGCGGCCACGGCGTCGCGTACCGGCCTGGCGACGAGGAGCTGGACATCCGCGCCCTCGCGCCGCGCCTGCGGGCCGAGCTGATGGAGAGCTGCGCGGCGAACGGCCTGCCCGCGCCGCGCCTGGCCGTCGAGCCGGGCCGCGCCGTGGCGGGTCCGGCGGGCGTCGCGCTCTACCGGGTCCTGACGGTCAAGCACGGCGTGGCGGACCGCACGTACGTCGCGGTGGACGGCGGCATGAGCGACAACCCGCGCCCCGCCCTGTACGGCGAGCGGTACGCGCCCCGGCTCATCGGCCGCCGCCCGGAGGCCGGCCCACGGCCGGTGACGGTCGTCGGGCGGCACTGCGAGGCGGGCGACGTGCTCGCCCGCGACGTGCCGCTGCCGGGCGACGTGCGGCCGGGCGACCTGCTGGCGCTGCCGGTGGCGGGCGCGTACCACCTGTCGATGGCGTCCGCGTACAACATGGTCGGCCGCCCGCCCGTGGTGGGCGTGGGGGAGGGGCGGTCGCGGCTGCTGGTGCGCCGGGAGTCCCTGGACGACCTGGCGCGGCGCGACCTGGGCTGAGAGCCGGGCGCGCCGCCGTCAGATCGGGATGTTGTCGAACGGGGCGGTCAGCACCCGCAGGAGGGTGGCGAGTTCGCGGCGCTGCTGGGCGGTCAGGTCGCCCAGCAGGGCGCGTTCCTGGGTCAGCAGCCCGGCGAGCGCCTCGTCCGCCTGGCGCTGGCCCGCCTCCGTCAGCCGGACGAGGACGCCGCGCCGGTCGCTGGGGTCGGGCAGCCGCTCGACGAGGCCCTTCTTGGCGAGCCGGTCGATGCGGTTGGTCATGGTGCCGGAGGTGACGAGGGTCTGCGTCAGCAGCTGGCCGGGGGAGAGCTGGTACGGGCTGCCCGCGCGGCGCAGCGCGGTGAGCACGTCGAACTCCCACGGTTCGAGGTCGCGCTCGGCGAACGCGAGGCGCCGCGCGCGGTCCAGGTGCCTGGCCAGTCTGCTGACGCGGCTGAGCACCTCCAGCGGTTCCACGTCCAGGTCGGGGCGCTCGCGCCGCCAGGCCGCCACCAGCCGGTCAACCTCGTCCTCCATGGGCACAGTCTAGTTGTTGTGTCGATATGAAGTCTCACGACATAAAGTCTCATCACATCAAGTTTCTTGACGTCGAGAGACAAGCGGTGCAGCATGCCGTCATGACGTCCCGAACCCCCGCGCCCGGCCCCGGCCCCGTCGAGTGGAACCCCGCCCAGTACCAGCGCCACAGCGGCCACCGGACCCGCCCGCTGTACGAGCTGCTCGCCCGCGTCCCCCCGCTGCGCCCCGCCGCCGGGGCGGGCCCGCGCGTCGCCGACCTCGGCTGCGGCCCCGGCAAGCCCAGCCTCGTCGTCGCCGAGCACCTCCCCGCCGCCCGCATCACCGGCTACGACAACTCGCCCGCCATGCTCGCCGAGGCCCGCGCGTACGCCGGCCCGCTCGCCGGGGGCGGCTCCCTCGACTTCGCGCACGCCGACCTCGCCACCTGGCGGCCCGACGGGACGTTCGACCTGATCGTCTCCAACGCCGCGCTCCAGTGGGTGCCGGGCCACGTGGACCGCTTCCCCGACTGGACCGCCGCCCTCGCCCCGCACGGCGTCCTCGCCTTCCAGGTCCCCGGCAACTTCGACGCGCCGAGCCACGTCCTCCTGCGCGAGCTGTGCGCGTCCCCCCGCTGGCGCGACCGCCTCGGCGGCGTCCTGCGCCACCCGGACGCGACGCACTCCGCCGCCGCCTACTTCGACGCCCTGGCCGCGCTCGGCTGCGACGTCGACGCGTGGGAGACGACGTACCTCCACGTCCTGCCGGGCGAGGACCCGGTCCTCGACTGGGTGAAGGGCACGGGGCTGCGCCCGGTCCTCACCGCGCTGGACGACGACCGCGCCGAGCGTGACGCGTTCCTCGCCGAGTACCGCGACGCCCTGCGCGCCGCCTACCCGGCCGGGCCGCACGGCACCGTCTTCCCGTTCCGCCGGATCTTCGCGGTCGCCCGGCGGGGGTGACGCCGTCACCCGTGCGGGACGGCAGGTCAACGAGCCGCCGCGAGAAGCCCCGGATTGGTCGGAACGGGTGAACGGCGGCAACCGAATCCCTCCGTACGCGTTGTTCAGGTCGCTCCAAGAACAGGGCACCCCGTCATTCGGAAGGACAAGCCAGTGATCAAGAAGACGCTTGCCACGGTTGCCGTCGCGGCCTCCGCCCTCGGCGTGGCCGGTGCCGTGGCCACCCCGGCCATGGCCATCGGCGGCGACGCCAACGGCCCGCAGACGGTCAACGGCAACGGCGCCGGCCAGGCGTACGGCAACACCACCACCGGTGGCTACATGAGCCCGAACATCTCCCTGGTCAACGGCTCGCTGAACAAGCCCTGCATCGCCGTGCCGCAGATCGAGGCCCAGAGCCTGGTGGCGCTGGTCAACGTCGGCGTTCAGGACCTCCTCAACAACAAGGCGTTCCAGAACTGCTCCGACAACTCCACCCAGGTCCAGGGCGACGCTCCGCTGTCGCACCTCCTGTCGGACCTGTCGGTCCTGTCGGAGAACGGCGTCTCGCGCCACTGAGGACCGGCGGACCCGGCTTCTTCGGCCTTCTGACCGGTGCTCCGCAAGCGGCGGCCCCCTCCCCACTTCACCCCGGGGAGGGGGTCGCTCCGCGTTCACGGGCCGTGCCGCGCCCGGCGCAGGCGCGTCGTCGCTCAGGTGCGGCGTCTGCCGACGAGCTTCGGGTCGTGCTCCAGGCCTTGGAGGCCGTGCCACGCCAGGTTGACCAGGTGCGCGGCGACCTCGCCCTTCTTCGGGCGGCGCACGTTCAGCCACCACTGCCCGGTCAGCGCGACCATGCCGACCAGCGCCTGCGCGTACATCGGCGCCAGCTTCGCGTCGAAGCCGCGGTTCTTGAACTCGCGGCCGAGGATGTCCTCGACCCGGGTGGCGATGTCCCCGATGAGGGACGCGAACGTGCCGGTCGCCTGCGCCACCGGGGAGTCGCGCACCAGGATGTGGAAGCCGTCCGTCGACTGCTCGATGTAGTCGAGCAGGGCGAACGCCGCCTGTTCCAGCATCTCGCGCGGGTGCCCGGCGGTCAGGGCACTGGTCACCATCTCCAGCAGCCGGGTCATCTCACGGTCCACGACGACCGCGTACAGCCCTTCCTTGCCGCCGAAGTGCTCGTACACCACGGGCTTGGAGACCCCGGCCTTCGCCGCGATCTCCTCCACCGACGTGCCGTCGAAGCCGCGCTCGGCGAAGAGCGTGCGCCCGATGTCCAGCAGCTGTTCCCGGCGTTCCGTGCCGGTCATGCGCCGACGGGCCCGCCTCGCGGGGCGGGCGGGCCGGTCGTTGCCGTCGTTCTTGATGCTGTTGTCGGTCGCCACGCTCCCCATCATGCCGCGTGGGCCGCGGGCGTTTCCTTGCGGTTTTGTTCCGCTTCCGCACCATCGCTGTCCGGATTGCGTCGCTTGGCGTCGATACGTGCCTGCTTCGGCCAGCGGACGTCGTACACCCAGCCCGCCTTCTCGAACCAGCTGATCAGCCGCGCGCTGGAGTCCAGCTGCCAGCGGTCCACGCCGTGCCGCGCGCACGTCGGGTCGGCGTGGTGCAGGTTGTGCCAGGACTCGCCGCACGACAGGACGGCGAGCCACCACACGTTCCCCGAGCGGTCGCGCGACGTGAACGGGCGCTTGCCGACCGCGTGGCAGATCGAGTTGATCGACCACGTGACGTGGTGCAGCAGCGCGATCCGGACCAGCGAGGCCCAGAAGAACGCGGTCACCGCGCCCTGCCACGACCAGGTGATCAGCGCGCCGAGCGCCGCCGGTGTGAGCAGGGACACCACCGTCCACAGCACGAACTGCCGCGAGATCCGGCGGATGTCCCGGTCCTTGATCAGGTCGGGCGCGTACTTCTGCTGGTTCGTGTGCTCGGTGTCGAACATCCACGCCATGTGGGCCCACCACAGGCCCTTCAGCAGCGCGGGCAGCGACTCGCCGTAGCGCCAGGGGGAGTGCGGGTCGCCCTCGGCGTCCGAGTGCTTGTGGTGCTTGCGGTGGTCGGCGACCCACCGGACGAGGGGCCCCTCCACCGCGAGCGACCCGGCGATGGCCAGCGCGATCCGCATCGGCCGCTTGGCCTTGAACGCGCCGTGCGTGAAGTAGCGGTGGAACCCGATCGTGATGCCGTGGCAGCCGATGAAGTAGAAGACCGTCATCAGCGCCAGGTCCACCCAGCTCACCCCCCAGCCCCAGGCCAGGGGCACCGCCGCCACCAGGGCGACGAAGGGGACGACGATGAAGAGCAGCAGCGCGATCTGCTCGGCCGAGCTGCGCTGCTCGCCGCCGAGGGTGGCGGACGGCGGGCCGCCGGGCTCGTGCTGCGGGTCGCGGGTGGCGGAAGGCGGCGCCAGATCAGGGGAAGAGCTCATGAACGTCCTCGGGTGGAGCGTTGCCGGAGGGTGTCCGGCGGGGGAATTCGGGGAGATGTGCGAATCCGTGGGGAATCGGCGGGAATCGGGGGATCGGCCGGGGAGTTGGTGGGGGATGTCTGTGGGGGAGCGCCGCGCGGGGCGGGGCGGCCGCCGACGGCCGCCGGTCCGGCGGGCGACCGTAACCTACGGTGTCGTAAGTATTGCAGTACGCGACGGCGCCACACGGCCTCCGACCGGAACCGACCGCGCCCTTCCGGTCGTGTGACCGGGGCTGACTACGATTGACCCACCGGACAGCGCGGTCCGCCCACGTGCCAACGATCCGCCGAGAGAACGAGCTGCGAGGAGCCGCACCCGTGAGCAGTCCAGACAGCAGGAGAGCGCCGGAGCCCCTGGGCGTGTCAGACATCCCGGACACGAAGGGCGCCCCGGAAAGCAGTACCGCGCTGCGTGCCGACATCCGCCGTCTGGGCGATCTTCTGGGCGAGACCCTCGTCCGGCAGGACGGTCCCGAGCTGCTCGACCTGGTCGAGCGCGTCCGGCTGCTGACCCGCACCGACGGCGAGGCCGCGGCCGCGCTGCTGGGCGACACCGACCTCGCCACCGCCGCCAAGCTGGTCCGCGCCTTCGCGACGTACTTCCACCTCGCCAACGTCACCGAGCAGGTGCACCGCGGGCGCGAGCTGAGCGAGCGCCGCGCCGCCGAGGGCAGCGTCCTGTCGCGCACCGCCGACATGCTGAAGGACGCCGACCCGGCGCACCTGCGCCAGACGGTCGCCAACCTCGGCGTGCGCCCCGTCTTCACCGCGCACCCGACCGAGGCGGCGCGCCGCTCCGTCCTCACCAAGCTCCGCAAGATCGCCGAACTGCTCGACCGCCCCGCCTCGGAGGCGCGCTCGACCGACCTGCGGCTCGCCGAGTACATCGACCTCATCTGGCAGACGGACGAGCTGCGCGTCGTCCGCCCCGAGCCCGCCGACGAGGCGCGCAACGCCGTCTACTACCTGGACGAACTCCAGGCCGACGCCGTCGGCGACGTGCTGGAGGACCTCACGATCGAGCTGGAGCGCGCCGGCGCCCCCCTGCCGTCGGGCAGCAGGCCGCTGACCTTCGGCACCTGGATCGGCGGCGACCGCGACGGCAACCCGAACGTGACGCCGACCGTCACCTGGGACGTCCTCCTCCTCCAGCACGAGCACGGCATCAACGGCGCGCTGCACCACATCGACCAGCTGCGCAGCGCCCTGTCCAACTCGATCCGCAACTCCGGCGCGAGCCAGGAGCTGCTGGACTCCCTCGCCGCCGACCTGGAGCGCCTGCCGGAGATCACGCCGCGCTACAAGCGGCTGAACGCGGAGGAGCCCTACCGGCTCAAGGTCACCTGCATCCGGCAGAAGCTCCAGAACACCAGGACCCGCCTCGCCGAGGGCACCCCGCACGCCGAGGGCCGCGACTACCTGGGCACCGGCGAGCTGCTCGCCGACCTCGCCGTCGTCCAGCGGTCGCTGCGCGAGCACCGGGGCGGGCTGATCGCGGACGGCCGGGTCGAGCGCGTGATGCGGACGCTGGCGGCGTTCGGCCTCCAGCTCGCGACCATGGACGTGCGCGAGCACGCCGACGCGCACCACCACGCGCTGGGGCAGCTCTTCGACCGCCTGGGCGAGGAGTCCTGGCGGTACGCGGACATGCCGCGCGAGTACCGCACGAAGCTGCTGGCCCGCGAGCTGCGCTCCCGCCGCCCGCTGGCGCCGACGCCCGCGCCGCTGGACGCCGCGGGCGCCAAGACCCTCGGCGTCTTCGAGACGGTCCGCAGGGCGCTGGACACCTTCGGCCCGGAGATCGTCGAGACGTACATCATCTCCATGTGCCAGGGCGCGGACGACGTGTTCGCCGCCGCCGTGCTGGCGCGCGAGGCGGGTCTGGTGGACCTGCACGCGGGCTGGGCGCGGATCGGCATCGTGCCGCTGCTGGAGACGACCGACGAGCTGAAGATCGCCGACGAGCTGCTCGATTCGATGCTGTCGGACCCCTCCTACCGGCGGCTCGTCTCGCTCCGGGACGACGTGCAGGAGGTGATGCTCGGCTACTCGGACTCGTCCAAGTTCGGCGGCATCACGACGTCGCAGTGGGAGATCCACCGGGCGCAGCGGCGGCTGCGCGACGTCGCGCACCGGCACGGCGTGCGGCTGCGGCTGTTCCACGGCCGGGGCGGCACGGTCGGCCGGGGCGGCGGCCCGACGCACGACGCGATCCTCGCCCAGCCGTGGGGGACGCTGGAGGGCGAGATCAAGGTGACCGAGCAGGGCGAGGTCATCTCGGACAAGTACCTCGTCCCGGCCCTGGCCAGGGAGAACCTCGAACTCACCGTCGGCGCCACCCTCCAGGCGTCCGCGCTGCACACCGCGCCGCGCCAGGCCGTGGAGGACCTGACGCGCTGGGACGCCGCGATGGACACCGTCTCGGAGGCGGCGCACGGCGCGTACCGGCGGCTGGTCGAGGACCCGGACCTGCCCGCGTACTTCTTCGCCTCCACGCCGGTGGACCAGCTCGCCGAGCTGCACCTCGGGTCGCGCCCCTCGCGCCGCCCCGACACCGGCGCGGGGCTCGACGGGCTGCGGGCGATCCCCTGGGTGTTCGGCTGGACGCAGTCGCGGCAGATCGTGCCCGGCTGGTTCGGCGTCGGCACGGGTCTCGCGGCGGCGCGGGAGGCGGGGCTCGAGGACGTGCTCACCGAGGCGTACGCCGAGTGGCACTTCTTCCGCAACTTCCTGTCCAACGTCGAGATGACCCTCGCCAAGACGGACCTGCGCATCGCGCGGCACTACGTCGAGACGCTGGTCCCGCAGGAGCTGCGGCATGTCTTCGACGTCATCACGGCCGAGCACGAGCGCACCGTCGCCGAGATCCTCCGCATCACCGGCGAGCAGGACCTGCTGGACTCCGACCCGGCGCTCCAGCGCACCCTGCACACCCGGGACGCCTACCTCGACCCGATCTCGTACCTCCAGGTCACGCTGCTGCACCGGCAGCGCGAGGCGGCGGCGCGGGGCGAGGAGCCGGACCAGCTGCTGGCGCGTGCGCTGCTGCTGACGGTCAACGGTGTGGCGGCCGGGCTGCGCAACACAGGCTGAGCCGGGCCCGGGCGGCGGGGGCCGGGGTCAGCGCCAGCTCATCTCGCCGGTGGCGACCTTGGCCCCGAGGTCGAGGTTCAGCATGCCGTCCAGGCCGGGGAAGCGGCGCCGCATCGCGTCCGTCAGCGCGGCGGCGCCGTCCGTCCCGGCCAGCTCCTCGTCGAACGCGGCGAGGTACGCGCGGGTGAACGCGATGGCGGACGCGTCGGTGGCGGTGTCGGGCGCGCGGTGGCCGGGGACGACGTAGCCGGGCTGGAGGTCCTGGGCCTCGGCGAGGGCGCGGTCCCAGTCGGCGCGTTCCTCGGGGGAGCGCGTGTCGGCGGTCCAGACGTGCAGTCCGGCGAAGAGCAGGACGCCGCCGAGCAGCGCCCGGTCCTCGGGCTGCCACAGGTACTGGGTGCGGGCCGCGAGCGCGGGGTCGGCCGGGTCGCCGCCGCGCACCTCGAACGTCCTGCCCTCCAGGTCGAGGGTCGTGCCGGTCATGGCCTCGGGGACGATGATGTCGGTGGCCAGGTTGGGGCCGAGGTTGCGCCAGGTCTCGCGCTTCTCGGCCCAGCTGGCGGCGATGCGCTCGACCGTGCCGGGCATGGCGACGATCCGCGCGTCGGGGAAGGCGGCGGCGACCACTTCGAGCCCGAAGTAGCAGTCGGGGTCGGGGGCGCTGACGAAGACGGTGGTGAGCCGCTTGCCGCTGTCCAGGACGGCCGCCACGACGCGGTGCTGCTCGGCGACGGTGAACTGGCCGTCCACGAGGAGGGCCTCGCGGTCGCCCATGACCAGCACCGACGCCTTGTTCAGGCCGGGCCCGCCCGCGGTGTGGATGGCGTAGGAGAGAGACGTAGGCGACACGTTCCCAGGACACCACGGGCCGGGGGATCGCGCATTCCGGCGGCGTGGTCAGCCGGTCGCGCCGCGGAACGTGCGGCGGTAGGCGCTGGGGGAGACGCCGAGGACGGCGCCCATGTGCTGCCGCAGGGACGCGGCCGTGCCGAAGCCCGCCCGTTCCGCGACGCGCTCGACGGGCAGGTCGGTCTCCTCCAGCAGGCGCCGCGCCCGGTCCACGCGCCGCAGGGTCAGCCAGCGCTGCGGCGACACCCCGGTCTCCTCGCGGAACCTGCGGGTGAACGTGCGGACGCTCGTCCCCTCCTGTCCCGCCAGGTCGCGCAGCGTCAGCGGCCGGTCGAGCCGGTCGAGGGCCCACGCGCGCGCCCTGCCGGTCGCGTCGGCGCGGGGGGCGGGGACGGGCGGTTCGGTGTACTGGGCCTGGCCGCCCTCGCGGTGCGGGGGGACGACGGTGCGGCGCGCGACCGCGTTGGCCGCCGGGGCGCCGAAGTCGGAGCGCACGAGGTGCAGGCACAGGTCGATGCCCGAGGCGACCCCGGCCGAGGTGAGGATCTGGCCGGTGGGGCCGGTGTTCTCGGTGTAGAGGATGTCGGGCTGGACGTGGACGGCCGGGTGGAGCGCGGCGAAGTGGGCGCACGCGCTCCAGTGCGTCGTGGCGCGCAGCCCGTCGAGCAGTCCGGCGGCGGCGAGGACGTACGCGCCGGTGCAGATGGAGGCGATCCGTGTGCCGGGACGGACGCGGGCCAGGGCGGCGGCGAGCGGGCCGGGGAGGGCGCCGGGGCCGTACTGCTCGTCGGCGTCGTGCGCGGCGGGGACGATCACGGTGTCCGCCTGGGCGAGCGCCTCGGGGCCGTGCGGGACGTTGACGGTGAAGTCGGCGTCGGTGGCGACCTCGCCGGGGGTGACGGCGCAGGTGCGCACGTCGTAGAGCCGTCGTCCGGAGGCGTCGGCGGCGCGGCCGAGGATGCGGTGCGCGATGCCCACCTCCAGGGGCAGCATGCCGTCCCTGACCAGGACGGCGACGCGGTGCGGGTGGGCGGGCATGGCCCGATCCTTGCACATGATGGCCTTCGGGCCACTCGTGGGAGCGGGCCGCCGCCGGGACGATCGTCGGGTGATCTCTTCGCAGACCGGGGCGCCGCCGCGCGTCCATCCCGCCTGGTGGGTGGCCGCCGTCGCGTTCCTGGTGCTGATCGGGGCCGCCGGGTTCCGGGCCGCGCCCGGTGTCCTGATCGACCCGCTGCACGACGAGTTCGGCTGGTCGCGCGGCAGCATCTCGTTCGCCGTGTCCGTGAACCTCGTGCTCTACGGCCTCACCGCGCCGTTCGCCACCGCCCTGATGGAGCGCTATGGCATCCGCTCCGTCGTCTGCGGCGCGCTCGTGCTCATCTCGGCGGGCAGCGGCCTGACCGTCTTCATGACCAGCCAGTGGCAGCTGGTCCTGTGCTGGGGGGTGCTGGTCGGGCTCGGCTCGGGCTCGATGGCGCTGGCGTTCGCGGGGACCGTCGCGAACCGCTGGTTCGTCGCGCGGCGCGGCCTGGTCACCGGCATCCTCACGGCGGGCGGCGCGGCGGGCAACCTCGTCTTCCTGCCCGTCGTCGGCCTGCTCGCCGAGGGGCCCGGCTGGGAGGCCGCCGCGCTCACCGTCTCGCTGGCGGCGCTGGCGGTCGTGCCGCTCGTGCTGTGGCGGATGCGGGACCGGCCCGAGGACCTCGGCGTGCTGCCGTACGGCGCGGGGCCGGATCACGCGCCCGCGCCCGCGCCCCCGCCGGGCGCCGCCCGCCGTACGCTGCGCGCCCTCGCCACCGCGTCCCGCAGCGGCGTCTTCTGGCTGCTCGCCGGCACGTTCGCCATCTGCGGCGCGTCCACGAACGGCCTGATCGGCACCCACTTCGTGCCCGGCGCGCACGACCACGGCATGGAGGTCACGGTCGCCGCCTCGCTGCTGGCCGTCGTCGGGGTCTTCGACCTGGTGGGCACGGTGTTCTCCGGCTGGCTCACCGACCGGTACGACTCGCGGCGCCTCCTGGCCGTCTACTACGGGCTGCGCGGCGTCTCGCTGCTGTTCCTGCCGGTGCTGCTGAGCGACAGCGTGCACCCGCCGATGCTCTTCTTCATCGTCTTCTACGGCCTGGACTGGGTGGCGACCGTCCCGCCCACGATCGCGCTGTGCCGGGAGCACTTCGGCGCGGACGGCGGTGTGGTCTTCGGCTGGGTGCTGGCGTCGCACCAGATCGGCGCGGCGGTCGTCGCGTACGCGGCCGGGGCGATCCGGGACACCACCGGGTCCTACGACCTCGCGTGGACGTCGGCGGGGGTGCTCTGCGCGCTGGCCACCGTGATGGTGATGGTGATCCGCCGCCCTCGCGCCGCCCTGCCGGAGGCGCCCGTGGTCACATCGCCAGCGCGAACGTGACGCCGAGCGCCGTCAGGGACACGGCGGCGAGCGACCACGCCGTCCGCTGCCAGCGCAGGCCGCCGCCGATGACGACGGCGGCGAGCAGCAGGGCGCCGGTCAGCGGCAGCCAGGCGACGAGGGCACCGGCGGCGCCCGTCCGCACGGCCACGTCGCCCTCCGGCTTGAGCGCGACCGGCAGCGTCTCGCCCGGCTCGCGCCCGATGGCCTGTTCCAGGACGGCGGTCCTGCCGTCCGGCGCGAACAGGCCGCTGCACACCTCGCGGTCGCAGGCGGTCAGCAGCAGGTCGCCCTGCTCGCGGTCGCCGGGGAACATGGCGTGCGGCACCAGGTCCCACGACTCCCGGACGCCACCGGCGACCAGCAGGGCCGCGACGAGGAGCAGGAGCACGTTGCGGGTCAGCAGCAGCGCGCCGAAGGCGCTTTCACCGGCCCGGCGGGCGGAGCTGCGGCGCGTTTCAGCCATGACGGGCATCCTTGGCCACGGCTGTGCGCGCGGTCAACCCCCGACGGGCTCTCAGCCGTTGTACGCGCCCTGGGCCCGTTCGAGGCCCTGGGTGATCAGCGCTTCCACGGCGTCGGCGGCGCGGTCCACGAAGTAGTCGAGTTCCTTGCGCTCGGCGGTGGAGAAGTCCTTGAGGACGAAGGCCGCGACGTCCATCCGGCCGGGCGGGCGGCCGACGCCGAAGCGCACGCGGTAGTAGTCCTTGCCGAGGGAACCGGTGACGGACTTCAGGCCGTTGTGCCCGTTGTCCCCGCCACCGCGCTTCAGCCGCAGCACGCCGTAGTCGATGTCCAGTTCGTCGTGCACGACGACGAGCCGCTCGGGCGGCACGCGGTAGAACGTGCTCAGCGCCGTCACGGGCCCGCCGGAGAGGTTCATGAACGTCTGCGGCTTCGCCAGCACGACGCGCGGCGCGTCCGTGCCGGGTGCGCCGAGGCGCCCCTCCAGCACGCCGGCGCGCGACTTGTGCGCCTTGAACGAGCCCCCGATCCGCTCGGCGAGCAGATCGACGACCATGAAGCCGACGTTGTGCCGGTTGGCGGCGTACTGCGGCCCGGGGTTGCCGAGCCCGGCGATGAGCCAGGGTTCGTCGTTCACACCCCGCATTCTGTCAGCCGGGGGAACGGCGACGGGCCGCCGGGGGAACCGGCGGCCCGTCGTGGTGCGTGCGGCGCTGGGCGCGTCAGGCGTTGGCGGTCTCCTCGGCCTGCTCCTCGCCGGCCTCCTCCTCCGCGGCCTCGGCGCCCTCGGCGCCCTCGGCCTCGGGGGCCGGCTCCTCGCCCTGCGGCTGGAGCACCTGGATGACGACGTCCTCGCCGTCCACGGCGAGCGTGGTGCCCTTGGGCAGCGAGATGTCCTTGGCCAGGATGGAGGCGCCCGGCTCCAGGCCCTCGATGGAGACGGTGACGGACTCGGGGATGCTGGTGGCCTCGGCCTCGACCGGCAGCGCGTTCAGCACGTGCTCCAGCAGGCCGCCGCCCGGCGCCAGCTCGCCCTCGGTCAGGACCGGCACGTCCACGGTGACCTTCTCGCCGCGCTTGACGATCAGGAGGTCGAGGTGGACGAGGAAGCCGCGGATCGCCTCGCGCTGCACGGCCTTGGGGATCACCAGCTCCTGGCGGCCCTCGATGTCCAGGGTGATCAGGACGTTCGGGGTCTTGAGGGCGAGCATCAGCTCGTGGCCCGGGAGGATCACGTGGACGGGGTCGGTGCCGTGGCCGTAGATGACGGCGGGGACCTTGCCCGTGGCGCGGATGCGGCGGGCCGCGCCCTTGCCGAACGCGGAACGGGTCTCGGCGCTGATCTTCACGTCAGCCATGTGTGCACTCCTCGTGACGGGGACCGTCGGTTGTCGGTCGTCTGGTCACCCGGCCCGGAAACGGACCTGCTACAAGGAGCGCGCGTCGATTACGGCCGAACCACAGGGGTCCTTCCCTCGCCGAGCAACCCTTCCAGCGTACCCCGCCTCCCGTGGTGCCCCGTCCGGGCGGTCAGGCGGGCGGGCCGAGGCGGATGCGGCGCGTGCCGGGGGTGAAGGCGCCGAGGGAGTGCGCCCAGCGCTGGCCGGGCCAGTGGTAGGTGGCGGTGCCGTGCGCCGGGCGGTAGTCGGCGGTGTAGAGGGTGCCCCAGCCGCCGGTGAAGTCGCCGCCGTGGAGCGGCGGGCTCAGCAGGGCGGCGACGACGCTGTCCGGGGTGTCCCCGGCGTCGCGGACGGTGCGCAGGCGCAGCTGGGTGCGGGTGGCGCGTTCGTGCTCGTCGGACACGGGGAGGTGCTGGTGGTTGGCGGCGCAGGCGCCGGTGGCGGCGTCGGTGTCACTGCCGACGGTGGTGTCGATGTCGGGCCCGAGGTGGACGACGGCCGACCGCTTCTGATCGGTGAGGACCACGTTCTGCACGGTGCAGACCGGGATGCCGCGCAGGGTGTCCACGGCCTCGTCCACGGTGCCGCAGCTCTCCAGCAGGTGGCGCAGGACGACGGGGATGCCGAAGCCGGGGCCGCGCACGTCGCGTCCGCCCCAGGTCAGGGCGACGGCGAGCCCGGCGTCGTTCATCCCGTCGAGCAGCCCGAGCATGCCCTCGCGCACGCCGATCACCTCGCGGCGGAACGCGGAGCGGACGATGGCGCGGTCCGAACGGTCCAGCGGCCAGTCGTAGTTGCGCACGAGGGCGCCGCCGAGGGCGCGCACGGTACAGCCGGACAGGGACGGGAAGCGGCCGGAGACGGTGTGCAGCGCGAGGGCGGCCTCGGTGCCGAGCGGCGCGGCGAGGCGTTCGACCAGGGGCAGCAGGCCGGGCATGTGGGCGGCCAGCGCGTCGCGTACGGCGGCGGCGCCCGCCTCGTCGGTGACGCGGGACGGCTCGGGCACCCAGCGCGCGATGACCTCCCGCAGGTCGGGCAGCGCCGCCGCCGTCTCGTCCGTCCACCGCGCGTCGCGGCCGTCGCCGAGATCGACGGCCCGCAGGACCATCTCGGTGCTCGCCATGTTTCCCCCACCGGTCGTTCGTGATCAGGTCTGCGCAGCGTAGGGAGATTTCCGGCGACTTTTCCAGCGTGCCCGGTTCCGGAACCTCAGGACGCCTCGTCGAGCACGCGGAGGGCCCACTGGTTGTTGGCGCTGTTGTAGCCGCGGATCTCCTCGGCGGCGACGGGCAGGTTGAGGAGCGCGGCGTGCATCACCCCGTCGCTGCCGGAGCGCTCGTCCAGCTCCCAGCCCTTGCGGTGGCTGACGATGGCGGTGGACACGAGGTCCTCGGTCATCCGCCGGGTGGGGGTGACGGTGGCGTAGCCCATGACCTCGCCGAACTTCTGGAAGTCGCCCCACCACCCACCGGTCCCCTTGTACCTGTAGACCTGGAAGAGGCGGGCCATGGAATCGGGCATGCGGACGGTGTCGTGGCCGTAGGCGGTGAGCATGCCGTCGGCGAAGGCGCCCGCGATGCCGCTGAGGCGGTCGTCGTCGGCGGGGGGCAGGCGCAGGTCGTCGCGGCGGAGGAGGAGCCGTCCGAGGTCCACGAACGCGTCGCCGCCGCCCGCGTGCTCGTAGAACGCATCGAGGTAGCGGTATTCGGCGGGGGTGAGGTCCGCGTTCTTGCCCCGGGCGATGATGGCGAGGAGCGGTTCGAGGTTGCGGAGGGCGAAGTCCCAGTCGATGTCCCCGGGGCGGTCCGCGGACTTCGCGAGTTCGAGCCGTACGCCCTCCGCGAGGAACGCGGCGTTGCCCGGTGTGAGCCACAGGTCGAGGGCGCCGTCGGTCACGTCGTAGCCCTGGGCGGCGAGTTCGGCGGCGCGGCCGGTCATGCGGGTGCGGTAGCCGTCGACGGCGTCGGTGAGGTCTCCGGCGACCGCCGACGCGTCGCGTACGGCGGCGCGCAGGTGCCGTTCCCTGATGGTGTCGGCGGCGTCGTCGGGGATGTCCACCTGGCAGATGGCGAACTCCCAGTCCTGCTGCGCCGCGGCGATGTGCCGCCGCACCGTCGCGTGGAGGCCGTCCGGCCCGTCCAGCAGCTCGGCGACGGCGGTCCTGGTGTCCATCGCGTCGGCCATGGCGAGGCGCAGCGTGTCCACGACCTCGTACATGCCCGCGGCGCCTTCGCCCTGGAGTCCGCGCGCGGTCTCGGCGAGGCGCTGCTCGGCGTCGGTGAACGGGACGCCGTCCGCCGCGCCCGACCTCTCGCTCAGCTCCTCCGAACGCGCCGCGAGCTGTCCCGAGTTGACCGCCTCGCCACCGGCCCGCGCGTAGACCACGGCGGTGTCGCTCATCTCCTCCGGGTCGATCTCCCGCAGGAACGCGGGACCGGTCTTCCAGGCGTCGGGCCCGCCGTCCGCCGTCACGGCCGCCCTGACGTCCTCCTCGGTGAACCCCCGGTAGTCCATCGCCACCGCCCTCCGCCGCCGCACATACCCGACCGTATGGTAGCGCCGCGCCCCGGACGGCCCGTAGCGTCGGGGGCGTGACACGCGTGCTGGTGGTGGGGGACGTCCACGGGAACTTCGAGGCGCTGGCCGCCTGGTCGGCCGCCGTCCGCGCGGCGCACGGCCCGGTGGACGCGATCCTCGCCGTCGGCGACGTCGAGCCCAACCGCGACGACGCGGAGGCCGCCGGGGTCCACGGCCCCGCCAAGTACCGCAGGACGGGCGACTTCCCGTACGTCCACCACGGCCTGCTCGACCTCGGCGCGCCGCTCCACTTCATCGGCGGCAACCACGAGCCGTGGCCCGCGCTGGACGCCGCGGGACCCGGCAGGTGGAGCGGCGACGTGTACTTCCTGGGCCGGGCGGGCACGGCCGAAGTCGCCGGGCTGCGCGTCGCGTTCCTCTCCGGCATCCACTCGCCGCGCGTCAGCGAGGCCGCGCGCCCGCGCCGCGAGACCCTCAAGGACCGCACGTACTACAGCGCCGGTGAGCTGGCCCGCGTCCGCCGCGCCGACCGCCCGCACATCCTCCTCACGCACGACTGGCCCGCCGGGATCGGCGACGGCCTGCCCTACGACTCGGTCGGCCGCCCCGAACTGCTGGACCTGACACGCCGGTTGCGCCCGCGCTGGCATTTCTGCGGCCACATGCACCGCCGCCACCACGCCACCGTCGGCCCCACCGAGGTCGTCTGCCTCGCGCACATACGCGACGGGGCGCCGGCGTTCGCGCTCATCGAGCCGGGCCCCGACGGCGAACTCGGGCTCGCCCCGGTCGAGGCCGCCGCGCCCGCCTGACGGCGCACATCAGCGTGCCGCCTCCAGGCGCTTGTCCGCCCAGTAGTTGTCGTACCGCCCGATCTCCTCGGCCGCGACCGGCAGGTTCTGGAGCGCGGCGTGCAGCACGCCGTCGCTGCCGGTGTTGCCGTGCTGCGAGCGGATGCCGACGATGGCCGTGGACACCAGGTCCTCCACCATCCGCCGCGTCGGGGTCGCCGAGGCGTAGCCCATGACCTCGCCGAACTTCTCGAAGTCGTGCCAGGCGGAGCCGCTTTCGCGCCACTGGTAGACCTTGAACAGGTGGGCCATCGAGTCGGGCATGCGGACGGTGTCGTGGCCGTACGCGGTGAGCATGCCGTCCGCGAAGGCGCCCGCGATACCGCTCAGCCGGTCGTTGTCGGCGGCGGACAGGTCCAGGTCGTCGCGCTCCTGGAGGAGGCGGCCGAGGTTGACGTACGCGTCGCCGCCGCCGGCGTTCTCGAAGAACGCGTCCAGGTAGCGGTACTCGTCGAGCGTCAGGTCCCCGCCCCTGCCCCGGGCGATGACGGCCAGGAACGGCTCCAGGTTGCGCAGCGCGAAGTCCCAGTCGATGTCCTCGGGGTTGTCCTCCGCCTTCTCCAGTTCGAGCCGCACGCCCTCCGCGAGGAACGCGGCGTTGCCCGGCGCGAGCCACAGGTCGAGGGCGCCGTCCGTCACGTCGTAGCCCTGGGCGGCGAGTTCACCGGCGTGGCCGACCAGGCGGGTGCGGTAGCCGTCGATGGCGTCGGCGATGTCACCGGCGATCACGCGCGCGTCGCGCACGGCGGCCCGCAGGTGCTGCTCCCTGATCGTCTCGGCGGCGTCGTCGGGCATGTCCACCTGGCAGATGGCGAACTCCCAGGCGGTCTCGGCGGCGGCGATGTGCCGCCGCACCGTCGCGTGCAGGCCGTCCGGCGCGCTCAGCCGGTCCGCGACGGCGCCGCGCGTGTCCATCGCGTCCGCCATGGCCAGGCGCAGGGTGTCCACGACCTCGTACATGCCGTCCGCGCCCTTGCCCTGGAGTCCGCGCGCGGTCTCGGCGAGGCGTTCCTCGGCGTCGGTGAACGGGACGCCGTCCGCCGTGCCCGACTTCTCGCTCAGCTCCTCGGAACGCTCCGCGAGCTGGAGGGAGTTGACCGACTCGGCCCCGGCCCGCGCGTAGACCACGGCGGTGTCGCTCATCTCGTCGGGGTCGATCTCGCGCAGGAACGCGGGACCGGTCTTCCAGGCGTCGGGCCCGCCGTCCGCCGTCACGGCCGCCCGCACGTCCTCCTCGGTGAAGCCCTTGTACTCCATCGCCGCATCCCCCCGCCGTCACGACCGGACCGGACCGTACCCGACCGTATGGTAACGGGCCCCGGCGCGCCACCGCCCGCCACGCCCCGGTGGGACACGGCGGGCGGCGGGGGCGTGCCGGGCGCGGGTCAGATGAGTATCCAGCCCGTCCACGGGGTGCAGTCCTGCTCCCGGCCCTCGGCGCCCTTCTGGATGCACGTCTTGAAGTGGATGTGCTTCTTCTCCGCGAAGTTGTAGTCGCAGATCACCGTCCAGCCCTCGCCCAGGGCGTTGTGGCACGAGCCCTCGCGGCCGTAGTCCGTCTCCCACTTGACCACGGCGCGGAAGCCGTCCGCCCAGGTGTCCTTGACCGTGATGTCGTCGCCGTTGTGCTGGAAACAGCCGATGGCGACGATGATGTCGACCTGGTTGTGCCAGTTCGTCATGCAGGCCTGGGCGTCCCGCGCCTGGGCCGGTGAGGCGGCGACGCCGCCCGCGATCAGGGCCGCGGCACCGACGGTGCCCGCGAGACGGGTGAGCGTTCTCATCTGGTCGTTCCTCCTGGTGACAGTGGGTGCGCCCCGCCGGTGGGACCGGCCGGGCGCGGAGCGAGAAGATGACAGGCGGGCCCGGGACGGCGGTGTGCACACAAAGGGTCACGGATGCGAAGTCCCGGGCGAGCCAAGGGTCAACGCGTCCCCCGACATCCCCGTCAACGTGCTGTCTACCAGAGCGGACAGGCGGGGCACAGGCTGTTTCCCCCAACAGGAAACAGCGGATCGGGCCGCAGGGAGTTCTTCGCGGTGGCGAACCCCGGTCGTGGCGCGGCTCACACGCCGATGGCGTCGCCCAGCGCGTGCGCGTACGCCCGGCAGGTCGCCTTGGCGGCGGCCGGGGTCGGCGCGTCGGGGCGCAGGATGCCCGGCAGGTGGGCGACGCGCCACATGCGGAACGTGTCGCGCAGCGCCGCGTCCCCGTCCCGCCCCAGCAGCCCGGCCACCAGGCGCACCGCCTCGGCGACGAGCGGCACGTTCTCCGCGAGCCCGCCGCCCCGCACCCCGGCGGCCCCCACGAGCGCGTGCAGGAACGCCGTCAGCACGAGGTCGCCGCCCATCCCCAGCATGCGGTCCACCACGGCCGGGTCGGCCATGTCCGGCGGGTAGTCCTCGATCGCCCCGGCGTGCAGCAGCAGGTAGAGGCCCGCCTCGTCGGCGCTGCGCTCCGTCGGCCAGCCCGCCTCGTGGAAGATCGCCATCGTCCCCGGCTGGAACCGCCCGATCCGGCGCACGAGTTCGAGCACGCGCGCCAGGACGTCCCCGTGCGCCTCGGCGAACGCGGCGGGCGAGACCGTCGTCACCGGCCGCCCGGCGGCGCGCACGCTGCCGACGTCCACGGCCGCCCACAGGGGGCCGAAGATGTCGTGGCCGAGGGTGGTCTCGGAAATGGGCGGGAGGGCGTCCGTCATGAGCGCGCGTTCTCTGCTTTCTTTTCCTGGCGGCCGGTCAGAAAGTACCGGCGAAATTGCGTCCGATGGCTTCCATGGTCGGCAGGATCTCGGTGATTCCCTCGTTGACGATCGCGAGGCCCTCGGGCGTGTTGACGAAGAATTCCGGCTGGTTCCCGTTCGGCCCGCCCATCTGCCGGATGGATGCGGCGAATTCCTCCGGGACCTTGATGCGGACGACGTGCCCGCCACGGCCGTAACCGGTGGCCGCGCGTGTGAAGTCGTCCGTCATGTAGACGCCCGCCTCCGGTGTGCCGGGCCGTTTCGCCGTCTGCGAGAGATCGAGCGCGAATTCCGTGCCCTGCCAGTTCATCGAGCCATGGTACAGAATCGTGTAGGGGCCGAGACCGAGCGGATCGGTCTGCTCCAGCGGATTCCGCACGTAGGTGTGGGGATTGGGCGCCGGGTCGAGTCCCAGGGGGTCCTGGGAGAGATAGCGGGCGGTCTCCGGGTCGTAATAGCGGTGGTAGTTGTAGTGGAGTCCGCTCTCCGGGTCGTGGTACTGGCCGGGAAAGCGCAGCGGGGTGTGCGCGGAGCTGCCCGCCGGCCAGGCGGTGAGGCCCCACAGCGTGCGGTGGCCGCTCCACGCGATCCGCCCGTCCTCGTCGACCAGTTCGGTGGGCGTGCCCACCAGGTCGGAGACGATCGCGAAGAACCGCGCGTCCGTGTCGTCGTCGGTGTCCGCCCCCGCGCCCGTACGGCGTTCCGTCTGCGTGACCGGCGCGAGACCGTCGTGCTCCCACGTCAGGCTGACGGGCCGCGCCATGCCGGGCCCGCTCGTCGTCTGCTCGACCAGCGTCGTCCCGTCCCAGGTGAACGCGGTCTCCTCGGCGACCGTCACCCCGTCCGCCGCCAGCCGCTGCTTCGCCGTCCGGCGCCCGAACGGGTCGTACAGGTAGCGCCACACCGTCCCGTCCGGCGTCGTCAGCGCGACGAGCCGGTCCTCCGCGTCCCACGCGTACCGCCACACGTCGGGCTTGCGCGACAGCCGCGTCCTGCGCCGCAGCGTGATGCGGCCCGCCTTGTCGTACTCGTAGTGCACCGCGCCCGCGCGCCGCAGGCCCGTGCCCCGGTAGGTGCGGTCGCCCTGCGACTCGACGCCGGGGCGGTGGCCCGACCAGGAGGCGTGCGTCTGGTTCCCGGCGGGGTCGTACGCGTACGACTCGACGCTGTCGCGCCCGCGCACGTCGGTGACGCGCCCCGCCGCGTCGTGCGTGAGGCGCGTGTCGCCGCGCAGCGCGTCCCGCACCCCGGCCAGGCCGCCGCCGGGGCCGTACGCCCAGCCGAGGCGCTGGAGCGCGTCGCCGCCGGACGTGACCGCCAGGTCCGTCGGCCGCCCCGCCGGGTCCCAGGCGCGGGCCAGGGACAGGGCGTCGTCCACGCGGCGGCCGGTCTCGCGGCCCACCGGGTCGTGGTCGAACGACACGGTGTGCCCGGCCGCGTTGAGCCGCACCCGCCGCCCGGCGGCGTCCCAGTCGTACGAGCTGGCCACCCCGGACGGCGTGCGGCGGGACACGCGGCGCCCGGCGGCGTCGTAACCGAACGACAGCGTCCGCCCGTTGACCGTCTCCGAACGGACGCGGCCGAGCGCGTCCCGCTCCCACGCCATCGTCAGCCCGGGGCCCGTCACCCGCGCCATGCCGCCGCCGCGGAAGTGCTCGAACGCGTAGGCCACGCCGTCGAGGGTCTTCCCGGTGAGGCGGCCCAACTCGTCGTAGGCGAACGTGACGGTCTGCCCCGCCGCGTTGGTGCGCGCCACGAGGCGGTCGGCGGCGTCGCGGCGGTAGGTGGTCGTGCGGCCGTCGAAGTCCCGCTCCGCCGCGAGCCGTCCGGCCGCGTCGTACGTGTACTCCCAGGCGCGGCCCCGCGGTCCGGTGACCGAGGTGAGGCGCAGCGACGCGTCGTGCGTGAACGTGTGGCGCGCGCCGTCCGGGTCGGTGCGCGCCGTGAGGAGGTCGAAGTGGCCGTACTCGAAGGCGGTCACGCCGCCGTCGGGCGCGGTGTGGCGGACGCAGTTGCCCTCGCCGTCGTACTCCCAGGCCTCCGTCGCGCCGTCCGGTCCGCGCCGGGCGGCGGGGTGCCCGTCCGCCGTCCACCGCACGGCGACCGTGGCGCCCAGCGCGTCCGTGTACTCGGCGACCCGGCCGAACGCGTCGTACCGCCGTGTCGTGCTGTGCCCCAGCGGGTCGGTGATCAGGACGGGCAGTCCGGCCGCGTCGCAGCGCAGGCGGGTCGTCGCGCCGAGCGGGTCGGTGACGGCGGCGAGGGCGCCGCGTGCGTCGTACGCGTAGCGGGTGGTGGCGCCGGAGGGGTCGGTGACGGCGACGCAGTTGCCCCGTTCGTCGAACTCCCGCAGCCAGCTCCCGCCCGGCAGCGCGGCCGTCGCGGTCCGCGTCGCCCCGTCCCACACCGAGCGGGACACGGCGCCGTCCGGGTACGTCACCTCGACGGGGCGCCCGGCGGGGTCGAGGGTGACGCGGGTGGTGCGGCCGAGGGCGTCCGTCCAGGCGGTGACGTGGTGGTGGGCGTCGTAGCGGGTGCGGGTGGTGTGGCCCAACGGGTCGGTCTCGGCGACGACTTGGTACGCGTCGTTGACGACGAAGCGGGTGACGTCCCCGGCGGCGGTCGTCAGCGTCGTGACGCGGTGGCCCGGCCAGGCGGGGTCGGTGCCGTCGTACTCCAGGGTGACCGCGATGTGCCCGGCCTCGCCGCCTTCGGAGACGCAGCGGTCGCGGGCGTCGTAGGCGTAGTCGTAGCGGCGGCCGTTGGAGTCCGTCCAGGAGGTGACGCGCAGCCGGTGGTCGTAGGCGAGGCTCAGCAGGCGGCCGGTGGGGCCGTGGACTTCGGTGAGGTCGCCGTCCGTGTAGTGGTAGCGGCGTACGGCGGTGCGGGTGCCGTCGGCGTGGAGCAGGTCGAGGGCGGTGACGCGGCCCTGGTCGGTGGTGAGCGCGAGGTGGTAGCCGCCGGAGTGGCGGATGGCGGTGGGGGCGCCGTCGCCGTCGCGGTCGAAGTCGGCGTGGTTGCCATTGCGGTCGGACAGGCGGACGAGCCACGCGGTTCCGGTGCGGTCGGGCGGGGGGAAGTGGCGGACGAGGCCGGTGGCGGGGTCGGTGAGCGTGCAGCCGCCGTCCGGCGTACGGGCCAGCGGGCGCCGGGGGCCGACCTCGGGGAGGACGGGGGCGCCGGACTGCGGCGGGTGGGGGTAGGCGAGGAGCATGCCGTCCTCGGCGAGGAACACGACGCCCTCGCGGTCCGTTTCGAGCCGCTCGTCCACGGTGGACGACCACGTGGGGCCGAACCAGCGCCCGGCCCGGTAGCCCGAGTCCACGCGCCGGGTGAACGCGAACGGCAGCGTGCCCGGCAGGGTGAGGTCCGTCTGCGGCAGGAACATGCGGCCCGTCGCCATGTCCACGGGGTCGCTGCCGGTGGTGCGGAGGATGCTGCGGAAGCGGGACTGGAGGGCCTGGGCGCCGTGGGAGAGCATGGCGCGACCGCGGGTGGCGAGGCCACGGACGCCCTGGGCAATGCCCCGCAGCCCGGTACGGGCGGCGGCAAGGCCGCCTCTCAACCCTCGGGCGAGACCGCCTAGCGTGGTGAGCCCCTTCATGCCCGGGATGCAGTCCAGGGCCGCGAACGCGACATCCCACAACGACGCTTCCCCATTGGCGTACTTGACCAGTGTGTCCGCCAGCACGACCAGCGCCGCCGCGAGCACGACCCACGCCAGTGGCCCGCCGATGATCATCACCACGACCCCGAGGACGGCGACGATCACCTTGCACACGTCAACTATCGTGTCCCAGTTCTCCGTGACCCAATGAACCGCCTTCTGCCACCACTTGCGGTTCTGGATCCCGGCATCGGACGCCTCGTCGATGTCACGCGCCGCCTCCCGGGCAGCCTCCTCACGCATCTCCCTGGCCTGCCGCGCCAACTCCCGCGCCGCATCCAAAGAGTCCTGCGCCGTGTCCACCCGGGCCTGTGCGGACTCCCGCGCCTGATCAGCCGCCTGCCGATCCCGCGTGGCCGCACGCACCTCCGCCTCATCCGGCGCAGGCGCACCCGCCCGCTCCCCCTCCCGCTGAAGGCGCTCCGCCTCCTCACCAGCCCTGCCAACCCAGTCCTGCGCATCCCCCAACGCACCCTGCGCCGACGTCAGATCAGCCTGCGCAGCAATGGCACGATCCAGCGCGCGGTCGGCCTGCCCCTGCGCCGCCTGCAACTTCGGCCAGTACGTCCCCAACGCCTGCGCACACAAGTCGTACGAGTCCCGCAGCTTCTCCAAGTTGCCCGGCACACCGTCGAACTCGCTGCGGAACGCCTCCGCCGACAACCCCGCCCAGTCCTGCACCGCACGATCCGACGCCAGACCCCGGACCTTCCCCAGCGCCTCCGCCACATCATCGGAGAACGCCTGCAACTCATCCGCCAGCAGCCGCACCTCCTCCGGATCACCCGGCGTCGGATCAGAATCCATCCCCACCGGAGACCAATCAGAAGGACGTGCCACGGCCGAACCCCCATGCCCCGTAAGCGTCGTGCGATGGAGACACGGTAGGGACGCGGCCCTCAGAGGATCAATGACCGTTCTGTCACAGGACATCCACGATCGAACCCCGACGACTCACGGGCGTCCGCTCGCCGACTGTTCGTCAGCCCTCATGCGAGAAACCGGTGTCGCGGGGCTGGGCAACGGGTTGAGACTGGTCGCATGAACGATGTGGCGGTGGCCGACCGCAGACCTCGGCTCGCGGTCCTCACCGGGGCCGGCATCTCCGCGCCCTCGGGGCTTCCCGTCTACCGGGGCGGCGACGGCATGTGGGACCGCGATCCGGACGTCGCGAAGCTCACCACCGCGTCCCGCTGGCGCGGCAGGGCCCGACAGGCGTGGGACCACTGGAACGAACTGCGCCACGCCTCCGCCCTCGCCCGGCCCAACCCGGCACACGCCGCGCTGGTCGCCGCCGAGGCCTTCTTCGACGTGCACATCGCCACCCAGAACATCGACGGGCTCCACAGCAGGGCCGGGTCCGCCTCCGTCACCGAACTGCACGGCAGCGTGTTCCGCACCCGCTGCTCGGGAAAGGCCTGCCACGCCCGCAACGGTGCCTGGCCCGACGAGGACATCCACGAGACGCTGCCCACCTGCCCGCACTGCGGACGCCTCGCCCGCCTCGACGTCGTCCTGTTCGGCGAACGCCTCCCCGCCAAGAAGATGCGGGCCTCGATCGACGCCGCACGGCATGCCGACGTGTGGATGGCCATCGGCACATCCGGCACGGTCTTCCCCGCCGCCAGCCTCATCGACCACTGCCGCCCCGACACACTCCGGGCACTCGTCAACGCCCAGCCTTGGACCGACAGCACAGCGACATTCGACCGGGAGACACTCGGCGACGCCGCCACCGTCCTGGCCGACGTACTCCACGACCTGCACACCGCCACCGTCCGGTAACGGGAACAGCCGCAGCGAGGAGAGGGCCAGAACCCGGCACGAGGGCGGCTGGCTCGTGGATGAGTGCCGCATCAGCGCTGACGCGTCGAGTCCCCCCGCGCACTACGCTGCGGGCGCATGGACCCGATCTTCCGACTTCCGGCCAATTCCCCGCTGGCCGTGACCGCTTCCGGGGATGGGGGCCTGATCCCGTTGCGTGTCCCGGCCGGTTGGAATGTCATCTACAACCAGCTGTGGGTTCGACGCCTGCCGGATGGAAGGGTCAGGATCAACGACTCCGAGGACCTGTACTGGGCGCGTACCGCACCACCGCCGTGGCTGACCGCGGAGGAGGTGGCCGAGAAGGGCGGCCTGCGGGCTCGGGAGATCACCATAGACGCCGGCTGGTACGGGCGCCACGGCTTCCGCATCGCCGTCCTCGATCCCGGCTGGGAGCACGAGCGGGCCGCGCACACCACTGCGGACCTCGACGAGTTCGTCGCCACCCTGGAGACGTGGATGCGGATGATCACCGTGCAGGGAAAGCTCCCCGAGTCGTGAGCGACGCGTCGTCCGCGTACGTACCTGGGCGAGCGCTCTCGACGTCAACCTGACCATCCACTACCGCGTCAGCCACGCTGTCACCTCGGGGACGGTCGCCGACAGTGGGGGCGCATCATCAACGTCTCCAGCGTCAACGCCCGTGCCGAGCGCCCCGGCCTGACCGCATACAGCACCGCAAAGGCCGGGACCATCGGCTTCTCCCGGTCCCTGGCCAGGGAACGTGGTCCCCACGGCATCTGTGTCAACACTGTCGTCCCCGGCGCCATCCAGGCCGACGCCGAGACCACCCTGCCATGCCCGTCGGCTCCGACGGCGGGGGCGGATCAACGGCGGCGCGGGGCTCAGTGCGGTATGCCTTCGGTCAGGCCTCGGGCGCCCTGCCTCAGGAGGTCGGCCCAGACCCGCCCTCCCTTCACGCCCCGGTCCGCTGTGCTCCGTCGCTGTGCTTCCCTGCGCCCTGCCCCGACGCCAACCCGGTGCTTACGGTGGGCAGGCCGGCATCCCACCGTGGAGTAGCTGATCCCAGTGTTCTTCCCTCCGAACAAGCAGCCGACGACCTGTATGCCGGATCAGATGAAGATCCACGATGACGTTCGGTTCGACGATCGGGACCGTCGGGTTGGGAACATGCGGGACAGGGCCGGTGCCACGGGGCGCGTGCTCATCCCCTACGGACGCGGTCCGTTGGCGATGACCGACTCAAGGAAGATCTCCCACATTCCGGAGGTATTGATGTTCGCCCACTCGGACCGGATGCCCCAGGGGACTCCGCTCCCCAACGGCATCGCCACACCGGTGCCATGGGGTCTGCGTCGTATGGCTCCGTACCCCGCGCAGTCTCGTGGATACGCAACGGTCGAACTCGACCCCGCGACGCAGACGGGCCGTTACTTCGACGAGGGCGGCCAGCCCCTGATGATGCCCGGCCATGGCACCAGCACAGGCACCAACCCGGCCACGAACACGGGCAACCCGTCGGACGGACAGAGCGGTGGCGGGGACGGCGGCGGGGACCAGGACACGGGTAACGACTCCGACCAGTGACAGATCTCGGTCCGGTCCTGGTCGTCACCAACCTGGACGACCCCACGACCGACCTGGTGATTGACGAGCTGTACGACCGGGGCGTCCCGGTCGTACGGTTCGACTCCGGGGACTTCCCCACCACCCTGTCGATCGCGGCGCACATCACTCCGCACGGTATGCACGGGTCGCTGACGACTCCGACCCGCACCGCGGACCTTGCACGTGTCAGGTCGATGTACTACCGCCGGCCCTCGGGCTTCACCTTCCCGCACCTGGACGAGCAGACCGCGCGGTTCGCGATCACACAGGCCCGTTATGGGCTCGGCGGGGTCCTCGCCTCGCTGCCGGACTGCCTGTACGTGAATCACCCTCACAGGATCGGAGACGCCGAGTTCAAACCCTCCGGCCTGGCGGCTGCCGTGGCGAGCGGCTTCCACGTCCCGGCGACGCTGATCACTTCGGAGCCGATCGAGGCACGCGAGTTCGTCCGCCGGTACCGGTCGGTCGTCTACAAGCCTCTCTCGACGCCCCTGTACCGGGTCGATGGCGTGTCATCGACAGTCAGGATCGAGAGGGTCGCGGCGGACGAGATCGATGAGTCGGTCTCGGGCACGGCGCACCTCTTCCAGCACGTCGTGGACAAGGTGGCGGATGTCCGCCTGACGGTCATGGGAGAGCGGATCTTCGCCGTTCGTATCGACTCGGGCCTCTTGGACTGGCGCACCGATTACTCAAAGCTCGCGTACTCGGTGGTCGAGGTTCCGGAGGGCGTCGAGAAGCCGATCCGGGCCTATCTCGAACATTTCGGGCTGGTCTTCGGCGCATTCGACTTCGCCATCGACGCCGTTGGGCGATGGTGGTTCCTGGAGTGCAACTCATCCGGCCAGTGGGCGTGGCTGGAGCCGGAGACGGGTCTGCCCATGACCGCGGCCATGGCTGACCTGCTGGAGAGGAAATCGGCATGAGCGACAAGGAGCAGGAGTGGAGACTCCAGCTCGCACGGACGCTGGACGAAGGCGGGTCTCTGCGGACGAAGCCCTGGCGCGAGGCCGTCGAGGCTGTGCCCCGGCACGAGTTCCTGCGCGGCGGGTTCTTCGAGCGGATCGACGGGGACGGGCCGACCGCCTGGACCCCGGTCATGTCCGACGATCCCCAGTGGATGGCGCGCTGCTACGAGGACGCATCCCTGGTCACCCAGATCGCCGGGACCATTGTGCCCGGTGACCTGCGAGGCCGGATCATGCGCGCCCCCACGTCCTCAAGCACCCTGCCGGGCCTGGTGGTCCGCATGTGGGAAGACCTCCAGGTGGAGGACGGCGATCGGGTGCTCGAAGTCGGCACCGGCACGGGCTACTCGACGGCACTCGGCTGCCACCGCTTGGGTGACGAGCTGATCACATCGATCGAGATCGATCCCGGCGTATCCGGTCGAGCGGGAACGGCTCTGGCGCGGGTCGGCTTCCACCCCGACCTCATCGTGGGTGACGGCTTGGCCGGCCATGGGGAAGGCGCCCCGTACGACAGGGTGATCGCCACGTGCGGGCTCGTCTCGATCCCCTACGACTGGATCAGGCAGACACGGCCCGGAGGCATCATCGTTGCCACCCTCGGCGGGTGGATGTACGCCTCCGAGCTTGCGCGGCTCACCGTCGGCGAGGACGGAACGGCCTCGGGGCCGTTCCTCGGTGGGCGGATCTCCTTCATGCTCGCCCGGCCCCAGGCGCCGCCGCCGCTCGGACTGCTGCCCGACATGAGTGAGGGAGAGGAACGCGTGGCGGCCCTCGGGGCTGAGGTGATCAACGACTGGGACACGCGGTTCGTCGCTCAGATCGCAGCTCCCGGCGCACAGCGGATCAGCCTCGACCGGGATGGTCGGACGGAACATGTGCTGATCGATGTGGACGAAGGATCATGGGCCGCGTTGACCGAGACAGGCGGGCGATGGACTGTCCGCCAGGGTGGCCCCGCTCGGATCTGGGACGACATCGAGGCGCACGTCTTCCTCTGGCGTGCGGACGGGGCACCGACTCTGGACAAGTTCGAGATCACGATCACCCCGGACGAACAGAGCATCACCTGGCGGAAACCCTGATCAGAGCAGTTCCGTGCGACGGAAGACGCAGCCGACCGCCGACCGCGCGCGTCGGGTCTGCGGCCCGCGGACGGGTGCGGGCATGGCGAGCCGGCGAGGTCCCCACCCCGCCCATGCCCCAGCTCATCGCCGAATTCCTCAGCGACCGTACGGGTGTCCTGCTGACCAGCGCGGACCTGGCCTTCCCCGACCGGCGGGCCCCCGTGGTGACGGGCCCCGCGATGGCCTGGCAGCCCGCGCCCACCGTGGCCGCGATCGACCACCTGACCAGGAGCGAGATGATGGTGCCGCACAGCCGTGACTCCGACGAGGCCCGGGACGTACACACCGGCGACGACCTGCTCGTGCCCCTGCACCAGTGGGCCACCGCCACCCCGTCCGCCCTCGCCGCGCGCCGCGGACGGATCGGGGCCACGGACGTCGAGGGCATCCGCGCCGTCACCACCGTGTTCCGCGACGCGGACAACCGGCACGGCGGAGTCCTCTCCCGCCGCGCCGTCGTCGCACAGATGGCCGACGCCAACGACCTTCTCAAGACCGTGAGTTACCGCGACGAGGACACCGCCCGTGCCCTGTTCGCCGCCGTCGCCGACCTCGGCTCCGTAGCGGGCTGGATGACCTTCGACGCGGGCAAGCACCGCAGCGCCCAACGCCTCTTCATCACCGCCCTGCACGCCGCGAGCGAAGCAGGCGACCGTGCCTTGGGCGCGCACATCCTCCAGTGCATGGCCCGGCAGATGTCCCACCTCGGGCACTACCGGGAAGCCCTCGATCTCGTGAGCCTCGCCGAATACGGCGCGCGTCACGAGGCGACCCCCGCGACCCGCGCCATGCTCGCCGCCCTCCGTGCCCGCTTCCACGCCATCCTCGGCCAGATCCCGGAGAGCGAACGGGCGGCGGGCACGGCGCAACAACTGTTCACCACCGTCGATCCGGCCGTCGAACCCCCGCACATGGCGTTCTTCGACGAGGCCGAGCTGTGCGCGACGCTCGGTGTCGTCCACCAGATCGCGGTCAAGCACGACCGCGGGCCCTCCCGCCGCGTCCGCGCGCAGTCCTCGCTCGAACTCCTCGGCCGTGCCCGGGACCTCCGCCCCGAGCACCGCGTACGGTCCGCCGCTTTCGACGCCATCGGCCTGGCCCGCACACACCTCGCCATCGGCGACGTGGACGCCGCGCTCGCGCAGACCCACCGCGCCCTCGGCGTCTTCCGCAGCATCGGCTCACCACGCGTGGGCGACAGCCTGAGCGACCTGCACCAGGAGGCCGCACCGTACGGGACCAGCCGGGCCGGGACGGAGCTGCGCGAACTGCTCGCCGAAGCGCTCACGCCGTGACGCCGCCCCGAAGACGGCCACGGTCAGCCCCCGATCTGCCCGGCCAGGACCTCGACCGTCAGACCGTGGTCAGTCCTTGACGAAGCCGATGAACGCGCGCCAGGCGGGGGTGGGGGTGATCAGGATGCGCTCGGGGGCCTTGGAGTCCCGGACGGGCACGACCTGCGCGAAGCCGTCAGCGACCTCGACGCAGTTGTCTTCTCCCCAAGTGCTGTAGCTGGATTTGTGCCAGTGCGCGTTGCTGAGGTTCGGGTGTTCGATCCGCATCATTTCGGACCACCTTTCATCAGCTGATGCGTTCCCGGAGGCTGTCTCGCTCAGTCCTTGACGAGGCTGATGAACGCGCGCCAGGCGGGGGTGGGGGTGATCAGGATGTGCTCGGGCGCCTTGGAGTCTCGGACGGGCACGACCTGCGCGAAGCCGTCGGCGACCTCGATGCAGTTTTCTTCTGCTCCGGAGCTGTAACTGGACTTGCGCCACAGCGCGGTGTTCGCGTTGGCCGGGGTGACTGGCATGAGCTTTAGCGGTCTTTCATCAGTCTGCGAATGAACTCCAGGGAGTCCAGTGGGGAAAGCGCGCGAGCGCTCACCTCATCGTAGGAGACGCGAAGCTCTTCCACATCGCTCGGCTCCTCGATCGTTTCGCCCGCTCTGTTGCCTTCCAGATAGGCGGCGGAGGTTCCGTCGGGGAGCCAGAGGAGGGACAGGGAACCGGCCATCAAGTTGTGGAGGCCAGTGCTCAGAGGGAGCACCTGAACGGTGATGTTTGGGAGCTGGGCGTCATCGAGCAGGCGCTGGAGCTGACGGTCCCAGGCATCGCCGTCCTTCAGGCGGCGCCCGAACGCCGATTCGTCCAGCACGACGCGAAGGTACGGGGGGTGGTCCTCCCGGCGTAGCATCTGCTGGCGGCTCATTCGAAGCGCCAGCCTCGCCTCCAAGATTTCCTCCTCGGCAGGGCGATGCGGTGCCGACCACATCAGCTCCCGGGTGTACTCCTCGGTCTGGAGGAGCCCGGGGATCACCTGCTGAACGTACTTGTGGATGATTCGAGCCACATCCTCCAGCTCCATGTATCGCTGGTTGCGGGTGGGATGAATGTCATCCTTGGCGAGCGCCCAGAGGTTCTGAAGACCGCGCCCGGTCCCGTACACCTCGTCGAGGCGTTTGGCGGTCTCCAGGTCACCGATACGCTCTCCGCGTTCCAGCCGGTTGAGGTAGGAGCGGTCGTACCGGGCTCGCTCGGAAAGCTCTCCGAGCGACAGTTTGGCCTCGGCGCGCAGAGTGGCCAGCTCGTTCATGAACTGCCTGCGCGCCGGAGGAATCGGTTTGGTTTCTGGGCTTGGTCCAACCATCGACGTCCCTCACAGAGCAGAAACTCGTTGTCGGGTCAAGAGGCATCAGCTAACCCCTGGTCAGCGTAGCTCTGCGCCCGCGAGGCTTGTAGCCGTTTCGTCACAGACGGCCAAGGAAGCCCTCCCATGCCCCCACCCCGCTACCTGCTCCAACCCCGTTCCACAGGTGTCACGTTCACCTGGGACCTGTATGCCCATGCCCGGCGGATCGAGACCTGGCGCCGTACGGTGAGCCTGGTCCTGACCTCCTGGGGTGCGTCGGACGCCACGGTCGAGGTGGCCCGCGTCGGAGTCTCGGAACTGCTGAGCAACGTCGTCCGGCACGCCGGTGATCCGTACTGCTGTCTGTCGGTGGTACGGGCTGGCGAACGGGTGACGGTTCGGGTGGGGGACCGGTCCTCGTGTGTGCCGAAAGTCGCCGAGCCTGCCTGGGACGCGGAGTCCGGGCGCGGGCTGTGGATGCTGCGGGCGATGTCCCTCGACTTCGGCTGTGATGCCGAAGTCGGCGGCAAGAGCATGTGGTTCAGCCTTGACCTCGATCCGGTGGACGAGGGGGCGGTGGCGTGATGGCGGCGTTGCGGTGTGTCGGGAGTGTCCTCGGGGTCGTGGCTGTGGTGGGTGGTGGTGTGCTGCTCGGGTTGGTTGTCGCGTTCCTCTGCCTGCTGCGTGTGCTTGCCAGGGCTGGGAAGGGCGAGGGGTGAGTGTGCAGGAGTGGTTGGTGGGTGCGTGCTGGTTCTGGTGTGGGCATCGGGTCACGCTCGTCACCCGTGTTGGGGATGTTGCGGTGGCGTCGCCGCCGGGTGAGGCGCCGCTGTATGCCTGTGGGCGGTGTGTGGAGCAGCTTGAGGCGTCCGTCGCTGATTT
>NZ_JBITKT010000004.1:663305-693412 GCF_044461265.1 Streptomyces sp. NPDC049879 | reverse complement strand
GGCGGAGAGGAAACGCCCGGTTACATTCCGAACCCGGAAGCTAAGCTCTCCAGCGCCGATGGTACTGCATGGGGGACCGTGTGGGAGAGTAGGTCACCGCCGGACAATATCGCCCCAATAGCTCAGTCGGCAGAGCGTCTCCATGGTAAGGAGAAGGTCAACGGTTCGATTCCGTTTTGGGGCTCTCGGCACAACAAGCAATTCCAGGCTCTCACTTCGGTGAGGGCCTTTTTCGTTTCTGTCCGGCGAGCACAAACACAATGCCCCATGCGTCCGCCGGAGTTGACGGAGTCATGGGGCATCAGGCTTTCGGGCGACGGGAGATCAGGCGTCCGGCATCCGGAGTGTCAGGATCGCCATGTCGTCGGAGGGCGGGTCGCTCGCGAAGCGTTCCACGGCACGCAGCACACGGGCCGCCACCGCGCCGGCCGTCATCCCCGTACAGGACGACAGGACATCCGCCAGGCCGTCGTCGCCCAGCATGCGCGTGCCTTCCCGGCGTTCGGTGACGCCGTCCGTCACGCACAGCAGAACGTCCCCCGGATCGAGCCGTGCCGTCTCCTCGAACAGCTCCAGCTCCTCGATCACACCGAGCAGCGGCTGGGCCCCCACGGCCGGCTCCACCGTGCCGTCCGGCGTCAGCCGCAGCGGCAGGGGGTGCCCGGCGCACACCATCTTGAGCAGCGCGCCGCCGTCCTCCTGCGGCCACAGCTCGCCGTACAGGAGCGTCAGGAAGCGCGCGCGGTCGCCCTCTTCGAGGATCGCCGCGTTCAGCCGCTCCAGCACCGCCGGGCCGCCGAGGCCCTCGCGGGCGAGGAGGCGCAGCGCGTGCCGGGCGAGACCCGTCACGGCCGCCGCCTCGGGGCCCGTGCCGCACACGTCGCCGATCGCGAAGCCGTACGCGCCCTCGCGGATGGGGAAGACGTCGTAGAAGTCGCCGCCCACCTCGTTGCCCTCGCCCGCGGCGCGGTAGATCACCTCGACCTCGACGCCGGAGATCACCGGCACCTTCGGCGGCAGGAGGCTCCGCTGGAGCGACTGGCTGATCGCCGTACGCTCGCTGTAGAGGCGGGCGTTGTCCAGCGCGAGCGCGGCCCGGCGGGACAGGTCCTCGGCCAGCTCCATGATGTCCTGGCGGAACCGCTCCTCCGTCGGCTTGCCGAGCGCCAGCAGGCCGATCACGCGGTTGCGCGCCACCAGCGGCAGCACCACCGTCTCGCCGCCGACCGCGGAGGCCGTGGACAGACTGGCGCCGGGTGACGCGGCGGCCGAGGGCGGCTGGCCGAGCGCCAGGCTCCGCAGCGAGCTGCGGAGCGCCGTGTTGTGCGCCGCGTCCGCGGGCGCGTGCCAGCGCCGCACGCCCAGCGTGATGTCGGGGTCCGGCGGTTCGACCCGCTTCAGCAGGGCCTTGATGCCGTCGATCCGGTCCTCGTCCTCGTGCAGCACGTAGGAGAGCACGGGGTCGCCGAGGTCGGAGATCGTGTAGACGGCGCACCAGGTGGCGAGCGTCGGGACGGTCATCTGGGCCATCAGCGCGAGAGTCTGGTTGCGGTCGAGTGTTCCGGCGAGCAGCTCGGACGCCTCCACGAGGAAGGCCAGCGAGCCGCGCCGCAGCCGTTCCAGCTCCGTCAGGCGCGCCGACTCGACGGCCAGCGCGATGCGGTCGGCCGCGAACTGCAGGCGCAGCGCCTCTTCGTTGCTGTACCGGCCCGGTGTCTCCGAGGCGACGCCGAGCGAACCCGTCAGCCGGCCCTCGACCTTGAGGGGGACGATCACGACGGCGTGCATCCCGGTGCCCGACAGGAGCGGTACGGCGCCCGGCGCGGTCGCCAGGTCCTCGTGCACCGCGGGCATGCGGGCCGAGCCGTACCTGCCGTTGCCCGTCTCGACGGGGACGCGGGCGAACCGCTGCCGCGCGGAGGGCAGGCCGGTCGTGGCGCGGACCTCCAGCTCCGTCTCGTCGTCGGTCGCGAGCAGGAGGAACGCGGCGTCGCCGTCGAGCATGTCGCGGGCGCGCTCCACCGTGCGCTGGAGGAGGCCGTCGAGGTCGTCCGGCGGAGGGCCGCCCACTAGGCCGTCCAGCGGGTCGCCGGTGCGGTCGAGCGCCTCGCCGCCGGAGTGCAGCGGCAGGCGCACGGGGCTCTGGAGGACGGCGCGCTCGTCGTCGCGGACGATCAGGCAGACCGTGGACGGTTCGCCGAGGGTGTCGCGGACGCGCAGGTGGCACGCGTACACCGGGACGGTGCGGCCCTGGGCGTCGCGCAGGCCGTACGTGCCCTCCCAGCGGGAGAGGGACAGCGCCTCGGCGATGCCGGTGCCGGTGCCGGGGGTCTGCGGCCAGGCGGCCAGGTCCCCGAGGGGCTTTCCGACGACCTGGTCGGGGTGGTAGCCGAAGAGGAGGCGGGCGTCGTCGTTCCAGGCCGTGACGGTGTCCGAACGGTCCACCTGGACGACGGCGACGCGGACGCGCTCGTCGGCGACGGGCAGCGTCGCGTCGGGGACGACCGGGCCCGCCGAGCGGGTGCCCACCGGGGTGGCCGCCTGGTCGAGGCGGAACCAGACGCGCTTCTCGCTGGTCGTGTAGTCCACGCCCCAGTGCGAGGCGAGCGCGGCGCACAGGAGGAGGCCGCGGCCGCCCTCGCTGTTGAGGTCGAGGCGGTTGCGGCTGACCTCGGCGAGGGGCAGTTCGCGCTCCGGGTGGCGGTCCACCACCTCGATGCGGACGCCGTCCTTGTCGCGCAGGCAGCGGACGTCGGCCGCCGTACCGGCGTGGACGACGGCGTTCGTGACGAGTTCGCTCGTGAGGACGACCGCGTCCTCGGTGAGGTCGGTGAGGCCCCAGCCCTGGAGGGTGTCCCGCACGAACCCGCGCGCGGTCGCGACCGAGCGGCCCACCGGCTCGAAGGTGGCCGCAGCTCGCGCGGTGATCACGTACTCCCCCAGAGGTCTCTCGTTGTGCCGGATGCCAGGTTACTGACGTCGCCGTGCGAGGCGAACGGCGCATCCGCTGAATTCCCCCGGACCGGCGGACAGTGGTAAGCGATGCTGCCGAACTGTTATCGCCCGGTCGGTCGGGAGTGAAACACTGGGAGTGCCCGGTGTGAGAGCCCCGGGCGCAAGGTCGATCCTGCGGGAGGGACACAGTGGTGTCTGAGGGAGCGGATGTGCGCGCCGGGACGCGCGCGCGAACGAGGAGGCCGAGGGTCGGCGGCACCGTCGAAGTGGACGCTGCCGCCCTCGACCGGCTGCTCTCCGCCCTGGAGGCCATGCGGGACGGCAACATGCGCAAGCGCCTCACCGTCGTCGGCGAGGGGCCGATGGCGGAGATCGCCGCCGTCTACAACCAGGTCGCCGACCGCGGCCTGCACCTGACCGGCCAGCTCGCGGGCGTACGGCGGCTCGTCGGCCGGGAGGGGAAGCTCACCGAGCGGATGGAGACCGGCGTCTGCGAGGGCGCCTGGGGCAAGGCCGTCGACGACGCCAACGACCTCGTGGACGACCTGGTGCGCCCGGTCGCCGAGGTGGGGCGCGTGCTGACGGCGGTCGCGGACGGTGACCTGGAGCAGCGGATGGAGCTGCGGGTCGAGGCGCGGGACGGGACGGGACGGCCGCTCAAGGGCGAGTTCCTGCGCGTCGGCCGTACGGTCAACGGGCTCGTGGACCACCTCTCGCAGTTCACGGACGAGGTGACGCGCGTCGCCCGTGAGGTCGGCACGGAGGGCAAGCTCGGCGGCCAGGCGAAGGTCCGCGGCATGTCCGGCTCGTGGAAGGGCCTGACGGACTCGGTCAACACCATGGCGGCCCGCCTGACGGCGCAGGTCAGGGACATCTCGACCGTCACCAAGGCGGTGAACGAGGGCGACCTGTCGCGGAAGGTGACCGTGCATGTCGCGGGCGAGATGCTGGAGCTGAAGGACACCGTCAACACGATGGTGGACCAGCTCTCGTCCTTCCAGTCCGAGGTGACGCGGGTGGCCCGCGAGGTGGGCACCGAGGGCGTGCTCGGCGGGCAGGCGCAGGTCAAGAACGTGGCGGGTGTGTGGAAGGACCTCACCGACTCCGTCAACACGATGGCGGGCAATCTCACCAAACAGGTGCGGGAGATCGCCCAGGTGACGACCGCCGTCGCGAACGGCGACCTGTCGCAGAAGATCACGGTCAGCGCGCGCGGCGAGGTCGCGCAGCTCGCGGACACGATCAACGACATGACGCTGACGCTCCAGTCGTTCGCCGACGAGGTGACCAGGACCGCCACCGAGATCGGTACGGAGGGCGCGCTCGGCGGGCAGGCGCGCGTCCAGGGCGTGGCCGGGGTGTGGAAGGAACTGACGGACTCCGTCAACACGGCGTTCCGGAACCTGACCGCGCAGGTCCGCGACATCGCGCAGGTGACGACGGCGGTCGCCAACGGCGACCTCTCCCAGAAGGTCACCGTCAACGTGTCCGGCGAGATGCTGGAGCTGAAGAGCACGGTCAACCGGATGGTCGACCAGCTGTCCTCGTTCCAGTCCGAGGTCACGCGCGTGGCCCGGGAGATCGGCGACGAGGGCGCGCTGGGCGGGCAGGCGTCCGTGCTGGGCGTCGCGGGCGCGTGGAAGGACCTCACCGACTCGGTGAACACCGCGTTCCGCAACCTCACCGGCCAGGTGCGCAACATCGCGCAGGTCACGACCGCGGTGGCGAACGGCGATCTCTCGCAGAAGGTGACGGTGGACGTCTCCGGCGAGATGCTGGAGCTGAAGAGCACGGTCAACCGGATGGTCGACCAGCTGTCCTCGTTCGCCGAGCAGGTGACCCGGGTCGCGACCGAGGTGGGCATCGAGGGGCGCCTCGGCGGCCAGGCGCAGGTGGAGGGCGTCAGCGGCACCTGGAAGGCGCTGACGGACTCGGTGAACCGGATGGCGTCGAACCTCACCGACCAGGTGCGGAACATCGCGCAGGTCACGACCGCCGTCGCGAACGGCGACCTCACCCAGAAGATCGCCGTGGACGCGCGCGGCGAGATCCTGGAGCTGAAGAGCACCGTCAACACGATGGTGGACCAGCTGTCGTCCTTCGCGGAGCAGGTCACGCGGGTCGCGCGCGAGGTGGGTACGGAGGGCCGCCTCGGCGGGCAGGCGCAGGTGTCCGGCGTCGCCGGCACGTGGCGCGACCTCACCGACTCCGTCAACGGGATGGCGGGCAACCTGACGGGACAGGTCAGGAACATCTCGCAGGTCGCCATGGCGGTCGCGCGCGGTGACCTCACGCAGCGGATCACCGTGGACGCCAAGGGCGAGATCCTCGAACTGAAGGACACGCTGAACACGATGGTCGACCAGCTGTCGTCCTTCGCCGAGCAGGTCACGCGCGTGGCCCGCGAGGTGGGCACGGACGGGCGGCTCGGCGGGCAGGCGCAGGTCGAGGGCGTGGCCGGCACGTGGAAGGACCTCACGCAGTCGGTCAACAGCATGGCCAACAACCTGACGCTGCAGGTGCGGAACATCGCCGAGGTCACCACCGCGGTGGCCAAGGGCGACCTGACGAAGAAGATCACGGTGGACGCGCGCGGGGAGATCCTCGTGCTGGTGACGACCGTGAACACGATGGTCGACCAGCTCTCGTCGTTCGCCGAGCAGGTCACGCGCGTGGCCCGCGAGGTCGGTACGGAAGGCCAGCTCGGCGGCCAGGCGCAGGTGCGCGGCGTCTCCGGGACGTGGAAGGCGCTCACCGACAACGTCAACCTGATGGCGCGCAACCTCACGACCCAGGTGCGCAACATCTCGGAGGTCGCCACGGCGGTGGCCAACGGCGACCTGTCCAAGAAGGTCACCGTCGAGGCCAGCGGCGAGGTCGCGCAGCTCGCCGACACCGTCAACCGGATGGTGACGACGCTGTCGTCGTTCGCCGCCGAGGTGACGCGGGTGGCGCGCGAGGTGGGTACGGAGGGGCGGCTCGGCGGCCAGGCGAAGGTCCCGGGCGTCTCGGGCACGTGGCGGGACCTCACGGAGTCCGTGAACCGCATGGCGTCCAACCTGACCGGGCAGGTCCGCAACATCCGCATGGTCACCACGGCCATCGCGCAGGGCGACCTGACCAAGAAGATGGACATCGACGCGCGGGGCGAGATCTTCGAGCTGAAGCAGACCCTCAACACGATGGTGGACCAGCTGTCGCTCTTCGCCGACCAGGTGACGAAGGTCGCCCGCGAGGTGGGCACCGACGGGCAGCTGGGCGGCCAGGCGCGGGTGCCCGGGGTCGCCGGCACCTGGAAGGACCTCACCGACTCGATGAACGAGATGGCGGCGAACCTGACGCGTCAGGTCCGCGGCATCGCGCGGGTCGCCGAGTTCGTGGACCGCGGCGACCACAACGTGCGCATCGACACCGACGCGGCGGGCGAGATCCTGGTCGTCCAGGAGAGCGTCAACAAGATGATCATCAACCTCCGCGAGACGACGCTCGCCAACAAGGAGACCGACTGGCTCAAGAGCAACCTGGCGCGGATCTCGGGCCTGCTCCAGGGCAGGCGGGAACTCGCGGAGGTCGCCAGCATGGTGATGAGCGAGCTGGTGCCCGCCGTCACCGCGCAGCACGGGGCGTTCTTCCTCGCGGCGCAGACGGACGGCGACGTGGTCGGCGTCAGCGGCGGGTCCGACTACGAGCTGCGGATGTACGGGTCGTACGGCTTCGCGCCGGGGCACCAGGCGATCTCGTTCCGGCCGCGTGAGTCGCTGGTGGGGACGGCGGCCGACGAGAAGCGGATGATCCTCTTCGGGCCGACGCCCGAGGGGTACCTCAAGATCTCGTCCGGTCTCGGCGAGGCGCCGCCGGTCTTCGGCGTCGTGCTGCCGGTGCTGTTCGAGGACCAGGTGCTCGGCGTGCTGGAGCTGGCGTCGTTCAAGCCGTTCACGCAGATCGAGCAGGACTTCCTGAAGCAGATGGCGGAGATGATCGCCACCACCGTCAACACGATCAGCGTCAACACCCGCACCGAGCTGCTGCTCGCCGGTTCGCAGGAGCTGGCCAGCCAGCTCAAGACGCAGACGGCGGAGCTGGAGCAGCAGCAGGTGGCGCTGGAGTCGTCCAACTCGGAGCTGCGCGAGAAGGCGGACCTGCTGGCGCAGACCAACCGCCGGATCGAGGTGAAGAACTCCGAGATCGAGGAGGCGCGGCGCGGGCTCCAGGAGCGGGCCGAGCAGCTCGCCGTCTCGATGCGGTACAAGTCCGAGTTCCTCGCGAACATGTCGCACGAGCTGCGGACGCCGCTCAACTCGCTGCTGATCCTCGCCAAGCTGCTCGCCGACAACGCGGAGGGCAACCTGTCGCCGAAGCAGGTCGAGTTCGCCGAGACGATCCACGGCGCGGGCTCTGACCTGCTCCAGCTGATCAACGACATCCTCGACCTGTCGAAGGTCGAGGCGGGGAAGATGGACGTCAGCCCGACGCGCATCGCGCTGGTGCAGCTGGTGGACTACATCGAGGCGTCGTTCCGCCCGCTGACGGCGGAGAAGAGCCTGGAGTTCTCGGTCCGCGTCTCGCCCGAACTGCCCGCGACGCTGCACACGGACGAGCAGCGGCTGCTGCAGGTGCTGCGCAACCTGCTGTCGAACGCGGTGAAGTTCACGGACACCGGGTCCGTCGAGCTGGTGATCAGGCCGGTGTCGGCGGAGGTGCCGGCCGAGATCAGGGACCAGCTGGTCGAGAACGGCGCGGGGCTCGCGCCGGACGCGCCGCTGGTCGCGTTCGCCGTGTCCGACACGGGCATCGGGATCGCGGCGAGCAAGATGCGGGTGATCTTCGAGGCCTTCAAGCAGGCGGACGGCACGACCAGCCGCAAGTACGGCGGCACCGGGCTCGGGCTGTCGATCAGCCGGGAGATCGCGCGGCTGCTCGGCGGGGAGATCCACGCGGCGAGCGAGCCGGGCCGCGGCTCGACGTTCACGCTCTACCTGCCGCTGCAGCCGACCGAGCTGCCGCCGCCCGGGTACGGGCAGATGGGCGGCGGGCAGATGGCCACGGGCGGGGCGGTGCCGATCGAGGCGCGGCGCCCCGACCTCGCGCTGGAGGCGGGCCCGTCCGCGGCGGCGCGGGGCGAGCAGCACGGCCTGAACGGGAGCGAGCGTACGGCCGAGGAGGTGCCCGACCGCGACCGGGAGAACAGCCGCCGCGCGTCCATCGCGGCCGAGCGCGCCGCCGAGTCGCTCACCCGCCGCCACCGCGAGCGGTTCTCCGAGCCCGTTCCCGGCGAGGAACCGGGCGCGCGGGCCGGGGAGTCGTCCGTCGACGACGAGGAACTGCGCAAGCTGTACCGCGAGTTCCGCGGCCGCAAGGTGCTGATCGTGGACGACGACGTGCGGAACGTCTTCGCGCTCACCAGCGTCCTCGAACAGCACGGTCTGCGGGTGCTCTACGCGGAGAACGGGCGCGAGGGTATCGAGGTGCTGGAGTCCAACGAGGACGTCGTCCTGGTGCTGATGGACATCATGATGCCGGAGATGGACGGCTACGCGACGACGTCCGCGATCCGGCGCATGCCGCAGTTCTCGGGGCTGCCGATCATCGCGCTGACGGCGAAGGCCATGAAGGGCGACAAGGAGAAGACCATCGAGTCCGGCGCGTCCGCCTACGTGACCAAACCGGTCGACACGGAACTGCTGTTGACCGTGATGGGGCAGTGGATGCGCAGCCGGGCGTGACGTGCGGTCGGGGACGTGGGAGCGGAACCACGGGCGCCGTCCGGGCGTTGTGCAGGTCGGACGGCGTGGTTCGCCGGGCTCGGGTGCCCGTGGTATCGTGACGCAGCGCAATGTGCTGATCACCGGGCGCCTTGCGTTCCTCTCCGTTCGGGCGAGTGGGCAGGGTGGTTCGCCGGTGGTGTCGAGGTCCGGGCCGGAGTGACATCGGTCTCCCGCGAGGGTGCGGGAACCCCCGGGGACGGCGTACACCGGCGCATGGCCGAGCAGGCTCGCTGGCATCGGTGCCGGGGAGGATGCCACCATGTCCGGCACAGGAGGCGGGCGGCGGGACAGCGCCGTCCACAACGGCGGCGCGTGACCGCGCCGCAGGGGCGAGGAGGACGGGCCATGGTGCAGAAGGCCAAGATCCTCCTGGTCGATGACCGGCCCGAGAATCTGCTGGCGCTGGAGGCGATCCTCTCGGCGCTCGATCAGACACTGGTCCGTGCATCGTCAGGGGAGGAAGCGCTCAAGGCGCTGCTCACGGAGGACTTCGCGGTCATCCTGCTGGACGTCCAGATGCCGGGCATGGACGGCTTCGAGACGGCGGCGCACATCAAACGGCGCGAGCGCACGCGCGACATCCCCATCATCTTCCTGACCGCGATCAACCACGGTCCCCACCACACGTTCCGGGGCTACGCCGCGGGCGCGGTGGACTACATCTCCAAGCCGTTCGACCCGTGGGTCCTGCGCGCCAAGGTGTCGGTGTTCGTCGATCTGCACATGAAGAACGTGCAGTTGCGCGAGCAGGCCGCCCTGCTGCGCCGCGAGCTGGAGGGCGGGCACGCGCAGCCGGACGCCGAACGCGGCGCGGGCGGCCTGCTGCCCGAGCTGTCGGCCCGCCTGGCGGCGGTGGAGGAGCAGGCCGAGGTCCTCTCCAAGGAGCTGTCCGAGTCGGGCGGCAGCGCCGCCGTCTCCACGGCGGCCCACCTGGAGCGCAAGCTGGCCGGGCTGCGCAGGGCACTTGACGCCCTGCAACCCGGCGCGGGACAGCAGAAGTCCGTCGATTCGCGCTGACGTCCCCTCAGGGGGTGTGCTCCGTGTTTCGGAGGTGAGTCCCCGGTAACCTCACCCCCATGGCCTCACGTACGCCCGGCAAGGGTCCCCAGAACGGGCGCGGCGGTGCGGGGGCGGCAGGCAGGGCCGCCCCCGTGAAGAAGGCTCCCGCGAAGAAGGCGGCGGCGCGCAAGCCGCCGGCCAAGAAGGCGGCACCCCGCAAACCCCCGCCGCCGCCCCCGAAGCGCCCGCTCCTCGTCCGCGTCGTCCGCGGCCTGTGGCTGGGGATCGCGCACCCGGTGGGCGCGCTGCTGCGCGGCGCGAAGGGGCTCGACCCGGCGCACCGCAAGGACGGCCTGGCGCTGCTGCTGCTGGCGCTCGCCCTCGTCGTCGCGGCCGGTACCTGGTCCAACCTCAGCGGGCCGGTCGGCGAACTGGTCACCATCATCGTGACGGGCGCGCTCGGCCGCCTCGACCTCGTCCTCCCGATCGTCCTCGCCTTCCTCGCGGTCCGGCTGATCCGGCATCCGGAGAAGCAGGAGGCGAACGGACGGATCGTCATCGGGCTGACGGCGCTCCTCGTCGGCGTGCTCGGGCTCGTGCACATCTTCACCGGCGCGCCGGGGCGCAGCGAGGGCGCGCAGGCCCTGCGGGACACCGGCGGCCACCTCGGCTGGGCCGCGTCGCGGCCGCTGATCCTGGCGGTCGGCGAGCCGCTGGCCATGGCGCTGCTCGTGCTGGTGACCGTCTTCGGGCTGCTCGTCGTCACGGCGACCCCGGTCAACGCCATCCCGCGCCGCCTGCGGGAGGGCGCGGTGCGCCTCGGGCTGCTGGAGGAGCACGCGCCGGACGGGCCGGGGCCCGGGTTCGGCGCGGGCATCGAGGCGGCGCCCGGCGAGCAGGACCCGTACGGGGACTGGGACGAGCCGGACGCGTACGGCGACGAGGAGCCCTACCGCGACCGTCCCGCGCCCCGCCGCGGCGGGCGGCCCCGGCGTGCGCCCGGGGCGGACGGCGGCGAGACCGCCGTGGCCAGGCCGCGCCGCGGGGGGCATGGCACCGCGGACCCGGTGGACGTGGCGGCCGCGGCCGCGGCGTCGCTGGACGGCGCGCTGCTGCACGGCGTGCAGCCGTCGCCGCTCGTCGCCGAGATCAGCAGCCGCGTCTCCACCGGGCGCGGGCGGAGGGGCCGCGACACGGACACCGGCGATGTTCCCGGCGTCCCCGGTGCTACCGACGTCCCGGACGGCTCCGAGGACGCCGACAGGGCCGACAGCACGGGCCGTACCGGCAGGCCCGCCGCGGCGTCGTCCCCGTCCGGCGCGGTGCCCGACCTGACCAAGAGCCCCCCCGAGCCGGTGGCCGCGCTCCCCCCGCGCGCCGAGCAGCTCCAGCTCGCCGGGGACGTCACGTACGCCCTCCCGTCCCTCGACCTGCTGACGCGCGGCGGCCCCGGGCGCACGCGCAGCGCGGCGAACGACGCGGTGGTGGACTCGCTGACCACGGTCTTCACCCAGTTCAAGGTGGACGCCCGGGTCACCGGCTTCACGCGCGGCCCGACCGTCACGCGGTACGAGGTCGAGCTGGGCCCGGCCGTGAAGGTCGAGAAGATCACGGCGCTGGCGAAGAACATCGCCTACGCCGTCGCCAGCCCCGACGTGCGCATCATCAGCCCGATCCCGGGCAAGTCGGCGGTCGGCATCGAGATCCCGAACAGCGACCGCGAGATGGTCAACCTGGGGGACGTGCTGCGCGCCGCGGACGCCGCCGGCGAGACCGATCCGCTGCTCGTCGGCCTCGGCAAGGACGTCGAGGGCGGCTACGTGATGGCCGACCTGACGAAGATGCCGCACCTGCTGGTCGCGGGCGCCACCGGCTCCGGCAAGTCGTCCTGCATCAACTGCCTCATCACGTCGGTCATGGTGCGCTCCTCGCCGGACGACGTGAAGCTGGTCCTCGTCGACCCCAAGCGCGTCGAGCTGACGGCGTACGAGGGCATCCCGCACCTGATCACCCCCATCATCACCAACCCGAAGCGGGCCGCCGAGGCGCTCCAGTGGGTCGTGCGCGAGATGGACCTCAGGTACGACGACCTGGCGGCGTACGGCTTCCGGCACATCGACGACTTCAACGCCGCCGTGCGCGCGGGCAAGGTCAGCCCGCCGGACGGCAGCGGTCGGGAGCTGGCGCCGTACCCGTACCTGCTGGTGATCGTGGACGAGCTGGCGGACCTGATGATGGTCGCGCCGCGCGACGTCGAGGACGCCATCGTCCGCATCACCCAGCTGGCCCGCGCCGCCGGCATCCACCTGGTGCTGGCCACGCAGCGGCCGAGCGTGGACGTCGTGACCGGCCTGATCAAGGCGAACGTGCCCTCCCGCCTCGCCTTCGCCACCTCGTCGCTGGCGGACAGCCGCGTGATCCTCGACCAGGCGGGCGCCGAGAAGCTGATCGGCAAGGGCGACGGGCTGTTCCTGCCGATGGGCGCGAACAAGCCGGTCCGCATGCAGGGCGCCTATGTCACGGAGGCGGAGGTCGCGGCCGTCGTCGGGCACTGCAAGGAGCAGACGGCGCCGGTCTTCCGGGACGACGTGACGGTCTCGTCCGGCGCGAAGAAGGAGATCGACGAGGAGATCGGCGACGACCTCGACCTGCTGTGCCAGGCGGCGGAGCTGGTGGTGTCCACCCAGTTCGGCTCGACGTCGATGCTGCAGCGCAAGCTGCGGGTCGGGTTCGCCAAGGCGGGGCGGCTGATGGACCTCATGGAGTCGCGCGGCGTGGTGGGCCCGAGCGAGGGGTCGAAGGCCAGGGACGTCCTCGTGAAACCGGACGAGCTGGATGGCGTGCTCGCGCTGATCAGGGGGCAGACGGAAGGCTAGGGTCTGTCCGGCGGATCTTGCCTGTCTCACGACGCCGGCTACGGCACCTCGCTGCGTTGCCGAATCGCGCGAATACGGTCGGGTATGAGCTGCGATCCGGCGCCTTGCGATGCACCGCATCCGGCGCCTTGCGATGCACCGCATCCGACGCCGTGAGCCGCGACAAGATCCGCCGGACAGACCCTAGGCCGTTCCCCCGTTCGGCCGCTCCCGGGCGTACCGCTGTCGCGGTGCGGCGCCGTGGGCCGTAAGGGCGGGGTGGCGGCCGGGGAGCGGTGCGGTACGGCCATCCGGTTGGCGGACAAATGCAGTCGGCCCGGTTGCCCGATCCTTCCGCTCCGCCCCTAGACTTATATGCACAGCACGCGGCCTCCCGCTCGAAAGGCGCCCCCGTGTCCCAAGGCAACTCCGCAGCCGAGGACCGGCGTTCCGTCGGCCGGCTCCTTCAGCAGGCGCGTATCGAAGCACGGCTGACCGTGGATGACGTCAGTGCGTCCACTCGGGTGCGTATTCCGATCGTGCAGGCGATCGAAGAAGACGACTTCAGTCGCTGCGGCGGGGACGTCTACGCCCGGGGCCACATCCGCAGTCTCGCCCGCGCGGTCGGTCTCGACCCCGCGGAGCTGGTCGAGCTGTTCGACGAGCAGCGGGACCCCGAGCCCGTGCTGCTCTCGTCCGGACCTCTGTTCGACGCGGAGCGCATCCGGCCCGAGCCGCGGCGGCCCAACTGGACGGCCGCCATGGTCGCGGCCATCGTCGCGGTCGTCGGTTTCGTCGGCTTCACCTTCTTCAGCGGCGGCGGCGAGACCAGCCCCGGCGCCACCGCCGAGAACTCCCCGGTGCCCGGCCGCCCCGGCGGCGTCGCCGGGGGCGAGCCCGAGGCGGGCGACCCGTCCGCCGCGCCCCCCACCCGGCCGCAGGAGGACGAGCCCGAGCCGTCCGAGAGCGCCGTGGCGGCCGCACCCGCCGACAAGGTGACCGTCCGGCTCACCATGGACGGCGGCAACAGCTGGATCTCCGTCAAGGACAGCACGGGCCGGGTCGTCTTCGAGGACGTCCTGCGGGACGGCGACTCCCAGACCTTCACCGACGACGACCGGCTCGACCTCGTGCTCGGCAACGCGGGCGCCGTCCAGCTGCACGTCAACGGCAAGGAGATCGACACCGATTTCGAGTCCGGCCAGGTGCAGCGCCTGACCTACACGCCGGGCGACCCCGAGGAGGGGTGACCGTCGCCGGGCGGGGGAGGCGCGCGGCCGGGGACGAAGTAGGCTGAGCCCATGTCCGAACGCCGCACCGTCGCCCTGGTCACTCTTGGTTGCGCCCGTAATGAGGTGGATTCAGAAGAGCTGGCGGGGCGTCTCGCCGCGGACGGCTGGGACCTCGTGGACGACGCGGCGGACGCCGAGGTCGCCGTGGTCAACACCTGCGGCTTCGTCGAGGCCGCCAAGAAGGACTCCGTCGACGCGCTCCTGGAGGCCGGGGAGCTGAAGTCGGGCGCGGCGGGCGGCGGACGCACCCGCGCCGTCGTCGCCGTCGGCTGCATGGCGGAGCGCTACGGCAAGGAGCTGGCGGAGGCGCTGCCCGAGGCGGACGCCGTCCTCGGCTTCGACGACTACGCTGACATCTCCGAGCGGCTGCGCACCATCCTCGCGGGCGGCGTCCACACCTCGCACGTCCCGCGCGACCGCCGCAAGCTCCTGCCCATCAGCCCCGCCGACCGGCAGGGCACCGACGTCGCGCTGCCGGGGCACGGCGCCGCGCCCGTCCCGGCCGACGCCATAACCGACCTGCCCGCCGGGATCGCCCCGGCGTCGGGGCCGCGCGCGCCGCTGCGCCGCAGGCTGGACGACAGCCCCGTCGCGTCCGTGAAGCTGGCCTCCGGCTGCGACCGGCGGTGCAGCTTCTGCGCGATCCCGTCGTTCCGCGGCTCGTTCATCTCGCGCCGCCCCTCCGACGTGCTCGGCGAGGCCCGCTGGCTGGCGGAGCAGGGCGTCCGCGAGATCATGCTCGTCTCGGAGAACAACACGTCGTACGGCAAGGACCTCGGCGACCTGCGGCTGTTGGAGACGCTGCTGACCGAACTCGCCGCGGTCGACGGCCTGGAGCGCATCCGCGTCAGCTACCTCCAGCCCGCCGAGATGCGCCCCGGCCTGATCGACGTGCTCACCGGCACCGAGAAGGTCGCGCCCTACTTCGACCTCTCCTTCCAGCACTCGGCCCCGGCCGTGCTGCGCGCGATGCGCCGCTTCGGCGACACCGACCGGTTCCTCGACCTGCTGGCGACCATCAGGGGCAAGGCCCCGCTGGCCGGGGTCAGGTCCAACTTCATCGTGGGCTTCCCCGGCGAGACCGAGGCCGACGTCGCCGAGCTGGAACGCTTCCTGACCGCCGCGCGCCTCGACGCGATCGGCGTCTTCGGCTACTCCGACGAGGAGGGCACCGAGGCCGCCGGATACGAGGGCAAGCACGCGCCCGAGGTGGTCGCCGAGCGGCTGGCGCGCGTCACGCAGCTCGCGGACGGGCTGATCGCCCAACGGGCCGAGGAGCGGATCGGCGAGCCCGCGCGAGTCCTCGTGGAGTCCCTGGACGGGGACGACGTCGAGGGCGAGGAGCCGTGGACCGGCGCGGACGGGCTGTCCGGCGAGGTGCTCGCCGTCGGCCGCGGCGCGCACCAGGCGCCGGAGACGGACGGCCACATCATGCTCGTCGGACCGGCGGACGCGGCCAAACCCGTCGTCGGGCACTTCGTGGACACCGAGATCGTCGCCACGCGGGGCGTGGATCTGGTCGCCGTGCTGCGGCCCGGCCCCGACGGGGCCGCCAGATGACAGGAATCCCGGCCTCCGCCGCCGGACGCGGCCGGGCGGCGGACGCGCGGACGGCCGCCGCGGCTCCGGGGCTGTGGAACATCGCCAACGTCCTGACCATGGTCAGGCTGCTGCTCGTCCCCGTCTTCGTGCTGCTGATGTTCGCCGACGGCGGGCACGACCCGGCCTGGCGCTCGCTGGCCTGGGCGGCGTTCACCGTCGCCATGATCACGGATCTCTTCGACGGCGAGCTGGCCAGGCGCCGCAACCTCGTCACCGACTTCGGCAAGATCGCCGACCCCATCGCCGACAAGGCGATCATGGGCGCCGCCCTCATCTGCCTGTCGCTGCTGTCCGCCGTCCCGTGGTGGGTGACGGCGGTCATCCTCGTGCGGGAACTGGGCATCACCGCGATGCGTTTCTGGGTCATCAGGTGGGGCGTCATGGCGGCGGGCCGCGGCGGCAAGCTGAAGACCCTCACCCAGGGCATCGCCGTCGGGATGTACATCCTGTCACTCACCGGGCCGCTGGCGTCACTGCGCTGGTGGGTGATGGCGGCAGCCGTGGTGTTGACGGTCGCGACCGGTCTCGACTACGTGCGGCAGGCGCTCGTGCTGCGCCGCGCGGGGCTCGCGAAGGAGCGCGCGGAGGCCGGTGGCCATGCGCGGTAACACGGCCGGTGACACGGAGAGTAGCGGCTCGCTCACGGCCCGGCAGGTGCTCCAGCTGCTCGCGGAGCGCGGGCAGACCGTCGCCGTCGCCGAGTCCCTGACGGGCGGGCTGGTCGCCGCGACCCTCACGGACGTACCGGGCGCCTCGCAGGCGTTCCGCGGCTCCGTGACGGCGTACGCGACCGAGGTCAAGCGGACCGTGCTCGGCGTGGACGGCGGCCTGCTCGCCGAGCGCGGCGCGGTGGACGCGGAGGTCGCCAGGCAGCTCGCCGCGGGCGTGCGCGCCCTGCTGCGCGCCGACTGGGGACTGGCCACGACGGGCGTCGCCGGGCCCGCCGAGCAGGACGGAAAGCCGGTCGGAACGGTGTACGTCGCGGTTTCGGGCCCGGCAACCGGGAAAGTCGTGGCTCAGCGACTCAGCCTGCACGGCGACCGCGCCGCCATCAGGACCGGCAGCGTACGAGCGGTCCTCACCCTGCTGCGCAACGAGCTGGTCCTCCCGGTCGGCCGGGCGGACCGTGGTGCGGAGGAGGGGCAGGATACGGAACAGGACGGAGGAGATGGATGTTTGCAGCCCTGAGTGAACAAGACATCGCTCCCCGCGCGGGGGGAGTCCGAGGCGGTACGGTGGGGCATGAAGCAAGCGAGGCCAACGGTCCGAGGAGGGAGCCACCGATGATCCTGCTCCGTCGCCTGCTGGGTGACGTGCTGCGTCGGCAGCGCCAACGTCAGGGCCGCACGCTGCGCGAAGTGTCCTCTTCGGCCCGGGTCTCCCTCGGCTACCTCTCCGAGGTGGAACGGGGGCAGAAGGAAGCGTCATCGGAGCTGCTCGCCGCCATCTGCGACGCGCTCGACATGCGGATGTCGGAGCTGCTGCGCGAGGTGAGCGACGAACTCGCTCTCGCCGAACTGGCCCAGTCGGCCGCGAGTGACGCGGTGCCGTCCCTCGGTGCCGCCGGCCGGGGGCTCGGGGAGCGTCCGATGCTCAATCCGGTCCGCGTGCCGCGTGTGTCCTCCGTCACCCACCGCGCCGACGACCACGTCACGATCAAGGCCCCGGCCGAGGCCGTGGACGTCGTCGCCGCCTGACCCCCGCCCGTTCCGACCCCTCCCGCCCGCGCCTCCGAGAGGCGCGCGCCCCCGCGGCCCGGCCCCCCGGCGCGTCAGCCCCGGAGGCGGAGCCCGCGAGGCGTGGCGTGGAATCCCGCGGCCTCCAGCAGCCGGACCCAGAACGGGTCGCCGAGGACCGGAGAGCCGTTGACCCGCTCCACCGTGAGCGTGCCCAGAGCGCCTGCTGAGGCTGCCCGGACCAGCTCCCCGGCCGCCGTGCGCCAGATCTCCTCGTGCGCCTCCTGGCCGTCGCCCTGCGCCCACGCGAGCAGTGTCCTGCCGCCGCGCTCCACGTAGAGCACCAGCTCTCCCCCCACCAGCACCACCAGCGCGCCCGCCTTGCGTCCCGGCTTGTGCCCCGCGCCCTGCGGCGCCTCCGGCCACGGCAGCGCCGCCCCGTACGCGTTCGCCGGATCGGCGGCGGCCAGCAGGACCGCCTGCGCCGCCGTGTCCGGGCGTGCGCGCTCCGTGGCCGTCCCGATGGCGCGCAGCCGGTCCACGGCCCCGTCCATCGCGAACTGGGCCGCTCCCAGCCCCTCCACGACATAGCCGCGCCTCGCCTGGCCGCTGTCCTCGAAGGCGCTGAGGACCCGGTAGGCCGCCGAGAAGCCGCCCTGCACGCCCTCCGCCGCCACCGCGCCCCGGGTGACCACCCCGTGCCGGTCGAGGAGCGTACGGGCCAGGGCGTGCGCGCGCAGGGTCGTCTCCGGCTCGCGCTCGGGCAGCAGGGACCAGCGTCCGCCGACCGTGGGCGGGCCCGTACGCCCCGCCGTGGGGCGCCGGGCGCCGCCGGTGCCGACGGCGAACGAGCCGTACCGCCCGCGCGGGGTGGCGCGGCGTGCCCGGTGCGCCGTGGCGCCCGCCGTGCGGCCCGAGCCGAGGAGGGCGCGCAGGGGGCCGAGGGTGTCGTTCGTCAGCCGCCCCGACCAGGCGAGGTCCCAGACGGCGTCGGCGAGCGCCGTGTCGGACACGGGCTCGCCGGGGGAGCCGACCCGTTCGGCGATCTGGCGGAAGAACAGCCCGTAGCCGCCGGAGAGCGCGTCGAGGACCGCCGTGTGCAGGGGCGTCAGCTCCAGTGGGCGCGGCGGGGGCAGCAACAGGGGGGCGCTGTCGGCCGGATGGAGAGCGATCCAGCCGTCCTTGCCCGGCAGCGCGCCCGCGCCCGCCCACACGACCTCGCCCGAGGCGGTCAGTTCGTCCAGCATGGCCGGGGCGTAGCCGGAGACGCGGGAGGGCAGCACGAGCCGTTCGAGCGCGGACGCGGGCACCGGGGCGCCCTGCAACTGCTCGACGGCGCGCAGGAGTCCGTCGATGCCGCGCAGTCCGCCGCGGCCGCCGGGGGCCGTGACGTTCTGCCACTGGGGCAGGAACGCGGCCAGGGCGGCGGGCGGCACCGGCTCCACCTCCTGCCGCAGCGCGGCCAGCGAACGCCGCTTCAGCCTGCGCAGGACGGCCGGGTCGCACCACTCGTGTCCGGCGCCGTCCGGGCGGAACTCGCCCTGCACCAAACGCCCGTCGGCGCCCAGCCGCCGCAGCGCGCCGTCCACGACCGCCGTCCCGAGGCCGAACCGCTCGGCGGCCGACGCCGACGTGAAGGGCCCGTGCGTGCGGGCGTACCGGGCGAGCAGGTCGCCGAGCGGGTCCTGCACCGGCTCGGTGAACGCCTCGGGCACCCCGACGGGGAGGGCGGTCCCCAGGGCGTCGCGCAGCCGTCCCGCGTCCTCGATGGCCGCCCAGTGCTCGGCACCGGCGATCCGCACGCGGATCGCGCGCCGCGCGGCGGCCAGTTCGGCTGCCCAGACGGTGTCGGCGCCGCGCTCGGCCAGCTCGCCGTCGGTCAGCGGGCCGAGGACGCGCAGGAGGTCGGCGACGCCCTCGGCGTCGCGGACGCGCCGCTCGTCCGTCAGCCAGGCCAGCTCGCGCTCCAGCTCAGCGAGGACCTGCGGGTCGAGCAGCTCGCGCAGTTCCGCCTGGCCGAGCAGCTCGGCCAGCAGCCGGGAGTCGAGGGACAGGGCGGCGGCGCGCCGCTCGGCCAGCGGCGAGTCGCCCTCGTACAGGTACTGCGCGACGTAGCCGAAGAGCAGGGAGCGGGCGAATGGTGACGGCTCCTGGGTCGTCACCTCCACCACCCGGACCCTGCGGGCCTCGACGTCGCCCATCAGCTGGACGAGCCCGGGGACGTCGAACACGTCCTGGAGGCACTCGCGGACGGCCTCCAGCACGATGGGGAACGAGCCGAACTCGCTGGCGACGGACAGCAGCTGGGCCGCGCGCTGGCGCTGCTGCCACAGCGGGCTGCGCTTGCCGGGGCTGCGGCGCGGCAGCAGCAGGGCGCGCGCCGCGCACTCGCGGAAACGGGCGGCGAACAGGGCCGAGCCGCCGACCTGTTCGGTGACGATCTGCTCGACGTCGCCCCGGTCGAAGAGCACGTCGGCGGTGCCCACCGGCGCCTGGCCGTCGTCGTACGCGGCGTCGCGCGGCCCGGGGACGGCGCCGCCGTCCGTGCCGCCCATGCCGTCCGTGCCGTTCATGCCCTCGACGCCGCCCGCGTCGAGGGCGAGCACGTCCATGTCGGGGAGCCGCAGGACGATCCCGTCGTCCGCGTGGGCCACCTGGGCGTCGAAGCCGAAGCGCTCGGTGATCCTGGCGCCGAGGGCGAGGGCCCAGGGGGCGTGCACCTGCGCGCCGAACGGGGAGTGGATCACGACGCGCCAGTCGCCCAGTTCGTCGCGGAAGCGCTCGACGACGACGGTGCGGTCGTCGGGCAGGTGCCCGCACGCGCGGCGCTGCTCGTCGAGGTAGGCGAGGACGTTGTCCACCGCCCAGGTGTCCAGGCCGGCCATGCCGAGCCGTTCGCGCGCGGCCTCCGCCGGGAGGGCGCCGACCTCGCGGACGAACGCGCCGAGGGCACGCCCGAGTTCCAGCGGGCGCCCGAGCTGGTCGCCCTTCCAGAAGGGCAGCCGTCCCGGCACTCCGGGGGCGGGCGAGACGAGCACGCGGTCGCGCGTGATGTCCTCGATGCGCCAGGACGTCGTGCCCAGTGTGAAGACGTCGCCGACCCGGGACTCGTAGACCATCTCCTCGTCCAGCTCGCCCACCCGGCCGCCGCCGCGGCGCGGGTCCGCGCCCGCGAGGAACACCCCGAACAGGCCGCGGTCCGGGATGGTGCCGCCCGAGGTGACGGCCAGCCGCTGCGCGCCCGGCCTGCCGGTGACGGTGTGGGCCACGCGGTCCCACACCAGGCGGGGCCGCAGTTCGGCGAAGGCGTCGGACGGGTAGCGCCCGGCGAGCATGTCGAGGACGGCGTGGAAGGCCGACTCAGGGAGCGCCGCGAAGGGGGCGGCGCCGCGCACGGCGGTCAGCAGCTCGTCCACGTCCCAGCTGTCCATCGCCGTCATCGCGACGATCTGCTGGGCCAGCACGTCCAGCGGATTGGCGGGGACGCGCAGCCGCTCGATCTCCCCGCCGCGCATCCGCTCGGTGACGACCGCCGACTGCACGAGGTCGCCCCGGTACTTGGGGAAGACCACGCCGGACGAGACGGCGCCGACCTGGTGTCCCGCGCGGCCCACCCGCTGGAGCCCGGAGGCCACCGACGGCGGGGACTCGACCTGCACGACGAGGTCGACGGCGCCCATGTCGATGCCCAGCTCCAGGCTGGAGGTGGCGACGACGGCGGGCAGGCGGCCCGCCTTGAGGTCCTCCTCGATGAGGGCGCGCTGCTCCTTGGAGACCGACCCGTGGTGCGCCCGCGCGAGGACGGGGGGCGCGCCCCTGGCCGCGCCCGACCCGCCCATCAGCTCGGCGGGGGAGTGCTCCTCGGGCAGGGATTCGCCGGTGGCGCGCTGGACGGCGATCTCGTTCATCCGGTTGCACAGCCGCTCGGCGAGGCGGCGGGAGTTGGCGAAGACGATGGTCGAGCGGTGGGCCTGCACCAGGTCCACGACGCGTTCCTCGACCGAGGGCCAGATCGAGGGCTGCTCGCCCGAGCCAGGCGCGTCCGGCACCGGCGAGCCGCCCAGCTCGCCCATGTCGGGGACGGGCACGACGACGGACAGGTCGAAGACCTTGCCCGAGGGCGGCTGGACGATCCTGGCCTTGCGGCGCGGCGACAGGAACCTGGCCACCTCGTCCACGGGGCGCACGGTGGCGGACAGCCCGATGCGCCGCGCGGGGCGGGGCAGCAGGAGGTCGAGCCGTTCCAGCGACAGCGCGAGGTGGGCGCCCCGCTTGGTGCCCGCGACGGCGTGCACCTCGTCGAGCACCACCGTCTCCACGCCCGCGAGGGCCTCCCTGGCGGCCGAGGTCAGCATCAGGAACAGGGACTCGGGCGTGGTGATCAGGATGTCCGGCGGCCTCCTGACGAGGGCGCGGCGGTCGGTCGCCGGGGTGTCGCCCGTCCTGGTGCCGACGCGGATGTCCGGCTCGGGCAGCCCGAGCCGGACGGCCTCCTGCCGGATGCCGGTCAGCGGGCTGCGGAGGTTCCGCTCCACGTCGACGGCCAGCGCCTTGAGGGGCGAGATGTACAGGACGCGGCAGCGCTTGTGCGGCTCGGCGGGCGGCGGGACGGTGGCGAGCCGGTCGAGCGAGGCCAGGAAGGCGGCCAGCGTCTTGCCCGACCCGGTGGGCGCGACGACGAGGGCGTCGGACTCCTCGGCGATGGCCCGCCAGGCGCCCTCCTGGGCGGCCGTGGGCGCGCGGAAGGCGCGCGTGAACCAGGCCCTGGTCGGGGCGGAGAAGCCCGACAGCGCCGATTCCGGGTCCGGGGTCGCCGAGGTGTGCATGTGCCCATCGTGCACCCACCCACTGACATCACCGGCGGCGTCACGGCCGCACCGCCGGTCGCGCGCGAGCCCGCGCCCGGCCCGTGGCCCGCGCGGTGCTCGCACAATGGGAGCCATGACCTCCGCCGAACAGGCCCGCCACTGGCGCTTCGCGGGACTGCCCGACGTCGACCTGCTGCGGGCGGCCTACGTGCGGCACAACTTCTCCCGGCACACGCACGAGACGTTCGTCATCGCCGCCATCACCTCCGGGGCCGAGGCGTTCCACTGCGACGGCAGCCTGGAGCGCGCCGGGGCCGGCGCGCTCGCCCTCGTCAACCCGGACACGCCGCACACCGGGCACGCGGCGGTGCCGGAGGGGTGGCGGTACAGCGTCCTGTACCCGGCGGCCGACCTGGTCGCCGGGATCGGGGCCGACCTGTGGGGCGTGCACGGCAGGACGGGGTTCACGACGGCCGTGCTGGACGACCCGGGGGCGGTGCGGCTGGTCGCGGGGGTGCTCCGGGCGGCGGACGAGAGGAACGCGCTGGCGGCCGACAGCCTGACGCGCGCGGTCGTGGCCCGGCTGCTGCTGCGGGCGGGCGGCGCGCTGCCCCGGCGCACGGTGCCGGGGCCCGGCGCGCGGGTGGCCGAGCGCGCCCGCGACCTGCTGGAGGCCCGGCTCACCGACCCGCCCTCGCTGGCCGGGCTCGCGGACAGCCTCGGCGCCCGCCCGTTCGGGCTGCTCCGCGCCTTCCGCGAGCGGTACGGCCTGCCGCCGCACGCCTGGCTCACCGACGCGCGGGTCAGGCGGGCCAGGGCGCTGCTCGACGCCGGTGTACGGCCCGCCGACGCGGCGGCGCGCGTCGGCTTCACCGACCAGTCGCACCTGCACCGGCACTTCGTGCGCGCGGTCGGGGTCGCCCCGGGCGCGTACCAGCGGGAACGGCGCGGCGCGGGCCGGACGGCCTGAGGCGGCGGCGTACCGGGGCGGTGCAAGAACGTACAAGACCGGGCGCCGGACCGGTCGTTAACGTACGCGCATGATCGAGAACTCGGTGGCGAACGGACAGGAGCGCCCCCCGCCGGGCCGTGCGGCGAAGTCGGTGGCGCGCGACGCGGCAGGCGTGGGATTCGCCGTGGGACTGTCCGGGTTCGCCTTCGGCGTGACAGCCGTCTCCAGCGGTCTCAGCGTCCCCCAGGCGTGCGCGCTCAGCCTGTTCGCCTTCACCGGCGCCTCCCAGTTCGCCCTGGTCAGCGCGCTCGCGGCGGGCGGCTCGGCGCCCACGGCGGCGGCCGGCGCGCTCTTCCTCGGCCTGCGCAACTGCTTCTACGGCCTGCGGCTCTCGGCGCTGCTGCGGCTGCCGCGATGGCTCCGCCCCCTGGCCGCGCACTGGGTGATCGACGAGACGTCGGCCGTCGCCTTCGCCCAGCGGGACCGCGCGTCCGCCAGGACCGGCTTCGCGGTCACCGGCGTGACGCTCTACCTGTGCTGGAACCTGACCACCCTGGCGGGCGCGCTCGGCGCCGGTGCGCTCGGCGACCCGGCGGCCTGGGGCCTGGACGCGGCCGGGCCCGCAGTCTTCCTCGCCCTGCTGGCCCCCATGCTGCGCGGCACGACCGAACGGGCCGCGGCGGCCGGCGCCGTCCTCCTCGCCCTGGCCGGGCTCCCGCTGCTCCCGGCGGGGGTGCCGGTCCTGGTCGCCGGGCTGGCCGCGCCGCTGGCGCTGCTGGCGACCGGCCGCCGCGGGGGGAGCGGCGCGACGGCGGGAACCGGAGTGGACACGCGCGCGGACGCGGGAACGGAGGCGGTGTGATGGCGGTCTGGACGGCGATCGCGGTGACGGCGGTCGGCTGCTACCTGGTGAAGCTCCTCGGCCTGTCGGTGCCCGCCGGGGCGCTGGAACGGCCCGGTGTCCGGCGGCTGGCCGCCCTGCTGCCGGTCGCGCTGCTCGCGGCGCTCACCGCCCTCCAGACGGTGGACGACGGCGCGGGGGGCCTGACCCTGGACGCGCGGGCGGCCGGGGTGGGTGCGGCTGCTGTCGCGCTGCTGCTGCGGGCGCCGTTCCTGCTGGTGGTGGCCGTGGCGGTCGCCGTCACCGCGGGTGCGCGGGCGCTGGGCGGATAGGGGGCGCGATACTTGGCCCATGCGGTTGACGGACTTCTGGCAGCGGATGACGGAACACTTCGGGGCGGCGTACGCGGACTCCTTCGCCCGGGACCACGTGATGTCCGGACTGGGTGGCCGGACCGTGTGTGAGGCACTCGACGCCGGGTGGGACGCCAAGGATGTATGGCGGGTCGTCTGTACGGCCATGGACGTGCCTCAGCGCCTTCGATAGGGCGTCTGACCTGCGCTTTTCCTGGTTATCCACAGGCTGGGGCGCTCGCTTGACACGAAAATCGAACAGCCATTCTCATGGGGGGTGCGGGACGGTGCCTGGCGGCGTCAGTACGCCGGTTGTCAGTGCCAGGCGCTAGCGTCCGTGGATGTGAAGCGATCGAATCAGACGGACCGGGTGGCACCCATGGCAGGTACGGACCGCGAGAAGGCGCTCGACGCCGCTCTCGCACAGATTGAACGACAATTCGGCAAGGGCGCGGTGATGCGTCTGGGGGAGCGGCCGAACGAGCCGATCGAGATCATCCCCACCGGTTCCACGGCCCTCGACGTGGCCCTGGGGGTCGGCGGGCTGCCGCGCGGCCGGGTGGTCGAGGTCTTCGGCCCCGAGTCCTCCGGCAAGACGACCCTCACCCTCCACGCGGTGGCCAACGCCCAGCGGGCGGGGGGCACGGTCGCCTTCGTCGACGCGGAGCACGCGCTCGACCCCGAGTACGCCAAGCGGCTCGGCGTGGACGTGGACCAGCTGATCCTCTCCCAGCCGGACAACGGCGAGCAGGCCCTGGAGATCACGGACATGCTCATCAGGTCGGGCGCCCTCGACCTGATCGTCATCGACTCGGTCGCGGCCCTGGTGCCGCGCGCGGAGATCGAGGGCGAGATGGGCGACTCCCACGTCGGCCTCCAGGCCCGGCTCATGAGCCAGGCGCTGCGGAAGATCACCGGCGCGCTCAACCAGTCCAAGACCACGGCGATCTTCATCAACCAGCTCCGCGAGAAGGTCGGCGTCATGTTCGGCTCGCCCGAGACGACGACGGGTGGCCGCGCGCTGAAGTTCTACGCCTCGGTGCGGCTGGACATCCGCCGTATCGAGACGCTGAAGGACGGCACCGACGCGGTCGGCAACCGCACGCGCGTCAAGGTCGTGAAGAACAAGGTGGCCCCGCCCTTCAAGCAGGCCGAGTTCGACATCCTCTACGGCGTCGGCATCAGCCGTGAGGGCGGGCTGATCGACATGGGCGTCGAGCACGGCTTCATCCGCAAGTCCGGTGCCTGGTACACCTACGAGGGCGACCAGCTCGGCCAGGGCAAGGAGAACGCCCGCAACTTCCTGCGGGACAACCCGGCTCTCGCCGACGAGATCGAGAAGAAGATCAAGACGAAGCTCGGTATCGGACCGAAGGCCGAGGAGGCCGGGGAGGAGCCGGGCAAGGACGCGGCGGCGGACGCACCGGCCGTTCCCGCACCGGCCACCGCGCCCGCGGTCGCTCCGGCGGCCAAGGCGTCCCGGGCGGCCAAGCCCGTGGCGGCAGCGGCGGCCAAGAGCTGATCCATGACCCGGCGCAGTGAATGGCCGGAGTACGCGGCGCACGACGGTGGTTCCCCTCCGTCCCCCGCTTCCGGTACGGCGGGGTCCCGGGGCGCGGCCCCGGCCGCCCGCCGGGACCGGAGCGGGGGCCGGGAGGGGGCGCGGGACCCGGCCCCGCGTGACCCGGTGGAGCGGGCGCGGGCCATCTGCCTGCGGCTGCTGACCGGTTCGCCGCGCACCCGGCGGCAGCTGGCCGAGGCGCTGCGGGCGAAGGACGTGCCGGAGGACGCCGTCGCCGTGGTGCTCGACCGCCTGGAGGAGGTCGGGCTCATCGACGACGCCGCGTTCGCGGACGCGTGGGTCGAGTCGCGGCACCACGGGCGCGGTCTCGCCCGCAGGGCCCTGGCCCAGGAGCTGCGGGGCAAGGGGGTGGCACCGGCCGTCGTCGAGGAGGCCGTGGGACAACTGGACAGCGAGCGGGAGGAAGCGACCGCGCGGGCGCTGGTCGACCGGAAGCTGCGTGCCACGCGCGGACTCGACCGGGAGAAGCGCATGCGGCGGCTCGTCGGGATGCTGGCCCGCAAGGGCTACTCCCAGGGCCTCGCCCTCCGCGTGGTCAGGCGGGCCCTGGAAGAGGAGGGCGAGGACGGCGAAGCGGTCGAGCGGTATTTCGCCGACGACGTCTGACCCGGCGCGGGACCGGTCGGCTGCTGTGATGCCGGCCGTGATGCTGGCCCCGTCACCTGCCCGACGCGAACCGGGTCTCCCGGTGCTGGGTCCGGCGAGGCGTGCGGCTGGCCGAGGCGTGTACGCGGCAGGGGACCGGTCGTGCGGCTGTCCGGGCGGCGCGCCGACCAGGAAGGTGCCGAGGTCTTCTGCGAGGAGGCTGCCCTGCTCGCGGCTCCCTCCCCGGCTTGGCCGCCGGGGTTCCCGGTACGAGCCGCGCACCCGCGCCTCGCGGGCGTACGCACCGGAAGGCCGCGGGCGGCCGGATGTACCTCCGGGGATGGCCCCAGGTACGCCGTCGGTGCCGCCACGCCTACGAAGGCGATCTGCCTGTCCGGGCGGGTTCAGGTGTGGCGCGGGGAGTGCCCGTTCTCGGGGCCCCCGGACGAGGCGGAGACCTCCGGTGCCGTGGTGCCGCGCAGCGTGCGTGCGCACATGGTCAGGGACTCGTGGTCCCCTGCGGGTACGGCGGCGGCGAGGTGGCCGTCCGGGCGGACCAGCAGCAGGGTGTGCGGGCCCGTGCCCGGGTAGTTCTCGGCGACCAGCAGTTCGGCCGGGAGGGGCAGGGACCTGGCGGCCGCCGCCAGATCCGGCATGAGGCCGGCCCGCAGCCAGTGCTTGGCGTCCCAGACGCCCGCGCCCGGCGCGGTCAGGACCAGGAGCAGCGGACCGCCGAGCCGCTCCCGCAGCCGCGTACGCGTCCCGTCGAGCGCTATCACCGGCACGTCGGCGGCATGGGCGCCCGGCGGGGTGGCGGACGGCAGCGTCCGCAGCGGCTCGCAGGCGATCGGGGAGGCGGCGAGCACCGGTGGACCGCCCAGGGCCCCCTGGCCGACATGGGCGTCCGAGAGCAGCGTCAGCCGGTTCCGGCCCCGGCCCGTCAGACGCGCGGTGAGCCCGCCGCCGCGTACCAGCGGCAGTGCCTGGTCCACGGCCCGCAGCCGGGCCGCCACGAGGGTGCGGCGTTCGGCCTCGTAGCTGTCGAGCAGCGACTCGGCGTACCCGTCGTGGCAGGCGACCGCGAGTTTCCACGCCAGGTTCGCGGCGTCCCGCAGTCCCTCGGCGACCTGCTGCGTGCCGAGCGCGCCGAGGAGATGGGCGGCGTCCCCCGCCAGGAACACCCGCCCGTCGCGCCACCGGCGTGCCAGGCGCTGGTGGCAGAGGTGGACGCCGCTGTCGAGCAGCTCGTATGGCGGGATCTCGCCGTCGTGCCAGGCGGCGAGCGTGCCGTGGACGCGGTCGAGGATCGTCTCGGGGGTGACGAGCGTGCCGTCGGCGGGGAGCGGCCAGTCCAGCCGCCAGCGTCCGCCGCTGAGCGGGCGTACGGTCACCTCGCCCGAGGAGAGGCCCTGGTGGAGGCCCGCTTCGCCGGGCCAGGGCAGTTCGGCGCGCAGTGCGGCCACCGCGTACCGTTCGACGCCGGTGCGCCCCGGGAAGGGCACGTTCATCAGCTTGCGGACGGTGGAACGGGCGCCGTCGCAGCCGACGAGATGGCTGCCGCGCAGGGTCCTCGCCTGGGCCCGCAGGCCCTCCGGCGCCCGGCGCACGGTGTGGACGACGACGTCGCTTCCGCGCTGCTCGTAGTCGGTCACCCGGTGGTCGGGGACGATCCGGACGAGTTCCCGCTCCGCGACGGCCGCCCGGAGCGCGGTCTCCAGCACGTGCTGGGGGAGGTGGCGCGGCGTGCCGTCCGGGGGGAACTCCTCCTCGGCCAGCGTCCGTCCGCGGTGGGTGGTCCGCCAGCCGGTCCACGGCGCGGCCTCCCGTGCCACGCCCGGGAGATCCGTCCACCCGAGGGTGTCACCGGCCAGCACGCAGGTGCGGGCCGGGCGCGTGGCCGGGGGCGCCTCCGCGCCGTCGAGGACGACGGACGGGACGCCGTACCCGGCCAGGGCATGCGCCAGCGCGAGCCCTGTGGGGCCCGCGCCGGCGATGATCACGGGCAGCACAGGACGTAGTGCAACCCAGTCGGTGATCACGCGTCAAGTCGATCAGGAGACAACCTGGAGCTGTCCCTCACCCGCACGTCATTGAGCTGATCCTCCGGCGACCGTCGCCGTCAGCTGCGAGGGCGCCGACGGGTCCAGACCGCCGGGAGCGGCCGTCACCGCCGCACCTGTGGTGCGCTTGCCGCGTCTCGCCTTCTTCTCCAGCCAGGAGGCGAAGGAGGTGAGCAGGAAGTTCAGCGCGATGAAGAGCACTGCCGCCACCACGTAGGCCGCGATGGTGTTGGAGTAGTTCGTCGCGACCAGGCGGGAGTTGCTGAGCAGTTCGCTGTAGCCCAGCATGACGCCACCCAGAGTGGTGTCCTTCACGATGACGACGAGCTGGCTGACGATCGCCGGGAGCATCGCGGTGACGGCCTGCGGCAGCAGGACGATGGTCATCGTCTGCCCCTTGCGCATGCCGATCGCGCGGGCGGCGTCGTGCTGGCCCGTGGGCAGCGTCTTCACACCGGCGCGGACGATCTCCGCGAGCACCGAGGCGTTGTACAGCACCAGGCCGGTCACGACCGCGTACATCGGCCGGTCCTCACGGCTCACGTCCGACCACTGGAAGTACGCCTCGTTGGCGAACAGCATGAGCAGCAGGACCGGGATGGCACGGAAGAACTCCACCACGACGTCGCACGGGCGCCGTATCCACCAGTGGTCCGACAGGCGGCCGATGCCCAGGATCGCGCCGAGGGGGAGCGCGATCACGAGCGAGAGGAAGGCGGCCTTCAGGGTCTCCTGGAGTCCCGGCCACAGGTAGGTCTCCCACACCCGCGAGTCGGTGACGAACGGGTCCCACTTCGCGCCGTCGAGCTGGTTCTTGTCGTTGAGGGCGTTCACCACCACCCACAGCGCCAGCAGGAGCACGGCGATGAACAGGACGGCGAGAGCCGCGTTGCGCCGCTTCGCCCGGGGGCCGGGGGCGTCGTACAGGACGGACAGGTTGGTCATCGCTTCACCGCCAGGCGATTGGCCACCCAGCCGAGGAACAGGCCCATCGGCAGAGTGAGGATGATGAATCCGAGGGCGAACACCAGGGCGATCGGAATCGTCTGTGCCTCGTTCTCGATCATCTCCTTCATCAGGAGCGACGCCTCGGCCACGCCGATGGCCGCGGCGACCGTCGTGTTCTTGGTGAGGGCGATGAGGACGTTGGCCAGCGGGGCGATCACCGCGCGGAACGCCTGCGGGAGCACGATCGTGCCGAGGACCTGGGTGAAGGGCAGACCGATGGCGCGGGCGGCCTCGGCCTGTCCGACGGGCACCGTGTTGATGCCGGAGCGGATGGCCTCGCAGACGAAGGTCGAGGTGTAGACGATGAAGCCGAGGACCGCCAGCCGGAAGTTGATCGTGCTGACGTCCCCGTCACCGAACATCTGGATGCCCAGCGTCTGGTAGAGGCCGAGCGAGCAGAAGACGATGATCAGGGTCAGGGGAGTGTTGCGGAGCAGGTTCACGTACGCCGTGGCGAAGCCACGCATGATCGGCACCGGGCTGACACGCATGCCCGCCAGGATGGTGCCCCAGATGAGCGAGCCGACCGCGGAGAAGAAGGTCAGCTGGATCGTCGTCCAGAACACCCCGAACAGGTCGTACCGTTCGAGATCGAGGAAGTCGAACACGGAATCTCTCAGTTTCGACTAGAAGGTGCGGAGGAGTGCGGCGCGCCCCCCCCCGGGCGGGGGGGCCCCCCCCGGGGGGGGGGGCCCGTCCCCAGGCCGCCGGGAAAACCGGGGCCGGCGCGGCGGGGTTGTTTGGCCGGCCCCAATTTTAAACCACGCCCCGGTC
>NZ_JBITKT010000004.1:0-663295 GCF_044461265.1 Streptomyces sp. NPDC049879 | reverse complement strand
ACCCGGCGCCTAGCGTTTACTTCCGTTCCACACAAAACACCTTCCCCTTTTGTGTCCATTGGGGGGGGGGGGGGGGGCCCCCCCCCCCCCCCCGCCGCCCCCCCCCGCCACCGGGGGACCTGGACGGGTCAGCTGGCCGCGGTGATCTCCGGGGCCGGCTCGGCGTCGTAGTTGGCCGGGCCGAAGTTGTCCTCGACGGCCTGGTCCCAGGAGCCGTCCTCCACCATCTGCTGGAGGGCGTCGTTGATCTGCCCCTGCAGCTCCGTGTCGTCCTTCGCGACACCGATGCCGTAGTTCTCGTCGCTCAGCTCAAGGCCGGCCAGCTCGAACTTGCCCACGTTCTGCTCCTGCGCGGCGTAACCGGCGAGGATGGAGTCGTCCGTGGTCAGGGCGTCCACCGTGCCGTTCTCCAGGCCGCTCAGGCACTCGGAGTAGGTGCCCTGCTCAAGGAGCTGCGCGTCGGGGGCCAGCTCGTCCTTGACCCGCTGGGCCGAGGTGGAGCCGGTCACCGAACACAGGGTGAGGTCGTTGATCTCGTCCGTGCTGGAGACGGCCTCGCCGTCGCGCATCAGCAGGTCCTGGTGGGCCAGGAAGTACGGGCCGGCGAAGGAGACGCTCTCCTCGCGCTCGGGGGTGATCGAGTAGCTGGCGACGATGAAGTCCACGTCACCGCGGGAGAGCATGTTCTCGCGCTCGGCGCTGGGGGACTCCACGAACTCGATGTTCTCGGGCTCGTAGCCCAGCACACCGGCGACATACGTGGCCACGTCCACGTCGAAGCCGGCGAAGTCGCCGTCCGGGGTCTTCAGGCCCAGGCCCGGCTGGTCGTACTTGATGCCGACGGTGATGGTGTCGCCACCGCCGCCGCCGCTGCCACTGCCCCCACCGCTGCTGCCGCCCTCGTCGTCATCGGAGCCGCACGCCGTGGCGGTCAGGGAGATGGCGAGGATGGAAGCGGCCAGCGCGCTTGCCTTGCGGAAGTTCATGAGTGATGTGTCCTTTTTCTGTCTGAAAGGTCGTGCGTAAGAAAGTGCGAGCGGGTGCCGGCTCAGTGAGCGAGGATCTTCGAGAGGAAGTCCCGGGCCCGGTCGCTCTGCGGGTTGTCGAAGAACTGGTGGGGGTCGGCCTCTTCGACGATCCGCCCGTCAGCCATGAAGACCACGCGGTTGGCCGCGGACCGGGCGAAGCCCATCTCATGGGTGACGACAACCATGGTCATGCCCTCTTCGGCCAGCTGCTTCATGACCTCGAGGACCTCGTTGATCATCTCCGGGTCCAGCGCGGAGGTGGGCTCGTCGAAGAGCATCACCTTCGGCTTCATCGCCAGCGCGCGGGCGATGGCCACACGCTGCTGCTGCCCGCCGGAGAGCTGTGCGGGGTACTTCTCGCACTGGTTGCCGACGCCGACCCGCGCGAGCAGGTCACGCGCCCGCTTCTCGACCTCGGCCTTGTTCTCCTTGCGGACCTTGATCGGGCCCAGCATGACGTTCTCGAGAACCGTCTTGTGCGCGAAGAGGTTGAACGACTGGAACACCATGCCGACCTCGGCGCGCAGCCGCGCCAGACCGCGGCCCTCCTCCGGGAGGGGCTGCTTGTCGATCGTGATGGTGCCGGAGTCGATCGTCTCCAGGCGGTTGATGGTCCTGCACAGCGTCGACTTGCCAGAACCGGAAGGACCGATCACGACGACGACCTCGCCGCGCTTGATGGTCAGGTTGATGTCCTGGAGGACGTGCAGCGCACCGTAGTGCTTGTTCACATCGCTCAGGACGACCAGGTCTTCCGCCAGGGGTGCGACATCCTGCGGTTTCTTGATCAGCGCCGCGTCGCTCATCGTGCGTTGCTCCGTCCTCGTCGGTTGGGACGGGACACTAGCCAGCGCGCCGACACAGCGTCAGCAGATCTGAGCGGAACTTGAGCATCACGATGTGATCGCGGTCTCGTAGCTCTGCGTGATCAAGAAGGGCCCTCGGGTGAGCACCGCATAACGGAAGCGTTCCCCTCCTCCTACCCCCCTTGACGCGGACCATGAACATCCGCGTGGATGCGTCTTACGGGAGCCGTGTACCAGGAAGAGGAGGGCACGGGGGAGATGAGACTGCTACTGGTCGAGGACGACGAGCATGTCGCAGCCGCCCTGGTCGCGGTGCTGACGCGGCACGGTTTCGACGTGACACGGGCCAGGGGCGGCGAGGAGGCCATCACCCACCTGCGCACCCGTACGTTCGGCGTCGTCCTGCTCGACCTCGGCCTGCCCGATGTGGACGGATTCGAGGTGTGCGGACGCATCAGGCGCATCGCGGCCGTCCCCATCATCATGGTCACCGCGCGTGCCGACATCCGCTCCCGCATCCACGGCCTCAACCTCGGCGCGGACGACTACGTCGTGAAGCCCTACGACACCGGGGAACTGCTCGCGCGCATCCACGCCGTCGCCCGCCGCACCGGCCCCGAGGAGGAGCCGGCGGCACCCGAGGCGCGGGAGGGCGTACTCTCACTCGGACCGATCACCGTCGAGCTGGCCACCCGCCAGGTGTCCGTGGACGGCCGGCAGGTCGCGCTCACACGCAAGGAGTTCGACCTGCTCGCCCTGCTCGCCCAGCGCCCCGGGGTCGTCTTCCGCCGTGAGCAGATCATCAGCGACGTGTGGCAGACGAACTGGAAGGGCACCGGCCGTACCCTCGAGGTGCACGTCGCCTCACTGCGGTCGAAGCTGCGGCGGCCCGAGCTCGTCGAGACCGTACGCGGCGTCGGCTACCGCCTGGCCGTTCCCGCCGCCTGACCCCGGGCCCTCACTCCATGCGCTCACGCCTCCTCCCGCTGCTCATCGTCCTGCTGGCCGGTGTCATGCTCGCCCTCGGCATCCCGCTGGCCGCCAGCCAGGCACGCGACGAGCAGCAGCGCGTCGTCGTCGACCGGATCGACGACACCGCGCGCTTCGCCTCGCTGGCCCAGTCCGTGACGGACCCCGACCCCGAGGACCCGTCGCCGCGGTCCACGCTGGCGGAGGAGCTGGCGATCTACCACGACGTCTACGGGATCAGGGCCGGGGTCTTCCAGCGCGACGGGAAGCCGCTGGCCACCGCGCCCGGCGACTGGGAGCCGCCCGGCGGCGGCACCGGCGCGGAGTTCTCCGAGGCGCTGGCCGGCCGCCGCAGCGAGGGCCCGAGCCAGGTCTGGCCCTGGGACCTCGACCGCACCCTCGTCGTCGCCTCCCCGGTGATCAGGGACGGCGACGTGATCGCGGTCGTCGTCACCGAGTCGCCCACCGGGCCGCTGCGCTCCCGCATCCTCGCGGGCTGGCTGCCCATCGCGCTCGGCGAGGCGGCGGCGATGCTGCTCGCCGTGCTGGCCGCCGTCCGCCTGACCAGCTGGGTCCTGCGGCCCGTCCGCGTCCTGGACAAGGCCACCCACGAGATCGCCACCGGCCGCCTCACCGCCCGCGTCGCCGCGGCGGGCGGGCCGCCCGAGCTGCGGCGGCTCGCCGACTCGTTCAACGAGATGGCCGACAACGTCGAGGAGGTCCTCGAACAGCAGCGCGCCTTCGTCGCCGACGCCTCCCACCAGCTGCGCAACCCGCTCGCCGCCCTCCTCCTGCGGATCGACCTGCTGGGCCTTGAGCTGCCGGAGGGCAACGAGGAGATCGCGTCCGTCAAGACCGAGGGCAAGCGCCTGGCGAAGGTCCTCGACGGGCTGCTCGACCTCGCCCTCGCCGAGCACACCCCGGCCGACGTGCGCCTGACCGACGTGGCCGCGCTGGTCGCGGAACGGGTCGCGTCCTGGCGGCCGGTCGCCGACCAGAAGGACGTGGACCTGATGCTCGCGGGCCCCGTCGCCGTCACCGGCTGGGCCGACCCCGTCGGGCTGTCGAGCGCGCTCGACGCGGTGGTGGACAACGCGCTGAAGTTCACGCCGGCGGGCGGCGAGGTCACCGTGACGGTCTCCTCGCCGGCCGAGTTCGCCGAGTACGTGCGGATAGAGACCACCGACACAGGACCCGGCCTCGACGACTCGGAGCTGGACCGCATAGGCCGCCGCTTCTGGCGCAGCGGGCGGCACCAGAACGTCGGCGGCTCCGGGCTCGGCCTGTCCATCGTCGCCGCCCTGCTGGCCGCGGGCGGCGCGCGCATCCACTACGGGCACGCCGAGCCGCGCGGCCTCAAGGTCACCGTGGACGTGCCACGGGACCGGCCCGAGCGGGCCGGTCCCGCCGTCACCGTCAGCGGCCAGCGGCAGGCGACAGACGCAAGGTGAGGATCTCGAACGGCCGCAGCGCCAGCGCCACGCCGCCGTCCGCGCCCACCTCGTACGCCGGGGCGTCCTCCAGCGGGCGCTCCAGCAGGTCCGTCGCCGTGACCGACGCCAGGGGCAGGCCCGCGCGCAGCGTCCCGGCGGCCCGGCCGCCCGACGCCTCGTAGAGCCGCAGCACGACGTCGCCGCTGCGGTCGTCCGCCAGCTTCACCGCCTCGATCACGACGTCCCCCGCCGCCGTCTCCACCGCGGCCAGCGGCGCGACGGCGCGCGAGCCCGTGACGGAACGCTCCGGCAGGTTGATCCAGTGGCCCTCGCGCACGGCGTCCGCGACGGTCGCGCCCGGCACCAGCGCGTACCGCAGGCGGTGGGTGCCCTGGTCGGTCTCCGGGTCCGGGTAGCGCGGCGCGCGCAGCAGCGACAGCCGCACGGTGGTCGTCTGCCCGCCGTCCGCCCGCACGTCGCGCGTGACGTCGTGCCCGTACGTCGAGTCGTTGACCACCGCCGCGCCCCAGCCGGGCTCGCCCACGCGCAGCCAGCGGTGCGCGCAGATCTCGAACTTGGCGGACTCCCACGTCGTGTTGGTGTGCGTGGCCCGCTCCACGTGCCCGAACTGCGTCTCCGCCGCCGACACGTCCGCCTTCACATCCAGCGGGAACGCCGCCTTGAGGATCTTCTCCCGCTCGTGCCAGTCGATCTCGGTGTCGATCTCCAGCGCCCGCGCCCCCGGCCGCAGCGTCAGCCGCTGCGTCACGCGGGACGAGCCGAACGCGCGCGTCACCTCGACCGTGTCCGGCGCCGCAAGCGTCAGCGACTCGACGCCGGTGAGGTCCGTCACCCGGTTCCGGTAGAACTCGTCCACGTCCCAGGCGTCCCACAGGTTCGGCAGGTCGGGGTGGAGCTGCAGCAGGTTGCCCGCCCCGCCGGGGGCGATCGCGTCGCGCCCGGCCGCCAGGTCCACCGCCGAGACGACGAGCCCGCGCCCGTCGACCGCGACCCGCAGCAGCCCGTTGTCCAGCGTGAAGCCGCCGTCCTCGCGCGGCGCGGACGTCACGGGCGCGCCGGGCGCCGCCGTACGGACCGCCGCGCCGCCGCCCTCGACGCCGTCCCGCGCGTGCGGCGCCGCGTTGAACACCACGGTGTCCGCGCCCTCGCCCGCCAGCGCGCGCTGCGCCGCGCCGACGATCGCCAGCAGCTCGTCCCGCACCCGCGCGTACGTCTCCCGCGCCTCGCGGTGCACCCAGGCGATCGACGAGCCGGGCAGGATGTCGTGGAACTGGTGCAGCAGCACCGTCTTCCACAGCCGGTCCAGGTCCTCGTACGGGTACGCGTGGCCCGGCACCCGCACCGCCGCCGTGGCCGCCCACAGCTCGGCCTCGCGCAGCAGCGACTCGCTCCGCCGGTTGCCCTGCTTGGTCTTGGCCTGCGACGTGTACGTGCCCCGGTGCAGCTCCAGGTACAGCTCGCCGACCCACACGGGCGCGTCCTCGCCGTACTCCTCGTGCGCCGCCCGGAAGAACGCCTCGGGCGGCTCGATCTCCAGCCGCGGCGAGCCCTCCAGGTCCCGCACCCGCCGCGCGCGCCCGAGCATCTCGCGGGTGGGGCCGCCACCGCCGTCGCCGAAGCCGAAGGGCACCAGCGAACGCGTGCCCCGGCCCTTCTCGCGGTAGTTGCGCGCGGCGTGCGCCAGCTCGTCGCCGGTCACCTCCGCGTTGTACGTGTCGATCGGCGGGAAGTGCGTGAAGATCCGCGTGCCGTCGATGCCCTCCCACCAGAACGTGTGGTGCGGGAACGCGTTGATCTGGCTCCAGGAGATCTTCTGCGTGAGGAACCACCGTGACCCCGACAGCTTGACCAGCTGCGGCAGCGCCCCGGTGTAGCCGAACGAGTCGGGCAGCCACACCTCGCGCGTCTCGACGCCGAACTCGTCCAGGAAGAACCGCTTGCCGTGCACGAACTGCCGCGCCATCGCCTCGCCGCCCACCATGTTGGTGTCCGACTCGACCCACATGCCGCCGACCGGGACGAACGTCCCCTCCGCCACCTTCTCCTTCACCCGCCGGAAGATCTCCGGCCGGTGCTCCTTCAGCCAGGCGAGCTGCTGCGCCTGCGACATCGCGAAGACGAAGCCGGGGTCCTCGTCCATCAGCGCCACGACGTTCGCCGTCGTCCTGGCGACCTTCCGCACGGTCTCCCGCAGCGGCCACAGCCACGCCGAGTCGATGTGCGCGTGGCCCACGGCGCTCAGGCGGTGCGCGGAGGCGTGCGCCGGGGCGGCGAGCACCCCCGCCAGCTCGGCGCGGGCCGCCGCGGCGCTGCCCGGCACGTCCTCCAGGTCCACGGCGTCCAGCGCGCGGCCGATCGCCCGCAGCAGCGTCCAGCGGCGCGCGTCGTCCTCGGGCAGCTCGGCCATCAGCCCGCCGAGCACCTCGAAGTCGCGCACCAGCTCCCACACCTCGGCGTGGAAGACGGCCAGGTCGAGGCGCGCCGTCCGGTAGAGCGGGGCGTCCCCGGCGGTGAGGCGGTCGCCGAGGGGGGTGGGCGGGCCCGCGTTCAGCACGGGGTTCGCGGCGGCCTCCACGTACAGCAGGACGTCCTCGCCGCCCGCGGCGCTGTCGGCCACGCGCACCCAGTCGTTGCGCGGGTGGATGCCCTTGACCGCCTCGCCGTCCTCCCGGTAGACGAGCCCCTCGCACTGGAAGCCCGCCTGCACCCGGTCGAAGCCCAGGTCGAGCACGGCCTCCACCGTCCGCCCCGCCCACTCGGCGGGCACTTGTCCCGTCAGCCGGAACCAGGTCGTTCCCCACGCCGGGCCCCACGGCTCCCCGACCGAGGCGGGGCGGTAGCCGGCGGCCAGGCCCTCGGCGACCGGCACCGGCTCGCCGGGCGCGTCCCAGCGCTCGACGGCGAGGGGTACGGGGGTGCCGTGGACGGCTGGTCTGACGCGCTCGTCGAGGACGCGGCGCAGGCGCTGTTCGACGAGGCGGCGGTCATCGTGCATGGCTGGACTCCATCGGAAGATCCTTTGGAACAGGGATGACGGCGGGGACGGGCGCGGCGGGCGCGCGGACGGACAGGAGAGAGGGGACAGGGGGGACAGGGGGGACAGGGGGGACAAGAGGGAGAGGAGCGCGGGCGTGGGGGACCGGCGTACGCGGCCGGGCATGCGTCGGCGCGCCGCGCCCGCCGTGGCGGGCCGGGCGTTCCGGGGGCGGCGGCTCAGGACTTGGCCGACCGGTAGTAGTCGCGCGCTCCGTCGGCGAGGTCGAGCGGCTGCGTGTAGATCGCCGTCCGCAGGTCCACGCGCTGCGCGGCGTGCACCTCCAGGCCGATGCGGTCGCGGCCGTTGATCACCGAGCGGGTCATCTGCTCGACCACGGCGTCGTCCACGGCGTCGGTCGTCACCAGCAGGTTGGCCACCGCGACGGTGTCCACGACGCTGTCGCTCCCCATCTGTGGGTAGGCGTCGGGCGGCAGCACGGCGGAGCGGAAGTACGCGTTCTGCCTGCCGCCCGCGACCAGCGGGTCCATCAGGTCGCCGAGCGGGACGAGCCGGATGTCGGAGTAGTCCGCCAGCCGCTCGATCGCCGAGGTCGGCAGCCCGCCCGACCAGAAGAACGCGTCGAGCCGCCCGGCCTCCAGCATGCGCGGCATCGTGTCGATGCCCTCCCTGACGGCCTCGACGTCCTCCTCCATGTCGAGCCCGCCGGCCGCGAGCAGCTCACGGGCCGCAGGCTGCACACCCGACGCGTCCTGGCCCACGCCGACGCGCAGCCCGCGCAGGTCGGCCACGGACTCCACGGGGGAGTCGGCGGGCACGACGAGCTGGATGTAGTCGTCGTAGAGGCGGGCGCACGCCCGCAGCCGCCCGGCGCCCTCGCCGTGGGCGGCGATGTACGCGGCGATCGCGTCCGCCGTGGCGATGGCGAAGTCCGCCTCGCCCGCGACGAGCCGCTCGATGTTGTCCACCGACCCCTGGCTGGGGCGCGGCACGAGTTCGAGGCCGGGCGAGTCCCGTTCGAGCTGGCCGCTCAGCAGCTGTCCGTACCGGGCGTAGACGCCGCTCGCGACGCCCGTGCTGATGCGTACCTGGCCGTGCGGCCTGTCCTCGCCGCCGAACAGCGGGGTCCACAGCAGTCCCGCCGCCAGCGCCAGCGCGACCACGACCCCGGTCAGGACGGGGAACGGGCGGCGGCGGAGGAACGTCGGGAGCGCCGGGAAACGGGAGGGACGCGGGCCGCGTTCAGGGGTGCTGGGAGCCACCCGAGCAAGCTACCAGCGGAACGTAGACTTGGGGACTGCCAGTTTTGTGGTCACCGCAGGGACAGGGATCGGGTTCTCGCATGCCGGAAGTCACGCGCACGTACGAAGTCAGGACCTTCGGCTGCCAGATGAACGTCCACGACTCCGAGCGGATGTCCGGCCTGCTGGAGGAGGCCGGCTACGTACCGGCCGCCCCCGGCGCCGACGCCGCCGACGTCGTCGTCTTCAACACGTGCGCCGTCCGCGAGAACGCCGACAACCGCCTCTACGGCAACCTCGGCCAGCTCGCCCCCCGCAAGGCCGCCACCCCCGGCATGCAGATCGCCGTCGGCGGCTGCCTGGCGCAGAAGGACCGCGACACCATCGTCCGCCGCGCGCCCTGGGTGGACGTCGTCTTCGGCACGCACAACGTCGGCCGCCTCCCCGTCCTGCTGGAACGCGCCCGCGTCCAGCGCGAGGCGCAGGTGGAGATCGCCGAGGCCCTGGAGGCGTTCCCCTCCACCCTGCCCACGCGCCGCGAGAGCGCGTACGCGGCCTGGGTCGCCATCTCCGTCGGCTGCAACAACACGTGCACCTTCTGCATCGTCCCCGCCCTGCGCGGCAAGGAGAAGGACCGCAGGCCGGGCGACATCCTCGCCGAGATCGAGGCCCTGGTCGCCGAGGGCGTCAGCGAGATCACCCTGCTCGGCCAGAACGTCAACGCGTACGGCTCCGACATCGGCGACCGCGGCGCGTTCGCCAAACTCCTGCGGGCCTGCGGCGGCGTCGAGGGCCTGGAGCGCGTCCGCTTCACCTCGCCCCACCCGCGCGACTTCACCGACGACGTCATCGAGGCCATGGCGGAGACGCCGAACGTCATGCCGCAGCTCCACATGCCGCTCCAGTCCGGCTCCTCGCGCGTCCTGCGGGCGATGCGCCGCTCGTACCGGCAGGAGCGGTACCTCGGCATCATCGGCAGCGTCCGCGCCGCCATCCCCGACGCCGCGATCACCACCGACATCATCGTGGGCTTCCCCGGCGAGACCGAGGAGGACTTCCAGGAGACGCTGCACGTGGTGCAGGAGGCCAGGTTCGCCCAGGCGTTCACCTTCCAGTACTCCAAGCGCCCCGGCACCCCGGCCGCCGAGATGGACGGGCAGGTGCCGAAGGAGGTCGTGCAGGAGCGGTACGAGCGGCTCGTCGCGCTCCAGGAGGAGATCTCCTGGGCCGAGAACAAGAAGCAGCTCGGCCGCACCGTCGAGGTCCTCGTCGCCGAGGGCGAGGGGCGCAAGGACGACGCCACGCGCCGCCTGTCGGGCCGGGCCCCCGACAACCGGCTCGTCCACTTCACCCGCCCCGACGAGCCCGTCAGGCCGGGTGACACGGCGACCGTCGAGATCACCTACGCCGCCCCCCACCACCTGCTCGCCGAGGGCCCGGTCAAGGCCGTACGCCGCACCCGCGCGGGCGACGCCTGGGAACTGCGCACCGCCGCCCCCACCGAGGCGGAGGGCAAGGGCGTCATGCTCGGCCTGCCGCGCGTCGGCGCCCCCGCGCCCGCCGCCGAGCCCGCGGGCGGCTGCACCGTCTGCTGAGTAGGCTGCGCCCATGCTTGCCGCCGCAGCCGTCTGCCCCTGCCCGCCGCTGCTCGTCCCCGAGGTGGCGGGCGGCGCGGCCCACGAGATGGACCCCGCCCGCGCCGCCTGCGCCGACGCCATCGGCGTCCTCGCCGCCGCACGGCCCGACCGGCTCGTCGTCGTCGGACCGGCGGGGGAGCGGCAGCAGGGCGCGTTCCCGGCCGGTTCACGCGGCTCGCTGCGCGGCTTCGGCGTCGACGTCGAGGTGACGCTCGGGAACGCCCCCGCCGCGGACGGCGAACGGGCCCTCCCGCCGTCCCTCACCCTCGGCGCCTGGCTCCTCGCCCGCACCGGCTACGCCGGGGACGTCACCGCCCTCGGCCTCGACGAGGCCCTCGACCCCGGCCACTGCGCCGGCGCCGGGCGCGACCTGGTGGCCGGGGACGAGCGGATCGCGCTCCTCGTGATGGGCGACGGGAGCGCCTGCCGTTCCGCCAAGGCGCCCGGCGCGTACGACGAGCGCGCCGCCGGATTCGACGCCGGGGTCGCGCGCGCCCTCGGCGCGGCCGACACCGACGCCCTCGCCGCCGTCGACCCCGCCGCGGCGGCCGCCCTGCGCGCCTCGGGCCGCGCCTGCTGGCAGCTGCTGGCCGGTGCCGCGGCGGGCGCGGGCCTCGGCGGGCGGCTGCTGTACGACGAGGCGCCGTACGGCGTGGGCTACTTCGTGGCCTCCTGGTCCTGACTGTCGGCGGCCTCCGCCGCCACCGTCTGCCGGGGGATGCCGACGCCCTCGCCCGGCTCGTCCGCCGCGCCGTCAGCCGCCGCGCCCGGCCCGGCCGCCTGCCCGGCGTCCGCGTCCCGCCGCCGGAACCAGCCGAAGATCCTCATGACCCACTCCTCTTTCTCGGTTTTCTCGGTGTTCGTCGGTGCTTCTCGTCCCGCGCGCCTCGCGCGCGGAGGGCTCGGCCCTGCACCGCAAACGACCCGCGCCCTGCCGCGTAACGTCGCTCGTTCGAGCACCGCGCGCCCGGTCTGCGAGACTTCCGCCGTGAACACCGCAGCCCGCGCCCCGCAGGTCATCGCCGTCGTCGGCCCCACCGCAGCCGGGAAGTCGGACCTCGGCACCGACCTCGCGCTGCGGCTCGGCGGCGAGGTGGTCAACGCGGACTCGATGCAGCTCTACCGGGGCATGGACATCGGCACCGCCAAGCTCACCCCCGCCGAACGCCGCGGCGTCCCCCACCACCTGCTCGACGTGTGGGACGTGACCGTCACCGCGAGCGTCGCCGAGTACCAGCGGCTCGCCCGCGCCGAGATCGACCGCCTGCTCGCGGCGGGCCGTACGCCGGTGCTGGTCGGCGGCTCCGGGCTGTACGTCCGGGGCGCGCTCGACGCGTTCCACTTCCCCGGCACGGACCCCGGCGTCCGCGCGCGCCTGGAGGACGAGCTGTCCCGCCTCGGCCCCGGCGCCCTCCACGAGCGCCTCGCCGCCGCCGACCCCGCCGCCGCCCACGCCATCCTGGCGAGCAACGGCCGCCGCGTCGTCCGCGCCCTGGAGGTCATCGAGATCACCGGACGGCCCTTCACCGCCCAGCTCCCCGGGCCGGGCGACGACCCCGGCGTCTACCGGACGCTCCAGATCGGCCTCGCCGTCGACCGCCCCGAGCTGGACGCGCGGATCGCCACCCGCGTGGACCGCATGTGGGAGGCGGGCCTCGTCGCCGAGGTCCGCTCCCTGGCGGGCGTGGGCCTGCGGGAGGGCCGTACGGCGTCGCGCGCGCTCGGGTACCAGCAGGTGCTCGCCGCCCTGGCCGGGGAGTGTACCGAGGAGGAGGCGCGGGAGGAGACCGTACGCGCCACCCGGCGCTTCGCGCGCCGGCAGGAGAGCTGGTTCCGCCGCGACACGCGCGTGCGCTGGCTGAGCGGGGCGCGCGAGGCGCGCGGGGCGCTGGTGGACAGGGCGTGGGAGCTGGTCGAACGGGCGGTCACATCCTGATCACGTGATGGCATCGGGACGCTCCGAGGGCCCGGTCGCGGGCGACCTGCGTGCCATCATCGACCAAGGCTGATACAGCGTGGACCGTGGAGCAGGGAGGGCACGTGGCGATGGAGGCCGGCCCTCGCGAGCACACCGGAGAGACGGCACCGGCAGCCGTCGGCGGACCCCCGCCCCTGCCGGACCTCCCGGCGATGCCGCCCCCGCTCCCGGACGACCCCGAGCCCGACCTCGCCGACGGCTACGACGAGGTCCCGCCCGACGCCGACGCCGACGCGCCGGACGGCACCGACCCGGCGGACGGCCCGGACGGCACGGACGTCTCCTACGCCGACCTGCGCCCGCCCCGGCGGCTGCGCCTCGCGCTCTTCGCGCCCATCGTGCTGCTGAGCCTGCTCGGCTCGCTGATGTTCGCGTTCCCGCTCGCCTTCGCCTTCGACGACGCGGGCGCCGTGGTCGCGATGCTCGGCCTGCTCATCGGCTGCAGCGCGGCGGGCTGGGGCATGATGGCCGCCCGGCGCGCCGGGTACACCTGGCCGGGGCTGCCGCCGCGCGGCTCGGGCCGCCGCCCGGACTGGCGGCTCCTCGCGCTGTACGGCGCGGGCCTCGGCGTCTTCGCCGTGCTGGCCGTCTGGCGGGTGGCCGGGCTGCGCTGACCGCGCGCGGCCCCGTTACGATCGAGGCGTGAGCACCGCACCGCCCGCCCCGGCCGTCCCCTTCCTCAAGGGCCACGGCACCGAGAACGACTTCGTGATCGTCCCCGACCCGGACGGGCGGCTCATCCTGACCCCCGAGGCGGTCGCCCGGATCTGCGACCGCCGCGCCGGCGTGGGCGGCGACGGGCTGCTGCGGGTCGTGCGGTCCGCCGCCGATCCGGAGGCGCGCGGCATGGCCGACCGCGCCGAGTGGTTCATGGACTACCGGAACGCGGACGGCAGCGTCGCCGAGATGTGCGGCAACGGGGTGCGCGTCTTCGCCCGCCACCTGCGGCGCGCCGGGCTCGTCAAGGCGGACGGACTGGCCGTGGCGACGCGTGGCGGGATCAAGCGGGTCAGGTTCGCCGACGACACCCCGGACGGGGAGATCGAGGTGGACATGGGCCGGGCGGTCCTGCCGTCGGGGCCCGACCCGTCCGTCACCGTCTCCGTCGGCGGGCGCGAGTGGCCCGCGCGCCACGTGGACATGGGCAATCCGCACGCCGTCGCGTTCGTGGACCGGCTCGACGAGGCAGGGAAGCTGTACGAGGCGCCGGGCGTCGCGCCCGCCGCCGCGTACCCGCGCGGGACGAACGTCGAGTTCGTCGTGGACCGGGCGCCGGGCCACGTCGCCCTGCGCGTGCACGAGCGCGGCTCGGGGGAGACCCGTTCCTGCGGCACCGGGGCATGCGCCGTGGCCGTCGCGGCCGCCCGCCGCGACGGCGTCGACCCCGCCGCGACCGGACGGGCCGTCACGTACGTGGTGGACGTCCCCGGCGGCACCCTGCGCGTCACCGAGGCGCCGGACGGCGGGGTGACCCTCGCCGGACCGGCCGTCATCGTCGCCGAGGGCGTGCTCGACGCGGCGCTCCTCGGCTGACCCGTCGGGCGGCGGTGCTGACGTTCCGTACGCCCACGCTGACGCGACCTCACCCGTCTCGGCCGCAAACCCGTTGCTTTCAGCCAGCTTTCGCCGGACATAAGTCACTCGGACGGGTGATCCGGGGCGGTGGGGAACCGTGTCACGTGGTGGGCTCGGTAGCATCAAGCACCGGCGCCGCTGCGGGATCACGGGTCACGGGGATCACGGGGAACGAGCCGCGGTCCGGTCAACAGACCGCGGAGGTGCCCACCCGATGAGCGCAGAGGCCACCACTCCCGGCGGCATGGCCCGCGAACGGGGCCAGCGCCGGAACGTCCTCGGGCTCCGCCGCCTCGGCCGCGCCGCCGTGTTCGGCCCGGCGGACCGCCCGCACCGCCTCCCCGACGCCATCGAGCACGTCGCCCAGGCCCACCGCCGCCACCATCCGGGCGCCGACCTGGCCACGCTCTGCCGCGCCTACCTGCTCGCCGAGTCCGCGCACCGCGGGCAGTACCGCAAGAGCGGCGACCCGTACATCACGCACCCCCTGGCCGTCACGCTGATCCTCGCCGAACTGGGCGCCGAGACCACGACGCTGACGGCCTCGCTGCTCCACGACACCGTCGAGGACACGGACGTGACGCTCGACCAGGTCCGCGCCGCCTTCGGCGACGAGGTGGGCCACCTGGTCGACGGCGTCACCAAGCTGGAGAAGGTCGACTACGGGGCGGCGGCCGAGTCCGAGACGTTCCGCAAGATGCTCGTCGCCACCGGCAGCGACGTCCGCGTGATGTCCATCAAGCTCGCCGACCGGCTGCACAACATGCGCACCCTCGGCGTGATGCGGCCGGATAAGCAGGCACGGATCGCCCGCGTCACCCGCGACGTCCTCATCCCGCTCGCCGAGCGCCTCGGCGTGCAGACCGTGAAGACCGAGCTGGAGGACCTGGTCTTCGCCGTCCTCCACCCCGAGGACCACGCCCGCGCCCGCGACCTGCTGCGCGCCCACGCCGGGCGCCCCGACCCGCTGGCCGACGTCGCCGAGGCCGTGCGCGGCGTGCTGCGCGAGGCGGGGATCGCCGCCGAGGTCCACATCCGGCCGCGGCACCTCTTCTCCCTGCACCGCGCGCGGCTGAAACGGGGCGGCGAGCCGGGGCCGAGCGACTTCGCGCGGCTGCTGATCCTGGTCGCCGAGGACGCCGACTGCTACGCGGTGCTCGGCGAACTGCACACGTGCTTCACGCCGTTCGTCTCCGAGTTCAAGGACTTCATCGCCGCGCCGAAGTTCAACCTGTACCAGTCGCTCCACACGGCGGTCGCCGACGCGTCCGGGCACGCCGCCGAGGTCCTGGTCCGCACCCACCGCATGCACCGCGTCGCCGAGGCGGGCGTCGTCGCCCTCGGCGACCCGCACCGCGCCGCCGAGGGGGAGCCGGGCACCGCCGAGGACGGCGAGCGCGCCGACCCGACCAGGCCCGGCTGGCTCTCGCGGCTGCTGGAGTGGCAGCGCCAGGCGCCCGACTCCGACACGTTCTGGACCGCGCTGCGCGACGAACTCGCCCGCGACCGCGAGATCACCGTCTTCGCGGAGTCGCCGGGGCCCTCGCCGGGGCCGGAGGGACCGCTCCAGCTGCCCGCCGGCGCCACCTGCCTCGACGCCGCCTACGCCCGGCACGGCCAGGACGCGCACGCGTGCGTCGGCGCCCGCGTCAACGGGCGGCTCGTCCGGCTGCGGACCGTCCTCGCGGACGGCGACACCGTACGGCTCCTGCTGGCCCCGGAGGGCACCTCCGGCCCGTCCGCCGACTGGCTCGACCACGCCGTCACGCCCGCCGCGCGCATCGCCATCCAGCGCTGGCTGGCGGGGCGGCCAGGCGGCGCCGAGCAGGCCCCGCCGCCGCCCGCCGCCGCCCCGGGCCACCCGCCCCTGCCCGCCCCGGCCGCGCCCGAGCCCGCGGAGACCGCGGAGGAGCCCGTCGCCGAGGTCCAGGGGGCGCCGGGTGCCGCCGTACGCCTCGCCCGCTGCTGCACGCCCGTGCCGCCGGACCGCGCGATCGGCTTCCAGGTGCGCGGCGGCGCGGTGACCGTGCACCGGGACGACTGTCCCGAGGCCGCCCGGATGACCGGCGACGGGCGGCCTCCCCTGCCGGTGACCTGGCGGTCCGCGTCGATCGGCTGCCGCGTCACCCTCCGCGCCGAGGCCCTGGGACGGCCCGAACTGCTCGCCGACCTCACCGAGGCCCTCGCGTCCCACGGCGCCGCCGTCCTCCAGGCCGAGGTCGAACCGCCGCGCCAGCAGCGCGTACGGCACACCTACACCCTGCGCCTGCCCGACGCCTCGGGGCTGCCGGGGCTGATGCGGGCGATGCGCCGCGTACCCGGCGTGTACGACGTGTCGCGCGCCGCGCACGCGCGCTGACGTCCACCGCCCGGCGTGGCGTGGCGCGCCTTATCCGGATGACGCCTCAGGGACGCCCGTGCGACGATGGAAGCCGGTCCGCGGGCGCCGTCCCGCGGGGAATCTTCCGGGCCTCCCGGACGTTCTCCCGACCGAACACCCGCCGGCGGCGGCAGCCAGCTCCACCGGCATCACCCGACCTAAGGATCGCATTGACCTTCTCTTCCCTTCCACAGGACAACCAGCGCCGCACGGGCGAGCGCCGGGCCGACGCCCTGATGGATGAGGACGTCGCCTGGAACGACAACGAGGCGCGGGACGGTGAGCAGTTCGACCGCGAGGAGCGTGCCGCGCTCCGCCGCGTCGCCGGTCTGTCCACCGAACTGCAGGACGTCACCGAGGTCGAGTACCGGCAGCTGCGCCTGGAGCGCGTCGTGCTCGTCGGCGTCTGGACCTCCGGCACCATGCGCGACGCGGAGAACTCGCTGGCCGAGCTGGCCGCACTCGCCGAGACGGCGGGCGCGCTCGTGCTCGACGGCGTCATCCAGCGCCGGGACAAGCCCGATCCGGCCACCTACATCGGCTCGGGCAAGGCCATCGAGCTGCGGGACCTCGTCCTGGAGACCGGGGCCGACACCGTCGTGTGCGACGGTGAGCTGAGCCCCGGCCAGCTGATCCACCTGGAGGACGTCGTCAAGGTCAAGGTGGTCGACAGGACCGCCCTGATCCTCGACATCTTCGCCCAGCACGCCAAGTCCCGCGAGGGCAAGGCGCAGGTGTCGCTGGCGCAGATGCAGTACATGCTGCCCAGGCTGCGCGGCTGGGGCCAGTCGCTGTCGCGCCAGATGGGCGGCGGCGGGTCGAGCAGCGGTGGCGGCGGCATGGCCACCCGCGGTCCCGGTGAGACCAAGATCGAGACCGACCGGCGCCGCATCCGCGAGAAGATGGCGAAGATGCGCCGGGAGATCGCCGAGATGCGGACCGGCCGCGAGGTGAAGCGGCAGGAGCGCAAGCGCAACAAGGTGCCCTCCGTCGCCATCGCGGGCTACACCAACGCGGGCAAGTCCTCGCTGCTCAACCAGCTCACGGGCGCCGGTGTCCTGGTGGAGAACGCGCTGTTCGCCACCCTGGACCCGACGGTCCGCAGGGCCGAGACGCCCGGCGGCCGCGCGTACACCCTCACCGACACCGTCGGTTTCGTGCGGCACCTGCCGCACGACCTGGTCGAGGCCTTCCGCTCCACGATGGAGGAGGTCGGCGACGCCGACCTGATCCTCCATGTCGTGGACGGCTCGCACCCGGTGCCAGAGGAGCAGCTCGCGGCGGTCCGCTCGGTCATCAGCGAGGTCGGGGCGCACGACATCCCCGAGATCGTCGTCGTCAACAAGACGGACGTCGCCGACGAGTTGGTGCTCCAGCGGCTCATGCGCGCCGAGAAGGACGCTATCGCCGTCTCCGCGCACTCCGGCGCGGGGATCGACGAACTGCTCGCCCTGATCGACGAGCGGCTGCCGCGTCCCGCGGTGGAGCTGACGGCGCTCGTCCCGTACACGGAGGGCGCGCTCGTCGCCCGGGTGCACGCCGAGGGCGAGATCCTCTCCCAGGAGCACACGGACGAGGGCACGCTGCTCAGCGCCCAGGTGCACGAGGAACTGGCGGCACTGCTCGAACCGTACGCCCCCGCGTCACGCGGCTGACCACTCCGCACCCGAAGGCCCCGGCCCCCCGCCTCCCGGTGGGGGCCGGGGCCTTCGCGTTCGCCCCGTCGCGAGCCCCCGCGTACCATCCGGCATGGTGTGGCGACCGCGTCGGGAAGTCCTTTCCCGGCGGCCAGGCGCGCCCAGGTGTCTGCGGTAGAGGTGGAGGTCCGCCGTGTTGGCGACAGGGAAGATCGCGCGGTTCGACGAGACCCGCGGTTACGGGTTCATCGTCCCGGACGACGGTGACGAGGACGTGTTCATGCACGCCAACGACCTGGTGGAGGAGGAACACCTGTACCAGGCCGGGCGGCGCGTCGAGTACTTCCTCGAAGAGGGCGACAAGGGGCCGAAGGCGGGGAAGGTCCGGCTGCTCCGCCAGTCGCCGTCCTCCGAGCCGGCCACCGGCCACCGGAGCGCCCCGGCACAGCGCCCCCTGCCGGACATCGACGCGGACTACGACGTCCTGACCGCCGCCGAGTTCAGGGCCGAGGTGACCGAGGCACTGATCGAGTCGGACCCGACGCTCACCGCCGGACAGCTGCAGCACGTACGGCAGCGCCTGCTCCGCCTGGCCGAGGCCCACGGCTGGGTGGACTCCGTCTGACGCGGCCTCCCGTGCCGCCCGGCCCGTCGGCGCCATCTTGACCGGGCGGCACCGCGGAGGAGAATCCCACCCAGTTCTGAAAGGATGGTTTCAGATATGGGTGACAGGGAGCCGGACCGCAAGCGGATCCGGGACGTCTCGCTGATGCGCGCGCTGGCACACCCGTTGCGGAGCGAACTGCTCGGCTACCTGATGGCGATCGGGCCCCGCACCGCGAGCCAGTGCGCGGCGTCGGTCGGCTCGACGCCGTCGAACTGCAGCTGGCACCTGCGGCAGCTCGCCCGCTTCGGCCTGGTCGAGCGCGCGGAGGCGGACGACGGCCGCGAGCGCCCCTGGCGCGCCTGCCAGGTGGGGCTCGAACTGGGCCCGTTCGACGACGACACCGCGCGGCGCAGTGCCCAGCTGAGCGTCACGGCCGAGATGCTGCGCCGGCAGGACCGGCTCACACAGCGCTTCCTCGACTCCCTCGGCGACCTCGATCGCCCCTGGCAGGAGGCCATGGCGTTGAACGACTACGCGCTCCTCGCCACCGCCCGCGAACTGCGTGAGCTGATCGGGGCCCTCGACGCGCTGGTCCGCCCCTTCATACAGGCCAACCGGACCGACGCCCCGCCGGAGGCCGCGCCGGTGCACCTCGGGCTGCGCACGTTCCTGCGCTTGGAGGCCGACGGGCGAGCGGACGTGTGACGGGGCCCCGGGCCCTCTTACGCGACGCGGCGTTCGGCCGCGTCTGGGCCGCGTCGTTCGCCTCGGAGACCGCCGAGTGGATCGTCCAGGTGGCCCTCCCGCTGTACGTCTACCGGGAGACGGGGTCGGCGGCGCTGCTGGCGGCGGGGATGACGCTGGGGCTGCTGTCGGGCCTCGTGGTGAGCCCGGTCGCCGGTCTCGTGGTGGACCGGGTGGACCGGCGGCGGCTCATGTGCCTGGTCAGCCTCGTGCAGGCCGTGACGGTCCTGCCGCTGCTCGCCGTGTCGGCGCGCACGCCGCTGGCGCCGGTCCTCGCGGTCATGGCCCTCCAGGCCGGGCTCGCGGCGCTGTTCGAGCCCGCGCGGAACGCGCTGATCCCCCGGCTGGTCGGCGCCCCGGCCATTCCGGCGGCCAACGGGCTGATGGGCGTCGGGACCAACCTGGCACGCCTCCTCGGGGCCTGGCTCGGCGGCCTCACGCTGCAACTCGGCGGACTGCGCCCGGTGGTGGGCGCCTACGTCGCCCTCCTGGCCGTGACGGCGGCCCTGCTGGCGCGCCGGCTTCCGGGCACCGGGGAACGGGCCGCGACCGCCGAGCGGGAGTCGCTGGGGAAGGCGGCGCTCCGGGGAATGACCGAGATCGCGGGCAGGCGTGCATTGCGCAGGACCGTCGGGGTGTTCGGCGTGATGTCGCTGGCCCAGGGCATGTTCCTCGTGCTCTTCGTGCTCTTCGTGCGGGAACGGCTCGGCGGCGGCGAGGGCGATGTCGGCCTGCTGCGCGGCGTCCAGGCGGTCGGTGGCCTGGCGGCCGGGCTGCTGCTCGGCGTGCTCGCCGGGAAGGCGGACCCCGCCCGGCTGCTCGGCTGGTCCCTCCTCGCCCTCGGCGGCCTCTCCGCCCTGATCTGGAACGGCGCGGGGCTGGTCCACGCGATCCCCGCGCACGCCGTTTTCTTCGCCCTCCTCGGCGCACCGGCCGTACTCACCGGCGCGGGCCTCCTCTCCCTGCTCCAGACCGGGAGCGGCGACGAGTCGATGGGCAGGGTGCTCGGCATGGCCCTCGCCGTCGGCGCGGCATGCCAGGCCGCGGGCATGCAGGCGGCGGGCGCGCTGGCCGGGACGGTGCCCCTGACCGGCCTCCTCGACGTCCAGGCGGGGCTGTACCTGCTGGCGGGCGCCCTGGCCCTCGCCTGGGCCGGCCGCCGATGTACGCTGGAGAAACCGCCCTTGACCTGCGTTGACCAGGCAGGGAGCCGAGATCCGGGAGCATTCCAATGATGCGCACCATGTTCAAGTCCAAGATCCACCGTGCCACGGTGACCGAGTCGGACCTGCACTATGTCGGGTCGGTCACCGTCGACGCCGACCTGATGGACGCCGCCGACCTGCTGCCCGGCGAGCAGGTCCACATCGTCGACATCGACAACGGCAACCGGCTGGAGACGTACGTCATCGAGGGCGCGCGCGGGTCGGGCGTCATCGGGATCAACGGCGCCGCCGCCCACCTCGTGTCGCCCGGCGACCTGGTCATCCTGATCAGCTACGCGCAGGTCGACGACGCCGAGGCGCGCGCCCTGCGGCCGGCGGTCGTCCACGTCGACGCGGCCAACCGCGTCGTGCGCCTCGGCGACGACCCCTCCGAGCCGGTGCCCGGCGGCCGGACGGAGCGCAGCCCGTACGCCGTCCCGCGCGCCTGACCGTACGCCGGAGGCCCGGTACCCGTTCCCCGGAAGGGAAGGACGGGCACCGGGCCTCCGGCGTGTGCGCGGGCGGGCTCAGCCGACCTGCGCGCTGACGTGCTCCAGGACGCCCTGCGCCTCGTCGTCGAGCCGCGGCCCGGCGAGCCAGGTGCTCTCCATCGGGCCGATCGAGTTGACCGAGACCAGTTCCGCCTGGCCGTCCCCGTTGGTCCGCAGCCAGGGACCGCCGGAGGCGCCGCTGGTCATCGTGCAGCCGGCCCAGTACATGACGGGCATCGAGGCGTCCAGCGACAGGCGGCCGGGCTCGGCGGTGCAGCGGTACATCGCCACGCCGTCGTACGGGGCGGCCTCGGGGAAGCCGTAGAGGGTGACCGTGCCCAGGCCGGAGACGGCGGGGGCGTCGAAGTTGACGGGCACCGCGGCGCCGACCGTCTCCTCCAGCGACAGGCCCGTGTCCTCCATGGGCTGGACGGACATGACGGCGAAGTCGCCGTGCGCGCCGTCGCCGCCGGACTCGGTGCCGTTGTCGATCCAGTACTGGGTGGTCGAGACGTAGTCGGCCCAGAAGGCGCCGTACGGGGCGACCTGCTCGTAGGCCACCGACTCCGAGTAGACCTGGTCGGCCGGGAGGCCGCCGTTGTTGAACGCGGGGATGAACTGGATGTTCCGGTACCAGCCGCCGCCCGCGCCCGCGTGCACGCAGTGGCCCGCGGTGGCGACGAGGTTGGACTGCCCCGGGTGCGCCGGGTCCTGGATCACCGTGCCGGAGCAGACCATCGGCCCGTCGGGGCTGTCGAAGAACACCTTGCCGACCGGCGCGCCGTTCTCCGTGTAGGGCATCGGCACGGCCTCGGCCTCGATCGCGGAGGGCTCGGGGTCGGTGACGCCGCGGTCGCCCATCGGGTCGTTCTCGGCGGGCGTCTCGGGGTTCGGGTCCTCCTCGATCTCGCCCTCGTCGATGGACTGGCCCGGGTCCTCGGCCTCGCCCATGCGCTCGGTGTCCCAGAGGCCCTCGATGATCGGGTTGACGAACTCGCCGATGTCGCGCAGCCAGTTGTCGCTGTCCCAGTTCTCCCAGCCGCCGTCGAGCCACGCCTGCAGGTCGAAGTCGAACGGCAGGTTGTCGATCAGGTCCTGCAGTTCGTCGCCCGACCCGCCGTCCGCGCCCTGCTCCGGGTCGTCGGCCGCCGACGTCTCCCCGGACGGCTGCGCCAGCCCGTTGCCCTCGTCGTCACCGCCGCAGGCCGTGGCGGTCAGCGCGAGACATGCGGCCAGGGACGTGGCCGCGAGAGCGGCGCGGCGGCGCGACCGTCTGCGTATGGATGACATGGGTGGTATCCCCCTGCGTTGCTCGGGCAGCTGGTGCTCGTCCGTCGTCCGGCACGGTGACGTCCGCGGGCCGGGACGTCCCCACTATGCCGGTGACCATGTGGACGGCCGAAGCCGGGTCCCCGGTTCCCCCGCGCGGCGGCGGGCCGGGGCGGACGGGCCGGTGGGGAAGCCTAAACGATCTACGTTCCGGCCGTGATCAGGCGGGCGGACGGTCGTTGGTACGGATGGAGGACCCCCGCTGATACCACCGGTATGACAGACAAGGTGACAAGGATGAACCCACGCTCCCGTCCCGACAGCGTCCCGGGCCGTGAGCGCCGGGCGCTCCATCCCCGGTCGCCCCGGCCGAGGGAGGCCGCCGTGCCGCGCCAGTCCGGGCCGGGCGGCGCCCAGCCCGCCGCTGCGGGCGCCTCCCGGCCGTGGCCGACCGGCGCCGATCCGCTGGAGCACCCCGACCCGGCGCTCGCCGCCGACGCCGCCGCCGTCGAGAGCCTGCTGCGCTGCTGGGTGCGCGAGACCGCCGTGGAACGTCCGGCCGACGACGTCCTGCGGCTGCCGCTCACCGCATCCGGGGCCGTCCTGCGCGTACCGGTCCGCTACTGGTCGGCGACCGGGATGCACCGCTTCGGCCCGGCCGTCCTCGACGCCGCGCCGCCAGGGGCCGCCTCCGCCGACGCCGTCACCGTCGCCGCCCTCCTCGGTCGCGAGGCCGCGTACGCGCTCGGCGGCGGGCGGGCGGCCGAGACGACGGACCTGGTCGGCCGCGTCGCCGACTCCGCCGCCCGCACCGCCGTCTTCCTCGCCGACCGGCGCGCCGCACCCGGACCGGGCGCGCACGGCGACCCGTTCCTTGAGGCCGAGCAGTCCATGCTGCTCGGGCACGCGCTCCACCCGACGCCCAAGAGCCGCGAGGGTCTGGCCGGGGACGACGCGCGCCGCTGCTCGCCGGAGCTGCGGGGCTCGTTCCGTCTGCACTGGTTCGCCGTGCACCGGTCGGTGCTCGCCGCCGACTCGGCGTGGACCGAACGGGGCGCGGCCGTCCGCGCCGAGGTCCTGGCCGCGCGGCTCGCCGCCGACGCCTTCACCACGGCGCCGCCCGCCGACACCGTCCCGCTGCCGCTGCACCCCTGGCAGGCGCGCGAGATCGTGCACCGCCCGGCCGTCGCCGCCCTGCTGTCCGCCGGGCTGCTCCACGACCTCGGCGAGGGCGGTCCGCACTGGTACCCCACGTCGTCGGTGCGCACGGTCCACCGGCCCGGCGGGCCCGCGATGCTCAAGCTGTCGCTCGCCCTGCGCATCACCAACTCCCGCCGCGAGAACCTGCGCAAGGAGATGCACCGAGGCGTCGAGGTGCACCGGCTGCTCCGCTCCGGTCTCGCGCAGGAGTGGCGCGCCGCCTTCCCCGACGGCGCGGGCTTCGACATCGTGCGCGATCCGGCGTGGCTCGCCGTGGACGACACGGACGGCAGGCCCGTTCCCGGGCTGGACACGCTGCTGCGCCACAACCCGTTCGGGGCGCGGGACGACGTGACGTGCCTGGCGGCCTTGACGGCGGCGCGGCCCTGGCCCGGCCGCCCCGAGACGCAGCTGCGCTCCCGGCTCGCGCGGATCGTCGACGCCCTGGCCGGGCGGACCGGGCGGGGGCGCCGTGCCGTCGCGGCGGAGTGGCTGCTGCGCTACCTGCGGGCCGTCGTCCGCCCGCTGCTGTGGCTGGACGCGCACGCCGGGATCGCCCTGGAGGCGCACCAGCAGAACACCCTGGTGGTGCTCGACCCGGACGGCTGGCCCGTGGGCGGCCGGTTCCGCGACAACCAGGGCTACTACTTCCGCGAGTCCCACCGCGAGGCGCTGCAGCGGCGGCTGCCCGGCATCGGCGAGCGCTCCGACACGTTCGTCACCGACCAGGTCACCGACGAGCGGTTCGCGTACTACCTCGGCGTCAACAACGTCCTCGGCCTCGTCGGCGCGCTGGGCGCCGAACGCCTGGCGGACGAGGCGCTGCTGCTGGCCGCCCTGCGCGGCTTCCTCACCGAGGAGGCGCGGGGCGGGACGGTGTCGCCGCTGGTCACGCACCTCCTCACGTCCCGCACGCTCCGCTGCAAGGCCAACCTCCTGACGCGGCTGCACGGCCTGGACGAGCTGGTCGGGCCGGTGGACGGACAGTCGCACTACGTGACGCTGGACAACCCCCTGGTCGTCCGCTGAAGGAGCCGCCGTGTCCCACCCCGCCATACGACCCGGCGGTGTCCCCGGCCGCGCTTCTGCGGAGGACATCGCCCGCTGGGCCCCGGCCGGCACGCCCGCCGGGGAGTTCCGCCTGGTGCCCGTCCGGCCGGCGGCCGACCTGCCCCTGATCGCGGCATGGATGAACGACCCGGTGGTGGACGCGTTCTGGCAGCTCGCGGGCCCCCGGGAACGCACCGCCGCGCACCTCGCCGCCCAACTCGGCGGTGACGGCGACAGCGTCCCCTGCCTCGGGCTGCTGGACGGCACGCCCATGAGCTACTGGGAGGTCTACCGCGCCGACCTCGACCCGCTGGCCGCGCACTACGCGGCCCGCCCCCACGACACCGGGCTGCACCTGCTGATCGGCCCCGCGCGGTACCGCGGGCGCGGCCTCGGCACTGCTCTGCTGCGCGCCACCGCCGGGCTGGTCCTCGCGCACCGGCCGCACTGCCCCCGGGTCGTCGCCGAACCCGACGTGCGCAACGCCGCCTCCGTCGCCGCCTTCCGCGCCGCCGGGTTCCGCCTGGCGCGCGAGATCGAGCTGCCGGACAAACGCGCCGCGCTCATGCTCCGGGAACGGCGGCCCCGGCGACCGTTCACCCGTCCCTGACCGAGGAGGACAAGCGGAATGCCACCGTCACCGACACCCCACGGGCCAGAGCCCGATGCAGGCGCGCGCTGGCGCCGCGCCGCCCGCGCGCTGTTCGCGAAGACGCTCGGCGAGTTCGCGTACGAGGGGATCATCGCGCCGCGGCCCGACGCCCCGGGCGCAGAAACGTACCGGCTGCCCGTCCCGGCGGGGCCCACGTACCGCTTCCGCGCCCGCCGCGGCGCGTACGGGCACTGGCGCGTCGACCCGGACTCCATCGAACCGTCCGCCGACCCCCTTGAGTTCGTCGCCCAGGCGCACGACATCCTCCTCGGCATGCAGGGCGACACCACCGGCCACCTCCTGCGCGAACTGACCGCCACGCTCAGCGCCGACGTCCGCCTGGCCGCCGACGCGCCGACCGCCGCCGCCCTCGCCGACCTCGACCACACCGCGCTCGAAGGCCACCAGACCGGCCACCCCTGGCTCGTCGCCAGCAAGGGCCGCGTCGGCTTCTCCGCGTCCGACGCCGCGCGCTGGGCGCCCGAGGCCCGCGTGCCCGGCCCCCTGCCGTGGCTCGCCGTCCACCGCGACCTGGCCCGTTACCGGGGCGTGCCGGGCCTCGACACCCCCGAACTGCTCTACGCCGACGAACTGTCCGACGCCACCCGCGCCGCCTTCGCCGCCACCGTCGCCGACCGCGGACGCGACCCGGCCCGCTACCTGTGGCTGCCCGTGCACCCCTGGCAGTGGGACGAGACCATCGCGCCGCTCTACGCCCCGCAGATCGCCGACGACGGGCTGATACCCCTGCCCACCGACGGCGACCTGCGGCTGCCGCAGCAGTCGATCCGCACGTTCCTCAACGTCAGCCGCCCGCACGCCCGTACCGTCAAGCTCCCGCTGTCCATCCTCAACACCCTCGTCTACCGCGGCCTGCCGACCCGGCGCACCGTCGCCGCGCCCGCCGTCACGGCCTGGGTGCACGGGCTGCGCGACACCGACCCGTACCTCGCCGAGGAGACGCGGCCCGTCCTGCTGGGGGAGACGGCCTCCGTGTCCGTCGAACACCCGCTGTACGACCGGCTGCCGACCGTGCCGTACCAGTACCGGGAACTGCTCGGCTGCATCTGGCGCGAGCCGATCGGCCCGTTCCTCACCCCGGGGGAACGGCCGCGCACGCTCGCCGCGCTGCTGTGGACCGACCCCGCGGGGCGGGCGCTCACCACCGAACTCGTCGCCCGCTCGGGACTGCCCGCGCGCGACTGGCTGCGCCACCTCTGCCACGCCCTGCTGCCGCCGCTGCTGCACTTCCTGTACCGCTACGGCACGGTCTTCTCGCCGCACGGGGAGAACGCCCTGGTGGTCTTCGACGAGCGGGAGGTGCCCGTGCGGCTGGCGGTCAAGGACTTCGTGGACGACGTGAACCTGAGCGCCGTCCCGCTGCCGGAGCTGGAGAGCGTGCCGGGGCCGGTGCGTGAGGTGCTGCTGACGGAGCCGCCCGCGTTCCTCACGCAGTTCATCCACTCCGGGCTCTTCGTGGGGGTCTTCCGGTATCTGGCGCCGCTGTGCGAGGAGCAGCTGGGCGTCCCCGAGGGGGAGTTCTGGTCACTCGTCCGGGCGGAAATCCTGGCCTACCAGGCGCGGTTCCCCGAGTTGAAGAACCGCTTCGAGACGTTCGACCTGCTGGCGCCGCGCATCGACCGGCTCTGCCTGAACCGCAACCGGCTCCACCTCGACGGCTACCGCGACCGCGCCGAACGGCCGCACGCCGCTGTGCACGGTACCGTCGCCAACCCGCTGCACGCCCTCTGACGGGGCCGCCGCGCCCGTGCCGCCCGGATGGCCGGAAGTGCTCGGGCGTCGGCGGCTGTCAGTGCCGCCGCGTAAGGTGACTGCCCTATGACTGCGACATCGGGGAAGCCCGCCCTCCGCGACCTGCTGCACGCCTCCGTGACCGCCGTCGGCGGCACGGAACGCCCAGGTCAGGTCGCCATGGCCGAGGCCGTCGCCGAGGCGATCGAGGGCGGCACGCACCTGCTGGTCCAGGCCGGGACGGGCACCGGCAAGTCCCTGGGTTACCTGGTGCCCGCCATCGCCCAGGGCGACCGCGTCGTGATCGCCACGGCGACGCTCGCCCTCCAGCGGCAGCTGGTCGAACGGGACCTGCCCCGCACCGTCGAGGCGCTGCACCCGGTCCTGCGCCGCCGCCCCGAGTTCGCCACGCTCAAGGGCCGCTCGAACTACCTCTGCCTCCACCGCCTCCACGAGGGCGTCCCGCAGGACGAACAGGACGGCCTCTTCGACCAGTTCGAGGCCGTCCAGGCCGCGGGACCGCCCAGCAGCAGGCTCGGCAAGGACCTGCTGCGGCTGCGCGACTGGGCGGACGAGACGGAGAGCGGCGACCGCGACGAGCTGAGCCCAGGCGTCTCCGACCGCGCGTGGGCGCAGGTGTCCGTCTCGTCCCGCGAATGCCTCGGGGCGAGCCGCTGCGCGTACGGCGCGGAGTGCTTCGCCGAGGCCGCGCGCGAGCAGGCGAAGCTGGCCGAGGTGATCGTCACGAACCACGCGCTGCTCGCCATCGACGCGATCGAGGGCGCCCCCGTCCTGCCGGGGCACGACGTGCTGGTCGTGGACGAGGCGCACGAGCTGGTGTCCCGCGTCACGGGGGTGGCGACGGGTGAGCTGACGCCCGGCTCGGTCAGCCGCGCGGTGCGCCGGGCCGCGAAGCTCGTGGACGAGAAGGTCGCGGACCAGCTCCAGACCGCGTCCGAGACGTTCGAGCGGCTGATGGAACTGGCGCTTCCCGGCCGTCTGGAGAAGCTCCCCGAGGACCTGGGGTACGCGCTGGCGGCGCTGCGCGACGCGTCCCGCGCGGTCATCTCGGCTCTCGGGAACACGCGGGACACCTCCGTGGCGGACGAGGACGCGGTGCGCAAGCAGGCGCTCGCCTCGATCGAGACCGTGCAGGACGTGGCGGAGCGGATCGTCCAGCAGTCGGAGTACGACGTCGTGTGGTGCGAACGGCACGACCGGTACGGCGCGTCCCTGCGCGTCGCGCCGCTGTCCGTCTCGGGGCTGCTGCGGGACAAGCTCTTCACCGAGCGCTCGGTCGTCCTCACCTCGGCGACCCTCAAGCTGGGCGGCGACTTCAACGGGGTCGGGGCGTCCCTCGGCCTGGCCCCCGAGGGGCAGCACGGGGACGACGCGCCGGAGTGGAAGGGCCTGGACGTCGGGTCGCCGTTCGACTACCGCAGGCAGGGCATCCTCTATGTCGCGCAGCACCTGTCGCCGCCCGGCCGGGACGCCGGCCGCCCGGACATGATGGACGAGCTGGCGGAGCTGGTCGAGGCGGCCGGCGGGCGGACGCTCGGCCTGTTCTCCTCGATGCGGGGCGCGCAGACCGCCGCCGAGGAGATCCGGGGGCGGCTGGACGTGCCCGTGCTGCTCCAGGGCGAGGAGACGCTCGGCGAGCTGATCAGGAACTTCGCCGAGGACGAGCGGACCTGCCTGTTCGGCACGCTGTCGCTGTGGCAGGGCGTGGACGTGCCGGGCCCGAGCTGCCAGCTGGTGGTGATGGACCGCATCCCGTTCCCCCGGCCGGACGATCCGCTGGTCACCGCGCGGCAGAAGGCCGTGGAGGAGGCGGGGGGCAATGGCTTCATGGCTGTCGCGGCGACGCACGCGGCGCTGCTGATGGCCCAGGGCGCCGGGCGGCTGGTGCGGGCGACGGGTGACCGCGGGGTGGTCGCGGTCCTGGACCCGCGGCTCGCCAAGGCGAGGTACGGCAGCTTCCTGCGGGCCTCGATGCCGGACTTCTGGTACACGACGGACCGCAATCAGGTCCGGCGCTCCCTGGCGGCGATCGACGCGGCAGCCCGGGGCACCGCCGCGTCGTGAGGGACGGCGTGCGGGGGTGGTCAGACGCGGCGCATGACGGCGACGACCTTGCCGAGGATCGTCGCCTCGTCGCCGGGGATCGGCTGGTAGGCGGCGTTGTGCGGGAGCAGCCAGATCTGCCCGTCCTCGCGCTTGAAGCGCTTCACGGTCGCCTCGCCGTCCAGCATGGCCGCGACGATGTCGCCGTTCTCGGCGACGGGCTGACGGCGTACGGTCACCCAGTCGCCGTCGCAGATCGCGGCCTCGATCATCGAGTCGCCGACGACCTTGAGGACGAACAGCTCGCCGTCGCCCACGAGCTGGCGGGGGAGCGGGAAGACGTCCTCGACGGACTCCTCGGCCAGGATCGGGCCACCGGCGGCGATCCGGCCGACGAGCGGCACGTAGGAGGCGGCGGGCTTGCCCGCGGTGTCGGCGGCCTGCGGCGCGGGCGTCTCGGCGCCGCGCACCTCGTACGCGCGGGGGCGGTGCGGGTCGCGGCGCAGGAAGCCCTTGCGCTCCAGGGCCATCAGCTGGTGGGCGACGGACGAGGTGCTCGACAGGCCGACGGCCTGGCCGATCTCCCGCATGGACGGGGGGTAGCCGCGGCGCTGCACGGAGTCGCGGATGACCTCGATGACCCGGCGCTGCCGGTCGGTGAGGCCGGAGCTGTCGGCCCTGATCCCGGGGGGGCGGCCGGGCATCGCGCGGGGGGGCGCGTTGAGCGGTGCGGCCACGGGACCTGCGGGCCTGTCCTGGCGGCGCTCGGCGGCGGTGATGGCGTCGTCTGCTGCGGTGGTCACTGTCGGCCCCTTCTCAGGCTGGTACTCCCTAGTCACACAACGGTAGTTGGTATCGAAAGGTTGCGCCAAACACACGTTCGAGTGAAAAATCGCTGATCAGTACACGTGATCAAGGATCTGGGTGTATTGCGATCACACAGTAACGGGGGACCGGGTGCGAACGGTAACCGCCCCGTGCGATAGCCTCCCGTGCGACGCCCTCCAGGGGCGGGCCCAGGGCGCGCCGCGCCGTCCCGCCGCGACCGCGACACGCGCGACCGGCTGATGGCAGCCTAACCCTAGATCTAGTGGTTTGATGTCCCGCGGCTCCCCACAAATTGTGGTCCCGCTGCGCCACCCGCGCCGCGGATCGCCTATGCTGGGAACCACTCGACGGGCGTGCGGAACGCCTGCCGGGGACGGCGCGGACGCGTACCCGCACACCGCGCCGGACACGCTGGGTAACCGATGTCGCGTCAGTCGCGAGAAGGGACGGAGACCGTGCACTGCCCCTTCTGCCGCCATCCCGACAGCCGTGTCGTGGACAGCAGGACGGCCGACGACGGCACCACGATCCGCCGCCGCCGCCAGTGCCCGACCTGCTCGCGGCGCTTCACCACGGTCGAGACGGCGTCGCTCATGGTGATCAAGCGCAGCGGTGTCACCGAGCCCTTCAGCAGGAACAAGGTCATCGCCGGCGTCCGCAAGGCGTGCCAGGGCAGGCCCGTCACCGAGGACGCCCTCGCCCAGCTCGGCCAGCGCGTCGAGGAGGCCGTGCGCGCCACGGGCAGCGCGGAGCTGTCCACGCACGACGTCGGCCTCGCCATACTCGGCCCGCTCCGGGAACTCGACGTCGTCGCCTACCTGCGCTTCGCGTCGGTCTACCGCGCGTTCGACACGCTCGAGGACTTCGAGGCGGCCATCGCCGAACTGCGCGGACGCGAGCGACCACCCGCCGGCGCGGGCGAGGCGCCTGTGCCCGCCGGACGCCCGGCGCCGCCCGGCTGAGTTCCGGTTCCCCGTCCGTCCCGCCGCCCGCACCGGTGGCAAGGAGCGGGGCATGCCCTTCACCACCCACAAGCTCGGCCGGGGCGCTCCCGCGCGCGCCGGTCGCCACCATCACAGACGCGCGGACCGGTCCGAGCCGGTGCGCAACAGGGCGTCATGCCCTCACAGGGAGGCGGAATGACTGAGACGACGAGCGGCCCGGCACGAGGTTCCCGTGCCAGGGGCGGCAAGGGAGTCAAGGGTCTGCGGATCGAACGCGTCCACACCACCCCGGGGGTGCACCCGTACGACGAGGTGGTCTGGGAGCGTCGGGACGTCGTCATGACCAACTGGCGCGACGGCTCGATCAACTTCGAGCAGCGCGGCGTGGAGTTCCCCGACTTCTGGTCGGTGAACGCGGTCAACATCGTCACGAGCAAGTACTTCCGCGGCGCCCTGGGCACCCCGCAGCGGGAGACCGGCCTCAAGCAGCTGATCGACCGCGTCGTGCGGACGTACCGGGCGGCCGGCGAGGAGCACGGCTACTTCGCCGAGCCGGGCGACGCGGAGGTCTTCGAGCACGAGCTGGCGTACGCCCTGCTGCACCAGGTCTTCAGCTTCAACTCGCCGGTGTGGTTCAACGTCGGCACGGCGCAGCCCCAGCAGGTCAGCGCCTGTTTCATCCTGTCCGTCGACGACTCGATGGAGTCGATCCTCGACTGGTACAAGGAAGAGGGGATGATCTTCAAGGGCGGCTCCGGGGCCGGCCTGAACCTCTCCCGCATCCGCTCCTCGAAGGAGCTGCTCACCTCGGGCGGCAACGCCTCGGGACCCGTGTCGTTCATGCGCGGCGCCGACGCCTCGGCCGGGACCATCAAGTCGGGCGGCGCCACCCGCCGCGCGGCCAAGATGGTCGTCCTCGACGTCGACCACCCCGACATCGAGGCGTTCATCGAGACGAAGGTCAAGGAGGAGGAGAAGATCCGCGCCCTGCGCGACGCGGGCTTCGACATGGACCTGGGCGGCGACGACATCACGTCCGTCCAGTACCAGAACGCCAACAACTCCGTCCGTGTGAACGACGAGTTCATGCGGGCCGTGGAGTCCGGCAGCCGGTTCGGGCTGCGGGCGCGGACCACCGGCGAGATCATCGAGGAGGTCGACGCGCGGGCGCTGTTCCGCAGGATGGCGGAGGCCGCCCACGCGTGCGCCGACCCGGGCATCCAGTACGACGACGTGATCAACCACTGGCACACGTCGCCGGAGAGCGGCCGGATCTCGGCGTCCAACCCGTGCAGCGAGTACATGCACCTGGACAACTCCTCGTGCAACCTCGCCTCCCTCAACCTGATGAAGTTCCTGCAGGACGACGGCGAGGGCAACCAGTCGTTCGACGCCGTGCGCTTCGCCAAGGTCGTCGAGCTGGTCATCACGGCGATGGACATCTCCATCTGCTTCGCCGACTTCCCGACGCAGAAGATCGGCGAGACGACCCGCGCGTTCCGCCAGCTCGGCATCGGCTACGCCAACCTCGGCGCCCTGCTGATGGCGACCGGCCACGCGTACGACTCGGACGGCGGGCGCGCGCTCGCGGGCGCGATCACCTCCCTGATGACCGGTACGTCCTACCGCAGGTCCGCCGAACTGGCGGCGGTCGTGGGCCCGTACGACGGCTACGCCCGCAACGCCGACGCCCACAACCGCGTCATGCGCCAGCACGCGGACGCCAACACCGCGGCCGTCCGCACGGACGACCTGGACACGCCGGTGTGGGCCGCCGCCACGGAGGCGTGGCAGGACGTCCTGCGGCTGGGCAAGAAGAACGGTTTCCGCAACGCGCAGGCGTCCGTGCTGGCCCCGACCGGCACGATCGGCCTGATGATGGACTGCGACACGACCGGCGTCGAGCCGGACCTCGCCCTGGTGAAGTTCAAGAAGCTCGTGGGCGGCGGCTCCATGCAGATCGTGAACAACACCGTGCCCAAGGCGCTCAAGCGGCTCGGCTACCAGCCGGAGCAGGTCGAGGCGATCGTGGCGCACATCGCCGAGCACGGCAACGTGGTCGACGCCCCCGGCCTCAAGCAGGAGCACTACGAGGTCTTCGACTGCGCGATGGGCGAGCGGTCCATCGCCCCGATGGGCCACGTCCGCATGATGGCGGCGGCCCAGCCGTTCCTCAGCGGCGCGATCTCCAAGACGGTCAACATGCCGAGCACCAGCACGGCGGACGACGTCGCCCAGATCTACATGGAGGGCTGGAAGCTCGGCGTCAAGGCGCTGGCCGTCTACGTCGAGAACAGCAAGGTCGGCCAGCCGCTGTCCGCGAAGAAGAAGGACGAGGCGAAGGCGGAGGAGCCCGCCGCCGCGGCGGCCGCCGAGCCGGAGCGGGTCGTGGAGTACCGCCCGGTGCGCAAGCGGCTCCCGAAGGGGCGGCCCGGCATCACCACCTCGTTCGAGGTGGGCGGCGCCGAGGGCTACATGACGGCCAACTCGTACCCGGACGACGGCCTCGGCGAGGTCTTCCTGAAGATGTCCAAGCAGGGCTCGACCCTCGCGGGCATGATGGACGCGTTCTCGATCGCCGTCTCGGTCGGCCTCCAGTACGGCGTGCCGCTGGAGACGTACGTCTCGAAGTTCACCAACATGCGGTTCGAGCCGGCCGGTATGACGGACGACCCGGACGTGCGGATGGCGCAGTCGATCGTCGACTACATCTTCCGGCGGCTGGCGCTCGACTTCCTGCCGTTCGAGACGCGGTCGGCGCTCGGCATCCACACGGCGGCCGAGCGGCAGCGGCACCTGGACACGGGGTCGTACGAGCCGGCCGCCGAGGACGTGGACGTCGAGGGGCTGTCCCAGTCGGCGCCCGTGCAGAGCGAGCCGGTGCGCCCGGCCGTCTCCGCCGAGCCCACCGCGCCGCAGCCCGCCGCCGAGCGCCCCGCCCCGCGCGAGGCGCACAGCTCGACGGAGCTGCTGGAGATGCAGCTCGGCCTGAACGCCGACGCGCCGCTGTGCCTCTCCTGCGGCACCAAGATGCGCCGCGCGGGCAGCTGCTACCTCTGCGAGGGCTGCGGCTCCACCAGCGGGTGCAGCTGACGGCGGGCGCCGTCAGGGCGTGAACGCGTGACGGGGGCGGTGGGGCCGGAACAGGCTCCACCGCCCCCGGCGTGCGTGCGTCACCCCGGCGGGCGGTCCCGGGCTGCCGGGCTGCCGGAACGGGCGCAGCCTGGTCCGTATGAGCGACACGATCCTGGTCACCGGCGGCACCGGGGTGCTCGGCCGCGAGGTGGTGGGCAGGCTGGTGAGGGAGGGGAGCGCCGTCCGCCTGCTCAGCCGCCGCTCCCGGCCGCCGGACGCGGACGCGGCGGTGCGGTGGGCCGTCGGCGACCTGGCGACGGGCGAGGGCCTGGACGAGGCGCTGCGCGAGGCAGGCGCGGTGGTGCACTGCGCCACCTCCGGCGGGCGGCGTGACGTCGCCGCGACGGAACGGCTGGTGGCGGCTGCCAGGCGCGCCCGTACGCCGCACTTCCTGTACGTCTCGATCGTCGGTGTCCAGCGGACGCCCTCCATCCCCTACTACCGGGCCAAGCTGGCGTGCGAGCGGGCCGTGCGCGGCAGCGGGCTGCCGTGGACGGTGCTGCGGGCCACGCAGTTCCACAGCCTGGTGGCCCGTGCCGTGCGGGCGCAGCGCCGTTCGCCCGTGGTGGTCACGGCGGGCGGGGGCGTGCGGCTCCAGCCGGTCGACGCGGGTGAGGTGGCGGAGCGGCTCGTGGAGCTGGCCTTGGGCGCGCCCGCCGGGCAGGCCCCGGATGTCGGGGGTCCCGAGATCCGCACGATGGTGGAGCTGACGCGCGAGGTGCTGGCGGCCGACGGCGAACGGCGGCCGGTGCTGCCGCTGCGGCTGCCGGGGAAGGCGTTCCGGGCGCTGCGGGGCGGTGCGCTGCTCGCGCCGGGCCGGGCGGTGGGGCGGGTGACGTTCGAGGACTACCTCGCGGGTGCGCGTGCCGGAGGGGTCTCCGGACGCCCGTAGGACCGCCCGGAGACGATGGCCGTACGATGGCGCGGTGCTGGTCAAGTGGATGCGGTGCACCGTGACCGACCGGGTCGGGTTCGAGCGGGGGCAGCGGAAGTGGGCGGGGTTGCTCGGCGAGCCGGGGTTCCGGGCGCAGGGCGGTGGCTGGAGCAGGAGACGGGAAGGGGTCGTGCACCTCTTCGGCTTCTGGGAGAGCCGCGCGTTCTACGACTCGTTCATGGCGCGCTCCCACGACCGGCTGGCGCAGGCGCAGTCCGGCACGTACCAGGACATGCGGGTGCGGCTGTTCCAGTACCGCTTCGACGTGAAGACGGGCTTCGAGCCGCGCTTCGGCGAGGCGGACCTGCTGCGGGTGGCGCACTGCCAGGTGCACCGTGAGCGCGCCGAGCACTTCGCGCTGATGCAGGAGAAGGTGTGGAATCCGGCGATGGCCGGATCGCCCGGCATGCTGCGGGGGCTCTTCGCCGAGGCGGAGACGGAGAGCGAGTTCCTGGTCCTGTCGATGTGGAACTCGGCGGCCGAGCGCGCCAAGTACCGGACCGAGCGCGTCGAGCGGCTCGCGCTGCGCGCCCAGACCGGCGCCGATGTCGCGGCCATAGCCGGGGACGTCATCGACATGGAGCCGTCCTGGACCGTCTGAGCGGCGATGTGTCGCCCGCGGCCGGTTCGCATAGGCTGCATCCCATGGCACAGCCCCGGCGTATCGTCCTCCTGCGGCACGGAGAGTCGCAGGGGAACCACGACGATTCCGTGTACGCCCATGTCCCCGACCACGCGCTGGAACTGACGGCGAAGGGGCGGCAGCAGGCCGGGACGGCGGGGGAGCGGCTGCGCGAGGTCTTCGGCGACGAGCGGGTCTCCGCGTACGTGTCGCCCTACCGGCGCACGCATCAGACGTTCCAGCTGCTCGGTCTGGACCCCACCCGGGTGCGGGCGCGGGAGGAGCCGCGGCTCCGGGAGCAGGACTGGGGCAACTGGCAGGACCGCGAGGACGTGCTGCGGCAGAAGCGGTCGCGGGACGCGTACGGCCACTTCTTCTACCGCTTCGCCCAGGGGGAGTCGGGCGCCGACGTGTACGACCGGGTCGGGGCGTTCCTGGAGAGCCTGTGGCGCAGCTTCGAGGAGCGGGACCACCCGCCCAACGTCCTGCTGGTGACGCACGGCCTGACGATGCGCCTGTTCTGCATGCGCTGGCTGCACTGGACGGTCGCCGAGTTCGAGTCGCTCTCCAACCCGGGGAACGGCGAGACGCGTGAGCTGCTGCTCGGCCGGGACGGGCGCTACCACCTCGACCGGCCCTTCGAGCACTGGTACACACCCGAGCGGCCCTTCCAGGGCTGGTGCGCATAGAGTGGTCGCCGCCATGGCGTACGAACCTCCCACCCACCGCGTCGAACGGTCCCTCCGTGCCACCACCGGGGCCCGGGTCGTCGCCGGTGTGGACGAGGTGGGCCGCGGTGCCTGGGCCGGCCCGGTCACGGTGTGCGCCGCGGTCACGGGGCTGCGCAGGCCCCCGGAGGGGCTGACCGACTCGAAGCTGCTGCCCCCCCTGCGCCGCACCGCGCTCGCCGGGATCCTGACCGGCTGGGTGACCTCGTACGCGCTGGGGCACGCGTCGCCGCGGGAGATCGACGCCCTCGGCATGACGGCGGCGCTCCGGCTGGCCGCGTGCCGCGCCCTGGACGTGCTCCCGGAACGGCCGGACGCGGTGATCCTCGACGGCAAGCACGACTATCTCGGCGCCCCCTGGCGCGTGCGGACCGTCATCAAGGGCGACCAGTCGTGCGTGGCGGTCGCCGCCGCGTCCGTCATCGCCAAGGTGCACCGTGACGCGATGCTCGCCGAACTGGCGCCGGAGCACCCGCACTTCGCCTTCGACAGCAATGCGGGCTACCCCTCTCCCGTGCACCGTGCCGCACTGGAGACGCACGGGCCGACGCCGCACCACCGTCTGTCGTGGTCGTACCTCGACGCCCTGCCGCGCTGGCGGCACCTGAGAGTGCCGTCGCACCGCGACGCGCTCGCGGCCGAGTCCCTGGAGGACGCGGGACAGCTCGGCATCTTCTGAGCCGTTCCCCGCCCGAGGCCCGGGCCGCGGCGGTGCCGCGCCCGGCCGCCGCCTCATCCCTGCACCGCCAGGACGAGCGGCAGCACGGCGTCAGCCCCGGCGCGCCGCAGGGCGCGGGCCGCGAGGGCCAGTGTCCAGCCCGTCTCGGTGAAGTCGTCGACGAGGAGGATCCCGCCCGGGTTCGCCCGGACGAGCGCGGCGGTCTCCTCCGGCAGGCCGAGGGACTCGTACAGCGCGCGCACGCGGCGGGCGCCGTTGCTCCGGGACGGCGCCGGTTCCGCCGAGGTGACCGCTCCGAGCAGCGGCATGCGTCCGACGCGGGCGATGTGTTCGCCGAGGGAGCGGACGAGCTGGGGCCGCGCCCGGGAGGCCACGGTCACCACGCCCACCGGGCGCCGGGCCGCGTCGGGAGCGCCCGTCGCCCAGCCGCCCGGTCCCCGTGACCAGTCGGCGAGCAGGGTGACCACGGCGTCGAGCACGTCCGCCGGCAGCGGGGCGTCCGGCGTGCCCGGGGCGAAGAGGGGGCGGAGCCGGTTGCCCCAGCCGATGTCGGACAGGCGTCCGAGCGCCCGGCCGGGCTCGGCCTGCTCACCCGCCGGGATGCGGCCCTTCAGGTCGATGCCGGTGGCGGGCAGACCGGTCGGCCACATCTTGCGCGGCTCCACGGCTGTGCCGGTCCTGATGAGTTCGCCCCGTGCGGCGTCGAGCGCGGCCTGCGACACGTCGGCCGGGAAGCGGTGGGCCGTGCAGTTGTCGCAGCGGCCGCAGGGCGCGGCCTGCTCGTCGTCCAGTTGCCTGCGCAGGTATTCCATGCGGCAGCCGGTGAGCGTGACATAGGCGCGCATGGCCTGCTGTTCGGCCTCCCGCTGCCGTGCCACCCACGCGTACCGCTCGGTGTCGTAGGACCAGGGGCGGCCGGTGGCGGTCCAGCCCCCGCGTTCGCGGCGCACGGCGCCGTCCACGTCGAGCACCTTCAGCATGGTCTCCAGGCGCGACCTGCGCAGTTCCACCTGGGGTTCGAGGGCGGGCAGGGACAGGGGGCGGCCCGCCGCCGCCAGGACGTCGAGCGTCTGCCGCACCTGCGCCTCCGGGGGGAACGCCAGGGAGGCGAAGTACCGCCAGATCGCCTCGTCCTCGGCGCCGGGCAGCAGGAGCACCTCCGCGTGCTCCACGCCGCGTCCCGCGCGGCCCACCTGCTGGTAGTAGGCGATGGGCGAGGAGGGCGAGCCCAGGTGGACGACGAACCCGAGGTCCGGTTTGTCGAATCCCATGCCGAGCGCGGAGGTGGCGACCAGCGCCTTGACCCGGTTCGCGAGGAGGTCGTCCTCCGCCGCCTGCCGGTCCGCGCCCTCGGTGCGCCCGGTGTAGGCGGTGACGCGGTGGCCGCGTGCCGACAGGTGGGCGGCCACCTCCTCGGCCATGGCGACGGTCAGGGTGTAGATGATCCCCGACCCCGGCAGCTCGTCCAGGTGGTCGTCGAGCCAGGCGAGCCGGTGGGCCGCGTCCGGCAGGCGCAGCGCGGCCAGGCGCAGGCTCTGCCGGTCGAGCGTCCCGCGCAGCACGAGGGCTTCCGCCGAGTCGGTGCCGGTGCCGAGCTGTTCGGCGACGTCGGCGGTGACACGGGCGTTGGCCGTCGCCGTCGTGGCCAGCACGGGGACGCCCGCGGGCAGTTCGGCGAGCATGGTCCGCAGCCGCCGGTAGTCGGGCCTGAAGTCGTGCCCCCAGTCGGAGATGCAGTGCGCCTCGTCCACGACGAGCAGGCCCGTCGTCGCGGCGAGGCTCGGCAGCACCGTGTCGCGGAACTCCGGGTTGTTGAGGCGCTCGGGGGAGACGAGCAGGACGTCCACGTTTCCGGCGGCCACCTCGGCGCGCACCGTCTCCCACTCCTCCGCGTTCGCCGAGTTGATGCTCCTGGCGCGGATGCCGGCCTTCCCGGCGGCGTCGATCTGGTTGCGCATGAGCGCCAGCAGCGGGGAGATGATGACCGTCGGCCCGCTGCCCGCGGCCCGCAGCAGGGCCGTCGCGACGAAGTACACGGCCGACTTCCCCCAGCCGGTCCGCTGGACGACCAGGGCCCGGCGCCGCTCCGCCACCAGCGCCTCGATGGCGCGCCACTGGTCGGTCCGCAGCCGCGCGCCCTCCACGCCGACGAGGCGCGCGAGCACGGCGTCCGCCGCCTCGCGGAGGCCGGGACCGGTGGAATCCTGCTGTGCGGGGGAGCCCGCGGGTGAGTGGCGCATGGACCCATGCAAGCCGACGCGGGCCCCCGGCCGCCAATCACCCTGGGGAAAACCGATCCGATGATCCGATCGCCTACGGTGCCTGTGGACAACGGCCGACGCCCGCGCCCGTGTCTGCCGCAAGCTCCTCGGCATGACTCGACACAGCGATGCGACATCCGGTCCGACCGCCACCGGGGAAGGCGGCGTCACACTCCGCGGACCGGCCGACCTGGCCGACGCCCTGCCCCACCTCCTCGGCTTCCGCCCCGACGACTCCATCGTGCTCATCGGGCTCCACGGGCCGCGCGGCCGCGTGGGCGGGCGGGTCAGGACGGGCATTCCCGCCGACCCCGCCTGCTGGACGGAGGCCGCCGACCAGATGGCGGCCTCCCTGGCCGAGAACAGCGCGCGACGCGGGGTCCGCCCCGACGCCGCCGTCGCCTACCTGTGCCAGGAACCGCCGTCCGGCACCGACGCCCGTTCCTGCATGGAACGGCTCCGGCCGCTCGCCCAGCGCCTCAGGACGGCCTGCGGTTCCCTGGACATCCCCGTGCACGAGGCGCTCTACATGGCGGACGGCCGCTTCTGGTCCTACTGCTGCACCGGGACCGACCGCTGCTGCCCGGAGGACGGCGGTGAGCTGCCCGCCGAGGGCACCTCACCGATGGCGGCGGCCTCGGCGTATGCCGGGATCCCCCGGCGCGGCTCGCTCCGCGAGATCGAGCAGCGCCTCCTGCCGGCCGAGGGCCGCGCCGTCCCGCCCCAGCTGCGCGCGTTCGACGACGCGGCCCGCGCGCTCCTCCCCAGGATGCTCGGCGCCCCGGCGGACGTCGAGGCGGTGCGCGAGGAGACGCTCGGCCTCGCGGAGCGGCTGCTCCTCCGGCTCCGGCGGACGGCCGACCGGGGAGAGGGCGGTCCACCGGCGGCCGACAAGGGGGACGACGCACTGATCACCTCCGCCGAGGCGGCCCGCCTGGTGATCGGCCTCCAGGACCGGATCGCCCGGGACCGGGCGGCGGAGTGGATGGAGGGCGGCGACGGCCCGCCCGCGCTGCGCCTGTGGTCCGCGCTCGCCAGGCGGTGCGTCGCCGCGTACGCGGGCCACGCCGCGGCGCCGCTGACCCTGGCCGGGTGGGTCGCCTGGTCCACCGGCGACGGGATCGGCGCGCGTGTGGCGCTCGGCCGCGCCCTCCGGGCCGACCCCGACTACGTCTTCGCCCGGCTGCTCCACCAGGCGTGCAACGAGGGTGTCGACCCGGAGCCGTTGCGCCGCTCGATGAGGCAGCAGCGGGCCGATCGCAGGCGGCGGGGAGGGGGTTCGGGCGCCCTATGATCACGGCATGCCCTACGACCCGTCGGACTTCCCGCCGTTCGCCGTCACCGTCGATCTGGTCGTGCTCACCGTCCGCAGGCACGCCTTGTGCGCGCTCACCGTGCGCCGTGGGGAGGAGCCCTACCGGGGGCAGTGGGCACTGCCGGGCGGATTCGTCCGCACGGACGAGGACCTGGCCACGGCCGCGGCACGTGAACTGGCCGAGGAGACGGGCCTGCGGACGAACGAGCCGGGCAGCGGCCACTCGGCGGCCCACCTCGAACAGCTCGCCACCTACGGCGATCCCGACCGGGACCCGAGGATGCGCGTGGTCAGCGTCGCCCACCTGGTGCTGGCACCCGACCTGCCCGCACCCACCCCCGGAGGCGACGCGGGCGGGGCCCAGTGGACGCCTGTCGGCGCCCTGCTGGACGAGGGCGGCGCACGCGGCGCAGGGGACGCGGCGGCCCCGTCCGCGGACACCGCTGGCGCTCCCGCCGACTCCGCCGTCTCCGTCGAGTCCGGGACCGGTGACGGAAGCGGCGGGCGGGGCGAGGACGGCACCAGTGGGCCGCCCGCCGGAGTGAGGCTGGCCTTCGACCACGGGCGCATCCTCGCCGACGGGGTGGAGCGCGCGCGTTCGAAGATCGAATACTCGTCCCTCGCCGCCGCGTTCTGCCCGCCGGAGTTCACCGTCGGGGAGCTGCGCCGTGTGTACGAGGCGGTGTGGGGCGTCGTGCTCGATCCGCGCAACTTCCACCGCAAGGTGACCGGCACGCCCGGCTTCCTCGTGCCGGTCGGCGGGACGACGACCCGGCAGGGCGGCCGCCCCGCCCAGCTGTTCAGGGCGGGCGGCGCCACGGTGCTCAACCCGCCCATGCTCAGACCCGAGGTGTGAGGCCCGGACGCGCGGGGCGCTAACCCCCGCGCGTCGCCCGGAAAATCCCTTTCATCCCGTTAAGGTGCCTCACGTGCGCGCTCAACGGGAGAATCGATGATCCAGGCCATCGGACTCACCAGTCTGTCCCGGCGCGGTAGGCCACCGGCCGTCGACGACCTCACGTTCGAGGCACGTCCCGGCGACGTCACGGCGCTGCTCGGGCCGTCGGGTTCCGGCAAGTCCACCGCCCTGCGGCTCATGCTCCACCTGACGCCGGGGCGCGGGGTCGCCCTCTTCCGGGGCCGCGGCCTCGTCCAGATCCCGCACCCCGCACGGGAGATCGGCACGCTCCTCGGCGACGTCCCCGGCCACCCCCGCCGCACCGCGCTCGGCCACCTCCGCATGCTGGCCGCCGCCGCCGGGGTCCCGGCCGCCCGCGCCGGGGAAGTCCTCGACGTCGTCGGGCTCAGCGGGCTCGCGGGGCAGCGCCTCGGCCGCTTCTCGCGGGGCATGGACCGCCGCCTCGGACTCGCGACCGCCCTGCTCGGCGACCCGCACACCCTGGTCCTCGACGAACCGTCCCACGGCCTCTCGCCCCGCGAGACCGCCTGGATGCGCGGACTCCTGCGCGGATACGCCGACCAGGGCGGCGCCGTCCTGGTCACGGCGCGCGACGCGGAGGAGACCGCGCGGTTCGCGGACCGCGTCGTCACCCTCGACTCCGGCCGCCTCGTCGCCGACCAGGCCGTCCAGGACTTCGCGCGCACCCGGCTCCGCCCCCGCGTCGCCGTCCACACCCCGCACGCCGAGCGCCTCGCCGCCGCCCTCGCCCAGGAGTTCAGGACCGCCGAACCGGGACCCGACGGACCGCCCGAGGTCGTACGCGAGTCCGGCACCCGCATCTCCGTCTACGGCAGCAGCCGCGCGGTCATCGGCGAGGTCGCCTACCGCCATCACATCGTGATGCACCAACTCGCCGACGAGATCGGCGACTCCGGCGACCGCCGCGCGGCCGCCCCCCTCGACCGTGCCGACGGGCGGACCCCCGAGGCCGCCCGGAGACAGGCCGTGCTCCGCCGCGCGCTCCCCGCCGCCCCGCCCGCGGGCGAGCCGTCCCCGGCACAGACCCTGACCCTCCCGGTCGCCCCGCCGCTCGACCCGGCTCCCGGCGCCGCACCCGAGGCCGACCCCGACAACGCCGGTCAGCAGGACACCGCCACCGTCGCCCCACTGCCCAGGCTCCTCACCCTCTCGCCCCCAGGCCCCACTTGGCCGCTCCGCTACGAACTGCGCCGCTGGGCAGGGCTCCACTCCGGCTGGTGGATCATGGCCACCGCCCTTGTCGCCGGGCTCGTCACCGCGCTCTGCCTCGCGGTGTCCGGCACCCAGCCCGTGGAACGCGCGCTCACCGGCTGGGCCGAACCCCTCCCGCTGCCTCCCGTCGCCATGGCGGCGGGCCTGCTGGGCGCCCTGGCGTTCGGCCAGGAATTCCGCTACCCCGCGCTCGCGCCCGCCACCGTGCCCGTCGCCCGGCGGCTCTCACTCCTCACGGGCAAGCTCGCCGTCGCGGGCTGCGCCGCCCTCCTGCTGTGCTGCGCGGCGGTCGCCGCCAACTCCGCGACCCTCCACCTCGCGCTCGCCCACCGCGCCCCCGGCGCCGAGGCGTGGACCGCCGCCGTCGAGAGCATCGCCCTGCTCACCGTCGGCTGCGCCTGGGCCGGTGTGCTGGCCGCCGGGATCTTCCGCTCCACGCTCGCCGGCCTGGCGGCGGTCGCCGCCGTGCCGCTCGCGGCCGCCCCAGGACTCCGCGCGCTGCTCGACAGCCCGGCGGGTGCCTCGCTGAGCGGGCTGCCCGGCCGCTTCCAGGCCCTCACCACACTTCCGTTCCCTTCCGGAGTCGATCGCTGGCTGTCCGCTTCCGCGCATCTCGCATCCCAGCCGATCGGCTGGGCACTCGCCCTCTCCCTCACCGTCATGCTCGGCGGATACGCCCTGATCAGCCTGCGCAACAGCCTTCGCTGACCGCCCAGTCGGCGCCGCACACGGACGGCCCGTGACCGGGCCGCGGCCCCCAACTTCCCGCTGATTGTCCGCGATGCGCGCGGGAAGTCCATTTCCTTCCGGTTAGACGTCAATTATGCGGGAGTCGCCGATCACCCTTTCGTGTGCTTTTCACCAAAGACCTCAAGGTGCCAACGGACGCCGCCGACAAAGGAGGCGTGACTACCCTTGCGCACTCGATGATGACCACCTCCCGCTCGGCCGACTCCGGCGCCACCGGCTCGGGAGACCTCGACCGCTACTCCTACGCGGAGTCAAGCGGCGCCGCCCGCACCACCAACGCCCTCGCCTGGGACGGCGCCGACCCCGACATGGGCCGCATCGGCCGCCGCGCCGCCGGCAGCCGGGGCCGCGGCCTGCACGGCCAACTCGTCCAGCAGCTCGGCCAGATGATCGTCTCCGGCGACCTCGGCGCCGACCGGCCCCTCGTCCCCGAGGAGATCGGCCAGCGGTTCGAGGTCTCCCGCACCGTCGTCCGGGAGTCCCTCCGCGTCCTGGAGGCCAAGGGCCTCGTCAGCGCCCGGCCCAACGTCGGCACCCGCGTCCGCCCCGTCGGCGACTGGAACCTGCTCGACCCCGACATCATCGAATGGCGCGCCTTCGGCCCCCAGCGGGACGACCAGCGCCGCGAGCTGGGCGAGCTGCGCCTCACCATCGAGCCGCTCGCCGCCCGCCTCGCCACCGGTGACGCGCGGGAGGAGGTGCGCCAGCGCCTCGGCGACATGGTCGAGATCATGACGCACGCCCTCGGCCAGGGCGACGCCCTCACCTTCTCCCGCGCCGACGCCGAGTTCCACGCGCTGCTCCTCCAGGCCGCGGGCAACCGGATGCTGGAACACCTCTCGGGCATCGTCGCCGCCGCCCTCCAGGTCTCCGGCGGCGTCGCGTCCGGCTGCGAACAGCCGTCCGAGGCGTCCGTCACCATGCACCAGCGCATCCTGGAGGCCGTCGCGGCCGGGGAGGCGAACGCCGCCGAGAACGCCATGCGCCAGCTGCTCACCGCGTCCCACGAGGTGCCCGCGCCCACGGCGCCGGGGCAGCCCGCCGCCGGTGCCGACCACGTCGTGCCCGCCCCGCGCGAGCACTGACGGGGACACCGGCCGGGGAGCGCGGCACCCGGCGTCACGGTGCGTCGTCGGGGCCGGCCCTCACCGGACTCCGGCGGCGCGTTTGCACCGGCCCGTTACAGTCGAGGGTGGCGGTGTGACTCGCGCCACGCGAAAGCTGCGTAACGCTTCGGGGAGCAGTGCGATGTCCCAAGAGGTGGCCGCGGCGGCCGGAGCGATCCGGCCCCACGCCTGCCGAAGCCGTCGGCGCACCCTCGCCGGCGGTCACGGTTCCGCTTCCATCGAGCGGGCCTTAAGCCGTTCCCAGAGTTTCCGAGAGGTTGTTCGTGTCGGCCAGCACTTCCCGTACTCTCCCCGCGGAGATCGCCGAGTCCAATTCTGTGATGGCGCTCATCGAACGGGGAAAGGCTGAGGGGCAGATCGCCGGCGACGATGTGCGCCGGGCCTTCGAAGCTGACCAGATCCCGTCAACCCAGTGGAAGAACGTACTGCGCAGCCTCAACCAGATCCTCGACGAGGAGGGCGTGACGCTGATGGTGAGTGCCGCCGAGGCGCCCAAGCGCACCCGGAAGAGTGTCGCCGCGAAGACGACGGCCAAGCGCACCGCGACCAAGACCGTCGCGGCCAAGACCGCCCCGGCGAAGAAGGCCACCGCCGTGGCCAGGCCCGAGGCACCCGCCACCGCGGACGGGGGCGCCGTGATCGAGGGCGGCTCCGTCTCCCAGAAGACCGCCACCGCGAAGAAGACCGCCGCGAAGAAGGCGGCCCCCGCCAAGAAGGCCGCGGCGCGCAAGACCACCGCGAAGAAGGCCGCCCCGGCCAAGAAGACGGCCGCGGGCAAGGACGACGCGGGCAAGAAGGAGATCGTCGACGAGTTCCTCGAGGGTGATGAGGAGACCCTGGAGGAGCCGACCGAGACCGCGGTCCGCGCCGGTGCGCCGGGCGAGGGCCCGGGGGCGAAGACCGAGAACGAGGGCTTCGTCCTGTCCGACGAGGACGAGGACGACGCCCCCGCGCAGCAGGTCGCGGCCGCCGGTGCCACCGCCGACCCGGTCAAGGACTACCTCAAGCAGATCGGCAAGGTCCCGCTGCTCAACGCCGAGCAGGAGGTCGAGCTGGCCAAGCGCATCGAGGCGGGCCTGTTCGCCGAGGACAAGCTGGCGGGCTCCGACAAGATCGCCCCCAAGCTCCGCCGCGAGCTGGAGATCATCTCCGAGGACGGCCGCCGGGCGAAGAACCACCTGCTGGAGGCGAACCTCCGCCTCGTCGTCTCGCTGGCCAAGCGCTACACCGGCCGCGGCATGCTCTTCCTCGACCTCATCCAGGAAGGCAACCTCGGCCTGATCCGCGCGGTCGAGAAGTTCGACTACACCAAGGGCTACAAGTTCTCCACCTACGCCACGTGGTGGATCCGGCAGGCGATCACCCGCGCCATGGCCGACCAGGCGCGCACCATCCGCATCCCGGTGCACATGGTCGAGGTGATCAACAAGCTCGCCCGCGTCCAGCGCCAGATGCTCCAGGATCTGGGTCGCGAGCCCACCCCGGAGGAGCTGGCCAAGGAACTGGACATGACGCCCGAGAAGGTCGTCGAGGTCCAGAAGTACGGCCGCGAGCCGATCTCCCTGCACACCCCGCTGGGCGAGGACGGCGACAGCGAGTTCGGTGACCTCATCGAGGACTCCGAGGCCGTGGTCCCGGCCGACGCGGTCAGCTTCACGCTCCTCCAGGAGCAGCTGCACTCCGTCCTGGACACCCTCAGCGAGCGGGAGGCCGGCGTGGTCTCCATGCGCTTCGGCCTCACGGACGGCCAGCCGAAGACGCTGGACGAGATCGGCAAGGTCTACGGCGTGACGCGTGAGCGCATCCGGCAGATCGAGTCGAAGACCATGTCCAAGCTGCGTCACCCGTCCCGCTCGCAGGTCCTGCGCGACTACCTCGACTGATCAGGAGGGGTCGGTACCGATCGGCACTGACCCGGATCAGCACGGTGAAACGGCCGGTACCCCGTACGGGGTACCGGCCGTTCGTGTGATGTCTGCGCGGTGTCCGGTCTCTGCGGTGTCCGGTGGGGCGCCGCGATGGCGGTGGGTCATCGAAGGCGGCCCGGGAGTGACGGTGGCCGGTGGTGGGCGGCCTGACCGGCGGGAGCGCGTACGCGGGGGCGCGAGGGACGGCTGCGCGGCCGGGCGTGGCTCGTGGAGGGCCCTCAGTGCGTGTCTGCGCGTCTGGGGCGGCCTGGGGGCCAAAGGAGCCCGGAGAGGACCGGGGGAGCGCTCGTGGGCGCCGGAGCCTCGGGACGGGAGGGCATGCTCCCGGCGGAGGACGGCGGGCTGGATCAGCCGAGCCACCCGTGATCGGGGGCGCACGCGACGCTGCCGTGCGTGACGGTGATGCGGTCGGGGGCTGGGAGGCCCGGAAGTCGGTGACGGGATCGCGGTGATCGGTCACCCATGGTCAGCGCCACGAGTGACCGACCCCGTCCGGATCAACCGGATACAGCCCGTCGGATGGGTGACGCGAGACGTCAGCGGATCAACGTTCGTCGTCGTTCGCGGTAGCGGGAGTCGCGGTGAGCTTCTCCGTCTCGTCCTGTATTTCCGCGGCGATCTTCTTGAGCTCCGGCTCGAACTTGCGCCCGTGGTGGGCGCAGAAGAGCAGCTCTCCGCCGGTGGTGAGGACCACGCGGAGGTACGCCTGGGCACCACAGCGATCGCAGCGGTCCCCAGCCGTCAGCGGGGTCGCGGGGGTCAGAACAGTAGTCACGTCGCCTCTTCTCTAGCTCGACGAGCTGTCGTACCAGGGACAACATCCAACCAGGCCGAGAACGTTCCCGCTCGCGGCTTTCCCAGGAAAAAAGCTCTCCCCCGAGGGCCGGACGCTGCCCGGTGGCGGCGAATGAGCCGTAGTAGCGGATGGTGCTTCGTTAACGCATGTCGAGTGGTGGTTGTTCCGGCTGCCTCGGGGTCCCGGGGCCGCTCCTTCGTTCAGAAGGACGTGCCCGGAGCCTAAAGGGTTCATGCCTCGTTGGGAACGTGATGTACACGTCACCCGGACGAGTTATCGAACGCGTGAGCGACGCTCGGCTACCCTGGATCTTCCCGGGGAGCCGCACAACCGCTCTACAAGGCCTCGGTACCCTCTGAGCGGCGACTGCCACCCGATTTGGATTCAGCGAGGAGCGAACTGCGTGACCGCCGACACGTCCGTGCCATCCACTGCACTGCTGAACGGGCCCGACACAGACGGTAACTACACCGCGCGGCACCTGCTCGTCCTGGAGGGCCTGGAGGCGGTGCGCAAGCGGCCCGGTATGTACATCGGGTCCACCGACAGCCGCGGGCTCATGCACTGCCTCTGGGAGATCATCGACAACGCCGTGGACGAGGCCCTCGGCGGCCACTGCGACACGATCGACGTCCTCCTCCACGGCGACGGCTCCGTGGAGGTCAGGGACAACGGGCGCGGCATCCCGGTGGACATCGAGCCGAAGACCGGCCTGTCCGGCGTCGAGGTCGTCATGACCAAGCTCCACGCGGGCGGCAAGTTCGGCGGCGGCTCGTACGCGGCCTCCGGCGGCCTGCACGGCGTCGGCGCGTCCGTCGTGAACGCGCTCTCGGCCCGCCTGGACGTGGAGGTGGACCGCGCCGGGCGCACGCACGCGATCAGCTTCCGCCGCGGCACCCCCGGCGTCTTCGCGCGGATCGGCGCGGACGCCCCGTTCGAACCGAAGGGCGGCCTCGTCGCGGGCCGGAAGCTCCCGAAGACGCGCACCGGCACCCGGGTCCGCTACTGGGCCGACCGGCAGATCTTCCTGCGGGACGCCCGGCTCTCGCTCGACACGCTGTACGCCCGCGCGCGGCAGACGGCGTTCCTCGTCCCCGGCCTCACCCTCACCGTGCGTGACGAACGGGGACTGGACGGCGCCGAGCCGACCGAGGAGGTCTTCCGCTACGACGGGGGCATCAGCGAGTTCTGCGAGTTCCTCGCGCCCGACCGCCCGGTCTGCGACGTGCTGCGGCTGAGCGGGCAGGGCACCTTCAAGGAGACCGTCCCCGTCCTCGACGACCGCGGCCACATGATCCCGACGGAGGTGAAGCGCGACCTCGACGTGGACATCGCCCTGCGCTGGGGCACCGGCTACGACACGACGCTCAAGTCCTTCGTCAACATCATCGCCACCCCCAAGGGCGGCACCCACGTCACGGGCTTCGAGCGTGCCGTCACCAGGACCATGAACGAGGTGCTGCGCGCCGCCAAGCTGCTGCGCGTGGCCGAGGACGACATCGTCAAGGACGACGCCCTGGAGGGCCTCACGGCGGTGGTGACCGTCCGGCTGGCCGAGCCGCAGTTCGAGGGGCAGACGAAGGAGGTCCTGGGGACGTCGGCCGCGTCGCGGATCGTCGCGCAGGTCGTCTCCAAGGAGCTGAAGGCGTTCCTCACCTCCACCAAGCGGGACGCGAAGCAGCAGGCGCGCGCCGTGCTGGAGAAGGCGGTGGCCTCGGCGCGCACCCGCATCGCCGCCCGGCAGCACAAGGAGGCGCAGCGCCGCAAGACGGCCCTGGAGTCGTCCGCGCTGCCCGCGAAGCTGGCGGACTGCCGCAGCGACGACGTGGACCGCAGCGAGCTGTTCATCGTCGAGGGCGACAGCGCGCTCGGCACGGCCAAGCTGGCGCGGAACTCCGAGTTCCAGGCCCTGCTGCCCATCCGCGGCAAGATCCTCAACGTCCAGAAGTCCTCCGTGTCCGACATGCTGAAGAACGCGGAGTGCGGCGCCATCATCCAGGTGATAGGGGCCGGGTCGGGGCGGACGTTCGACATCGACCAGGCGCGGTACGGCCGGGTCATCTTCCTGGCGGACGCCGACGTGGACGGCGCGCACATCCGCTGCCTGCTGCTGACCCTCTTCCAGCGCTACATGCGGCCGATGGTCGAGCAGGGCCGGGTCTTCTCGGCCGTGCCGCCGCTGCACCGGATCGAGCTGAGCAATCCGCGGAAGGGGCAGGACAAGTACGTCTACACCTATTCGGACGCCGAGCTGCGGGACACGCTGCTCGACCTCGAACGGCGCGGTGTGCGGTACAAGGACTCCATCCAGCGCTATAAGGGGCTCGGCGAGATGGACGCGGACCAGCTGGCGGAGACCACGATGGACCCGCGCCGGCGGACCCTGCGCCGGATCAACATCAGCGACCTGGAGGCGGCCGAGGAGGCGTTCAGCCTGCTGATGGGGAACGAGGTGGCGCCGCGCCGGGAGTTCATCGCCAGCTCGGCGGCCACGCTGGACCGCTCGCGGATCGACACCTGACGGGGGGCGCCCCGGGCGCAGGGCGGGTCGGCGGGCTTCCGCGGCCCGCCTTCACCGTGCGATCGGTGATGCCCGGGGACGCCGGTCCCGGAGTGTGGAACGGCCCGCCGGGGCAGGGGCGTTCCTGGACGACTCACGCAATTCACTTGCGTTAATTGCGTTAGAGTTGCAGCCATGACACGACGACTTGCCCAAGTAGCGCAAAAGGTGGGGGTCAGCGAAGCCACCGTCAGCCGGGTCCTGAACGGCAAGCCCGGCGTCTCGGAGGCCACCCGGCAGGCGGTGCTCACCGCGCTCGACGTGCTGGGGTACGAGCGGCCGACCCAACTGCGGGGCGAACGCGGCCGGCTGGTCGGTCTCGTGCTCCCGGAACTGCAGAATCCCATCTTCCCCGCCTTCGCGGAGGTCCTGGGCGGCGTGCTGGCGCAGCGGGGGCTCGTCCCCGTGCTGTGCACCCAGACGCCCGGCGGCATCAAGGAGACGGACTACGTGGACCTCCTGCTCCAGCAGCAGGTGTCCGGCGTCGTCTTCGCCGGCGGCCTCTATGCCCAGGCCAACGCGTCGCACGACCACTACCGGCTGCTCGCCGAACGGCGGCTGCCGGTCGTGCTGATCAACGCGTCGGTGCCGGGGCTGCCCTTCCCCCGGGTCTCGTGCGACGACGCGGTGGCCGTCGAGCAGGCGTGGCGGCACCTCGTCTCCCTGGGGCACGAACGCATCGGGATCGTCCTCGGCCCCGAGGACCACATCCCCTCCCAGCGCAAGCTCGCGGCGGCGCGCGCGGCGGCGGCCGCGGCCGGCACCGAACTGCCGGAGGAGCGCGTGGCGCGGGCCATGTACACGCTGGAAGGGGGGCAGGCGGCGACGACCACGCTGCTGGAACGCGGGGTCACCGGCGTCATCTGCGCCAGCGACGTCATCGCCCTGGGCGCGGTGCGTGCGGCGCGGCGGCGCGGGCTGTCCGTGCCCGACGACCTCTCGGTGGTCGGTTTCGACGACTCCGCCCTGATGACCAGCACTTCTCCGCCGCTCAGCACGGTGCGCCAGCCCATCGAGGCCATGGGCAGGGCGGCGGTGGAGGTGCTGGTGGCGCAGTTCGGCGGGCGCGATGTGCCGCGGGACGAGCTGCTGTTCGAGCCCGAACTGGTCGTACGGGAATCAACGGGTCCCGCCCTCGTCAAGTGACACGTCTCCTCCTGCCCCAGGTGACAACTCGGCGTCGATATTTTTCAATCTACACGCAGGATCTTGCGCATCGGTGATCCCGGTGGTTGAGTGTGCGCCACTCCAGGCCATGCTGACGAAGGGGTCATCCATGACACGCAGCGCGAACCGTCGCCGCGTCGCTCTCGCCACCACGGCCGTTCTCGCTCTCACGCTCGCCGCCTGTTCCTCGGACGACGACAGCGGTGAGAGCGAGGACGGCAGAATCCAGCTCGACATCAACGGCCAGCCTCCCGGCACCGACGCACGGGAGCTCGCCATCTTCGAGGCGGAGGTCGCCGCCTTCGAGGACGCCCACCCCGATATCGACATCGTCCCCCATGAGGGCTTCATGGAGCCCGAGACGTTCAACACCAAAATCGCCAGCGGCGAGCTGGAGGACGTCTTCTATGTCTACTTCACCGACCCGGCCCGTCTGATCGAGCAGGGTTACGCCGCCGACATCACCGACTACCTCGGCGACGTCGAATACCTCGACCAGGTCAAGCCCGAGCTGAACGAGGTCTTCCAGGACGCGGAAGGCCGCCAGTACGGCATACCCACCGCCAACTACTCCATGGGCCTCCTCTACAACCGCGACCTCTTCGAGCAGGCGGGTCTCGACCCGAACGCGCCCCCCACCACCTGGGAGGAGGTCCGCGAGGCCTCCGCCGCCATCTCCGAACTGGGCGGCGGCGTCACCGGATACGGCGAGTGCGCCATCGAGAACACCGGTGGCTGGCACCTCACCAGCGAGATCTACTCCACGGGCGGCGAGGTCGCCACGCAGGAGGGCGACAGCTGGCAGGCCGCGTTCAACACCCCGGAGACGACCGCGCTCCTCGAGAACCTCCAGGCCATGCGCTGGGAGGACGACTCGATGGGCGGCGACCAGATGCGGTCCTGCGAGGACCTGATGATCTCGATGGGCGCGGGCCAGCTCGGCATGTACGTCGCGGCTCCCGACAACATCCCCAGCATCGTGCGCCAGTACGAGGGCACCTACGAGAACCTGGGTCTCGGCCCGATCCCCGGCGGTCAGGGCACCCTGATCGGCGGCGAGGGCTACATGATCAACGCCGAGGCGTCCCCCGAGCAGATCGAGGCCGCGCTGACCTGGCTCCAGTGGCGCTTCATCAACCCGGACGAGACCGAGCGCCGCATCCAGGACCGCCTCGACGACGACCAGCCGGTCGGCCTGCCGATGCCCCCCACCCCCGACATCTGGATCGAGGGTGCCACCCGTGACGCGGTCGAGGCGCTGAAGGAAGAGCACGCCAACGTCCCGATCGAGAACGTCGCCCCCTTCATGGACGCCGCGCCCACCATCCCGGGCCGCATCGAGCCGCCGTCGGCCCAGGAGGTCTACGCGCTCCTCGACAACGTCGTCCAGGGTGTGCTGACCGACGAGTCCGCCGACATCGGGGCCCTCCTCGACGAGGCCGAGACGGCGGTCAACCGGATCTACGACGCCCTCTGACATGGCCGCCCCCGCATCGCGCCGCCGGTTGACGGAGAACGTCACCGCCTACGGGTTCCTCTGCGCGGCCCTCGTCGTCTTCGCCTTCTTCGCCTGGTGGCCGGCCATCCGCAACGTGGTCCTGAGCTTCCAGGAGGTGAATTTCGTCCGCGGGTCCAGCTGGGTGGGTCTGGAGAACTTCGAGTTCATCTTCGACGACCCGCTGTTCGCCACCGCGTGGCGCAACAGCGCCATCTTCTCGCTGTACGCGCTGGTCCTCGGATTCGGTGTCCCCTTCGTCACCGCGGTCCTCATCAACGAGTTCCGTCACGCGCGGGCGTACTTCCGCGTCCTGGTGTACCTGCCGGTGATGCTCCCGCCCGTCGTGGTCGCGCTGATGTGGCGATGGTTCTACCAGCCGGAAGGTGGGCTGATCAACGAGGTGCTCGGCACCGTCGGTCTGCCCACCTCCGACTGGATCAACTCCCCGAGCACCTCCCTGATCTCGCTCGTCATCGTCTCCACCTGGGCCAACATGGGCAGCGCGACCCTGATCTACCTCGCCGCGCTCCAGACCATCCCGGGGGAGCTGTACGAATCGGCGGAACTGGACGGCGCGGGCATCTTCAAACGGTTGTGGCACGTGACGATCCCGCAGACGCGCTTCGTCATCCTCATGCTGCTGCTGATGCAGGTGATCGCGACGATGCAGGTGTTCACGGAACCGTTCGTGATGACCGGGGGCGGTCCGCAGGACTCCACCGTCACGGTGATGCTCCTCGTCTACCGCTACGCCTTCCAGTACAACAACTTCGGCGCCGCCAGCGCCATGAGCCTCCTGCTCCTGCTGGTCCTCGCCGTCTTCTCCGCCGCCTACCTGCGGGTCACCCGCAGCCGGCAGATCTGAGGGAGCCGACATGCGTACTCTCGTGCGGCCCGCGGTTCTCCGGACCACCCGCGGCAGGATCGTCTACTGGTCCGTCCTCGCCGTCGCCCTGCTCGCGTTCACGGTCGCCTTCATCATCCCGCTGTACTGGATGATCACCGGCGGCATGAAGAGCTCGCCCGAGCTGGCCAGGACGCCTCCCACCTACATACCCGAGGAGTGGCACCCGCAGAACTACGAGGACGCCTGGACCGAACTGGACCTCGCCAAGTACTTCGGCAACACCCTCGTCCTCATCGGCGGCGCCTGGCTGCTCAGCCTCGCCGTGCAGCTGCCCGCCGCCTACGCCCTGTCCAAGCTGCGCCCGCGCTTCGGCAACGTCATCCTCGGCCTGATGCTCGTCACGCTGATGATGCCCGCGACGGCCCTGCTCGTGCCGAGCTACCTCACGGTCTCCGACCTGCCGATCTTCGGGACCAGCCTGATCAACAACCCGGCGGCCGTCTGGCTGCCGGCCGCGGCGAACGCGTTCAACATCTACGTCCTGAAGAACTTCTTCGACCAGATACCGGACGAACTGCTCGACGCCGCGCGCATCGACGGCGCGAGCGCGTTCACCACGTTCCGCCGCATCATCCTGCCGCTGTCCCGCCCGATCGTCGCCGTGGTGTCCATCCTGTCCATCACCGCGCTCTGGCGTGACTTCATCTGGCCGCTCGTCGTGCTGCCCGACCCGGCCAAACAGCCCATCACCGTCTACCTGCAGCGGATCGCCGACACCACGTCCCTGAACCTGCTGACCGCGGGACTCGTCCTCGCCAGCATTCCCCTCGTGGTGATCTTCCTGATCTTCCAGCGCCATATTCTCGCCGGCCTCACCGCGGGCAGCCTCAAGGGCTGAGTTCCGGAAAGGACCTCTCGTGCCGCACAACCCCACCGCATGGTGGCGGAACGCCGCCATCTACCAGGTGTATCCACGAAGCTTCGCCGACGGGGACGGCGACGGCACCGGCGACCTCGCCGGCGTCAGGGCCCGGCTGCCGTACCTGGCCGGGCTCGGCGTCGAGGCGCTGTGGTTCACGCCCTGGTACGTCTCACCGCTCGTGGACGGCGGCTACGACGTGGCGGACTACCGCGCCATCGACCCCGCCTTCGGGACGCTGGCCGAGGCCGAGAAGCTGATCGCCGAGGCGCGCCAGCTCGGCCTGCGCACGATCGTGGACGTCGTGCCCAACCACATCTCCGACGAGCATCCGTGGTTCAAGGCGGCACTCGCCGCGCCGCCCGGCAGCCCCGAGCGCGAGCTGTTCCACTTCCGCCCGGGGCGCGGTCCCGGCGGCGAGGAGCCGCCGAACAACTGGCGCGGCGAGTTCGGCGGCGTCCCGTGGACCCGCACCACCGACGCGGACGGGACGCCGGGGGACTGGTACCTCCACCTCTTCACACCGGGCCAGCCGGACGTCAACTGGGCCCACCCGCAGGTCCGCCAGGAGCACGAGGACATCCTCCGCTTCTGGTTCGACCGCGGCGCGGCGGGTGTCCGCATCGACTCGGCTGCCCTGCTGGCCAAGGACCCGGACCTGCCGGACTTCGAGGTCGGCAAGGACCCGCACCCCTTCGTGGACCGGGACGAGCTGCACGACATCTACCGGTCCTGGCGCGCCATCGCCGACGAGTACGACGGCGTGCTGATAGGCGAGCTGTGGCTGCCGGACGCCGAGCGCTTCGCCCGCTACCTGCGCAACGACGAGCTGCACACCGCGTTCAACTTCAGCCTGATGTCCTGCCCCTGGGACCCGGCGCTGCTGCGCGAGTCGATCGACACCACCCTCGCCTCCCACGCGGACGTCGGCGCGCCCGCGACCTGGGTGCTGTGCAACCACGACATCACCCGCACCGTCACCCGCTACGGCCGCGCCGGGGACACCGGCTTCTCCTTCGCCAGCAAGCGGTTCGGCACCCCCAGCGACATCGCGCTCGGCACCCGCCGCGCCCGCGCCGCCGCCCTGCTGACGCTCGCCCTGCCCGGCGCCGTCTACCTCTACCAGGGCGAGGAACGCGGCCTGCCCGAGGCCGACATCCCGCGCGACCGCATCACCGACCCGATGCACGAGCGGTCCGGCGGCGTCGACCCGGGCCGCGACGGCTGCCGCGTCCCCCTGCCGTGGGAGGGCACCGAGCCCCCCTACGGCTTCGGCGGCACGGACACCTGGCTGCCCCAGCCCGCGGACTGGGCGCCGTACACCGTCGAGCAGCAGGACGCGGACCCCGCGTCCATGCTCAACCTCTACCGGACCGCGCTGCGCCTGCGCCGCGAGCTGCTCGACGCCGACCCCACGGGCTTGACCTGGCTCGAAGCACCGGCGGGCGTCCTGGCGTTCACCCGGTCCGACGGCCTGGTGTGCGCCGTCAACCTGGCGGCGGAGCCCGTTCCGCTCCCCGCCCACACAGCCGTCCTGCTCAGCAGCGACCCTCTGGACGAGGGAGGTCTGCTGCCGCCGGACACGGCGGTCTGGCTGCGGAACTGATCCTTCCGACGCCGGAGCGCCTGCCCTTCCCCCACCCCCATAGAAGGGAACGACATGGGCGCAACACGAGCGTGGCCGCGCAAGCGGCTGCGCGCGGCGCTCGCCGTCTCCGCCTGCGCGGCCGTCCTGAGCACGCTCGGGATCGCCGCGCCGGCGTACGGCGACGCCTTACAGGAGCCGGCCGCCGAGGCGGCGGACGTCTCGCCCCTGGCCGGTGCGAGCCTGCCCTTCACCACCCAGGAAGCCGAATCCGCCAGCCACACGGGCACGGTCGTCGGCCCGGACTACACGCAGGGCACCGTCGCCTCCGAGGCGTCGGGCCGCCGGGCCGTGCGGATCACGTCAGGACAGCGCGTCCAGTTCACCCTCACGGCCCCGGCCAACGCCGTGACCGTCGCCTACAACGTCCCCGACGGCGCCAGCGGCACCCTGTCCGTGTACGCCAACGGCCAGCGCGTCAGCCAGCGCCTCCAGACCACCTCCCGCTACTCCTACTTCGACGCCCCGTGGATCGCGGGCGCGCGCACGCACCACTTCTTCGCGCACGCCCGGCTGCTCCTGGGCCAGAACCTGCCCGCGGGCGCGACCGTCACCGTCCAGGTCGACTCGGGTGACAACGCCGGTCCTTACGTCATCGACACCGCGTCGTTCGAGCAGGTGGCGGGCGCGGCGCAGCAGCCGGCCGGTTCCCTGAGCGTCACGAGCCGGGGCGCCGACCCGACCGGCCAGGCCGACTCGACGCAGGCGTTCACGCAGGCCGTCGCCGAGGGGCGCGGCGGCACCGTGTGGATCCCGCCGGGCACGTACCGGCTGACGCAGCCGATCTACGTCGAGAACGTCACCCTGCGCGGCGCCGGTGCGTGGCACTCGGTGGTGCGCTCGTCGCGCTTCATCAACCAGGGCAGTTCGCCCGGGAACGTCCACATCCGCGACTTCGCCGTCATCGGCGATGTCACCGAGCGCGTGGACAGCAACCCGGACAACTTCGTCAACGGCACGCTCGGCGCCAACTCGTCGGTCTCCGGCATGTGGCTCCAGCACCTGAAGGTCGGCCTGTGGCTGACCGGCGCCAACAACGGCCTCGTCGTGGAGAACAACCGCATCCTCGACATGGCCGCCGACGGCCTCAACCTCAACGGCAACGCCAACGGCATCGTCGTGCGCAACAACTACCTGCGCAACACCGGTGACGACGCCCTCGCCATGTGGTCGCTGCCCGCGATCAACCGCAACTCGACGTTCGAGAACAACACCGTCGTCCAGCCCAACCTCGCCAACGGCATCGCCATCTACGGCGGCGAGAACATCACCGTCCGCGGCAACCACATCCAGGACACCAACGCGCTCGGCAGCGGCATCGCCATCTCCAACCAGGCGTTCCTGCAGCCGTTCTTCCCCCTGGCGGGGACGACCCGCGTGGACGGCAACACCCTCGTCCGCACGGGCGCGATGAACCCCAACTGGAACCACCCGATGTCCGCCATCCGCGTGGACGCCTACAACCACGCCGTCACCTCCAGCGTCCAGATCACGAACACCACGATCCAGGACAGCCCGTACAGCGCCTTCCAGTTCGTCTCCGGCAGCGGCCAGGGCCTCGGGGCGAGCAACGTGACGGTCGACGGCGCCACGGTCCGCAACGTCGGCACCGTCGTCGTGCAGGCGGAGACGACCGGCTCGGCGACGTTCCGCAACGTCACCGCGACCGGCGTCGGAGCCGCGGGCCGCTACAACTGCCCGTACCCGACGAACATCCCGCCGTTCCAGATCAACGACGGCGGCGGCAACTCCGGTTGGAGCAGCACGTGGAACGACTGCGGCAGCTGGCCGCAGCCGGGCCAGCAGCCCGAGCCGCCGGACCCGGACCGCAACCTCGCGCTGCGCCGCCCGGTCACCGTCAGCAGCTACACCGAGGTGTACGACGGCTCGCGCGCGGTGGACGGCAACGCGTCGACGTACTGGGAGAGCCGCAACAACGCGTTCCCGCAGACGCTGACCGTCGACCTCGGCGCGTCCACGCAGGTGGGACGGGTCACGCTGCGGCTGCCCCCGTCCGCCGACTGGGGGACCCGCACGCAGACCGTGACCATACGCGGCGGCGACTCCACCGGCAGCCTGCGCGACCTGGTCACGCAGCGCGGCTACACGTTCAACCCGGCGAGCGGGAACCAGATCTCGCAGGCCCTGCCGGGCGGCACGTCCGTGCGCTACGTCCAGCTCACGTTCACCGGCAACACGGGATGGCCCGCGGGCCAGCTCAGCGAGATCGAGGTCTACCGCTCCTGACCCACTCCTGAGGCGCCCCCGGCGACACGTTCCTCCCACGCCGCCGGGGGTGCCGCCTGTGCGCCGAGGACGGGGGAAGCCCCGTGCGCCTGGTCGGCGTTCCCCCACCGCTTACCCAGGGCGAGCCGCGCGCCAGGCCGTCCGCCGGTCCCGGCGGACACCTCTCGACCGCTGGTCGTGGCCGGCAGGAGCACTGTTGCCGCGACGATGTGCGTCGACATGTGCCCGCAGGGCGCCGTACGGCGGCGGGGCGGCCCGGTCCACGCAGTCGGTCCCCGGGGAAGACCGGGGGACCGGGCGCCCGATGTCCGACTCGGACGCCGCCCTCAGGCGTGCCCGGGGACGGCGACGCGAAGATCGAGGAGCTGTTGCGTGTGCACGGGCACGTGGTCCTCGGCGAGGCCATCGATGAGGCCCGCCAGCGGGATCGGCTGGTCCAGCACGAGTACGCCGTTGGACAGGAGGAGTGACGGCACCGGAACCGAGGCGGCTTTCTCGTCGAGCCGATCGGCGATGTCGCACAGGATGGTGGCCTGGCTCCGCACATGATCACGCAGGGCCGCCCGGCCTGCGTGCTCGGTGATGATCCGGTCGAGATTCCAGGGGTCGAGGGAGACCCGGTTGTCGAAGGTGGGCCGCGAGCCGGCGACGACGCTGAGGGCGACCGCCGCGATCGAGGCGTCGACGCTGAGGAGATGGGCCAGTATCTGGTCGGCGTTCCATCCTCCGTCGTCCGCGTCGCCGAGGTCGGGGATGGCCGCCGCGTCGAGCAACCTGTCGTAGGCGCGGCGAAGTGGTGTCGTATCCATGGGGTGCTTCCTTCATTCGGGGCGTGTCGGACTCGAATCCCGCTCCGCCGCCTCGGCGACGCGTTTGATGTTCGCCAACCGCCGGTCCCAGGAGGCCGCGAGCGAGACCATCCACCGTGCCGTCGCGTCCAGCGCCGCGGGCCGCACCGCGTACCGCACCTCGCGTCCGACCCGGCCGCCGGAGACCAGCCCGGCGGCGTCCAGGACGGCGAGGTGCTTGACCACCGCCTGCCGCGAGACGGGAAGCCGTTCGGCGAGCGTCGTGGCGGTGGCCTCGCCCTGTGCGGCGAGCAGATCGAGCAGTTGGCGTCGCGTCGGGTCGGCCAGCGCACCGAGGACACTGTCGACGGCCTCGGCGGCGCCGGGACGCTCTTCCGTCACGTGGAGGGCTGTTCGGCGCGCGTCTTGAGCGCGTCGAGCTCCAGGGGCCAGCCTCCGGCGTGGTCCTTGAGATTCTGACTGCGCAGTTCCTCGGACCCGGCCAGCGCCGCGAACCCGCTTTCGACGACGCGCAGCCGCGTCTGGTCGCCTTCCGGAGTCAACGTGAACTCCACGAGGGTGCTGTTGTCCTCCCGCAGCTCTTCTCCGGGGAACGCGCTGGTCCAGCGGTACGCCAGATACGTGGGCGGCTCGACCTTCTCCACGCGCACCGGGAAGTCGCCGTGTTCGGCGTTCCTCGCCGTCATCGACTCGCCTTCCCTAGCCACGGTGCCGGGCAGGCTCGCCTTGTCGGCCACCCAGAACCCGGGTTGGGCCACCAGCGACCAGACCCGTTCCAGGGGTGCTGCGATCAGGGTTTCGCGTTCGATCCGGTCCTCGCTCACGAGAGACTCCTTCACCGTCGTCATCGGATGCAACCCCAGAGTTGCACTTCGACGGCCGAGGTGCAACCCGAGGGGTGCACCTGGGCCTGAGCCGAAGCTCGCGCCCTTGTCGGACACCGGTGCCCAGCGGGTGGTGCTGGAAGGCCGGCGCGCCTGCGCACCTCGGTCACGGAACCAGCCGCCGTGTCAAGCCCCGGAGGACTTCCGGAGCCGACCACTAAGCTCAGGACCCATGCCGACCAGCCGCGTTCCCGTCGTCGTCCTCACCGGCCACCTGGGCAGCGGGAAGACGACACTGCTCAACCACCTGCTCAGGAATCGCGCGGGCCTGCGCATCGGCGCGGTCGTCAACGACTTCGGCAGCATCCCGGTGGACGCCCTGCTGGTCGACGGGCAGGTCGACGCGATGGCGTCGTTCGGCAACGGCTGCCTGTGCTGCGCCGTGGACACCGAGGACCTCGACGCGGCGCTCGGGCGGCTCGCCGACCCGGCCACCGGGATCGGCCTGGTCGTCGTGGAGGCCAGCGGGCTCGCCGAACCCGCCGCGCTCGTCCGGATGGTCCTCGCGAGCGGGCATCCCCGTGTCGTCTACGGCGGGCTGGTGCACGTCGTGGACGCCGCCGAGGCGGAACGCGCCCCGTACCCCGGCTTCGCCGACCTGCTCGTCCTCAACAAGACCGACCGCGTGGACACCGCGCGGCGCGACGGGCTGCTGGCCGCGCTGCGGGAGGCGGGCGGGGGAGCGCCCGTCGTCGCCGCCGAGCACGGCCGGATCGACCCGCGCCTCCTCTTCGACCCGGCGGCCGGGGCCGGGGAACCGCGCGCGCGGCAGCTGTCGTTCGCCGACCTCCTCGCCGAGGACGACGCCGACGACCACGCGGCGCACGCGCACACGGCGTACGAGAGCGTGGCGTTCGAGACCCCGGGGCCGCTGGAGCCCGGCGCGTTCATGCGCTTCCTCGACACCCGGCCCGCCGGTCTCTACCGCATGAAGGGCTTCGTCTCCTTCGGCGGCGGCCCGGCGGACGAGCGGTACGCGGTCCACGCCGTCGGCCGGTTCCTCCGCTTCCACCCCCAGGCGGGCACGGGCGCGACGCGGCTCGTCCTCATCGGCGCGGGGCTCGACACCGACGCCCTGCGGGCCGGGCTCGCCGCCTGCGTCGCGGCCGACCTGGACACGCCCGCCGCGGCCCGCGAGGGCATGGGTGAGGTGCTGCGCTTCGTCGAGCACCCCGAGCACGAACCGGAACCCGGCACGCTCGAAGTGGCCGACCCCGCCGGCCCGTACGCCGCCGAGCCCGGTGGACCGGCGGCGTACGGGCCGGCGGCGGCCCGCTGATCAGGCCGGGCCCGCGACCACCGCGACGACCTTGCCGAGCGGCGCGCCCGAACCGTCCCGCCGCGGATCCGGCTCCGGCAGCTCGACCGGCGCGCCGGTCGCCGTCGCCGCCCGCGCCGGAGACGCCCCCGCCCAGGCGAACGTCAGTCCGTCCTCGCCCTTCAGGAACCGCTGGCAGCGCACACCACCCGTCGCGCGCCCCTTGCGCGGGTACTGGTCGAACGGCGTCAGCTTCGCCGACCCCAGCGAGTCGTCCAGCGTCCCGCTGCCGCCCGCGACCGTGAACACCACCGCGTCACGCGCCGGATCGACCGCCGTGAACGACAGCACCCGCGCGCCCTCCGCCAGCTTCACGCCCGCCATGCCGCCCGCCTGCCGCCCCTGCGGCCTGACCTGCGACGCCTGGAAGCGCAGCAGCTGGGCGTCGCTGGTGATGAACACCAGGTCCTCCTCGCCCGTCCGCAGCTCGACGCCGCCCACGACCCGGTCGCCCTCGCGCAGCGCGACGACCTCCAACTCCTCCTTGTTCGCCGGGTAGTCGGGCACCACGCGCTTCACCACACCCTGCTCGGTGCCCAGCGCGAGGCCGGGGGACGACTCGTCCAGCGTCGTCAGGCAGACCACCGTCTCGCCCTGCCGCAGCGACAGGAACTCCGACAGCTGCGCGCCGCCCGCCAGGTTCGGCATCGCCGGGGTCTGCGGGAGCTGCGGCAGGTCCACCACCGACAGGCGCAGCAGCCTGCCCTCCGACGTCACGGCGCCGATCTCGGCCCGGATCGTCGTCGCCACGGCGGAGACGATCACGTCGTGCTTCGTCCGCTTGGCGCGCGGCTCCCCGCCCTCGCCCGCGTCCGTCGTACGGGCCAGCAGCCCCGTCGAGGACAGCAGCACGCGGCACGGGTCGTCCGAGACCTCCAGGGGCACCGCGTCCACCGTCGCGCCGTCCGCCTCGGCCAGCACGGTGCGCCGGGGCGTGCCGTACTTCTTGGCGACCTGGGCCAGCTCGCCCGAGACCAGCTTCCGCAGCTCGGCGTCGGAGTCCAGGATGCGCGTCAGCTCCTCGATCTCGCCGTTCAGCCGGTCGCGCTCCGACTCCAGCTCGATGCGGTCGAAGCGCGTCAGCCGCCGCAGCGGGGTGTCCAGGATGTACTGCGTCTGGATCTCCGACAGGCCGAAGCGCCCGATCAGCGCGTCCTTGGCGGCCGCCGCGTTGTCGCTGGAGCGGATCAGCCGGATGACCTCGTCGATGTCGAGCAGCGCCACCAGCAGGCCCTCGACGAGGTGCAGCCGGTCGCGCCGCTTCCTCCTGCGGAACTCGCTGCGCCTGCGCACCACCTGGAGCCGGTGGTCGACGTAGACCTCAAGCAGCTCCTTCAGACCGAGCGTCAGCGGCTGCCCGTCGACGAGCGCGACGTTGTTGATGCCGAAGGTCTCCTCCATCGGCGTCAGCTTGTACAGCTGCGCGAGGACCGCCTCCGGGTTGAAGCCGTTCTTCACCTCGATGACCAGCCGCAGCCCGTGCTCGCGGTCGGTGAGGTCCTTGACGTCCGCGATGCCCTGCAGGCGCTTCGCGTTCACCAGGTCTTTGATCTTGGCGACGACCTTCTCCGGGCCGACGGTGAACGGCAGCTCGGTGATCACCAGGCCCTGCCGCCGCGCCGTGACCTTCTCCACCGTCGCCGTCGCCCGCATGCGGAAGACGCCGCGGCCGGTCGCGTACGCGTCACGGATGCCGTCGAGCCCGGCGATCCGCCCGCCGGTGGGCAGGTCGGGGCCCGGGACGTGGCGCATCAGCGCGTCGAGGTCGGCGTTCGGGTACCGGATCAGGTGCCGCGCCGCGGCGATGACCTCCACCAGGTTGTGCGGCGGCATGTTGGTGGCCATGCCGACGGCGATGCCGCTCGACCCGTTCACCAGCAGGTTCGGGTACGCGGCGGGCAGCGCGAGCGGCTCCTGCTCGCTGCCGTCGTAGTTCGCCGTGAAGTCGACGGTGTCCTCGTCGATCGAGTCGACCATCAGCCCCGACGCCGGAGCCGAGCGGCACTCGGTGTAGCGCATGGCGGCGGGCGGGTCGTCGTTGCCGAGCGACCCGAAGTTGCCGTGCCCGTCCACCAGCGGCAGCCGCATGGAGAACGGCTGCGCCATCCGCACCAGCGCGTCGTAGATGGCCGAGTCGCCGTGCGGGTGCAGCTTGCCCATCACCTCGCCCACGACGCGGGCGCACTTGACGTACCCCCGCTCGGGGCGGAGACCCATGTCGTGCATCTGGTAGAGGATGCGGCGGTGCACCGGCTTCAGCCCGTCCCGCGCGTCGGGCAGCGCCCGCGAGTAGATCACCGAGTAGGCGTACTCCAGGAAGGAGCCCCGCATCTCGTCGACGACGTCGATGTCGAGGATGCGCTCCTCGAACTCCTCCGGCGGCGGGGTCTTGGAACTTCGGCGGGCCATCGCGGCGCTGGCTCCTTCGTACGGGTGGACGGGTGCGTGTGCGGACCATTGTGGACCGCGCCGCTGACAACCCGGAACTTCGCACAGCCCGGCCCGCCTTGCATAAGGTGACAGGGCATCCCGACCGTCCGAGAGAAGGGACCTCATGCCCATGGGCCACACGGCCACCCCGCAGAATACCGCCGGCGGGCTCACCGCGACCGAGCACAGGCTGGCCAACGGGTTGCGGGTGGTGCTCTCCGAGGACCGTCTCACGCCCGTCGCGGCCGTCTGCCTCTGGTACGACGTCGGCTCCCGCCACGAGGTCGCCGGCCGCACCGGCCTGGCGCACCTCTTCGAGCACCTGATGTTCCAGGGCTCCGCGCAGGTGTCGGGCAACGGGCACTTCGAGCTGGTCCAGAGCGCCGGCGGCTCCCTGAACGGCACGACCAGCTTCGAGCGCACCAACTACTTCGAGACCATGCCGGCCCACGAGCTCGAACTGGCCCTGTGGCTGGAGGCCGACCGCATGGGCACCCTGCTGACGGCGCTCGACGACGAGTCGATGGAGAACCAGCGCGACGTCGTGAAGAACGAGCGCCGCCAGCGCTACGACAACGTCCCCTACGGCACCGCGTTCGAGCGCCTGACCTCCATGGTCTTCCCGGACGGCCACCCCTACCACCACACCCCCATCGGCTCGATGGCGGACCTCGACGCGGCCTCGCTCGAGGACGCCCGCGCGTTCTTCCGCACCTACTACGCGCCCAACAACGCGGTGCTGTCCGTCGTCGGCGACATCGACTCCGCGCGCACCCTCGCCTGGATCGAGAAGTACTTCGGCAGCATCCCGGCCCACGACGGCAAGCGCCCGCCGCGCGACGGCACGCTGCCCGACGTCATCGGCGCCGAGCTGCGCGAGCTGCTGCGCGAGGACGTCCCCTCCCGCGCCCTGATGGCCGCCTACCGCCTCCCGCAGGACGGCACCCGCGAGGCCGACGCCGCCGACCTCGCCCTCACCGCGCTCGGCGGCGGCGAGTCGTCCCGCCTGCACAACCGCCTGGTGCGCCGCGACCGCACCGCCGTCGGCGCGGGTTTCGGCCTGCTCCGCCTGGCGGGCGCGCCGTCGATGGGCTGGCTGGACGTCAAGGCGTCGAGCGACGCGGAGATCGCCGACATCGAGCGCGCCGTGGACGAGGAGCTGGCCCGCTTCGCCGAGGAGGGCCCGACCGCCGAGGAGATGGAGCGCGCCCAGGCGCAGCTGGAGCGCGAGTGGCTCGACCGGCTCGCCACGGTCGGCAGCCGCGCCGACGAACTGTGCCGCTACGCGGTGCTGTTCGGCGACCCGCAGCTCGCGCTGACGGCCGTGGACCGCATCCTCGCGATCACCCCCGAGGAGGTGCGCGCCGTCGCCGCCGCACGCCTGCGGCCCGACAACCGCGCGGTCCTCGTGTACGAGCCCACCGGGGCGCCGGCCGCCGACGCGGACGCCACGCCGGACAGCAGCACCGAGAGCGACGCCGCGACCGAGCCGACCGAAGGGGCGGACCAGTGACCGACCGGACCGACGACCACGCGACCGGCGGCGGCGCCCCCGCCGCCACGATGACCCTGCACCCCCGCCCCACCGGCGGCGAGCCCACCCCCTGGGCGTTCCCCGCGCCCGACCGGGGCGGGCTGCCCAACGGGATGACGGTCCTGCGCTGCCACCGTCCCGGCCAGAAGGTCATCGCCGTCGAGATCAACCTGCCCGCCCCGCTGGCCGCCGAGCCCGCCGGGCAGGAGGGTGTCGCGACGATCATGGCCCGCGCGTTCTCCGAGGGCACCGACCGGCACTCGGCCGAGGAGTTCGCCGCCGAGCTGGAGCGCTGCGGCGCGACGCTCGACAGCCACGCGGACCACCCCGGCGTCCGCGTCTCCCTGGAGGTGCCGGCCTCCCGCCTGACGCAGGCGCTGCGGCTGACCGCCGACGCGCTGCGCGCCCCGGCGTTCCCCGAGCACGAGATCGAGCGCCTCGTGCGCAACCGGCTCGACGAGATCCCGCACGAGCTGGCGAACCCGGGCCGCCGCGCGGCGATGGCCCTGTACGACACGCTGTTCCCCGCCACGTCGCGCCTGTCGCGGCCCCGGCAGGGCACGGCGGAGAGCGTCCAGCGCGTGGACGCCAAGGCGGTCCGCGCGTTCTACGAGGCGCACGTCCGCCCGGCGGGCGCCACGGCCGTCGTCGTCGGCGACCTGACCGGCATCGACCTGGACGCCGCGCTCGCCGAGACGCTGGGCGCCTGGACGGGCACGCCCGCGACCGAGCCCGCCTGGGAGTCCGTCACGGCGGACGACCGCGCGCGCGTCGTCATCGTGGACCGGCCCGGCGCCGTCCAGACGCAGCTGCTGATCGGCCGCACCGGCGCGGACCGGCACGACCCGGTGTGGGCCGCCCAGCGCGTCGGCGTCTACTGCCTCGGCGGCACGATCACCTCCCGCCTGGACCGCGTCCTGCGGGAGGAGAAGGGCTACACATACGGCATCCGGGCCTTCGCCCAGGTGCTCAACTCGCGGGCCGACGGCTCCGGGCTGGCCCTGCTGGGCATCCGCGGCTCGGTCGCGACCGACGTCACGGGCCCGGCGCTCGCCGACCTGTGGCAGGTGCTGCGGACGCTGGCCGCCGAGGGGCTGACGGACGAGGAGCGGGACGCGGCCGTGCAGTTCCTGGTGGGTGTCGCCCCGCTCAGCTTCGAGACGGCCGCCGCCGTCGCGGGCACCCTCGCCGACCTGGTCGAGGAGGGCCTGCCGGAGGACTACCAGGCGCGGCTGTACGCGCGGATGGCCGAGACCGGCACGGTCGAGGCGTCCGCGGCCGTGGTGAGCGCGTTCCCGCTGGAACGGCTCGTCACGGTCCTCGTCGGCGACGCGGCGCAGATCGCCGAGCCCGTGCGCGCCCTCGGCATCGGCGAGGTCACGGTGATCGGCGGCTGACGCCCGCCCCGGCCCCCGGCGGCGGGAACGCCGCCGCCGGGGGCCGTTTTCCTGCCCGGGGACTTATCGCGCGCGGGTTTTCGCGCCGTGAACTTTCCGGGCTGTGAATTTTTCGTAAAAAAGGGCCGAAAGGCATCGCAGTCCACCGGGACCCCTATCGGCATTCCCGGTTTCTTGCCATACAGTTCGGGGGAGTGATCCGGTCGTAATGCAACAGGGCTGAAGCCGGCGATGGCTGTGGGGGTTTGTCATGCGTATCTCCGCGCACACGGTATGCACGGCGATCCGTGACGACATCGTCGGCGGCGTCCTGCCGCCGGGCGCCCGCCTCGCCGAGGAGCAGCTCGCCCAGCGGTACGGCGTCTCCCGCGTCCCGGTGCGCGAGGCGCTGCGCACGCTGGAGTCCGAGGGCTTCGTCGTCTCGCGGCGCCACGCGGGCGCCTGCGTGGCCCAGCCGGGCGACCGCGAGGCCGCCGACCTGCTCGACATGCGCGCCCTCCTGGAGCCGCTGGGCGCCGCCCGTGCCGCCCAGCGGCGCACGGAGGCGCACCTCAAGGTGCTGCGCGGGCTCGTGCGCCTCGGGCGCCAGCGCGCGGGCCAGGGCCAGGAGGCCGACCTGCGCTCCCTCGCCGACTGGTTCCACGAGACGCTCGCGCAGGCCACGTGCAGCCCCGGCCTGACCGCGCTCCTCGTGCAGCTGCGGCGCAAGGTCACCTGGCTCTACACGGGCGAGCCCGTCTCCCGCGCGGTGGTGCTGTGGCAGGAGCGCGGCGCCCTGGTGGACGCCATCGCCCGCGGCGACGCGGAGCGGGCGCGGGCCCTGTCCGCGGCCCAGCTGGAGCGGGCCGCCCCCGTCAGGCGGCAGTTCCGCACCGCCGTCGCGAGGACCCCGAAACCTGCTGTCAACACAGGCCGTGGCCAGATTTAACAACGACCGCATACAAAAGAACGGCGAGGTCGCGGGGGCGGCGGGACCGTGAATTCCGTCGCCGTATTGGCGGCCGCGCATGGTGCTGCCCGGAATTCGGGGAAAAGGCCGCTGTTTATTGTCCGCGAGTGAGCGGATGCTTACGCATTCGATCGCGGCGGGAAGTAATCCGCCCGCGCGGCCGCGTGTTCTCCCTCACACCGCTTCCGGCTCGCGCGGACGTTTCCGCGCTCACGCCTTTTCGGGGAGTTCCTCAAGGCCCTCGGACACCAGCCGCGCCAGCCGGTCCACCGCCTCCCGCGCCGCCGGGGTGTCCTCGGCGGACGACGCGAGCACGACCTCGTCGCCCCCCTGCGCGCCGAGGGTGAGGACGGCGAGGAGCGACGCCGCGTTCACCGCCGCGCCGCCCGGCCGGGCGATCGTCACCGGCACACCGGTCGCCATCGCGGCCCGGACGAAGACCGAGGCGGGCCTGGCGTGCAGCCCGTCGGCCCACCCGATCGTGACACGGCGCTCAATCATGCTGTTGCCCTCCGCTGAGGTGGATCGTCAGGCCGGACGCCGGCTGCGCGGCCACCTCGGCCGCCCGCCCGGTCCCGCCCAACCGTACGCTGGGCCCATGGCGCCGACACCCGCCGAGCACCCGTACCCCGCCCACTGGGAGGCCGACGTGGTGCTGCGCGACGGCGGCACGGCCCACATCAGGCCCATCACCCCGGCGGACGCCGACCGGCTCGTCAGCTTCTACGAGCGCGTCTCCGACGAGTCGAAGTACTACCGCTTCTTCGCCCCCTACCCCCGGCTGTCCGACCGCGACGTCCACCGCTTCACCCACCACGACTACGTGGACCGCGTCGGCCTGGCCGCCACCGTGCGGGGCCGGTTCCTCGCCACCGTCCGCTACGACCGCGTGGCGCCCGGCTCCGACGTCGCCGAGGTCGCGTTCCTCGTGGAGGACGCCCACCAGGGCCGCGGCCTCGGCTCGGTCCTGCTGGAGCACGTCACCGCCGTCGCCCGCGAACGCGGCGTCCGCCGCTTCGAGGCCGAGGTCCTGCCCGCCAACGGCAAGATGATCAAGGTCTTCACGGACGCCGGGTACTCCCAGCGCCGCAGCTGGGAGGACGGCGCCGTCCGCCTCACCCTCGACCTGGCGCCCACCGCCGAGTCGCTGGCCGTCATGCGGGCCCGCGAGCAGCGCGCCGAGGCCCGTTCCGTCCAGCGGCTCCTCGCGCCGCGCTCGGTCGCCGTGGTCGGCGCGGGCCGCAGGCCGGGCGGCGCGGGCCGGCGGGTGCTCGCGGCGCTGCTCGCCGCCGGGTTCACCGGCCGCCTCCACGCCGTCAACGCGACCCTGCCGCCCGGCACGGAACGGCTCGGCGGCGTGCCCGCGCACCCGTCCGTGCGCGCCATCGGCGAGCCCGTGGACCTCGCGGTGGTCGCCGTCCCCGCCGGACGGGTCCCCGGCGTCGTCACCGACTGCGGCGAGGCGGGCGTCCAGGGCCTGGTGGTGCTGGCGGCCGGTCACAGCACCCAGGAGCAGCGCGCGCTCGTCCGCACGGCGCGCGAGTACGGCATGCGCGTCGTGGGCCCCGACGCGTTCGGCCTCCTCAACACGGACCCCGCCGTCCTGCTCAACGCCAGCCCGGCCCCCGCGTTGCCGTCCGCCGGGCGCACGGGGCTGTTCACGCAGTCCGCCGCCATCGGCATGGCCGTCCTCGCCGAACTGGAGCGGCGCGGCGCGGGCCTGTCCACCTTCGTCTCCGCCGGGAACCGCGCCGACGTCTCGGGCAACGACCTCCTCCAGTACTGGGACGAGGACCCCGCCACCGGCGTCGCCCTCATGTACCTCGAATCCATCGGCAACCCGCGCAAGTTCACCCGGCTGGCCCGCCGCACCGCCGCGTCCGGCACGCCCGTCGTCGTCGTGCGCGGCGGGCGGCACAGCGGCGGCGTCCCCCCGCACGGCCACGACGTCCCCCAGGGCGTCACCCCGGAGGCGACCGTCTCCGACCTCCTGCGGCAGGCCGGGGTCATCGAGGCGGACACCGCCACCGAACTCGTCGACACAGGGCTGCTCCTGGCGCAGCAGCCCCTCCCCGCCGGGGCGCGGACCGCCGTCATCGGCAACGCGGAGGCGCTCGGCCTCGTCGCGTACGACGCCTGCCGCGCCCAGGGGCTCACCCCGCTGCCGCCCCGGGGCCTCGGCGCGGCGGCCGGCCCCGACGCGTACGGCGCCGCGCTGGCCGCCGCGCTCGCCGACCCGGGCACCGACGCCGTGGTCGTCACGGCCGTGCCCGCCGGGGCGGCGGCCGTGGTGGCCGAGGACCCCGACAGCCCCGACGGCCCCGCTCCCGGCCCCGGACGCCTCGCCCCGGCGCTGCGCGCGGCCCTCGACGCCGCCGCCGACACCGGGCCCCGCAAGCCCGTCCTCGTCGCCCACCTCGGCCTCGACGCCCTCGCCGCCGACCTCGGCGGCCACGGCATCCCCGCCTACCCGTCGGCGGAACGCGCCGTCCAGGCACTCGCCCGCGCCGTCCGGCACGCCGAGTGGCGCGCCCGCGCCGCCGATCCGGGCCGCGTCCCGGTGTTCGACGACGTGGACGAGGCCGCCGCCGCCCGGCTCCTCGCCGCCGCCGCGCCCGCCTCCGGCACCGCCGCGCTCGGCCAGGAGGCGACGGGACGCCTGCTCGCCGCGTACGGCATCCACGTCCCGCCCACCGCCCCCGCGCCCACCCCCGACGCCGCCGCGGAGGCCGCCGCGCGCCTGGGCTACCCGGTCGCCCTCAAGACCACCGCCCCCCACCTGCGCCACCGCGCCGACCTCGGCGGCACCCGGCTCGACCTCGCCACCGAGGACGAACTGCGCCGCGCCCACGCCGAGCTGACCGGCCGTCTCGGCGACGCCGCCCGCCTGCGCCCCGTCGTCCAGCGGATGGCCCCGCGCGGCGTGGACACGGTGGTCCGGGCCACCGTCGATCCCGCCATCGGCGCCGTCCTGTCCTTCGGCCTCGCCGGGCCCGCCTCCGAACTGCTCGGCGACGTCGGCCACCGGCTGCTGCCCGTCAGCGACCGGGACGCGGCCGGGCTCGTACGCTCCCTGCGCGCCGCCCCGATGCTCTTCGGCTGGCGCGGCGCGGGCCCGGTGGACACGGCCGCGCTGGAGGAACTCCTGCTGCGCCTGGGGCGGCTGGTCGAGGACCACCCGGCGATAGCGTCGGTCGATCTGGAGCCCGTCGCGGTCGCCCGGGAGGGCGCCACCCCGCTCGGCGCGACCGTCCGCGTGGCGCCGCCGCCCCCCAGGCCGGACCTCGGCCCGCGCAGGCTGCGCGCGTACTGACGCGTCCCCGGCGGAGTCGGCGACGGCGGCGCCGCTGTCGGAGGCGCCCCGTAGGATGGGCACATGGCGAAGACCGGTACAACGTCCCAGGGACTGCGGGAGGCGATCGAGCGCAGCGGCTACTACCCGGCGCTCGTCGCGGAGGCGGTGGAGGCGGCCGTGGGCCGCGAGCCCGTCGTCTCCTTCCTCGTCCACCAGGAGACCACCTTCGACAGCAACGAGGTGCGCCGTCACGCCACCGTGCTCGTGCTGACCGGCACGCGGTTCATCGTCAGCCACACCGACGAGCAGACCGCCGAGACCTCCTCGCCCGCCCCGTACGCGACGACGTCCACCGAGTCCGTCAAGCTGTCCCGCATCTCCTCCGTCGTGATCAGCCGCGTCGTGGCCGACCCGCAGTCGTACGTGCCGGGCACGCTGCCCCGCGAGGTCGTCCTCACCATCGGCTGGGGCGCCGTCTCCCGCATCGACATGGAGCCCGCCGCCTGCGGCGACCCCAACTGCGAGGCGGACCACGGCTACACCGGCTCCAGCACGGCCGACGACCTCTCGCTGCGCATCAGCGAGGCGGGCGACGGCCCGGAGACGGTCCGCCAGACCCTGGACTTCGCGCAGGCGCTGTCCGAGGCCACGGCGGCGGCGGGCAGGTGACGTACGCCCAGGCCGCCGATCCCGAGCCACTCGACCCGCGCGACGCCCCCGCGCCCCGCTACGGTTCCGCGTCACTCGCCGACGTGCTGCCCGCCGCGGCGGCCGGGATCGGCGTACCGGGCCTGACGTCGGGTCTCGAACTGCCGTCCGCCGACCGGGTCTGCCTCTTCCTCGTCGACGGCCTCGGCTGGCACGCCCTGCTGGACAACGCGGCGGACGCCCCGTTCCTCACCTCGCTGCTGCCGACCTCCAAGGCCGGGACGGGCGAGCCCATCACCTGCGGCTTCCCCTCCACCACCGCCACCTCCCTCGCGTCCGTCGGCACCGGGCTGCCCCCCGCCGCCCACGGCCTGGCGGGCTACCGCGTGCGCGACCCCGCCACCGGCGCGCTGATGCACCAACTGCGCTGGGACCCCTGGACCGAGCCCGCGCTCTGGCAGCCGCACCCCACCGTCTTCCAGCTCGCCCACGCCGCCGGGGTCCCCGCCGCGCAGGTCTCCGCCCCCCGCTTCGAGCGCACGCCGCTGACGCAGGTCGCCCTCTCGGGCGGCACGTTCCTCGGCCGCCTCGACGCGGGCGAGCGGATCGACCTCGCCGCCGCCAGGCTCGCCGCGACCGGACGGGCCCTCGTCTACACGTACTACGCCGAACTCGACGCCACCGGGCACCGCTACGGCATGGCGTCCGCCGACTGGCGCCGCGAGCTGCGCGAGGTGGACCGCCTCGCGCGGCGCCTCGCCGAGCAGCTGCCGCCCCGTTCCGTCCTCTACGTGACGGCCGACCACGGCATGGTGGACACGCCCCCGGCCGGGCCCGACCGCCTCGACTTCGACGAGGACTGGGAGCTGTCCGCGGGCGTCGCCGCCCTCGGCGGCGAGGGCCGCGCCCGCCACCTGTACGCCGTCCCCGGCGCCGCGGCCGACGTCCACGCCGTGTGGCGCGAGGTGCTCGCGGAGCAGGCGTGGGTCGTGACGCGCGAGGAGGCCGTGGAACTGGGCTGGTTCGGGCCGCCTGGCACCGGCGTCGAGGCCCGGGTGCGCGACCGGATCGGCGACGTCGTCGTCGCCATGACGGGCAGCGCCGCCGTCGTCGCGAGCCGCCGTGAGCCCAAGGAGTCGGCGCTGGTCGGCATGCACGGGTCGCTGACCCCCGCCGAGCAGCTCGTGCCGCTCCTCGAAGTCCGCACCTGAGACCGCACTGGAGCACGATCCGTGGCTGAACTCGCCTTCTTCTCCGGCACGATGGACTGCGGGAAGAGCACCCTCGCCCTCCAGATCCAGCACAACCGCTCGGCGCGCGGCCTGCTGGGCCTGATCTTCACCCGGGACGACCGGGCGGGCGCCGGGCGCCTCTCCTCCCGCCTCGGCCTGGTGACCGAGGCCACCGAGGCAGGCGATGGCTTCGACTTCCACGCCCACCTCGTCGGCCTCCTCACGGCCGGGGGCCGCGTGGACTACGTCATCGCGGACGAGGCGCAGTTCCTCTCGCCCGGGCAGGTGGACCAGCTGGCCCGCGTCGTGGACGACCTGGGCATAGACGTCTTCGCCTTCGGCATCACCACCGACTTCCGCACCCGCCTCTTCCCCGGCTCGCAGCGGCTGATCGAGCTGGCCGACCGCGTCGAGGTCCTCCAGGTCGAGTCCCTGTGCTGGTGCGGCGCGCGGGCCACGCACAACGCCAGGACGGTCGGCGGCCGGATGGTCGTCGAGGGCGCCCAGGTCGTCGTCGGGGACGTCGGCGAGCCCGGTGGCGGGCTCGCCGACGTCGGCTACGAGGTGCTGTGCCGCCGGCACCACCGCCGCCGGCTCACCGCCGCCTCGGCGGGCGCGGGCGCCCTGTCGCCCGAGGTGCTCCCGGTCGACGCGGCGCGGCGCGCCGACTGACGCGCCGCGCTCAGCGGTCGGCCGGGCGGATCAGCGCGAACGGCGCGCCCTCCGGGTCGGCGACCTCCGCCCAGCGCCCGAACCGCGAGTCCGCCGGGGCGCTCGTCCGCCGCCCGCCCAGCTCCTCGACGCGCGCCACGGCCTCCTCGACGTCCGGCACCGAGAAGTACGTCAGCCAGTGCGGCCCGCGGTCGTGCGGCAGTTCGCCGGCCACGCCCCGCACGCCCGCCACCGGACGCCCGTCGAGCCGCAGCGTCAGCTGGTCCGAGCCCTCGGGGGCGGTGGGCTCCGGCGCCGGCTCGTACCCGAAGACCGTGCAGTAGAACTTGGCGGCGCCCGACGCCTCGCGGGTGATCAGCTCGTTCCACACCGGCGCGCCCCACGGCCCGCGGTACGGTCCGCTGCGCCGCGGGCCGCCCTGCCACAGGCCGAACGCCGCGCCGCTCACGTCCGAGGCGATCCCGAGGCGCCCCACCCGGTCGACGTCCAGCGGCCCGACCGCGACCGTGCCGCCGCAGTCGCGCACCAGCGCGGCCGTCTCGTCCGCGTCGCGCGCCGCGATGTACGGCAGCCACGCGACCACCCGCCGCGCGCCGGCCGCGATCTCCCCGAGCCCGGCCACCGGGTGGCCGTCGCGCAGCGCCTTCACGTAAGGCCCGAGCTGGGGCTCGTCCTCGTCGAACTCCCAGCCGAACAGCTCTCCGTAGAACCGCCGTCCGGCCGCCAGGTCGTGCACCATCAGACTCACCCAGCGGTGCGTTCCAGGAACGGGCGGGCTCGCAGTCTCGGCCATCCTTGCCTCTCTTCTGGGGGCTCCCCGGCTCGCCGTCGCAAGTCTCCCCAGGGCTGGGGAGAATGGGGCCATGACACCAATGATCCCCGCATCCGCCCTCGCCGCCGCACTCGCCCCCGGCTCCCCGGAGGCGGACCGGCCCGTCCTGCTGGACGTGCGCTGGCGGCTCGGCGGGCCGCCGGGACGCCCCGCGTACGAGGCCGGACACCTGCCCGGCGCCGTCTACGTGGACCTGGAGGAGGACTTGGCGGGCCCGCCGGGACCCGGCGGACGGCATCCGCTGCCCGACACCGGGATCTTCGGCGCGGCGATGCGCCGGGCCGGTGTGTGCCTCGGCCGTCCCGTCGTGGTCTACGACGGCGGCCAGGGCTGGGGGGCTGCCCGCGCGTGGTGGCTGCTGCGCTGGGCGGGGCACGGGCGGGTGGGCGTGCTGGACGGCGGGCTGCCGGCCTGGGAGGGCGAGCTGTCCACCCGTACGCCGGAACCGGCCGAGGGCGACTTCGTGCCCGCCCCCGGCGGCCTGCCCGTGCTGGACGCGGACGGCGCGGCGGCGCTGGCGCGCGAGGGCGTGCTGCTGGACGCGCGGGCGGGGGAGCGGTACCGGGGCGAGGTCGAGCCGATCGACCCGGTCGCCGGGCACATCCCGGGCGCCGTCTCCGCGCCGACCACCGAGAACACCGGTCCCGGCGGCCTGATGCGCCCGCCCGCCGAGCTGGCCGCCCGTTTCGCTGCCCTGGGCGTCGGCCCCGACACCCCGGTGGGCGTCTACTGCGGCTCGGGCGTCTCGGCGGCGCACGAGGTCCTCGCCCTCGCCTCCGCGGGGATCGGGGCCGCGCTCTACCCGGGCTCGTGGAGCGAGTGGACCGCCCTGCCGGGCCGCCCGGTGGCGACCGGCCCCGAGGCGGGCTGACCGGGCGCGCGACGGCGGGTCACCCGTACGGTGTCCCGCCGTCCCGCGTCACTCCTTCTTCTTGCGGCGCGTGCCGAAGACGATCTCGTCCCAGCTCGGCACCGCCGCGCGGCGGCCGGGCCGCACGCCGTCCGCCTCCGCCTGCCGGTCGGTGCTGCCCGTCAGCCGGTCGCGGTGCCCGCCGACCGAGCGGGGCATCAGGACGTCCGCGTACGTGGACCCGGCGCTCGCGGCGGGCGCCGAGGGGCCGCGCGGCACGGGGGGCTCGTCGTGCAGGTCGTCGTCGTCCGCCTCGGGCTCCGCGGTGGCCGCCGCGGCGAGCGCGGACGCCGGTTCCGGCACGACCAGGTCGCCCCGGAAGCTCGGCACGGCCTCCAGCAGGCTGGTGAGCGAATCGGGCTCGGAGTCGCGGTCGCGGCCCATGGGCTCGGGCGAGCGGCCCGCGGACCGCTCGCTCTCCCGGGGCAGCCGCGCGATCCGGGGCACGAACGGCGTGCTCGGCTCCGGCGTGTCGTCCGTCTCGCCGAGCAGCGCGCGCGCCTCGTCGTCCACGGCCTGGACCAGGCGGCGCGGCGGGTCGTACATCCAGCTCGCCGAGTGCGTCTCGCCCGCGACGCGGTAGACGAGCAGGACCTCCCACGTCCCGTCGTCGCGCCGCCAGGAGTCCCAGCGGACGGCGTCCTTGTCGGCGCCGCGCAGCAGCAGCCGCTCGGTGACCGCGTCGCCGAGCTGCGGCCCCGCGGTCTCCCCGGGGCGCCGTACAGCGGTCTTGCGGGCGCGTTCTGCCATGAAGGCGCGCTCGGCCAGCACGGGGCCCTCGAAGCGGCGTACGCGGTCCACAGGGATGCCCGCGAACTGCGCGACCTCCTCGGCGGTGGCGCCGGCTCTTATGCGCGCCTGGATGTCGCGCGGCCGCAGATGGTTCTCGACCTCGATCTCGATCTGGCCGAGACGGGCGCGGTCGTTCCGCACGGCGGCGCGCAGGCGCTCGTCGATGGGAAGGGTGTATTCCGTGTTGTCGGCAGCCTTGAGCACCAGACGTGTGCCGTCATTGCTCACGGCCACGACACGCAGTTCGGGCACGAGGACCTCCCGGGTGGTGCCTGCCGACGTCACGTACGTCGCTGCTCTCCCGCTGACGAGTGTGACCTGCCCGGGTGCAGCCTGCCACAACCTTGCCGACTTGCCCGGCGTGTCGGGCCATGGTCTTTCGCCGCCGTTATGGCACAGTCACCACTTTGCCACGAGCGGTGACCGGCGGGGGCCGGATCTCCGCGCGGGCCGGACGGCGGCTTGGACCAGGTGTCGTCACATTACTCCATCAGGACGCGCCCCGTGGGGTGAAGTGCGCCGGAAGTTCACATCCGGCAAGGGAGTTGGGCGGGCGTTTCCCGACACTTTCGGGTGGTAAGACTCACAGAATCCGCAAAAGTGGAACTTTCGGCCGCCCCCGTATGTCTCTTCCGTGGACGGAGTCGTCCCATGCGTGGACACGGTGCGAGGAGTGTGCGGGAAGCGGCAAATGGTGGAACCTCAGGTAAAGAATCCGGACCCCGTCCCGAACCCCGCCGCGGACGGCGGGACCCGGCGGCGGGGCGTCGAGCTGACCGTCACGCAGGTCGCGGCGAGCGCCGTGGCCGCCGTCCTCGGCGCGATGCTCGCGTCCGGGCTCGGCGTGTACGGCACCGTCATCGGGGCCGCGGTGCTCAGCGTCGTGGCCACGACGGGCGGCGCCTTCCTCCAGCACCTGTTCGACTCGGCGCGCCGTCCCGCCGGTCCGCGGCGTGCCGGCCGGCCCGCCGGGACGCCGTCACCGCCGACACCGCGGCCGCGCGCACGGCGGCGGTGGCGCCCGCGCCGCGCCCTGCTCGCGGCGGCGGGCGCCTTCCTGCTGGCGATGACGGCCGTGACCGGCATCGAGCTGGCGGGCGGCTCCTCGCTGTCCGGCTGGTGGGGCCGCGACGACGCCGGGACCTCCGTCGGCCGCCTGATCCACGGCGGCGGTGACGGCGGCGACAGCCCAGGTGACAGGCCGGGTGACAGCCCTGGCGACGACGGTGACGACGACGGCGGCGACGACCGGCGGGACGAGGGCCCGGCCGATGACGGCGACGGCGGGAGCGGCACCCCGTCCCCCGACGACACCGGCGGCGCCCCCTCGCCGTCCGACGACGCGCCGGACGAGGACACCCCGGGGCAGGGCACCCCGTCCCCCGGCACCGGCACGGACGGCACCGGCGGCGGGGAGACCGGCCAGGACGGCGGCCAGGACCCCGGTGACGGCACCGGCGGCACACCCACGCCCACGCCCACCCTCACGGCCCCCGCGCCCGGCTCCGGCGGCACGGGACCCGGCACAACCCCCGGCACGCAGGACGGCGGGGCGGAGGGCGCCACCGGCTGATGGCAGGATCGGGAGACATGGACCGTGCGACCGACACCCAGCCCTACGACGCGCTGCTGCTTCTCTCCTTCGGCGGGCCCGAGGGCCCCGACGACGTGATCCCGTTCCTGGAGAACGTGACGCGCGGCCGGGGCATCCCGCGCGAACGGCTGGCCGAGGTGGGCGCGCACTACCGGCTCTTCGGCGGCGTCAGCCCCATCAACGAGCAGAACCGCACCCTGCTCGCCGCCCTCCGCGCCGACTTCGCCGGACACGGCCTCGACCTGCCGGTCTACTGGGGCAACCGCAACTGGGCGCCGTACGTCACCGACACCGTCCGGGAGATCGCCGCCGCCGGGCACCGCCGCGTCCTCACGCTGGCGACGAGCGCCTACGCCTCGTACTCCGGCTGCCGCCAGTACCGCGAGGACCTCGGCGCGGCCCTCACCGAGCTCGCCGCCGAGGGCGTGCCGCTGCCCCGCGTGGACAAGCTCCGGCACTACTACAACCACCCCGGCTTCCTCGACACGATGACGGACGGCGTCCTCACCGCCCTGGTCGAACTGCCCGAGGAGGTACGCGACGGGGCGCGCCTCGTCTTCACGACGCACTCCATCCCCGACAGCGCCGCCGACACGTCGGGCCCGCCCTCCGGCCGCGCCCCCGGCGGCGCGTACGTCGCGCAGCACCTCGACGCCGCGCGGACCGTCGCCGCCGCCGTGGCCAAGGCGACCGGCGTGGAGCGCCCGCACGAGCTGGTCTACCAGTCCCGCAGCGGCTCGCCCGAGATCCCGTGGCTTGAGCCCGACATCGTGGACCGCCTGCGCGAGCTGCACGCCGAGGGGACGCCCGCCGTCGTCATGGTGCCGATCGGCTTCGTCTCGGACCACATGGAGGTGCTCTACGACCTCGACACCGAGGCGATGGACGCCGCCCGCGGGATGGGGCTGCCCGCCGTCAGGTCCGCGACCGTGGGCGCCGACCCGCGCTTCGTCGCCGCCGTCCGCGACCTCGTGCTCGAACGCGCCGCCACCGAGCGCGGCGAGTCCCCCCGGCGCTGCGCCCTGGGCGACCTCGGCCCGAGCCACGACCTGTGCCCGGCGGGCTGCTGCCCGGGGCGCGTCGCGCGTCCGGCCGCCGCCGGGGCCGACAGCCCGTTCGCCTGACCCCCGCTCACCACCCGCCGCCGCCACCGCACGCACGAGGAGCGACCCGCCATGCCCCCTGCCGACCTGCCCGCCGAACTCCTCGCCCTCGCCCGGGAGGCCGCGGCCCGCGCCGGGCGGCTGCTGCGCGACGGCCGCCCCGCCGACCTGGGCGTCGCCGCCACCAAGTCGAGCCCGATCGACGTCGTCACCGAGATGGACGTGGCCGCCGAGCGGCTGATCACCGGGTTCCTCGCCGAACACCGCCCGGACGACGGCGTGCTCGGCGAGGAGGGCGGCGAGCGCGGCGGCGCCAGCGGCGTGCGCTGGGTGGTCGATCCGCTCGACGGCACCGTCAACTACCTGTACGGGCTGCCGAACTGGGCCGTGTCCGTCGCCGCCGAGGTGGACGGCGAGACGGTCGCGGGCGTCGTGGCCGTGCCCGCGCGCGGCGAGACCTTCTTCGCGCGGGCCGGCGGCGGCGCCCACCGCGTGACCGGGGACGGCGCCCCTGAGCCGCTTGCCACGCGCCCGTCCCCGCCCCTCGACCAGGCGCTGATCGCCACCGGCTTCAACTACGTCGCGGCCGTCAGGACGGCGCAGGCCGCCGTCGCGCACCGCCTCATCCCGCGGGTCCGCGACATCCGCCGCGGCGGCTCGGCGGCCATCGACCTGTGCGACGTGGCCGCGGGCCGGCTCGACGGGTACTACGAACGCGGCCTGCACCCCTGGGACCTGGCCGCGGGCGACCTGATCGCCCGTGAGGCGGGCGCCCTCACCGGCGGCAGGCCGGGCCACCGCCCGGACGGCGACCTCACCGTCGCGGCGTCCCCCGGCGTCTTCGCCGTCCTCCAGCCGCTCCTGGACGAGCTGGGCGCCTGGCACGACTGAGGAGACCCGGGGAGACCCCCGGGGCGGCCCGCGCCTGTCCCCACACGCGCCTGGGCGCCCCCGGGGAGGTCCCCAGGGGCGCCCAGGCCCGCTCGGATCACCGGCGCCCGGACGTGCCGGGCGCGGGCGTCACGCGGCGGTGGAGCCGATCTCCACACCGTGCTCCGCCGCCAGCCGTCGCAGGTCGTCCAGCTCGGCCTGCTCCACGTCCATGGTGAACAGATCTCCGTCTTCGCGAGCGCGGCTGAGGCCGGACTCGGTGTTCTCGATGCGCTGCAGGATTCCAGCGGTGAACGCGTCCAAGGTGCGCCCCCTCGTCTTCGATCGGCGGCACCGGGGTGCCGGGGGTGGGTGCGGCCACGGGGGGGTCCACGGGTCGGTCGGCAGCGCGGGGCTTGCCGCCTCCGAGGGGGGAGGGTGGTCGCGGGGTGTGTGGTTCGTCCTCCCCGATGTGGCGCATGGGGAAACATGCCCGAAGCAGAAAAGCGCACAGACGTGTGCTCCGGCGCACGTCCGGGTGCTTACCGGGCGCTTACCGGTCTTCGGGGCAGGATGGAGGGGCCGCGCCGCCGGGGCAGGATGGGGGAGCCAGGTCACCGGTGCGTGACGGCGTGACGGGCGAGGACGAGCGGGACGATCGAGAAGAGGGACAGGACGTGCGCGTACTCGTCGTGGAGGACGAGCAGTTGCTCGCGGACGCGGTGGCCACCGGCCTGCGCAGGCAGGCCATGGCGGTGGACGTGGTCTACGACGGCGCCGCCGCCACCGAGCGCGTGGACCTGAACGACTACGACGTGGTCGTCCTCGACCGCGACCTGCCGCTGCTGCACGGCGACGACGTGTGCCGCCACATCGTCGCCACCGGCAAGCCCACCCGCGTCCTCATGCTCACCGCCGCCGGTGACATCTCGGACCGCGTGGAGGGCCTCGAACTGGGCGCGGACGACTACCTGCCGAAGCCCTTCGCGTTCACCGAGCTGACCGCCCGCGTACGCGCCCTCGGCCGCCGCGCCACCGCGCCGCTGCCGCCGGTGCTGGAGCGCTCGGGCCTGCGCCTCGACCCGAACCGCCGTGAGGTCTTCCGGGACGGGCGGCAGATCCACCTCGCGCCCAAGGAGTTCGCCGTCCTGGAGGTCCTGATGCGGGGCGCGGGGGGCGTCGTCTCGGCGGAGCAGCTGCTGGAGAAGGCGTGGGACGAGAACACCGACCCGTTCACGAACGTGGTGCGCGTCACCGTCATGACCCTGCGCCGCAAGCTGGGCGACCCGCCGGTCATCACCACGGTGCCGGGCGCCGGCTACCGGATCTGACGCCATGGCCGCTGCCCCGCCCCCCGGACCACCACCGCCGCCCAGGATGCCCGCGGCGCCGCCCAAGCCGAGCTGGAGCCCGCACGAGGGTGAGCGCCGCGCGGGCTGGTTCAGGCCGACCATCCGCATCCGCCTGACGCTGCTGTACGGCGGCATGTTCCTGATCGCCGGGTTCGTCCTGCTGACGATCATCTACCTGCTCGCCGCCCAGGCGCTCAACCGGGGCAGCGACCTGCCCTACGACATCACCGACGGCGCCCAGGTCAGGATCACGTCCGACGTGTGCCCCGAGATCTCGGGGCTGGTCAGCGGCGACGTGTTCACCACCTGGGTCGAGAAGTGCCAGGGCACCCAGCGCGACATCGCGCTCGACCAGCTCCTGCGCAGCTCGCTGCTCGCCCTGCTCGGCCTGGCGGTGGCGGCGTTCGCGTTCGGCTACGTGATGGCGGGGCGCGTGCTCTCGCCGCTCGGCCGGATCACCCGCATCGCCCGCCAGGTCGCCGGGTCCGACCTGCACCGGCGCATCGAGCTGGACGGCCCGGACGACGAGCTGAAGGAACTGGCCGACACGTTCGACGAGATGCTCGACCGGCTGGACCGCGCGTTCACCGCGCAGCAGCGCTTCGTCGCCAACGCGTCGCACGAGCTGCGCACGCCGCTCGCGATCAACAGGACGCTGCTGGAGGTCCAGCTCTCCGACCCCGACGCGTCGCCCGAGGTGACCCAGCTGGGCAACACGCTGCTGGCCACCAACGAGCGCAGCGAGCAGCTCGTGGAGGGCCTGCTGCTGCTCGCCCGCAGCGAGAACGAGCTGGTGGACCGCAAGCCCGTGGACCTCGCGGAGGTGGCGGGCCAGGCGGTCGAGCAGACGCGCGCGGAGGCGCAGACGCGGGGCGTGGAGCTGCGCGGCGACCGGCAGCCAGTCCAGGTGATGGGCAACGGCGTCCTGCTCGAACGTGTGGCGCTGAACCTGGTGCAGAATGCCGTGCGCTACAACGTGGCGCGGGGCGGCTGGGTCCGCGTCGGGGTCGAGTCGCGTCCCGGGCAGGCCGTGCTGGTGGTGGAGAACACCGGGCCGGTCGTCCCCGCCTACGAGATCGATAATATGTTCGAACCCTTCCGGCGGTTGCGCACGCAGCGTACACGGAGCGACAAAGGTGTCGGTCTCGGTCTGTCCATCGTCCGGTCCGTCGCCCGTGCGCACGGGGGCTATGTGGCGGCCGAGCCGCGTGAGGACGGCGGTCTCGTGATGCGGGTCTTCGTACCCGTCTGAGACGCTGTCCTGACGGGAAAGCTGTCCGGGCGGCCATCCGTCCGGGTGGTCACGGCCCGGGAGGGGCGCCACGGCGCCCGGCCCGGCGCCGGAGGTCCTGGCGTGAAGGTCCTGACAGGAGAGAAGTGGAATGTGATCAATCGCATACCGCGGGCCCGTGCGGACGGGCCCGGGGCAGGCACCGACCGGCCTTTCGGGCGCCCAGGGGCCCGATCGGCAGCCCGGATGATCACCTCTTCAGGCGTTCGGTTGGGTGTCGATTGAGTAACAGCACTTGATGTGAGGCAAAATCTCGGCCTCGGGTCGGGCACAAAGACCGGCCCCCACGCGTTACGTGCGCTGGAGACACCACAGACACCCGGAGGGGGAGTACGAAATGGCAACCGACTACGACACTCCACGCAAGACCGATGACGATGTCAACGAGGACAGCATCGAGGAGCTGAAGGCCAGGCGCAACGACAAGTCGGCGTCCACGGTCGACGTGGACGAGTTCGAGCAGGCCGAGGGCCTGGAACTGCCCGGCGCGGACCTCTCCAACGAGGAGCTGTCCGTCCGGGTCCTGCCCCGGCAGGCCGACGAGTTCACCTGCATGAGCTGCTTCCTCGTGCACCACCGGTCGCAGCTCGCGAAGGAGAAGGACGGCCAGCCCATCTGCCGCGACTGCGCGGCCTGATGCGACCGCCCGGACAGGCGTCAGGCCGGGTCCGGGCGGGTCGCGGTGAGCGCCGCGACCAGACGGCCGGGCTGCCGGGTCGAGAGGTACAGGTAGGGCGTCGGGTCCGCCGGGTCCTTCACCTCGACCCGCACGGCCGTCGGGATGTAGGCGCGGAGCAGCATATGAGCCCGGACATCCGCCCGGTGAGTGCGCCAGGCGAGCGCCTCCCCGGCGTCGAGCGTCCGGGCTTCGCCCAGTGCCGTCAGCGGCACGCGGGCGTCTCCGGCGATCAGCGAGCCGGCCGTCACACGGATGCGGGCCGAGCCGTAGGCGCTGAGGGACACCCCGGCCAGGGCGCCCGAGACGGCGAGACCGCACAGCAGGGGCACGGCCCCGAGCGGCAGCAGGGCGATGCCCACCAGGAGGACGCAGCCCAGGCCCATCAGCCACCAGGTCCGGGGAACGGTCAGACGCTCGTCGTACGGCTTCATGGGCCCAAGCATGGCAGGCGCGCCTCCCGGGCCCGTCCGCGGCGGTAGGGTCTGCATCGTGAGTGCCGACCCTGTGAGCCGTCCCCCCGTGGACGTCCTGATCCGGCGGATCGATCCGGCGGTCCCCGTCCCCACCCGCGCGCACCCGGGCGACGCCGGTGTCGACCTCGTCACGACCGAGGCGGCCGAGCTGGCGCCGGGCGAGCGCGCGGTGCTGCCCACCGGGGTGGCCATCGCCCTGCCCGACGGTTACGCGGCGTTCGTGCACCCCCGGTCGGGGCTCGCGGCCCGCTGCGGGGTCGGGATGGTGAACGCGCCCGGCACGATTGACGCCGGGTACCGTGGGGAGATCAAGGTCATCGTGATCAATCTGGACCCGCGTGAGACCGTCCGGTTCCAGCCGTTCGACCGGATCGCCCAGCTCGTCGTCCAGCAGGTGGAGACCGTCCGTTTCCACGAGGTCGCCGAGCTGCCGGGTTCGGCACGGGCGACGGGGGGTTTCGGCTCCACGGGCGGCCATGCCGGCGTGCGGAACCCCTATGCTGCGGTCGGTCCCGGCGGGAGCGCCGACCGGAAAGGACTGTGACGTGTTCGGACGTCGAGGCAAGCGCAAGGAGGAGCCCGAGGAGGCTCCGGAGGCCACCGAGGAGGCCAGGGACGACGAGGAGGCCGCCGAGGAGCGCCGCGTCCGCCTTGAGCCCGCGCCCCGCCCCGAGGGGCCCTGGGACCTGAGCGAGGTCGGGTCGCCGGCCGAGGGCCGCGTCGATCTCGGCGGACTCTTCGTGCCCGGTGTGCCGGGGATGGAGCTGCGGGTGGAGGTCGCGGGTGACGCGATCGTCGCCGCCACGGTCGTCCTCAAGGACAGCGCCGTCCAGCTGCAGGCGTTCGCCGCGCCGAAGCGCGAGGGCATCTGGGGCGAGGTCCGTGAGGAGATCGCCGGGGGCATCACCAAGCAGGGCGGCACGATCGACGAGATCGAGGGCCCGCTCGGCTGGGAGCTGCGGGCCCAGGTGCCGGTGCAGCTGCCGGACGGCAAGCGCGGCCTGCAGGTCGTGCGCTTCGTCGGTGTGGACGGTCCCCGCTGGTTCCTGCGCGGTGTGATCTCCGGGCAGGGCGCGGTCCAGCCGCAGGCGGCCGGGCTGCTGGAGCAGATCTTCCGCGACACCGTGGTGGTGCGCGGCGACTCTCCGATGGCGCCCCGCGACCCGATCGTGCTGAAGCTGCCGCAGGACGCCCAGATGGTCCCGGACGGCGTCAAGCAGGAGCAGGCGGCCGAGGACGGCGCGCCGGTGTCCCGTTTCGCGGGCGGGCTCGACAAGCTCCGCCGCGGCCCGGAGACCTCCGAGGTCCGCTAGGCCCTGCCGGGGCCCCCGGGCCCTTCGTGTCCCTGTGTCCCCTGTGTCCGCCCGGTGTGCGGTGTGCCCCGCACCCGGGCGTCGTGGTGCGCCGGTCCCGGTGCGTGCCGTGTGTCGGCGCGCGCCGGGCGGGTACTCGGCGGGCTCCCCACGGGAGGACCGCATGAGCGACCGCAAGGGCAGAGGACGCCACGTACGGACCGGCACCGAGCCGGTGACCGCCTACAGCGACCTGCGTCTGCGACTGATCCTGTCGCTCGTCTTCGTGCCGCTCTTCCTCGCCGCCACCGTCGTCTTCGCGATCTGGTGGGCCGCCGCCGACGCGGGGGACACCCCGAGCCCGGCGCAGCTCGGCTGGCTGACGGTGGGCTGCGCCGTCCTGACCGTCATCGCGGTCATCGACCTGCTGGTCGTCGCGCGCCGCATCCGCAGGCGCCGCCCGCCGGGCGTCTGAGCCCGCGCCTCCTCTGTTCACGCGCCGCCCGGTGATCCCGGGCGGCGCTTTCGCGTACGGGCGGCGTACAGGCCGCGTCAAGGGATGTATGGGCGTCGTCAACGCCCCGGCGGGCGCCGTCAACGTGCCGTCAACGCACGCCGTACCCCCTCCGAACAGGGGTTCTCTGGGTGAGTCAGGTTCCGTTCCCCGACTCGTTCAGGAGTCCCACGATGGCCGATGCGGTCTTCGTCCTGGTCACCGTCGCAGGTTTCGCGCTGGTGGCCCTCGTCGCCCATGGGGTGAGCAAGCTGTGAGCGCCGGTACGGCCGAGAGCGTCGTCGGCCTCGTCGTCGCCGTCGCCCTGCTCGGCTACCTCGTCGCCGCCCTGCTGTTCCCCGAGAGATTCTGAGCGAGCCCCATGAGCCCCGTACTCGCGGACGTGCTCCAGGTGACCGCCCTCGTGGTGGCCCTCGTCCTCGCACACCGTCCGCTCGGCGACTACATGGCCGCCGTCTACACGTCCCCGAAGCACCTGCGCGCCGAGCGCTGGATCTACCGCGCCATCGGCGCCGACCCCGACGCCGAGATGCGCTGGACCGCGTACCTGCGCGGCGTCCTCGCGTTCTCGTTCGCCGGTGTGCTGCTGCTGTACGCGATGACCCGCGTGCAGGACCTGCTGCCCTTCTCCCTCGGCTTCGCGCCGATACCGCCCGACCAGGCGTTCAACACCGCCGTCTCCTTCGTCACCAACACCAACTGGCAGTCGTACTCGGGCGAGGCGGCCATGGGCCACTTCGTCCAGGCGGGCGGCCTCGCGGTGCAGAACTTCGTGTCGGCCGCCGTGGGGCTGGCCGTCGCCGTCGCGCTGGTGCGCGGCTTCGCCCAGATGCGCACCGGCGGGCTCGGCAACTTCTGGGCCGACCTGGTGCGCGGCACGGTGCGCATCCTGCTGCCGCTGTCCGTCGTCTTCGCCGTCGTCCTCGTCGCCCTCGGCGCCATCCAGAACTTCTCGGACGGCCGGACCGTCGAGACCGTCACCGGCGCCGTCCAGCACATCCCCGGGGGGCCCGTCGCCTCCCAGGAGGTCATCAAGGAGCTGGGCACCAACGGCGGCGGCTTCTACAACGCCAACTCGGCCCACCCGTTCGAGAACCCGGACGGCCTCAGCAACCTGCTGGAGATCTTCCTGCTGATGCTGATCCCCTCCGCGCTGCCCCGCACCTTCGGCCGCATGGTCGGCAGCGTGCGCCAGGGCTACGCGATCGCCGGCGCGATGGCCGTCATCTGGCTCGCCGGTGTCGTCGCCGTCACCGTGGTCGAGCACCAGGCGCCGGGCGCCGCCTCGCAGCTCGCGGGCGGCGGCATGGAGGGCAAGGAGCAGCGCTTCGGCATCGGCGGCTCCTCGCTCTTCGCGGTCTCCACGACCATGACGTCCACCGGCGCGGTCAACGCGTTCCACGACTCGTTCCAGGGCCTGTCCGGCGGCGTGCTGATCTTCGGCATGGTGCTCGGCGAGGTCGCGCCCGGCGGCGTCGGCTCCGGGCTCTACGGGATGCTGCTGATGGCCGTGATCGCCGTCTTCGTCGCCGGTCTCATGGTCGGCCGCACGCCCGAGTACCTGGGCAAGAAGATCGGCACGCGCGAGATCAAGCTCGCCGCCTCCGCCATCCTCGTCACCCCCGCCCTCGTGCTCATCGGCACCGCCCTCGCGATGGCGCTGGGGGACGGCGAGCGCGCCATGACCAACATCGGGCCGCACGGCTTCTCCGAGGTCCTCTACGCCTACGCGTCGGCCGCCAACAACAACGGCAGCGCCTTCGCCGGGCTCGGGGCGAACACGGAGTTCTTCAACACGAGCCTCGGCATCGCCATGCTGCTGGGCCGCTTCCTGCCGATGGTGTTCGTCCTGGCCCTGGCCGGGTCGCTCGCCGGGCAGGGCCGCGTGCCCGAGACGGCGGGCTCCCTGCACACCCACAGACCACTGTTCACGGGCCTCCTCGTGGCGAGCACCGTCGTCGTCGCGGGACTGACGTTCTTCCCGGCGCTCTCGCTCGGCCCGCTCGCGGAAGGACTGGCCGCATGACCACCTCGGCACCACCCCGGCACGACGACGCCCCCACCGGCACCGGCACCGGGGGGCACACGCCCGCCGGGGGCGGGCGCGTCGCGCGCGGGGCGTTCGACCCCCGCCTGCTGCTCGCGTCGCTCCCCGACGCCGTGCGCAAGCTGCACCCGCGCACGATGATCGCGTCCCCCGTGATGTTCGTCGTGGAGGTCGGCTCGGTCCTCACGACCGTGCTGGCCTGCGCCGACCCGGGCGACTGGTTCGGCTGGACCATCGCGGCCTGGCTGTGGGCGACCGTCCTGTTCGCCAACCTCGCCGAGGCCGTCGCCGAGGGCCGCGGCCGCGCCCAGGCCGACTCGCTGCGCCGTGCCCGCACCGACACGGTCGCCCGCCGCCTCACCGGCGACGGCCGCGAGGAGCGCGTGCCCGGCACCGAGCTGCGCGTCGGCGACCGGGTCGTCTGCGAGGCCGGGGACACCGTCCCGGGGGACGGCGACGTCGTGGAGGGCGTCGCCAGCGTGGACGAGTCGGCGATCACCGGCGAGTCGGCGCCCGTCATCCGCGAGTCGGGCGGCGACCGCTCGGCCGTCACCGGCGGCACGCGGGTGCTGTCGGACCGGATCGTCGTCCGCGTCACGACCAGGCCGGGCGAGACGTTCCTGGACCGGATGATCGCGCTGGTCGAGGGCGCGTCCCGGCAGAAGACGCCCAACGAGATCGCCCTGAGCATCCTGCTGGCGAGCCTCACCATCGTCTTCCTGCTGGCCGTCGTCACCCTGCAGCCCTTCGCGGTCTACGCGGGAGCCGAGCAGTCCACGATCGTCCTGACCGCGCTGCTGGTCTGCCTCATCCCGACGACCATCGGCGCGCTCCTGTCCGCCATAGGCATCGCCGGGATGGACCGGCTGGTGCAGCGCAACGTGCTGGCCACCTCCGGCCGGGCCGTCGAGGCGGCGGGGGACGTCTCGACGCTGCTGCTCGACAAGACGGGCACTATCACGTATGGCAACCGGCAGGCCGCCGCGTTCCTGCCCGCGCCGGGCGTGGGCGGGGACGAGCTGGCGGAGGCGGCCGAGCTGTCGTCGCTGGCCGACGAGACCCCGGAGGGGCGTTCCATCGTCGCCCTGGCGGCCGGCACGGGGGGCCGGCCCGCCAGGACGCGGGACGGGCTCGGGGACGCGGACTTCGTGCCGTTCACCGCCCAGACGCGCATGTCGGGCGTGGACACCGGGGGCCGCAGCATCCGCAAGGGCGCCGTGAGCGCGGTCACCGGCTGGGTCGCCGAGCAGGGCGGCACCGTGCCGTCCGCCGTCCTCGGCGCCGTCGAGACGATCAGCGCGGACGGCGGCACGCCGCTGCTGGTCGCGGACGGGCCGCGCGTCCTCGGCGCCGTCCACCTGAAGGACGTCGTCAAGGAGGGCATGGGCGAGCGCTTCGCGCAGCTGCGGGCCATGGGCATCAGGACCGTCATGATCACGGGCGACAACGCGCGCACCGCCAAGGCGATCGCCGCCGAGGCGGGCGTGGACGACTTCCTCGCGGAGGCCACGCCCGAGGACAAGATGGCCCTCATCAGGAGGGAGCAGGCCGGCGGCCGCCTGGTCGCCATGACCGGCGACGGCACCAACGACGCGCCCGCCCTCGCCCAGGCGGACGTCGGCGTCGCCATGAACACCGGCACCTCCGCCGCCAAGGAGGCCGGGAACATGGTCGATCTCGACTCCGACCCGACCAAGCTGATCGACATCGTCCAGATCGGCAAGCAGCTGCTCATCACGCGCGGCGCCCTGACCACGTTCTCGCTGGCCAACGACATCGCGAAGTACTTCGCGATCATCCCGGCGATGTTCGCGACCGTCTACCCGGGCCTCGACAGCCTCAACATCATGGCGCTGTCGTCGCCCGAGTCGGCCATCCTGTCGGCCGTCGTCTTCAACGCCCTGATCATCGTCGCCCTCGTGCCGCTGGCCCTGCGGGGCGTCGGCTACCGGCCGCTCAGCGCCGACCGGCTGCTGCGGCGCAACCTGGCGGTCTACGGGCTCGGCGGCCTGGTCGCCCCGTTCCTCGGCATCAAACTCATCGACCTGCTCCTCTCCCTCATCCCTGGCATCGGGTGATCACGCCATGTCCCCTTCCCCTCAGCCTTCCCCGCGCCTGTCCTCCCGCTTCTCCCCCCGCGTCCTGTGGGCAGGGCTGCGCGCCCTGCTGGTGCTGACGCTGGTGACCGGCGTCCTCTACCCGCTCGCCATCACCGGCGTCGCCCAGGCGTTCTTCCCCGACCGGGCGAACGGCTCGGTCGTCACGGCGGACGGCCGCGACGTCGGCTCGGAGCTGATCGGCCAGACGTGGAACGGCCCCGACGGCGCGCCCGACCCGCACTGGTTCCAGCCGCGCCCCTCGAACAGCGGGTACGACACCGGCGCCACCGGCTCGGGCCAGCTCGCCGCGGGCGACCCCACCCTGGTGGAGACCGTCCGGCAGGCGCGGGAGGACGTCGCCGCGTTCAACGGCGTGCCCGTCGCCGACGTACCGCCGGACGCCGTCACCGGCTCCGGGTCGGCGATCGACCCGCACATCTCCCCGGCCTACGCCGACCTCCAGGTCGCGCGCGTGGCCGAGCGCAACGGGCTGCCGCGCGGCACGGTCCAGGCGCTGGTGGACGCGCACACCGAGGGCCGCGACCTCGGCGTGCTCGGCGGCGAGCGCGTCAACGTGCTGCTGCTCAACCTCGCGCTGCGCGACCTGCTCGACGGCTGAGCACCCGACCAGGCGGGAACGCCCGCGCCCGGCCCGGCGCGCGCGTTCCCGCCGGTCACGGGCCTGCGGGGGCCGCGCGATCCATACGGAACCCTGACGGCCCCCGCCCCCCGACCGGCGCGGGTTTCCGCGCCGTGGGATGAGAATGGGAGACATGGCACGACGTGGCAGGCTCAGGATCTACCTGGGCGCGGCACCCGGTGTGGGCAAGACCTACGCCATGCTCTCCGAGGCGCACCGGCGCACGGAACGCGGCGCCGACCTCGTCGTCGCGCTCGTGGAGCACCACGACCGGCCCCGCACCCAGGTCCTCCTGCACGGCCTGGAGCAGGTGCCGCGCCGGGAGCTGCGCTACCGGGACAGCGTCTTCACCGAGATGGACACGGACGCCGTCCTGCGCCGCGCGCCCCGGGTGGCGCTGGTGGACGAGCTGGCGCACACGAACGTCCCCGGCTCCCGGAACCAGAAGCGCTGGCAGGACATCGACGAGCTGCTGGACGCGGGCATCGACGTGATCTCCACCGTCAACATCCAGCACCTCGAATCGCTCGGCGACGTGGTCGAGTCGATCACGGGCGTGCGGCAGCGCGAGACGGTGCCGGACGAGGTGGTGCGCCGGGCCGACCAGATCGAGCTGGTCGACATGACGCCCGAGGCGCTGCGCCGCCGCCTGGCGCACGGCAACGTGTACGCGCCGGACAAGGTGGACGCCGCCCTGTCCCACTACTTCAGGCCGGGCAACCTCACCGCGCTGCGCGAGCTGGCCCTGCTGTGGACCGCGGACCGGGTGGACGCGTACCTCCAGCAGTACCGCAACGAGCACAACATCCGCTCCACCTGGCACGCGCGCGAGCGCATCGTCGTCGGCCTCACCGGCGGCCCCGAGGGCGCCACGCTGATCCGCCGCGCCGCGCGGATGGCCGCCAAGAGCTCGGGCGCCGAGATCATGGCCGCCTACATATCGCGCGCCGACGGCCTCACCTCCGCGTCGCCCCGCGAGCTGGCGGACCAGCGCACCCTGGTGGAACAGCTCGGCGGAACGTTCCACCACGTCATCGGCGACGACGTGCCCAGCGCCCTCCTCGACTTCGCGCGCGGCGTCAACGCCAACCAGATCGTCCTCGGCTCCAGCCGCCGCAAGAGCTGGCAGTACATGTTCGGCCCCGGCGTCGGCGCCACCGTCGCCCGCGAGTCCGACTCGGACATCGACGTCCACATCGTCACCCACAGCGAGGTCGCCAAGGGCCGCGGCCTGCCCACCGCGCGCGGCGCCAGGCTCGGCCGCTCCCGCCTCCTCGCGGGCTGGCTGATCGGCATCCTCGGGCCCGTGCTGCTCACGCTGGGGCTGGCCGAGCCGGCGCCCGGCGCGGAGTTCGCGAGCGACGTCCTGCTGTTCCTCTCCGTCACGGTCCTCGCCGCCCTGACCGGCGGCCTGCGGCCGGGGCTCACCTCGGCGATGGTCGGCTCGCTGCTGCTGAACTACTACTTCGCCCGCCCCACCGAGCAGTGGCGCATCGCCGAGGGCCACAACATCGTGGCGATCATCGTCTTCTTCGCCATCGCCGTCTCCGTCGCCACCGTCGTGGACCGCTCGGCGCGCCGCACCCAGCAGGCGGCCAGGCTGCGCGCCGAGTCCGAGACCCTCACGCTCCTCGCGGGCAGCGTCCTGCGCGGCGAGGACACCCTCGGGGCGCTGCTGGAACGGGCGCGTGAGACGTTCGGCATGGAGACCGCCGCCCTCCTGGAGCGCGACCTCGAACGCCGCCGCTGGTCGTGCGTGCGCAGCGTCTCCGTCACCGGGCAGACGCGGAAGCTCGACGGGCCCGAGGACGCCGACGTGGACGTGCCCGTGGGGGAGCACACCATGCTGGCGCTCGCCGGGCGCGTCCTGCCCGCCGAGGACCGCCGCGTCCTCAGCGCCTTCGCCGCGCACGCCGCCGTCATACTGGACCGCCAGCAGCTCAAGACCGAGGCCATGCGCGCCCACAAGCTCGCCGAGGGCAACCGCATCCGCACCGCGCTGCTCGCCGCCGTCTCGCACGACCTGCGCACGCCGCTCGCCGCGATCAAGGCGGGCGTCTCCAGCCTGCGGTCCGACGACGTGGCCTGGTCGGAGGAGGACGAGGCCGACCTGCTGGAGAGCATCGAGCAGGGCGCCGACCGGCTCGACCAGCTCGTCGGCAACCTGCTGGACATGTCGCGCCTGCAGACCGGCACCGTCGAGCCGCTGATCCGGGGCATGGACCTCGACGAGGTCGTGCCCCGCGCCCTCGGCGGCGTCCCGGAGAACGTCGTGGACCTCGACATCCCCGAGACGCTGCCGTACGTCGCCGCCGACCCGGGGCTGCTGGAGCGCAGCGTCGCCAACATCGTCGAGAACGCCGTCAAGTACAGCCCCGCCGACACCCCCGTACGGGTACGGGCCAGCGCGCTCGGCGGGCGCGTCGAGCTGCGCGTCGTGGACCGCGGCCCCGGCGTGCCGGACAGCGACAAGGAGCGGATCTTCGAGCCGTTCCAGCGGTACGGCGACACGCCGCGCGGCAACGGCGTCGGCCTCGGCCTGGCGGTCGCCCGCGGCTTCGCGGAGGCCATGCACGGCACCCTCGACGCCGAGGACACCCCGGGCGGCGGTCTGACGATGGTCCTCACGCTGCCCATCGCCCAGCCGTCCCTGGGCCTGCCGGACCCCGAAGGCGACGAGGACGCCGCCGACCCCCTCACCGACGACACCGCCCCCGCGCCCGAGGGCGCGGACGGGCACGCAGAACGGAAGGCCGCCCATGCACCGGGTGCTCGTAGTCGATGACGAGCCGCAGATCCTGCGCGCGCTGGTCATCAATCTGAAGGCCCGCAAGTACGAGGTGGACACCGCCGCGGACGGCGCCTCCGCCCTGCGCCTGGCCGCCGACCGGCACCCGGACGTGATCATCCTCGACCTCGGCCTGCCCGACATGGACGGCGTGGACGTCATCGGCGGCATACGCGGCTGGACGCGCGTGCCGATCATCGTGCTGTCCGCCCGCCACACGTCGGACGAGAAGGTCGAGGCCCTGGACGCGGGCGCGGACGACTACGTGACCAAGCCGTTCGGCATGGACGAGCTGCTGGCCAGGCTGCGGGCCGCCGTGCGCCGCGCCGAGCCGGGCACGGGCGAGGACGCGGCCGTCGTGGACGCGGCGGACTTCGTCATCGACCTGGCGGCCAAGAAGGTCCACCGGGACGGCAAGGACGTCCGGCTGACCCCGACTGAGTGGCACCTGCTGGAGGTCCTCATCAGGAACACCGGCCGCCTCGTCAGCCAGCGCCAGCTGCTCCAGGAGGTCTGGGGGCCCTCCTACGGCACGGAGACGAACTACCTGCGCGTCTACATGGCGCAGCTGCGCCGCAAGCTGGAGGCCGACCCGTCGGCGCCGCGCCACCTGATCACCGAACCGGGTATGGGTTACCGCTTCGAGCGCTGACGGGGCGCCCGCCCACGTTACGCTGAAGGCATGAGTACGGAGGGCCGACCCGGGATGCTGCGGCGGCTGCTGGGACGTGGCGGGCAGGCGGGCCACGGGCACGGCGACGACCTCGCGCCCGCGAGCGAGCCGGCCGACGCCGGCTGCACGCGTATCCGCGACTGCTCCGAGGGGACGCGCGGCCGTCCCGTGCTGAGCGTCACCGGGGTGCTGCGCGACGTGGGGGAGCGGACCGTGGCGGGCATGCCCGCGCTGCGGGCGGAGCTGGACGACGGCACGGCCCGTCTCGACGTGGTCTGGCTCGGACGCCGGGCGATAGCGGGCGTGGAGCCCGGCCGGGAGCTGGTCGCCTCCGGCAGGGTCGTGGTGATGCACGGGCGGCCCGTGCTGTTCAACCCCCGTTACCAGCTGCAACCCCTCGGACAGGAGTAGCCAGTGAGCTCACCCGACAGCCGGGCCGTCGCCCCGCAGTCACCGGACGAGGAGGCCACGCGCGCGGCGTTCTTCGAGGCGTTCGGCGGCGTCCGGGGCATGATCGAGACGACGGTGCCGGGGCTCGTCTTCGTGCTCAGCTACACCATCGACCGTTCGATCAACACGTCCGCCGTGCTGGCGCTCGGCATCTCGGCGGTCCTCGCCGTCGCCCGGCTCATCGGGCGCGACACCCTCAAGCACGCCCTCAGCGGCGTCTTCGGCGTGGCCTTCGGCGCGGTCTTCGCGATGATCTCCGGCGACGCCAGGAACTTCTACCTCCCCGGCATGCTCTACACGCTGGGCCTCGGCGTCGCGTACGTCGTGACGTCCCTCGCCGGTGTCCCGCTGCTCGGGCTGATGCTCGGGCCGGTGTTCCGCGAGAACCTGTCGTGGCGCACCCGCAACCCCGGGCGGAAGGTCGCGTACACCAAGGCCAGCTACGTGTGGGGCGCCATACTGCTGGCGAAGTCGGCGATCACCTTCCCCATCTACTTCTGGGGCGACGCCACCTCGCTCGGCTGGCTGCGGGTGGCCCTGGGCATCCCGCCGTTCCTCCTCGCCGTCTACTTCACCTGGATCATCCTGGTGAAGGCCCCGGCGCCGATCGACGTGATCGCCGAGTGGGAGGCCAAGGAGGAGGCGGAGAAGCGGGCGAAGGCGGAGCGCGAGGCCGTGGAACGCGCCGCCGCGCCGGGTCCCGAGGGGCCGGGCGGCGCGGCCGTCTGACGACCGCGCCCCCCCGTTCGTACGCCTGTGCCCGTCAGAGGGGCCCGGACCCGGTGTCCGGGCCCTTCGGCGTGGGCCTGGTCCGCGTCGCGCCGGGGCCGAACAGCGCCTCCAGCTCCTCCTCGCGGTCAGGGGCGGCCACGAACAGCAGCTCGTCACCGGCGGCGAGGGCGTCGTCCGGGTCGGGGATGAGGACGCGGGTGCCGCGGATGATCGTCACCAGCGCCGTGTCCTGCGGCCAGGCCACTTCCCCGACGCGGCTGCCGACCAGCGGCGCGGCGTCCGGCAGGGTGACCTCCACGAGGTTCGCCTCGCCCTGGCTGAAGCGCAGCAGCCGCACCAGGTCGCCGACCGAGACGGCCTCCTCGACCAGCGCCGACATCAGGCGGGGCGTGGAGACGGCGACGTCCACGCCCCACGAGTCGTTGAACAGCCACTCGTTCTTCGGGTTGTTCACGCGCGCCACGACGCGCGGCACCCCGTACTCCGTCTTGGCGAGCAGCGACACGACCAGGTTGACCTTGTCGTCGCCGCTGGCCGCGATGACGACCTGGCAGCGTTCCAGCGCGGCCTCGTCCAGCGTGCTGATCTCGCACGCGTCGGCGAGCAGCCACTCGGCCTCGGGCACCCGTGCCACCGACACCGCCTCGGGCGACTTGTCGATGAGGAGCACCGCGTGCCCGTCCTCCAGCAGTTCCGCCGCGATGGAACGGCCCACCGCGCCCGCGCCCGCGATCGCCACGCGCATCAGGACACCTCCTCCGGCCCGAGCAGGCAGGCGGCCTCGACCTCGGCGACCCGGTCGCCGTACATCATCACGTGCACGAGATCACCTTCCTGGATGACCGTCTGCGCGGTCGGCAGCATCGCCTCGCCCAGGCGCGTCAGGAACGCGACGCGCACTCCCGTCCGCTCCTGGAAGCGGCTGACGCGGTGCCCCACCCACGCCTGCGCCACGTGCACCTCGGACAGCTGCACGCCGCCGCTCGGGTCGCGCCACAGCGGTTCCGCGCCCGCGGGCAGCAGGCGGCGCAGCATCTGGTCGGCGGTCCACCGGACGGTCGCGACGGTGGGGATGCCGAACCGTTCGAACACCTCGGCGCGCCGCGAGTCGTAGATGCGCGCGGTGACGTTCTCCACGCCGAACACCTCGCGCGCCACGCGGGCCGCGATGATGTTCGAGTTGTCGCCGCTGCTGACGGCGGCGAACGCGCCCGCCTCCTGCAGCCCGGCCTCGGTGAGCGTGTCCCGGTCGAAGCCGAGGCCCGTCACGCGGCGGCCCGCGAAGCGCGAGCCGAGCCGCCGGAAGGCGGTCGGGTCCTGGTCGATCACGGCGACGGAATGCCCCCGTTCCTCCAGATTCAGCGCGAGGGTCGCGCCCACCCGGCCACAGCCCATGATCACGATGTGCATTGGTCTCCTTCGTGCGCACCAAACGCTACCCGCGTCGTCCCCGTCCTCCACTCCCGCCGCAGGTCACGGCGGTAATGTCGGCCCATGGCCGGTACCAAGCGCCTGTTCCTCGGCCGCGCGCTCCGGAGCGACGACCTGGGGGAGACGCTGCTCCCCAAGCGCATCGCCCTCCCCGTCTTCGCCTCAGACCCGCTCTCCTCGGTGGCGTACGCGCCGGGTGAAGTGCTGCTCATCCTCTCCCTCGCGGGATTGTCGGCCTATCACAACAGCGTGTGGATCACGCTGGCGGTCATCGTCCTGATGGTCACGGTCGTCGCCTCGTACCGGCAGACCGTGCACGCCTACCCGAACGGCGGCGGGGCGTACGCGGTCGTCTCCGCGAACTTCGGCCGCCGCGCCGGCATCACCGTCGGCAGCGCCCTGCTCGTGGACTACGTCCTCACCGTCGCCGTCTCCGTCTCGTCCGGCATCGACAACCTCGGCTCGGCCGTCGGCTTCGTGCGCGGCAACGAGGTGGCCTGCGCGCTCGTCGTGATCCTCCTGCTCATGCTGATGAACATGCGGGGCGTCCGGGAGTCGGGGAAGCTCTTCGCGGTGCCGACGTACGCGTTCGTCGTCTGCGTGCTCGCGACCGTCCTGTGGGGCGCCTTCCGCGGGCTCGCGCTCGGCGACACGATGCGCGCCCCGAGCGCGGACTTCGAGATCGTCGCCGAGCAGACGGGCCTGGGCGCCGCCGCCACCGCGTTCCTGCTGCTGCGCGCGTTCTCCTCCGGCTGCGCGGCGCTGACCGGCGTCGAGGCGATCAGCAACGGCGTCCCGGCGTTCCGGCCGCCCAAGTCGCGCAACGCGGCGGCGACCCTGGCGATCATGGGCCTGCTGGCGTCCGCGATGTTCCTCGGCATCATGACCCTCGCGCTCACCAGCGACGTCCACGTGGCCGAGCACCCGGCCAAGGACCTCCTGATCGACGGGAAGCCCGCCGGGGCCGGCTACCAGCAGGACCCCGTGATCGCCCAGGTCGGCGCGGCTGTGCTGGGGAACGGCTCGTTCGCCTTCATCGTCCTGGCCGCCGCCACCGCGCTCGTCCTCTTCCTCGCCGCCAACACCGCGTACAACGGCTTCCCCGTCCTCGGCTCGATCCTCGCCCAGGACCGCTACCTCCCGCGCCAGCTCCACACGCGCGGCGACCGGCTGGCGTTCAGCAACGGCATCGTCTTCCTGACCGTCCTCGCCGGGCTGCTGATCGTCGCGTTCCGCGCCAACGTCAACCAGCTGATCCAGCTCTACATCATCGGCGTCTTCGTCTCCTTCACCTTCAGCCAGAGCGGGATGGTCAGGCACTGGAACCGCCTGCTGGCGGACGGGCCCGACGGCGCCGACCGCCGCCGCATGCTGCGCGCCCGCGCGCTCAACGGCTTCGGCGCGGGGCTGTGCTTCGTCGTGCTGCTGATCGTGCTCGTCACGAAGTTCGCCGAGGGCGCTTGGGTCTCCGTCGTCGGCATGGGCACCTTCTACGCGCTGATGACCCGCATCCGCCGCCACTACGACGAGGTGGCCGACGAACTGTCCGTGGACGACACCGACGAGCACCGGCTCGACGTCCGCGCCTCGCAGGTGCACGCCGTCGTCCTCGTCTCCCACGTGCACAAGCCCACGCTGCGGGCCCTCTCCTACGCCAAGCTGCTGCGCGCCGACAGCCTCGTCGCCCTCACCGTCGCCGTCGACCCCGACGCCTCCGCGCAGCTCAAGAAGGAGTGGCGGCAACGGCACATCGACGTCCCCCTCAAGGTCCTCGACGCCCCCTACCGCGAGATCACCCACCCGGTGATCGCCTACGTCAAGCAGCTCCGCAAGAAGCACCCCGACGACGTCGTCAGCGTGATCATCCCCGAGTACGTCGTCGGCCACTGGTGGGAGACCGTCCTGCACAACCAGAGCGCGCTGCGCCTCAAGGGCCGCCTGCACCTCGCGGCGGGCGTCACCGTCACGTCGGTGCCCTGGCAGCTCGACTCCGCCGAGGCCGCCCGCGTCCGCGCCAGGCGCCGGGCCCGCCTGCGCGCCCAGCTCCGCGCGCCGGGGGCCGTACGGCGGGGGGCGGCCCCGCCGCGGCGGCGGCCGTAGACTGGGCCGCTGCCGTCCCCGCACCCGTACAGGAGCACACCTCTCATGGCCACCCCGGAATCCTCACCCAAGGCCGTCTCGCTGGTCGGCCAGGAGTACGAGGTGGAGGTCGGGCCGGTGGCGCACGGCGGCCACTGCGTCGCCAGGACGTCCGAGGGGCGCGTCCTCTTCGTCCGGCACACGCTGCCGGGCGAGCGGGTCGTGGCGCGCGTGACGGAGGGGCACGAGGGGTCGCGCTACCTGCGGGCCGACGCCGTGGAGATCCTCGACGCCGCCAAGGACCGCGTGCCCGCGCCCTGCCCGTACGCCGCTCCCGGCGCGTGCGGCGGCTGCGACTGGCAGCACGTGAAGCCGGGCGCGCAGCGGCGGCTCAAGGGCGAGGTGCTGACCGAGCAGCTCCGCAAGCTCGCCGGGCTCACGCCGGAGGAGGCGGGCTGGGACGGCACGGTCGAGCCCGCGCCCGGCGACAAGGTCGCGCCGGGCGAGGTCCCGGCGTGGCGCACGCGCGTGCAGTACGCGGTCGACGAGGAGGGGCGGGCGGGGCTGCGGAAGCACCGTTCGCACGAGGTGCAGCCGGTCGACCGCTGCCTGATCGCGGCGGAGAGCGTGAGCGAGCTGGGGGTCGAGAGCCGGTCGTGGCCCGGCATGGAGTCGGTCGAGGCGGTCGGCGCCAGCGGCTCGGGGGACCGCATGGTCGTCCTCACCCCGCGCCCCGGCGGGCGGCTGCCGCTCGTCCAGCTGGACCGGCCGGTCTCCGTCCTGCGCGCCGACGAGCGGCGGGGGCAGGGCGAGCAGACGCTGCACCGGGTCCACGGGCGGGCGTTCGTGCGGGAACGGGCGGACGGCCGGACGTGGCGGGTCGGCGCGGGCGGCTTCTGGCAGGTGCACCCGCAGTCGGCGGCGCTCCTGGTGGACGCGGTGATGCGCGGCCTCACGCCCCGCAAGGGCGAGACGGCGCTCGACCTGTACTGCGGCGTCGGCCTGTTCGCGGGCGCGCTGGCCGACCGGCTGGGGGAGCGGGGCGCGGTGCTCGGCATCGAGGCGTCCAAGCGGGCCGTGGAGGACGCGCGGCACAACCTCGCCGACTTCGACCGCGTCCGCATCGAGCACGGCACGGTCGAACGGGTCCTGCCGCGCACCGGCATCACGCAGGCGGACCTCGTGGTCCTCGACCCGCCGCGCGCGGGCGCGGGCCGCTCGGTCGTCCGCCGCCTGGCGGCCCTGTCCCCCCGCCGCATCGGCTACGTGGCCTGCGACCCCGCCGCACTCTCCCGCGACCTGGCGGACTTCCGCGACGCGGGCTACGTCCCCCGCTTCCTGCGGGCATTCGACCTGTTCCCGATGACACACCACCTGGAGTGCGTGGCGATCCTCGAACCGGTGGAACGGGCCCGCTGACCCGGGGTTCCGGCCGGTGCGGCGGGGCGGGCGTCAGTCCCCGATGATCCGCTGACCGCCGCCGCGAAGGACCCCGCCGCCGATCTCCGCCCGGAGCTGCACCGTCTGCCCGGAGCACTGCCGCGCACCCCGGCGTGGGACGAGGCGCCCGTCGATGTCGCCTGGCCCGCTCCGCGCAACGCCCTCGAACTCGTCAGCGGGGCCGCCGCGGCCTCGCCCGGCGCGATCGCCGTCCGGGCGGGCGACGACGCGCTGACGTACGGGCAGTTGCTCGGGCAGGCACGGGACCTCGCCGCACGACTGCGGGAACAGGCCGTCCCCGAGGGCGGCAGGGTCGGTGTGCTGGTGGGCCGGACCCCCAGGCTGCTGGTCGCCCTGCTGGGGGTGTGGCACGCGGGCTGCCGGGCACTGGTCGTCGACGGGACCGGGACCGGGACCGGGACCGGGACCGCCCCCGGCCTCGCCGCGGAACGCGTCGTCGTCGACCTGTCGCACCCGCGGCGCCGCCCGCCGCCGCACCGGCCGGGCCTCCCGCCGACGCCCCCGGAGCGTGAGGCCTACCTGCTCTACACGTCGGGGTCCACCGGCGTACCGAAAGGTGTCTCCATCCCGCACCGGGCGGTCGTGGCGATGGTGCACGGGACCTGGCGGATCTTCGGGACAAGGGCGCTGCGCGCCTCCCTCGCGGCGACGTCGGTCTCCTTCGACGTCTCCACGGTCGAGCTGTTCCCGCGACTCGGCGCGGAGGTCGGCCGTGCGCTCGACCTGGTGTCGGAACGCCACGGCGTCACGCCGTTCACGGCTGCCTCGCTGGTGTTCGCGCTCGCGGTGATGCGGCTGGCCGGCGTACGGGACGTGCTCCTCGGCACCCCCGTCGCCGGCCGTGACGAGCTGGCGTTCGATCGCACCGTCGGCATGTTCGTCACGACGGCGGTGCTGCGCGTCGACGGCCGGTCCGATCCCACGATCGACGCGCTGGTCCCGGCGTACGCGTCCCATGTCGCCGAGACCATGCGGTACCCGGTGCCGCTGGACGAACTCGTCGACGCCGTCTCGCCCGCGCGCCGACCGGGAGCGAACCCGCTGATCCAGCTGCTTTTCGCCTACGACTACGGGCAGGAGACGTCCTTGGCCCTGGACGGTGTCGAAGTCCGGCCGATCGGCCTGGCGGGGGAGACGTCCAAGTTCGACATGAACGTCACGGTCGACGCGTCCGCGGGGGAGCGGCACCTGGTGGGCGAGTACGCCACGGACCTGCTGTCGCCGGGCGACATCGACAGGTTCGTCCGGCACTTCGGCGATCTCGCGACCGCGGTGGCCGCGCGTCCGCGGGCGTCCTTGTCCGAACTTCTGAGCCAGGGGGGCGCCGCGTGAACGACTACCGGAAGATCTGGACAGGGAACGCCTCGGCGAATCTGGCGGACGGTGTGACATTCGTGTCCCTGCCGCTGCTCGCCGCCACGCTCACCGATGATCCGGTGGCGATCGCGGGGCTGTCGGTCGCGTACACGCTGCCGCGTCTGCTGTCGGTGCTGGGCATCGGCGTGCTGGTCGACCGGGTCGACCGCCGCAAGCTGCTCTATTGGGCCGGGTTCTCCCGTGGGGTGCTGTTCGCGGCGCTGACGGTGCTGGTGGTGAGCGAGGCGACGACCCTGGCCGCGCTGTATGTGGTGTACGCGGTGATGGGGGTGGTCGAGACGCTGGCGGACAGTACGGCCGTGGCCATCCTGCCGCAGGCGGTTCCCGCGTCCGGTCTCGACCGGGCGAACTCGCAGATCGCGGGGACGCAGGTGGTCGTGGACGAGTTCGTGGGGCCGCCGCTGGGCGGTTTCCTGTTCGGTGTGGCGGCGTTCGCGCCGTCGTTGCTGAACGCGTGCGCGTTCCTGGTGGCGGCGCTGGCGTTCGTGCGGCTGCGCGGGACGTACGCGCTGCCGGAGGCCGCTGAGCGGCCGGGGTTCGTGCGGCAGGTCCGCGAGGGCGCGGCGTGGGCGTGGTCGAACGTCGTGGTCAGGACGCTGATCGCCATCGGGGGCCTGGCGAGCGTCGGTTACATGATCCCGTTCTCGTATCTGGTGCTGTACGCGGAGGACGTGCTCGGTCTCGACGCCGCCGGTTACGGCCTGCTGCTGTCGGCGTCGGCGGTGGGAGGGCTGCTCGGCAGTGTGGTGGCGGGGCCGGTGCGGCGGCGGGTCGGGTACGGCTGGACGGTTGTCGGCGCGCTGCTCGTCGGCGCCGGGTCGTTCGCCGTCATCGCCGTGTCCGGGAACGTGTGGGTGGTCGGGTTCTTCCTGGCGGCCTACATCGGGCATGCGGTGGTGTGGAACGTGATGGCCGCCTCGATCCGGCAGAAGGCGACGCCCGCGGCGCTGATGGGACGCGTCGGGTCGGTCGGGCGCCTGGTGGGGATCGGCGGGCTGTCCGCCGGGGCGGGGCTCGGCGGTGTGCTGGCGGCACAGTGGGGCTACCAGGCGCCGTTCGCCGTAGCCGCGGGCTTCTTCGTGCTGTGCGCCCTGCTGATGGCGGCCACGTTCGGACACTTCCGGGCCTTCGAGCACGCGGACGAGCCGCAGGTCCGGGAAGATGCCTGACGCCGGTGCGCTGCTTGCCGTGGCCGGCCGGCACCGTCCGCGTGTCCGGAGGCCCGGCGTCCCGGGGCACATGACTACCCGTCCTGGGAGGGCGGTTCGATGCCGCGCTGAGGGTGGTACGGGCCGGTCCACTCGTACAGGTCGCCTGCGATGCCACGGGCGTGGCCGGTGAGAAGCGCGGCCTCCAGTTCTTTGCGCGGGATCGAGGCCATGTGGTCCCCGAGGGCTCGGAAGGTGTCCGGGGTCGGTACTCCGGTGCGGAACACCTCGACGGCCTCGCGGGCGGTGCGGCGGTCGTTCTCGGCGAGGTGGGGCCGGATGACGACGACCGCCACGGAGTACTCGTTGTCGATCATCCGCATCCGGCGGGCCACTTCCGGGAAGTCCAGCTTCTCCCGCAGCGCCTCGATGACCTCGCCGGTGGCTCCGTCGGGGTCGGTGGCGGAGGAACCGGCCTGGAGGCGGTAGCGGTGCCGGTAGTAGGAGCGGAGCGCGTCCAGGTCGTCGGGGTCCGCCAGGCGGCCGTCCCCGAAGCGGCGGGAAGCGGCGGCGATGCCGCACCGGTTGTGGATGGCATGGGGCCGCAGGCCGTCGGTCGGTTCGAAGACGGTCATGAGGCTGTCCTCGGCAGCGGCGTTCCCTTCGCGGTTGACGCGTCCTGCGGCCTGCTGCTCGGACTCCGGCAGGGATCTGGCGCGGAAGCCCCGCGGGAAGTCGAGGTCCACCCCGGCCTCGATCAGCGAGGTGGACACCAGGAGGGTGGGCAGGCCGGACGCGAGGCGTTCCTTCGTCGTCCCGATGACCTCCTTGCGGTGGCCGCCGGTCATGCGGGTGGACAGGTGCAGGACGCCCGGATCCTCCTCCTCGCCGCCGAGCCACGCCCTGTGCACCGCGACGGCGTCCTTGGTCCCGTTGACGACGACAAGGGCACGGCCGTGCGCGGCGGCCTCAGCGGCGATGCTCCCCAGCGTCACGTCCGGGCCGGTGCGCCAGTCGTACGTGACCCGCCGCAACTTCTCGAAGAGCGGCGCGGGGTCGGCGACGATGTCGCGCTGCGGCAGCCCGTTCCGCCAGGGGTTCAGGGCGGCGAGTTCCGGTTGCGTGGCGGAGGACAGGACGAGCGTCACTCCGTAGTGCTGCACGAGTTCGCGCAGTCCCGACAGGATCGGTGTGAGCAGGTCGTCGGGGAGTGACTGGACCTCGTCCAGGACGAGGACCGAGCCCGCGACGCGGTGCAGGCGGCGGACGGCGGACGGGCTGTTGCCGAACATCGTCTCGATCAGGCGGACCGTGGTGGTGACGATGAACGGGGCGTCCCAGTTCTCGGCGGCCAGCTTCGCCCACGGCTTGGGACCGCTGTGCCGTCGGTCGGTGGCATCGAAGTCCACGGCCGAGTGGTGCTCCAGGACGACCGGGGCGCCGTGCTCCGGGTCGAGGAGATCCCGGTAAACCTTCGCGTTCTGGTCCGTGATCGAGATGTACGGGACGGCGACGATGACGCGGCGCAGACCGCGCAGGGCGGCGTGGCGCAGGGCGAAGCCGCCGCCGGTGAAGGTCTTCCCCATCCCGGTCGGCAGGTGCAGCCGGTACACGCCCTGCGCGCCCGCCGCGGACTCGATCGCCTCCTGGTAGGCCTTCTCGCGGAGCGCGTCCAGCCAGGACTCCCCTCGATCCCTGCGGCGTTTGGCGAGGGAGTCCCGGCGCCGGGTCTCGTAGCGTTCCGACAGTTCGGCCATGCTCGGATCGGCGCCGCGCGGGGCCGTGGGCCTGAAGTGCGCGGCCGTGTCGAGCCGGTCGGCGTCCACCACGGCCGAGAACGTCATGCGCACGAGCATCTCCACGCTGGCCGCGTCGCGCGGGTCGAGCCAGGCCGGGAGCGCCGGGGCCGTCCTGTCCAGCATCTCCGGCATGACCCGGGCGGCCCGGCTGACCGCCTCGTCCACCTCGGCGGGGTCCGCCATGAGCGCCTTCAGCCGGACTCTGAGGTCCGCCCAGGCCGACAGGCCTGTGTGGTGGCCCTCGATGACTCCGGCGAACGGTGTCAGCACCGGCTGGTCCCCGGCGATGCGGGCGAGCAGCGCGGCTCCGGCGTCCTTGTGCGGGGGGCGGTAGGCCTTTGTCCCGGACACGTTCTCCTCGATCAGGCCGTCCTGCCAGACGCAGGTGCATTTGCCGAGGTCGTGGTCACGCCCGAGACGGCAGGCCAGCTCCCCGCCTCCCCAGATCCGGGCGAACTCGCGGGCGCGTTCAGCGGTGCCCCGCGCATGGTCCTCGTACCAGTGCCAGGTGCCCCGGTGGCCCGGCGAGTGGGCCACGAGTCTGCCCGGCGGAACGGGCATCGCCCCGCGTACCGCACCAACTGCCTTGTGCGCCACCCCATTTGACATACCGTCCCCCATGCGCTGTTATCCCATCAGACCGTGACAATTCGCCGTCGTCTCCCTGGCGGCGGACAGCGGACCGTCATCACGCGATGACGCTAGCGGTAGGCACTGACAACGGGCCGTGTCGGCCGGTACACGGAGGAGGAAGACGCATGAGCACGGCACCACCCCGGCGACGCGGGGAGAGGGACGACCGCCCCCTCCATGTACAGGTGGAGGCGTGGGGGCCGCTGGCCTGCTTCACGAGGCCGGAGATGAAGGTCGAACGGGTCTCCTACCCGACGATGACGCCCTCGGCGGCGGCCGGTTTGCTGGAGGCGATCCTGTGGAAGCCGGAGATCACCTACCGGATCGAGCGGATCGAGCAGCTCAAGCCGGTGCTGTGGACCCGCTTCCGGCGGAACGAGGTGAACAACTCCCTCGTCACCAGGAAGGTCTACGAGGACCTGCGCACCGACAAGGGCTACCGCTACGACGCCGCCGAGGACCGGGGGCAGCGCGTCACCGTCGCCCTGCGCGACGTCGCCTACCGCATCCACGCCACCCTCCGCGCCACCGACCGCTGCACCGCGCCGCTGCCGAAGTACCGCGACCAGTTCGACCGCCGCCTGAAGCGGGGCGCGTGTTTCGAGCAACCCCACTTCGGCTGCCGCGAGTTCGCCGCCTTCTTCGGTCCCCGTGGAGCGGCCGAGGAGGCGGGCGCCGTCACCGCCGCCGACCGGGCGGGGATTCCCCCGGTCGAGGAGATCGGGCTGATGCTCCACCACATCGAGTACCTGCCGGGCGGCAAGGAGCGCTACCACTGGTTCCGGGCCCGTCTCGAAAACGGCGTCCTCCGCGTACCCGAGGAGCCGCTCGCCCCGGCCCGGACCGCCGGGATGCCCGGGGCGGAAGGCCGGGTCTCCGCCGAGGAGGCGGGCTGACATGCTGCTGCACAGCCTCGTCGAGCACGCCGACAGCCGCCGGGACGCGATCCCCGACTACTACCGGCGCCGCCCGGTCATGTGGCAGCTCGATCTGCCGGGCGACGGCGGCGGGGCACCGCTCGTCATCGACCTGCGCCCCGGCAAGGGCGAGAAGGCCCGCCAGATCACCGCCCCCTACGGCGTGCGCTCCGGGCGGAACCCGGCGCCGTTCCTCCTCGCCGACAGCGCGCTGTACGTCCTCGCCCACCCCGGCCTGGTGAGCGGGCCGGACGAGGGGAAGCGTCCGTCGACCGGCCAGGAGGATGTCGCCAAGGCCCGACGGCGGCACGCCGCCTACCGCGCCATGGTGACCTCCTGGTGCGCCGACCACCCCGGCCTCCCCGAGGCCCGCGCGCTCACCAGGTGGCTGGAGCGGGGCACTTCCGACGCCTGGCCCGAGGGGATGGACCAGGGGCACCTCGTCGCCGTCAGCGTGGACGGCGCGTGGGTCCACGACCTGCCGCAGGCCCGGGACTGGTGGGCGGGGAAGGTCGCGGCGGCGAAGAGCGGCAAGCAGGGCAAGGGCCTCGAAGGCATCTGCCTCGTCTGCGGGCGGACAGGACCGTTGCTGAGCACGCTCCCGGTCCCCGTCAAGGGGCTGCCCAACTCGGGGATGAACACGCAGCTGATCTCCCTCAACCAGCCCGCCCACTACCGGGCCGGCATCAAGCAACTCGGCGCCACCCCCGTCTGCGTGACATGCGGCACCAAGGCCACCACCGCCCTGAACGCGCTGCTGGCCGACCGCGACCACCACACCCTGGCCGGTGAGTCGGCCATCGCCTGGTGGACCCGCGATCCCGCCACCGAGACCTCGATGTGGACCCTGGACAACCCGGAGCCCGCTGAGGTCGCCCTGCTCATCGAGGGACTCCGTCACCCCCGCAAGGGCCGTGACGCCCTCGTCAACCTCGACGAGGACGCCTTCTACGCCGTCACCCTGCGCGTCAACGTCAACCGGGTCATCGTCGCCGACTGGATCACCATCCCCGTCCCCGAGCTGAAGCGGCGGCTCGGCGCCTGGTTCGCCGACCAGCGCACATGGGACGGGTGGAGCGGCACCTATCTCTGCTGGTCCGTCTGGCGGCTCGCCCTGGCCGCCGCCCGCTGGGACAGGCGGAAGAAGCACTACGTCGACAAGACCGTTCCCCACCACCTGCAAGCCGACCTGGCCCGTGCCGCGCTCCACGGCTCACCGCCCCCGGCGCATCTCCTGCCGGTCCTCATGCAGCGCATCCGCGCCGACCACCACATCGACCAGCCCCGCATCGCGCTGCTGCGCCTCGCCCTGACCCGTACGACCACCCGTCACAAGGAGCTGTGCGTGCCCCAGCTGAACGCCGCGTCGACCGAGCCCGGATACGTCTGCGGGCGGATCATGGCCATGCTGGAGGCCATCCAGCGCAAGGCCATGCCCAAGGTCAACGCCACCATCACCGACAAGTACCTGACCACGGCCGTCGTCTCGCCCCGGGCCGTCTTCACCCGGCTCCGCATCGGCGCGCGCCCGCACCTGCGCACCATCGCCCGCACGAACGAGGCCGCCGCCAGGGCCATGGAGAGCCGCATGCGGGAGGCGTTCGACCTGCTCGACGGCATCCCCGCGCACCTGGACACCGAGCAGCAGGCCCTCTTCATCCTCGGCTACGAACACCAGCGCGCCCACTCCGCGCGGGCCGCCGCCGAGGCCAGGAGGCTCCGCGAGGCCGGGAAGGACCTCTCCGACGACCAGGCGGCGGACGCCCTCGCCGACGCCGCCCAGGACGCGGGCGCCCCCGCGTAGGCACGCGCCCTCACACGACCCCACCGCCCGCCACGGAAGGACGGCACTCCCATGACCGCAGCGCACCTGGACCCCGCCCGCAAGCACGACTTCGTCTTCCTCATCGACGTCAAGGACGGCAACCCCAACGGCGACCCCGACGCCGGGGGCATGCCGCGCACCGACCCGATCACCAGCCAGGGCTTCATCACCGACGTCGCCCTCAAACGGAAGATCCGCAACGCCGTCACCCTCTTCCACCAGGGCGAACCCGGCTTCGAGATGTACGTGGAGGAGGGCGTCGCGCTCAACCCGAAGATCCAGCGCGCCTACCACGAGAACGACCTCAAGGAGGGCGACACCGCCGACGCGCAGCAGTGGATGATCCGCAACTTCTACGACGTGCGCCTGTTCGGCGCCGTCATGTCCGTGGGCGACCAGAAGAAGCACGCGGGCAAGGCCCGCGGACCCATGCAGCTCACCTTCTCCCGTTCCGTCGACCCCATCACCCCGCTCGAAGCCGGCATCACCCGCGTCGCCCCCAACAAGCCGGAGGACCTCGCCAAGGGCAAGGTCACCGAGATGGGCAACAAGCACTACGTGCCCTACGGCCTCTACCGCGGCCACGGCTTCTACTCGGGAGCCCTCGGCGCGAAGGCGGGCGTCACCCCGGACGACCTGGCCGCCTTCTGGCACGCCATGACGATGATGTTCGACCACGACCGCGCCGCCTCACGCGGCGAGATGGCGCTGCGCGCGCTGTACGTCTTCTCCCACGAGAACGCCTACGGGCTGGTCCCGGCGCACAAGCTGTTCGACCGCATCAGGGTCAAGCCGCTGGGCCACAGCGAGGCGCGGTCCTGGGACGAGTACGCCGACCGGGTCACCGTGGACGAGGACGGCATGCCGGACGGCGTGAAGTTCACCCCCCTCGCCTGACCCACCGCCCTGTCCGGCCGCCGCCCGGCGGCCGAGGATCGCAACGCCTGTCCGACCGGCCTCTGCATCGAGGTGTGTCCGCACGGCGGTCGTCCGCCCCGGCCGTGGCCGGGGCGGATAATGGCGGGGTGGGGGAGAAGCGACTGCGTGTGGTGCTGGCCGAGGATTCCGTCGTGCTGCGGGACGGCATGGCCGAACTCCTCGCCGCGCGCGGGTGCGAGGTCGTGGCCGCCGTGGGGGCGGTGCCGGAGTTGCTCGCGGCGGTCGCCGGACACCGGCCGGACGTCGCGGTGGTGGACATCCGGATGCCGCCGACCCATACCGACGAGGGCATCCGTGCGGCCGTCGGGATCCGTGAGACGGCGCCCGAGGTCGGTGTCCTGGTCTTCTCCCAGCACATCGAGACCGCCTGGGCCGCCCGGCTGCTGGCCGGTGGCGCCGCGGGTGTCGGGTACCTGCTGAAGGAACGCGTGGCGCGGACCGCCGAGTTCGTGGACGCGCTGCGCCGGGTCGCCGCGGGGGGTACGGCGCTCGACCCGGAGGTGGTCACCCTCCTGATGCGCGGTGAACGGCGCAGCCGGGTGGACACGCTGACGCGGCGCGAGCGCGAGGTGCTCGAACTGATGGCGCAGGGCCACTCCAACCGCTCCATCGCCGCGCTGCTCGTGGTGTCGGAGCGGGCGGTGGAGAAGCATGTCGCCGCTGTCTTCGCCAAGTTCGGTCTGCTGGCGACGCACACCGACAACCGGCGGGTGAAGGCCGTCCTCGCCTACCTGGCGGAGAGCGGCCGCTGAGGCGCCCGTTCTACAGGCGCGTCGGCAGCTCGGCGGTGACGGCGGTGGGTCCGCCGGGCGGGCTGTCCACCCGCAGCAGCCCGTCCACGGCCGCGAGCCGCTCGGCGAGGCCGGTCAGGCCGCTGCCGCTGCCGGGCGCCGCGCCGCCCCGGCCGTCGTCGCGCACGGTCAGGCGGACGCGGCCGTCGCCCGAGAGCGCCGTGAGTCCGGCCGAACGGGCGCCGCTGTGCTTGGCGACGTTCGTGAGGAGTTCGGCGGCGCAGAAGTAGACGGCCCGTTCGATCACCGGGTGCGGGCGTTCCCGCAGGTCGAGGCGGACGGTGACCGGTACCGGCGACGCGGCGGCGAGGCCCGGCAGGGCCGCGCCGAGGCCGCCGTCCAGCGCCACCGGGTTCAACCCCCGCGTGAGGTCGCGCAGTTCGGTGATCGTGTCGTCGGTCTGGGCACGGGCGCGGTCCACGAGGGTGCGCAGCCGCCCGAGATCGGGAGCGGCGGCGGGGGACAGCGCGTCGTCGGCCAGCGAGAGCGTGATGGCCAGGGCGACGAGCCGGGCCTGCGTGCCGTCGTGCAGGTCCCGTTCCAGGCGGCGGAAGCGGTCGGTCTGGTCCGCGAGCAGGGTGGCGCGGGCGGTCTCCAGCTGCCGTACGCGCTGCTGGGCGCGGACCGGGCCGAGCAGCAGCCGTGCGAGGCGCCGGTTCGCCCCGCTCAGTGAGCGGACGGCGACGGGCACCGCGGACAGGAGGAGCAGCCCGAGCAGGGTGGAGGCGGCGTCCAGCCACCAGGCGGGCCGCTGGCCCGGCTGCAACAGGCGCACCCACAGCGGGAATCCGATCAGCCATCCGCAGCCGAGGGGGAGCACCACGGCGGCGGCGAAGCCCGCCACGCCGAGCGGCAGCCGCAGCGCCAGGTAGAGCAGCGCCCGCCAGGCGACCGGGTCGGTGAGCACGGCCCGGCCGCGCGCGAACGCCGTCGCCCGGCGGGGCGGCCTCGCCGGTGCCTCGACGCGCTCGCCGAGCAGCCGGCCGACGAGCCGCCGGTGCAGCGTGCCCAGGCCGCGCGCGCCCAGCAGCGCCGCGACCACGAACGGCAGGCCGAGGACGGTCAGCGAGAGCAGGGCCCCCGCGTACAGGACGGCGAACGCGTAGCCGCCGCCGAGCAGGGCCAGCGGCAGCCCGGCGACGGCGAAGGCCCATTCGCCGCCCCGGACCGACAGGTACCGCCCGCCGCCGCGTTCAGTCACGGCCGCCGCCCACCAGCTCCGCCGCCGGTCCGCGGATGGCCCGCAGGCCCGTGAGCAGGATGGCCGGGCCGGTCAGCAGCCCCGCGCCCACCACGGTGAACGCGCAGGCGGCCACCGGGACGGACGGCACCGGCGAGCCGGTCACCGACGCGCTGAACGCCGACGACGCCGCGCCCGCGACCGCCGCGCCGAGCAGGACGCCCACCGCCGTGGTCACCGCCGCCTCCGCGGCCAGCATGCGCATCAGCTGCGGCCGGGTCGCGCCGACGAGCCGCAGGAGCGCGAACGCGCGGCGCCGTTCGGCGGTGACGGCGACCAGCGTGTTCACGGTGGAGACGGCGGCGAAGCAGGCGAGCATCGCCAGTTCGGCCTGGCGCAGCCACACGTCCGTGGCGGAGGCGGCCCCGGCCGCCGCCGCGCTCGCGGAGTGCTCGGCGGTACGTGTCATGACCAGCATCGTGCCCGACAGCCCCACGAGCAGCGCCACGGGCACCACGGCGGACGACAGCCGTCGCGCGTAGCCGCGGAGGTGGGCGTCGGCGAGCCATCCCGCGCCGGGGGCCAGTGCCCGTAGCGGCGCGCCGAGCGCGGCGGCGAGGAGGCGCGCGGCGAACGGGCCCACCAGGGCGACCCCGGCCAGCAGGACCAGCGACGCCAGCAGCGCCGCCTGGCCCGCCTTGTCCGCCTGCTCCTCCGGCCGCGTCGCGGCCAGCCGCAGCAGCAAGGCACCGCCGGCCAAGACGCCGAGCCCGGCGAGCAGGCGCGGCGCGCCCGTACGCCCGTGCTCGGTGGTGCTCGCGGTGAGGGCCGCCGCGGGCGCGACGCGGGAGATCCGCCGGGCGGCGACGGCGGCCGCCGCCAGGCCGACGGCGAGCGCGGCGGCCAGGGCGGCCAGCATCGGCAGCGGCGTCACCGGCACCCGTACGTCCGGTGGCGCCATCCCGAGCCGCCGCAGCTCGGTGAGGAGGCGGCGGGCGGCGGCCACCCCGGCGGCCCAGCCGGGCACGGCGACCAGCAGCGTGGTCGCGACGACCTGGCCCCTGACCAGCCGCCGTGTCTGGCGGGGCGTCGCCGCGATCGTGCGCAGCAGGGCCAGCTCGTGGTGCTGCCGGCGGACGGCGGACCCCAGCGCGTTGACGACGACGAAGAACGCGGTCAGGACCGCGATCTCCCCGAACGCCCCGGCGATCACGGCCAGTCCCGGCCCGTCCGCCTCTCCGCGCGCGGACGCGGGCGCGGCGAGGTGGGCGGCGAGCAGCGAGCCGAAGAGCGTCACGGTGGCGACGGCGAGGAAGAGCGCCGCCGCCGGACCGGCGAACGCGGCCGGGCGCCGCCGCAGCTGTCCGAGGGCGAGCGCGGCCACGGCGCTCATCCGCCCAGCCTGTTCAGGCGCTCGCCGACCCGGGCGGCGGTGGGCCGGTCCAGCTCGTCCACGACCAGGCCGTCGGCGAGCAGCAGGACCCGGTCCGCGTACCCGGCGGCGACCGGGTCGTGGGTCACCATGACGCAGGTCTGCCCGTCCCTGTCCACGCCGGTGCGCAGGAGGGCGAGGATCTCGTGGCCGGTGGCGCGGTCGAGCGCACCGGTGGGCTCGTCGGCGAAGACCACCTCGGGACGGGAGACCAACGTGCGGGCGATCGCGGCCCGTTGCTGCTGCCCGCCGGAGAGCTGGCCCGGCCGGTGCCGTTCGCGGCCGGTCAGGCCGACGCGGGCGAGGGCCTCCGCGACCTGGCGGCGGTCGGGCCGTGCGCCCGCCAGCCTGCCGGGGAGCGCGACGTTCTGGGCGACCGTCATCGCGGGCATCAGGTTGAACGCCTGGAAGACGAAGCCGATCCTGGCGCGCCGCAGCTTCGCCAGCCGCCGTTCGGGCAGCCGCGACACCTCGGTGGCGCCCCACCAGACGGAGCCGCGGGTGGGCCGGTCCATTCCCGCGAGGCAGTGCAGCAGGGTGGTCTTGCCGGAGCCCGAGGGCCCCATCACCGCCGTGAACGTGCCGGGCGCGAGGGCCACCGACACCCCGCGCAGTGCCCGTACGGTGGCGGCGCCGCGTCCGTACTCCCGGTGCAGGTCCGCCGCCCGTGCGGCGGTGTCCGTCGTCGTCTCAGCCATGGACTCATCCTCGGCCGGGGCCGCGCGGCGATCGATCGTGCAGGCTCCCGGATCCGGGGTGCGGGAAACCGAACCGTGCCGCCCGGAAGCCCTCTGACCTGGGGCGCCCTGGAGAGTTATAGGGACGCTTCCCGCCACCTCCTCCCTAGCCTGGTCATGTCCGGGGATCCGGCCGTCGGATGTGCCGGATCGGGCGAACCACGAGGGGGAGTTCCATGAGCAGGATCACGTTCAAGGGGAAGACGGCCGCCATGGCGGCGGGGGCCACGCTGCTGGCGGGTCTCGGGCTCGGGGTCGTGGCGACCCCGGCGCAGGCCAGCTGGGACGACTGTGAGTCCGGGGCGCTGTGCGCCTACACCCAGACGTCCGGGGGCGGGACACCCGGGCAGGTGTGGGGCGACAACGGCGACCTGCGGCAGTACAACAAGTTCGACAACGCCAAGTCCCTGTACAACAACGGCAACTCCTGCGATGTCGCGCTCTTCACCAACACCTGGTTCCGGGGTACGGGCCAGACCCTCCACCGCGGCTACGTCGTCCGGGACACCGACGGCACCGCCTACGAGAACGGCGTCGGCTCCAACATCTGGACGAACTGCTGACCGATGCGCCGGCCGCTCCTGACAGCAGCGGTCGCCGTACTCCTCACGGCCGGGTGCGGGGGACCCGGCCGTGAGGCCGCGACCGATGCCGAGACCGAACCAGCCGTCCCCCGGCCGCTGTCGGGCGCCCTGCACTTCTCGGCCGCCGAGCAGACCGCCCTGCGGGACGCCGAGGAGGCCCTGGTCCGCGACTGCATGCGGGAACGGGGCCACGACTACCGGACCGCCCCCGCCCGCGACGCCCGGCGCGCGGCGGCCGTCAACCCGTACACGCTGCTGTCCCCCGGGTGGTCGGCGAGCGACGGCTACGGGCTGACGGGCGCAGTGCTCGAAGGACCGCCGGCCGATCCGAACGAGGAGACGCTGGCCGCCCTCACCGAAGCCGAACGCGCCGCGTGGGAGGAGGCGTTGCTCGGCCGCCGCGAGGACCATGTGGAGATCGACCTGCCCAGCGGCCGGACCATCGGCTACGCGCCCGACTCGTGCGTCCAGACCGCGCGGGACGGCGTGTACGGCGAGGGCTGGTCCGAACTGCGCTACACCGTCGAGGACCTGAGCAACGACGCCATCAGCCGGACCCTGGAGTCAACCGGCTTCGGCGACGCGGAGGCGGTCTGGGCCGACTGCATGGCGCAACTGGGCTACGCCTACGGCACGTTGGAGGACCCCCGCCGGGAGATCCTCGGCCTGCTGGAGGAGGCGGGCGACGACCCCGACCGGCTCCGCGCCGTGGGGGAACGGGAACTGGACCTGGCCGCCGACGACTTGACCTGTCAACTCGAAACAGACACACACCAGCGGATAGCGGACGTCCAGGCGGCGGCCGAGGAGCCGGTACGCGCGGGGGCCGAGGAGGTGCTCGCGCGCTTCCAGCAGGCGAAGCGCCAGGCACTCGACCGGGTCCTGCCGCCGCGGACCGCCGCATCCGCGTCAACGGGAGGGGAAGCAGACCGATGAGGAACCGCTCGACACGCACCCGGATCATGGCCGCCCTGGCGGGCGCCCTGGCCGCCACATCCCTGGCGGTCAGCGCCACGCCCGCCGCCGCCAAGGCGAGCGACGGCTATGTGCGCGGCTACGACACGTACGCGGACGACTGGGGCGACGAGGGCGTCCTGAAGTACAACGGCACCTACAGCCCCTCCAACGCCGTCTGCCTGTGGCAGAAGATCCTCTGGGCCGAGGGCGCCACGGAGCTGGACGGCACCCCGTTCGACGCGGCCGACATCGACGGCGTCTTCGGCCGCAACACCGAGCTGGCCACCTCCTCCTTGCAGGGCCGGTGGAACATGGACTACGTCGACGGCATCGTGGGCACCTCCACCTTCGGCCGCACCGACGCCAAGCTCGGCGCGACCGGCGGCAGCGACGGCCGGGGGAAGACGCTCTACCTCACGTACTTCGGCGCGCGCCACACCTTCGATCTGACCCGCGACACCGAGGGCAGGTACAGGTTCCCCGACCGCAACGGGAACTGGCAGACGGCCGGGTACAACACCTGGACGTGCAGCTGACACCCGCCTCTCCGGCCGTCCGCCCCGCTCCCGGCCGGGAGCGGGGCTCCGGCCTCACGCCGTGCGGAGCGCCTGCCACGTCCTCGGCCCGACGATGCCGTCCGCGTCGAGCCCCGCGCGTTCCTGGAACGTGACGACCGCCCCGCGCGTGAGCGGGCCGAAGTCGCCGTCCACCTCGCCGACTTCGGTGACCTGGTGGAGATGCTTGAGCAGGCACTGCAGCTCGCGCACCTGGCTGCCGCCGTCCCCCTGCGTCAGGGTGAAGTCCCACGTGCCGCTGTAGCCTGCCGTGTAGCCGCGCCCGAACTCCGCGTCCTCGAACACGGCGGGCTGCTCGCAGGTGGGGGAGACGGCGGACGCCGTGGCGGGGGTGCGCAGCGCGTACGTCGCCGCCGTCGCCGTGCCCACCGCGAACGCGGCGAGCGCCGTGACCACGACCGGCCGCACCCACCGCCGGGGCCGCAGCCTCGGCAGGCGGGCCGAACGCGCCGCCCCCGTCACCCGCTCCACCTGCCGCAACAGGGCCTCGGCGCCGACGCGTTCGGCGTGGGTACGGGCCAGGCAGCCGGTGACGACGCCGGACCAGCCGTCCGGGAGGGCGGGCGACAGGCGCAGCTCCTCGGCGCCGCGCGCGTACCGGGTGGCGGCGTCGCAGCGGGCCTGCGTGGTGGCGCCGGGCAGCGGGAACGTGCCGGTCAGCACCACGTGGGCGAGGACCCCGAAGGCCCAGACGTCGGCGGACGGCCGCACCCGCGTGCCCCGTTCGTCCACCTCGGGCCACAGCAGCTCGGGCGGGGTGTAGTCGGGTGTCGAGAACGCGGGCGCGTACGCGTGGGTGCCCTCCAGTTCAGCCGCCATGTTGAAGTCGGCGAGCCGCACCGAACCGTCCGCGAGCAGCAGCACGTTGGCCGGCTTCAGGTCGCCGTGCACCCAGCCCGCGTGGTGCAGCTGGTGCAGGCCCTCGCAGATCTGCGTGAGCAGGGCGGGGCCCGCCTCCGGCCGCGGCTCGCGCGCGAGCAGGGCGTCCAGTGAGCCTTCGGCGCGTTCCAGCACGAGGACGGTGGCGCCGTCCAGTTCCGGGTGGCCCGGGTCGTCGAGCGTCAGGGTGTCGTACATCCGGATCAGGCGGGGTGCGCGCAGCTTGCCGAGCAACTGCACTTCGCGTTCAGCCAGTTCGCGCAAATGGTGCAGCTGGCGCGGGGTGCGGGTGCCGGTGGGCAGGAACTTGAGGGCCGCCGCGCGGGGCAGGTCCGGCCGGTCGTCGGCGGCGAGCCGGGCCGCGTAGACCGTGGCGAACGCGCCGGAGGCCAGCGGCTCCCGCACCTCCCAGGGCCCGGCCCGGTAGCCCGGCGGCACGGTGACCGCGTACGGCTGCCCGGTCACCGGGCCACCGCGTCCCGCGCCGGGGCCAGCACCGCCAGGTCGTCCTCGCGCACCAGGTCGAACCGGAGCGCCAGCGAGACCAGCGACTCCTTCCTCCCGTTGACGCGCTGTCCTGGCTCCGCCGTGTCCGGTCCCGGCTTGAGGCGGAGCTTGAGGGCGAGGTAGTCGATGTTCCAGTAGACCGCCGAGCGGCTGACCGCCGGCCAGGCCGGGCGCAGCGACTCCACCAGGTCGTCCACGGTGGGCGGCGGCGCGTGTGGTTCGCCGCGCAGGCGCGGCGCGCACAGGGCGGCGAGGACCGCGAAGTACCGCTTGGTGCGGTCGAGCGTGAACGCGGGCGCCGTCAGCGCCCCGGCGAGGCCGTCGCGCGCGACGCTGCCGAACGCGTGGCGCGGCGCCCACACGTCGAAGGTGAGCAGGTCACCGGCGGCGGGCAGGACCACGCGCGAGAACTCGAACGGCACGGGCGCCTCCAGGCGGCCCGGCGTGACCTTGACGTGTTCCCCCGCGCCCTCCGGGTTCTCCACGACGTACGTCTGGTCCTCGCTGAGGTTGCTCAGCAGCCAGAAGCTCTGGTGCGCCGTGATCTGCCCGGCGACGCGGGGCACACCGTCGTGCGCGATCGTCAGGCCGTCGCCCGCCTCCGCCCTCCCGAACGCGAGCCGTTCGCCGTCGGCGATCCTGAGCTGCCCGTCCGCGCCCCCGCACGGCGGTGGTACCACGATGAGGCTGTACATGGAGTCGTCCCCCCTCGTCCGACACCACGGGGGCGCGGCGCACCCCCCAGTGCGATCAGGGGCAGATTAAGGGACGTCCCGCACACCAGGCGATACTCCGTACGGGTTGCGGCGCCGTTCCCGATCCCGTCCGGACGGGATGGCCGCCCCGATCCCGCGGGCGGGTGCGAGGGACGTAACAGTGCTGCGGACGGGCCCCGGGGGGTCCGTCCGCAGCGGTGGTGTGCTGGTGTGGCGGGGTCAGTTCAGGCCGTTGCCGATGGCCCTGACCAGTTCGCCGTTGGTCGTGTCGCCGCTGAACTCCCAGGAGAACGCGCCGCCCAGGCCCTGCTGGTTGACCCAGTTCATCTTGCCCGCGATGGTCGCCGGGGTGTCGTAGGACCACCACTGGTTGCCGCAGTGCGCGTACGCCGTGCCCGCGACGGTGCCGGTCGGCGGGCAGGAGTTGCGCAGGACCTTGTAGTCCTCGATGCCCGCCTCGTACGTGCCCGGCGCGGCGCCGGTGGCCGTGCCGCCGGGTGCCGACTGGGTGACGCCGGTCCAGCCGCGCCCGTAGAAGCCGATGCCGAGCAGCAGCTTGGCCGCCGGGACGCCCTGCGCCCGCAGCTTGTTGATCGCCGCCTCGGACGTGAAGCCCTGGGACGGCAGGCCGTTGTACGAGGTGAGCGGCGAGTGCGGCGCGGTCGGGCCCGTGCTCGCCCAGGCGCCGAAGTAGTCGTAGGTCATGACGTTGTACCAGTCGAGGTACTGGGCGGCGCCGCCGTAGTCGGCCGCGTCGATCTTGCCGCCCGTGGAGCCGTCACCGGTGATGGCGGCCGTGACGAGGTAGTCCTGGCCGAACTCGGTGCGCAGCGCCGAGACGAGGTTGCGGAACGCGGCCGGGCCCGAGCTGTCGCAGGTCAGGCCGCAGGCGTTCGGGTACTCCCAGTCGATGTCGATGCCGTCGAAGACGTCCGCCCAGCGCGGGTCCTCGACCACGGCGCGGCAGGAGTCCGCGAACGCGGCCGGGTTCTGCGCGGCCTGGCCGAAGCCGCCGGAGTAGGTCCAGCCGCCGAAGGAGTAGAGGATCTTGATGTGCGGGTAGCGCTGCTTCAGCTGCCGGAGCTGGTTGAAGTTGCCGCGCAGCGGCTGGTCCCAGGTGTCGGCGGCGCCGCTGACGGACTGGTCGGCGGTGTACGTCTTCTCGTAGGCGGCGAAGGTGTCGTCCACGACGCACTGGCCGTTCCTGACGTTGCCGAACGCGTAGTTGATGTGCGTGATCTCGGCGGCGGTGCCGGAGGTGACGAGGTTCTTCACGTGGAAGTTGCGGCCGTAGACGCCCCATTCGGTGAAGTACCCGAGGTTGATCTTGTCGCCGCCCGGCTGCTCGCCGCCGCCACCGGTGGTGCGGACGGAGACCGCGCCGCTGGGCGGGCCGAGCTGGTTCGCGGTGTCGCGGGCGCGGACGGTGTAGGAGTACGAGGTGCCGGCGGTCAGCCCGGTGTTGGTCCAGGTGGTGCCGGTGACGGTGGCGACCGTCGCGCCGCCGCGCAGGACGTCGTAGTTGCGGATGCCCCGGTCGTCGGTGGCGGCCGTCCAGGAGAGCGTCACCGAGGTGTTGGTGACGTTGGACGCGGTCGGGGTGCCGGGAGCCGAGGGCGGCTGGTCGCCCGGCTGGGTGGAGCCGTCGCAACTGGCGCCGTTCAGCCGACAGTTGGCGGGAGAGCCGGTGCCGGAGCCGTTGAAGCCGAAGGAGACCGAGGCGCCGGGGGCGAGGGTGCCGTTCCAGGACTTGTTCCTGGCGGTCCAGTGGGTGCCGGACGAGGTGAGGTCGGCGTCCCAGAAGGCGCCGGCCGTGGTGCCCGAGGGGAAGTCCCACTCGACGGTCCAGCTGGTGAGGGTGGTGGTGCCGGTGTTGCGCACCGTCCACTTGCCCTCGAAGCCGGAGCCCCAGTCGGACACCTTGGTGTACGTGGCGGTCGCGGACGCCGCCGCCTCGGCGGGGCTCGCCAGCCCGACGAGTCCGGCGAGCGGGAGGAGGAGTGTCGTGAGGGCGGCGATGAATCTGTGCCGGGAACGCATGTGCCTGAAGCGCATGAGCGCCTCCCTGTTCTCGAAGGGAGTCGGAACGTGCTGGGCCTCACACAAGCAGTGCGCCGAACGATAGAAAGGTCTGAACCAATCGGTCAATAGGTCTGGACCACTGTTTTGTTGGCGTACGGTCAAACGCCAGATCAGGGCCGGTCGGCGGCCGGGCCGTGTCGGAGCGTCTCGCCACGCGGCCTTCCGCCGTTCCCCGTCAGCAGGGCAACGCCTGGTGCGCCGACGGGCGATGCGGTGCGACGCGGTGGAAGGCGGGACGGCCTCCAGTGCGTACGGCAGCGCAGGGCTCGATCCGGGTGCCGTGCTTCTGGGCGTGGCCGTTCCGCCGGTGAGGGCGTGGACGGTGGGCGAGAGACGCGGTGGGCGTCACCGTTCGGCGTCGTCTCGGTCACGGCACGCACGCCGCGCGGTGTCTCACGGCAGGCGGGGCTGGATCGCGGCCCAGCGTTCCAGGCGCGCGTCCGCGAACTCCCCGGGCACGAGTCGCATCATCGCGAGTGCCGGGTTGAGCAGCGACTTGACCTGCCGCAGACGCCGGATGACGTCGATGTCCTTCGTCTGCCAGCCGTCGGCCAGTGCCGCCGCTTCGGCGGGTTCCATCGTCAGTTCGGAGAACAGCAGGTCCGTCCTGCCGCGCGGATCGAGCAGCGGGACGGAGGCGTCCGGCGGCACCCGGTGCAGGACGGCCACCGAGGCGTTCAGGGACCGGACGACGCGTTGGTGCCGCGTCATCACGCCGCTCGCCACCGCCGAGGCGAGGACGTGGTCCAGCGCGTCGGAGCACGTGGCCCAGGACGGATCACCGGAGGCCGGCTCCAGCCTCGTCACCCGCCCGGTGACGAGCTCCGTCAGGCTCTGCCATTCCCCCTTGGACAGCTCCGGGGCCGCGGGCCGTCCGGCCGCCAGGTGTCCGATCAGCTCGGGGGACCCCAGACGGGTCAGTTCGTCGAAGGAGGGCACGGCGGCATCATAGGTGCCGGGCCGGTCAGGTGGCATAGGAGATCCCCGATGCCGGGAAGGAGATCCCCGCAGCTCCGAAGGCGTCGAGACCGACCTGGAGGCTGTCGTTGTCCGGCATGAAGTGACCGCTGTGGTTGCTGATCTCCGCGCCCCAGTAACCGATGTCGGAGCCGCCGGCGATGTTCGCCTCACCGGCCGCCCGCACCGGGTTGCCCCGGCTGAGCACCGAGTGCGCCAGTTCCTGTCCCTGGACGAACTTGGGGATCACCACGAGGTCGCCGTTCTCCAGCACCGCCCACTTGACCGCGTCGGAGTTGATGGCCTCGTCGAACGCCGCGCCGCCCGGGCGCAGCGGGGTGACGCCGAGGTCCTCCGCCAGCCGCAGTTCGCCGCCGAGGTCGCCCGGCATCCTGTTCGTGAAGAGATGTGCCGCGAGCCCCAGCGGATCGACCCAGGTGAGGGGGTGGGGGACGTAGCCGTACGGATTCGGGGCGGGCGCGAGGCCGAGGGGGTCGGGCGTGACGTAGCGGGCCGTCTCCGGGTCGTAGTGGCGCTGGTAGTTGTAGTGCCAGCCCGTCTCCTCGTCCGCGTACTGACCGGCGAACCGCAGCGGGAGCGCCGCGGGGGAGCCGGGATCCGCCGACCGGGGCGCGCCCCAGACCGACGACGTGTCGCGCCAGGCCGTGGTCCCGTCCTCGTCGACGAGTTCCGTCGCCTGGCAGGCCGTTCCCGTGACGATGGCCTGGAAGCGCCCCGGCCCGCCCTCGGCGTCGCGGTGTGTCTGGACGATCGGTTCGATGCCGTTGTAGTCCCACGTGAGGACGGTCGGCCGCGCGTGGGGGCCGCTGCCGGCCCGCTCGACCAGCGCGGTGCCCGACCACGCGAAGACCTCCTCGGCGACGGCGGCGCCGTCCGGCCCCAGGCGGGTCTTCGCGACGCGGCGGCCGAACGCGTCGTACCGGTAGCGCCACCGCGTCCCGTCCGGTGTCGTGACCGCGGTCAGGCGGTCCTCGGCGTCCCACGTGTAGTGCCAGACGTCCGACCGGCGGGAGAGCCGTTTCCTGGTGCGGCGGACCACCCGGCCCGCCCGGTCGTAGACGTAGTGGGTGCGGCCCGCCCTGGTCGGACGCGTCCCCGAGTGGTCCCGGCCGCCGACCGCGTCGTGGTCGCCGTCCCCCGTCCATCGCGCGTCCGTCTGCTCCCCGTCGCCGTTGTACGCGTAGCTCTCGCTCCACCCGGCTCGGGTGACCCCGGTGACGCGGCCCAGCGCGTCGAGGCCGAACTCCGTGCGTCCGCCGTCCCCGTCCTCGATCGCTGTCAGATGGCGATCGGGCCGATAGGCGAACGTCCTGCTGAGGACCGTGTCCGGCCCCCGTACGAGCGCCTGCGCCGCCAGTCCGCCGGTGGCGTTCCAGGAACGGGTCAGCTCAAGGCCGTCGCCCAGGCGGCGGCGCGTCTCGCGGCCCAGGAGGTCGTGCGTGAACTCCACCGTGCGCCCGGCCGTCACGATCCTGGCCAGGCGACCGGCCGCGTCGTACTCCCGCGTGCTGACATGCCCGGACGGGGTGACGCGGTCGACCGGGCGGCCGACGGCGTCGTACGTGTGGCGCACCGCCCGGCCGTCGCAGTGCTCCGCCGTGATGCGCCCGGCGCCGTCGCGCTCGATGACCAGGTCGGTGTCCGGGCTCGTGGCGCGCAGCAGTCTGCCCAGCGGGTCGTATGACAGCGCGGTCTCCCGGCCGTCGACCAGCTTGCGCGTGATGCGGCCGAGGTCGTCGCGCTCGTAACGGACGGTCTGCCCCGCCGCGTTCGTGCGCGCGACGAGCCGGCCCGCCGCGTCGAAGGAGTAGCCGATCCCGCGTCCGTCGAAGTCGGACTCGCCCGTCAGGTGCCCCGCCGCGTCGTACGCGTACCGCCACACGGCGCCGCCCGGACCCTCCACCTCGGTGAGCCGCAGCTCGGTGTCCCGACGGAAGGCGTACCGCGTCCCGTCGGGTCCGGTCTGCGCCGTGGGCAGGTCGAACGGGCCGTACTCGAAGGAGCGCACGCCCCCGGCGGCGTCGGTGTGGCTCAGCAGGTTGCCTTCCGCGTCCCACCGCCAGCTCTGCTGCGCGCCGCCCGGATCGACGTGACGCAGCGGCAGGCCCTCGACGGTCCACTCGACGCGGCTCACTCCGCCCAGCGCGTCCACCACCTCGACGGGACGGCCGAAGGCGTCGCGGTGGTACGTCGTGATCCTGCCGGACGGGTCGGCGACGACGACGGGCAGGCCGGACTCGTCGCAGCGTACGTGTGTGGTGCGGCCGAGCGCGTCGGTGACGGACGCGAGTCCGCCCCGGGCGTCGTACGTGTAGCGGGTGCGGCTGCCGGTCGCGTCGACCTCCGCCACGAGGTTTCCGGCGCTGTCGTAGGCGCGGCGGACCACCGACCCGTCGGCGTCGACGGTTTCGGACGGCAGGCCGGCCTCGTTGTACTCGGCGCTGATGCGGGAGCCGTCCGGGCGGTGGACGGCTGTGACGTGTCCGGCGTCGTCGTACGCGTACCGTGTGGTGCGGCCGAGCGCGTCGGTGACCGACAGCGCCCGGTCGAAGCGGTCGTACTCCCGGCGGACGGTGTGGCCGAGGGGGTCGGTCTCACTGACGAGCCGGTAGGCGTCGTCGAACCGGTAGACGGTCACCGCTCCTTGAGCGCTCTGCGCCGTGGTCCGGTACTCCTCCGGCTCGTAGACGTACCGGTATTCGAGCGCCCGGTCGCTGCCGGTCGTGAAGACGCAGCGCCCGGCGGCGTCGTAGGTGTACGCGTAGAAGAAGCCGTTGCGGTCCTCCCAGCGCACGAGACGGTGGTGGGAGTCGTAGGTGAAGCGGAGGGCTTTTCCGGTGGAGTTGACGACGCCGGACAGGTCGCCCTGGGCGTCGTAGCGGTACCGCATCAGGACGGGCCGGTCGGGAGCGCTGGCCAGCCGGAGTGCGGTGACACGGTTGTCCTCCGTCGTCACCTCGATCCGGATGCCCCCGCTGTGTTCGATGCTCTCGGGCCGTCCGTGCGTGTCGTACGCGAGGGTGATGCGGTTGCCGTTGCGGTCCGTGACGGCGACCAGCGGCAGCTCCCCGCCGAGGCAGCCGGGAACGGGGGCGAAGTGGAGGGTGCGCCCGTTCTCCGGCTGGTCCACCGTGATCGCGGCCCCCGGCGTCCCGTCCCACCGCAGTTCCCAGCGCGGGCCCTCCACGGGGAGCATGGGCGTCCCCGGGGACGGCTTGGCGTATTCGAGCAGCATGCCGTCGGCGGTGCAGAACCGCAGTCCGTGCTCCCCGAGGACGAGCCGCTGGTCGAGTGTGGAGGCCCATGACACACCGAACCAGCGGCCCGTGCGCAGGGACGACCTGTGGTGCCGTTCGAGGACGAGGGGCAGCACCCCGGCCAGGGCGATGTCGGTGGCGGACAGGACCATCTCGCCGGTGGCCATGTCGATGGGGTCGCCGCACGTGAAGAGGGAGCGGATGTCCCGTCCCATGCGGCGGATGTTCTGACCGAGGCCGCGGGCGCCTTGGGCGAGGCCGCGGAGGCCGGTGCGGGCGGCGGTGAGGCCGCCGCGGAGGCCGCGGGCGAGGCCGCCGAGGGTGGTCAGCCCCTTCATGCCCGGGATGCAGTCCAAAGCGGCGAACGCGACGTCCCACAGGGATGCTTGTCCGTTGGCGTATTTGACCAGCGTGTCGGCGAGGACGACGAGTGCGGCGGCGAGGACGACCCACGCCAGGGGTCCGCCGATGATCATCACGACGACGCCGAGGACCGCGACGACGATCTTGCATATGTCGACTATCGTGTCCCAGTTTTCCGTGACCCAGTGGACGGCCTTCTGCCACCACTTGCGGTTGTGGATACCGGCGTCGGACGCGTCGTCGATGTCACGGGCCGCCTGCCGTGCGGCCTCTTCCCGCATCTCCTTGGCCTGGCGGGCCAACTCCCGGGCGGCGTCGAGGGAGTCCTGCGCCGTGTCCACACGGGCCTGGGCCGCCTCCTGGGCCTCATCGGCCGCTTGGCGGTCGCGGGTGGCGGCGCGGACCTCCGCCTCGTCCGGCGCAGGCGCATCGGCCCGTTCCCCTTCCCGCTGGAGGCGTTCGGCCTCGTCCCCGGCGCGGCCCACCCAGTCCTGCGCGCTGCCCAACGAGCCCTGCGCGGCGGTGAGATCGGCCTGCGCGGCGATGGCCCGGTCCAGCGCGCGATCCGCCTGCCCCTGTGCCGTCTGCAACTTGGGCCAGTACGTCTGCAATGCCTGCGCGCACAGGTCGTAGGAGTCCCGCAGCTTCTCCAGGTTGCCCGGCACGCCGTCGAACTCGTTGCGGAACGCCTCCGCCGACAGGCCCGCCCAGTCCTGCACCGCACGGTCGGAGGCCAGACCCCGGATCTTCCCCAGCGCCTCCGCCACGTCGTCGGAGAACGTCTGCAACTCGTCCGCCAGCTCGCGGACCTCCTCCGGATCACCCGGCGTCGGATCGGAATCCATCCCCACCGGAGACCAGTCAGACGCACGGGCCATCGTTCTTGCCTCTCTGTGGGCAAAGTCGGCAGGAGTTTTGCACCTGACACGCTTTGGTCATGTGAACGGTTCCCTCCGCCTCCACCGGGACCCGGCTGCCTCGTCCGGCGTCCGCGGTGTTCCCGAGGCCAGCTCAGCGGGTGCGGGACCTGCGGAACGCCTCGCGGACACGGGCGCGGTCCACGTACATCGTCAGCAGCGTGGTCACCAGGGCGACCCAGAACACCACGCGGGGGACGTCCCGTTCGGTCCACGGGATCAGCACCATCACGGCCGCGCACACCGTCACCGCCACCGCCTGGCCCGCCGCGAGGCGGGCCCAGCCGTCGCGGTGGAGGAGGGAGCGCACGTTCAGCCGGACGCCCTTGCGGCGCCTGCGGTAGCGCAGGAGCGCGCCCACGGCCCAGATCACGGCGAACACCAGGACGTCCCAAAGCCGTTGGCCGAGGGAGAGGGGGAGGTCCTGCGCGTTCTCGCCGTCGCTCGGGCCGACGCCCAGGGCCAGTCCGGCGAACGCCAGGCAGAGCAGGGCGAGCCAGCGCGTGCCGCGCAGCAGGCGGTACGTGGCGGCGTCGAGCGCGGACTGCATCGACCGGGAGTCCGGGGCCGCGCCGAGGCCGTCGGCGATGAGGTCGGCGGCCTCGGCCGCGCGTACGCCCGGGGCGTCGGCGGCCTGACGGGTCCGGTTGCTCAGCGCCGTGCTGTTCGACGGGTCGATGCGGAGGATGGCGAGGTCCATCGCGTCGGCCGTCGCCCTGTCCCCGGTCATGCCGGCGACGAAGCGGCGGATCTCGTACGCGTACACCTGGTCGGGTGCGAGGCGGAGCCCCTCGTCCGCCAGTGCGACGGCCTCGGCGCTCACCGGGGCGACGTCCTCGGCGGTGAGTTTGCGCAGGTTGCGTTCCCTGGCGACGCGGAGCATGGACTGCCGCATGACGTAGTCGGCGAGGACCGACCAGCTGTACCAGTAGTCGGGCCGTACCCGCACGGCTTCGCGGAGCGGCTGTATCGCGGCTTCGAGGCCCGCGCCGCTGCGCTGGAGCAACTGGGCGTGCAGCACGAGCGCGTTGACGTCCTCGGGGGCGAGCCGCAGCGCCTCGCCTGTCGCGGCGACCGCCTCGTCCATGCTGCCCAGGTCGCGGAGGCAGCGTGCGAGTTCGGTCCAGGCCCGTATGTCGTCCGGTGCCTCGGCGACGCGGCGCGCGAGGAGGGCGCGGGCCTCCTCGTACCGCTTGAGGGAGACGAGCGCCTCGGCGCGTTCCACCGCTTGGTCCGTGCTCACAACCGGCGCTTCCTCTTGAGGTAGGTGACGAGGTCGTCGTACTGGCCGCCGTCGTTCGCGTACATCGCGACGTTGCGCGCCGACGCGAACCAGGGCTCGGTGGACGGGGAGATCTGCCGGGCCGCGCCCAGCAGGTCGGGCATGCCGATCATGCGGACGGTCCCGGTGCGGGCCGAGTCGAGGAGCGCCGACTCGGCGGCGGTGTCGCACACATGCGCCAGGTCGGCGCCGGAGAACCCGTCCGTCGCCTTCACCAGCTTGCCCAACTCGACGTTCACGATGGGGCGTTCGCGCAGGTGGTAGCGGAGGATCGCCTCCCGGGCCGACGCGTCGGGCGGCAGGACGAGGAGCGTGCGGTCGAAGCGGCTGGGGCGGCGCAGGGCGAGGTCCACGTCCCAGGGGACGTTGGTCGCGGCGAGCACGAACACGCCCTCGTTGGCGGCGGCGTCGATGCCGTCGAGTTCGGTGAGGAGCTGGTTCACGGTGTTGCGCATGCCGCTGGACTGGGTGCGGGAGCGCTTGCCGCCGAGCGCGTCCAGCTCGTCCAGGAAGACGACGCACGGGGCCCGGCGCCGCGCCGTCTCGAAGATCTCGTGCATGTTGCGCTCGGAGTTGCCGATCCACATGTCGAGCACGTCCTCGACCGACACGGAGAGGAAGCCCGCGCCGAGTTCGCCCGCCACCGCCCGCGCGACGAACGTCTTGCCGCAGCCGGGCGGCCCGTACAGGAGGAGGCCGCCGCGCAGGCTCTTGCCGTACAGCCTGCGCAGCTCCGGGTTGCGCAGCGGGGCGAGGAACGCGGCCTCCAGGCGGTCCTTCACCTCCTGCATGCCGCCGACGTCGGCGAGGCGTACGGCGTGCGGCGTCTCGACGTCCCAGACGGGGCCGCCGTCGCCGCCGTCCGCCGTGGGCTCCGCCTCCTGCGCGAAGCGGGGCGGGACGGCGTCGCCGACCTGCTGCTGGGCGGCCTTCCAGTCGAAGCCCGGCGGCACCGGGGCGGGGGCACCCATGGCCCGCGCCATCAGGTCACGCGCCTGCGGGTCGCCCGGCGCGTGCTGGAGCGCGACGGCCGCCTCGGCGACAGCCGCGTCCGCCGCCCCGGCGGCGAGGAGCAGTTCGCCCAGGTGAACACGCAACGGCACATCCTGCGGCACGGCGGCGACGGCGGTCCGCAGACTCTGTATGAGAGGTGACTCGCCCGACATGCCGCTCACTCTACGAACCGCCGGCCTGCACCGGCCTTCCGGGGCCCGGTCCTCCGTACGGTGCCCGCGCGGTCGTCGTTCCCTCAGATGATCTCCGGGACATGGGCCGTCCAGCGTTCGCGGCAGTGAGGGCAGTGTTCGATGCAACGGTGGGCGCGCAGGCGTTCGGTCCGGTCGGGGAAGAGCGGGACGCCGTGCCGCACGCGCGGCAGCGCAGATCCACCACCTCCGCCGGAAGCGCGCCCGCGAAGTCGTCCTCCCCGCCGGGTCCCGCGACGAGCAGTTCGTCCAGGGTGTCGAGGTCGTCACCGTTCGACCAGTGCGGGTACTGCGAGGTGAGAGGCCAGTGCGGCAGACAGCGGACGACGATCCGGCGCACACGGGGATGGCGGGTGAACGTCGTCTCGTCGTCGGGAGACAGCCCTGACACCGGTCCTGCTGACATCCTGTCGGCGCGTCCTCGCGCCGCTAGTGCTGTGACCGGAAAGGTTCACCGCCTCACGACGCCCGGGGTGGGGGCACCTCCCAGGCCCCTTGGGCCTGGGGGAACCTCGCTGCGTTGCCGCATCGCGCGAGTACGGCCGAGTACGAGCTGCGATCCGGCGCCTTGCGATGCACCGCACCGGACCCCGTGACCCGGCAAACCTCCCCGGCCACAGCACTAGCCGGTCCAGGGCAGGCGGACGGCTTCGATCTCGGTGTCCGCGAGCAGCGCCTCGACGAGCCGACGGGGGCCGCAGACCTTGGTGCCCCAGAGGTCGTAGTCGGTGCAGACGACCCAGGAGCGGTCCGTGGGCCAGAGGTTGGAGGGGGTGTACAGGATGTCCGGGTTGTCGAAGAGGCCCCGGGCGTCGCCCAGTCGGCCGGAGCGGACATGGCCGATCTCGAAATCTCGCACGACGATCGGGTTGTAGTACACCAGGCAGGGGGTGTCCGCCCCCTGAGGGCTGTGCTCGGTGAGGAACCGGATCAGCTGGTCCCATGTCGGCCTGTCAAGGGTGCCCTCGGCGGGCCACTCGATGGAGCCGGGCCGGATGCCCGCCTCTTCTGCGGAAGGGAAGCAGCGAAAGCAGGGGTAGAGGCCCTGCGGCACGACGGGATCACCGATTCGGGCGGCCAGCTCCGCCCAGCGCAGCCGCTGCCATCCCGGGCCGGGGTGCTCGTCCCGGATCCGGTCGTCGTCGGGTGAACACTCGGCGGTCCCCCCGCGCTCGTACATGCCGCCGAGCACCCAGGCGGCGTCGGGCCGCCCGGGTGCCTTGTAGCCGGTGAGGCCGTCGTCCTGGGCGAGTTCGGCAAGCCAGTCGGTCTCGGAGGCGAGCGCGCTGGGCCACAGGGCAAGGATGTCATCGGGCATCCGGCCAGGCTATGGGCCCGGTCCGAACAGCTTCGGCGACCCGGTGAACTCCCCCCGGGTCACAGCACTGGCCTCCTGAAGGCGCAGCGACGCACGCCGCCGCCAGACGGCGTCGGTGCCGCTCGGCGGATCGCCTTCCGCGCCCAACCGCCGGCTCCGCCGCCCGCCAGGCGGATCGACGTGACGCGACGGCAGGTCCTCGACCGGGCGGCCGAAGGCGCCGCGGGCGTGGATCGTGGTCCGGTCGGCGGACCGGAGACGACGGTGGGCAGGCTGGATCCGTCGTCGGTCCCGAGCGCTCCTGGCAGGGGTCCCGTGCACGTGGACGGGGGGTGGCGGTCCGGTGTCCGGGGGCGGAGAAGTTGGCATGCCCACTTCCGTCAACGCGCGTCGCTTGGTACACCGGTCGCGCAGTGATCCTGCCGATGGAGGCCCCCGTGAGACTGCCAAGATCCCTGACAGCCGCGTCCGTTCTGCTGTTCACGCTTGTCCTCGCCCTGCTGGGCACGGGTCCGGCGAACGCCGCCGCGCCCGCCTACGTGGCGCTCGGCGACTCGTACTCGTCCGGCAACGGCGCGGGCAGCTACATCAGCGCCAGTGGCGACTGCCACCAGAGCAACAACGCCTACCCGGCGCTGTGGGCGAGGGCCAACAGCCCGGCGTCGTTCACGTTCGCCGCCTGCTCCGGCGCCGTCACCTCCGATGTGACGTCGAAGCAGCTCGGCGCGCTCAACGCGTCCACCGGGCTCGTCACCCTGACGATCGGAGGGAACGACGCCGGGTTCGCCGACGTCATGACGACCTGCGTGACCGGCTCGGACAGCACCTGTGTCAACCGCGTCAACACGGCGCGGAACTTCGTCAACAGCACGCTCCCCGGGCGGCTCGACGCCGTGTACAGCGCCATCCGCTCGCGGGCGCCGAACGCCCGGGTCGTCGTGCTGGGCTACCCGCGCATGTACATCGAGCCCTCCTGGTGGTGCATCGGCATCGGCGAGACCAAGCGCGAGGCGATCAACGACGCCTCCGACGTGCTCAACACGGTGATCGCCGCCCGCGCCGCCGCGCACGGGTTCGCGTTCGCGGACGTGCGCGGCACGTTCGCGGGCCATGAGCTGTGCTCGGGCGACGACTGGCTGCACGACCTGGCCCTGCCCGTCTGGGAGGCGTACCACCCGACGGCGCGCGGCCACTCGGGCGGCTACCTGCCCGCGCTCAACGCGAAGGACTGAACACCCCTCCGGCCACGGCCCCGCCCCTGATCGTCCTCCCGGACACCGAGGGGCGGTGGCCGTGACCGCTCCCCGGGGAGACGGGGACGGGGCCGTGCGTGCGGTCCGCCGTCCTCAGGAGGGGGCGTACGCGGTGACGACGTCCATGACCCAGATGACGCCGAACTTGTCCTCCAGCATCCCGTAGAGCGGTGTCCACTTCTCCGGGCCGAGCGGTCGCAGCACGGTCGCGCCGTCGTCGAGGCGCTCCCACAGGGCGGTGAGCTCGTCGGCGCTCTCGCTGCGCAGCGAGATGTAGAACGCGTGCGCGCCCCGCTCCCACGGCAGCTCCGGCGGCACGTCGTACGCCATCACGCCGACCCCGCCGGGCGAGACCACCTGGCCCCACATCATCTGGTCCGCCAGGGACGGGTCGGTGGTGTCACCCATGTCTCCGTAGGTGACCACCGTCAACTCGCCGCCGAACACGGACTGGTAGAAGGTGAGCGCGGCGCGGGCGTCGCCCCGGAAGTTCAGATGGGTCACAGCGTTGACGGTCATGGTCGTCTCCTCGTCCGCCGGCGGAACGTTCCCGCCGGTCCTGGGGACCACCGTCGCAGCAGTGGCGGACAGGTTGTGTCCGCCACCGGAGGCAGGATGGGAGGCATGCCGAAGACCTCCGCGCGCCTGCTGTCCCTCCTGTCGCTGCTCCAGCTGCGCCGGGAGTGGCCCGGGGCGCTGCTGGCCGAGCGGCTCGGCGTCAGCACCCGCACCGTCCGCCGGGACGTCGAGCGCCTGCGCGAACTGGGGTATCCGGTCGCCGCGGCCAAGGGGCCGGACGGCGGCTACCGGCTCGGCGCCGGGACGGAGCTGCCGCCGCTGCTGTTCGACGACGAGCAGGCCGTGGCGCTCGCCGTCGCCCTGGGGACGGCCTCCCTCAGCGGCGCCGCGATCGGGGACGCGGCGGCACGCGCGCTGGGGACCGTCCGCCAGGTGATGCCCGCCCGGCTGCGGCGGCGCATCGACACGTTCCAGGTGACCGCAGTCGAGCGGTCCGAGGTCCGCGCGCCCTCCCCGGTGGACAGCGGTGTGCTGATGGCGCTCAGCGCCGCCGTGCGGGCGCGGGAGACGCTGCGGTTCGACTACGCGCGGAAGGGCCGGGACGGCGCCGAGTCCGCCGTACGCCGGGCGGAGCCGCACCACCTCGTCACGTGGGACGGGCGCTGGTACCTCGTCGCCTGGGACCTCGAACGCGGGAACTGGCGTACGTTCCGCGCGGACCGGATCACCCCCCGCACCCCGGCCGGGCCGCGCTTCACGCCGCGGGCGCTGCCCGGCGGCGACGTGGCGGCGTACATCGCGGGCCGCTTCCAGGGGTACGGCCGCTCGGACGGCATGCCCTGCCGCGGCGAGGTCGTCCTCGGCCTGCCCGCCGCCGACGTCTTCCCCTTCGCGCGGGACGGCGTGGTCGAGGCGCTCGGCCCCGACCGCTGCCGGCTCGTCCTCGGCTCCTGGTCCTGGGCCGGCCTGGCCGCCGCCGTCGGCGCGTTCGACGCGGACATCGAGGTGGTCGGTCCCGACGAGCTGCGGGCGGCCTTCGCACGCCTCGCCGGGCGCTGCGCCGCGGCGGCCGGGCAGGACGGTTGGCAGCCGGACGGGCGCTGACCTACCGTGCCGCGGTGAACGGTGAACTGAAGGACCTCCCGGCCGACCCGCCCCCCATACCCCCGGCGCGGCAGGCGGAGGACGCGCCCGGTGAGGGGCTGTTCTCCGGCCGGTACGCGGCGGCCACCGCGACGTTCGCCGCCGTCATGTTCCTGACCGGCCTCGCCGCGCTCGCCGTGATCCCCACCCTGCCGACCGCCGCGCGCGACCTCGACGGCATCGGCCTCTACCCGCTGGTGGCGGGCTGTTTCGTGGCGGCGAGCCTGCTCGGCGGCGTGCTGGGCGGACACTGGGCGGACCGCGCCGGGGCGCCGCGTCCGCTGGCGGCGGGCACGGTGCTCGCGGTCGCCGCGCTGGTGCTGTCCGGCGCGAGCACGTCGATCTGGCAGCTGGCGGCGGGGCGCCTCCTCGACGGGCTGGCCGGGGGGATGGTCGCGGTGTCGGTCAACGCCGCCATCGGCCGCGCGTACCCGGACCGTCTGCGGCCGCGCGTCCTGGCCCTGATGAGCGCCTGCTGGATCGTTCCTTCCCTGGTCGGCCCCCCGGTGGCGGGGCTGGTCGCGGAGTGGGCGTCGTGGCGGGCGGTGTTCCTCGGCCTGGCGGCCCTCACCGCGGTGCCCGCGCTGGTGGTGGCGGCCGTGCTGCGCGGACCGGCCTGGTCGGCCGCCCCGGTCGCGGCGGGTGAGGCGCCGCCGCGACCGGCGCTGCTGCCCGCGGCGGCCGTGAGCCTCGGCGCGGCGCTCGGGCAGTACGGCGTCTCGGGCTGGGACCGGCGGCATCTGCTGTTCGCGCTCGGCGGGTTCGCGCTGCTCGCGGCGTTCGCGTCGCGCCTGCTGCCGCCGGGCACGTGGCGCGCCGCCCGCCGCCTGCCCGCCACCGTGCTGCTGTGCGGCCTGGGTTCGGGGGTGTTCTTCACGCTGGAGGCGTACGTGCCGCTGCTGCTGCTCACCGAACGGGGCGCGCCGCCCGTCGTGATCGGCCTCGGCTTCACCGGCGCCTCGCTGACCTGGGCCGCCGCGTCGTGGGCGCAGGCGCGGTTGCTGGAACGCGTCCCCCGCCACCGTCTGGTGGCGGCGGGCGCGCTGGCGCAGGCGGTGGCGGTCGCCCTCGCGGTCGCCGGGTCGCTCCCCGGGACGCCCGCGTACACCGCCGCGTCGGCGATGGTCGTCGCGGCCGTGGGGATGGGGATGTCCGCGCCGTCCCTCGTCGTGCTGTCGCTGACCCACAGCCCGCCGGGGCGGCAGGGGTACGCGAGCGCCGCGATGCAGACGTCGCAGAACCTCGGTCAGATCACCCTGCTCGGCGCGTCGTCGGCGTTGTTCAACGCGTGCCTCGCCGCGCACTGGGCCGACGCGGCGGCGTACCGGGCCGCGTTCTGCCTGCTCTTCGCGCCGTGCGCGCTGGCGGCCGTGCTCGCCGTCCGCGCGCGCAATGTGTGAACCGGGCTGTCACCTCCGCCGGGCCCGGGTCCTCGGGGCGGTGTCGGCTGCCCCTGCCCGGACGATCATTGATCGGGTGTCTGCGTGAAGAAGGCCGGGAAATCCGGCCGTTACAGTATCTTGACGCTCCATACATCGGATCTATAGCCTCCGCTGTGATCAACGTCACCCGCACCCCGCCGTCACCCGAGGACGAGGATCCGATGACCGAACGAGGCTTCCCCAGACGTGTTTTCGTGGCCGGCGCCACCACCGCCGCCGCCGCGCTCGGGCTCCCGGCCGTGAACGCGGGCCCCGCGCTCGCGGCCGGTCCTGGCCGCCCGCCCCGTCCGCAGGCCACCGGCCCGACGCTGTGGTACGACGAACCGGCCGCCGACTGGGAGTCCCAGTCCCTGCCGCTCGGCAACGGCGCGCTGGGCGCGGCGGTGTTCGGCGCGACCGCCAGGGAGCAGCTCCAGTTCAACGAGAAGACGCTGTGGACCGGCGGCCCCGGCTCGCCCGGCTACAACTTCGGCAACTGGACGTCGCCCCGCCCCGGCGCCATCCAGGAGGTCCAGCAGCGCATCCGCGACGAGCGGCGCGTCGGCCCCGACTGGGTCGCCCAGCGCCTCGGCCAGGGCAAGACGGGCTTCGGCGCGTACCAGACCTTCGGCGACCTGTTCGTGACGATGACCCAGGCGCCCACCGGGGTCACCAACTACCGCCGCAGCCTGGACATCGGCGAGGCCGTCGCCTCCGTCACCTACGCGTCCGGCGGTGTCACCTACACCCGCGAGTACTTCACCTCGGCCCCGGACAACGTGCTCGTCGGCCGCTTCACCGCCAGCCAGGGCGGCCGGATCAGCCTCACCGTCTCCGTCACCGCGCCCGCCAACCGCACGCGGAACATCGCGGCGCGCGGCGGCCGGATCACCCTCGCGGGGCGGCTCGACGACAACGGGATGCGCTTCGAGTCGCAGATCCAGGTCGTCAACCAGGGCGGCACCCGCACCGACAACGGCAACGGCTCGGTGACCGTCTCCGGCGCCGACTCGGTGACGATCGTCCTCGCCGCCGCCACCGACTACTCCGTCCGGTACCCCACCTACCGCAACGGCGTGGACCCGCACGGGCCTGTCACCCAGCGTGTGGACGCGGCGGTCGGCAAGGGCTTCTCCGCGCTCCGCTCGGCCCATGTCGCCGACCACCGCGCCCTGTTCGACCGGGTGGCGCTCAACATCGGCCAGCAGGACCCGGGTATCCCCACCGACGCGCAGCTCGCCGCCTATCAGGAACGCAGCGCCACCCCGGCCGCGCGCAAGGCCCTCGAAGTGCTCCACTTCCAGTACGGCCGCTACCTGCTGATCGCCTCCTCACGCCCCGGCACGCTGCCCGCGAACCTCCAGGGCGTGTGGAACAACTCGACCAGCCCGCCGTGGAGCGCCGACTACCACGTCAACATCAACCTCCAGATGAACTACTGGCCGGCGGAGACGACGAACCTCTCCGAACTGACGGCGCCGCTGTTCGAGTACACCGAGTCGATGGTGCCGCCGGGCCAGGTCACGGCCCGCGAGATCTACGACAACCGCGGCTGGGTCGTCAACAACGAGACGAACCCCTTCGGCTTCACCGGCCTGCACAACTGGGCGACGTCCTTCTGGATGCCGGAGGCCGGGGCCTGGCTCGCCCAGCACTTCTACGAGCACTGGCTGTTCACGCGCGACGCCGCGTTCCTGCGCGAGCGCGCCTACCCGCTGATGAAGGCGCTGTCCCAGTTCTGGATAGACGAGCTGGTCACCGACCCGCGGGACAACAGGCTGGTCGTCTCGCCCAGTTACTCGCCCGAGCAGGGCGACTTCTCGGCGGGCGCGTCGATCTCCCAGCAGATCGTCCACGACCTGCTCACCAGCACCCGGGCGGCCGCCCGCGAGGTCGGCGACACCAGCTCGTTCGTGCCGGAGCTGGACGGCACGCTGCAGCGGCTCGACCCCGGGCTGCGCGTCGGCTCCTGGGGCCAGCTCCAGGAGTGGAAGGAGGACTGGGACGACCCGAACAACGACCACCGGCACGTCTCGCACCTCTTCGCCGTCCACCCCGGCCGCCAGGTGACACCGCGCGAGCACCCGCAGTACGCCGAGGCGGCGCGCGTCTCGCTGACCGCGCGCGGCGACGGCGGCACCGGCTGGTCCAAGGCGTGGAAGATCAACTTCTGGGCGCGGCTGCTCGACGGCGACCACGCGCACGTCATGCTCTCCGAGCTGCTGCGCTTCAGCACGCTCAACAACCTGTGGGACACCCACCCGCCGTTCCAGATCGACGGCAACTTCGGCGCCACCGCCGGTGTCGCCGAGATGCTGCTCCAGAGCCACGGCCCGGCGATCGAACTGCTGCCCGCGCTCCCCGCGTTCTGGGCCACCGGCTCGGTACGCGGCCTGCGGGCGCGCGGCAACGTGACCGTGGACGTGGACTGGCAGGGCGGCACGCCCACCCAGGCGACGCTGCGCGCGGGCAGGACGGGCGACCTCACGTTCCGCAGCGGGCTGTTCGGCGGCCTCTTCGAGCTGCGCGACCAGCAGAACGGCCAGCAGATCACGCCGACGCGCAACGGCGACACGATCACCTTCCGCGCCACCGGCGGGCGTGTCTACTCGGCTGTCTCCCAGGTGCGGATGGCGCTGACGGCGCCCGAACAGGGCGAATCGGGAACGCCGTTCACCGCGCAGGTGCGGGTGGAGGCGGTCGGCAGGACCGTCCCGGCGGCCTCGCTCGCACTCGAACTGCCGGAAGGCTGGACGGCCAGCCCCGCGTCGCACCAGGTCCCGCAGCTGGCGAGCGGCGCGAACCGCACGTTCACATTCCAGGTGACACCCAGGACGGGCGAGCGGCCGGAGAACCGGCTGCGCGCCGTGCTGAACGGCGGCAGCTGGCGCACCACCGCCGTCGCCCTCGTCTCCGTGGAGGTCGGGCCGCCCTGCCCGGTGCCGCAGGCGGGCCTCACCCTCGTCGCCTGGGACGCCACCTCGGGCGGCACCGTCAACGACCGGGGCGGCCAGAACCGGCACGCCACGGTCCAGGGCAACGCGTCGTACGAGTCCGCCGGCCCGACCGGCACCGCCCTGCGCCTCGACGGCCAGACGTTCCTGCGCACCGCGTCGACGACCCTCGGCTTCCTGCGCGTCGCGACGTTCGCTGCCGAGGTGCGGGTCGACGGCAGCGGCAGCTACCGGCGGCTGTTCGACTGGCAGCCGAGCGGCAACGACGGCAGCGACGGCGTGCTGATCGACCTCACGCCGTCCAACCAGGTCCGCTTCATCGGCGCGGGCACCGGCGTCACGACCTCGGCCGTCCTGCCGACCGGCCGGTTCGTGAACCTCGTGATCACCATGAGCGACGGCGGCCGCCTCACCGTCTACATGGACGGCAATGAGGCCGCCACCGCCCAGGTCTCCGACGCGGGCATCAACGGCTGCGCCAACCGCCAGCTGCGCTTCGGCGCCGACCAGGACGGCGGCCAGCGCCTCACCGGCGCGCTCGACCGGGCGGCGATCATCGCCGGCCACCTGAGCGCCGACGAGGTCAGGAACTGGCAGACGCGCGTCTTCGGCTGACCCCCGGATCCGCCACCCCCCACAGCCGTGCCCCGCCCCGGATCTCCCCGGGGCGGGGCACGGCGCTGTGTCCGGCATGGGGAGATGCAGAGGATCTGGTGATGTTTTACCGCCCCATCTACATCTTTGTTGCTACGAAGTGACCAAAACTTGGCGTTCTGTTACATCGCGACATGGGTACCGGTCCCCCTGGTCCGAGGGTGAACGAGCCAGCGGACGGTACGAGGCGGCGCCGCCCGGCGCCGGGGCGGCGGAGGGTGCGGGAATGGTCCGAGTTCATGTCGTGCACAGCGCGGATCTGCTGAGGTCGGCGCTGGTGGCGCTGCTGGAGCAGCAGGGTTTCGAGCCGACGGCGACGGCCGCCGCGGGCCCCGGCGACCTGAAGAGCGGGGCGGACTTCGACGTGCTCCTCTTCGACAGCGGCTGCCCCGCCGGTTCCGTCTACCTCGAACACCGCGCCCTGGGCGGCGGCGGGCAGGGCGCCCGCAAGAGCACGTCCGGCGCCACCCTCGTCGTCCTGGGCAGCGCCGACCACCCCCGCGTCCTGCGCACCGCCTACGCCGCCGGAGCCGCCGGCTTCGTGGACCGCAACGGCCCCGCCCCCCGCCTGGCGGAGGCCTTACGCCGCGTCGCCCACGGCGGGCGGTACGTGGACGACTCCCTCGCCTTCACGCTCCTGCGCGCCACCGAGATACCCCTGTCCCCCCGTGAACTGGGCGTCCTGGCCCGCGCCGCCGAGGGCGACACCATCGCCGAGATAGCCCGCAGCCTGTGCCTGTCCGACGGGACCGTCCGCAACTACATCGCCGCCGCCACCCGCAAGGTCGGCGCCCGCAACCGCGTGGACGCCATCCGCATCAGCCGCCTGGCGGGCTGGATGTGACGGCCGGGACGGCGGCCCCTGCCCGCGCGCGTCAGCCGCCGTCCTCCCACGCCCCCACCATCGCCCGGTAGGCGTCCGACTCCCGCAGCAGCCCGGCGTGCGTGCCCAGCGCGGGCCGCACGCCGTCGAGCAGCAGCACGCGGTCGGCCCGCGCGGCGGACGACAGGCGGTGCGCGACCACCAGCAGCGTGCCCGGCCGCGCCGCGAGCGCCGTCTCCGCGCGCAGTTCGGCGGCCGGGTCGAGCCCGCTCGTCGCCTCGTCGAGCAGCAGCAGCGGCGCGGGGGACAGCCAGGCGCGGGCCAGCGCCACCGACTGCCGTTCCCCGGCCGACAGCCGCGCCGGGTCGAGCGGCGCGCCCAGGCCGCCGAGGCGGTCCACGAGCCCGTCCAGCCCGAACGCGGCGACCGCCGCGCGCACCCGTTTCGGCGGCGCGTCCGGGGCGAGGTAGGCGAGGTTGTCGCGCAGCGGCCCGGAGAAGACGTACGCCTCCTGCGGCACCAGCGCGCGTAGACCGGCCAATTCCCGCCGGTCGAGACCGGCCACGGGACGATCCCCCAGGCACACGCGTCCCGTGTCCGGGACGAGGGTCCCGGCCAGCAGGGCGGTGAGAGTCGATTTGCCGATACCGCTCGGGCCGACGACGGCGAGGCGTTCGCCCCGGCGCAGCGTCAGGTCGAGGTCGCGGACGACGGGCTCCGCCGCCGGGCCGTGGGCGAAGGTGACGGACCGCAGTTCGGCCGCCGGGGCGTCGCGCCGGGGCGTACACGGGCGGGGCGCGGTGCGTGCGGCCGGTACGGCCCGGGGCGCCGGGGGGCCGGGTGCCGTGAGGCGGTCGAGCACGACCACCAGCCGCGTCCCCGCCGCGCCGAGCGCGGTGAGCAGCGCGTGCACGGCGGGCAGCAGCGCCGATGCCGCGTACGTCAGCGCGCCGATCAACTCCCCGGTGCTCACTCCCCGTTCCAGCAGCAGCGGCGCGCAGCCGAGCAGCGCCAGCACCGGCAGCTGCCCGGCTGCGCCCAGGGCCACCGTCCGCACGGCGCCCCACCGCGCCAGCGCGGCCGCGGCGCGCCGTTCGGCCGCCACCAGCTCCGCGGTGCGTGCCGACGCGGTGCCGGCCGCCCCGTACGCGACGATCTGCCGCGCGCCCGAGTCCAGCAGCCCGGCGTGCGCGGCCAGTTCCTCGTCGGCGTCGAGCAGCACGCGCTGCCGCGCCGCCATCGGGCGCAGCGTCGCCGCGAACAGGGCGAGACCCGCCAGCAGCGGCACGAGCACCACCGGCAGCAGCACGGGCGCGAGCAGCGCCAGCCCGGCGACGGCGCCCGCCGCCGTGAAGACGAACGCCCGCGCCGTCAGCAGCAGTCCGGCCGCGCCGTCCCGGGCGATCTCGGTCTGCGCGGTCAGCCGCGACACGGCCGCCGTGTCCGCGCGCGCCGGGTCGGCCAGGGCCGCGGCGAGCGCCCGCGCCACGACGCGGCGCACCAGCGCGTCCCGCAGCGGCTCGACCACGCCGCCGAGCGCGCCGAACACGCCCCTGGCGGCGAGCCCGCCGAGCAGCGCGCCCGCCGCCGACACGGCCAGCCACAGCAGGCCCGTGCCCGGCCGCCCGGCGAGGAAGCCGTCGTCCAGCGCCCGCGCGACGCCGAGGCCGGTGAGGAACGTCTGCGCCGACTCCAGCACCGACCACCCGGCCAGGACGCCCAGGGCACGCCGCCGCCCCCACAGGAACCGCCGCGCACCGGGCAGCAGCCGTCGCAACGCACCCCGCCCGGCGGGCGGTTGCTCACCGCAGGGCGCACGGGCGGCGGCGGCCTCCGCGGCGGAGGTGACAGTGGCGGTCATCCCCCCACCACCCCACCCTCGACGGCGAACCACGGCACGCGCGGCACGGCCCGTGTCCCGGGCGACGGCCGCCGGAACGGCGGTCGGCAGTTGGCGGGTGGGGTGGCGGTCATGTCCTCGCCTGCCCTTCCTCGGAAATGTACCGCCGCACAGGCGGCATCAGCCGCGCCCGGCGGTCGTGCGGTGCGCGGCTCGCCGTGTCTGCGGTGCCGGGTGTGGTCACCGGTCCACCTTTCCGCTCGTGGCGCTATCGACCGTCAACTGCTTGTCACCTCGCCTGTCCGCCGCCGACAGCGGCGGTGCGTGGGACGGCCGACACCCCGCTCCGCCTGAGTCGGACGCGGAGTGGCGTGCGCCGGAACGTCCCTGCCCCGGCGACCGGTTGGCCGCTGCGCTGGCGAGGGCGATCACCTGTCCGTGCTCTTTCCTGTCGCAGCCGCGTGCCGGGTGGCGGATACCGGGCTGCGCCCGGTCCGACAGACCGCCGGCCGTGGCCGCACCTGCGGTCCGCCGTGCGTCCCCTGGCAGGGATGTACGCGGCTCCTCGGCGCGGGCGCGCGTGAGGAACGAGTCGCCGCCGTGACGGGTCGGTCTCTGCGGGCCGTTGACCGTCGTGGCGCGTGTGGATGCACTCCGCCTCCCCAACGCGGCGGCTCACGTCGTCTCCCGCCACGGTCGCACCCGGCGCGGGGGAGTGCGCTCCTGGTGGGCGGCGGTGCGTCTCACCTGTCACCTGCTTGTCTCCCTGTCGTCCCCGGCCGCGAACACCGCCCGGTACGCCGCCTCCCGCCACAGCCGCGCGTGCGGTCCCACCGCCCGGACCCGGCCCGCCTCCAGCCACACCACCACGTCCGCACGCGCCGCCACCGCGACCCGGTGCGCCACCACCAGCCGCGTGCACGGCCGCACGTCCTCCGTCAGCGCGCGCGTCACCAGCCGCTCCGTCACGCTGTCGAGGCTCGACGTCGCGTCGTCCAGGATCAGCAGCCGCCCGGTGTGCGCGAACGCCCGCGCGAGGCCGAGCCGTTGCCGCTCGCCGCCCGACAGCGGCGCGTCCCGCAGCGCCGTCCCGTAGCCGTCCGGCAGGCGCCGGACGAACGGGTCGGCCCCCGCCGCCCGCGCCGCCGCCCGCACCGCCTCTTCCCCCGCCTGCCAGGCCCCGGCGCCGATCGCCGCGCCCACCGACCCGCCGAGCAGCACGGGCCGCGCGAACGCGTACGTCACCTCCCGCCGCAACGCCCCCTCGCCCAGTGCCCGCAGGTCCACGCCGTCCAGCAGCACCGTCCCCGCGTCCGGCTCCTCCAGCCGCCCGGCGACCGCCGCCAGCAGCGACTTGCCCGCCCCGGACGCCCCCACCACCGCCGCCGTCGACCCGCCGTCAACCACCAGGTCCACGCCGTCGAGCAGCGCCCGCCCGTCCCGCACGACCCGGATGCCGCGCAGCTCCAGCGTGCCGTTCCCGCCGGGCGGCGGCGTGTCCGTCCCGTACGCGGTCTGCCGCAGCTCCGCGACGGCGGCGAGCCGGTCGGTGGCGGCCCGCGCCCGCACCCAGCCGTTCAGCGCGCCGACGACCGCGCCCGCACCCGCCGCGAGGACGGTGTACCGCGCGACGGCGAGCAGTTCACCCGCCGTCAGATGCCCGCCGGTCAGCCGCAGCCCGGCGACCGCGAGTACCCCGGCGGTCAGCAGCGGCATCAGCAGCCCCGCCGAGCCCGCCGCCCTGCCCTGCACCCGCCACGTACGCCGCCCCGCCGTCACCAGCCCGCCGAGCGGCGCGAGCACGCGCTCCCGCTCCCGTTCCTCCGTCCCGGCCGCCGCGATCGTACGGGCGCCCGCGAGCGTCTCCGCGAGCCGCCCGGCGACCTGCGCCTGGGCCTCCTGGTACGCGGCCAGCGCGCCCGCGCCGTCGCGCACCGACGTCCGCAGCACCAGCAGCAGCAGCGGCAGCCCGGCCAGGAACGCCACGCCCGCCCACACGTCCAGCACGAACAGCCCGGCAAGACCGCCCAGCGGCACGAGCACCGACGCCACCGCCCCCGCCGCGGCCACCGGGGCCGTACCGGCGTCCAGCGCGTTCACCGTCAGCCGCGTGGCAAGGCCGCCCGGCGTACCCTCCGCCGCGCCCAGGAACCGATCGCCCGTCAGCCGCCGCAGCCACGCCGTCGTACGCGCGCTCCCCGCGCCGCCCGCCCACGCGGCCAGCGCGTCGAGCGCCACCTCGCCCGCCACCAGCAGCGCGCACAGCGCGGCCCACCGCCCGGCGTCCTCCCCGGCCAGCAGCGCGTCCACGGTCCGCGCCAGCACCAGCGGGAACACGACGGCCGCCGCCGCGCCCGCCGCCGAGCAGGCGAGGACAGCGGCGGCCGGGGCCCGCCCGTACCGCAGGGTCCTGCGCAGCAGGGTGGGCGTGTGAGCCTTCACGGGCAGCTCCGGGGGAGTGGGGGCGGGCATGGGCAGGTCCCGGGCGGTCGGCGACCACCCGGGACCTGGGGACCACGGGCGGGCGGGCGCCGGAAGGGCGCCCGCCCGCATACCGCGACGACAGCAGCGTCAGAGCCGCAGTGTCACGGGGTGCAGAGGGTGACGCTCAGGGAGCTGTACTCACAGATCAGCAGGGACACCTGGCTGCCGGTGGCGAGGTCGCCCAGCGCCTCGTCCTTGGGGGTGTCCATCGCCTGGAGGTCGAGAAGAGCCATGTCCGTCTCCTATTCGGTGGGTTGATGTGGTGGTGCGCGGCCCTGGTGTCAGGGCCGGTCCTGGGGCCGCCGGTGCGGCGGCGGGAGGAACGGCAGGTGCGCGCCGGGGGCGCCGTGCGCGGCGCCGAGCGCCAGCAGGCAGCCGGCCGTTCCGGTGGCGAGGTCCATGGAGAGGCGGGACAACTGCTCGCCGGGGAAGGCGAGATGCCCCTTGTACGGGACGGCGTGCCAGCCGAGCAGCGCGCTCTGGCGGCGTACGTCGGCGGCCCGTCCGTCAGGGTCGCCCGCGTCGCCGGGCGTCGTCGTGCGCGCCAGGTGCAGCAGCAGGCCCGCGACGCCCCGGAACAGGCCCGGCTGCACGTAGAAGGACGAGCGGGCCGCCCGCAGGATGCCCTGCCTGGCCGTCTCGAACGCGTCGTCGGCGCGGTGCGCGAGCCAGTCGTCCAGCACGAGGCCGATCCCGGCGCTGCCCGCGCCCGCGTACGGCATCGTGCGGCGGCCCTCGTCCACCACGAGGGAGTCGTCGGGGCCGGTGACGCAGCGCGCGAGGTCGCGGCGCAGGGCGTCGGCCGCGGCGTCAAGCAGCGGTTCCTGGCCGGTGCGTTCGTACAGCCGGATGCACAGCAGCGCGGTGCCGGTCGGGCCGTGCAGCAGGCCCGCGCGGTCGCCGGGTACGGGGCGGCGCAGGGCGTCGAGGGCGGCCTGCGCGCAGCGGAGTCCAGCGCTGCGCAGGTCCTCGTCGCCGGTGGCGTCGGCCAGGTCGAGCAGGCCCAGGGCGACCCCGGCGGTGCCGGAGTGCAGCCCCGGCCCGAGGGCTTCGAGGGGCTGCCGCGCGATCAGGTGGCCCAGTCCGACGGCCGCCTCGCGCCGCCCCAGCCGCTCCAGCGTCCAGGCGACGCCCGTCAGCCCGTCGTAGAAGCCGACCGGGCTGCCGGACGCGGGGTCCTTGGCGCGCAGGACGAGCCACTCCTCGGCCTCGTCGCAGCGCGTCCCGGCCGACGCGAGCGCGTGCAGCACGCCCGCCGTCCCGTAGCCGAACGACCAGCCGCCGCAGGGGGACGCGAACTGCGCGATGTCGCCGGGGAAGAAACGGTCCTCCCGCTCCGGCGACGCCGACGCCAGGACGGCCGCCACCATCGCGTCACGCGCGGCCGGCCACTCCCCGGGCCCCACCGGCAGGTACCCGCCAGGCCCGTCCGCCCGCCCGCCGCCGATCTCGCGCACCGCCTCGTCCAGCACGGCACGGTCCACCGGGTAACGGGCGGCCGCCAGGTCCGCGAGGTGTGCCGCCTTCCTCCGGTCGAGCGGCAGCAGCGTCGTCAGGGGCACGAACAGCGCCAGCAGCAGGCACGCCAGCGCGTACCGGTCGATGTCCGTGCCCCGCCTGTCGGGCGGCGCGACGAACGCCGGGTTGGCCACGATCTGCCGCCGCCGCTCGTCCGCCGGGGCCGCCGCCTCGAAGTCCAGCAGCGTCACGGACCCGCCGTCCGGGGCGACCATCACATTGCTCATGTGGAGGTCCCCGAACGCGATGCCCCGCCCGTGCACGGCCGCGACCGCCTCGGCCACCATCGCGTGCGTCCGCAGCGCCCAGGCCGTGTGCTCCGCCAGGTCATCGGCGGACGGCTCGGCGTGCGACAGCGGGAAGCGGCGGGCGAAGACGGTGTTCAGCGTCGTGCCCTCGATGTGCTCCATCGCCAGGAAGCGGTGCTCGCCCACCGCGTGCATCCCGTACAGCCCGGGCACGCAGGGCAGGCCCGACAGCCGTTCCAGCGCGCGGTGTTCGCGCTCAAGGCGCTCGATCGCGTCGGCGCCGTCGGCGGCCAGGCCCGCGTGCGGGCGCGCCTCCTTCAGCACGACGCGCGCCCCCGTCGCCCGGTCGCGGCCCTCGTAGACCCCGCCGCCGTTGGAGAAGTGCAGGGCGCGTTCGACGGTGAACGGCAGCTCCGTCACGTCCTGCGCCGAGCGCGCCGCGACGTGCGGGGCGAGGAACGCGGGCACCTCCACCCAGTGCGGCACGCGGAACGCCGGGCCGCGCAGGTCGGGCACCAGCCGCCCGGACGGGTCCGCCACCGCCGGGACCGTCCCGCCGTCCGCCCCCTGCACGAAGCGCTGGGCGAACGCGCCGTACCGCACGTGGACCGGCCCCGCGCCCCAGCGCACGTCGCTCAGGACGTACGGGCCCGGCTCGCCGTCGAGGGCCGCCGCCAGCTCCTCGGCGAGGACGCGGCAGCGCTCGTCGTCCTCCGGGTAGACGGTGACGAACTTCCCGCTGCCCGCGCGGTCGGCGTACTTGGTGTTCCGGTGCAGCAGCAGGTACGGGCTCGGCAGGAACTTGAAGGCGGCGCCCCGCTCGACACACACCGCCGTCACCCGGTCCAGCACGCGTTCGGCGTTGTCCGGCGTGGCCGAGACGTGGACCTTCCAGCCCTGGTCGGGGAGCTGGTGGCCGAGCGGGGCGAGCGAGAGCCAGTCGCCGCGCCGCCGCCGTTCCCAGCCCTCGGGGGCGGGGCGGCGGGCGGCGGGGTACAGGGCGCCGCGCGGGTCGTCGGTCTCGGTGACGCGGCGCGGGGCGTCGTAGAACCAGCGGTCGGCGTCGCAGTAGAGCGCGTACTCCGGGTTCACTCGTCCCCCTCGATCGGTCCCGCAGCCGGTGACGACAGCTACGGTGCCGGAGCGCCGGGGGCCGGGAACAGTCGCCGATGTCACCGGCGGACCGTGCGAATCGCACGGTGGGGACATGCGGTCCTGTGCCCGCCACGGCAGCGCGCGAGGTCAGCCGCTCGGCCCGGACGCCAGGTCCGAACTGCCCGACAGCGTCGCGGAGTCCCGGCTCCCTGCTGTGCTCGGCCGGGTGCTGGCGCGTTCGGCCCAAGGCGGGGTCACGGTGATCACCGGGGACGGGCAGCCCATCGCCGCGGTGGTGTCCATGGAGGACCACGACATCGCGGTGGAGGAAGTGGAACGCCGGCTCGCCGCACGCGTACGCCCCGCCGACGACGGAACGCGCACCTCCCTGGACGGCCTGCTCGCCGGGCACGCGGCCGACCGCTGAGCCGGTCAGGCGGAGCGCAGGGCCGCCACCACGCCGCCGTCCACCAGCAGGTCCGTCCCGCTGACGAACGAGGCTCCCGGGCCGAGGAGGAACGCGGTGGCGGCGGCGATGTCGTCGGGCGTCCCGAGGCGCCGCACCGCCGAGGCGTCGATCATGGCGCGCATGCCCTCGCCGTGCTCGCCCGCCAGCTCCTGGCGGCCCATCGGGGTGGCGATGACGCCGGGGCTCAGCGAGTTGACGCGGGCGCCGCGCCGTCCCCACGCGACGGAGGCGGCCTGTACGCGCAGGTGGTTGGCGCGCTTGGCGAGCCCGTAGCAGGCGGCGGCCGACGTCTGCCCGCGCAGGAAGGGCAGGCCGAGCAGCTCGTCGGCAGGCGTGGTGGCGAGCGCGCGTTCCTGCTCGGCGTCCAGCGGCGGGTTCATGTGCCCGGCCATGCTGGCGACGACGACGCCCGCGCCGCCCGCCGCGACCACCCGGCCAAACTCCTTCAGCACGTACGCCACTCCGAGCAGATCGACGCGCAGGACGGCCTCCGCGGGGGCCTGCACGGGGGACAGCCCCGCCGTGTGCACGACCTCGGTGACGGTGCCGAGCCCGGCCGCCGCGTCCGCCAGGGCCGCGACCGAGGGGCGCGACGAGACGTCCACGGCGCGGGTCGTGACGTCGTGCCCGTCGCCGCGCAGGGCGGTGGCCGCCGCTCCGAGGACCTTCTCGTCGAAGTCGGCCAGCAGGAGCCTGCGCCCCGGGCCCTGCCGCCGGGCGACGGCGAGCCCCATGCCGCCGGTGCCGATGACGACGGTGACCGGGGCGGCCGGGGTGACGGTGCTGCTCATGGCGGGTACCTCCGGGTCTCACGCCCGCTTTTCTTTACGGACCGTTTCGTAAAGCGAGCGTACACCGCCCGGCTAGGATGGCCGCATGGCCGAGGAGAACCGCCGGGGACGGCCGCGCGCGGCGGGCACCGACCTGGCGATCCTGCGGGCCGCCAGGGAACTGCTGGTGGAACGCGGCTACGCCCGCCTGTCGATGGAGGGCGTCGCCGCCCGCGCCGGGGTGGGCAAGCCCACCGTCTACCGCCGCTGGCCGTCCAAGGGCGCGCTGGTGGCCGACGCGGTGCGGTCGGTCCCCGTGCCGCAGGACGCGGACCCCGGCGCCGGGCCCGCCGACACCGGCGACGTCGAGGCCGACCTGCGGGGCTGGCTGCGCGCGGTCGCGGCCGTCACGACCGCGCCGGACCACGCCGCGCTCGTCCTGGCCCTGACCGCCGCCGCGGCGGAGAACCCGGACGACGCCGCGTCCCTCTACCGGCGCCTCAGCGGGCCGCAGCACGAGGCGCTCGTCGCGCGGCTGCGCGCGGGAGCCGACGCGGGCCAACTGCGGCCCGACGCCGATCTGGAGGCTGTCGCCGACGCCCTCACCGGCGCGTTGCTCTACCAGCTGCTGACGGGCAACGCGGCCCAGGCGGAACGCCGCTCGTCCGCCCTCCTCGACACCCTCCTCACCGGCATCCGCACCGCGCCGCCCCCCTGACCCGTGCCGTCTCCAGCGGCTTGCGCACGTCAGCGCGGATCGGCACCGAGGGCGGCCATTCCCGTGCGGACCGCCGCCGCCGTCTCGTCGAGTCGGCGGCGCTCGCGCACCCGCCAGTCCGCTTGCAGGCGGAACGAGTCCCCTGCGAAGCGCGGGAAGACGTGCAGGTGGACGTGGAAGACCTCCTGGAACGCCGCCTCGCCGTCGGCCAGGAAGAGGTTGACCCCCTCGCACCGCAGGCCGGACAGCCGCAGTGCACGGCCGAGCCGGTGCGCCACCGCCCAGACCCGCGGTCCGGCGTCCTCCGGCAGATCCGCCAGCCCTTCGGCACGAGACCTCGGGATGACGAGCAGGTGCCCCGGGGTCACGGGCTGGACGTCCATGAACGCCATGACCGTGTCGTCCTCCAAGACGACGCCGGCTCCCTCCCGGCCATGCGCGATCGCGCAGAAGACACATCTGTCGCCGGACAACGCGGCCTCCGTTCAACCAGGTGCGGGAGCCCGGCGCCAGTCGATGTCAGGGGATGCCGAACAGGTAGGGGTCCGGCGAGAACTGCGGCCGTGCGCTCGGGAAGTCGTCGGGGAAGATCCGGACGTGCGAGGCACCCGTCAGCAGGTCGAGGACGACACCGGTCGAGGCCCGTTCCACCACGGCGAGGTCCAGTTGGCCCGCCTCCATGATCAGGGTCGGCCAGGCGTCCGGCGGCCCGGCCGGGAGCCACAGCAGCGCGTCGCCGTTGTCCGTGCCGCCCCACTGGACGAGCGCCTCGGGGACGAGGCCGTACGGGCGCAGGACGTCCCGGAGCGCCGGGATGTCCTTCCCGCGCAGGAGGGACCGCACGGTGTCGGTGGCCGCGCCGATGTCGAGGTGCGGGTTCCCGGCGCCCGCCCCGTAGATCCACAGGAACTCGTCGAAGCAGCCCACCCCGTAGGCGTCGACGAGCCGCCGGTGGCCGTCCGGGACGGTGTACCGCGCCGCCGCCTCCGCGTCGCCCTGCGGCCGGACCGGGGCGTCCGGCGGCGGGCAGAGCGCGAGGAGGGCGCACAGGTCCGCTGTCATGGCAGGACTTCTCCGTGTTCGGGATGAGGACAAGGCGGGGGATGTCCGCCGTCGCGTGCGCGTGCTCGGGGGTCAGGCCGGGGATGACGGTGTTCCCGCTGTTGCGCCCGTGGTCGGCGATCACGCTGTCCGTGTCCGGGACGGGTGACCAGGTTGCGGTGGTCGGCGGCGTCCCGCGACATCTGCTGGGTCATCTGCCGTGCAGGTGGCCCCGCCTGGCCGTCCGGCCCCGCGGGGTGGAACGGACGCGCTGGGCGATCTTCCTCGCATCCCCGCTCAGTCCGGTCGGTCTGCCGACGGGGTCGGGCGAGCGGCCGGGTCCGTCGTACCCCCGGCTCAGCGCGACGGCGTGCGGCTGAGGCGTGCAGCGGGTCGTCCGCTCGCAGAGGATGCCGCCCTCCCAGGCGATCACCCGGCGTCGGATCCGACTCCATCCCCACCGGAGACCGATCGGAAGGCCGCGCCATCGTTCCCCCTCGTCCACGCGCATCGCCCGCGTGACTTCCCTGACTTGCCCAGGCAGGACGCGAGGGGACTACCGCCGGTTCCCCGGCCGGGCGGCCGGGGAACCGCGTTCCGCGCCCCGGGGGCAGGGGCCTCAGCTGCGTGGCCGTCCGGCGGATGCCGCCGCCGCGGCCACCGGCAGCGGGTCGGCGGCCGGGCGGCCCAGCAGCGTGGCGAGGTCGGGGCCGGTGGCGTCCAGGAAGCCGTGCCGCACGGCCGTCGCGATCGAGGCGAGCATCGGCGGCTGGAACGGCAGCAGCCCCGGCGTCTCCTCCAGCAGCCTGCGCCGGTACTCGGCCAGGCCGATCGCCCGGTGCGCCGCCCCGAGCCGCCCGGCGACGTCCGCCGCCGTGACGGGCGCGCCGACCAGGTCGTACGTCCGCCCGGCGTGCGCCGCCGGGTCGGCCGCGACGACCGCCGCCGCCTCGGCGAAGTCGGCGCGGGCGACCGCCGCCAGGGCACCGTCGCCGAACGCCGACTCGACGGCCCCGTCCTCCGCCCACAGCAGCAGGCCGCCGAACAGCTCGGCGTACAGCCCGTTGCGCAGGATCGTCCACGGCAGGCCGCTCGCCTTCACCAGCCGCTCGGTCGCCCGGTGCGCCAGGGCGAACGCGAGGTGGTCCCCCGCGCCGGTCAGGCTCGTGTAGACGACGTGCCCCACGCCGTCCCGCACCGCCGCGTCGAGGACGGCGCCGTGCCGCGCCACGACCCGGTCGTCCTCCGCGTAGCCGGCGGAGACCAGCAGCAGGGTCGAGACGCCGGCCAGGTCGATGCCCGCCGGGTCGTCGAAGTCGAGCCGCCGCTGTCCGTCGGCCGGGACGCGGCTGCCACCCGCCGCCTTCACGCCGCGCGCCCGCAGCTCCGCCAGGGCGGCCGAGCCCAGGTGTCCGCCCGCTCCCGTGACCAGGATCATCGCGCTGTCCTCCGTCGTGCTTCGCTCCGGTAACTACGATCGATCCTCGAACGTGCCGGAAACCGCCACAAGGAGGCAGTTCGATGTCACCCACGCACACGGAGGTAACCACGCCGCTCGTCGAGCCCGCCGCGCTCGACCCGTGCGGCCGCGCCGGCCACCCCGACTGCGGCATCCGCGACGTGCAGGACCGCATCGGCGACAAGTGGACGGTCCTGGTCGTCGTGGAGCTGGCGAACGGCCCGCGCCGCTTCCGCGAGCTGCAGCGCGCGATCGACGGCATCTCGCAGCGCATGCTCACCCTCACGGTCCGGCGGCTGGAGCGCGACGGGCTCGTCCTGCGCACCGTCTACCCGACCGTCCCGGCGCAGGTGGAGTACCGGTTGACGGAGATGGGTGCGGAGTTGACACACCTGGTCAAGGCCTTGACGGACTGGTCCCTCGCGCACCGCCCCGCCATCGCCGACGCCCGCGAGGCGTACGACCTCGACCACCCCGGGCACGACATCCGCTGACCGTGCCCCTGCGTCAGAGCGGCAGGTGCGCGGCCAGCCGTTCCCACCGCCGCGCGGGCGACCGCTCCCCGTCCGCCGCCACGACGTGGAGGCTCACGTGGTCCGCCCCGGCCGCCAGATGTTCCCGCACGCGCCGGGCGATGTCCCCGGGGCCGCCGTACGCCACCAGCGCGTCGATCACGGGCCCGCCGAGCGCGTCGGGGTCCTCGTGTCCGAGCCCGCGCAGCAGTTCCCGGCGGTTCGGCAGGGCGGCGGCGGCCGTGGCGCGCGCCCGGTCGCGGTCGCCGTCGCCGTCGGCGAGCACGCACAGCTGGGTGACGGCCAGCAGAGGCCCGTCGCCGAGGACGCCCCTCGCGACGCGCGTGTACGCGGCGGGCATGCCCAGCACCGTGGCGCCACCGGCCCGTTCGGCGGCGAGGCCGAGCATCTCCGGCCCCAGGGCGGCGAGCAGGCGGTACGGCGCGCCCGCCGCGCCCGGCGGCCCGGACGGCGCGGTGTCCAGCGCGTCGAGGTAGCGGCGCATCGTCTCCACGGGCGGTCCTGAGCGGTGGCCGCGCACGTCCTCCGTGATGCTGGGGTGGCTGTCCCACAGGGCGAGCAGGAACCGCCCGGGGTACGCCTCGTCCAGCGTGCGCCGCCCGGCGGCGGTGGTGACCGGGTCGCGGGCGTAGAGGTCGGTCATGCCGGAGCCGACGGTGACGCGCCGGGTGGCGGCGAGGAGGATCGCGGCCTGCGCCATGGCCTCCCGGCCGGTCGTCTCGGGGAACCACAGCGTGCCGTAGCCGAGGTCATCGGCCGCCGCGGCCGCCTCGCGGATCTCCCGCGCGGGAAGGGCGTCGAAGTCCCCGGCCCAGACGCCGACGCGTCCGGGCGCGGCGGCGTTCACGCCTCCCGCCCGGCGGCGGTGGCGGCGCGCGCGGAGTCCAGGTACGCGGCGATCAGCGCGGCGCCGGTGCGCTCCAGCCAGGTCGGGAAGTCCTGGACGCCGGGCAGGATGTCGCGGGTGGCGGCGAGGTCGGCGCGGTAACCGCGTTCGTTCAGCCACGTGTTGGCGTACGCGAAGTCCTCGCCCAGCGCGCGGACCGCCGCCTCGGGGAGCTGCACGTACGGCAGCCGTATGCCGAGCGCCGCCCCGACGGCCTCGGCGATCCGGACGGGCGTCAGCTCGTCGCCCGCGAGCGCGACGGCCCGGCCGGTCCACTCGTCCGGGCGGGAGAACGCCAGGGCGGCGACGGCCGCCACGTCGTCCACGGCCACGAGCTGCTGCGGCACGTCCGGCGCCACCCCGGTGGACAGCGCGCCGTCCCGCAGCGCGTAGGCGCCGGTGAAGTTCTCCATGAACGACACGGGCCGCAGGATCGTCGCGGGCAGGCCGAGCGCGGCGATGTGCCGCTCGATCCGCCACTTGCTGGCGACGTTCACCGGCAGCCTCTCCTCGGCGTGCCGCTCCGCGCCCGCGACCGAGGCGTAGACGAGGTGCCCGACGCCCGCCGCGTGCGCGGCCTCCGCGACGTTGACGCCCCACCGCACCTCGTCCTCGGCGCCGAAGCCGGGCGCGGTCCCCGGCGATCCCACGGTGGGCTGGACGCTGAACACGCCCCAGGCGCCCCGGAACGCGGCGGTCAGTGCCCCGGCGTCCTCCATCCGCGCCCGCACCACCTGGGCGCCCGCCCGCGCCAGCGCCACCGCCCGCGGCCCGTCGGGGTCGCGCGTCAGGGCGCGCACCCGCCAGCCGCCGCGCAGCAGGTGACGTGTGACGGCGGTGCCCTGCGTCCCGGTGGCGCCCACCACCACGACGGATTTCTGTGTCCGGTCCATCGCTCTTTCCCCACTCGTGTCCGCGCGGAAGGAGACTACGGCCCTAAACGGGGTGGCCCTCCACTTACCGTTCGCTACGATATGGAGGGCCACCCCGTTTTTCAACCCGCCAGGAGCGCCCGCCCGTGCCCGAGGAAGTCGCCGCCCCGCCCCACCGGCCGATGCGCGCCGACGCCCGCCGCAACGCCGCGAAGATCACGGCCGCCGCCGAGGCCCTCGTCTCCGAGCAGGGCGCCGACGTCTCCCTCGAAGAGGTCGCCCGCCGCGCGAACGTCGGCTCGGCCACGCTCCACCGCCACTTCCCGTCCCGGCGCGCGCTGCTCGAAGCGGTGTTCAGGGAACGGGTCGCGGCGCTGTGCGCGACGGCGGACGGCCTCCTCGCCGAGCCGGACGCCGGCCGGGCCCTGACCGCCTGGCTGCGCGCCGTCGCCACGCACGCCGTGACCAACAGGGGCCTGGGGACGGCGCTGACGCACGACGGGAGCACGGAGTTCGGCGAGAGCTGCCACGCCATGATCACGGCCGCCGGGGACGCCCTCCTCGCGCGCGCCCGCGCGGCAGGCGCCGTACGCCCCGGCGTCACGACCGTCCGGCTGCTGAAGCTCGTCGGCGCCATCGCGCTGGCCACCGAACGCGACACCGACGGCCCGGCCGAGGCGGAAGCCCTGCTGGCCATCGCCCTCGACGGCGTACGCGCGCGCTGAGCGCGGGGGAGGAGGGCAAAAAGAAAAGGCGGGGGAGAACACGTCCCCTCGCCACTCTCAAGGTATAGCGCAAGGGGGGCCTTGCGGCAAGGCCCCCATGGTGCCGCACAATCGCTCTCTCGCAGGCCGGAAGCTGCCGAAACAGGAGATACGCGAAGTGCGCACCCCTTTGTCCCCGCTCACCCCCACCGACGACCCCGCCACCAGCGCGTTCGCCCTCCCCGGCACCCTCGCCGCCAAGGCGGACCCGGCCATGATCGCCGACGACGAGCGGCACTTCGCGGCCGTCGCCCGCAGCGTCGCCGAATCCGTCGCCGACCTGTCCGCCCAGCTCGACGCCGCGCGCAAGGCCCCGGGCGGCATCGGCCGCGCCGCCATGGACCGCGACACCGAGGTCCACCGCCTGTCGGGCCGGCTGCGCACCCTGCGCCGCTTCGGCCTCGACCTGTGCCTCGGCCGCGTCGTCCACGCCGACGCCGCCGAGCCCGTCTACATCGGCCGCATCGGCCTCACCGACAGCACCGGCCGCCGCCTGCTGCTCGACTGGCGCGCGCCCGCCGCCGAACCGTTCTTCGCCGCCACCCACGCCCACCCCCAGGGCCTCCTGAGCCGCCGCCGCTACCGCTGGACCGGCGGCCGGATCACCGACTACTGGGACGAGGTCTTCACCCCCGAAGGACTCGAAGGGCACGCCGCGCTGGACGACCAGTCCGCGTTCATCGCCAGCCTCGGCGGCGAACGCTCCGACCGCATGCGCGACGTCCTGTCCACCATCCAGGCCGACCAGGACGCGATCATCCGCGCCGGTTCGCAGGGCGCCCTCGTCGTGGACGGCGGCCCCGGCACGGGCAAGACCGTCGTCGCCCTCCACCGCTCCGCCTACCTCCTGTACGCCGACCCCCGCCTGCGGCAGCGCCGCGGCGACGTCCTGTTCGTCGGCCCGCACCAGCCGTACCTGGCCTACGTCGCCGACGTCCTCCCCAGCCTCGGCGAGGACGGCGTGCGGACGTGCACCCTGCGCGACCTCGTCGCCGAGGGCGCGGCGGCGGCCGACGAGACCGACCCGGAGGTGGCGCGCCTCAAGTCGTCGGCGGACATGGTGCGCGCCGTCGAACGGGCCGTCCGGATCTACGAGGAGCCGCCCGCCAAGGGCCTGACGGTCTCGACCGGCTGGGCCGACATGTGGCTGAGCGCCGACGACTGGGCCGAGGCGTTCGACGCGCCGGGCCCGAGCACGCCGCACAACGAGGCGCGCGCGCAGATCTGGGACGCGCTGATCGAGATCCTGTGGGACAAGTACGGCGACGAGGACGACGAGGACGTCACGCCCGAGAAGTTCCGCGCGGCCCTGCTCCGCGACGAGGCGCTGGTGACGGCCCTCCACCGCGCCTGGCCGCTGCTCGACCCGGCCGACCTCGTCGGCGACCTGTGGACCGTGCCCGCCTACCTGCGGCTGTGCGCCCCGCACCTCGGCGCCGACGAGGTGCGCGCGCTCCAGCGCGACGACCCGCACGCGTGGACGGCCTCCGACCTGCCGATCCTGGACGCCGCGCGGCAGCGCCTCGGCGACCCGGGTGCCGACCGCCGCCGTCGCCGCCGCGAGGCCGAACTCGCCGCCGAGCGCGCCCGCATGACCGACGTCATCGACCACATCATCGCGTCCGACGCGGACGGCGAGGGCGCCGTGACGATGCTCCACGGCCAGGATCTCCGCGACACCCTCGTGGACGGCACGGTCCCGCGCGACACCGATCCCGAGCCGCTGGCCGGGCCGTTCGCCCACATCGTCGTGGACGAGGCGCAGGAACTCACCGACGCCGAATGGCAGATGCTTCTCCAGCGCTGCCCGTCCCGCAGCTTCACCATCGTCGGCGACCGCGCCCAGGCCCGGCACGGCTTCACGGAGAGCTGGGAGGAACGGCTGCGGCGCGTCGGCCTCCAGCGCGTCACGGTCGCCTCCCTCACGATCAACTACCGCACGCCCGAGGAGGTCATGGCGGAGGCCGAGACCGCCATCCGGGCCGCGCTGCCGGACGCGAACGTGCCGACGTCCGTCCGCAGCACGGGAGTTCCCGTCACGCACGGGACGATCGCCGACCGGGACGCCATCCTCGACGCATGGCTCGCCGCGCACACCGAGGGCATCGCCTGCGTCATCGGCGACCCGTCGTTCCGCGCCACGCCGCGCGTCAGGTCGCTCACCCCCGAGCTGTCCAAGGGCCTGGAGTTCGACCTCGTGGTCGTGGTGGACCCGGACGGCTTCGGCGACGGCATCGAGGGCGCGGTGGACCGCTACGTGGCGATGACCCGCGCGACGCAGCGCCTCGCCGTCCTCACCACACCCTGACGCGGCGGGGTCATGGCGCCGTGCCCTCGCACGACGCCATGACCCCGGGCCCGACCGCGCGGCCGCTCGCCACGGTGGTGCCGTCCACGAGGATCTGGCACGTGACCTCGCCCGAACCCCCGTCCGGCGTCCGGACGTTGAACAGGATCAGGTCGCCGCGCCCGGCTTCGAGGACGACCGGTTCGGCCGGGAGGGCACGCCGGTCCTCGCCCGGCCGCCCGTTCACCGACCAGGTGAGGGACACCTCAAGGACCACGCCGCCGGCACGCAGCTCCACCTGGCGGGGCGCCGAGGGGTCCGGCGGGATGTAGGACACGGCGAACTCACGGTCCTCGGCCTCCGGTTCCTCCTCACCGCCCCGCCCCCACCACAGCCCCAGCGCACCCCCGGCGACCACGACAGCACCCACGATCCCCACCACACGCCCCGCGCCCACAGGCTCACCCCTCCACTCGCTCCCGGCACCGTACCGGCACGGCGATGAGTCCCCGGCGCGGCCGGAGTCACTTCCCGCGAAGCGACCCCCGCCGCGCGAGAGGGAGAGACATGACCGACGACAGGACGCGGATCCGTGAGCTGGTCGAGAGGTGGGCACGGGCGGTGCACGCGGGCGACCTCGACACGGTGGTGGCCGATCACGCCGAGGACATCGTGATGTTCGACGTGCCGCCGCCGTACGAGGGCGTGCGCGGCCTCGCCGCCTACCGGGAGGTGTGGCCGCCGTTCTTCGCCTGGCAGGCCCAGGGCGCGTCCTTCGCCGTGGACGACCTGGAGGTGACGGTGGGCGGCAACGTCGCGTTCGCCCACGCCCTGCTCCGCTGCGGCACCCCCGACGAACTCGCCGCCAGACCGGGCTTCCGCCTGCGGCTGACCCTGGGCCTGCGAAAGGAGGCGGGCCACTGGACCGTGGCACACGAACACCACTCGTTCCCCGACCTCTCCGACACCTGACACTCACCGAGTCGGGTCGCTTCTGCGGGCGTTGACGTTACCGTCCCACTCGCCCGTGGAGTTTGTGCCATTTGGTATGCCCACTTTGGAATGAGCGACGGTGAGACGAGCGCTCGCAAGAATCGGGACTTGGCGCTGTGGAAATATCCATCTGTGCTGTTGACCTACATCGATGAGTCGTACGACCGGGACCGCTATTGGATGGTTGCGTTGATGGTCGCGGACCGACAGCTCAGACCGTTGCAGCGCGCCTTGGACGCGGTGGTCGACAAGGCTGCGGACAGGTATCCCGTGGATCGGCATGCCGAACTCCACGGCCATGCGCTGGTGCAGGCGCAGGACGACTGGGAGGCGATGGGCAGCAAGGGGCGCAACATGGTGCGTGCCCGTATCGGCGTCTACGGCGATGCGCTCAAGGCGATCCGGGACCACGGGGCGCGGGTGGTCGTGAGAGGGCTTGACCGGAACGCGCATCGTGCCTGGCCGTCGGGTGCTTCCGAGCACCAACTGGTTCTCCGACATCTGCTCGAACAAGTGTGTCGTCACGTCGAGGCGCAGGACGAGTTGGCTCTCGTCATCGCTGACGAAGTGGAGGGAGCTGACGACCATCGACTGCACTTCCGCGACTATCAGCGTGTCGGAACCGGCGGTGTCCTCGGCAGCATGCTGCCGTGCCTCGTGGACACCATCCACTTCGCTCCGTCGAAGGCGAGCCGCCTCCTCCAGGCCGCGGATCTGATCGCCTACCTGCATCGCCGTCTGGCGAGCGGACAGGATGGCGATCCACGCTCCCGCCGGGCGAACGAAAAGCTGTGGTCCTATGTGGAGCCCTGTCTGGTGCACCACCACTGTTGGGACCCCGAATGGGAATGGGAAAGGCTCTCGCCTGCCCGGGCAGCACAAAGGCCCCGCGCAAGCGGGGCCTGAGGCGAACCGGGCATCGGCATCAGAATTCGGGTCTGACGTTGATGTCCCTGCCATCGACGCTAGCACGCGGCACCAAGCGGGTGCACGGTGAACGAGCCTGACCTCAAACGAACGAGTTCGCGGTCTCCTGCACCTACGGGGCGGTCGCTGGTTGGGAGGCAGTTCCGTTCCGCACGCGGTGGGGCGACCGTCCCAGCCACTCCCTTGCTCCGGCCGATTCAGCGGTGGCCGGTCACGAGGAGTTTCCGGCCCTCCGCAGGCGGCAGGCCGTCCCGTTCAGAGGTGGGTCAAGCGAGTGGTGGGGGTGGGGTGAGGGTGCCCATCCACTGGTCGGTGCCCCACTCCTCGAAGCGCAGCGTCTCGGTGAAGCCCAGCCTCGACGCGAGGCGCAGCGCGCGGTCGTTGGCGGTCTGGGTGCAGAGCACCACCGGTTCGCCGGGGAGTTGGGCGGCGTACCAGGCGAGTGCCGCCGCGCATGCCTCGGCGGCGTAGCCGTGGCCCCATGCCTGCGGCAGGAACAGGAAGCCCAGCTCGGCCTCCCCGCCGTCCGGGCGGACCCGACTGCGGTGTTGCTCGCCGCGCCGGTTGAGTTCCACGGTGCCGATCATCGTGCCGTCCCGCTCGGCCACGAAGAGGCCGGGGCGCCTGCCGGGGATCTCCGGCATCGCGCGTTCCACCTCGTCACGCGGCCGCGCGCCGCCCACGTGGGCGCCCACCTCCGGCGAGGCGAACAGCTCGACGAACGCCGTACGGTCCCCGGCCTCCGACTCGCGGAGCACGAGCCGTTCCGTCCTGATCGGCGCGGGCGGCCAGGCGAAGCGCTGCGGTTCGGTCATACCGGGAAACCTACCGGCGGCCCGTGGGCGGGGGGACGCGGGTCAGCCGGTGAGGGGTTCGGGGCCGAAGCGGCCGATGGCGACGAAGAGGGCGAGGGCCAGGTAGGCCACGTCTATCAGCATGTAGGTGAACTCGTGGCGGCGTATGCGCAGCGCCGTCGCGCCGGCCATGATCACGGCCAGGCCGAGCGCGGCCGACGGCACGAGGACCGGTGCGATGTCCAGCAGGGCGGGCACGACGAGCCCGACGGCGCCCAGGACTTCGAGCGCCCCGATGGCCTTGACGGTGCCGGGGCGGAACTCCGTCGCCCAGCGGGAGGCGTCGTTCATGCCGCCGAGTTTCTCGTGCGGTATGAGCAGTTTGGTGCTGCCGGAGAACAGGTAGGCGACGGACAGCAGCCAGGCGACGGTCCACAGTGCGGTGTTCATGATGCGTGCGTTCCTCGGGGGTCGGCGGCCGGGCGGGTCCGGGGGTGGCCGGGCCCGCCCGGTGGCGGGGGCCGTGGGGGTCAGGCGTGCGAGCCGACGGCGTAGTCGCCGCCGACCTGGCGGGTGATCACGTTCAGCCGGTTGAAGGCGTTGATGATCGCGATCTGCGCGGTGAGGGCGAGCAGTTCGTCCTCGTCGAAGTGCTTGGCCGCGTCCGCCCACACCTCGTCGCCGACACCGCCGCCGTCGGCGAGGCGGGTGCCCGCCTCCGCCAGGGCCAGCGCGGCGCGCTCCGCCTCGGTGAAGACGTTGGTGTCCCGCCAGGCCGCTATCAGGCTCAGCCGCAGCACCGACTCACCGGCCGCGGCGGCCTCCTTGGTGTGCATGTCCAGGCAGCCCCCGCAGCCGTTGATCTGGCTGGCGCGGATCTTGACCAGCTCAAGGACGGCGGGCGGCAGGGTCGAGTCGGTCACGACCTTGTTGGCCGAGACCAGGTACTTCACGAGCTTGGGGGCGAGCGCGCTGCCGAAGACGTTGAGCCGGGCTTCCATGACGACCTCCGTCGTGGTGGTGGGTCTTTCACTCCTTATGACGGCCCAGCCCGCCGAAACGTGACAACGCCCAGGTCGGAGGCCCTCCCGGCCCGGACGTCGCGGTAGCCGCGCGGGTTTCCGCGAGGACCTCAGCCCGGGTGGGACGGGAGGGTCATGGTGGCGAGGCGGGACGGGTCGTTCACCGAGAGCATCTCGGTGATCCGGCCGTCCACGACCGTGCACGACATGATGCCGAGCAGCTTCCCGGCCCTGTTCCAGGTGACGAGCCCCGCGTCGCCGTTGACGAGTGCCGGCCGTGCCGTGACCGACGCGCGGGCGCCGTGCTGGACCCGGGCCGCCACCTCCTCCGCGCCCACGCGGACGACCACGCCGCGCGCGGTGTACGAACGCCAGGTCACCTCCGGGTCGAGCATCCGCACGAGCCCCTCGAAGTCCCCCTCGCGCGCCGCCGCGAGGAACGCGTCGACCACCTCGCGCTGCCGCCGCCGCTCGTCGGCCGGGCGGTACGTGCCCCGCACCTTCCGGCGGGCGCGGCTGGCGAGCATCTTCGTCGCGTCCGCCGACTTCCCGACGACCGGGCCGATCTCCGCGAACGGCACGCCGAACATGTCGTGCAGCACGAACGCCAGCCGCTCGGCCGGGCCGAGGGTGTCCAGCACCACGAGCAGCGCCAGCCCGACCGACTCCGCCAGCAGCGAGTCGTCCTCCACGGACGCGCCGCCGCCGTCCTCGGCCACCGTGATCTCGGGCAGCCGCTCCTCGTACGACTCCTCGGGCCTGGCCTGGCGCGACCGCAGCACGTCCACGCAGATGCGGCCGACCACGGTGGTCAGCCAGCCGCCGAGGTTGCCGATCTCCGCCGCGTCCTGGCGGGCCAGGCGCAGCCACGCCTCCTGCACCGCGTCCTCGGCGTCCGCCCGCGAGCCGAGCATCCGGTACGCCACCGCGACGAGCCGCCCGCGCTGCTCCTCGAACGCTCCGGCCAGTACGTCGTCCGGCCCCGCTGCCACCATGGCGTTACCTCTCTCGCACGCGCTACGTCAGCACTATGACGAACGGGCCGCCCCCGAGGTAACAGCGGTCCGCCGACAGGCACGCCGCGGCATGTAATGGTAGATTCGATCTACGTAAGATTCGGTCTACCTTTTCAGGCGGTGGGTGCGGGTGGAGTTCCAAGGCCGGGGCGCGGATCTGGCGCTGCTCGCGGAGCAGTACCGCATCGTCGCGGAGGGTGAGGGGGGCACGCGCGGGCGCGCCGTCACCATGATGGGGCGGCGCCGGGTCGGGAAGTCGCGGCTCGCCCAGGAGTTCTGCGACCGCTCGGGCGCCCCGTACGTCGTCTTCCAGGCCACGCGCGACCGCGACCCGGCGGCCGAGCGCGCCGACTTCGCCGCGACCGTCGGGCGCGCCCCGTTCCCCGGCGCGGAGCTGGTCGCCGGACTCCGGCCGCAGGACTGGAACCAGGCGCTCCGCTCCCTGGCACTGGCCCTCCCCGAGGACAGGCCCGCCGTCGTCGTGCTGGACGAGGTGCCGTGGCTGGTCGGGCAGGACCGGGAGTTCGAGGGCGCGCTCCAGACCGTCTGGGACCAGTACCTGTCCGCGAGGCCCGTCCTGCTGCTGCTGGTCGGCAGCGACGTGTCCGTGATGGAGGCGCTGCAGACCTACGGCCGCCCGTTCTTCGGCCGGGCGACGCCCATGACCGTCCGGCCGCTCGATCCGGCGGACGTCCGGGACATGACGGGGCTCGGCGCGGCCGAAGCGGTGGACGCCCACCTGATCACCGGCGGGTTCCCCGAGATCGTCCAGTCGTGGCGGCCCGGCATGGGGCGCGCGGACTTCCTGCGCGCCTCGTTCGCGCATCCGCTGTCCCCGCTGCTGGCGGCCGGGGAGCTGTCGCTGCTGGCGGAGTTCCCCACGGCGTCGCACGCGCGGGCAGTGCTGGAGGCGGTCGGCAGCGGCGAGCGCACATTCGGCGCCATCGCCGCCCAGGCCGGGGGCTCGGGCGCCCTGCCGTCCGGCACGCTCACGCCGCTGCTGGGCAGGCTGCGGGACAAGCGCATACTGGCCGCCGACCTCCCGCTGTCCACCAAGCCCGACAGCAAGAACAAGCGGTACCGCATCGCCGATCCGTACCTGCGCTTCTGGCTGGCCTTCCTCCAGCGCTCGATCCCGCTCATCGAGCGCGGCCGGGGCGATCTGGCGCTCGAACGCGTCGAGCGCTCCTGGACGGCGTGGCGCGGGCGGGCGGTCGAGCCGCTCGTCCGCGAGGCGCTGCTGCGGCTGCTGCCGGACGGGGACTGGCCCGACACCGAGGCGGTCGGCGGCTGGTGGAACCGGCGGAACAACCCGGAGATCGACCTCGTGGGCGCGGACCGCGAACCGGTGGCGCGGCGCGTGCGGTTCGCCGGGTCGGTGAAGTGGCTGGAGACGCAGCCCTTCGGCCGGCACGACTACGACGCGCTGGTCCGCGACGTGCTCGCCGTGCCCGGCGCCGACCTGGACACACCGCTGGTCGCCGTGTCGCGCTCGGGGGTGGCGGAGAGCCTGCCGCTGGCCGCCCACTGGGGCCCGGAGGACCTGCTCGCCGCCTGGCGCCCCTGACCGGCCCGGCCCGCCGGTGGGGCGGGACGGGGGTTCCGGATCCCGGGGCGGGGACTTACAGAGGGGGTGCAACGTGTGATGGGATGCGCGCGCAAGGCTGTTCTGTTTCCGAAAGCGAGTGCGTGCGCATGCAGTTCACCCCCGTGATCGACGGCTGGTCCTTCCTGGAGGGGCCCCGGTGGCGCGACGGCCGGATATGGGTCTCCGACTTCTACACCGAACGCGTCCTGGCCGTCGAGCCGTCCGGGGCGACGCAGGTCGTCGCGGCCGTGCCGCAGCAGCCGTCCGGTCTCGGCTGGCTGCCGGACGGGCGGATGCTGATCGTGTCCATGCGCGACCGCAAGCTGCTGCGGCGCGAACACTCGGGCGAACTCGCCGAGCACGCCGACCTGTCGGCGTTCAGCGACACGCACCTCAACGACATGGCGGTGGACGCGCGGGGCCGCGCGTACATCACCACCTTCGGCTTCGACCTGATGGCCTTCGCCCCCGTGCGCGACGGCGCGCTGCTGCGCGTGGACCCCGACGGGACCGTCAGCGAGGCGGCGGGCGGGCTCAAGTTCCCCAACGGGCCGGTGATCACGCCGGACGGCCGCACCCTGATCGTCAACGAGTCGTGCGGCAACCGCGTCACCGCCTTCGACATCCACCCGGACGGCACCCTCGGCGGGCGGCGCGTCTGGGCCGACTTCGGCTCGCTGCCCGACACCGACGACGTCCTGCAGATCATGGCCTCCATGACCGTCGGCGCCGACGGCTCCGCGCTCGACGCCGACGGCAACCTGTGGGTCGCCGACGCCATCCACCACCGCGCGCTGCGCATCGCGCCGGGCGGCGACATCCTGGACGAGATCCCCACCGGCGAGGACAACGTGCTCGCCCTCGCGCTCGGCGGCGACGACGGGCGGACGCTGTTCCTGTGCCTGGTGCCGAACTTCTTCGAGGAGGAACGCCGCGCCACCCGCGTCGCCCGCATGGTCAGCACCCGCGTGGACGTGCCCCTCGCCGGACTCGGCTGAGCCACAGCGGCCGGCGGACGGGGGACGGCGGACGCGGCGGGGCCGCCCGCCTCAGCGCGTGCCGTGGGCGCGTGCCAGGCGGACGGCGGCGCGGGGACCGCCGGTGAACGGATCGCCGTGGCCGGGCAGCAGCAGGGACGCGGGCAGGTCCTCCAGGCGGTCGAGCGACGCCAGGGCCGCGGCGCTGTCGTGCGTGAAGCCCCGGCAGACCAGGGTCGGGCCGGTGTGCCCGGTCAGCCCGTCGCGGGTGACGAGCGCGTCGCCTGTGAACAGCAGGCCGCGATCGGCGAACAGGTAGGCGGTGCTCCCGTCCGTGTGGCCCGGCAGGACGACGGCTTCGGGGCGGCCCGGGATCTCCTGGAGCCGCTGATCGCCGTCGAACGTGCGGACGCCGGGCACCGCCCCGCTGGTGAAGCCTCCCTTGCGGGCCAGGTGCAGCGGGGTGCTGATGGCCCGGGGCCTGCGCAGCAGGTAGGGCACCATGGACCGCTCCGGTCTGGCGAGGCGCAGCGCGCTGCGCGGCCCGCGCGCGAGGATCGGCGCGTCCGCGCGGTGCGCCCAGACCGGCACCCCGGCCCGGTGGAGCGTGGCGGCCAGGCCGGTGTGATCGGGATGTCCGTGGGTCAGCAGCACGGCGCGTAGGTCGCCCGGTCCGTGCCCTGAGGCGGCGAGTTGTGCGCGCAGCCCGGGGAGATGGCCGGGGAGTCCCGCGTCGATCAGGACCGGCCCGTCGGGATGCTCGATCAGGTAGAAGTTGACGATGCCGTCGCCGAGGCGGTGGACGCCGGGGGCGACCTGCCGTCCGGGGTCGGCGGGGGAGGGGCTGGGCACGGTGCCTCCACGGGGGCGGGCCAGGATGAAAGTTTTCGTTACAGTCGACTGTAACGGAATGGGAGGAGAGTGTCCGTGACATCCGCTCGCAGGCCGTACGACGCCCGCCGCCGCCGGGACGCGGCGCTGCGCAACCGCGCCGCCGTCGTCGCGGCCTGCCGTGACCTGCTCGTGGACGACGGCTACCGGGCCCTGACCGTCCGCGCCGTGGCCGAACGCGCCGGTGTCTCCCCTGAGACGGTCTACAAGGCGTTCGGCGGCAAGTCCGGCCTGCTGAAGGCGGTGTGGGACGTCACGCTCGCCGGTGACGACGAACCCGTGCCGATGGCCGGACGCCCCGTACTCCAGGAGGTGTGGAGCACGCGTGACCCGCACGCCAAGCTGGCGCTGTACGCCGCGTTCGTCCGGGGCGTCAACGAGCGGCTCGCCGACCTGTTCGCCCTGCTGGTCCAGGCCGGACCCGACGTCGAGCCGGTCCTCGCCGCCAGCGAGGCCGAGCGCCTGACCGGGGTCACCGCCTTCGTCGCCCACCTCGCCGAGGAAGGCGTCCTGCCCCCAGGGGCCGACACGGCCCGGCTGGCGGACGCCTGCTGGGCGCTGACCGGTCCGCAGCTCTTCTCCCAGCTCACCACCGGCCGTGGCTGGCACGCCGACGCCTACGAGGAGTGGCTGACCGGCGTCCTCACCGCCACGCTGCCGGCGCCGCGCCACGCGTAGCGCGCGGGTCCTTCGGCGGACCGGCCGCGCCGCCCCTCCCGGACCGGGGGAAGGGCGGCCGCCGTCCACGGGGCGCGGCCGTCGCGGTCGCCTGCGGTGGTGGGGGAGCGGTTCACGGCCCCGCGGCGTTCAGCCGCCGGGGTGGAGGTAGCCGCGTTCGTACGCCTTCAGCAGGCGGCGGGGGACGAGGTGGCGTACGCCGTCCACCGTGATCGGGACCAGCTCCGGCGTGGCAGCCTTCCACTGGGCGCGGCGGTGGCGGGTGTTGCTGCGGGACGTCTTGCGTTTGGGGACGGCCATGGCGTTTCGCTCCTGGTGTCGGGACGGGGTGGTCAGCGGCCTGCGTAGGGCAGGAGGGCCATCTCCCGCGCGTTCTTGACGGCCTTGGCGAGCTGCCGCTGCTGCTGGACGGTCACGCGGGTGACGCGGCGGCTGCGGATCTTGCCCCGGTCGGAGAGGAACTTCCGCAGCAGGTCGGTGTCCTTGTAGTCGATGTACGTGATCCCGGCGGCGTCCAGCGGGTTGGGGCGAGGCTTCTGCTGGCGGCGCGGATCGGTGCGGCGGGGCATGGGGTGCTCCAAGGGGTTCGGGAGTGGGTCAGGGGACGGGGTCGAGGAGGCCGTCGAAGGCGTCGGGCCAGCGCTTCCACGCGTCCGGTCCCGCGGCCAGCTCGGCGTCGGTGAGCAGGCACGATTCGAGGACGCGCGTCAGCCCGTCGCGGTCGAGCCCGGGCGACGTGAACACGAGGTGCTGGCAGCGGTCCCCGTGCTCCGGATGCCAGTCGAGCGCGGCGGCGGCGCGGCGCACGGGCGGGACCAGCTCCCAGGCGGCGTCCGGCAGGGAGGCCAGCCACGGCCCCGCGCTCTCGACGCACAGCGCGCCGCCCGCCGCGTCCCAGGCGAGGAGGGTGTCGGGCCGGTCGGCCAGCCAGAAGCGGCCCCGGCTGCGCGCGGCGGCGCAGCTCAGGTCCTCCAGCGCGTCGTGCAGCCTTCCCGGGTGGAACGGCCGGCGGCGGCGCCAGACCAGGGTGGCGACGCCCGCCTCGTCCGCCTGCTGGGGGAGGAGCGCGCAGGCGGCGTCCTGGGCGTCGGCGGCTGCGGCGACGTCGAACCCGGCGAAGGCCAGCGCGGCGAGTTCGCCGAATCCGGCGGGCACCTGCCGCGCGGTGGGGTGGAGTTGGGTGAGGAGCGCGCGGTCGGCGGCGTCGGCCGTGCCGTCCTCGACGAGCGCGAGGACCGGCGCGTACTCCAGCTGCCTGGCCCAGGTGTCGCCGACCGTGCGGTTGTCGGTGGGGGCGGTGGCGAGACCGGCGTCGGCGAGGTCGTCGCCGTTCGCCAGGCAGGCGAGGGCAAGCGCCGGATCGACGGCCGTGAACACCTGCGTGAGGACGAGGGCGCCGTCCGCGTGCGCGGCGACCGCCTCGGCCATGCCGCGTGGTTCGACGGAGTCCCACAGTTCGAGGACGGCGAGCCGGGTGTCACCTTCGCCCGCCAGCCGGAGCAGTTCCGGCACCAGATCTGCGCGCAGGGCGCAGCAGGCGCAGTCGTTGACGAACGGGGTGACACCACGGGACAGCTCGCCCGAGGCGTCGCGGACGGTGCGGACGACGGTGCGCGGGGTGGTGCTGTCCGCCGCGCCGGAGAGGTCGTGGTGCAGGGCGACGCTGCCGGGGACGGCCGCCAGGAGCCGGGCCGTCACGGTCCTGCGCGCGTCGGCGTGGAGCCCGGCGACGATCGCGACGGGCAGCGGGCGGGTGGGGCGGTGCGACATGGGGGGCCGGTCCTCAGCGTTCTTCGCGGAAGTCGACATGGCGGCGGACGACCGGGTCGTACTTGCGCAGGACCAGGCGGTCCGGGTCGTTGCGGCGGTTCTTGCGGGTGACGTACGTGTAGCCGGTCCCGGCGGTGGAGCGCAGCCGGATGACGGGGCGGATGTCGTTGCGGGCCATGGGCGGTACTCTATGACAATGATTTCCATTAGCGATAGGCGCCCCGGCGCCGAGAGCGGCAGGTGACGCCCGTGTCCGCCCACTGCCAGCTGACCGGAGCGCAGCCGCGTTTCGGCAACGCCATCTCCCACTCCCACCGGCGCACCCGCCGCCGCTTCGACCCGAATGTCCAGCGCAAGCGCTACTGGCTTCCCAGCGAGGGCCGTTACGTGCGGCTGCGGCTCAGCGCGAGCGCGATCAAGACCGTGGACCGCATCGGCGTCGAGGCCGCCGTCGCGCGGATCAGGGCGCGCGGGGGGAACGTCTGATGGCGAAGAAGAGCAAGATCGCGAAGAACGAGCGGCGCAAGGCCGTCGTCGCCCGGTACGCGGCACGCCGCGCCGAACTGAAGGAGGTGCTGCACGCGCCCGCCTCCACCGAGGAGGAACGGGCCGCCGCCCAGCGCGAGTTGAGGCGCCAGCCGCGCGACGCCAGCGCCACGCGCGTCCGCAACCGCGACGCCGTGGACGGCCGCCCGCGCGGGCACCTGCGCGCGTTCGGCCTCTCGCGGGTGCGCATGCGGCAGCAGGCGCACGCCGGTTACCTGCCGGGGGTCACCAAGTCGTCGTGGTAGGCCGCCGCCTCGGCCGCGTCACCAGCCGGGCGGCTTCGCCGTGCCCAGGGCGCGCGTGACCGCGATCTCGATGACGACGCGCTCCGGGTTGGGGCGCGGGGCGTGCCGGTACCGCTCGGCGTAGCGGCGCTCCGCGTCGGCCACCGACGCGGGGTCGTCCCGTACGACGGCGGTGCCTTCGAGCGTGCACCACAGGCGGCCCTCGGCCTGGCTGACGGCGACGGCCGCGCCGGGCCCGGCGGCGAGCAGGTTGCGGACCTTCCTGCTGCTCGCGCTCGTGATGACGCGCGCGGTCCGGGTGTCCGGGTCGTATGTCACGCCGACCGGCACGAGGTGCGGGGTGCCGTCCGGGCGGCGCGTGGTGAGGAAGCACGTCCTGCGCTCGAGCCAGAAGGCCTCGCCCGGCTGCGGGCCGGGGTCCGGCGTGGGATCGGTCACGGGGCGTGCTCCTCGCTGTGCGGACGGCCCGGCGCCCGCGCCCGCCGTCATGCCCGGAGGCTACCGGACGGCCCCCGCCGGGGCAGGCGGGGGCCGTCCGCGCTCAGCCGCGCCACACGTCGTTCAGCAGCACTCTGCCCCCGCCGCCCGGCACGGTCGCCGTACGGTTCGCGCCCGTCTCCCACACCACGCCCGGCTGCCCGTCCGTCGTGCGCACGTACTTGTACGCGAACGCCGTCCCCGCCGGCAGGTCGATCCCCGCCTGCCACAGCGGATACGACCCCGGGTCGAGCGGCACCGCCCGCGCCGGGTCCCACCCGCCGAGCTGCGGCACGTCGCCCACCACCGCGATGTGCTCGCCCCACACCGTCGTCGCCCGCACGGAGAACGCCGCCCCGTCCGCGCCCTCCCCGCCGTCGCCGGTGCGCGAGAAGACCGTCACCGACAGGCTCCCCGCCGTCCGGTCGCCCGGCCGGTCCGCCGCGCCGCCCGCGTCGAACACCGTCGTCCACGACCCGGCGGGCAGCGCCACCGTGTAGTCGGCGTCCGTCGGATTCAGGACGACCACGGTGTCGTACGCCGTCGGCGCGGCCGGGTCGGCGCTGATCGCCGAGACGACGACCTCGCCGTCCGTACGCGTCGCCATCCGGTCGCGCACCGCCTCCCAGCTCGTCAGCCGCAGCGCGGGCGTGGCGCGGCGCAGCGCGATGGCGTCGCGGTAGTAGCGGAACGTGCCGGCGTGCGCCGCCTTCTCCGACCAGTCGAGGGCGTTCACGTCGTCCCCGGCGCGGTAGGAGTTCTTGGCCGTCTCCCAGTCGCCGTCCACGACCTTCGAGTGCAGGAACTCGTCGCCCTCGTAGAAGAAGGGGACGCCCTGCGACGTCATGACGATGCCGGTCGCGAAGCGGTCGATCCGGCCCGCCCTGCCGTCCTCGCCGCCGGTGGCGCCCGAGTAGACGATCTTGTCCCAGAGGTTCAGGTCGTCGTGCGCCGACACGTAGTTGAGGGTCTGCGCCGGGTCGTGGGCGAAGGACGGGTTCCACAGGTCGGGCAGCGGCGCCGTGCTCTTCGTCTCCAGCGGCGAGCCGCGTACGCCGCGCACGACCGCCGCCGGGTCGCCGTCGCCGTTCATGTACGCCATGGTGGTGTCGCGCGAACCGCCCTTCACCGCGTCGCGGAACGCCCCGTTGAACACGCCGATGCCCGCGTCCGCGAGCGTCGGGACCGTGCCGTAGCGCACCTTGGACGGCTCCTGCGCGTCGGTGCAGCCGCCGCACCACGGCTCGCCGTGCAGCTGGAGGCCGCGGTCGGGGTACGTCTCGCGCAGGTACGTGCCCCAGGCGGCGGCCGACTCGTGGTGGTGCACGCCCAGCAGGTCGAAGCGGAAGCCGTCCACGTTGTAGGTGCGGACCCAGAATTCCAGGGAGTCGCGGATCATGCGGCTGACCATCGGGTTGCCGTCGTCGATCGAGTTGCCGGTGCCCGACAGGTCGGTGGGCGTGTAGTACGCGCCGGTGATCGGGCCGAACACGTCCTGGCTGTACGTGTGGTTGTAGACCACGTCCATCAGCACGCGGATGCCGTTGCGGTGGAACGCGTTCACCATGTCCTTGAACTCGCGGACGCGGTCCTCGGCGCCGGTGAAGCGCGAGTACTGCTCCTCCGGCACGTTGTAGTTCACCGGGTCGTAGCCCCAGTTGGGGACCGGCGTCCCGAAGTCGTAGGACGGCATGAGCTGGACGTGCGTGACGCCCAGCTCCTTCAGGTGGTCGATGCCGGTCGTCAGGCCCCCGTTCCGCGTGCCGGTCTCGGTGAGCCCGCCGAACGTGCCGCGCAGCTCCTCCCGCACGCCCGAGCTGGGGTCGATGGTGAAATTGCGGACGCTCAGCTCGTACACCACCGCGTCCTCGGGGTTCTCCTGCGGCGGGGTGGCGGCCCAGCCGCCGGTGGGCTGGACGGCCGCCGCGTTCACCACGACGCCCTCGGTCGTCCCCGGCCTGACCATCTGGGCGTACGGGTCGCGCACGTCGCGGCCCGCCACCGTGAACTGGTACGGCTCGTCGTGCAGATCGCCCTCCACCACCGCCTCGTACACGTCGCTGTAGCCGTCCAGCTCCACGGGCGCGAGGGCGTGCGTGCCGCCGTCCACCTCCACCGCCACGTCGGCGCTGTCGGGGGACCAGATGCGGAACGTGGTGGCCTCCGGCGTGTGGATCGCGCCGAGCGTGTCGAGCGGCGTCGTCGGCAGGTCCACGGCGGGAACGGGAACGGGAACGGCCGCGGTCGCGGTCGCGGGCGCGGCGGGCTGCGCGCCGGGCAGCAGCGCCGCGGCGGCGGCCGCGACGGCGAGCAGCGCCCGTACGGCCGCACGGCGCCGGTGGGGGGAGGGGGCGGCGGGAAGGCTGACGTCGCGCATGGCGGTCCCTTCGGATCGAGCCGTTACCCGATACGTGCCACACCGCGCCGGGGCCTCATGCGTCCCGACCGGGATTGACCGCGCGGGGGCGCGCCCGTGACCGGAATTGCACGGGACCGTGTCCTGGTCCGCCCGCGGACCGCCGGACGCACCGGCGGCGGGAAAGGTTGTACGGAACGGGCTCCCGATCCGCACATCTTCTTGTAACTGTCCTGCCACACACGGAAGTTGTCGGTAAAAGACGTCCATGGCAGCCGTTCCCGCCACTTCCGCGCGCCGGGCGCGGAAGTACAGTGAGGGCACGAGGTGCGGGCGCGGTGAACGCGGGTCCCGGGGTGGGGCGTGCCCGCGTCCGGTCCCGTTCTGTGTCCCGCGTCGGTGAGGGGTTCCCCTTGGACGTACGGCTGCTCGGTCCGGTCGAGGTGTTCGGCGACGACGGCTCCCCCGTGGCCCTGACCGCCCCCGCGCAACGCACCGTGCTCGCCGCGCTCGCGCTGCGGCCGGGCGCGCCCGTGAGCGTCGGCGAACTCGCCGAACGCCTCTGGGCGGAACGTCCCCCGCGCACCGCGGCAGCGGCCGTACGCGGCGCCGTCGCCCGCCTCAGGCGCGCCCTGCCCCCGGGCCGCGTCGTCACCGTCCCCGGCGGCTACGCCCTGCGCGCCGAGCCGCGCGAGACCGACATAGGGCGCCTCCGCGACGCCCTGGCGCACGCCCGCGTCCTCGCCGCCGAGGACCCGGACCGCGCGGCGGCAGCCGTGGACCGCGCCCTCGGCCTGTGGCGCGGCACACCCCTGGGCGGCCTGCCCGACCGGGCCGCCCACGACCACGACCGCGCCACCCTGCACGGACTGCGCCTCGCCGCCGTCGAGCAGCGCGAGAAGGCACGGGCCGCCGGACGCCGCAGAGCCACCGCCACCGCCGGATTCCCGCCCGGCATCGCCACCTTCGTCGCCCGCGCCGGGGAACTGGCGCGGGCGCGCCGCCTGCTGACCGAGGCACTCGACGCACCCGCCGTCTGCCTGGTCGACGGACCCGGCGGAGTCGGCAAGTCGACCTTCGCCGTCCGCGCCGCGCGCGAGGTCGCCGGACACTTCCCCGACGGCCTCGTCTACATCGACCTGCGCGGCGCCGACCCGCGCAACCCGCCGCTCGACGTCACCGAGGCACACCGCCTCCTCCTCGCCTCGCTCGGCGCGCCCGGCAAGGACATGCCGCAGGACCCGCGCGCCGCCGAGGCGTACTACCGCGAACGCCTCGCCGGCCGCCGCGTCCTCCTGCTGCTGGACAACGCCCTGGACGCCGCCCAGGTCGCGCCCCTCCTCCCCGCCGAGGCGGGCAGCGCCGCTGTCGTCACCAGCAGGACCGCGCTCACCGGCCTCGGCGGCGGCCACCACGTCCACCTGGACACGCTGACCACGGCCGACGCCGTCACGTTCCTCCAGGCCGCCGCCGGAGTGCCCGCCGACCGGGGCGACGACGCCGAGTGGGCCGCGCTCGCCGCCCTCTGCGGCCACCTGCCGCTCGCCCTGCGCATTATCGCGGGCCGCATGTCCGCCCGCCCCGACTGGCGCGTCGCCGACTGGACGGCCCTGCTGCGCGACGAGCGGCGCCGCACCGACGAACTGACCGCCGACGACGTGGACCTCCGCGCCAGCCTGATGGTCAGCATCGAGCAGCTCGCCTCGGGCCGCGAGCCGCAGGACCGCCGCGCCGCCGCCATCTTCCCGCTGCTGGGTGCCACCGCCATCCGCACGTTCTGCCCCGGCTCGGTCGCCGCGCTCACCGGCAGCACGGCGCGCGAGGCCAGGGAGGCGCTCGACCGCCTCACCGACGCGCGGATAGCGAGCAGCCCGCGCCCCGGCGCGTACACGCTGCACGACCTCGTGCGCTCCGCGTCCGTCTGGCAGGCCGCCGGGCTCCCCCCGGAACGCGCCCTCGCCGGACTCACCGGCCTGGCCCGCTGGTACCTCGGCTCGCTCTACCGCGTCAACACGCCGCTCGCCCTGTCCGACCGCTACCGGGCGCGCTACCGCGCCGGGGCGGGGCGCTTCCCGAGCGGGCAGCTCTTCACCGACGTGGACGAGTCGCTGCCCTGGGCCGACGCGGTGCTGGAGGACGTCCTGTCGCTGGCCGAGCAGCTGTCGGAGCCGGAGTACGACGAGGGGACGGCGCTGAGCGGGCGCCCGCTGTCGGACTTCGCGCTGGAGGCGGTTTCCGCGCTGGAGACGTACTTCGGCATGCGGCTGAGCTGGCGGGCGCAGCGGCGGCTGTGCGAGGTGGTGCTGCGGGTGGCCGCGCGGCGCGGCGACACGTATGCGCGGGCCGTCGCGTACGGGCAGCTCGGCAAGGCCGCCGGGCAGCGCGGCGAGGGGCTGAAGGGCGCCGAACTGCTGCGGCGCAGCATCGCGCTCTTCCAGGAGTGCGGCGAACGGGCCGACGCCATCGCGGTGATGACCAACCTGGTGCCCTGCCTGGGGTCGGCGGGCCGCCTCGACGAGGCCGTGGACGCGGCCGAACACGCCCTGGCCGAGGCGCGGGCGGCCGGGCTGCCGGGACTGCGCCCGCAGGTGGTCAACAACCTCGCGCGCTGCCACCTGCACCTCGGGCACCACGCGGAGGCATACCGTTTATTGATGAACAACTACGGATCGCTCACGCTGCCTTACGAAATGACCATCGCGGCGGGCGTGCTGGCCGAATATCACCTGGAGATGCGGGAATTCGAGGAAGCGGCCCGCTGGGCCGGACGAGCGCTGAGCCACGCGGCGGAGCAACCGTTCGATCCGTTCGTGGTCGCAACGCAACGCACATGGCTCGCCACCGCGCTGCGCGGTCTGGGACGGGAGGAGGCCGCCCGAGCACAGGAGATGCAGGCGCGGGCGATCCTGGAGAACCTCAACACGAGGGAGAACAGCCACCTTCGCGTCCGCATCGACGAGAAGTACGCGCGGGTGTAGGTCCGTTCCGAGGCATTCCGACCTCCTGTTCCCGGTTTTCTTACCGAACTGATACACACCAGCCGCTGCGCGGACGGCCGAAGTGGTGAATCATGTCAGCAACATACGGCGGCGTATGTCTGGGTGGATCGCCGCCGGAAGCCGAGTGAGACTGTGAGGCACAGGCATGGAGACGACCTTTACCGAGGTTCCCGAGATCAAGCTCAACCCGGAGGACGCACGGGTTGTCACGGGCATCCTGAAGGACGCCCAGGAGAGGATGCGTACCGCGGCCAGCGCGCTCGGCGGCCTCGGCGACGTGGTGCACACCGCCTACACGGGCGCCGGTACCGGTCAGGCCGTCGAGAACTACGGGGCTCTCGGCAAGTCCGGCCGCGTGCTGGGCGACATCCTGGAGCAGCTGGAAACGGACTTCACCCTCGTCATCACCTCCGGTGAGGAGATGGACCTGGACGCCCAGGGAGTCGTGAACGGCGTCAACATCAACACCATCTCCCCCGACAGCGGCATCGTCGCCGGCATCTGACTCTGACCACGCGGGCTGCGTCCTCGACGCAGCCGCACCACGCCCAGGAAGGGTGGAACCACCGTGACCATCAACTTCAGGTCCGCAGAGTTCACGGACATCTCCAACGTCACCAAGCAGCAGCGGGATGCGTCCGTTGAAATCTGGAGGGACGTCTACAGCAGCATCATGTCGCTCGTCGACCAAGGGACGGTGGACGCGCAGGTCGGGCAGATCATGGAGGCCCGCAACGGTGACTTCCAGCGGAACGCGGGGCTGCACGACGAGAGTGTCGCCAACAACTTCGGCGCCATGAACCGCGTCGCCAGCATCGGCCAGGAAGGCGGCAGCCGGATGCGGCGCGCTGCCGCGGGCGGCGCCTGATACCCACGAGGGGAAGCGCTGACCATGGGTACGTTGAACATCGGCGGCTTCAACGGCGCCGAGGACGGCACGGGCAGACGCGATGGTCTCGCGTCCATGAAACAGAGCTTTGCCCAGATCGCTTCCGCCCGCGAGATGTTCGGCGAGGTGCCGAACGCCGAACGGGCGGCGGCGGCGCTGGAGACGGCGGCCCTCTCCATGCTCCGTGAGCTGGAGCGGGCCGGCGTCACCGTGGAGGACATCAAGACGAGCGCCGCCAACGCGGCGCGCATCGGGCTGGACACGGACGAGGCGGCACACCAGACCCTGTCCAAGGTCGATGTGCGCGATCTCAACGAGTTCGACTGGAGCATGGAGGCGGCACACCCCTCCGTGCTGGAGGACCTGCCGCCGGTGCCGTACTACCCGCCGGGCGGCGAATACTGGGGAGCGGGCTGACATGGCATCGCCTGACGCAGCGTTCAATGACGCGATCAACAAGATCCTGAGCGCCCGCTACATCCACATGCAGGCGGCCGCCGGTGCCTGGCGCGCCCTCGCGGCCGCGGCGGGCAGGGAGGGCGGTGCCCTCGCCGGCACCGCCGGAGACACCGCCGCCGAGGAAGGCGTCGGCCTGCTCGAACTTTCGGACCGCATCTCCGCGGCGAGCGGCTGGGCCGAGGGCGCGGGCCAGGCCGCGCAGCGGATCGCCGACCAGCTCCAGCAGGCGGCGGACCACTCCGCGCGCGCCGCGGAGAAGGCGCTCCAGCTCGACGACGAGTTCTTCGAGGTCGAGCAGAACCTTGAGGAACGCGTCCGTGTGATCGACGTCGGCATGGGTGTCATCCGCGCCGCCGAGGCCGCCGAGATGCAGAAGACCCAGCTGAAGAACCAGGCGCTCACCGTTCTCGACAACCTCAGCGACGAGTTCGGCCGGGTCATCGGCGAGGAGCCGCCGCCCGCGCCCGAGGGCGGCGCGGGTGACGGGGTCGCCCCGACCGCCGGTGGCGGCGGTGGCGGCGGCGGGGTGGTCGGCGGCGCCGGGGTGATCGGCGGTGCCGCGGCGGCCGGTTTCGTCGGCGGGGCCGTCGGCGGCGGCAACAGGGCGGGGTACGCGTCCGGCGGGGGCCGGGCGGGCTACGTCGCCCCGAACGGCTCGACGATCGGGCCGGGCGACTACCCCGGCTCCAGCGTCGTCGGTCCCGAGGGCGGTGACTTCGCGGGCTGGGTGCAGAGTCCCAGCACGGGCCACCTCGTCGACCCGGCGACCGGCCGGGAGTTCGACCCCTCCACGGGCCAGTGGATCGACCCGATCACCGGCAAGGGCTGGGGCGACGAGACCGACTACTCGGGCCGCTACGAAGGCCTGGGCAACGGTCCCGGCGCGGTCGCGGGCAGCGGGGGGATCATCCCCGGGCTCGTGGGCGCGGGAGCCCTCGTCCCCGCCGTCATCGGCGGCAACGGCGGCAACATCGGCGGCTGGTACGGCGGCATGGTGCCCCCGAGCATCGGCAACTCCGGTCCGGCCCGCCAGCAGATGACCCAGCAGGCCCTCCAGAACATGGGGCGGCAGGCACGGGTCGCCAACTCGATCGCCATGCACCAGGCCGCCCAGGGCGGCCGCCCGTACATGCCGCCGCCCGGTGCGGCGGCGGCGGGCCGCTCGGGCACCCGTCCCGGGATGACCCGTCCCGGTACGGCGGGCGCCGGCCGGTTCCCCGGTGGCGGCGGCGCTGTCGGAGCGGGCGGCGGCCGTGCCGGTGCCGTCGGCATGGGCGGCGCACGCGGCGGCATGGTGCCGCCGGGAGCGGCGGCGCACGGCGCGGGCGGACGTGGTGCCGGGCGCGGCGGCAGGATGGCGGGGCGGGCCACCGCCCTGCGCGAGTCCGCGGCGACGTGGCGCAGCGGTGTCCGTGACGCGACGGCGGGCAGCCGTCTGGCCGGGCGGCCCGGTGCCGCGGCGGCCCAGGCGGCGGCGCGCACCGGAGCGGCCGGTACGGCGGGCGCGTCGTCGGCGGCGGCCGGACGGGCCGGTGCCGCCGGAGCGGGCGCACGGGCCGGTGCCACGGCACCGCCCGCCGGTGCCCACGCCGGCACGCAGCGCGACAGGGACGAGAAGTCCCGGAATGGCAAGCCCACCGAGCTGATCGAGGACCCCGCGGTCTGGGCCACGGACAAGACCGCCACCAAGGGTGTGCTCGGTGAATAGCAAGAGGAGACAGCAGTGAACAGCTTCCAATCCCTGGGCTATGACTCGGACGGCTTCCGCGAAGGCGGCCGGGGCAGCCTGGAGAGCGCCGACGCGGCGGAGAGCAGCCAGCGCTACCTCCGCCTGGCCGAGGTCAACCCGGCGAGCTACGCCGGGGCGACCGAGTTCCCCGCGGCGGTGCTCTCCGTGCGGGAGAAGCACATCCGCGGCACCGGCCAGGCGGCGGAGGGCCGGGAGAACATGGCCGAGTCCGACCACTACGTCGCCGACACGGGTGACGAGATGGAGATCGAGGCCCAGGGCACGATCAGGGGCGTCTCCGTGAACGAGATCTCCGTGGACTCGTCCGTCGCCAACGCCATCTGACGCGCCGCCCGGCGGGGGACCGCGGTCTCCCGCCGGGCGGTACGCCGTACGCGGAGCGCACCGCGCAGCGCCACAGCTCCGTAACCGCCGGTGAACCCGGGGTTTCCGTTTTGCCAGGAAGGCCGCAGCGACCTTCCGGTTTCCTTCAGTCCGGGTTAACTTCCAGTCCGGAACCGCCACATCTGGCCCCCTCAAGATCATCCACGCACAGCACCGCGCGGACGACAGGGGCGACAGTGCCCCATGGGGGTGGCGGAGATGCCGGACTTCTCCTTCAGCAGCGACGAGGTCGAGGAAGTGGCGCAGAAGAAGCCGTGGACTCGGCAGCGGGAGTTCTCCGCCGAGATCGAGCCGGACGAGATGGCGGACACCGCCCTCGTGTACGCGCGCGCCGCCGGTGAGGCCGACGGCGCGGGCGACCTCGCCCGGCACGCCACCGAGGTCGCCGCCGACGCGGGCACGCTCGACGGCTCCTCCCTCGTGGACGCGGACGGCCGCATCGACGGGACGGCGCGCGGACTCCAGGGCAACGGCCGGGACATGGACCGCGTCGTCGGCTACGTCGTGCGCGCCATGAACGACGCGATCGGCGCCGAGGAGGAGGTCACGCAGCTGGTCCTCGGCGACGGCGGCCTGGAGGAAGCGCGCTCCCGCCACATCAGCGCGGCGATCCACGAATGGGAGGGCTGGGAGGCAGCCCTCCGCGCGGCCGTCGGCAAGCCGCTGACCGGGCTGGTGATGGACAACCGCATCGGCACGCTCGACGTGACCTACGAGGGCACCACGCTCCACCTCGCCCCCGTCTCCAAGTCCGCCTTCCAGAACGTCTACGAGCTGCCCGGCAGCCTCGCCGCCGACATCAGGAAGCGGCACCTCGCCGACTGCGCCGACAGCGCCCGCGACACGGACGCCGACATCCACGACGCCATCGGCGCCTACCGCAACCGGCTCGCCGACTACGGCCTCGAACTGGGCGACCTCGGCTACGACCTGTCCGACGGCCCCCTCGACCTGTTCACCAGCGAGAAGCAGGCACTCTGGGCCGCCGACCAGCTCTCCGACGCACTGGGCCACGAGCCGCCCGACCCCGACGCCCTGCTGCGCTGGACCGAGACGCTCGACTCCATCGGCATCGGCGTCTACGACGACCCGCCGCACTCGACGCGCCCCCTGACCGAGGCCGAACGCGCCTACCTCGACGCGTTCTACAGCCGCCTCTCCGCCGACGACCTCGCCGCACTCGGCGCCCTCGCGGGGGACGGCGACGACGGCGACCACCCCACCCCCGGGCACTCCGCCGCCCAGCGCGTCGCCAACGGGCTGAACATGCTGCTCGACTGGCGCGTCGGCGGCCACAACCCCGCGACCGAGCCCGGCGCGATCCCCGAGGCGCTGCGCCCGTTCGTCCTGGACCACAAGGACAGCGTGCTGTTCGACCCGTCGTACCCCGTCGCGTTCGACGACGAGCTGCGGCGGTTCAACGCCTTCGGCGACCTCATGGGCGCCGCCACCGTCCCGCCGGGCGACGAGTTCGGCCGCACGCTCGCGCAGGCCGCGCTGGACGTCGGCCAGCGCACCAACGTGCAGTACGCGCTGGGCGCCACCGAGGGCGTGCACAACACGTTCAGCAGCGACTTGCTGCACAACGCGTCCCTCAACAGCGGCCTGTCCGCCGACCTGCTGAACGACGACACGTTCCGCCGCGGCCTCCTCGGCGTCACCTGGCAGGACAGCGACGGCGCGGCCGACCTCATCACCAGCGGCACCACCATCCCGCCGGACCTCGACCACCACGACAACGCGGCGCGCGCCTACGTCGAGGCCGCCTACCACCTGTTCACCGACGCGCCCGACCACTCCGCCGACATCCTGGGCAAGGCGAACGGTTACCCGTCCGACCACACCGCCCTCCAGAGCGCCGTGTCCGACGCGGCGCTGCGCTACCTGGACCAGATCTCCAAGCCGGAGTCCGAGCACAGCGCCTTCGCCGCGGGCGACTTCCCCGGCGACGTCACCGACCCCGACCTGCTGGGCAACGACTACCGCTACTCGTTCGACCTGTCCCACGACGACAGCTCCGCCCTGTACGCGCTGCTCGCCGACATGGAGAAGCCGGTCAAGGACGAGTTCAGCACGGGCGTGGCCGCCTGGCAGGAGAAGACGGCGTACAACGCGTTCGTCAGGGACGGCGCCACGGGCCGGGGGCAGGACGACGCGTTCGCCGCGATCGGCCGCGTCGAGGGCGCGATGCACCGCGCCGAACTCGACCAGGACATCAAGCCGGGGAGCAGCGCCCGCAACCAGTCCGCGCTGGTCGCGGGCATGGCGGCGGCCGGTACGATCATCAAGGACGCGGTCCCGGCGTTCCCCGGCAAGGTGGGCGTGGTCCTCGGCACGTACGGCCTGGCCACCGGAGTCCGCTACTCCTTGCCGCCCACCATGCCGTCGCTCGACTGGCAGGCGGAGAACGCCGCCTTCAGGAACGGTGACACCATACCGAGGCGTCTCATCGCCGAGGCCGCCGTCCACGCCGACCACCACGGCCTCGGCGGCACCGCACTGACCGACCCGACCGACGACCACCTCAACGAGACGGACATGATCCGTTCGATCGAACGCATCGAGCACGAGTACGACTCCTACCGGGACGCGATGCAGAACGCCTACCGGGGCGAGGTCTACAGCCGCCGTACTCAATAGCTGCACCAGCAGGAGAGCCAGGACCGTATGACAGTCACGACGCCGACCACCGTCTTCCGGCGCCCCGCCCGCGCGCAGGGCCCGACGGTGCCGGAGCAGGACCTCGTCCTCAAGGCACCACCGGAACTGCCGCAGCCCGAGGACGGCAACATCTGGATGACCGCCCTGCCCGCGCTCAGCGGCCTCGGCTCGGTCCTCTACATGCTGACGATGGGGCGCGGCCCGATCGGCTACATCGTCGGCAGCATGTTCCTGATCTCCTGCCTCGCGATGGTCATCGGCTCGGTCATACGCCAGCGCGGCTCCACGAAGACCCAGGCCCGCCAGGAACGGCGCGAGTACCTCAGGTACCTGGAGCGCACGCGCACCGACGTCCGCCGTACGGCCGCCGCGCAGCGCCAGGCGCTCCAGTGGAACTCGCCGCCCCCCGGCGCCCTGTGGTCCGTCGCCGCCAGCCGCCGCCTGTGGGAGCGGCGTTCGGGTGACGCGGACTTCGGCGTCGTCCGCGTCGGCACGGGACCCCGCTACCTCGCCACCCCGCTGATCCCCGGCGACTCCGCGCCCGTCGAGGACCTCGACCCGCTGTGCGCCGTCGCGCTCAAGCGCTTCATCGAGGCGTACTCGATCGTCCCCGGCCTGCCCGTGCAGGTCGCGCTGCGCCGCTTCGCCGCCATGTCCGTGACGAACGCGGGCGACGACCCGGACGGCGCGCGGGCCCTGTTCCGGGCCGTGCTCGCCCAGGCCGTCACGTTCCACTCGCCGCGCGACCTGCGGGTCGTCGTCTGCACCACCGACATCGAGGGCCCGCGCTGGGGCTGGCTCAAGTGGCTGCCGCACACGCACCACCCCGACGAGGTGGACCACGTCGGACCGGTCCGCATGATGCACGCCAGCCTCGCCGTCCTGGAGGACTGGCTCGGCGCCGAGCTGACCCGCCGCACGCGCTTCAACCGGCACGCCGAGCCCGACCCCGACCTGCCGCAGCTCCTCGTCGTCCTCGACGGCGGCCTGGTCACCGGCGGCGAGGCACTGCTCGACCCCAACGGCCTGCAGGGCGTGACCGTCCTGGACGTGGACGGCCGCGCCACCGCGCTCACCGAGGCGCACGGCGTCCACCTGGAGGTCGCCGCCGACGGCGGCCTGACCGTACGTGCCGCCGAGACCACCGACTCCCTCGGCACCGCCGACGCCCTGTCCGTCGCCGAGGCCGACGCGCTCGCCGGGCAGCTCGCGCACTTCCGCGCCGACGCCGCCGCGGCCGTCGGCGACAGCGAGGACCTCACCACCGCCGTCAACACCCTGCCCGCCCTGCTGAACATCCAGGACCCCGGCCACCTCGACCTCGAAGTCCTGTGGCGGCCACGGCCCATGCGCGACCGCCTCCAGGTGCCCATCGGCGTCACCGCGGAGGGCAGCCTGCTCGACCTGGACATCAAGGAGTCCGCGCAGAACGGCATGGGCCCGCACGGCCTGCTCGTCGGCGCCACCGGCTCCGGCAAGTCCGAGCTGCTGCGCACCCTCGTCCTCGGCATGGCCGTCACCCACTCCAGCGACCAGCTCAACCTGGTCCTGGTCGACTTCAAGGGCGGCGCGACGTTCGCCGGCATGTCGGAACTCCCGCACGTCGCCGCCGTCATCACCAACCTGGAGGACGACCTCACCCTCGTGGACCGCATGCGGGAGGCCCTGTCCGGCGAGATGAACCGCCGCCAGGAGGTCCTGCGCGACGCGGGCAACCTCGTCTCCGTCCGCGACTACGAGCGCGCCAGGCAGCGCGGCGCGAACCTCCCGCCGCTGCCCAGCCTCTTCATCGTCGTGGACGAGTTCTCCGAACTGCTCGCCCAGAAACCGGACTTCGCCGACCTCTTCGTCCAGATAGGCCGCCTCGGCCGCTCCCTCGGCCTGCACCTGCTGCTCGCCTCGCAGCGCCTGGACGAGGGCAAGCTGCGCGGCCTGGAGGCCCACCTCTCGTACCGCGTCGGCCTGCGGACGTTCTCCGAGTCGGAGAGCCGCACCGCCATCGGCGTCGTCGACGCCAACCACCTGCCGAGCGCCCCCGGCCACGGCTACCTGCGCACCGACACCACCACGCTCAAGCGCTTCCGCGCCGCCTACGTCTCCGGTCCCTACCGCACCGGCGAGGAGAACGGGAGCCTGTCGCTCGGCGGCACGATGAACGTCCGCCCGTTCTCCGCCCGCTACGTCCCCGTACCGGCCGAGCAGCTGCCGTCCGAACCCGAACCCGAGCCGGAGCCGGACGACTTCAGCGACGGCGAGGAACTGGGCACCACCGTCCTCAGCGTCATGGTCGAGCAGATGACCGGCCAGGGCACGCAGGCCCACCAGGTCTGGCTGCCCCCGCTGGAGGAGCCGGAGACGCTCGACGCCCTCCACCCCGACCTGCGCGAACGCCCAGGGCGCGGCTTCGGCGCCTCGCCCGCCATGCGGGAACTGACGCCGGTCATCGGCATCGTGGACAAGCCGTACCACCAGCGGCGCGACCCGCTGGAGCTGGACCTGACGGGCGCGGGCGGCCATGTCGCCGTCGTCGGCGGGCCGCACGGCGGCAAGTCCACCGTCGTCCGCAGCCTCATCGCCTCGCTGGCGCTGCGCCACACCCCGGCCGAAGTGCAGTTCTACTGCCTGGACTTCTCCGGCACGCTCTTCCCCTTCGCCAAGCTCCCGCACGTCGGCGGCGTCGCGAGCCGCCTGGACGCCGAGGTCGTCAACAGGACCGTCGCCGAGGTCCTGCACGTCATGGAGACCCGCGAGACGCGCTTCCGCGACCTCGGCATCGACTCCATGGCCGACTACCGCGCCGCCCGCGCCGCCGGACGCGTCACGGACGACCCGTTCGGCGACATCTTCCTCGTGGTGGACGGCTGGGCGGTGCTCCGGCAGAGCTACCCCGAGCTGGAGACGATCCTGATGAACGTGGCGGGCCGGATGCTCACCTACGGCATCCACCTCGTCATCACCGGCAACCGCTGGCTCGACATGCGGATGGGCATGCGCGACCTCGTCGGCACCAAGGTCGAGCTGCGCCTCGGCGACGCGCTCGACTCCGAGGTGGACCGCAAGGCGCAGCGCACCATCCCGGCCGGACGCCCAGGACGCGGCATCACCGCCGACAAGCTGCACTTCCTCTCCGCCGTGCCGCGCGTGGACGGCGTACGCTCCGCCGACGGGCTGTCCGACGGCGTCGCCGACCTCATCAAGCGCGTGGACAGCGCGTGGACCGGACCGCGCGCCCCCCGCGTCCGCCTGCTGCCCCTGTCGGTCACCCTCCCCGAACTCCCCGCCCCCACCGGCGTGCCCGGCCTCACCATCGGCATCGAGGGCAACCGCCTCGAACCCGTCGTCTTCACCCCGGGCGAGGAGGCCGGCCTCATCGCCATCGGCGACACCGAGAGCGGCAAGACGGCCCTGCTGCGCTCCATCGCGCACCAGATCACCGCCGCCTACCCGCCCGAGCGCGCGAAGATGATCATCCTCGACCCGCGCATGTCGATGCTCCGCGAGTTCGACGGCCCCAGCCTCCTCGGCTACGCGACCGAGCACAAACGGTCCATGGAGATCCTCGCCGGACTCGCCGAGGGCCTGAAGAAGCGCGTCCCCACCAGCGACGTGACACCCGAGCAGCTCCGCGACCGCTCCTGGTGGAGCGGCCCCGAGATCTTCGTCCTCGTCGACGACTACGACCTCGTCGCCACATCGAGCGGCAACCCGCTGCGCTACCTCCTCGACTACCTCCCCCAGGCCCGCGGCATGGGCTTCCACATCTACCTCACCCGCCAGGCGGGCGGCGCCTCCCGGAGCCTCGGCGACCCGATCATCAGCCGCATGAAGGAACTCAACACCCCCGCCGTCCTGATGAGCTTCCCCAAGGACGAGGTGCCGCTGTGGGGCATCAAGCCCGCCCAGCGCAAGAAGGGCCGCGGCCTGCTGCTGCACCGCCGCCTCGGCAACGTGCCCGTCCAGCTCCTCCGCACCGACTCCCCCCTCAGCGCGGCCGAGCCCGCGTCCGCCGACCAGACCACCTCCAGGACCCACCCATGAGCGCCAGCACCACCTCGCAGCCCGCGGCGCCCAGCGGCGCCGACTTCGTCCGCATCGGACTCGCCGGGCCGCGCAGCCGCGCCGACCTCGCCGTCCCCGCCGCCGTGCCGCTGGCCCGGCTGATGCCCGCCCTCCTCGGCCACGCCGGGGAGGACCCCGGCACAGACGGCGGCGTCCGGCACGGCGGCTGGATCATGCGCCGCACCGACGGCACCCGCCTCGACCCGGCCGCCTCCCTGGCCGCCCAGGGCGTCGCCGAGGGCGAACTCCTCTTCCTCACCCACGGCACGGACGACGCGACCCCGCCGCTGTACGACGACGTCGTGGAGATCATCGGCGAGCACGGCGTACGCGGCTCCTGGGCCACCGCCGCCACCCGCGGCACCGCCGGGGCACTCGCGGCGGTCGGCCTCCTCGCCACCTGCGCCGCCCTCGCCGCCGCCCCCGGCCGCCTCCCCGGCTGGCTCGCCCTGGCCACCGCCCTGTTCTGCCTCGCCGTCGGCGCGCTGATGTCCCGCGCGTTCGCCGACGTCCGCGCGGGCACCTGGGCCGCCGTCCTCGCGGCGCCCCCCGCGATGCTCGGCGCCGTACGGCTCCTCGGCACGGACGAGGGCACCGTCGGCGGCTTCACCGCGGGCCACCTGCTGCTCGCCTGCGCCGTCCTGGCCGCCGTCGGCGCGGTCGGACCCGTGCTCGTCGGCGGCGGCGACGGCACGTTCGCCGCCCTCGTCGTCGCCGGGCCGCTCGCCGCCGTCGGCGCGCTCCAGTGCGCCGTCTGGGACGTCTCCGCCGTACGCGCCGCGTCCGTCGCCGCGCCCCTCGCGCTCGCGCTGACCACGCTGTGGCCCACCGTCGCGCTGCGCATCGCCCGCATCCCCGCGCCGCAGGTCGCCGCGACCGTCGAGGACCTGGAGGCCCTGCCCAGCCAGCTCGAACACGACCGCCTCACCTCGCGCGTCGAACGGGCCAGGCAGCTCCTCACCGGCATGCTCGTCGGCAGCCACATCGTCGCGGGCACCGGCACCCTCGTGCTCCTCGGCGGCGGCGACGGGTGGGCGCGGATCCTCGCGGGCGTGCTGATCGTGCTGACGCTGCTGCGCTCCCGGCTGTTCAGGGAGCGGAGCCAGACCGCCGTGCCGCTGCTCACCGCGCTGGTCATGGCGGTCGGCGCGGCGGCGTTCCTCGTCACCGACAGGACCGGCGAGAAGATGGCGCTGCTCGGCGTCATCTTCCCCCTGGCCCTGCTGATCGCCCTGATCGCCGGGTCCGTCGGCCTCGCCGCCGGGCGCTACCGGCTCAACCCGCGCGTCTCGCGGGGCCTCGACATGCTGGAGACGACGATCCTGCTCGCCGTCGTCCCCCTCGTCCTCGCCGTCTGGGACGTCTACACCGCCCTGCTCGACCTGCGGGCGTGAGGAGCCAGCGCGTGCACCGTCCTCCCGTCCCCTCCCGTCACCCTGGCCGTCAACGCCGGCCGGCCTGGGCGCTCACCGTCCTGACCGCCGCCCTGTGTGCCGGGCAGCTCGCCGTGCCCGGCCTCGCCACGCCCTCGGCGGCCGCCGAGCCCTGCCGCAATCCCGTCACCGGCGACGAACTCCCCGACGGCCTGGGCCCGTACCCCCTCATCCAGCAGCTCGCCCTGCCCAACGCCTGGGACCTGTCCACCGGCACGGGCGTCACCGTCGGCATCGTCGACTCCGGTGTGGACGCGCGCCACCCCGACCTCGAAGGAGCCGTGCACCGGGGCAGCGAGTACACGACGGTGAACGAGGAGCGCGGCTTCGACCGCACCAGCCCGCAGCCCGAGCAGGACTGCGCGGGCCACGGCACCGCGCTCGCCGGGCTGATAGCCGGCCGCCGCACCGAGGGCGACCGCATGACCGGCGTCGCCCCCGGCGCGTCCGTCTACCCCGTGCGCGTCGCCGACGGCGTGGACCAGGTGGACGTCACCCTCCTCGCCGCCGCCATCGACGACGCGGTGGACGCCGGCGTCGGCGTCCTCAACCTCTCCTTCGCCTTCCCCGTCGACCACGACGCGCTGCGCGAGGCCGTCGGACGGGCGGTGGCCGCCGACGTGGTGGTCGTCGCCGCGGCGGGCAACGAGGGCAACAACACCGTCCAGGACGGCCGCATGTACCCGGCCGCCTACGACGGCGTGCTCGCCGTCGGCTCGGTCGACGCGGACGGCCAGCCCCTGGAGAACTCCAACCGCGGCCCGTGGGTCGACCTCGCGGGCTACGGCGAGAACCTCACCCTCGTCGCCCCCGGCGGCTCCGGCTACCGCACGGACTCCGGCAACAGCTACGCCGCCGCCGAGGTCTCCGGCGCCGCCGCCCTCGTCCGCGCCCTCCACCCCGCCCTGTCCGCGGCCGAGGTCGCCGAGCGCCTCCTCGGCTCGGCCACCCCGGTCGGCGGCGGGCGCAACGACAGGACGGGCGCGGGCATCGTCGATCCCTACCGCGCCCTCACCTGGATGCCGGGCGAGGACGCCAGGGAAGCGGGAACGGGCGGGCGCGTCACCGCCGCCGACGTCCCCGAGGACGAGCCCCTGCTGTCCGACACCGCCGCCACCGCCCTCGCCTGGAGCGGCTGCCTGCTGCTCGCCGTCGTCCTCGGCCTGGCGAGCGCGCCCGCCGTCCGCCGCGCGGCGGGACGCGGCTGGCGCGCCGGACCCGAGCCGGGACAGCGGGACACCGCGGACCCCATGGCGTCCCCGGCGGCCGGACCGCCGAGCGCGCCGCGCCCCCGCCTCGCCTGGCTCGACGGCAGCGACGTGCCGTCACCCGACGACCCCAAGACCACCGCCCCCCGGAACCGGACACGATAGATGGCCAGTACAAGCGAGCAGGCGGAGGCGTACGCCTACGAGAACCGCCGCAGGACCACCAGCCTCATCCGGGGCGCCGACGAGGCCAGGAACGACCCGCGCCGCAGACTCAACCGCGGCGTGGGCGGCGGCATCGCCATCGGCATCCTCATCATGGCCGGCTTCGGCATCGCCGGCTGGCTCGGCGGCGGCAAGGGCCCCAAGCTGCCCGACAGCGGGGCCGTCATCACCGGCGAGGGCGACCGGTACGTCGTCTCCGACGGCGTCGTCCACCCCGCCCTCAACCTCGCCTCCGCGCTGCTCGTCGGCGGCGGACAGCTGACCGAGGTGCGCCAGGGCGTGCTGAACGACGCGCCGCGCGGCCTCCCGGTCGGCATCGAGGGCGCCCCGGACGCGCTGCCGGGCGACGGCGACCTCGTGACCGGCGACTGGACGCTGTGCGCCGTCCCCTCGGAGACGGGCGGCGAGCCGACCAGGACGGCGCTGTACATCTCCGTGCCCGGCGTCGCCCCGCCCGAGGGCGCGGAGAGCGCCACCGTGCTCGCCAGGTCGGAGGACGACCGGCTGTGGCTCCTCACCGAGGGCCGCAGGTACGCCATCGCCGAGTCGCTCCTCGGCGCGCTCGACCTCCAGCGCGCGGAGACCCAGCAGCTGCCCTCCGCCATCCTCGCGACCCTCCCCGAGGGCCCCGAGATCACGCTCCCCGAGGCGGGCGCCGACACCGGCGGCACCCCGGCGGCCGGGGCGCTGCCCTTCGAGGCGGCCGTCGGCGACCTCGCCCACACCGAGATGAGCGGGCCCAACCCGCAGTACTTCGTCGTCCGCCCGGACGGCCTGCTCAGCATCTCCGAGGTCGTCTACCGGCTGCTCAGCGTCGACGCCCCGGACGACCACGCGATCACCGGCGCGGACGCCGCCCGCGCGGCGTCGTCCCAGGACAGCCCGCCCGGCGACGAGTTCTGGCCGGAGCGGCTGCCCCGCGCCCAGGACCCGGGCCGCGACCAGCCCATCTGCATCAGCACCCCGCCGGGCGGCCAGCCGGGCGACACCCCCTGGCAGGCGACCGTCCACCTGCCGGGCGCCATGCCGGAGCCGGAGGGCATGGACCCCGTCGTCACCCTGGACGGCACCCGGCTCGGCCAGCTCGACCAGATCTGGATCCCGACCGGCAAGGGCGTCGTCGTACGGGCCACCGCGTCGGCGGGCTCGGGCGGCACGTACACACTGGTGACCGACAGCGGCACGGCGTACCCGTTCTCCTCGCCCGACGCGGTGCAGCGGCTGCGGTACGTCCCGGCGGACGCGCCGTCGCTGCCGCAGAGCTTCGTGCGCCTGCTGCCGCGCGGCCCGGTGCTCGACCCGGAGGCGGCGGGCGTCGAGCAGCGCGAGGTGGCGGTGCCCCGGGACGGCGGGGAAGCGGCCGGCGAGGGTTCGGGCGACGAGAGCGGAGAGGGAGAGTGATGGCCCGAGGAGGCGGACGCCGCGGCGGTGCCGCTGCGCCCGGACAGACGTCCGGCACGCCGAGGAGCCGGCGCCCGGTGCGGTTCACGCGCGGCCGGGTGGTCGCCCTGGAGGCGGGGGCCGGGAGCGTCGCGGCAGGCGTCGCGTTCCAGAGCACCTGGGGGTACGTGCTGGCGGGCGCGGGCGGCCTGCTGACGGCGGGCGCGCTGCTGCGCGTCCGCGGCGACTGGGCCGACCAGCAGCTCGTCGACCAGCAGCGCCGCCGTGCCCTCGCCCCCGCGTCGCCGCCCGCGCGGCCCGCGGGCGAGGAGGACCTCGGCGTCGTCCACACCCTGCTGCCCGCCCTGGACGTCACCGAGGTCGCCGACCGCAACGCGGCGGCGGGCGGCGGCGCGGCCGAGGGCGGCACCCGCGCCGCGCCCGGCCGCCCGCAGGGCCTCGGCGTCCTCGCCGACGGACGCGGCTACGCGGCCGTGGTCGCCTTCCCCGGCGGCACGCTGCCCGCGCTGCCCGCCGGGGAGATCGCCCGCTGGCTGGACGAGGACCCGGCGCGCCCGGCGGCGGCCCAGCTCGTCGTCGAGCAGTTCGGCCTGCCGCCCTGGGACTTCCACTACCGCTACCAGCCGACCGTCGCCTACCGGCAGCTGCCCACCGGCGGCCGCCCCATCGCCGTGCGGTCCTGGCTGGTGCTGCGCTACGAGCCGTTCGACGCCCCCGAGGCCGCCGAGCGGCGCGGCGGCGGCGCGGCCGGGGCGCGGGCCGCGCTCGCCGCGGCGGCCGCCAGGCTGCGCGCCAGGCTCGCCCTGCTCGGCGCGCCCAGCAGCCCGCTGGACGCCGACGCGCTGCGCGCCCTGCTGCGGCAGATCGGCGACGCGTCGGGCGAGGGCCGCGCCATCCCCGGCAGCTGGGCGGGGAACGCCGCCACCCACTGCACCGTCACCGCCGAGATCCGCGGCCAGGCCGACTGGGGGCGGCTCGTCACCGGCCTCGCCGCCTGCACCGCCGACCGCGTCGTCACCGCCGCCACCCTCACCCGTGAGGACGGCGAGCTGCGCGTGCGGACCGCCGTGCGGATCGTGAGCACGCTCGCGCAGCACGCGGCGGCCGAACGCGACCGGCTGCTCCAGCTCGGCGTCGTCGGGCCGCCCGCCACCGACCAGGCGGCCGGGCTGCTGGCGACGCTGCCGGTGGCGTACCCGTCGCGTTCGCTGGTCGAGGCCACCGGGCTGTTCGGCGCCGGACGCACCGCCGCCCCCGTCCCCGCCCCCGCCGCCGCGCCGTCGGCCGCCCGTACAGGAGGCGTGAGCGCCCGATGACATCCCCTCTGCCGATCCCCGACCTGACCACGCTGCCCGCCACCTCCTGGCAGGACCCGGCGCCCCCCGGGCCGCTGCTCCACCCGGCGCACGCGGGTGTGCACCTCGGCACCGACGTGTCGGGCCGCTCCGTCGCGCTGCCCGCGCCGGGACCGGCGGGCATACGCGTCGCCGTGCTCGGGGAGTCGCTGTTCGGGCGGCTGTTCGCGCTGCGGCTGCTGGCCGTGGGCGCCCGCGTCACCGCCGCCACGCGCAGCCCCGACCAGTGGGCGGGCGTACGGCAGGCGGCGGGCGACCGGCTCGTCCTCACCGGCCAGACCGGCGCCTGGCCGCCGCAGCCGCCCGCGCCGCCGACGGTGGACGCGGGGCCGCAGGCGCTCGTGTGCGACCTGCGGCGCCCGCCGCACGTGGCGCTGTCCGCGGGGCCGTGGCGGACGGTGCTGCACGTGACGCGGACGCCGCCGCGCCGCTCGGCGTTCTGGACGTCGGCGGAGGCGGTGCTGGCGCTGGACGCGCAGTTCGCGCAGGGGGTCCAGCAGATCCTCGGCGAGCGGGCGGCCGAGGTGACAGCGGCGTTGACACCGGGCGAGATCGTGGTGTTCCACCGCGCGGGCGGCTGCGACGTGCTGCGGCCCGACATCTCCCCGGGCGAGACCGCGCTGCTGACCCCGGGCCGACCGGGCCGCGCCTGACCGGCGGCGGACGGGGGTGTGCATGATGGGGGCATGGATCTGCGTATCTTCACCGAACCCCAGCAGGGCGCCTCGTACGACACCCTCCTGTCCGTCGCCAAGGCCACCGAGGACCTGGGCTTCGACGCCTTCTTCCGCTCCGACCACTACCTGCGCATGGGCGACGGGGATGGCCTGCCCGGGCCGACCGACGCATGGGTGACCCTCGCCGGCCTCGCCAGGGAGACCAGCCGCATCCGGCTCGGCACCCTGATGACGGCGGCGACGTTCCGGCTGCCCGGTGTGCTCGCGATCCAGGTGGCGCAGGTGGACGCCATGTCCGGCGGCCGGGTCGAACTGGGCCTGGGCGCCGGATGGTTCGCGGAGGAGCACACGGCGTACGGCATCCCGTTCCCGAAGCGCAAGTTCCCGCGCCTCGAGGAGCAGCTGGCCATCGTCACCGGGCTGTGGGGCACCCCGGCCGGTGAGACGTTCTCCTACGAGGGCGAGCACTACCGGCTGACCGACTCGCCCGCGCTGCCCAAGCCCGTGCAGGAGCGGATTCCGGTGCTGCTCGGCGGCATGGGCAAGGAGACGACGCCGCGCCTCGCGGCCCAGTACGCCGACGAGTTCAACATCCCCTTCGGCTCGGTCGAGGACAGCGACGCGCAGTTCGGGCGCGTGCGCGCCGCCGCCGAGAAGGCCGGGCGCAAGGCGGACGACCTGGTGTACTCCAACGCGCTGGTCGCCTGCGTCGGCAAGGACGACGCCGAGGTGGCGCGCCGCGCCGCGGCGATCGGCCGCGACGTGGATGAGCTGAAGGCCAACGGGCTGGCGGGCACGCCGGACGAGGTGGCCGAGCGCATCGGCGCGTTCGCGGCCATCGGCTCGTCGCGGATCTACCTCCAGATCCTCGACCTCGACGACCTGGACCACCTGGAGCTGATCGCCTCCCGGGTGGCGCCGCAGCTGGGGTGAGCCCCGCGTTCCCCGCGCTGTCGCCGTCCGGCCGCGCCCTGGTGCTGGACGGCGGGCTGTCGAACCAGCTCGCCGCCCAGGGCCAGGACGTGTCCGGCGAGTTGTGGACGGCGCGGCTGCTCGCGGACGCGCCGGACGCCCTCGTCGCGGCGCACGCGGCGTACCTGCGGGCGGGCGCCGAGGTGGTGACGACCGCCAGTTACCAGGCGTCGTTCGAGGGCTTCGCGCGGCGGGGGGCCGGACGGGCGGCGGCGGAGCGGCTGTTCGGGGACGGCGTGCGGCTCGCGCGGCGCGCCGTCGCGGAGTCGGGGCGGCGGGCGTGGGTGGCCGCGTCGGTGGGTCCTTACGGGGCGGTGCTCGCGGACGGGAGCGAGTACCGGGGGCGGTACGGTCTCCCGGTCGCGGAGTTGACGCGTTTCCACCGGCCCCGGATCGAGGCGCTGGCCGCGGCGGGGCCGGACGTGCTGGCGCTGGAGACGGTGCCCGACGTGCGGGAGGCGGAGGCGCTGCTGCGCGCGGCCGAGGGGTGCGGCGTACCGGTGTGGCTGTCGTACACCGTCGCGGGCGGCAGGACGCGGGCCGGGCAGCCGCTGCGGGAGGCGTTCGCGCTGGCGGCGGGCGTGGACCAGGTGGTCGCGGTCGGTGTCAACTGCTGTGACCCGCGCGAGGTCCTGCCCGCGGTCGGGCTCGCCGTGGCGGTGACGGGCAAACCCGCCGTCGCCTACCCCAACAGCGGGGAGGAGTGGGACGGGGCGGCCGGCCGCTGGCGCGGGCCGTCGCGGTTCGCGCCGGAGGCGGCCGTCGCGTGGCGGGCGGCGGGGGCGCGGCTGATCGGGGGCTGCTGCCGGGTCGGCCCCGGCGGGATCGCGGCGATGGCGGAGCAACTGGCGGGCGGGTGACGGGCGGGTGACGGGCGTTGACGGCCCGCCACCCTCTCCGTGCGGCGGGTCAGCCGGGGATGGCGCCCACCAGGCCGCCGTCCACGACCAGGTCCTGCCCGTTGACGTACGACGCGTCGGACGAGGCGAGGAACGCGACGGCCGCCGCCACCTCCTCGGGCCGCCCGAAGCGCCCGGCCAGGACACGGCCGGTCAGGGCCCCCGCGTCCTCGGGGCTCAGCGCCTCGACCGGGTACATGGGGGTGTCGATGTAGCCGGGGCTGACGGAGTTGACGCGTATGCCGCGCGGCCCGAGCGACGCCGCCAGGGTGCGGGCCAGGTTGTGGACCCCGGCCTTGGTCGCCGAGTAGACGGTGAGGGCGCTGTTGCCCCGGTGCAGGGTCCACGAGGCGTTGAGGACGACCGAGCCGCCGTCCACGAGCAGCGGCAGCGCCTTCTGGACCGTGAAGAACACGCCCTTGAGGTTGACGTCGAGCGCCTGGTCCCAGTCCTTCTCCGTGATCTCGGCGAACGGCTTGAGCAGCAGGGTCCCGGCGTTCACGAAGAGGCTGTCGATCAGGCCGTGGCGTTCCCGCACCGTCTCCATCAGCCCGTCCACGGCGGCGAGGTCGGCGGTGTCGGCCACGACGCCGGAGGCGGCCTCGCCGAGCGCGGCGACGGCGGCGTCCACCCGCTCGGCGGTCCTGCCGGTGACGACGGCCCGGCCGCCCTCGGCGATCAGCCGCCGCGCGGTGGCGAGCCCCATGCCGCTGGTGCCGCCGGTGATCAGGACGGTCTTGCCGGTGAAGCGGTTCATGCGGATTCCCCTTCGGTGGTGCCGGTGAGCAGTGCGGTGAGCCGGTCGGCGAGCACGGGCAGCCAGTCGGACCGCGCGTTGCCGAGGAGGTGGTCCCCGTGCGGGACGAGCAGGTACTCGCCCCGCGGCGCCAGGCGGGCCAGCGGCTCCCCGTTCTCCGCGCCGGGGATGACATCCTGCCCACCGTCCACGACGAGAACCGGCGCGCTGATCCGCGGCGCCAGCGCCGACAGGTCGACCCGCCCCGCGAACTCCCGCGCCGCGTCCTCCCCCCGGGCCCGGCGCGCGAGGATGTCCCGGACGGGCCCCGGCAGCGCGTCCCAGTCGAGGCGGAACGGGCCGCTGACCGTGGCGACGGCCGCCACACGCGGTTCGTACGCCGCGCTCCCGGCCGCGTACCAGCCGCCCAGGCTCATGCCGACGAGCCCCACGCGCGGGACGCCGAGCGCGTCCACGACCCGCCCGATCACCCGGTGGTAGTCCGCCCGGACGGCCGTGGCGGCGGCGAGCGCGCCCTGCCCCGGGCCGTCCATGGAGTACACCGCGACGCCCCTGGCCAGCAGCGCGTCCACCAGGTCCTGGAACTCCTCCTTCGCCGAGTCGAGACCGGGCACGACGACCACGGTGGCCGGGGCGTCGCCGGGGCCGCGCAGCCAGCCGGTGAACTCCTCGCCCGCGATGCGGCGGGCGCCGGGGTCGAGCAGGGGCAGCGCGCGGGCCAGGGCGTCGTCCGCGTCGGCGGCGGCACGTGCCTGCTCGGGGTGCGGCGCCAGCGTGGCGGCGTGGAACCACCGCGCCGCCGTCCGCAGGTGCTCACCGGCGGACAGGGGGGACGCGGCCTGTGCGGCGCGTGCGGCGTGCTCGCGGGCGGCGCGGACGAAGGCCGGGCACCAGTCGTCCAGGGAGCGGAGCCCTGAGGTGACGCGCCGGTACTCGTGCGGGTCGAGTCCCGCGCCGGTGGCGCGCGTCCACTGCGCTTCGGCGAACGCGGCAGCGGCGGCCAGGGCGTTCACGCGGCGGCTCCGATCGTGAGGACGGCCTTGCCGCGGATGCGGCGCTCGCGCAGGTCGGCCAGCGTCGCGGCGGTCTCCGCCCAGTCGGCGACGCGGCCGATCTCCGGGTGCAGCCGTCCGTTGTCCACCAGCCGCACCAGCGCGGCGAGGTCCGGTGCGTACGGGGCGCCCGCGTAGTGGAAGTGCCGGACGGTGGCGCCCGCGGGGCCGCCGAGCAGGTCGAAGAAGTCCAGGGTGACGGGCGTACGGCTCGCCTGGCCGAACCAGATCAGCGTGCCGCCCGGCACCAGCCGTGACAGCGCGGCGGGCAGCTCCGCGCCGCCCGTCGACTCCAGCACCACGTCGAACGGGCCCCGCGCGTCCGCCGCTCCGCGTACCGCCGCCGCGGCGCCCAGCTCCAGCAGCCGCGCGGCGCGCCCGGGGGTGGCCGTCACGACGGTGGTCTCCGCGCCCGCGGCGGCCGCCAGTTCGGTCAGGTAGTGGCCGACGCCGCCCGAGGCGCCGGTGAGCAGCACGCGGGCCGCCACCAGGTTCCCGGCCGCGCGGAGCAGGCGCAGGGCCGTGATCCCGGCGAGGGGGAGGGCGGCGGCCCGGACGGAGTCGACGCCGTCGGGGAGGGCGGCGAGCGAGTGGGTGGGGACGGCGGCGTACTCGGCCCAGCCGCCGTGCGGCGGGTGGCCGGCCACGCGCGTACCGGCGCGCGGGCCCGAGCCGTCGGCGGCGGGCTGGACGACCAGGCCCGCGATGTCCTTGCCGGGGCGTGCGCCGGGGACCGGCCGTTCGAGCAGGAAGGTCTCACCGCGGTTGGGCGCGAACGCCTCGACGCGGACCAGCGCCTCGTCGGGCGCGGGGACGGGCTGGGCGGCTTCGGCGAACGCCACCGGCCGCCGCGGATCGCCCGTGGGGATCAGTTGTCGCATGCCGCCGATCGAACAGCGGCCACGGCCCGAGGGGCCAACAACGGGCGGGAGCGGCCGACACCTTCCGGTTGTCGCCTATGGTGAGGGGCGTGCGCGGCGACCTGGACCAAGACCTGGACCAAAACCTGGACCTGGATCTCGGACAGGTCCGCGCGTTCGTACTCGCGGCCGACGCGCTGCACTTCGGGCGCGCGGCGGAGGCGCTGTCGATCTCGCAGCAGGCGCTGTCCAAGCGCGTCGCCAGGCTTGAGTCGCTGCTGGGCGCGGAGCTGTTCGTGCGCGACGGCCGGGGGGTGCGGCTGAGCGAGGCGGGGCACCGGTTCCTCGGGCCTGCCAGGCGCGCGCTCACCGCGGGGGAGGCCGCGGTGGTGGCGGTCACGGGGGAGCGGCGGCCCCTGCGGATCGACGTGTGGGGGCATCTGTACGCGCCGATGCGGACGATGGCCCGGATCGCCGAGCGTGCCGCGGACAGGGCCGGGGAGCCGCCGTTCGCGCTGGGGCACGGGCGCGACCTGCCGTCGGTGACGGCCGCGCTGCTGCACGGCGAGATCGACGCCGCGTTCGGCCGGGTCCACCCGCCGCTGCCCGCCGGGCTCGCGCACCGGCTGGTGCGGCTGGAGCCGGTGGACGCCGTCCTGGGCGCGGGGCATCCGCTCGCGGACGAGCCCGCGCTCCGTCCCGGGCAGCTGCGGGGCGGCGTGCTGTGGGCGCCGGGGGCGCTCGACCGGCTGGACTTCCTGCACCGTTTCGCCGCGCACTTCGGCATCGCCGAGCGCGCCGAGGGCGCCAACCTGGGGCTCGACCACTTCCTCGCGGAACTGGTGGCGGACCCGCGCCGCTTCTCGCTGATGCCCGCCGACGTGCCGCTGCCCGCGGTCCCCGGGCTCAGGTCCGTGCCGCTGGTGGAGCCGACGCCGCTGTACGCCTGGTCGCTGCTGTGGGCCGGGGAGAACGGGCATCCGGGGCTGCGGCGGCTCGCCGCCGCCTGTGCGGCGGAGGCGCGGTCGAGCCGGTGGCTGGAGTACGACCCGGCGCGCGACTGGCTGCCGGAGCCGCATCTCCCGGCGGGTACGGCCGCGGGGATGACTTCGGTCGTGGCGGAAGGCGACTTTGGATGACTGCCGCCGCCGAGGACGACGACTTTGGATGACTGTCGCCGGGCGCCGGGCCGCCCGTACGGTCGTGGTGGCCGGGTGGACCGGCACCGCGGGCGGCGGAGCGCCCGCGGCGGGAGGGACGCGCCGAGAGGAACGGGATCATGGCTGGGGAGCGGCAGAGGACGGCGACGGAGCTGGGGATGCCCCGCGCCGACCAGGCGGTGCTGCTGTGCGGCGGTCCGGTGCTGGGGGCGCTGGCCGGCTTCTTCCTGCCGCCGGTCGCCGACTGGGTCGCCGGCCTGCGCTGGGCGCCGATGCAGGGACCGTTCGAACTGATCGCCTCGTGGGACGCGGGCTGGGTCGCGCTCGTCCTCGGCGTCCTGGGGCTGGCCGCCGGGCTGCTGCTCGCGTTCGCCGCCATCGAGAGCACCCTGCGGGTGACCGTCACCGACGAGGCGCTGACGGTGCGGAAGGACGAGGCCGTCCGCGAGATACGGCGGCACGACGTCGAGACCGTGTTCCTGGACGGCAAGCGGCTGGTGGTGCTCGACCGCGAGTCCCGGCACCTGCTGCGCGACACCTCCGAGATGTCGGCCGACGCGATCGAGCGCGCGTTCACGGCCCACGGCTACCCGTGGTGCGCCGCCGACCCGTACGCCGGTCTCTACCGCCGCTGGGTCCCCGAGACACCGGACCTCCCCGGCGCGGTCAACGCGCTGCTGAAGGCGCGGGAGGCCGCCCTGAGCAAGAAGGCGCACGACGACACGGCCGAACTGCGCGCCGAGGTCGAGAAGTCCGGCTTCGCCGTGCGCGACGAGGGCAGCCGCCAGTACTGGCGACCGCTGGTGCGGTCATGACCCGCACCCACCGGCAGAACCGGATCACCGACGTCGTCGCCCTCGCCCTGTCGCTGCTCGCCGGCCTGCTGTTCGCCGCCGACGCGGTGAACAGCGGACGCGAGGGGCACCCGGCGGCCTTCACCGCCGCGCTGGTGGCGTCCGCCGCGGGCTGCGCGGCACTGTGGTGGCGCCGCGAACACCCGGTGGGCGTCGCCCTGTTCATCCTCCCGATCGCCGCGCTCGCGGAGTACGTCGGCGCGGCCTCGGTCGTCGCGCTCTTCACCGTCGCCGTGCACCGTCCCTGGCGCACCACCCTGCTGATGTCCGCCGCCTACCTGGCGGGCGGCGTGCCGTACGCGATGCTCTGGCCCGACCCCGACGTGGCGGCGGCAGGGGCGGGCGTCCTCGGCCAGATCGCGTTCAACCTGGTGTTCGGCGTCGTCCTCATGTCGCCCTTCGTCGCCTGGGGCATGGTGATCCGCGCCCGGCGGGAGGTCGTGGCCTCGCTGCGGGACCGCGCCGAGCGCGCGGAGGCGGAGGCCGCGCTGCGCGCCGAGCAGATCCGCAGCCGCGAGCGGGAGCACATCGCCCGCGAGATGCACGACGTCCTGGCCCACCGGATCACCCTGCTCAGCCTGCACGCGGGCGCGCTGGAGGTCCGGCCCGACATGGCGGCCGACCAGATCGCCGCGACGGCGGGCACCATCCGCTCCAGCGCCCACCAGGCCCTGGAGGACCTGCGGGAGATCCTGGGGGTGCTGCGCCCCGGCGGGGAGAGTTCGACGCGGCCCCAGCCCGGCATCGGGGACATAGCCGGGCTCGCCGCCGAGGCGGCCGGGGCGGGGGCCGCCGTCGAGCTGGACGACCGGCTGGCCGACCCGGGAGACGCGCCGTCCTCCACTAGCCGCACGGCCTTCCGCGTCGTCCAGGAGGGCCTGACCAACGCCCGCAAGCACGCGCCCGGCCGGTGCGCCCGCGTCCTGCTCGACCTCCCCGAGGACGGCGAGCTGCTGGTGCGGGTCACCAACCCGCTGGGCGACCCGGGGGCCGCGCCCGCCGCGCCCGGCGCGCGTTCGGGACTCGTCGGCCTCACCGAGCGGGTCCAGCTCACCGGCGGCCGTATCGACTACGGCGCGCGCCGCCGCCGGGACGGCGGGATCGAGTTCCGACTGGAGGCACGTCTGCCGTGGCCGAGCTGATCCGGGTGGTCGTCGCCGACGACGACGCCCTCGTCCGCACCGGGCTCTCGCTCATCCTGGGCGCCGACCCGGGGATCGAGGTCGTGGCCGAGGCGGCGGACGGCGTCGCCGCCGTCGAGGCGGCCAGGCGCCACAAGCCCGACGTCGTGCTGATGGACATCCGCATGCCGAGGATGGACGGCCTCGCCGCCACCGAGGCCCTGCGCGCCGACGGCACGGGCCCCGTGGTCGTGGTGCTCACCACCTTCAACACCGACGAGTACGTCCTGCGGGCCCTGCGCGCCGGGGCGGGCGGGTTCCTGCTGAAGGACGTGCCGCCCACCGAGTTCCTGCGGGCCGTCCGCGTCGCGGCGAGCGGCGAGTCGATGCTCTCGCCCGCCGTCACGACACGGCTGATCGACCACGTCCTGCGGGTCGGTGGCGGCGGCGGGGGCGGTAGGGGCAGCGGTCGGGAGCAGGGCCTCGGCGACCGGGACGGCAAGCAGGCGGAACGGGCGCGCCGCGCCCTGCGCGCACGCGAGGCGCTCGCCGTCCTCAGCGTCCGGGAGCGTGAGGTGGCCCTGGCGGTCGGCGGCGGCCGGTCCAACGCGGAGATCGGCGCCGAGCTGTTCATGAGCGTCGGCACGGTGAAGACCTATGTGTCGCGCATCCTCGACAAACTCGGCTGCGACAACCGCGTGCAGGTCGCCATCCTCGTCCACGAGGCCGACGGATGACGCGCCCGGCGGCGGTCAGTGGTGGTAGCGGTGCACGACCGCGTGGCCCCGGCCGCGCGCGATCATCCACCGGTTCACCGGCGTGGTCACCAGGAAGGCGATGGCCAGCGCCAGGGCCAGCGACGCCCAGAACAGGCCGTCCGACAGCTCCGCGTCCATGGCGCCCGGCATCACGAGCAGCGTGCCGTTGTCCACGAGTTCCATGACGGCGATCGACAGCGTGTCCGCCGTCAGGGCCACACCGATCGCCGCGCCCAGGGCCACCCCCGCGCGGACGACCGCGTGGAGGGTGAGGGCGTAGCCGAAGACGAAGGCGAGCGCCACGGACAGCAGCACGGTCGGCAGGACACCCCAGCCCAGCGCGGTGCCGATGACCAGGCCGAGCACCTCGCCGATCGCGCAGCCCGTCAGGCAGTGCAGGGTCGCCCGGACCGCCATACCCCAGCCCGCGGACGCCTGTCCGCCGTCCTGTCCTTCGTGCCGCATGCGGTGCCCCCGGTCTCCCTGGTCGCACGGACCGCGCGTGCGGCCCTCCCCGCGACATTACCCCTAGGGGGTATCCGCCGGGGGAGGGGGCGTCCGCGCGTGTCGGCTCAGGGCGCGAGGGTGGCGACCATCACGGCCTTGATGGTGTGCAGCCGGTTCTCCGCCTGGTCGAACACGACCGACTGCGCCGACTCGAACACCTCGTCGGTCACCTCCAGGTACGTGAGGCCGTGCCGCTCGTGCACCTGCCGCCCCACCTCGGTGCCGAGGTCGTGGAAGGCGGGCAGGCAGTGCAGGAACCGCACGTCCGGGTTCCCCGTGGCCCGCAGCACCTCCATCGTGACGGCGTAGGGCCGCAGCAGCGCGATCCGCTCGTCCCACATCGAGGCCGGCTCGCCCAGCGAGACCCACACGTCCGTGGCGACGAAGTCCGCCCCGCGCACGCCCTCGGCGACGTCCTCGGTCAGCGTGACCCGCGCACCGGTCGTCCCGGCGAGGCGGCGCGCCTCGCCCTGCACCGCCTCGTCCGGCCACAGGGCCCGGGGCGCGACGATCCGCACGTCCATCCCGAGGAGCGCGCCGGTGACGAGGTAGGAGTTGCCCATGTTGTTGCGCGCGTCGCCCAGGTAGGCGAAGGACAGCTCGTCCACGGGCCGGTCGGAGTGCTCGGTCATCGTCAGGACGTCGGCCAGCATCTGCGTCGGGTGCCAGTCGTCGGTCAGCCCGTTGTAGACCGGCACGCCCGCGTACGCCGCCAGTTCCTCGACGGTGCTCTGCGCCGCCCCGCGGAACTCGATCGCGTCGAACATCCTGCCCAGCACGCGGGCGGTGTCCCGGGGCGACTCCTTGCGCCCCAGGTGCGTCCCCGCCGGGTCCAGGTAGGTGGTGGACGCGCCCTGGTCGGCCGCCGCGACCTCGAACGCGCAGCGGGTGCGCGTCGAGTTCTTCTCGAAGATCAGCGCGATGTTCCTGCCGGTGAGGCGGCGCTCTTCGGTGCCCGCCCGCTTGGCGGCCTTCAGTTCGCCCGCGAGGGCGACGAGGGACAGGAACTCCTCGGCCGAGAAGTCCAGCTCCTTGAGGAGGTGGCGGCCCGTGAGGTTCAGCGCCATGACGGCTCCATACGTCGAACAGTGGGAATGGTGGGAACAGCGGGAAATGACTGGAACTATATACGTAAAGCTACATGGTTATGCGGGGTCGCGATCCACCGGGCAGCTCATGCAGCGCGGACCGCCCCGGCCGCGCCCCAGTTCGCTCCCCGGGATCTCCAGCACCTCGAAGCCCTGCGCCCGCAGGTGCTCGTTCGCCGTGACCGTCCGCTCGTACGCGATCACGACGCCCGGCTCGACGGCCAGCACGTTGCACCCGTCGTCCCACTGCTCCCGCTCGGCCGCGTGCACGTCCTGCCGCGGGGTCACCACCCGGATCGCCGGGAGGCCGAGCGCGGCGGCGATCGCGCGGTGCATGTGCCCCGGCGGATGGTCGGTGACGCGCAGCCCGGGGCCGCCGTCCTCCGGCTCGCCCGGCTCGATGGTGTACGAGCGCAGCATCCCCAGGCCCGCGTACTGGGTGAACGTCTCGCCGTCCACCATCGTCAGCACCGTGTCCAGGTGCATGAACGCCCGCCGCTTCGGCAGGTCGAGCGCCACGATCCGGCGCGCCGACCCGGCCGCGAACAGCCGCCGCGCCAGCAGCTCCACCGCCTGCGGCGTCGTCCGCTCGCTCATCCCCACGAGCACCGCGCCCTCGCCGATCACCAGCACGTCCCCGCCCTCGATGGTGGACGGCTGCGCGCCCTGCCCCTCGGCCCAGTAGCGGAAGGCATCCCCGGCGTCTGCCGCGCGGGAGAAGAGGGGGTGGTGCCCGTACACCGCCTCGAAGTGGACGCTCTCGCGCTGCCGCGCCGGCCACCGCATCGCGTTGATCGCCACCCCGTCGTACACCCACGCCGACGCGTCGCGGGTGAAAAGGTGGTTGGGCAGCGGGTTGAGCAGGAACTCGTCCATGCCCATCACATGGAAGCGCACCGACACCGGCTCGGCGTGCCCCGCCAGGAACTCACGCTTCGTCATCCCGCCGATCAGCGCCTCGGCCAGCTCGGCGGTCGGCAGCGCGTCGAACGCAGCCCGCAGCCGCCCGGTCGCCAGCGGCCCGTACTCGCGCTCGTCGAAGACGCGGTCGAGCACCAGCGCCCGCGCCCGGGGCACGGCGAGGGTCTCCGCCAGCAGGTCCTGGAAGAGCAGCACCTCGACGCCCCGCTCCCGCAGCAGCGCGGCGAAGACGTCGTGCTCCTCCTGCGCCCGCCGCACCCACAGCAGGTCGTCGAAGAGCAGCTCGTCCTTGTTGCTCGGCGTGAGGCGTTTCAGTTCGAGTCCCGGCCGGTGGAGGATCACCCGGCGCAGCCGTCCGGTCTCCGAGGCGACATGGAAGGTCATGCCCCCATTGCACCACCGCGCGCGGGCGGCGGCCGGAAAAAACGTTCGCATCCGCGTTGTCGCGGTCATGATCTGCGGGCAGGATGCCTTGCGTGACGAAGACGCACGAGGAGACCGGCGCCGAAGTTCCCGGCGCGCGTTGGCGGTTGATCGGTCCCGGGCTGGTGGTCGCGGCCACCGGCGTCGGCGCGGGCGACCTGGTGGCGACGGCCGTGGCGGGGGAGCGGTACGGCTACACCCTGGTCTGGGCGGCCGTCCTCGGCTGCCTGATCAAGATCTCCCTCGCCGAGGCGACCGGCCGCTGGCACCTGGCGACCGGCACGACCATCTTCGACGGCTGGCGGACGCTCGGCCGCTGGACCGTCGCCTACTTCGCGGTGTACGTCGTGGTCTGGGGGTTCGTGTACGGCGCGACCGCCATGTCCGCGAGCGGGCTCCCGCTGGCCGCGCTCTTCCCCGACGGGCCCTCGCTGCGCACCTGGGGCATCCTGACGGGGCTGCTCGGCCTGGTCTGCGTCTGGTTCAACCGCTACGCGGTCGTCGAGAAGCTGATGATGGGCTTCGTCGGCGTCATGTTCGTGGTCGTCGTCGGCATCGCCGTCCGCGTCTCGCCCGACCTGCCCGCGCTCGGCGCCGGGCTGTGGCCGACGCTGCCGGACGGCTCCACGCTGTACACCCTCAGCCTCATCGGCGGCGTCGGCGGCACGATCACGCTCGCCGCGTACGGCTACTGGGTCACCGCCAAGGGCTGGACCGGCCCCCGCTGGATACCGATGATGCGGCTGGACAACCGCGTCGCGTACGCCACGACCGGGCTGTTCGTCGTGGCGATGCTCGTCATCGGCGCCGAGCTGCTGCACGCGGCCGACATCGCGCTGGCCAGCGGCGACCGCGGGCTCCTCGACGTCGGCGACGTGCTGGAGGCGCGCTTCGGCGCGGCCACCGCGAAGCTGTTCCTGATCGGCTTCTTCGCCGCCTCGTTCAGCTCGGTCATCGGCGTCTGGCACGGGGTCAGCCTGCTGTTCACCGACTTCGTCGCCCGGCTGTGGCCCCGCGCGCTCCCGGCGGAGGCGGCGGGCGCGGAGGGCGGCGCCGACCCGGGGCGTGAACGGGCGCGGGAGCGGTCGTGGCCGTTCCGCGCGTACCTGCTGTGGCTGACGTTCCCGCCGATGGGGCTGCTGTGGCTCGACCAGCCGATCGGGCTGATCGTCACGTACGGCGTGCTGGGCGCGTTCTTCATGCCCTTCCTCGCCCTCACGCTGCTGTGGATGCTGAACACCGACCGGGTCGCGCGGGAGTGGCGGAACGGGCCGGTGAGCAACGTGATGCTGGCCGGGTCCGGCGTGCTGTTCGTCGTGCTGTGCGTGCAGCAGATCCGCGACCTGCCCTGGTGACGCGATCAGCGGTCGTCGTGCCCGTCGTGCCCGTCGCGTTCGTCCCACCACGGGTCGTCGGGGCCGCGCCGGTTCGCCGTGATTGCCGCGAGCGGCGGGATGGCGGCGGCCACCACGCACATCGCGATCGCCAGCGGCACCGACCACAGCCGCACCACCGTGCCCGCGCCGACGAACAGCACCAGGCAGACCGCCATCAGCGCGAAGTACCGCCGCCGCCTCCGCTCGTACATCGCCCCAGGCTAGACCGGGCCGCCGCGCCGCGCGGCGCGCCGCCCCGGGCCAGGATGGGCGCATGACCTGGACGACCACCGGCGACCTCGGCACGTTCCTGCGCCACGCGCACACCTTCCTCCACTCCCGGCCGGTCGAGCACACCGTCCCGCTGACGCTGTGCGACACGCTGGCCGCCGCCGGGCCGGATGTCTTCGGCGGCCTCCCGCCCCGGTTCGGCTGGTGGCGCGACGGCGGCGGGCGGGCCGGCGCGGCGTTCGTCCATACCCCGCCCCGCGCCCTCCAGGCGACGCCCCTGCCGCGCGCGGCCGTCGCGCCGCTGGCGGCGGTGCTCGGCGGGGCGGACGGCGCGGCGGCGCCCGACGTGGCGGAGGTGCCCCGCGAGGTGGCCGGGGACTTCGCGGACGCCTGGCTGCGGCTGCCCGGCCACGCCGCCGGGACCGCCAGCACCGTACGCCTCTCCCGCCTCCACCGGCTCACGGCCCTCGCGCCGCCGGTGCCACCGCCGCCGGGCCGGGCACGGGCGGGGACGGCCGCCGACCGCGACCTGCTGGTCCGGTGGATGGCGGGGTACGCGCACGCCCTGGGGGAGCCCGAACTGCTGCGCGGCGCCGCCTCGATGGCCGACGACCGGCTCGCCTCCGGGAGCGTCCTGATGTGGGAGGACGCGAGCGGCGTCCCCGTGGCGACGGCGGGCACGACCCGTCCGGTCGGCGGCGTGGTGCGGATCAACCAGGTCTGGACGCCGCCCGAGCACCGGAGACGCGGCTACGCGGCCGGGCTGACGGCGGCGGCCGCCGCGCGGGCCCTCGGCGGCGGGGCGCGCGAGGTCGTCCTCTTCACCGACCTGGCGAACCCGACGAGCAACGCGCTCTACCACCGCCTCGGCTTCCGGCCGGTCCTCGACCGCGCGGCGGTGCGCCTGCGCCCGGCCTGACGTCCCCTCCCGGCCTCGGCTCTCCCGGCCTCGGCTCTCCCGGCCCCGGCTCTCCCGGCCCCGGCGCGGAACGTGCGGCGGGGCGGGACCGGTCGGCGGCCCCGCCCCGCGGGTGTGTGTCGTCCCGGCGATGCCGCCGGGAGGTCCCCGTCAGGAGACGAACGGCGCGGCCGCCAGGTACGGCAGGCTGCCCGCGAGCAGCCCCGCGAACACGACGGTGGCCGTCATGGTCGCCGCGCCGTCCGACGCGCGCGCCACCATCCCCGTCAGCACCAGGCCCACGGCCCCCGCCAGCAACTCGTAGATCACCAGCAGCGGGGAGAGCAGCACGGCGGCGGCGAAGACGGCCGCGAACAGCACCCGGGTGCGCCGCGTCGTCCGCCGGTCGAGCCTGTGGTCCATCCTGTTGTCGATCGCGTGGTCCATGATCGAGCTCCTCACCGTCGCCGGGTGGTCAGCCGGTCAATGGTCACCTCCCCCGTAACCCGATCTCTCATGCGACCTGCGGTGAATGTGTGTTAACGGGACGGACGGTGACCGGTTTCCGTCCGACTGGGATGACATCTGTTCAGAACGCGTACGCAACACGCCAGTTGTCCGACCAATCGCGGTCCCGGTGCCCTCTGGCGCGGGTCCGGGAGAACCGGGATTATGGGCCAGTCCGACGAACGCTCCGCCTGTCCTGCCTGATCCCCCACCGTGCCCGGCACAGGACGAAGCTCCCCACCGTCACCATCCCCGCGTCACCCCGTCGTCCCGTGCCCCCGTGCGGCCCGTTTCATGTCATGCACAGGTCAATCCGGAGCGTCCTGCCACGAAGGGAGTACGCGATGGCCTGCTCGACCACCTCGCTCTGGGCCGGTGAGACCACCTGGTTCTGCTGCGGCGCCGCCTGGGGCCCCTGCGCCAGCGCGGGCGGCGGCGCCTGCGGCAACTGCCGCTCCGCCGCGAACCACGGCGCCTGGCCCAACGCCAGCCAGGCCTGCTGGGACATCACCCGCCCCGACCTCTGCGGCGAGGGCGGCATGCCCCGCCGCGGCTGCGGCTCCGTGATGAACGTCCGCCACCAGTGTTCCGGCGCGACGGTCTGCATCACCATCACCGACTGCGGCCCCCGCACCCGCAGCTTCTGCGGCGAACAGGCGTGCTGCGGCGGCAGCTGCCGCGTCAACCGCGTCCTGGACCTGACGCCCGCCGCCTTCTCCGCCATCGGCAGCCTCAGCTCAGGCGTCCTCCCGGTCCTCATCACCGAGTGACCCCGCACGGCACCCACGCACGCGCACCGCACCCCTGTGACCCGAAGAAGTGAGTGAGAGGACACCCCCACCCATGACCGTGACCCGCTCATCGCGCGTCGACCGACGCGGCTTCCTCACCTCGGCCGCCGTCGGCGGCGCCACCATCGTCGGCGCCTCCGCCCTCGGCGCCACGGACGCCGAGGCCGCCTTCGCCCCGCCCACCCCCTCCCTCGACCCGGCCGTCACCACGACGACCTTCGCCGAAGGGCGCGTCGGCGCCATCCGCGGCAGCATGCTGCACGTCGCCGGCTCGTACGGCGAGACGCACCACATCCAGATCACCATCGCCACCAGCGTCTGGAAGGTCCGCGCCGTCACGCTCGACGACGTCCGCGTCGGCGACGGTCTCTACGCGCGTGGCGTCACCATGCCGGACGGCACCCTCGCCGCCGACGCCGTGTGGGTCAACATCGTGAACATCTACACCACCATCCGCGGCATCCAGAAGCAGCGGCTCCACCTCGCCCACGGAAACGACGAACTCGTGGGCCACACCCTCCCCGAGACCGCCGCCTCCTACGCGGGCAGCGCCCTCACCACCGACCTGTCGCGGCTGCGCATCGGCCAGCCCGCGCAGATCCTCGGCGCCTGGCGGCCCGCGGACGGCGGCATCGACGTCGTCCGCGTCACGGTCGGCCACTGACGGGGCGGGCGCCATGCCGACGACCACCCTCGCCGCGAGCGTCCTCCCGCTCGCCCTCGCCGCCCTGCTCGCCGCGACCGGCGCCGGAAAGCTCGCCCGGCGTTCGCTCCGGGCGCAGGCGGCCCGTACGGCCCTGCCCCGCCTGGCCGGCGGTCCCGACCGCGCTGTCCTCGTCCTCCGCGCCACGGGCGCCGCCGAACTGCTGCTCGCCGCCGGGCTCGCCGCCGCGCCGGGACACCCCCTGCCGGGCGCCGGGACAGCGCTGCTCGGCGCCGGATTCCTCGCCTACCTCGCGGTCTCCCGCTGGATCGCGCCCGAGGCGTCCTGCGGCTGCACCGCCCGGTACGAGGCGCCCATCGGCTGGGCCTCCTTCGCCCGCGCGGCCGCCGTCGCGGCGGGCGGGGTCCTGGCGGCCGCGTCCGCGACGCCCTGGTGGTCCGCCGTACGGGCACGGCCCGCCGCCGCGGCCCTGGTCCTCGCGGGCGCGGCGGCGCTGCTCGCGTTCCTCTCGGCCGCACCCGGGCGGACCTGGCAACTGCCCCTGCGTCGCCTCCGGGTGCGCCTGTTCGGCAACCCGCTCACCGGCGGCGCGGGGACCGTCCCGGTCGCCGCCACGGTGGAACTGCTCGAACGGTCCCTCGCCTGGGAGACGGCCGCCCCGCTCGTCCGCTCCGGCCTGGTCGAGCACTGGGACGACGACGGCTGGCGCATCCTGCACTACACCGGCGCACGGCACGACCCCGCGTGCGCCTGCGACCGCCCGGTCTCCGTCCTGTTCGCGCTCCCGGCGGACGCCGACCTGGACCGGCCCCACGGCACGGCGGTCCGCGTCAGCGTCGTCGACGAGGGGACGGACGAGGTGCTGACGCCGGATCTGCTCGCCCGCTGAACCACGGCGGCGGGCCGGTGCCGCGACCGCGCCGCCGGCCCGCCGCATTAGCCTTGTCGGGGACACGCGGACGCCTCGGCGCCCCCTCGCGGGCGCGAAGGGAGACCGGACGTACCGGTGAGGGACGTGAGGGACGAGGACGGGCTCGACGAACTGCTGCGCGGCCTCAGGGGCGGTGCGGCGCTGCGCCCGGGGCCCGACGTCGGCCATGTCGTCGCCTGGCTGGGACGGCGGACCGGCGCCGAGGTCGCGCTGATCTGCGAACGCGGCACGGTGGAGGCGGCCACGCCCGGCTTCCCCGGCGGGGCGCCGGACGGGTTCAGGCCGCTGCTCCGCCGCCTGACGCGCGGTGAGATGGCCGCCGCCGTCACCGAGTTCGACGGCGCCCGGATATCGCTCGAAGCGCTCGGCCACCACCGCCCCCGGCCGGTGCTCGCCGTGCTGCACACGGGCGCGCTGCCGCCCGCCGCCCGTTCGCTGGCGTCCCGCGCGGGCAGCGTCCTCGCCCTGCTGCGCGGCGCGGCGCGGGCCGAGGAGACCGCCCGCGCCTACCGGCGCAAGGCAGGCCAGGTCCGGGTGGCGGTCCTGATGACGCTGCTGTCGGGCAAGCCGCTGCTGGCCCGCCGGATCACGACCGGCGCCGTCCCGGCCCTGCTGGACTGCGACCGCCTGCGCGTCCACCTGCTGCGCTGCCCGCCCGGCGACCGCGAACCGCTGGTGAGCGAGTACGAGGACGCCGTCGGCTACCACGGCCAGGGCCTGATGATCCCCTGCCCGGTGTACGACGACCATGTGATCTGCCTGGTCCCCGAGCCCTCGGACGCCGCCGATGCCCCGCCCGAGCACGCCGAGGCCCCGCCCCTCGGCCCCGTGCTGCGCCGGCTCGTCGCCGAGAACCCCCGCTACGCGCTGGGCGTCAGCGCCCCGCATCCGCAGTCCGCCACGGCGGTGGCGTACGAACAGGCCCGCCACGCCCTGGCCATGGCGCGCTCGGCCCGCGACCGCACGGCCGAGTACCTCGGCCCGTCCGCCCTGGAGAGCCTGCTGCCCGACGGCCCCGCACGGGCCTGGGCCCACGCCTTCCTCCGGCCGCTCACCGAGGTGCCCGACACCCACCTCGACGTCGTCCGCCTCGCCCTCACCATCCCCCGCGTGGGCGTCGCCAGGCTGCTCGGCATCAGCCGCAACACCGTCACGGCCAGGCTCCGCACGGCCGAGGACCTGCTGAAGACCGACCTCGGCGACCTCGGGTCCCGCGCCGAGCTGGCCCTCGCGCTGGCCCTGACCCCGACGGCCGACATCCTGCGCGCCCCGGAGCGCCCGGCCCCCGCGCTCACCGACCTCCTGGCCACCCCGCCCGCCGTCGCCTGGGCCAGCGCCCTGCTGGCGCCCCTGCGCCCGCCGCGGCGCCCTGAACTGCTGCGCACCGCACGGGCCTGGACGCAGGAGAACGGCGACGCCCAGCGGGCCGCGTCACGCCTCGGCAGCAGCCGGAACACCGTCAGAACCCGGCTGCGCACGGCGGAGCAGCTGCTCGGCCGCGACTTCCTCAGCACCGGCTCCGGCGTCCACGACCTGGTCCTCGCGTTCCGGATCGCCCCCGCCTGATCCCCGTCTGGGCACCGTGCACTGCCGGGGCGGCGGATTGGGCGCCGTGCACCGTGGCCTGACGTGGCCGCCCGCTCGTAGCGTGGGCCGGGCAGGGGCGGTGACGCCGCCGGTCGTCCGCACCACGGCCGACGGCGGTCGGCAACACCAGGGGGGTCCGCCCGTGCACCGGTGCCCTCCGCCCGCCTCCGGGCGTGGCGGAGGGTGGCAGCGGCCGAACGGGCCCGTCCGCGGGGAGCGGCACGGGGGAAGCGGAGCCCGTGCGGCCGCGCGACACGGTCCGGCACCGGCCGGGCCGGGTGCCACGGTGTCCTGCACGGCGCCGCGGCCCGCCCGGCCCGGCCGGTCGCCGGGCCAGGTCCGCCCCTCAGCGCTCGAAGCGGCTCGGCAGCGGGAAGTACGCCTCCAGGAAGCCGCGCAGGCGCGCGGCCGCGTTCTCCTTCTCCTCCTCCGGCGTCTGCACGTCGTTGAGGCAGAAGAAGTCGTACTTGCGGGTCCCGGCGATCTCGGCGAGCACCTCGGCGGACTCGGGCCTGCCGATGTCGGCGTAGCGCATCGTGTACCTGCCGGGCACCGCGCGGCCGGTGAGGTACGCGTGGTGGTGGTGCAGCGTCGCCGTCATCGAGACGTCCGTCAGCGACCGGAAGCGGCTCGCGGCGGTCCTGGCGATCTCCTCGGGGAAGAGTGCCTCCAGCTCCTCCATCACCGCCCGGATCTGCGGCTGCGGCGCGTGCTTGAACTTGTTGACGACCAGCCGCCCGTGCTGCCGCAGCAGCAGGCGCGCGGCGTTCTTGCCGGACGAGTTGGGCGCGGGCTCGTCCGGGTGGGGCTCGCCCAGGCCGATCTGGAACGGCGCAGTCGGCAGCTTGGCTATGCCGTTGCCGTGGAAGAAGTACCCGGCGTCGACCGGCCGTCCGACGAAGAAGTCGTCGTTGAGGTAGAGGTAGCGCTCCGACAGGCCGGGGATGCGGTGCAGCTGGCTCTCGATGGCGTGGGAGTTGAAGACGGGCAGGACCGACGGGTCGGCGAAGATCTCCTTGTGGTCCACGATCCGGATGCCGGGCGCCGAGGTGTCCAGCCAGTCCGGGGTCTGCCCGTCGGTGACGATGTGGATCGTCCGCACGAACGGGGCGTACATCTCCAGGGACCGCAGCGAGTACCGCAGTTCGTCGTGGCTCTCGTACCGCGACGCGCCCAGCTCGCGCGCGTTGATGCGGGGCGCCCCGGCCTGCGCGCGGTAGGCGTCGCGCTTCGCGGCCAGCTCGGGGTCGGCGCCGTCCACCCACGTGTAGACGACGTCCACGGGGAAGTCGACCGTGTCGGCGAGCGGGTGGGAGAAGCCCTCCCAGGTCGGGTGGGCGCGGCCCGCGACGGTGAGGGTCGCCGGGACGAGGGCCTCGGGCGGCAGGGTGTCGGTCACGGCGTTGTAGCGCGGCGCGACCAGCGATTCGGCGACCACCGGGGCCGGGGCGAGGCTCCGCAGCGTGCCGCGCCGCTCGACCAGCTTCGCGTCCTCCAGGAACCGCTTCCCGTCGCGCCAGAACTCGACCTCGCAGGCGTGGTCGAAGTCGGCGAGCACCTCCCCGGCGGGGCCGAGGAGGAGTTCACCGAAGCGCATCGTGTCCTGCCGCTTCAGCGCGGCGGGGAGGGAACCGTCGGCGTAGAGCACGGCGTCCGCCGGCAGCGTCTCGGCGTTCGCCCGCATGGCGTACAGGGCGCTGCCGCCGTAGGTGCGGCGCAGGACGGACAGCAGCCGCTTGCGGTCCGCGTGGCGCACGCCGACGACGTGGCGCGTACGGGAGCGGCCCGGCACCAGGAAGTACGGGATGTCGGCGCTCTCCAGCGCGTCGCAGACCAGCCCCAGGTTGCGCGCGGCGGCGTCGGCCGCGTTGAAACGGGTCACGGTCCTGCCGTAGAAGACCGTCCCGCCGGCCTCCACCGCGCGGATCGCCTGGTCCGACTCCAGCAGCGCGCAGCGCCTGGCCTCCACGCGTTCGCTGCGCTTGCGCTCGGCCTCCTCGGCCTGGGCCGCCTCCCGCCGCTCCGCGCGCGCCTGCCGGACGCCGTCGGGCAGCAGCCGCGCTCCGAGTGCTCTGATACGTGGCTGCATGGCGGGGAGTGCCCTCTCTGTGACGGATCTGCGCGCTCGGCCGCGTGTGCGCGCACCGGCTCCGTCAAGTAGACACCTCCGGGTGAACGGGTGAAGGGTGCGGTCCGATCGGTGAAGCACATGTGTCCCAGTCGTGACCTTGGCCCCGCCCCCCGCACGGGTGGGGGCGGGGCGGTCCGGTGGCTAGGCGGGCCTTCCCTGGACCTCGAAGTCCCAGAGGGAGTAGCCCCAGCCCGTCCCGCGCTGGGTGCCGTACAGCCGGACGTATCTGGCGTTCACGCCGGGGAAGGAAAGGGTGTCGGTCCCGCCGTCCCCGGCCGTGGTCGTGTGGACCGTGGTCCAGTGGGTGCGATTGCCGGAGACCTGGATGCGGTAGCCCCTGCCGTACGCGGTCTCCCAGTTCAGTCTCGCGCCGCTGACGGTGAACGTCCCGCCGAGATCGACCTCGATCCACTGCGGATCGCTGTACGCGGACGACCAGCGGGTCGCGGGATTCCCGTCGAACGCCATACGCGCGGTGCGGCTCGCGGGGTCGTCGGTGGACGACGCGGACGCGGGTTTGTTCAGCGCGACGTTCGCCGTGGTGGTCCCGGCGCCCAGGTCGAGGCTCAGGAAACGCGGCCGGTAGTCGTTCGCGTTGCTCGCGCCGCCCATGCGGTTGACGTTGTACGACACCAGGAGTTCGCCCGAGTCGGAAAGCGCCGGATGTGCTTTGGCGTTGTACGTGTACCGCTGCCCGTTGCCCGCGCCCTCGTATTCGGGGGCGGAATAGAACCTGACCGGCGCGGAGAAAGGCCCGACCGGGCTGTCGCCGATCGCGTACATCATGTCCGGGCTCTGCACATTCCTCGTGTAGACCGCGATGTACTTGCCCGCGTACGGTCCGCTGGTGACGGGGGTGACGCTCGCCTCGGTGGAGACGTCGCCGATCAGCGGGGCGGAATCGGTGAGCGTGGCACTCCAGCCGTTCCCGTTCCAGTAGCGGATGTTGCCGAGGTTCGGGAATTCGGATCGTGCGACGCGCGACACGATGAGGTCCTTCGTGTTCGCCCGGTCTCCGGTGAGGGCGTCCCGGTAGCCGTAGAGGTAGATGTACCCGTCCGGGTTCGGCGCGCCCGCCTGGCGGGAGTTGTTCAGCGTCCCTATGCCGTAGTCGTACAGGAAGTCCGTCGTCCTGCGGTGCAGCTGGGAGACGGCGGAGGTCCTGGTGAAGCGCGTGTAGTCCGGCTCGCCGTCGGCGACGGGGACGGAGATCAGGTCCACCTGCTGCGGCTTCCAGTCGCTGTCGAACGGGATGCCGAACGTGTAGACGGTGCCGCCGACCGTGAGGCCGCCCTGCATCCAGGCGGTGTACCCGAAGAGGTTGTCCCACTGGCCGGTGCTCATGTCGGCGCGGTAGCCGTACTTGAAGGCCATGTTGCCCGCCGTGGGGGTGTTGCCCCGCAGCACCGCGGACGAATGGTTCTGGTAGGCCAGGCCGCTCACGTTCCCGGCCGCGTCGGACGAGCCGAGGATCGTGTCGCTGAAGATGAAGAACGTCCTGTCGGCGCTGGTCGCGCCGCCGAACGTCCGCGCCTCGTCCAGCGGCGTCGAGTAGATGCCGTCGGCACCCTGCCAGCCGTTCGAGGTCCCCGACCTGTTCAGCAGGGCGGTCCAGTCACCGGCCGGTGAGGCCGTGAGGACGGGGTCGGCGGCGGTCGCGGCGGTCGCGGCGGACGATCCCGTGATGCCCGCGGTGAGGGTGAGGGCGGCCGTCATCAGGCCGGTGACGAGTTTTCTTGTATGGCGCTTCAATTGTCACTCCCGGAGAGCGATTCAGGACAGTGGGGGGCGCGGTCACGGCGTATTCCTGGGTGCCGTGTCCGTGGGAGGCGGGGGAAAGGAGAAGTGTGGGGAAAAGGCGGAAGCGGGGAAAAGGGAAGGCGAAGTCGGCGGCTCCACGGCCGCGTTCGGAGTGCGGACCGGTGGCATCACGAGAAAGGAGGTGATCTCGGTATCGGGAGGCTATGAGCGGCCTCGCGACTGCGTCAAGAGTTAAACGCGCGAAAGCCCCGAAGACCGCCGCCACCTGGACTTCTCCCGCCCAAGTGCGGCGCACGGACAGCCTGTCGGGACGCTTTTCCCCGGCGTCAAGGGGCATGGCGGCAAAAACGCGGGCGGTCAGGGGAATTCGACGGAACGTCCGCCTGCCCCGGGAGGCGCGTGCCGGGCACGACGGCCCGGCGCGCACCGCCCCGGACGGCGGCGGCCGGTCAGAGTTCGGTGACGGCCGGGACGATGCCGAGCGCGTGGCGCCGCGCGCCCGGCGTGGTCACGCTCGCGGGCAGGACGATGTGGTCGAGCGGCGCGTCCGACCCGGCGATCCTGCTGTGCAGCCTGCGGATCGCCTCCTGGCCCATCTCGCCCGCGGGCAGCCGGGTGGAGACGACCGTCAGCGGCGCGAGGCCCGCGGGACCCGCGTCGTCCATGCTCGCCAGCTCCACGGTGTGGGACAGGTCGCGGTCCAGGGACAGGAGGTCGTCCACTGCCAGGGCGAGGGTGACGGCGTTGCCGCAGATCAGGGCCGTCAGGCCGAGCGGCGAGTCGAGGAACGACAGGAGCCGCTGACGGCGCTCCTCCTGCGGCAGGTCGACGTAGCTCACGAGCGCCGAACGGTCCGGGTGGGCGGTCAGGTCCCGGTCGCGCAGGGCGCGCAGGTAGCCGCTGCGGCGGTCGCGGACGCTCGTCACGTCCGCGTCGCTCCACAGCACGACGGGCGCTTCGTGCCCCCGGCCGAGCACGGCGCCGGTCACGGCGTGGCCCACGGCGAAGTCGTCGAAGAGCACCGCGTCCGTCGGCACGTCGGGGAAGTACCGGTCGACCAGCACGACGGGCAGCCCGTCGCCGCGCAGCGCCTCCACGGTCCGCGAGGACTCGGAGCGGTCCTGCGGGAAGAGGACCACGCCGCTGACCCCGCTCGCCGCCACCCGGCGCAGCACGGCGGGCTCGTCCTGCCGGCTGACGGTGTGGGCGACGGCGAGCGTGTACCCCAGGTCGCGCGCCTCGGCCGCGAGCCCGGACAGCAGCAGGCTGTGGTGGATGCCCTGGTCGTCGGGGCAGATGTAGCTCACGGTTCCGCCGATCGCGGGGCGGCTGATCCGCGGCTCGGGGCGCCGCTCGACGACGAACGTGCCGAGGCCGCGGCGCCTGACCATCACCCCTTCCGCCACCAGCTCGTTGAGCGCGCGCACGGCCGTCGTCGTGGAGACGCCGAAGCGCTCGACGATCTCCCGCTGCGTGATGAAGGGCTCGTCGGGGGTGAACTCCCCGCGCTCGATCGAGTCGAGCAGGGACTGCTTGACCCACTGGAACAACGAGGTGCCCGGCTCCCGCGAGGGCGGGACGGGGACCGCGGTGTCCTCGGCGGGACCGCCGTCCGGGTGTCCGGTGCCGTCCGCCGGTTCCCCGGGCGCCGGTCCTGGTGTTGCTTCACTCGCCTCCACGCGTGAAGCCTAGCGGATGGACCCGGCCCTTCAGAGATTAATGCGTCTAAGCGTCTTTTCCCGCATGGTCTGACCGGCGCAGCATCACCCTACGTGTCCGGTCGTATGGGGTGGGCAGTTGCTGTGCGCGGCACTGTGCGATCCGCGGCGGGGCCGGTGCGAGGGGTGGGCCGATCCCCGGCGTACGTCCCTGTGCGCGGGCGTCCCCGTGAGTGCGATCCGCGCGTTCGGCGGCACAAAAGGCCAGGTGGCGGCATATCTCCGGGCCGTCGAACAGCCGTCGCCCGACGTGCAGTTGAGGCGCGCCCGGACGGGTGGCCCGCGTACGCGCCCACCGGCCCGCCGCCGTGCGGGCCCCCGGCCCCCGCCGCCGACAAAGCGCCGGGCGCGGACCCGGAGCCAGGTCCCGCTCACGGAGAGAACATTCGCTCGCACCAGACCCTTGACGCATTAATGTGCCACTTGTAGCGTCAGGGCCTCCCGGGCCGCGAGGGTCCGATCCGCACGAGGAGCACGGCGTATGACGGCAGGCAGGGCGACGGTGCCCTTTCCCCTCGGCCCCTTCACCCCGTACGAGGGCAACCCCGTGCTCCGCCCGCGCGGCGACGGCTGGGAGTCGTCGAACCTGTACAACCCGGCCGCCGTCGTGGTCGACGGCGAGGTCGTCCTGCTCTACCGGGCCCACGCCGCGGACATCGTGTCCCACATCGGCATCGCCAGGAGCCGGGACGGCTTCACCTTCGAACGGGAGGACGCCCCCGTCCTCTCGCCCGAGCACCCGTACGAGAGCCGCGGCTGCGAGGACCCGCGCGTCACGCGGATCGGCGACACGTTCTACCTCACCTACACCGGCTGGGACGGCGTCGCCGCCCGGCTCTGCCTGGCGACGTCGCGCGACCTGCGCGCCTGGACCAAGCACGGGCCGGTCATCGAGGACGGGTACGACACCTTCGCCACCACGCACCCGAAGCCGGGCGGCACCTGGCACAAGGCCGGCGTCATCGTCCCCGAACGCATCGACGGCCGCTGGTGGATGTACTTCGGCGAGGGCGCCATCTTCCACGCCACGTCCGACGACCTCCTGCACTGGACGCCCTGCCCGAACGACCGGCCCGTCCACAGCCCGACCCCGGGCAGCTGGGACGAACTGCTGGTCGAGATCGGCCCGCCCCCCGTCATCACGGACAACGGGCTGATGGTCTTCCTCACCAACGGCGCGCGGAAGGGCGAGACGACCGACGTCGACTACCGGTGCGGCCAGATCGCCATCCCCCTGTCCGACCCCACCCGGGTCATCGCGTCCATGACCAGGCCCTGGCTCCGGCCCAGGACCTTCGAGGAACGCAACGGCCTCGTCTCGAACGTCACCTTCGTCGAGGGGCTCGTCGAGCACCGGGGCCGCTGGCTCGCCTACTACGGGCAGAGCGACACGACCCTCGCCGTCGCCGTGTACGACCCCGCGACCCACCACTACGGCGACACGGCCGCGGGCTGACCCGCCGCCGGGCGACGCGTCGCCACCGGGAGCCGCGGGGCACCCCGTTCCCCCGGCCGCCGTCCCCCCTGGGCGTGCGCATGCCACACGCCGCCGCCCGGCGTCCACCGGACACCGGCACGACACCAGACGATCTTCGCAATGAGGAGAGATCGATGCGCAGAATCGGAGTACTGACCGCCTCGGTGGCGGGCTTGCTCACCCTGACCACGGCAGCCTGTTCCAGCGGCTCCGGCGGCGGCGACGGGGCGGGCACGGCGGACGACCCGACCGAGCTGACGTTCTACATGGACAAGGGCGGCTGGAACGACTCGTTCGAGGCGCAGAACGAGGTGTCCCGCGCCGAGGGCATGGTGCTCGACGTCGTCCAGACGCCCGGCTCCGACGCCGCCGCGTACGACAGCTTCGTCCGCCAGTCCTTCCAGACCAACGAGCGGCCCGACCTGTTCACCTGGTCCACCGGCGAGAAGCTCGCCGACCTCGTGGAGCAGGGCGTCGTGGCCGAGACCACCGACATCTGGGCCGAGGCGGAGGCCGAGGGCCTGGTCCCCGACGGGCTCATAGACAACTACACCTACGACGGCAAGCAGTACTGCGTCCCGCTCAACGTCGCCTACTGGCCCGTCTACTACAACAAGCACGTCTTCGAGGAGCACGGCCTTGAGGTGCCCACCACCTTCGACGAGCTGATGGACGCCGCCACCGTCCTGCGCGACGCGGGCGTCACGCCCTTCCACCAGATGAACGTGTTCTTCGAGTTCGTCTGGTTCCAGAACATCCTCGCGGGCACCGACCCCGAGGCGTACGCGGGCCTCGGCACGGGCGAGACCTCGTTCACCGACCCCGTGGTCGTCGACGCGGCGCAGCAGTGGCTCGACATGATGCACGACGGCTACTTCCTCGACCCCGGCGTGACCACCGAGCCCGAGGCGCTCCTGGCGTCCGGCGACGTCGCGATGGCCTCCTTCGGCAGCTTCCTCACCGGCGAGCTGGCCTCCATCGACTCCGTCCCCGGCGAGGACTTCGGCGTCTTCCCCTTCCCCAACGTCGACCCCTCCCTCCCGAACGGCCAGATGGTCCTGGAGACCGGCCCGCTGTGCGTGGCACGCGGCGCCGCCCACGAGGAGGCCGCGCTGGAGTACAGCCGCTGGTGGATGGACGACGAGGCGCAGACGCACTGGAGCGAGTCCCGCGGCGACCCCTCCTACAACCCCGACGTCCCCGTGGCCGACCCGGAGATGGCGGCCGTCGTCGGGGCCGTCGGCAGCGGTGAGCTGCAGGTGCAGCAGCGCTTCCAGGAGATGGTCCCGTGGGACGTCTACAACCGGTCCAAGGAGGTCTTCGGCGAGTTCGTGAGCGACGCGCCCGACGACCCGATGGACGGCCTTGAGGCACTTCAGTCGGTGGCCGACGAGTACTGGTCCCAGCAGGGCTGACCGGCCGGCCATGCCCTCCTCGTCCTCCTCCACCCCCTGCACGGTGCCGCCGGGACCCCACGCGGTCCCGGCGGCCGGAAAGGTGAGCCCATGTCCGTGACGACGCGCCGTCCCGCGGGCGTCGCAGCGGCGCCCCGGGACCGCCGCCCCCGCCGTTCCCACCGGCAGCACCAGTGGGCGGCCCGCGGTTTCGTCTCACCCGCGCTCCTGCTCTGCGCGCTCCTCCTCTACACGCCGTTCCTGTGGACGGGCTACCTGGCCTTCACCGAGTACAACGGGCTCGACAGCCCCGCGTGGGTCGGCCTGTCCAAGTTCGCCGAGATGTTCGACGACCCGGGGTTCGGCACCTCGCTGCTCAACACCCTCTACTGGGTCGTCGGCACGCTGCTGATCCCCGTCGGCCTCGGCCTGCTGGTCGCCGTCCTCGTGTACGACCTCAAGGGCGCCGTCTGGTACCGGCTGCCGTTCCTCGTGCCGTACGCGATATCCGGCGTCGCGGTCGGCGTCATCTGGAAGTTCCTCCTCCAGACGGACGGCGCGCTCGACGAGGTGTTCGGCCTCTTCGGCGTCGACGACGCGCCGCGCTGGCTGCTCGACTCGCCGCTCAACACGTTCAGCATGATCGCCGCGTCCTCCTGGCAGGGCGTGGGCGTGAACGCGCTGCTGTTCACCGTCGGACTCCAGTCGATCCCCCGGGAGCCCCTGGAGGCGGCCCGCCTCGACGGCGCGTCCGGCTTCACCCTCTTCCGCACCATCACCTGGCCGATGCTCACGCCGCTGACGACCGTGGTCGTCGGCCTGTCCATCGTCGGCTCGCTGAAGCAGTTCGACGTCATCTACGCGATGACCCAGGGCGGCCCCGGCAGGTCGTCCGAGACGCTGGCCCTGACGATGTACAAGACGTCGTTCATCAGCTACGACTACGGCCTCGGCGCCGCCATCGCCCTCTTCCTGACCTTCATCACCGTCGCGGCCTCCCTGCTCTACCTGCGACGGCAGCTCTCCGACGGGAGGGAAGCGTGATGGGCGGTTCGCAACGCCTCCGCAAGGCCGCCGTGATCGTCCTCGGACTGGTCTGGCTCGCCCCCATCTACCTGATGCTCGTCAACGCGGCCAAGCCCGAGGACACATACGTGGACTCCTCGGCCTGGGTGCCCGCCGACATCAGCGGCCTGTGGGACAACATCAACACCGCCTGGACGCGCGGCCACCTCTCCGAGAGCTTCTCCGCGACGGCGGTCTACTCCGTCACCGCGCCCGCGCTGTCGGTGCTGATCGGCGCCGCCGCCGGGTACGCCATCGTGGCGCTGCGCCTGCGGGCCGGCTTCCTGTGGCTCGTCGTCATCTTCACGTCGTCGGTCTTTCCGCTCCAGATGCTGCTGATGCCGCTGTTCACCGGCTACGTCGACTTCGACCTGTACGACACCAGGCTCGGCATGATCCTCATCTACACGGTCGTCTCGGTGGCGTTCACGTCGTTCGTGATGCGCAACTTCTTCAGCGGCATCGCGCGCCAGACGTTCGAGGCGGCGATCGTGGACGGCGCGTCCACGTGGCGCATCTTCTGGCGGATCTATCTCCCCATGTCCACGCCCGCGCTCGTCGCGCTGTTCATCCTCCAGGCGACGAGCGTGTGGAACGACCTGCTCCTCGGGCTGACGCTGACCCGCTCCGAGGAGGTCAGGCCGCTGATGGCGTCCCTCGCGGCGCTCCAGGGCAACTACGGCGGCGCCACGATGCCGGTCCTCCTCGCGGGCGGCCTGATCGTCTCCATCCCGACCGTCCTGCTGTTCCTGTTCACCCAGCGCTTCTTCGCGCGGGGCCTGTCACTCGGCCAGTTCTGAGCACCGCCCTCCCCGCGCTCCCCGTGCCCACCAGCGTCACCAAGGAGTTCCCGTTGCACCACCACGAGTCCATCCAGCTGCGCGTCGACCGCCTCGTGCGCGAACGGCTCGAACCCGCGCGCGAGCGGGCCGCCGTGCCGGTGCGGACGGAGGTCTGGCACGTGCCGGACGAGCCCGTCCCGTTCGCGGAGGCGGTGCGCGGGAGCTTCGCACCCGTCGGGGCGGGGGAGCCCTGGGGGCGCCCCTGGGCCACGTCGTGGTTCCGCGTCTCCGGCACCGTGCCGGAGGAGTGGGACGCCGGGCCTGACGACGTCGAACTGGTCGTGGACCCCGGCTTCGTCGGGGACTCGGCCGGCTTCCAGGTCGAGGCCCTGGTCTACGACCGCGAGGGCCGCACGCTCAAGGCGATCGAGCCGCGCAACGACTACGTGCGCCTCGGCCTGGGCCCCGGCGGGACGTTCGAGGTCTACGTCGAGGCCGCCGCCAACCCGAACATCATCGGCGAGTCCACGTTCGAGCCCTCCCCGCTCGGCCGCAAGGAGACCGCCCCCGACCGCCCGCTGTACGCGCTCGGCCGCATCGCCCTCGTGCACCGCGACCGCGAGGTGTGGGAGCTGATCCAGGACGTCCACACCGCGCTCGGCCTCGCGCGGGAGCTGCCGCTCGCGTCCCCGCGCCGCGCCGAGCTGTTCGCCGCGCTCGACGCCGCCGTGGACGCGGTGGCCCCGCACGACGTCCACGGCACGGCCGGGCTCGCGCGCGAGGCGCTGCGCGACGCGCTGGCCGCGCCCGCCGCCCGCAGCGCGCACCGCGTCTACGCGGTCGGCCACGCCCACATCGACTCCGCCTGGCTGTGGCCGGTCCGCGAGACGGTGCGCAAGTGCGCCCGCACCTTCTCCAACGTGCTGGACCTCATGGACCAGGACCCCGACCTCGTCTTCGCCTGCTCCTCGGCGCAGCAGTTCGCGTGGATCAAGGAGTTCTACCCGGAGCTGTTCGAGCGGATACGCGAACGGGTCGCCGAGGGGCGCTTCGTGCCCGTCGGCGGCATGTGGGTGGAGTCCGACACCAACATGCCGGGGCCCGAGTCGCTGGCCAGGCAGTTCGTGGAGGGGAAGGCGTTCTTCCTGCGGGAGTTCGGCGTCGAGACGCACGAGGTGTGGCTGCCCGACTCGTTCGGCTACACCGCGGCGCTGCCGGGGATCGCCCGCGCGGCGGGGGCCGAGTACTTCCTGACGCAGAAGCTGTCGTGGAACGAGGTCAACCAGTTCCCGCACCACACGTTCGCCTGGGAGGGCATCGACGGCAGCCGGGTCTTCGCCCACTTCCCGCCGGTCGACACGTACAACTCCACGCTCTCCCCGGCCGAACTCGCCCACACCGAGCGCAACTTCGCCGACAAGGGCCGGGCGAACACCTCGCTCGTCCCGTTCGGCTTCGGCGACGGCGGCGGCGGCCCCACCCGCGAGATGATGGCCGCCGCGCGGCGCGCCGCGTCCCTCGAAGGGTCCCCGACCGTACGGGTCGCGGCGCCCGCCGCGTTCTTCGCCGCCGCGTCGGCGGAGATCGACCCCGTGCCGGTGTGGTCGGGCGAGCTGTACCTGGAGAGCCACCGCGGCACGTACACGTCCCAGGCGCGCACCAAGCGCGGCAACCGGGAGAGCGAGCGGCTGCTGCACGAGGCGGAGCTGTGGGCCGCGACCGCCGCCGTGCGGACCGGTGCCGACTACCCGGTGGACGCGCTGCGGCGCTCGTGGCACACGGTGCTGCTCCAGCAGTTCCACGACATCCTGCCCGGCTCCAGCATCGGCTGGGTGCACGACCAGGCGGAGGAGGAGTACCGGAAGGTCGCGGCTCGTCTCGAACCGCTGATCTCCGACGCCGTGCGCACGGTCACCGGCACCGGCGGGGGCGAGCGGCTCTGGGCGAACGCCTCGCCGTTCGCGATCGACGGCGTCCCCGCGTTCGGCGTCGCGCCGCGCCGGATCGAGGGCGAGGTGACACTGGAGGAGACACCCGCCGGTATCCGGGTGACAAGTGACGCGCTGGCCCTGGCGTTCGACGGCGACGGGCTGATCAGCTCCCTCGTCGACCGCGCGACCGGCCGCGAGGCCGTCCCCCCGGGCCGCCGCGCGGGACTGCTCCAGGTCTTCCGCGACACCCCGCGCCGCTTCGACGCGTGGGACGTGGACGTGGAGTACCGCAGGTCGGGCGAGGACCTGACCGCCGCCGACTCCGTCGAGGTCGTCACGGCGGGCGGGGAACGTGCCGTGGTCCGCACCACGCGCACGTTCGGCCGGTCGTCCGTCACCCAGACCTTCACCGTGCGGGCCGGGCGCGACGCCGTGGACATCGAGACGGTCGTGGACTGGCACGAGAGCCAGCGGATGCTCAAGCTCGCGTTCCCGGTGGACGTCCACACCACGACGGCGCGCTCGGAGATCCAGTTCGGCCACATCGAGCGCCCGACGCACACCAACACCAGCTGGGACACCGCCCGTTTCGAGACCCCGGCGCTGCGCTGGGTCCACGTCGAGGACGCGCGCTTCGGCGTCGGCGTCGCGAACGACGCGACGTACGGGCACGACATCACCCGCCACGCCAGGGAGGGCGGCGGCACGTACTCGCTGGTCAGGCAGACGCTCCTCAAGGCGCCGCTCTTCCCCGACCCCCAGGCGGACCAGGGCACGCACACCTTCCGCACCTCCCTCGTCCTCGGCGGCGTGGCCGAGGCCGTCAGGGCCGGCTACCGCCTCAACATGCCGCTGCGCCCGGCGGACGGCGTCCCGGTCGAGCCGCTCGTACGCTCCGGCGCCGACTCGGTGGTGGTCGAGACGGTGAAGCTCGCCGAGGACGGCTCGGGCGATGTCGTCGTGCGCCTGTACGAGGCGCTCGGCGCGCCCGTCACCGCCACGCTCGGCCTCGGCTTCGACGCGGGGACGGCCGTCGAGACCGACCTGCTGGAACGTCCCGTGGAGCCGCGCTGCGCGGTCGCGCAGGAGCCGGGCGCGGTCACCCTGACGTTCCGGCCCTTCCAGCTGGTGACCCTGCGCATCCCCCGCGCGGGCGCCTGACGCCTGAGGGGGCGGCGGTGGACCCGTCCGCCGCCGCCCCCGACCCGCCGCACCCACCAAGGAGTCACCGTGACCACCTCCGCCGCCGCCGTGCCGCGTCCGGAGTACCCGCGCCCGCAGTTCGTCCGGCGCGACTGGCTGAACCTCAACGGCACCTGGCAGTTCGCGTTCGACCCCGGCGACAGCGGCCTGGAACGCGGCCTGGTGCACGCCGAGCTGGACGGCGAGATCACCGTCCCGTTCGCCCCGGAGTCGGAGCTGTCCGGCATCGCCGACACCGACTTCCACGAGGCCGTCTGGTACCGGCGCACCGTCACCCCGCCCGCCGACTGGGCCGGGCGGCGCCTGCTGCTGCACTTCGGCGCCGTCGACCACGACACCACGGTCTGGGCGGACGGCGAGGAAGTCGCCCGTCACCGGGGCGGGTTCACCCCCTTCACCGCCGACCTGGGCGTCGCCCGGCCGGACCGCGAGATCGTGCTCACGGTGCGCGCCCGCGACCACAGGTCCGGCCCGCAGGCGCGCGGCAAGCAGGCCGTCGTCTACGCCAACACCGACTGCCACTACACCCGCACCACGGGCATCTGGCAGACGGTGTGGCTGGAGCCGGTCGCCGACGTGCACCTGCGCCGCCCCCGGATCACGCCCGACCTGGCCGGATCGGCGTTCCACCTCGAACTGCCGCTGTCCGCCAACCGCCCCGGGCACCGTGTGGTGGCCGTGCTGTCCGACGCCGAGGGCGAGGTGGCGCGCGCCGAGGCCCGCGCGGACCTCGACCTGGCGCCGCGCCTGTACCTGCCGGTGCCCGAGGGGCGCCGCCGCGAGTGGAGCCCGGAGGACCCGCACCTCTACGGCCTGCGGCTCGAACTTCTCGACGCCACCGGCGCGTTGCTCGACACGGCGGACAGCTACGCCGGTCTGCGGTCCGTCGCCATCACCGGCAAGGCCGTCACCCTCAACGGGCGCCCCGTCTTCCAGCGCCTCGTGCTGGACCAGGGCTGGTACCCCGACGGGCTGATGACCGCGCCGAGCGACGAGGCGCTCGTCCGCGACATCGAACTGGCCAAGGCCGCCGGGTTCAACGGCGCGCGCCTGCACCAGAAGGTCTTCGAGGAGCGGTTTCTGTACCACGCCGACCGCCTCGGCTACCTGGTCTGGGGCGAGTTCGGCGACTGGGGCTGCGACGTCGGCGGCCCGCCCGGCGACCGGCAGCGGCCCGACGCGTCGTATGTCGCCCAGTGGCTGGAGGCGATCGAACGCGACTACTCGCACCCCTCGATCGTCGGCTGGTGCCCGCTCAACGAGACGGACCAGAAGCTGCACGACCGCATCACGCAGCTCGACGCGGTCGCGCGCGCCCTGTTCCTCGCGACCAAGGCCATGGACACCACCCGGCCCGTCATCGACTCGTCCGGCTACTCCCACCGCGTCCCCGAGACCGACATCTGGGACGCGCACCACTACGAGCAGGACCCCGCCGCCTTCCGGGCCGACATGGCGGGCCTGGCGGAGGGCAGGCCGCACACCGACAAGCACCCGGACGGCACCGCGTACTCCGTGCCCTACCGGGGCCAGCCGTACTTCGTCAGCGAGTTCGGCGGCATCTGGTGGCACCCTGAGATCGCGGCGCGGGCGCGCGAGGAGAACCCGGACAAGTCCTGGGGCTACGGCGAACGGCCGCGCGACGAGGAGGAGTTCCAGACCCGCTTCGCCGGGCTGGCCGGTGTCCTGCTCGACGACCCGGACATGTTCGGCTACTGCTACACGCAGCTCACCGACGTCTTCCAGGAGCAGAACGGCATCTACCGCTTCGACCGCAGCGAGAAGCTGGACGTGGCGCGCGTCCGCGACGCCCAGTCACGCCCGGCCGCCGTCGAATCCGGCCACCCGGCCTGACCACGAGCCCGCCCGCCCTCCGGGACGGGCGGGCTTTTCGTTCAAAAACTTACCTGCCAACTGGCCTGCCCAACCGGTCGAATTGTCTTCCGGGCGGCCCAACTTCTCTGCCACCCACCACGATTCTTCGCAGAAAACCCGCGCTGTGGCTGCGCGAAGGGTTGACCCAGGAAATCCATTGGATTTACATGACGGGCACCACACCCCCCACCACCCCCGAGAAGAGGGTGCCCCATGCCCCCCAGCCACACGTCCCCCCGCCTCACCCCCGCCCGCATCGGACTGGCGCTGCTCCTGGTCCTCGGCGCGGTCGTCTCCCTGCCCCGGGCACACGCCGAACCCGCCCCCCGAGCCGGCGACCACCACATCACCGGCCAGGTCTACGCCGGCTACCAGGGCTGGTTCTCCGCCGAGGGCGACGGCTCCCCGGTCAACCAGTGGCGCCACTGGAACGGGAGCACGCCGTCCCCCGGCAACCAGACCTTCGAGATGTGGCCCGACATGTCGGCCTACCCCGAGTCCGCGCACTTCCCGACCGGCTACGCCGGACTCGGCAACGGCGACCCCGCCACCCTGTTCTCCTCCTACCCCACCGAGGTCACCGACCAGCACTTCGCCTGGATGGCCGAGTACGGCATCGACGGCGCCGCGCTCCAGCGCTTCGGCCAGGACATGACCGTCCCGCAGCGCAAGCAGCAGCGCGACGCCATCACCGGCCGCGCCAGGGACGCGGCCGAGCGCCACGACGTCGGGTTCTACGTCGAGTACGACATCAGCGGCCTCACCGACGCCAACCTCGAACAGACGCTCAAGACCGACTGGACCGAGACCATCACCGGCACCCTCGGCCTGACCGACTCCCCGTCGTACGCGTACGAGGACGGCCGCCCCGTCGTCGGCATCTTCGGCTTCGGGTTCACCAACCGGCCGGGCGACGCGGCCACCGCGCAGCGGGTCGTCGAGTGGTTCCAGGACCAGGGCGCCTACGTCATCGGCGCCGTGCCCTGGGGCTGGCGCACCGAGACGTCGACCAAGCCCGGGTTCAGCGGCGTCTACCACTCCTTCGACATGCTCTCGCCCTGGTTCGTCGGCAACCGCTCCGACCTGCTGCCCGTCATGCGCGCCGACCGCGACGACCTCGCCTCACGCGGCCAGGCGTACCTCCCCGTGGTCTACCCGGGCTTCTCCTGGGCCAACTGGAACGGCGGCGAGCGCAACCAGATCCCGCGCGACACCGGCCGGTTCCTCTGGCAGCAGGCGCTCAACGTGCGCGAACTCGGCATCCCGCAGGCGTTCATCGCCATGTTCGACGAGTACGACGAGGCCACCAGCATCGCCCCGGCCGCCTCCGACTCCTCGATGATCCCGACCGACCAGTACTTCCAGACCACCAGCGCCGACGGCGTGTTCACCTCGCCCGACTTCTACCTGCGCCTCGCCGCGCGGGCGAGCCGCGTCATCACGGGCGACGCGCAGCCGACGCCCGAGATCCCCGTCCCGCTCAGCGAGGGCCCGGTCTTCCTGCGCACCGGGCTCGAACGCGGGATCGACGCCCAGCCCACCTGGACCGACACGCCAGGCCCCGGCGGCACCGCGAACGTCACCGGACCCGAGGGCGGCGGCGGCCCCACCCTCCGCGTCGCCACCGGCGACGGCGCCGCCGACGGCGCCTCCGCGCTCCGGGTGCGCGGCCTCGCCTCCGGGACGGGCCACTCGTACGCGTACCTCCAGGCGTTCGACGTCAGCGTCCCCGTCTCGGACGCGACCCGGCTGTCCTACGACTTCCTGCCGGAGAACGAGGGCGGCAGGCACGTCTCCGTGGACCTCGTCCTCAGCGACGGGCGCACCCTGCGCGACAGCGCGGCGACCACCCAGGACGGTGTGGACATGCACCCGGCGGCGCCCAAGGGCGCGGTCGGCGACTGGACCACCGTCACCAGCGCGTTCGGCCCCGACCTCGCGGGCGCGACGATCGAGACGGTGCTGATCGGCTACGACCGCACCGGCGCCGCGGGCCCCTTCGACGCGCGGATCGACAACCTGGTGATCACCGACGGGTGAGCGGGAACGCACGAGCCCGCCGGTCCCCTCCGGGACCGGCGGGCTCGTCACCCGTTCCGGATCAGGTGAAGTTCACGTCGCTGCAGATGAAGTACGTCTGGTCCAGGTGCGAGGCCTGCCAGATCGTGTACACGACGTGGTGGCCGCTGCGTCCCGGCGCGCTGACGTCGAACTCGATGTCGGCCGCGGGCGCGTAGCTGCCGGTCGTCTCGACCAGCTCCAGGTCGTCCCAGCCGAGCGCCTCGGTCGCCGGGTTGTAGCCCTGCTTGGTCACGTAGACCTCGAAGAAGTCGGCGCCGTGGCGGGCCGTGTCGTACAGGTGGACGCTGAAGTCGCTGCCGACGTCCGTGGTCGTCCAGGCGCCCGGGTTGTCGAGCGAGCTGGCCAGGCCGCCCTGCGCGTCACCGGCGCTGCACAGGTTGCCGTTGGAGATGCGGCTCTGCCAGTTGCCCGCCAGGTTCTCCTGGAAGAGGCTCATCCAGTTCCACATGGTGTTCGGGTTCGCCTGCCAGGCCTGCCAGCACATGGGGTCCTGCTGCTGCATGGCCGGGTTGAGGTGGTCGCTGCCCCACCGCTCCCAGCAGCCGTAGGCACGCCCGGCGGGCTCGACGATCGAGCCGTGCGCGTTGGCCGGGGTGGTCCACGGGCTGAGGAACAGGGCGACGAGACCGACGATCGCGGTCAGCGCGGGCGTGAGCAGCCGCAGCGTCCAGCGGCGTGTGGGGGTGTCTGCGTACATGCGTGCGTTCTCCGTCTTCCGGAAGGGTGGGGGACAGGACTGTTCCGGGTATGGGAGCGCTCCCAAGGATTACCGGGACGATACCGCCGGACACACGCCCGCAACACCCCCCGCACACAGCCGAATCCACACCCCGCACCACCCCCACGGCGCAAAACACTCCCCCCACACCACAAACCGACTGGTCGCCACTCCACCACCCCCACCAACTCGTCTGAATCCACCCCCCTCCACCGCTGCGAGCCCCCGGATGGCTCCGGAAACACCACCGCACCCCGCCCCGGTGCTGCTGTCACGCAGTCCGGGCGGGGTGCGGTCGTGTCGGTGGGTCAGATGTTGCGGAACGTCTCGATCTGGGCGCCCACGGAGTTGAGGCGTTCGGCCAGGTCCTCGTAGCCGCGGTTGATCACGTAGACGTTGCGCAGCACCGAGGTGCCCTCCGCCGCCATCATCGCCAGCAGGACGACCACTGCCGGGCGGAGCGCGGGTGGGCACATCATCTCCGCCGCCCGCCAGCGTGTCGGGCCCTCGACCAGGACGCGGTGCGGGTCGAGGAGTTGGAGGCGGCCGCCGAGGCGGTTCAGGTCGGTGAGGTAGATCGCCCGGTTGTCGTAGACCCAGTCGTGGATCAGCGTCGAGCCGTGCGCCGTCGCCGCGATGGCCGCGAAGAACGGGGCGTTGTCGATGTTGAGCCCGGGGAACGGCATCGGGTGGATCTTGTCGATCGGCGCCTCCAGCTTGGAGGGGCGCACGGTCAGGTCCGCGAGCCGCGTCCGCCCGTTGTCCGCGCGGTACTCGCGGCCGAGGTCGTGGTCGAGGCCCATGCCCTCCAGGACGGCCAGCTCGATCTCCAGGAACTCCAGCGGCACCCGGCGGATCGTCAGCTCCGACTCGGTGACGACGGCCGCCGCGATGAGGCTCATCGCCTCCACCGGGTCCTCGGACGGCGAGTAGTCCACGTCCCGGTTGATGTCGGGCACGCCGTGGACGGTCAGGGTCGTGGTGCCCACGCCCTCGATCCGCACGCCGAGCTGCTCCAGGAAGAAGCAGAGGTCCTGGACCATGTAGTTGGACGAGGCGTTGCGGATCGTGGTGATGCCGTCGTGCCGGGCGGCGGCGAGCAGCGCGTTCTCCGTCACGGTGTCGCCGCGCTCGGTCAGGACGATCGGCCGGTCGGGGGAGACGCCGCGGGTGACCTGGGCGTGGTACATGCCCTCGGTGGCGGTGACTTCGAGGCCGAAGCGCCGCAGCGCCATCATGTGCGGCTCGACGGTGCGGGTGCCGAGGTCGCAGCCGCCCGCGTACGGGATGCGGAAGTAGTCCATGCGGTGCAGGAGCGGGCCAAGGAACATGATGATGCTCCGGGTGCGCAGGGCCGCTTCCTTGTCGATGGCGTCGAGGTCCAGCTCGGCGGGGGGCACGATCTCCAGGTCCCTGCCGTCGTTGATCCAGCGGCTGCGCACGCCGATCGAGCCGAGGACCTCCAGGATGCGGAAGACCTCTTCGATGCGGGCGACCCTGCGCAGCACGGTGCGCCCGGAGTTGAGCAGGCAGGCGCAGAGCAGGGCGACGCAGGCGTTCTTGCTCGTCTTGACGTCGATGCTGCCGTGCAGCCGCCGGCCGCCGACCACCCTGAGATGCATCGGACCGGCGTAACCCAGCGACACGATCTCGCTGTCGAGGGCCTCACCGATACGTGCGATCATCTCAAGGCTGATGTTCTGATTCCCCCGCTCGATGCGATTGACCGCGCTCTGGCTGGTGCCGAGCGCCTCGGCGAGCTGGACCTGTGTCCAGCCACGATGCTGACGTGCGTCCCGAATGAGCTGTCCGATCCGGGCGAGGTAGTCGTCGATCATATGACCGAGCCTATCTCACATATGAGATGACGCCTGTTGGGCTCCCCCGTTCGGGTGACGACACGCCGTTCGAGGGTATGGTTGGATTGTTCTAGCGATACGCGAACAACTGGCCGAAAGCCCGGTGGGCACCGGCCGGAGGGCGACGACGAAGGGGGATGCGGGATGCCGAGGACCGACGCCGGACGGGGGAGCGGGGCAAGCGGAGGGAAGCCGGACGCGGGCGGGGCGCGGACCGCGCGGCGGGCCGTGCTGGTGGCCGTGCCGTTCGCCGCCGCGCTCGCGGCCTTCACGGCCTGCTTCCTCGCCTGGCACGACCGGCTGCCCGACCGGCTCGCCACCCACTTCACCGGCAGCGGCGGGGCGGACGACTTCCAGAGCCGCGGCGCGGCGCTGTGGACGGGGACCGGCGTCCTGCTGGGGGTTGGTGTCCTGCTCGTCGCGACGGTCGTGCTGGCGCGCAGGAGCGCACCGCCGGCGCAGCGCTGGATGACCGCGCTCGGCGCGGGTACGGCGACGGTGATCGGCCCGCCGCTGGTCGGCCTGGTGGTGGTCAACCGCGACGCAGCCGATCCCGCCGACGCCTCCCTGCCGCTGTGGCTGATCGCCGTCTCGTTCGCCGCCGCCCTGGCCGTGGGCGCCCTGGCATGGCTGCTCGCGGGCCGTGACCCGGAGCCCGGGGAGGCCGACGCCGCCGCTGCGACACCCCCGCTGCGCCTCGCCCCGAGGGAGTCCGCCGTCTGGAGCCGCCGGGCCGGGTCACGCGTCCTGCTGGGCACCGGCGTCATCACCGGAACGGCGGGTCTGGTGGCACTGATAGTGGGAGAGTGGCCCGCCGGGCTGGTCCTGCTGAGCGTGGCCCTGTTCACGGGGCTGCTCGGCAGTGTCCGGGTCACGGTGGACCGGCGCGGCGTCGCGGTGGCCTCGCCGCTGCTGCCCCGCCCCCGGCTGCGGTTCCCCCTGGACCGCATCACCACGGCCGGGACGCGCGACATCAGCCCGCTGGCCGACTTCGGCGGCTGGGGCTACCGCATACGGCCCGGCGCGTCGGGCGTCGTGCTGCGCTCGGGGAAGGCGCTGAGCCTGCGGCTGCGGAACGGGCGGGAGTTCGTCGTCACCGTGGACGACTCCGCCACCGCCGCCGCGCTGCTCAACGGGCTGCTGGAACAGCGGCGGGCGGACGGCTGACGTGCTCTTCCGGATAAGCCCCGAGTCGCCCGTGCCGCTGGGCGAGCAGATAGCCGCCTGCGTGCGCGGCGCGGTGGCGGACGGCGCTGCCGTGCCGGGGGAGCGGCTGCCGCCCGCCCGCGAGCTGGCCTCCTCGCTGGGGGTCAACATGCATACGGTCCTGCGCGGTTACCAGCGGTTGCGGGACGAGGGGCTGATAGAGCTGCGCCGTGGCCGGGGCGCCGTGGTCACCTCGGACTCCACCGCCCGCTCCCGGGCGGCGCTGCTGACCTCGGTCCACGCCCTCGTCGCCGAGGCGCGGAGACTCGGCGTCGGCGACGAGGAGTTGGTGACGCTGCTGCGCGCCGCGCTCGCGGGCCCCGCCCCGGCCTGACCCGAACGCCAGGTCCCGCCCCGGGGTCGTGAGTCGGCCGTCCGCCGTGCGCGGTCCCGGGGAAGACCGGGCGGTGCGGGACCTTTCGCCTAGCGGGTCGGCGCGAGGCTGCCGGGCGTGCTGACGCGGGCCTGCGCCGGGCGGCGGGTCGGCGGCTGGGAACCGCCGCCCCCGCCCGTTCGGTTCAGGCGGCGCCGAGGGAGACCCGTGTCCAGAGCTGCCGCAGATGCGTGTCGAGGACGTCCCGCGCCCGCGCGGCCGTGAGGTGGCCGACGAGCACGTGCGCGGTGAGCCCGTCCGCCAGGGCGAGGAGGGCGTGCGCCTCCCGCTCCGCGTCGGCCCCCGTGCCCGCTTCGGCGAGCAGCCGGGTGAACGAGCCCTGGAGCGCCGCGTAGTTCTCCCGCAGCGTCGCGGCGAGCGGTTCGCTCACCGCCGCCTGGGCCACGAAGGCGAGCCACACCCGCGCCTCCGCCCGGTGCTCCTCCTCCAGCAGCGCGACCTCGACCGCCGCGTGCCCCACGGCGGTCGCGGCCGACTGGGCCGGACTCCGCACGAGGCGCGCCCGCGCCCGTTCCCCGATCCGCTCGCCGATCAGGCCGAGCGTGAAGACGAGCATCTCCTCCTTGGTGCCGAAACACCGCTGGACGGCGCCCATCGACACCCCCGCCCGGTCCGCGACGTCCCGCAGGGTCACGCCTTCGAGCCCCCGCTCGTCCGCGAGGCGGCAGACGGCCCCGGCGACGACGCGCCGCCGCTCCGCGTGATCCACCTGTCTGGGCACGCCCGTTCGCCTCCTCGACGCGTCGGCGGCCCCGGTCCGGCCGCGCGGCCCCACTTTATTCGATGCGCCCGCATCGGTTCCGCGCTATGGTCCGGCACGGTATCCGATGCGAGCGCATCGGAACGGGAGCGGGATACAGGGAGGGAACGCCCCATGCAGGAGGCGCTGTGGAGGATGACCGCCGCCGGACAGGCCGCGGCGGTGCGGCGCGGCGATATCTCGGCCGCCGCCCTGGTGGACAGCCACCTGGAACGCGTCGCCGAGGTCAACCCGCGCGTGAACGCCGTCACGCAGCAGCAGGCCGACCGGGCGCGCGCGGCGGCCGCGGAGACGGACCGCCGCAGAGCCGCGGGCGAGCCCCTCGGGCCGCTCGCGGGCGTGCCGTTCACCGTGAAGGAGAGCACACCCGTCGAAGGGCTGCCGACGACCTTCGGCGTCCCGCGCTTCCGGGACATGGTCGCCGAGCGCGACGCGCTCCCCGTCGCCCGGCTGCGGGCGGCGGGCGCCGTGCCGCTCGGCCACAGCAACATGCCCACCCTCGTCCTCGCCGGGATGCACACGCGCAGCGAACTCTTCGGCGACACCGCCAACCCCTGGGACCCCACGAGGACCCCCGGCGGCTCCAGCGGCGGCGACGCCGTGGCCGTCGCGACGGGCATGGCCGCCCTCGGACTCGGGAACGACTCCGGCGGATCGGTGCGCGTCCCCGCCCAGTTCTGCGGCGTCACCGCGCTCAAGCCGACCACCGGCCGCTTCCCCGCCGACCTCCGCGTCATCGGACCGGACGACCCGGGCCCGGCTACCCAGGCCCTCGTCACGGACGGGCCGCTCGCCCGCACCGTCGCCGACCTGCGGCTGGCCTACGAGGCGCTGGCCGGGACCGACCCGCGCGACCCGCGCGCCGTGCCCGTGCCGCTGTACGGCGAGCCGCTGCCGGGGCCGCCCACGGTCGCCGTCGTGGCCGACCCGGGCGGGCACGGCGTCCACCCGGCGGTGCGCGCGGCCGTCGCCACCGCGGCGGACGCCCTGCGCGACGCGGGGTACGACGTCCGGGAGGTGGACGACGTGCCCAGGCTGGACGAGGCGCTCGACGTCTACGGCCGCGTCACCCTCACCGAGTTCGCCCCCACCTGGCCCGCCGTCCGCACCCTGCTCGGCGAGGGCGGGGACCGGTACATCGCCCTGGCCATGGAACGCGCACGCCCCGCCGACGCGGCCGAACTCGTACGGCTGACGGGCACCTGGCTCGGCATCCGGCGCTCCTGGGCCGAGTTCCTGGACGCCCATCCCCTCCTGCTCGGGCCGGTGTTCACCGAGCCGCCGGTCGAGCCGGGCGTCGAGTCGCGCGACGCGGCGGGCCGCGACAGGGTCGCCACCGCCATGCGCCTGTGCACGGCGACCAGTTTCGTGGGCGTCCCCGCCGTGGCGGTGCCGACCGGCGTGGCGGACGGCCTGCCGCACGGGGTGCAGCTCGTCGGCCGCGCCTTCCGCGAGGACCTGTGCCTGGCCGCCGCCCAGGCCGTCGAGGACCGGCTGGGAACGTTCACGCCCCTCGACCCGCGCGGTGTCGCACGACGCTGAGCAATCCACTGGCCATCGCCGCCGGTAGACCGGCAGGGTGGGCCGCATGACGTTCTCCCTCATCGGTCACGACCCCGCCGCCGGGCTGACGGGCGTCGCCGTGGCCAGCTGCGTCCTGGCCGTCGGCGCCCGCGCGCCGGTCGCCAGGAGCGGCGTCGGCGTCGCCGTGGGCCAGGCCGCGTCCGACTTCTGGCACCCGCGCGCGGCGCTCGACCTGCTGGAACGCGGCGCCGCGCCCGACGATGCGGTCGCCGCGCTGCGGGCGCTCCCGGACGCCGCCGTGCGGCAGCTCGCCGTCGTGGACACGACGGGCCGCACCGCCGCCTGGACAGGCGGGGAATGCGCGGACAGCGCCGGGGACATGGCCACCGAACACGCCACGGCCCAGGGCAACACCCTGGCCGGGCCCGACGTCGTCCCCGCCCTCGTGCGCGGCTGGCGCGCCGCCGCCGGACTGCCCCTGCCCGAACGGCTGCTCGCCGCCCTCCGCGCGGGCGACGAGGCGGGCGGCGACCGGCGCGGCAGGCAGTCGGCCGCGCTGCTGGTCGTCGGCGACGACGAGCCCGTGGACCTGCGGGTGGACGACTCGCGCGCCCCCCTCGACGACTTGGCCCGCCTCCTCGCCGTGGACCGCGCCCACCGGCACCTGCGCGAAGCCGTCCAGCTCCACCGCGCCGACGACGCGGCCCGCCCCGCCGACGCCCGCGAGCGCGCGGCCGGTCTGTTGCTGAGCGCCGCGGCCCTGGCGCCGGACGACCCGCTCCTCGCCGAGTGGGGCCCGCGGATCGTCGGCACCACCGGCACGCTCCCCGCGCCCGACCGCGCACGCGCCGCCGCGCTGGCCGGGCGCGTCGCCTGGATCGCGGCCCTCCCGGCCGGTTGAAGGGGAACGGGGGCGGCCACGCGCGTGGCCGCCCCCGTCCGCCGAAGCCGTACGGTCACCCGGCCGTCGGCGCCGCCACCCGCTCCGGCGCCTCCGCGCCCGTCCCCCCGGCCGTCACGACCGGCTGCCGCCGCCCGCCCCGCAGCCCGAACGCCGTGACGACCGCCGCCACCAGCGCCGCCACGAGCGGCACGAGCAGCGCCGCCCGGTACCCGTCGAGCAGCGCGCCGGGCGAGGCCGACGCCGTCGCCGCGACGTTGACCGCCGTCGCCGCCGACAGCCCGAGGGCCGCGCCGAACTGGAAGGACGTGTAGAGCAGTCCGCCCGCGAGGCCCTGCTCCTCCTCCGCGATGCCCTCGGTCCCGACGATGGTCAGCGGCCCGTAGGCCAGCGCGAACGCCAGCCCGACGAGCAGCAGGCTCGGGAACATGGCCGCGTACGTCCAGTCCGCCTCGACCCGCAGGAACAGCCCGTACGCGAGCGCCGCCGTCAGCAGCCCGCCGAAGATGACACGCGCGTTCCCGAAGCGGGCGACGAGCCGGGGCGTCAGGGTCGGCGACAGCACCGCGTCCAGGCCCGCCACCAGCAGCGCGAGGCTCGCCTCGACGGTGGACCAGCCGCGCAGCTCCTGGAGGTAGAGCACCACGATGAACTGGAACGCGAAGAACCCGGCCGCGAACAGGAGCGCGCCGATGTTCGCCCGCACCAGGGCGGCGTTGCGGAAGATCCCGAGCCGCACCAGCGGGTCGGCCGTCCGCCGTTCGACGGCGATGAAGGCGCCGAGCGCCAGCAGGCCCGCGCCGAGCGTGCCGACCGTCCACAGGGCCGTGGTGTGGGACGCGCGCTCCACACCGAGCACGATGAGGATCAGCGCGGCGGTGACGGCCAGCGCACCGGCGGCGTCCACCCGCCGGGCCGTACGGGGCTCGGCCGCCTGCGGCTTCGGCACCCACGCGAGGGCCGCGACGAGCAGGACAAGCGACAGGATCACCGGCGCGAAGAACACCCAGCGCCAGTCCACCGACGCCAGCAGGCCGCCCGCGACCAGGCCGACCGTGAAGCCGCCCGCCCCGGTGCCCGAGTAGATCAGCAGGGCCTTGTCGCGCTCCGGGCCCTCCTCGTACGTCGTGGTGATGATCGACAGACCGGCCGGGGTCATGAACGCGGCGGCGACGCCGGTGACGAAGCGGGCCGTGATGAGCATCCAGCCCTCGGAGGCGAATCCGCCGAGGCCGGAGAACAGCAGGAAGACGGTCAGCCAGAACAGGAACATCCGCCGCCGGCCGAACAGGTCGGCGGCCCGCCCGCCGAGCAGCATGAAGCCGCCGTAGCCGAGGACGTAGGCGCTCATCACCCATTGCAGCTCGCCCGTGGCGAGCCCGAGATCGGATCTGATCGCCGGGAGCGCCACGTTGAGCATCGCGACGTCGATGCCCTCCAGGAAGATGGCGCCCGACAGGACGAGAAGCACGCCCCATTTACGGGTGTTCAGCGCGCTCATGTGCACTCCTCGAAGTGATGGAGAGGGAAAGGGGTGTATCGGGATGAAAGGGGCGCTGGAGAGGCGCGGGGAACACGGTGCGGAGGAACGGGACGGTGTGCGCGGGAGCCCTTGCCGGCCGGAGGGCCGGGGGTGCCGCGCTCTCCCAGCCTCCGCCGTCACGCGCGCGGGAACAACGCCGATCCGCTCGACGTTCGTTCAGCTGTCCTTGACGAACCGCCCCGACCCGGAGGGTCCGTATGGAACGCGACGAGCTGGAGTGCTTCCTCATCCTGGCCGAAGAGCTGCACTTCACCCGCACCGCGGACCGCATGCGCCTGTCCAAGGCGCGCGTCAGCCAGCTCGTGCAGCGCCTCGAACGCCGCGTCGGCGCGCCGCTGTTCACGCGGACCAGCCGCCGGGTCGCGCTCACCGCGCTGGGCCGCAGGCTGCGGGACGACCTGGCCCCGCACCACCGGGGCATCGAGGACGCCGTGGCCCGCGCCAGGGCGGCGGCGAACGGCGTGGACGGCGTGCTGCTCGCGGGCTTCACGACGCCGATGGCCGGTGAGGTGGTGATGCGGGTGGCGGAGGCGCTGCGCGCGGACCACCGCGGACTGTCCATCGAGGTCTGCGAGGTGTCGCTCGCCGACCCGTACGGGCAGTTGCGGAAGGGCGAGTTCGACGTCCAGCTGGCGGACTTCCCTGTCCGGCAGCCGGACCTGGCGCACGGGCCCACGCTGTTCACGGAGGAGCAGACGGTCGCCGTCGCGTCCCGTCACCCGCTCGCCGCGCGGGACTCGGTGTCGGTCGCGGACCTCGCGCGCGTCCCGCTGCTCGACGTCTGGCCCGCCCGCCACCTGGCGGACGGCGCGTCCCGCGGACCGGTCGCTACCACGCTCCAGGAGGCGCTGATCATGGTCGCGGCGGGCCAGGGCGCGCTGCCCACCGGCGCGCGCACCGCCCTGTACCACGCGCGCCCCGGCGTCACCTGGCTGCCGGTGCGCGACGCGCCGCCCGTGCGGTACGGCCTGGTCTGGCGGCTGGGGGACGACACGGGCGCGGTGCGGCTGTTCGCCGGGCGGGCGGGCGCCGTCGCGCGCGACCTGGAGGCGGTCGGGGCGGGCGCCGCCGTGTGAGGCCCGCGCCCCGGCGTCAGCCGAGCGTCCGGTAGAAGAAGGAGCAGTCCTTCAGCACCCCGGCCGGGTCCGCCGCGTACGCGGGGACGACGCCGTAACGGGTCCACCCCGCGCCCAGGTAGAGGCGCTCGGCCGGGCTGCCCGTCTCGGTGTCGAGCAGCAGCAGCGCGAACCCCTCGTCCGCCGCGGCCTGTTCGGCACCCGCCAGCAGCGTGCGCGCGAGACCCTGGCCGCGCGCGTCCGGGTGCACCATCAGTTTGACGATCTCCGCCCGGTGCCGCCCGTTCGGTTTCGGGTTGCGCGCGAGACTGACCGTCCCGACGATCCGTCCGTCCTCCTCGGCCGTCCAGATCGTGAGACCGCCGTCCACCACCGCAGCGCCCTGCCCGGCCCACCACGCCTCCGCCGCGGCACGGCCGAAGGGTGTCACGAAGCCGAGCGACGCGCCGTCCGCCACCACGTCGGCGAAGAGGTCCGCGAGGCCAGGCACCGCCGCCGCGAAGTCCCGGGCCGCCAGCCGGACGATCCGCGCCGTCACGGCAGCACCACCAGCAGCGCGTACCGCACGGGCTCGCGGCCCGCGCAGCGGAACCGCGTCCGCCCCCACACGCGGAACCGCAGGCAGTCGCCCGTCCCCACCTCGTAGGTCTCCTCCCGCTCCCCGTCGCCCACCGAGACGGTGAGCGCGCCCTCCAGCACCCAGATGTGCTGTTCGAGCCCGGCGACCGACGGTCCGTCGTACGCGAGGTCGGCGCCGGGCAGCAGCGTGCCCTCCACGACCTCGCCGCGCAGCCCCGGGTGCGGCGGCGACACCGACCGCCGCACGAATCCGGACACCTCGTCCCGCCATACGGACTGCCGCGCCGCCGGCACGAGATGCGCGGGCCGCTCCTCCACCTCGGCCAGCAGCCGCGACATGGTGTGGTCGTACGCGGCGCACAGCTTGTTGAGCACACCGGCCGTCGGGCTCATCTCGCCCCGTTCCAGCCGGGACAGCGTGGAACGGCTGACGCCCGTCCGCCCTGCCAGCTCGTCGAGCGACCAGCCGCGACCGGTCCGCAACTCCCCGAGGCGCCGCGCAAGCCGCGCCTCTATCTCCTCGGCGTCTCCCGCTCCCTCTCTCATGGCCGGGAGGATATCCCATATTCGGGAAAGCGCAGGTGGAGGCCCTACCCCGCCGACCCGCCCCTCCGCGCCCCGGCCGCCGCGGATAGGCTCGGCCGATCTTGCAGACCCCCTGTTCTTCTTTCCCGACCCCCTCCCCGAGGTGACGCGTGACCGCCGCCCCCGCAGCCGACGTCCGACCGGCACGGTCGTGGGGGCGGCGGGCCGCCACCGCCGTCGCCGTCACCGCCACCCTGGCCGCGGTGGCGCAGACACTCCTCCTCTCCGTCGGCATCGGCGGCTGGCTGCCCGGCTGGCAGCCCCTGCCCTGGCTCCTGATAGCCGTCCCCGCCTGGCTGTTCGCCCGCCCCGCCTGGCGCACCCCGCCCGCCGTCGAGCGCGCCGTGGACCTCCTGCGCCGCATACCGGCATGGGGCTACGCCCTCGCCGTCCTCGCCATGGCCGCCGCCGTCTGGGCCGCGCTCCAGGACAGCGAACCCTGGATCGGCCACGAGGAGGCCGTCTACGCCGACAAGGCCCGCTCCTGGCACGACGGCACGCCCGCCGCCGGCTGGGGCACGTACCGCCCGGTCGGCCTCCCCGCCCTCGGCCGCCTCGCCCTCGCCGTGCACAACGACGTCGGCGCCCTGCGCGCGGTCGCCCTGCTGCTCACCCTCTTCACCCTGACCGCCACCTACGTGACCGCCGCGCGCCTCACGACGCCCCGCCGCGCCGTCGTCACCACGCTCCTCCTCCTCGGCGGCCTCGGATTCCTGCGCCGGGTCCCGGAGTTCCTCAACGACATAGGCGCCACCGGCCTGTTGCTGCTCGTCGTGCTGCTGCTCGTCCGCGCCCAGGAGAAGCCGGGCTCCCGTGCCCTGCCCGCCGCCGCCGTCATCGCGGTGGCCGCCTTCTACCTGCGCTACGGCGTCGTCGGCAACCTCGCCGCCATCGTCCTCGGCGCCCTGCTCGCCTACGGCCCCCGCGCCTGGCTGGCCCAGCGGTGGCGGCTGGCCTGCGCCGCGGGCATCCTCGCCGCCGGTCTCCTCCCGCACTTCCTCTACGCCGTCCGCGAGACCGGCAGCCCGCTCGGCCTCGTCTTCTCCGCCACCTCGCAGGCCAACCGCGCCTACACGGGCGACGGCTTCGTCTACTACCTGTCCGTCTTCCCCTACCGCCTCGCCGGCGACCTCGGCGCCGTCGTCATGGCGGCCGGGCTGTACGGCGCGGCCGCCGCCCTCCTGCGCCGCCGCCGCGCCCGGCGCGGTACGGCGGCCGCGCGGCCGGACGACGCGCGCCGCGTCTTCCTCGGCGCGGCGGCGGTCCTCACGTTCGTCATCCTCGGCACGGTGACGGACGGCGAGCCCCGGTTCGTCTACCTGCCCGTCGCGCTCCTCACGATGCTCGGCGTCCAGACCGCCGCCGAGTGCGCCGGGCGGCGCGCCGCGACCGTGCTCGCCGCCACCGCCGCGCTGGCCGCCGTCACCGTCCCCGCGACGGCCCAGTACGTGGCGCACGCCGCGATGCCGGGCCCCACCGGTCAGGCCGCGTCCACCGTCCCCGTCGCCCGCGGCCTCGCGCGCGACGGCGCCTGCCTCCTCGTCACGGGCTACGAACCCGAGGTCGGCTGGTACTCCGGCTGCGACGCCGTCACCTACGCCCAGTACCGCCGCATGACACCGCCGGAGGACACGCGCGTCACCTTCGTCCTCTTCGAGCACGGCCGCCTCCAGCCGGACGCCGCGGGCCTCGAACGGCTCGTCGGCGGCCGTCCGGTGACCGTCACCACCTTCCCGACCGACGGCTCGCTCGGCACCGCCACCTCCGTCACCCTGCGCTGACCCGCACGGACGCGCACGCGCCGCCGCCGGAGGTGTGGGGTGGCGTGCCGAGGGCAGGCGATGTACTAGTCTTATCTTGACATCGAGATATCTGGAGACGGCAACGGCCGCCGCCCCGCCCGTACGGGGGCTTGGTTAGGGTCACCTTAGCGAGCCACCGCATGGTGCGAACGGCAGGATTGCCGTGTAACGCGCGAATCCATGTGGTGAAGGAGACAGTCGTGTCGGCCAACAGCTTCGACGCACGCGACACCCTGCGGGTGGGCGACGAGTCGTACGAGATCTACCGGCTGGACAAGGTGCCGGGCTCGGGCCGCCTGCCGTACAGCCTGAAGGTTCTGCTGGAGAACCTCCTGCGCACCGAGGACGGGGCCAACATCACCGCGGATCACATCCGCGCCCTCGGCGACTGGGACGCGAGCGCGCTGCCCAGCCAGGAGATCCAGTTCACGCCCGCCCGCGTGATCATGCAGGACTTCACCGGCGTGCCCTGCGTCGTGGACCTCGCCACCATGCGCGAGGCCGTCCGCGAGCTGGGCGGCGACCCGTCGCGCGTCAACCCGCTGGCGCCCGCCGAGCTGGTCATCGACCACTCCGTCATCGCCGACCGCTTCGGCACCGCCGACGCGTTCCAGCAGAACGTGGAGCTGGAGTACGGCCGCAACCGCGAGCGCTACCAGTTCCTGCGCTGGGGCCAGACGGCGTTCGACGAGTTCAAGGTCGTCCCGCCCGGCACCGGCATCGTCCACCAGGTGAACATCGAGCACCTGGCCCGCACCGTCATGGTCAGGAACGGCCAGGCGTACCCCGACACCCTCGTCGGCACCGACTCGCACACCACCATGGTCAACGGCCTCGGCGTCCTCGGCTGGGGCGTCGGCGGCATCGAGGCGGAGGCGGCCATGCTCGGCCAGCCCGTCTCCATGCTGATCCCGCGCGTCGTCGGCTTCAAGCTGACCGGCGAGCTGCCCACCGGCACCACCGCCACCGACCTCGTGCTCACCATCACCGAGATGCTGCGCAAGCACGGCGTGGTCGGCAAGTTCGTCGAGTTCTACGGCGAGGGCGTCGCCGCCGTGCCGCTGGCGAACCGCGCCACCATCGGCAACATGTCGCCGGAGTTCGGCTCCACCGCCGCGATCTTCCCGATCGACGCCGAGACCATCAGCTACCTGCGCCTGACCGGCCGCGACGCGCAGCAGCTCGCGCTCGTCGAGGCGTACACCAAGGAGCAGGGGCTGTGGCACGACCCGGCCGCCGAGCCGGAGTTCTCCGAGTACCTGGAGCTGGACCTCGCCTCCGTCGTACCGTCGATCGCCGGCCCGAAGCGCCCGCAGGACCGCATCGCGCTGACCGACGCCAAGCGCAAGTTCGGCGAGGACGTCCGCGCGTACCTGCCGAGCAGCGACGTGGACGAGGCGGGCAAGGAGTCCTTCCCCGCCTCCGACTCCCCGGCCCTCTCGAACGGCGTGACGAGCCGCCCGGTCACCGTCACGGCCCCCGACGGCAGCACGTACGAGATCGACCACGGCGCGGTCACCGTCGCCGCGATCACCTCCTGCACCAACACGTCGAACCCGTCGGTCATGGTCGGCGCCGCCCTGCTGGCCAAGAAGGCGGTCGAGCGCGGCCTCACCCGCAAGCCGTGGGTCAAGACCACCCTGGCGCCCGGCTCCAAGGTCGTCATGGACTACTACGACCGCGCGGGCCTGACCCCGTACCTCGACAAGCTCGGCTTCAACCTGGTCGGTTACGGCTGCACCACCTGCATCGGCAACTCCGGGCCCCTCCCGGACGAGGTGTCGGCCGCGGTGAACGAGAACGACCTCGCCGTCGTCTCCGTCCTCTCCGGCAACCGCAACTTCGAGGGCCGCATCAACCCCGACGTCAAGATGAACTACCTGGCGTCCCCGCCCCTCGTCGTCGCCTACGCCATCGCCGGGTCCATGACCGTGGACATCACCAGCGAGCCGCTGGGCACCGACACCGACGGCGAGCCGGTCTACCTGAAGGACATCTGGCCGACCGAGCGGGAGATCGAGGAGGTCGTCGCCTCCGCCATCGGCCAGGAGATGTTCGGCCAGAGCTACTCCGACGTCTTCGCGGGCGACGCCCAGTGGAACGCGCTGCCCATCCCGACCGGCAACACCTTCGAGTGGGACGCCGAGTCCACCTACGTCCGCAAGCCCCCGTACTTCGAGGGCATGGGGACCGACCCGGAGCCCGTCACCGACATCTCCGGCGCCCGCGTCCTGGCCAAGCTGGGCGACTCGGTCACCACCGACCACATCTCGCCCGCCGGTGCCATCAAGGCCGACACCCCGGCCGGCAAGTACCTCACCGAACACGGTGTCGAGCGGCGCGACTTCAACTCGTACGGCTCCCGCCGCGGCAACCACGAGGTCATGATCCGCGGCACCTTCGCCAACATCCGGCTGCGCAACCAGATCGCCCCCGGCACCGAGGGCGGCTACACCCGCGACTTCACGCGGGACGGCGAGGTCGCGTTCATCTACGACGCGTCGCGCAACTACCAGGAGGCCGGCGTCCCGCTGGTCGTCCTGGCGGGCAAGGAGTACGGCTCCGGCTCGTCCCGCGACTGGGCGGCCAAGGGCACGGCGCTGCTGGGCGTGCGCGCGGTCGTCGCCGAGTCGTACGAGCGCATCCACCGGTCGAACCTGATCGGCATGGGCGTGCTGCCGCTCCAGTTCCCGGCCGGGGAGACGGCGGACTCCCTCGGCCTGACCGGCGAGGAGACGTTCGCCTTCTCGGGCATCACCGCCCTCAACGAGGGCGGCGTACCGGAGACGGTGCGCGTGTCCACCGACACCGGTGTCGAATTCGACGCCGTGGTGCGTATCGACACTCCTGGGGAAGCTGATTACTACCGGAATGGCGGCATCATGCAGTATGTGCTCCGTTCCCTGATCCGCAAGTGACGGAAGTGACGCGATAACGCGCTTTCGGCAAAAGCGCGTTCACGTCCCAAACGCACGGGCCGCCCGCATTTGACGATGCGGGCGGCCCTTCGCGTGTGTCCCGGAGATCTCAACTCGGGAAAGTCTCCCGCCGTTGGGCGTCGGCGATCTTCCCCGCCCGCGGCGAGTGGACTATACCTGTCGGGAATCCGGGCGGGCCTCACCCGCGCGGCCCCACGAAGGCGAGGACTCGAACATGAATTCAGGTCCGTACCTCCCGCGCAGGACCCTCATCAGGAGATCCGCGGCCGCCGGACTCTTCACCATTCCCGCGGTCGGCGCCCTTTCCGCCTGCGCGAGCGGCGGCGGGGACGACGGGAACGGAGAGAGCACGGAACGCGGCGAGACCTCCGAGACGAACCCCTTCGGCGTCACCGACGCGGAACTCGAAGTCATGATCTTCGACGGCGGTTTCGGCGACCAGTACGCCCTCGACGCCGAGGCCATCTACAGCGCCTCCTACGGCGAGGTCGCGCACGACAAGACGCAGGAGATCCAGACCCGCCTCCAGCCCCGCCTGGTCCAGGGCGACCCGCCGGACGTCATCAACAACTCGGGCGCCGAGGCCCTGGACATCGCCGCCCTGATCCGCAACGAGCAGGCGCACGACCTGACCGAGCTGCTCGACGCCCCCTCCCTCGACGACCCGTCCGTCACGGTCCGCGACTCGCTGATGCCCGGCACCATCGAGGTGGGCCAGTTCGGCGGCGAGCAGATGTACCAGCTCAACTACGCCTTCACCGTCTACGGACAGTGGTACTCCCGCACGGCGCTCGCCCGCATCGGCGCCGAGTACCCGCAGACCTGGGACGAGATGCTCGCCGTCTGCGAGGCCGCGAAACGCGAGGGGATGGCGGGCTGGACGTACGCCGGCGTCTATCCGTACTACTTCAACTTCACGCTCTACCCCTTCATCGGCAAGATCGGCGGCCCCGAGGTCCTCCAGGCGATCGACAACCTGGAGCCCAACGCCTGGCGCCACGACGCCGTACGCGCCGCCTTCGAGGCGTACCACGAGCTGACCGCGCGCGGCTACGTCCTCCAGGGCAGCCCCGGGATGACCCACGAGGAGTCCCAGGACGAGTGGAACCAGTACCGCGCCCTGTTCATCCCCAACGGCTCCTGGGTCGAGAACGAGTCGGCCGCCAACACCCCGCCCGACTTCGACATGGCCGTCGGCCCGCCCACCGGCCTGGACACGTCGGACGCGATGCCGTTCGGCACGCTGTGGGCGTCCGGCAGCGAGCCGTTCTTCGTTCCGGCGCAGGGCGACAACGTCGCGGGCGGCCTGGAGTTCCTGCGGATCATGCTCGGCCGCGAGTCGGCGCGGAACTTCACCGAGCTGGTCTCGTCGCTGTCCTGCGTGCGCGGCGCGGCGGACGGACTCGAACTGCCCCCGGGCCTCACCAGCGCGGCGGAGGTCCTCGCCGCGGCGGGCGACAACCTGCTGATCCCCCGCATGCCCGGCTGGTACCGGCAGCTCAACAACGAGGAGATCGGCGGCGCCATCGCCGAGATGATGGCCGGGGAGATCGAGCCGGACGAGGCGATCAACCGCTGCCAGCGCGCCGCGGACGCCACCGCCCAGGACGACTCCATCACCAAGTTCACACGCTGAGGGGCGGCATGGAAGGCGCACCGAGCACGGAGCGGGCGGCGGCGGGCACGGTCCCGCCGCAGGGGGGCCCGCCGCCCGTGCGCACCAGGGCACCCGACCGGCTGTCCGCGGCCGACCGGCTGCTGTTCGCGGCGGCGTTCCTCACGCCGCCGCGCTGGACCCCGCGCCGCGTGCGGTACGACCGCCGCTACCGGCGTCTCGAGCAGTACCGCTTCGTCGCGTGGTTCCTCTCCCTCCCGCTGCTGGTCTACCTGGTCCTCGTCGTCTCGCCCTTCGTCCAGGCGTTCTTCTACTCGATGACGGACTGGACCGGATTCAGCAGCGATTACACGTTCACCGGCTTCGAGAACTACGAACGCCTGTGGAACGACGACTCTTTCTGGGACGCGACGCGCAACAGCCTGCTGCTCCTCGTCGCCGCGCCCCTGATCACGCTCGCGCTCGGCCTGTTCTTCGCCTTCATGCTGAGCGCGGGCGGACGCAGACGCCGCGACCAGGCGATTTCCGGGGTGGCCGGTTCCGGCTTCTACAAGATCGTCTATTTCTTCCCGCAGGTGCTCTCGCTGGCGATCATCGCGGTGATCTGGACGCGTATCTACAGCCCCCGCAGCGGAATTCTGAACGAGGGCCTCGGCGCCGTCGGCCTCGATTCCTGGCGGCGCGAGGACTGGCTCGGCGGCGACGTCGCGCGCTGGTGCGTCCTGGCGGTCCTGTGCTGGTCGTTCGTCGGTTTCTACGTCGTGCTGTTCTCCGCCGCGATGAGTTCGATCCCGGGGGAGATCTACGAGGCGGCGCTGCTCGACGGCGCCGGGCGCTCGGTCACGTTCTTCCGCATCACCTTCCCGCTGACCTGGGAGACGGTCAGGACCGGCTGGATCTACATGGGCATCCAGGCCCTCGACGCCTTCGCCCTCGTCAACGTGATGGTGCCGGAGCACGGCATGGACGTCCTCCCCAGCTACCTCTACGAGAAGGCGTTCCGCGACGGCCAGGCCGGGTACGCCACGGCGATCGGCGTCGCCCTCTTCCTCATCACCCTCGTCTTCGCGGCCCTCATGATGCGCGTGGGCCGGCGGGACCGCATCGAGTTCTGAGGAGAACCCAAGCGATGAGCAACACGCGCTCCGGCGAGGGCGCCGAGGTGCGCGCCGGCACGGGCGGCGGCGTGCTGAACGTCTTCGCCCACTCGTTCCTTGTCCTGTGGGCCGTGATGGCGGCGGGGCCGGTGGTCTGGGTCGTCATCTCCAGCTTCCGGCCGCACAGCGACCTGGTCTCCGACCCGTTCGGCCTGCCGACCGACCTCGCCTGGGAGAACTTCTCGAACGCCTGGTCGTCCGCCGACATCGGCCGCTACGCGCTCAACTCGGCGGTCATCCTGTGCGGTTCGCTGACCGGCACGATGCTGCTCGGCGCCATGGCGGCGTACGTGGTGGCCCGGTTCGCCTTCCCCGGCAACCGGGCGGTCCACCTGCTGTTCACGGGCGGCATGATGTTCCCGGTGTTCCTGGCGATCGTGCCGCTGTTCTTCGTCCTCAACAACTTCGGACTCCTGAACACCCGGCAGGGCCTGATCCTCGTCTACATCGCCTACTCCCTCCCGTTCACCGTCTTCTTCCTCGTCTCCTTCTTCCGCACGCTGCCCGGCGCCGTGCAGGAGGCGGCGACACTGGACGGCGCCTCGCACACCCGGACGTTCTTCCAGATCATGATGCCGATGGCCCGCCCGGGGCTGATCAGCGTCGGGATCTTCAACTTCCTCGGCCAGTGGAACCAGTTCGTCCTGCCCCGGGTCCTCAACGTGGGCGATCCCGACGACGCCGTGCTGCCGCAGGGCCTGGCCGCCCTCATGGTGCAGCAGGGGTACGAGGGGGACTGGGGCGCGCTGTACGCGGGCGTGACGCTGGCGATGCTGCCGGTGCTCGCCGTGTACGTCGCCTTCCAGCGGCAGGTGCAGACCGGCCTGACGGCGGGCGCGGTGCGGTGACGCGGCGGCCGTGAAACGGTATCCCTCCTGTTCCCCCACGGGCAGCCCCGAGTTCATATAGTGGGCGCGGCGCCGTCTCCCGCCACCCACGCTCGGGGCGGCCGGTGGGTCCACAGCCGTGCCCGCCAGGCAATCGGAAGTGGAGTGAGCCGTGGAGACTCCTGGGTCGCAGTCGTCGCTGCACCGGGCCAACCTGGAACGTGTCGTACGCGCCGTCCGGGCCGCCGGTTCGCTGACCCAGGCGGACATCGCGAGGACCACCGGGCTGTCGGCCGCCACCGTCTCGAACATCGTTCGGGAGTTGAAGGAGCTGGGCACGGTCGACGTCAGGACGACCTCGGCCAGCGGCCGCCGCGCCCGCAGCGTCTCGCTGTCCACGGACGCCGGGATCGTCGTGGGCGTGGACTTCGGCCACTCGCACCTGCGCGTCGCGGTCGGGAACCTGGCGCACCAGGTGCTCGCCGAGGAGGCGGAGCCGTTCGACGTGGACGCCTCGGCGGACGAGGGGTTCGACCGGGCCGAGAAGCTCGTCGGTCGCCTGCTGACGATGGCCGGGGTGGACCGCCGCAAGATCATCGGGATCGGCCTCGGCGTGCCGGGCCCGATCGACCTGGAGACGGGCGCGCTCGGCTCGACCGCGATCCTGCCGGGATGGCGCGGGATCAGCCCGCGCGAGGAGCTGGAGGCGCGCACCGGCGTCCCCGTGCACGTGGACAACGACGCCAACCTCGGCGCGCTCGGCGAACTGGTCTGGGGGAGCGGGCGCGGCTCGCGCGACCTGGCGTACATCAAGGTCGCCAGCGGCGTCGGCGCCGGGCTCGTGATCAACGGGCAGATCTACCGCGGCCCCGGCGGCACGGCGGGCGAGATCGGCCACATCACGCTGGACGAGTCGGGCCCCGTCTGCCGGTGCGGCAACCGCGGCTGCCTGGAGACGTTCACGGCCGCCCGGCACGTGCTGCCGCTGCTCCACGCGAGCCACGGCACCGATCTGACGATGCACCGCGTCGTCCAGCTGGCACGGGAGGGCGACCCCGGCTGCCGCCGCGTGGTCTCCGACATAGGCCGCCACATCGGCGCGGGCATCGCCCAGTTGTGCAATCTGCTCAACCCGAGCCGCGTCGTCCTGGGCGGCGACCTGGCCGAGGCGGGGGAGATCGCGCTCGGCCCGATCAGGGACGCGGTCGGCAGGTACGCCATCCCCAGCGCGGGGGCGGGGCTCGCCCTGGTGCCGGGGGCGCTCGGCGGGCGGGCCGAGGTGCTGGGCGCGCTGGCCCTCGTGCTGCGCGAGATGGGCGACGGACTGCTCCTCGGCACGGCCGACTGACCCACCGCACACCCCGAACACCGCGTCCGGCACGGCCACTTGGGCCGCCGGACCGGTCAGCGCCGCTCCCGGACCGCCCGAGCCGGTCCGACCGGCCGGGCACGCCGACAAGAAATAAAGTCACGGCAAGTCAACAGAAAGCCACGTGTATCACCGGGTACGCACACGCGATCCGCGTATTTACCCCATGAACCCGGAGTTGAAACGTCTGAGGCGCCAGACGTCGAAAGTCTCGGTTCGGTTGACCCTTGCTTTAAGTATTGACGCCAAGGGTCGCGCCGGAGTTAGCTGCTCGCCGACCGACGGCCGCAGAGCAGCGGCCCGACAGGGAGGCGAAGCCAACCATGCGTCGATACAAGCGATTTGCCGCCATGGCTGCCACGTCCGTCGTCCTGAGCGTCGCGCTCGCCGCCTGCGGCGAGGCCGGCGGCGGAGACGACGAGGGCGACGGCGGCGGCGAAGGCGGCGGCGGCAGCGAGAGCGGCACCATAGGCCTGCTCCTGCCCGAGGACCGCACGACCCGGTACGAGGCGTTCGACCGGCCGTTCATCGAGGACAAGATCGCGGAGCTGTGTCCCGACTGCGACGTCCAGTACCAGAACGCCGGTGAGGACGTGAACACGCAGAAGCAGCAGTTCGACGCCATGCTCACCCAGGGCGTGGACGTGATCATCCTGGACGCGGTGGAGTCCACCTCCACGTCGGCCTGGGTCGAGGAGGCCGCCGCCGAGGGCGTGCAGGTCGTCGCCTACGACCGGCTCGCCGAGGGCCCGATCGAGGCCTATGTCTCCTACGACAACTTCCGCGTCGGCGAACTCCAGGGCGAGACGCTGCTCGCGGCGCTCGGCGACGAGGCCGAGGGCGCCAACGTGGTCATGATCAACGGCTCGCCGACCGACCCGAACGCCGCCATGTTCAAGGAGGGCGCGCACTCGGTCATCGACCAGAGCGCCAACGTCGTCTTCGAGCAGGACGTCGACGGCTGGCAGGCCCCGATCGCCGGTGAGGACATGACCGACGCCATCGAGGCCCTCGGCGACGACGGCTTCGACGCGGTCTACGTCGGCAACGACGGCATGGCCGCCGCCGTCATCACCTCCCTGGAGTCGGCCGGCATCAGCGTCCCGGTCGGCGGCCAGGACGCGGAACTCGCGGGCCTCCAGCGCATCGTCGCCGGCCAGCAGGCGTTCACCATCTACAAGGCGCTCCAGCAGGAGGCGGAGACCACCGCCGAGATCGCCGTCGCGCTGCTGCGCGGCGAGGACATCGCGAGCCTCGCGCCCGACAGCGCCGACAGCCCGACCGACAGCGGCATCCCGTCCCGCCTGTTCGACCCGGTCGCCGTGACGGTGGACAACATCATGGACACCGTGGTCGCCGACGGGTTCTACACCGTCGAGGACATCTGCACCGCCGAGTACGCGGACGCCTGCGCGGCGGCCGGCATCGGCTGAGCCCAGCCGCCCGTTCCCCCGCCCCGGTCCGCCGCCGCCCCCGCCGGGCGCCGCGGCGGACCGGGGCCCGGGACTTCGCTCCGCCCCCGTGCCCTCCAGGAGAGGGCCGCCCCCATAGGAGTTGACTCCTGCCATGACCGCCACCGCCGCACCCGTCCTGGCTCTGCGCGGCGTCTCCAAGCGGTTCGGCGCCGTCCAGGCGCTCACCGACGTCGACCTGGAGATACGCCCCGGCCGCGTGACCGCCCTCGTGGGCGACAACGGAGCCGGCAAGTCCACCCTCATCAAGACCATCGCCGGGGTCCACACCATCGACTCGGGCACGATCAGCTGGAAGGACCGGCCGGTCCGGGTCACCAAGCCCGCCGACGCGCAGGACCTCGGCATCGCGACCGTCTACCAGGACCTGTCGCTGTGCGACAACCTGGACGTCGTCGCCAACCTCTACCTCGGCCGCGAGATCCGCCGCTGGGGCGTGCTGGACCAGGTGCGGATGGAACAGCGCTCCCGCGAGCTGCTCGACAGCCTCTCCATCCGCATCCCGAGCGTGCGCATCCCCATCGCCTCGCTCTCCGGCGGCCAGCGCCAGGTCGTCGCCATCGCCCGCGCCCTCGTCGGCTCGCCCGAGGTCGTCATCCTCGACGAGCCCACCGCCGCGCTCGGCGTCGAGCAGACCGCCCAGGTCCTCGACCTGGTCGAACGGCTGCGCGAGCAGGGGCTCGCCGTGGTCCTCATCAGCCACAGCATCGCCGACGTCCGCGCGGTCGCCGACGAGGTGGCCGTCCTGCGGCTCGGGCGGAACAACGGCGTCTTCGACGTGGCCACCACCACGGGCGAGGACATCATCGCCGCCATCACCGGCGCGACGGACAACGCGGTCTCCCGCCGCCGCACCCGCAAGGACACCACGGGCGGCACCGAGGACACCGAGGCCACCGAGGGCACAGAAGGCACGGACGGTGATGACACCCATGAGTAAGGACCTCGCACCCGACCCGCGCCTCCTGGTCCGCGAACGCGGCCTGGCCGGCTACGTCGAGGACTTCAGGCGGCGCCTGCGCGGCGGCGAACTGGGCTCCCTGCCCGTCGTCATCGGCATGATCGTGATCGCCGTCGTCTTCGAGGCGCAGACCGGCACCTTCCTCACCCCCCGCAACCTGACCAACATCTCGGTCTACATCGCGGGCCCCGGCATCATGGCCGTCGGCATCGTGCTCGTCCTGCTGCTGGGCGAGATCGACCTGTCCATCGGCTCCGTCGCCGGCCTCTCCGCGGCCCTGTGGGCGGTCCTCTCGGTCACCAACGGCGTCAACGACATCGTCGCCATCCTCCTGGCCATCGCCGCGGGAGCGGTCGTCGGCAGCATCCACGGCTTCTTCTTCGCCCACATCGGCGTCCCCGCGTTCGTCGTCACCCTCGCCGGCTTCCTCGGCTGGAGCGGCGTCCAGATCTGGGTCATGGGCGACGAGGGCACCATCAACATCCCGCGCGGCAGCTTCGTCCGCGACCTGAACAGCTACTACTTCAGCGACATCGCCGCCGCCTACGGCCTCGCCGCCGTCGTCACCGCCGGGTACGTGCTCGCGCTGTGGCGCCAGGAGCGCCGCCGCCAGCAGGCCGGGCTGCCCACCCGCCAGGCGAGCGAGATCATCGTGCGCGGCGCGCTCGTCGCCGTCGCCGCGTTCGTCACGGCCTGGACCCTGAACCAGCACCGCGGCCTGCCGCTCGCCCTGGTCATCTTCCTGGCCATCCTGCTGCTCGCCGACTTCATGGTGCGGCGCACCACGTACGGGCGGCAGATCTTCGCGGTCGGCGGCAACGCCGAGGCGGCCCGCCGCGCGGGCATCAACGTCGCCCGCGTCCGGCTCACCGTCTTCACCATCGGCGGCGCCCTCGCCGCCGTCGGCGGTCTCTTCTACGCGGCGCAGGCCGGCGGCGCCTCCAAGAGCCTCGGCTCAGGGAACCTGCTGATGAACGTCATCGCCGCCGCCGTCATCGGCGGCACGAGCCTGTTCGGCGGACGCGGCTGGATCTGGTCGGCCCTGCTCGGCACGCTGGTGATCCAGTCCATCACCACGGGGCTCAACCTCATGAACATGTCCAGCGAGATCCAGTACATGATCACCGGCGCGGTCCTGCTCCTCGCCGTGGTCCTCGACTCGGTCTCCCGGCGTACCCAGCGGACCGCCGGACGGACATAGCCGGGCGGATAATCGACCGCGCCGTACATGATCCGCCCGGAAACGGGCAGGGAGCGACCCGGACACCGCACGGTGGCCCGGGTCGCTCCGTATCCGTACGTATCCGCGATCCTCTCGCCACAGTCGTGGGCCGATCACACTAAACTCGACGGACGGCCGTCCTAAGCCCGACGCAAGGAGGAACGGTGCCGCTGCTGACCGGTATCTCGGGACCGCGCGATCTCGACCGGCTCACCCCTGAGCAACTGGTGGAGCTGGCAGGGGAGATCCGCTCCTTCCTCATCGACGCCGTCGCCAGGACCGGCGGCCACCTCGGCCCGAACCTCGGCGTGGTCGAGCTGACGATCGCGCTCCACCGCGTCTTCGACTCCCCGTCCGACCGCATCCTGTGGGACACCGGACACCAGTCGTACGTCCACAAGCTCCTCACCGGGCGCCAGGACTTCTCGGGGCTCCGCGCCCGCGGCGGCCTCTCCGGCTACCCGTCACGCGCCGAGTCCGACCACGACACCATCGAGAACAGCCACGCCTCGACCGTCCTCGGCTGGGCCGACGGCCTCGCCAAGGCGTACCGGCTGCGCGGCGAGCAGCGCCAGGTCGTCGCGGTCACCGGCGACGGCGCCCTCACCGGCGGCATGGCCTGGGAGGCGCTCAACAACATCGCCGCCGCCAAGGACCAGCCGCTCGTCATCGTCGTCAACGACAACGAGCGCTCCTACGCGCCCACCATCGGCGGCCTCGCTACCCACCTAGCGACGCTGCGCACCACCGCCGGGTACGAGCGCTTCCTCGCCCGCGGCCGCCAGATGCTGGAGAAGACCCCCGTCGTCGGCCGCCCGCTCTACGGCACGCTGCACGGCGCCAAGAAGGGCCTGAAGGACGTCATCGCGCCCCAGGGCCTCTTCGAGGACCTCGGCATCAAGTACGTCGGCCCGATCGACGGCCACGACATCCAGGCGCTGGAGGCGGCGCTCCAGCGCGCCAAGCGCTTCGGCGGGCCCGTCATCGTGCACTGCCTCACCGAGAAGGGCCGCGGCTACCAGCCCGCCCGCGACGACGAGGCGGACCAGTTCCACGCGGTCGGCGTCATCCACCCCGACACCGGCCTGCCGGTGTCCGTCTCCGGCGCCGACTGGACGTCCGTCTTCGGCGACGAGATCGTCCGCATCGGCCGCGAGCGCGAGGACGTCGTCGCCGTCACCGCCGCGATGCTCCGCCCGGTCGGCCTCGCGCAGTTCGCCGAGGAGTTCCCCGACCGGGTGTACGACGTGGGCATCGCCGAGCAGCACGGCGCCGTCTCCGCCGCAGGTCTCGCCTCGGGCGGGCTGCACCCCGTCTTCGCGGTCTACGCGACGTTCCTCAACCGCGCGTTCGACCAGCTGCTGATGGACGTCGCGCTGCACCGCTGCGGTGTCACCTTCGTCCTCGACCGGGCGGGCATCACCGGCCCCGACGGCGCCTCGCACCACGGCGTGTGGGACATGTCGATCCTCCAGTGCGTCCCGGGCCTGCGGCTCGCCGCCCCCCGCGACGCCGAGCAGCTGCGGCTCCAGCTGCGCGAGGCCGTCCAGGTGGAGGACGCCCCCACCGTGGTCCGCTACTCGCGCGGCAAGGTCGGCACGCCCGTCCCGGCCGTGGGCACGGTCGGCGGCATGGACGTCCTGCGCAGGCCGGAGGCGGGGACCGAGCGGCCCGACGTGCTGATGGTCTCCGTCGGCGCGCTCGCGCCCGCCTGCCTCGAAGCAGCGGAGCTGCTGCACAGCCACGGCATCACCACCACGGTCGTCGACCCGCGCTGGGTCAAGCCCGTCGACCCGGCGCTGCCCGCCCTCGCGGCCGAGCACCGGGTCGTCGTCACGGTCGAGGACAACAGCCGCGCGGGCGGCGTCGGCTCCGCCGTCGCCCAGGCCCTGCGCGACGCGGACGTGGACGTGCCGCTGCGCGACTTCGGCGTCCCCGAGCGCTTCCTGAGCCACGGCAGCCGCGAGCAGGTCCTCGCCGAGGTCGGGCTGACGGGCCCGGACATCGCACGCCAGGTCACGGGCCTGGTCGCGCGCCTCACCGGCTCGGTGGACGCGACCACCGGCGCCTGACAGGGCACCGCACCCCGCCCGGCCGCCGTCAGGCCCCCTGCACGGCGGCCGGGTCCATGTACATCACCTCCCAGTGGTGCCCGTCCGGGTCGAGGAAGCTGCGGCCGTACATCGGGCCCTCGTCGATCGGGTCCATCGCCGGGGAGCCGCCGGACGCCAGCGCGCGGTCGGCCAGCTCGTCCACCGCCGCGCGGCTGTCCGCGCTCAGCGTGACGATCGACTCGATCGTGGTGGCGGTGTCCGCGACGGTCCTGCGGGAGAAGGTGCCGAAGAAGGGCTCGGTCAGCAGCATCGCGAAGATGTCCTCGCTGATCACGAGACAGGCCGCGTTCTCGTCGGAGAACTGGGGGTTGAACGCGTAGCCCAGGTCGCTGAAGAACCGCTTCGAGCGGGCGAGGTCCTTCACGGGCAGGTTCACGAAGATCTTGGTCGGCATGGCGGCGTCCTCCCGGCGGGTGCTCCGGGGCCGCCCTGCGCGGCCCCACACCCCATACGACCGGGCCCGGCGCCAGGACTCATCTCTCCCACGCGCGATTCCCCAAGGTTTTTCTCCGCCCCGCCCTCCACGTGAACGGCGCCCGGCCCGTCCGCGAGGGACGGACCGGGCGCCGCCCGGCCGGTGGTGCCACGGCTCACGCCGGGACGCTCGCCACCCCCCGCGCCAGCAGCCGCCGCCCGAGCACCCGCTCGGAGACACCCGCGCGGTCCAGGTACGGTGTGATCCCGCCAAGGTGGAACGGCCAGCCCGCGCCCGTGATCAGGCACAGGTCGATGTCCTGCGCCTCGGCGACGACACCCTCCTGGAGCATGAGCCCGATCTCCTCGGCGATGGCGTCCAGGGCGCGCGCCCTGACCTGCTCCTCGGTCAGCACGGCCGTGCCGGTCTCGAACAGCGCCGCCACCTCCGGGTCGAGCCGGGGCGCGCCGCCGTCCTGCACGTACAGCGTCCGCTTGCCCGCCGCGACGACCTTCGCCAGGTTCGGCGAGACCGCGAACCGGTCCGGGTACACCTCGTGCAGCGTCCCCGCCACGTGGTGCGCCACGGCGGGCCCGACCAGGTCGAGCAGCTGGATCGGCGACATCGGCAGCCCCAGCGGCGCCAGCGCGCGGTCCGCGACGTCGGCGGGCGTGCCCTCGTCGATCGCGCCGAGCACCTCGCCCATGAAACGGGTCAGGACGCGGTTGACGACGAACGCGGGCGCGTCCTTCACGAGCACGGCCGACTTCCGCAGCTTCCGCGCGACACCGAACGCCGTCGCCAGCGTCGCCTCGTCCGTCTGCTCGGCCCGCACGATCTCCAGCAGCGGCAGCACCGCCACCGGGTTGAAGAAGTGGAAGCCGACGACACGCCCGGGATGCTTCAGCCCGGCGGCCATCGCCGTCACCGACAGGGACGACGTGTTGGTGGCCAGCACCGCGTGCTCGGGGACGACCACCTCCAGCTCGGCGAAGACCTGCCGCTTGACGCCCATCTCCTCGAAGACGGCCTCGATGACGAAGTCGGCGTCCGCGAACGCCGCCGCGCGGTCCAGCTCGCCCGTCACGGCGGCCTTCAGCCGGTTCGCCTTGTCGCCCGAGAGCCTGCCCTTGGCGCGCAGCGTGTCGATCTCGCCGTGCACCCAGGCGACGCCCTTGTCGATCCGCTCCTGGTCGATGTCGGTGAGGACCACCGGCACCTCCAGCCTGCGAGCGAAGAGCAGCGCCAGTTGCGACGCCATCAGCCCGGCGCCCACGACGCCGACCTTCGTCACCTGCCGGGCGAGCGACTTGTCGGGCGCGCCCGCCGGCCGCTTGGCCCGGCGCTGCACGAGGTTGAACGCGTACAGGCTGCTGCGCAGCTCGTCGCCCATGATCAGGTCGGCCAGCGCCTCGGTCTCCGCGTCGAAACCGGCGTCGAGGTCCCCGTCGCGCACCTGCGCGATGATGTCGAGCGCCCGGTACGCGGCGGGCGCCGCGCCGTGCACCCTGCCGTCCGCGACGGCCCGGCCGCGCGCCAGCGCCGCGTCCCACGCCTCGCCGCGGTCGACCTCGGCGCGCCCGACCGCCAGCTCGCCGCGCAGGACCGCCGAGGTCCACACGAGCGACTGCTCCAGGAAGTCGGCGCCCTCGAACAGCGCGTCGGCGATGCCGAGTTCGTAGAACGCGGGCCCGCTGAGCGTGCGGTTCTGCGCCAGCGCGTTCTCGATGATCACGGTGACCGCGCGGTCGGCGCCGATCAGGTTCGGCAGCAGCGTGCAGCCGCCCCAGCCCGGCAGCAGCCCGAGGAAGACCTCGGGCAGCGCGAGCGCGCCCGCCGCCGCCGAGACCGTCCGGTAGGTGCAGTGCAGCCCGACCTCGACGCCGCCGCCGAGCGCCGCGCCGTTGTAGTAGGTGAACGACGGCACGCCGAGCGACGCGAACCGCCGGAAGACGTCGTGCCCCCCGGCCCCGATGGCGACGGCCTCGGCGCGCTCGCCGAGCACCTCGACGCCCTTGAGGTCGGCGCCCACCGCGAAGACGAACGGCTTGCCCGTCAGCCCGACGCCGACGATCTCCCCGGCCGCGGCCTCGGCCGCCACCTGGTCGAGCGCCGCGTCGAGATTCGCCAGCGACCTGGGCCCGAACGTCGTCGGCTTCGTGTGGTCGAAGCCGTTGTCCAGCGTGATCAGCGCGAACCGGCCGCCCCCGTCCGGCAGCTCCAGATGCCGTACGTGCGCCTGCGTGACCACTTCACCGGGGAACCGCCCGGCCGCCCCCTGCAACACCTCAGCGACCCGACTCACGGGCGCCCTCCGTTCACTCGTACCTGTGTGGCGGCTACCCCGTGTGTCACCGGTTCTCCCAGTGCGGGTTCTCCCAGACGACGGTCGCGCCCATGCCGAAGCCGACGCACATGGTCGTCAGGCCGTACCTGACCTCGGGCTGGTCCTCGAACTGCCGCGCCAGCTGCGTCATCAGCCGCACGCCGGAGGAGGCCAGCGGGTGGCCGAACGCGATCGCGCCGCCGTACTGGTTCACCCGCGGGTCGTCGTCCGCGATGCCGTACTGGTCGAGGAACGCCAGCACCTGCACGGCGAACGCCTCGTTGATCTCGATCAGGCCGATGTCCCCGATCGACAGGCCGGCGCGCGCGAGGGCCTTCTTCGTCGCGGGCACCGGGCCGTAGCCCATCACCTCGGGCTCGACACCGGCGAACGCGTACGACACGAGCCGCATCTTCACCGGCAGGCCCAGCTCGCGCGCCACGTCCTCGGCGGCGATGACGGAGGCCGTCGCGCCGTCGTTGAGCCCCGCCGAGTTGCCCGCCGTGACGCGCCCGTGCGGGCGGAACGGCGTCTTCAGCCCGGCCAGCGTCTCCCGGGTCGTGCCCGGCCGCATCGGCTCGTCGGCCGTCGCCAGGCCCCAGCCCGTCTCGCCCGCGTCGGGGGAGGTCCGCCGCACCGACACCGGCACCAGGTCCGGCTGGATCTTCCCGTCGGCGTACGCCTTGGCGGCCTTCTCCTGGCTGCGCACCGCGTACTCGTCGGCCCGCGCGCGGTCCAGGTGCGGGAAGCGGTCGTGCAGGTTCTCCGCCGTCATGCCCATGAACAGCGCGGAGTCGTCCACCAGCTTCTCGGAGACGAAGCGCGGGTTCGGGTCCACGGCCTCGCCCATCGGGTGCCGGCCCATGTGCTCCACCCCGCCCGCGATGGCGATGTCGCCCGCGCCGAACGCGATGGACCCCGCGCTCGTCGTCACGGCGGTCAGCGCCCCGGCGCACATGCGGTCGATGGAGTACCCCGGCACGCTGCGGGGCAGCCCGGCGAGGATCGCGGCCGTACGGCCCAGGGTCAGGCCCTGGTCGCCGATCTGCGTGGTCGCCGCCACCGCGACGTCGTCCACGCGCTCCGGCGGCAGCTGCGGATTGCGGCGCAGCAGCTCGCGGATGCACTTGATGACCAGGTCGTCGGCGCGGGTCTCGTGGTAGATGCCCTTGGGACCCGCCTTGCCGAAGGGGGTACGGACGCCGTCCACGAAGACGACGTCCCTGACGTTACGCGGCACGATGGCACTCCTCCAGGCCGGACAGTCACTTCCGCCGCCATGCTACTCGCCGGTAACCGGCGAGCGCCAGGCACGGAGGAGTCCGGCTCGCGCGCACCCCGCGGTCAGTCCACCGTCGCGAGGGCCTTCACCAGCAGCGGCGCGGTCTGCTCGATCTGCCACTCGCGCGCCCCGAGCGCCCGCAGCGCCGACGTGACCGCCTCCGGGTCGGCCTCCGCCGGGGGCTCCCAGCACAGGCGCCGCACCACGTCGGGGGAGATCAGGTTCTCCTGCGGCAGCCGCAGCTCCTCGGCGTGCGCCGTGACGGCGGAGCGCGCCGCCGTCAGCCTCGCGGCGGCCACCGGGTCCTTCTCGGCCCACGCGCGGGGCGGCGGGGGGCCCGTCACCTGCTGGCCAGGCTGGGGCAGTTCGGCCTCGGGCAGCTCCCGCACCCGGTCGATCGCCTCCTGCCACTGCTGGAGCTGCTTGCGGCCCATCCGGTGCCCGAAGCCGTGCAGCGCCGCGAGCGCCCTGGCGTCCGCCGGCATCGCCTGCGCGGCGGCGACGATGGCCGCGTCCGACAGCACCTTGCCCGGCGACAGGTCGCGCCGCTGCGCCACCTGGTCACGCGTCGTCCACAGCTCGCGGACGACGCCGAGCTGTCTGCGTCTGCGGACCTTGTGCACCCCGGACGTACGCCGCCACGGGTCCTTGCGCGGCGGGGGCGGGGGAGCGGCGGCGATGGCGGCGAACTCCTCCAGGGCCCAGCCGAGCTTCCCCTGCCGCCGCAGCTCCTCCTCCAGCGCGTCGCGCAGGTCCACGAGCAGCTCGACGTCGAGGGCCGCGTACCGCAGCCAGGGCTCGGGCAGCGGGCGGCTGGACCAGTCCACCGCCGAGTGGCCCTTCTCCAGGCTGTAGCCGAGGACCGTCTCCACCATCACCCCGAGGCCCACCCGGGCGAATCCGGCCAGCCGCCCGGCCAGCTCGGTGTCGAAGAGGCGGGTCGGCACCATGCCTATGTCCCGCAGGCAGGGCAGGTCCTGCGTCGCGGCGTGCAGGACCCATTCGGTGCCCGCGAGCGCGTCGCCCAGCGGGGTGAGGTCGGGGCAGGACACCGGGTCGATCATCGCGGTGCCCGCGCCCTCGCGGCGGAGCTGGACGAGGTACGCGCGCTGCCCGTAGCGGTAGCCCGAGGCGCGCTCGGCGTCCACGGCGACCGGCCCGCTGCCCGCGGCGAACGCGGCGACGACCTCGGCGAACGCCTCCGCGTCCGCGGTGACCGGCGGTACGCCCTCCCGGGGGGCCAGCAAGGGGACCGGGGCCGGTCCCGACGGCTCGGGGTCACTCGTTCCTGCGGTCACGTCGGCGGTCTGCTGGGCGTCGGTCACCAGTCAAGACTAACTCTGTGCGCACAGTGCACAACGTCTCTCCCGGCGTCCCCGCAGACCACCGGCGCCCGCCCCGAACGGTCGGGGCGGGCGCCGGATGCGGTGGTCGGTGACGGTGCGGCGGGCCGGTGGCGGACGGAACGGGCGGGCCCGGCGGGTCTCGGCGGCTCTCGGTGGTCGCCCGCTCAGTGGATGATGCCGGTGCGCAGCGCGACGGCGACCATGCCCGCGCGGTCGCCGGTGCCCAGCTTGCGGGCGATGCGGGCGAGGTGGCTCTTGACGGTCAGGGCCGACAGGCCCATGGAGACACCGATCGCCTTGTTGGACTGTCCTTCGGCGACCAGCCGCAGCACCTCGACCTCGCGGCCGGAGAGTTCGCGGTAGCCGCCCTGGTGGGCGGGGGCGCCGGGCTGGCGCCTGTGCATGCCCCGGGCTGCCGCCGCGCCGATGTGCGCGGCGCCGTGCCGGGTGGGGGGACCGAGGCTGTTGCGGGTACCGGTGACGACATAGCCCTTGACGCCGCCCGCCAGCGCGTTCCGCACGGCGCCGATGTCGTCGGCCGCGGAGAGCGCGAGGCCGTTCGGCCAGCCCGCCGCGCGGGTCTCGGACAGCAGGGTGAGACCTGAGCCGTCGGGCAGGTGCACGTCGGCGACGCAGATGTCCCGTGGGTTCGCGACTCGGGGGCGGGCCTCCGCGATGGACGACGCCTCGATCACGTCCCGGACTCCGAGGGCCCACAGATGGCGGGTCACGGTGGAACGGACTCGGGGGTCGGCCACGACGACCATGGCGGTCGGCTTGTTCGGGCGGTAGGCGACCAGGCTTGTGGGGTGCTCAAGAAGAACAGACACCGGGCCTCCCGGAGGGGGTGGGGTGGGGGCGGACCGAATCCGACTCCCGGGGAGGAGTCGGGGCGTTCCGGATGGAAGGGTCACTACTCCTTCGGCAGGAAGTCGCTGGTCCTTTAGAGAAAGATCACGAACCGGTGATACGCCGTCCGGTACTGACGCCCGGCGGACCCGGCCGTGTCTCCCCTCTGTCTCCCTCTGTCTCCTCGCCGTCCCCTCCCCGCGTCCCCCGTCAGACGGTGCGCGGGCCCCTGCGCCGGGGGAGCGCCGTGACCGCCGTGCCGCTCGCCTCAGGCGGCAGGCCCGCGCACTGCGCGAGCAGCGCGCACCAGGCGAGCAGGTGCCCCGCCGCGTCGGCGCCGTCCGCCGGGGTCCACGAGGCGCGCAGCTCCAGCTCGGCGCGGGCGGGCCGTTCCGCCATGGCGCCGAAGTACTGCGAGTCGGCCCGGGTCACGGTCCCGCCCGCCTCCCGGTACGCGAGCCCCCGCGCGTCGAGCGCCTCCGTCAGCCACGACCAGGCGACCTCGGGGACGAGGGGATCGGTGGCCAGCTCGGGTTCGAGGTCGGCCCGGCCGAGCGTCACCACGCGGAAGTCGCCGCGCCAGGTCTCGTCGCCGTCCGGGTCGTGCAGCAGGACGAAGCGCCCGTCCGCCAGCTCCTCCCCGTCCACGGCGACCGCCGCGCCGAGCGCGTGGGCGTACGGCGCGAGCCGCCGGGGCGGGGGGAGGGGCGTCAGGCGCACCTCCGCGCGGGGCCTGGCCGCGGTCAGTCCCGCGACCGCCTGCCGGAAGGCCGACGGCACCCGCGGGCCGGGGTCGGTCATATCTCCGGTCTCCTCCGCCTGCCGGTGCCGAGACGATGCCATGGCCGGTAACCCTAGGCGCCGGGCCGCCGGGACGCGGGGACGCCACACCAGCCCGCGCGGGTCAATCCGCCGGTCGTGCGAGACTTCTGCGTGTGACACTCGCCGACTCCCCCTTCCTCCGGGCCTGCCGCCGCGAACCGGTGCCGCACACGCCCGTGTGGTTCATGCGCCAGGCCGGACGTTCCCTCCCCGAGTACCGCAAGGCGCGCGAGGGCGTCGCCATGCTGGACTCCTGCATGCGGCCCGACCTGGTCACCGAGATCACCCTCCAGCCGGTGCGCAGGCACGACGTGGACGCGGCCGTCTACTTCAGCGACATCGTCGTCCCGCTGAAGGCGATCGGCATCGACCTCGACATCAGGCCGGGAGTCGGCCCGGTCGTCGCCGAGCCGATCCGCAGCCGTGCCGACCTGGACCGGCTGCGCCCGCTGGAGCCGGACGACGTCCCGTACATCACCGAGGCGGTCGGCATGGTGACGGCCGCGCTGGGCGACACCCCGCTCGTCGGGTTCGCCGGTGCGCCGTTCACCCTCGCGAGCTACCTCGTGGAGGGCGGTCCGTCGCGCAACCACGAGCACACCAAGGCCCTGATGTATGGCGACCCCGGGCTGTGGGCCGAGCTGCTCGACCGGCTCGCGGACATCACCGCCGCCTTCCTCACCGTGCAGATCGAGGCCGGCGCGTCGGCCGTGCAGCTCTTCGACTCCTGGGTCGGCGCGCTCGCGCCCGCCGACTACCGCGCCTCGGTGATGCCCGCGTCCCGCAAGGTCTTCGACGCCGTGGCCCACCACGGCGTGCCGCGCATCCACTTCGGTGTCGGCACCGGGGAGCTGCTCGGCCTGCTCGGCGAGGCGGGCGCGGACGTCGTCGGCGTCGACTGGCGCGTGCCGCTGGACGAGGCGGCGCGCCGCGTCGGCCCCGGGAAGGCCCTGCAGGGCAACCTCGACCCCGCCGTCCTGTTCGCGCCGCGCCAGGCCGTGGAGGCGCAGGCGCGCCGCGTCCTCGACGCCGCCGCCGGGCTGCCGGGCCACATCTTCAACCTCGGTCACGGCGTCCTCCCCGCGACGGACCCGGACGCGCTGACGCGCCTCGTTTCGTACGTGCACGAGCAGACGGCCCGGTAGACACCGGTTGACGTGACCCGGGGGCCGCGCCGCGGACGGCGCGGCCCCGAGGCGTCCTCACGCGTCGGGCGCCCGGAAGACCCGGTCGGCCAGGGCCGGTTCCGGCGCGGGCGCGGGACGCCGCGGGAAGCGGCGGCGCGCCAGCCGCACGGCGAACACCACCAGCGCGGCCGCCGCGGCGAACGGCAGCACCGCCGCGAGCGCCGCGCCCGTCCACACCAGCGCCGCCACGAACACGTCCCAGCCGCCCGCGAGCGCGCCCGGGATCGACGGGTCGTCGTCGGAGTCCGCGGGCTCGTCCACCGGCGTGTCCATCTCGTGCAGCTCCAGGGTGACGGTGGCCATCGCCACCCGCCCCCGCAGCGACTCGCTGCGCGACTCCAGCGACTCCAGGTCGGCCTGCCGCTGGCTCAGCTCCGCCTCCAGGTCCACGATGTCGCGGATCGAGACGGCCTCCTCCATCAGCGCCCGGACGCGGGCGACGCTCTCGCGCTGGGTGGCGAGCCGGCTCTCGACGTCCACGACCTCCTCGGTCACGTCCTCGGTGGTCACCTCGCGCGAGCGCAGCTCGCCGAGCGCCGCCAGGTCGGAGAGCAGGCCCTCGTAGGACTCCTCGGGGACGCGCAGCGTCACCTCCGACCAGTCGCCGGCGGTCGGCTCGCCCACGGTGCTCTCCGCGCTGACGAAGCCGCCCGCCGCCGCCACGGCGGACAGCGCCCCTTCGTACGCCCCCGGCACGTCGTCCGCCGCCACGACCAGGTGCGCCGTGCGGATCAGCAGCGCTTCGGCGGCGGCGCCGTCGTCCGCCTGCTCCACGGCGCCGCCCTGCTCGTCGGCCTCCGACGCGCCCTCCGGCGCGGGCTCGGCGGCGCTGTCACCCGCACTGTCACCCGCGCTGCCGTCAGCGCTGTCGTCCGCGGCGAAGCCCTCCCGGGCCATCGACCCGCCGCCGCCGTCGCTGCCGCCGCCCGTGCACCCCGCGAGCAGCAGCGCGCCCAGCAGTGGAACGGCCGCCAGCGCCGCTCTTCGGATGGCTCCTGTCCTGCGCCTCATCGAGTTCCCCCTGGTTCCCAAGTCCGTCCGGACGGTCGTGTCTTGGACGGCGGGGGAGCGCGGCCGGTTCGGTCCGGCCGGTTCCGAACAGGTCACGTGCGGGCCACGTTCGCGCATCTGGGACAGTGGACCCATGCATGTGATCGTCGTCGGCGGCGGGGTCACGGGCCTCACCGCCGCCCACCGGCTGCTGGCCGCCGGGCTCCGGGTCACCCTCCTGGAGAGTTCCGGCCGGTTCGGCGGCAAGCTCCGCACCGGCCGGGTCGCCGGCGTCCGGGTGGACCTCGGCGCGGAGTCCGTACTCGCCCGCAGACCCGAGGCCGTCGACCTGGCCGGGGAGATCGGTCTCGCCGACGCGCTGCGGTCCCCGGCCGTCACCACCTCGGCCATCTGGACGCGGGGCGCCCTGCGGCCGATGCCGCAGGGGCACGTGATGGGGGTGCCCGGCACGGCGGCCGCCCTCGCGGGGGTGCTGTCCGACACCGGGCTCGCGCAGATCGCGCGGGACAGCGAGCTGCCGCCTGTCGAGGTCGGCGAGGACGTCGCGGTCGGGCGGCTGGTGGCGGACCGGATGGGCCGCGAGGTCGTGGACCGGCTGGTCGAGCCGCTGCTCGGCGGGGTCTACGCGGGCGACGCGTACCAGATCTCCCTGCGCTCGGCCGTTCCCGCCCTGTACGAGGCGCTGCGCGACCACGACACGCTGCTCGCCGCCGTGCGCGCCGTCCAGCGTGCCACTCCGCCGAGGGCGGCGGGCGAGCCGGTGTTCGCCGGGTTCGACGGGGGCGTCGGCACGTTCGCCGAGGCGCTGGCCGACTCCTGCCGCGCGCGCGGCGGCGCGCTGGAGAGCGGCGTCGCGGTGACCGGGCTGCGCCGCACGGCGCGCGGCTGGGCCGCGGCGCTGGACGACGGGCGGTCGCTGGTGGCGGACGGCGTGGTGCTCGCCGTGCCCGCGGCGGCGGCCGGGCGGCTGCTGGCGGCGGAGGCGCCCGCGGCGGCCGGTGAGCTGGCGGCGGTGGCGTACGCGTCGATGGCGATCGTCACGCTCGCGTTCCGCCGCGCCGACCTGGGGACGCTGCCGCGCGGCAGCGGCTTCCTCGTCCCGGCCGTGGACCGCCGTGTGATCAAGGCGGCGACCTTCACGACCGGCAAGTGGGACTGGGCGGCGGGCGCGGACCCCGGCCTGTTCGTCCTGCGGGCCTCCGCCGGGCGCTTCGGCGACTCCGGGCCGCTGGAGTGGGACGACGACGAGCTGGTGCGGGCCGCGCTGGACGACCTGGGCGAGGCGGCCGGGCTGGCGGCGAAGCCCGTCGACTCGCTTGTCACCCGGTGGGTCGACGGACTGCCGCAGTACACGGTCGGCCACGCCGCCCGCGTCGCCCGCGTCCGGGGCTACCTCGCCGGGCTGCCGGGGCTGCGGCTGTGCGGCGCGTCGTACGACGGGGTGGGCATCCCGGCGTGCGTCGCGAGCGCGACCCGGGCGGTGGGCGAGCTGGTGCGGACGCTGCCGCCGGGCCCGCGTGAGGAGCCCGGCGAGTGACGCGGGAGAATGACGCCATGACTGCTGCATCGCCCGGAAAGCGCGCCAAGGAACTGAACGACGTCATCCGCTACACCCTCTGGTCCGTCTTCAGGCTGCGCGACGTGCTGCCCGAGGACCGCGCCGGGTACGCGGACGAGGTCGCCGAGCTGTTCGAGCAGCTCGCCGCCAAGGACGTGACGGTGCGCGGCACGTACGACCTGTCGGGGCTGCGCGCCGACGCCGACGTGATGATCTGGTGGCACTCGGAGACGTCCGAGGCGCTGCAGGAGGCGTACAACCGGTTCCGCCGCACGCGGCTCGGCCGGGCGCTCGAACCGGTCTGGTCGAACATGGCGCTGCACCGGCCCGCCGAGTTCAACAAGTCGCACATCCCGGCGTTCCTCGCCGACGAGACGCCGCGCGAGTACGTGAGCGTCTACCCGTTCGTGCGCTCGTACGACTGGTACCTGCTGCCGGACGACGAGCGCCGCCAGCTGCTGGCGGAGCACGGGAAGATGGCGCGCGGCTACCCGGACGTGCGCGCCAACACCGTCGCGTCCTTCTCGCTGGGCGACTACGAGTGGATCCTCGCCTTCGAGGCGGACGAGCTGCACCGCATCGTGGACCTGATGCGCCACCTGCGCGGCTCGAAGGCGCGGCTGTACGTGCGCGAGGAGATCCCGTTCTACACCGGCCGCCGCAAGCCGCTCGCGGAACTGGTCGCCGGGCTCGCCTGACCGTCCCGCGGTCCCCGGCGCCGGGCGCGCCGGGGACCACCGGGCGGGGTCAGCCTCCGCCGCCCCCGCAGCCGCCGCCACCGCCGCAGCTCGACCCGCCGCCGCAGCTGGAGCCGCCCCCGCAGCTCGACCCGCCGCCGCCGCTGTCGCCGCCGCCCCCGCTGTGGCCTCCGCTGTCACCGCCGCCGGACCAGTCGCCCGACGAGCCGCACGCCGTCCCCCACGTGGCGCCGCTGTCCGCCATGACGGGCGCCGCCGTGAAGGCGGAGATCGTCACCGAGGTCAGGACGATCGCGGTCAGCTGGCGGCGCACCTTCGAGTCCGTCACCCCGTACGGGCCGTCGAGCGCCACCTGCGTCACCGGGTCCTTGGCGAGCCGGTACGGCGACCGGTGGCGCAGGCCGGCGAGGGCGGCGCGGCCCGCGTCGGTCAGGCGGCCGCGGCGCGGGCGCAGCGTGAACGCGGTGATCTGCACCAGCGTCGAGGCGGCGATCAGGACGAGGAGCGCCACCTCGCCGGTGACGACCGTCGCGACGAGCGTCGAGGCCGAGACCAGACCGGCGGCCAGCAGGGCGACCCACCCGGCGCGGCGCCAGGCCCCGTGCGTCCTCGGCTCCCACAGCAGGCCCCGCGAGAACAGCGCGTCGCCGATCGCCTGGACCGGGCGCGAGGCGGCGAACGCCGCGACGACCCGGTCCGCCGGGGGGCGCCACGAGTCGCCGACGAGGGTGAGGAGTTCGCGTTCGAGGTCGTCGTCGGCGACCGGGCGCGTCACGTGGAGCGCGCCGTCCTCGATCGTGAGCCTGCCCTTGCCGATCATGGCGCACAGCACGGTCTCCACGACGCGGCGCGGGCCGCCGGTGAGGAACGCCGTCTCGTACACGGAGCCCGTCGTCGTGGCCGCCAGCGACGGGAGGGCGCGGTGGGCCCGCGCGCGGGCGAGCAGGAGGTTCAGGAGGCCGGCCGCGAGGACGGCCGTCGCGGCGGCTGTGAAGAGGATCATGCTGGTCACCGGGCTTTCCGCTGGCTTCGTGTGCCGCGCCGCAGCCGGGCGAACCGGCCGGGCGGGGTGGGGATGGTGCCGGGGTCCTCGCCCAGCCACCGGACCAGGCGGTCGCGTACGGCGGGATCGAGGAGGACGGGATCGTGGCGGACGGGGTCGCCCGCGCCGGGATCGCCGTCCGTGAGCAGGGCGCGGACGAACGCGGCGGCGTCCTGCCGGTAGCCGCCGGTCAGCGGCCGGGACCGGGTGTGCGCCAGCGCGAGGCGGCGGTAGGAGTCGCCGAGGATCTCGGGCAGTTGCCGGGCGATCTTCGCGATGACGTCCGCGCGTTTGGCGGCGAGTACGCCGCGCTGGACGCGGAGCCTCGCCGGGTCGAAGCCGTCCGGGTCGGGCGCGCCCGCGGTGAGGGCGGCGAGCAGGGCGTACTGGGCGGCGCCGAGCCGGGCGCGGGCCGCTTCCGTGCCGTCCGGGGCGCCGGGTGCGGTGGGCTCAGGCACGGCGCGCCCCCGTGAGGACGGCGCGGATGCCGTCCAGCTCGGCCGCCAGCTCGGCGACGGGCGGGAAGGCCTCGTCGCGCTCCAGCAGCACGCCGGGCGGCTCGGTGCGGTCGCGCAGCATCTCCAGGACGCCGAGGACCTGCGGCGGGACGGGGTGCGCGTGGCTGTCGTGCCACACGCCGTCGCGTTCCACGCCGCCCGCGACGTGGACGTAGGCGAGGGCGTCGAGCGGCAGGGTGTCCAGGGCGGTGGCCGGGTCCTCGCCGCGGTTGACGTGGTTGGTGTGCAGGTTGGCGACGTCGATGAGCAGGCCGACGCCGGTGCGCTCGACCAGCTCGGTGAGGAACTGGCCCTCCGTCAGCTCCTCGCCCGGCCAGTTCAGGACGGCCGCGATGTTCTCCACCGCGAGCGGCACGGGCAGCGCGTCCTGGGCGATCCGCACGTTCTCGCACAGCACGTCGAGCGCGTCCCTGGTCCTCGGCACGGGCAGCAGGTGCCCCGCCTCCAGGCCGCCCGCGCGGACGAACGCGATGTGCTCCGTGACGACGGGCGCGCCCAGCGACTCCGCCACCCAGGCCAGCCGCGCCAGCCGGGCGGGGGAGGGGCGTCCGGCGTCGCCGAGGCCCAGGGACACGCCGTGCGGTACGACGGTGGTGCCGCGTGCCCGGAGCCGTTCGAGTGCGTCGGGGAGGTGGTCGGGGCAGATGTTCTCCGCCACGACCTCCACCCAGTCGACACCCGGAAGTTCCTCGATGCCGTCGGCGATCTCCGGGCGCCAGCCGATGCCGGTGCCCAGACCGCCGAAACGTGACCGCATGTCCCGCTCCCCCCGTGCGATGGTCCCGTCCCCTTCCGGGGTCAGTCTTCATCGCACGGGGGTGCCGCCAAACGACGGAGCGTCATGTTCAGAGGATTATCTGAGCTTTCTGGTGGCTCAGTCGCGGGCGGGGGCGGCGAGGCGCTCGTCGTGCAGCTTCGCGCGCAGGTCCGACGCGTCGTAACCCGCCGCCGGGTAGCGGGGATCCATCTCCTGGAGATGCGCCAGCAGGAGGCGGCTGACGGCCCAGTTGCGGTACCACTTGCGGTCCGCCGGGACGACGTACCAGGGCGCCGCGTCGGTCGAGCACCGTTCGAGCACCGAGGTGTACGCGCGCCGGTAGTCGGGCCACAGGGCGCGCTCCGAGATGTCGTTCGGGCTCAGCTTCCAGTGCTTGTCCGCCCGGTCCAGGCGCCGCAGCAGGCGCTCGCGCTGCTCCTCGGGGCTGATGTGCAGGAAGACCTTCACCCACGTCACGCCGTCGTCGGCGAGCGCGCGCTCCCACGCGTTGATCTCGTCGAACCGCCGCTCCCACACCGGCTGCGGCACCATGCCGTGCACGCGCACGACGAGCACGTCCTCGTAGTGCGAGCGGTCGAAGATGCCGATCTCGCCGGTCGCGGGCAGCCCCTTGCCGATCCGCCACAGGAAATGCTGGTGCCGCTCCTCCTCGGTGGGCGCCTTGAACGCCCTGATGCGGCAGCCCGCCGGGTTGAAGTGCCCGACGACGTGCTTCACCGTGCCGCCCTTGCCGGAGGTGTCCATGCCCTGGAGGACGAGCACCAGGCGCCGCCGGTCGCCCGCCGTGGCGGCGGCGTAGAGCCGTTCCTGGAGCGCGGCCAGGTCGTCGGCCATGTCCGCCAGCTCTTCCTTCGCCCGCTTCTTGCCGCCGTCGAAGCCCGGCGTCGCCCCGGCCGGATGCGCGGCGAGGTCCACCGGCGAGCCGGGCGTGACGCGGAGCAGGCCGCGTATGTCTGTCCCCATGGGGAGATCGTGTACCCCGCCCGCGGCGTCCGCCACTCAGACGGCGGAGGGAAGTCCGTCCGCCTCGCGGGCCAGCGCGGTGAGCCGGGAGACGGCGCGCAGGTACTTCTTGCGGTAGCCGCCGTTCAGCATCTCCGGCGAGAACAGCCGGTCGAACGGGACGCCGGACGCGAGGACCGGCACCTCGCGGTCGTAGAGCCGGTCGGCGAGCACCACGAGGCGCAGCGCCGTGCTCTGGTCGGGGACCGGGTGGACGCCGGTGAGGCAGACGGCGGCCACGCCGTCGCACAGCGCCCCGTACCTGCTGGGGTGGACGCGCGCGAGGTGGCCGAGGAGCGCGCCGAAGTCGTCGAGCGACGCGCCCGGCACGGCGTGGGCGGCGGCGGTGACCTCCGCGTCGGGGCGCGGCGGCGGTGCCTGCGGCAGGCCGCGGTGCCGGTAGTCCTCGCCGTCGATGCGCAGGGCGCGGAAGTGGGCGGACAGGCCCTGGATCTCGCGCAGGAAGTCGGCGGCGGCGAACCGGCCCTCGCCCAGCTTGCCCGGCAGGGTGTTCGAGGTGGCGGCCAGGGCCACGCCCTCCTCGACCAGCCGGGACAGCAGGGAGGAGACGAGCACGGTGTCGCCCGGGTCGTCCAGCTCGAACTCGTCGATGCACAGCAGCCGGTGGCCGGAGAGGGTCGCGACCGTCTGCTGGAAGCCGAGGGCGCCGACCAGGTTCGTCAGCTCCACGAAGGTGCCGAACGCCTTCCGCTCCGGCGGGGCCGCCACCGCGTGCCACAGGGACGCGAGCAGGTGCGTCTTGCCGACGCCGTAGCCCCCGTCCAGGTAGACGCCGCTGGGGCCGTCCTGCCGCCGCGGCGCGGGGCGGCGCGAGCGGAGCGGCCACAGGCTCCGGCGGGCGGTGCCGGCGGGCCCCGCGTCGCCCAGCCCGCCGGCGAAGGCGCCGAGCGCCTTGACGGCCTCGGACTGGCTGGGCTGCGCGGGGTCGGGGATGTACGTGTCGAAGCGGGCCGCGTCGAAGCGGGGCGGCGGGACCAGTTCGGCCACCAGCCGCTCGGGCGGTACCTGGGGCTCCCTGCCGGTGAGTGCCACCGGTCCTGGGGACGCTGGGGACGCGGACGTGCTGGGTGCGGACACAATCTCCCAGTCTACGCGCCGCGGCCTGCCCCTTCCCCGGGGGACGTCCTCCGCCCTGTGCCACACTGCGGCGCATGCGACGCCTGTTCCCCGCCACCCAGGACCCCGACGCGACCACCGACCGGGAGTGGGAGGCGACCGAGATCGCCGACGCCTACGCGTACCCGGACGAGCACCGTGCCGGGGACGGCTGGCTGCGGGCCGACATGGTGTCCTCGCTCGACGGCGCCGCGCACCACGGGGGCAGGTCCAAGCCGCTGTCCAGCCCGGCCGACATGCGGATCTTCGGGGTGCTGCGGGCGCTGGCCGACGTCGTGGTGGTCGGTGCGGAGACGGTGCGCGAGGAGCAGTACCGCCCGGCGCGGCGGCGGGCGGAGTTCGCGGAGCGCCGCAGGGCGGCCGGGCAGACGTCGGTGCCCGCGATCGCCGTGGTCAGCGCGAGCCTGCACCTGGACTTCTCGCTGCCGCTGTTCACCGAGCCTGAGGTGCCGACGCTCGTCGTCACGGGCGCGCGGGCGCCGCACGCGGGGCTCGCCGCCGCGCGCACGGCGGGCGTCGAGGTCGTGACGGCGGGTGACGAGGCGGGCGTGGACCCTGTGCGGCTGAAGCGCGAGCTGGTCGCGCGCGGGCACACGCGGCTGCTGACCGAGGGCGGCCCCCGGCTGCTGGGGCAGCTGGCCGCCGCCGGGGTGGTGGACGAGCTGTGCCTGGCCACGTCGCCGCGCTACACGGTCGGCACGGCGCCCCGGCTGATGAGCGGTCCCGAGATCGAGGACCCGCGGGAGATGCTGCTCACGGACCTGCTGGAGGACGGCGGCTTCCTCTTCGCGCGCTACCGCAGGAGCTGAACGGCGTACGCCCGCCACCCGGGAGAGCGAATTGTCCCGCGCGGCCGTTGACTCGTCGGCGCGTGTCCGGGGTACACGCCCGGGTGCTCAGGGCGTCGCGGAGGCGCGCGCCGGGTCCGTGACCGTGACGGCGGTCCCGGAAGCCGACGTTCCGCTTCGCGCGTCCCGGGCAGACTGAACAACGCGACACCCCATGCGTCCCGGGGGAAGGATGGTTTCTGCCGGCGCGCGCGGGGTCCGGTTTCGACGAAGGGCGCTCATATGGTCACAACAATTCTGATGATCGAGAAAGCTATCGCGCCCACCGACGTGGAACTCGTCACCACCCTGCACGACGACGAGCCGCAGTCCGTCGTGGTCCTCATGCAGCCGCGCGGCGACCGGGACCAGCTGCTGCGGGCCCTGGACGACGTGGCGCTCGGCGAGTTCGGCACCGCGGTGCGCGAGGCGGACGTCCCCGAGGGCGCCACCGCGCCCGAGGAACAGCCCGACTCGCCCGCCTCCGTCGCCCTGCGGCGCTCCCTTGAGGCGCTGCGCGCGGCGGGCGCCGAGGCCGACGGGCGGCTGATCGACGAGCATCCGCTCGACGTGCTGGCGGCGGTGGTCCGCGAGACGGGCGCGGACGAGGTGGTCGTCCTGACGGCGCCGCACTACGTCGAGGAGCTGTTCCACCGCGACTGGGCGTCCCGCGCCCGGCACAAGGTCGGCGTCCCCGTGCTGCGACTCTTCGCCCACGCCGAATGAGCCGGGGCCGTTCCGCGCGCGGCCTGGTGCGAGAATCGCCGCACCGGACCGGGAGACCCGGCCGGGACACCTCCGCTGTCAGGAAGCACTCTCGCCGTCAGGAGCCCCCTCGTTGTCTGGAGCGACGCGCATGACACCGGCCATCCCGCCCGCGCTGGAACGGCCCCACTTCGTCGGCATCGGCGGCGCCGGGATGTCGGGCATCGCCAAGATCCTCGCGCGGCGCGGCGCCGCCGTGTCCGGCAGCGACAGCCGCGACTCGGCGACCGCCACCGCGCTGCGGTCGGCCGGTGCCCGCGTCCACGTCGGGCACGCGGCCGAGCAGCTGGCGCCCGACGCGACCGCGGTCGTCGTCTCCAGCGCCATCAGGCCCGACAACCCGGAGCTGGCCGAGGCCGCGCGCCGCGGGCTGCCGGTCGTGCACCGTTCGGACGCCCTCGCCGCCCTGATGGCGGACCACCGGGCGATCGCCGTGGCCGGGACGCACGGCAAGACGACGACGACCTCGATGCTCGCCGTCGCCCTCACCGCGCTCGGCCTCGCCCCCTCGTACGCCATCGGCGGCGACCTCGACGCGCCCGGGTCGAACGCGGAGCACGGCGACGGCGACCTCTTCGTCGCCGAGGCGGACGAGAGCGACCGCAGCTTCCACCGCTACGCGCCCGAGGTCGCCGTCGTCCTCAACGTCGAGCTGGACCACCACGCGAACTACGCGTCGATGGAGGAGATCTACGAGTCCTTCGTGACGTTCGCCGACCGCGTCGTGCCCGGCGGCACGCTGGTCGTGAACGCCGACCAGGCCGGTGCGCGCGAGCTGACCGCGCGCCTCGCCGGGCGCGACGGGCTGCGGATCGTCACGTACGGGGACGCGCCGGAGGCCGACGTGCGGGTCACGCGGCTGGTGCCCGCCGGGCTGACCAGCGACGTCACCGTGGAACTGCCCGCGGGCGAGGGCGGTGCGGGCCGGGAGGAGCTGACGTTCCGCGTCTCCGTGCCCGGCCGCCACTACGCGCACAACGCCGTCGCCGCCCTCGCCGCCGGTGTCGCCGCCGGAGTGCCCGCCGCCGGGCTCGCCGCCGCGCTCGGCACGTACACCGGCGTCCGCCGCCGCCTCCAGGTCAAGGGCGAGGCGGGTGGCGTCCAGGTCATCGACTCGTACGCCCACCACCCGACCGAGATGTCCGCCGACATCGAGGCCCTGCGCGGCGCCGCCGAGCAGGCGGGCGGCCGGGTCCTCATCGTCTTCCAGCCCCACCTGTTCAGCCGTACGCGCGAGCTGGGCACCGAGATGGGGCAGGCGCTCGCCCTGGCGGACGCGTCGCTCGTCCTGGAGATCTACCCGGCCCGCGAGGACCCGCTGCCGGGCGTCACGAGCGCGCTGATCCTCGACGCCGCCCGTACGGCGGGCGCGGACGTGCGCCCCGCCCCCGACCGCGACGCGGTGGCCGACACCGTCGCGGGAATGGCGAAACCGGGCGATCTGGTTGTCACCATGGGCGCGGGCGACGTGACGGACCTCGGTCCCGTCATCCTCGCCCGGCTCGGCGCGTGACGCGCCCAGGGAAGCAGGAGCAAGGAGAGGGCCCCGTGGCATACAAGGTCGAGAAGTCCGACGAGGAGTGGCGCCGGGAGCTGTCCGGCGAGGAGTACCACGTGCTGCGCGAGGCGGGCACGGAGCGCGCCTTCACCGGCGAGTACACCGACACCACGACCGTCGGCGTCTACAACTGCCGTGCCTGTGGCACGGAGCTGTTCAGGTCGGGCGAGAAGTTCGAGTCGCACTGCGGCTGGCCGTCGTTCTACGACCCGGCGCAGAGCGACGCCGTCGAGACGCGGACCGACACGTCCCTGCCGGGCAGGCCGCGCACCGAGGTGCTGTGCGCCACCTGCGGCTCGCACCTCGGGCACGTCTTCGAGGGCGAGGGCTACGACACGCCCACCGACCTGCGGTACTGCATCAACTCCATCGCCATCCGGCTGGAGCCGCAGGGCTGAGCCCGTTCAGCTCGCTCACCGCCGCGGCCAGTTCCGCGGCGGTGATCTGCCGTTCGTGCGTCCCGTACTGCGTGCAGGCGAACGCGCCGGACACCAGCCCGGCCAGCACGCAGCTGTCCAGGGGAGCGCCGTCCAGCCTGCTGTGCAGGAACGCCGTCACGAACGCGTCGCCCGCCCCGTTGCTGTCCACCACGGGCAGCGGCGGGACGACGGCCGGGTGGTGCGTGACCGTCCCGCCCGCCGCGGCGTCCAGCACGTACGCGCCCCGCTCGCCGTCCGTGGCGACGACCAGGCGCGCCCGTCCCTCGTCCAGGATCATCCGCATCACGTCGCCGGTCCGCTCGCCGGCGGACGCGGCGCTGAGGAAGACGGTGTCGCAGCCGAGGGCCCACGGCAGCGCGTCGGGGGCGAGGCCGTCCCAGGCGTGCAGGTCGGTGGACGTGGGGATGTCCCTTTCGGCCAGTTCGCCGACCAGCTCCCGGGTGAAGCCGCTGCGGGAGACGTGCACGTGGCGCGCCCGCGTGGCGTGGGCGAGTGCGAAGTCGAGCGGCATCAGCAGGTCGTGGGGATGGCGGCCGTCGTAGAACGAGAAGCGCTGCCCCCGGGCGTCCACCAGGTTGACGCTGCGGGGCGTGCCGTTGGGCGCGGGCAGCGTGTCGAGGTCCACCCCGGCGGCGGCGAAGCGCTCGCGGACCTGCGCGCCCTGGAGGTCGTCGCCGAGATAGTCGATGAACTGGGTCCTGCGGCCGAGCGCGTGGAAGCCGAGCGCCGCGCCCGTGCCGGTGTGGGCGACGTAGTCCCTGACGGGCGGGACGAGCGCCACATCCCCGGCGGGGATCACCAGCTCGTCCACGCGGACGATGGTGTCCACCCCCGAGCCGCCCACCACCAGCACGTCGTAGGGCTGCTGTGTCGTGTCGATCATCGGTGGATCGTACTTCGGTGGCCGCCTGTGGAAAGTCCGGTGGAAAGCCGTGGCGGGCGCGGACAGAATGGCCCTGAGTTGACCGGGGGACCGAAGGGACCGAGGGGACTGGGGAAACATGGGGAACATGGGGGGCCAACTCGCCGCCTTTCTCGGCGCCTGCACGCTGATAGCCCTGTCGCCGGGGCCGAGCACCGTGCTGATCGTCCGCCAGTCCCTGCGCAGCCGCCGGGCCGGGATGTGGACGGTGCTCGGGAACGAGAGCGGCGTCTTCGTCTGGGGCCTGTGCGCCGCCCTCGGCCTGACGGCGGTGCTGGAGGCGTCGCGGGTCGCTTACGACGTGATCCACATAGTCGGCGCGGTCGTGCTGCTCGGCTTCGGCGTCCAGGCGCTGCGCGCCGCGCGGCGGGGCGACCTCGCCGGGCTCGCCCCGGCCGCGCGCGACGAGGGGGCCACCGACTGGCGCGACTACCGGTCGGGGCTGCTGCTGAATCTGGCCAACCCGAAGGCGGGCGTGTTCGCGCTGGCGTTCCTGCCGCAGTTCGTGCCGGAGGGGGCGCCGCACTTCGCGGCGATGGTGGCGCTGGCGGCGATCTGGGCGGTCTTCGAGGTCGGCTTCTACGCCTGCTACGTGTGGGGCGTCAGCCGCCTGTCCGTCACGCTGTCCCGGCCCGGCGTACGGCGCAGGCTGGAGCAGATATCCGGCGGTGTGATGATCGCCCTCGGGATACGGCTCGCGCTGGAGACGTGACCGGGGCGGGACACGGACCGGCCGCGTCCCGCCCCGGCGCTCCCCTAACCCGCCGATCCCATGAGGACGAACGCGAAGTCCCGTCTCGTCCTGCGGTTCAGCGGGATGTCGGCCTTGACCCTGGCGGCGATCTCCCTGCGGCCGATGCCCAGGCCCTGGGCGAGCAGCCGTTCCGGACGGACCGGCACGGGATCGGCGAAGGCGACCGTGATCCGCAGGGGCCACGGACTGTCGACGGGCACGGGGGGGCGCGTCGAGTTCCCAGCACCCGTCCCAGTCGAGCGCGAACCGGTTGCGCCGGGCGAGCCGGGGGTCGAGGAGCGTGTCCGCGACGAGCGACGGCGAGTCGGCCGCGTACCCGGCGAGGAGACCGGGCGGCAGCGCGCGGACCGGGACGCGGTCATGGACGGTGAGCTTGCCGGTCCGGTCGCATGCGAGGCAGTTGACCAGGAGCCAGACGTCGAGACGCTTGCCGTTGGCGTTGACGCGGAACCTGCCGTCGCCGACGGTGGCGTGGCCGTGGGAGCAGGCCACGCAGCGGAGGGCGAGCAGGGGCAGGCGGGTGCGCCGCACGGCCCAGGACAAGACGGCAGGGGGCAGCACGGTATGAAGGTGTGAGGACATGATCTCTCTGAGGACCTGACGAAGGCATGGGAAAGAGAGCCGGCGGCCACGCCGGCGACCGATGCGCTGGGAGATGTCAGGTTCAGAGAGCGGGCGGCGTCATGCGCGCGGAGTCCTCACGTAGGGAAGGGCACAGGCTAGGCCGCCGCTCCCCGCGGCGGCCACCCGTTTTCGCGGCGTCAGTCCTCGCGCAGCAGCACGACCACCGACTCCGGCGGCAGGCCCAGGCGGCCGTCCGCCTCCCGCGCCGCCTTCTCGTCCGACGCGGCCAGCGGCGTCCACAGCCCCTCGCCCAGGGGCACCCGGGCGCGCGCGTCCGCCGAGAGGTTCGCCGCGACCGTCAGCGGCCCGGCGTGCACCACCAGCCAGCCCGCCTCCTGGTCGTGCGCCACCGACACGTCGGCCAGCGTCAGGTCCGTCGGCAGGTAGCGCTCGCGCAGCGCGATCAGCCGCCGGTGCCAGCTGAGCAGCCACGGCTCGTCGTCCCCGTCCGGCCACTCCAGGCAGGAACGGTCACGCGTCGCGGGGTCCTGCGGGTCGGGGATGTCGCCCTCCGCCCACCCGTGCGCCCCGAACTCCCGCCGCCGCCCCGTGCGTACGGCCTCCGCCAGGTCCGGGTCCTGGTGGTCCGTGAAGTACTGCCACGGCGTCGTCGCGCCCCACTCCTCGCCCATGAACAGCATCGGCGTGAACGGCCCGCACAGCACCAGCGCCGCCCCCACTGCCTGCCGCCGCGGACCGGTCAGGGCCGCCAGCCGGTCGCCCAGCGCGCGGTTGCCGATCTGGTCGTGCGTCTGGTCGTACCCCACCAGCCGGTACGCGGGCGTCGACGGGTCGAGCCTGCGGCCGTGCGACCTGTCGCGGAACGCCGACCAGCCGCCGTCGTGGAAGAAGCCGCGCGTCAGGGTGGCCGCGAGGGCGTCGAGCGGGGCGCGGGCGAAGTCGGCGTAGTAGCCCTGGGACTCGCCGGTCAGCGCGGCGTGCAGGGCGTGGTGGAAGTCGTCGTTCCACTGCCCGTGGAGGCCGAAGCCGTTGCGGTCGCGCGGCGCGGTGGTGCGCGGGTCGTTCCGGTCGGACTCGGCGATCAGGAACAGCGGCCTGCCCACCTCGGCGGCCAGCGCGTCCACGCCCGCCGACAGCTGCGCGAGCACGTGCTCGGCGCGGTCGTCGGCCAGCTCGTGCACGGCGTCGAGCCGCAGCCCGTCGAGCCGGAAGTCCCGCAGGAACGCGAGGGCGCTGCCGACGAAGTACGCGCGCACCTCGTCCGAGCCCGGCGCGTCCAGGTTCACCGCCGAGCCCCACGGCGTGTGGTGGCGGTCGGTGAAGTACGGGCCGAAGTCGGGCAGCCGGTTGCCCGACGGGCCGAGGTGGTTGTGCACCACGTCCAGGACCACGCCGAGGCCGTGCCCGTGCGCCGCGTCCACGAACCGCTGCAGCCCCTCCGGCCCGCCGTACGGCTCGTGCACCGCCCACGGCGCCACCCCGTCGTACCCCCAGCCGTGGCGGCCGGGGAACGGGCAGACCGGCATCAGCTCGACGTGCGTCACGCCGAGCCGCGCCAGGTGCCCGAGCCGCCCGGCCGCCGCGTCGAAGGTGCCCTCGGGGGTGAACGTGCCGATGTGCGTCTCGTACAGCACCGCGCCCGGCAGGCCGCGCCCCGACCAGGGGTGCCGCCAGGGGAAGGCGGCCAGGTCCACCACCGCCCCGGGGCGTTCCGGCCCGTCCGGCAGGCGGCGGGCGCGCGGGTCGGGCAGGACCTGCCCGTCGTCGAGCGCGAAGCCGTACCGGTCGCCCGGCGCGGCCTCCTCCCGCGCCGTCCACCAGCCGGCGCGGGAGGGGTCGGGGTCCATGGCGACGGACCGTCCTGACAGGTCAAGCGTGACGCGGTGCGCGTGGGGTGCCCATACCTCGAACAGCATGGGCACCATGCTCCGCGTACCGCGCCGCCGGGGCAATCACGCCACGGCGGGCTCCGGCGGCGCCAGGTTGTACGTGATCTGCGCGACGGGGTAGCCCGCGCGGGCGAACGCCTTGGCCATCCCCACGTTCCCCACGTCGGTGGACGCCACGATCCGGTCGGCGCCCTCGGCGGCCAGCGTGTGCGTGCACTCGGCGAGGAGGTCGTACGCGTAGCCGTGCCCGCGCTGCTCCGGGACGACGCCGATGAAGCCGACGATGGGGGCGGCCGGGTTGTGCGCGGGCACCTGGATGCCGGCCAGCTCGCCGTCCGGGGTGTAGGCCAGGCGCCACCACTCGCGGGGGGACGGGCACCAGCGGAAGAAGTCCAGCTCCTCCTGGGCGGCCTGCTCGACGCCGCCCTCCGCGACGGCCCGCAGGGCGTGGGCGTCGAGGGTGACGCTGTGCACGCGCCGCAGGGCCTCCAGGACCCGTTCGTCGTCCGGCTCGGGGCGGAAGACGAGGCGGCCGGGCCGCTCCGGCAGCCCGTCCGCCGGGCGCCACACGTAGCGGTACCGCTCGACCATGAAGGTGTAACCCGCTGCGGTGGCGGCGTCGATACGGGCCTGCCCCTCGGCCCGTACGCGCGGGTCGTCGCGCCAGCCGGGCGGCAGCAGCAGGTTGAAGTCGCCGCGCAGCGGGGCGCGCCGCAGCAGCTCGGTCCCGGCGGCGGGGTCGGTGAAGTCGAACCAGTCGAGGACCTTGGGCTCGGTGTCGTCCGGACCGGCCCAGAACGCGGCGCGGGCGACGACCTTCCCGTCGCGTTCGGCGACCCAGGTCCACTCGGGACGGTACTCGCCGCCCTCGGCGAGCGTGGCGTACGTGTCGCGGGGCGGATCGAGCAGGGCGCGGCCGACGAGCCCGGCGTGCGGGAGCGACGTGAACAGCGCGGTCGCCTCGTCCTCGACGAGGTGACGGATGACCAGATCGGTCATGGGGGAAACCTTCCGGAAGCGGTGGTGCGCGCCTCCGGGTCAGCCCGGTATTCGCCCGGGACAAGGGAGGCTGGGGAGACGCGCGGCGGTGAGGACATACATGGCGGCGCCTCCTTCCTGCTCCTTGTGGACGTGCTGCGTACGGTACTCCGTTCGAGTGCCGGTGAGCACCTGTTTTTTCTCCCGTCCGGGACAGGCGGGACAGGAGTGCCCCGGAGCCGGTCCGCCGCCCGAGCGGGGGCTGGGAGGTAGGGGCGGCGGACCGGGGCTCCGGGGCGTTGCTGCGCGGTGCGGCTGTGTCAGCCGATCAGCCCCGGCAGCAGCGCGTCGCGGACCGACTGGGCGGCCGTGCCGACGGCCGGGGCGGTGCCCGTGCCGTGGTGGGCGGCGTGGCCCGTGTGGTCCGCGTGCTCGTTGGCGGCCGCCGCGGCGTCGGCGGCGGCCGTGTCGGCGGCCGAGACACCCGGCACCGTGACTTCTCCGTTTCCTCCGTCGAAGGTGACGTCGGAGCAGCTGTAGAAGGTTTCCTGGCTGTCGGAGCGTTGCCAGACGGTGTAGATGATGTGGCGGCCTTGTTTGTCGTTGGGGAGTTGGGCGGTCCAGTAGTACTCGGATTCGGGGTTGCCTACGGAGCCGCGGTAGGGGGGGTTGGTTTCGGAGTGGAAGGGGGTGTTTTCGATGTCGTCCCAGGTGAGGGGTTGGGTGGGGTCCCAGCCGTCTTCGGTGACGTATTGGTGGAAGGTGCCGGGGTGGTGGGCCCAGGGGTTGTAGGTGAACTCGTAGGTGTCGCCTGCGGTGACGTGCGTGTAGGGCCAGTCGGTACGCGGCAGGTCGAAGCCGGAGAAGTCGTACACCGTGGCACCACCACTGCACAGTTCGCCGTCGGGCACGAAGCCTTCGGTGCGTCCCGCGCCGTCGGACCGCAGTACGGCGAACCAGTTGTAGAACGCGTTCGCACCGCCTTCGGCCAGCGCGGCGGCGCAGGCCGGGTTCTGCGGGTTCATGGCTCCTGTGCTGTCGATGCTGTACTTCCAGCACAGGTACGTGCGGCTGCCCGGGTCCATCGGGGCACCGTGCGCCGAGGCGGCGCCGCCGGTGAACATCACGGCGGCCATCGCCGGCACGCTCGCCAGCGCGGTGATCATGCCGAGCCTGCGCGCACGTCCGCGCCGTTTGGTCTGGTCTCTCATCGCGTTGCGTCCCTTCGCCGGATGAGGTGGGGGGAAACCGTGGGGGGAAGACCTGATGCGGAGTCGATGAGCACCCCACGCGTGGGAGCGCTCCCAATCGGACCGTAGCCCCGTCCGCCCGCCCCTGTAAAGGGTCGTGACACGACCCGGGCCGACGGGCATAGCCTGTGCGGCGTGACGGTGCGATACGTGCTCGACGGCGGCCGCGTCGGGACGCTGGAGGACTTCTGGCAGGTCGCGGGCGAGAGCATCGGCTGCGGCGGCTACTTCGGGCGGAACCTCGACGCCTTCGCCGACTGCCTCCGCGGCGGCTTCGGCACCCCGGACGACCGCGACTTCGTCATCGAGTGGCGCGACCACGAGACCTCCCGCCGGAACCTCGGCCACCAGGAGGCCGCGCGCCAACTGGAGAAGTGGCTCGCCCGCTGCCACCCGACGCACAGGGCCCACATGGCCGCCCGCCTGGCCGAAGCCCGCGCGGGCCGCGGCCCGACAGCGTTCGACTGGCTGGTGGCCATCATCGAGGAAGAGGCCCCTGGGACCCTGGAACTCCACTGACGGGGTGACGAGTTCGCCGGTGTGGGTGCCCGCATCCCCGCCCGCCGCTCAGGAGGCGCGGCGCGCCTGTGGGAACCGCAGTCGCTGTGGTGCTGCGGGGCGGCCGTCCCGAGACCGGGCGGAGTGACGAACGCGGCCGTCGCGGGCGTCAGGCGATCATGGTTCCCCGGGCCGGCAAGTGCCGAGGTCAGGCTTGCTACGATCAGCCCCGTGGTCAACCGGATCGAGCCCGTGACGGTCACGCACGCGGAATTGGTGTCGGCGTTCGGCTCGCTCTGGGTCGAGACGATGCCGCCGGAGGTCGCCGAGCGGCACTTCACCAACCCCGAGGTTCGGCGCCTGCTGACTGAGGTGGGCTTGCCCAGCTCACTGTTGGGCCAGGTGTATTTCGGCAACGTCCGGATCGATCCACCGCAGACCATCAGCCAGGCCCTCGACACCGGACCTCCGGGCAAGCTCGCGCCGGAGGTCCGGGACGACATCGTGATCGCCGTGGGCATGGGCGGTTGGGCCTGTATGTCGCGGGTGGACAATCGCATCTACTGGTACGAGCCAGGGGACAGCGACCGGAAATTCGGGCTGATCAACACGTCCCTGGAGCGATTCCTCCACATCGCATACCGGCTCCGAGTGGAGTTCAAGGACATCGACCTGATCCACAGCGCGGACGAGGACGAATCGGAGGAAGAGATCGCGGACGAGCTGCGCCGCCTGGTCGGAGAGATCCGCGAAGTCGATCCGCCGTCCTTCGACAGCCCGGCCATGTTCTGGCAGCACGTGCTGCTCTTCGCGCTGGAGACCCTCGCGTCGGATCAGTGACACCGGGCTGGTCAGCGTCCTCGACGCAGCCGTGGCCGATCAGCCAGAAGTCGTTCTTCTCGTTCACACCCGCGCTGTCCACCCTGGGACTCGGGCACGGTCGATCCGATTTAGTGGATGTCGAAGTCGGTGTGGGGTGTGGCGCGTTCTCATACTGCGTGGTAGGCGTTCGCGCACAGCTGGGCCACGGCGGGGGTCTGCACGAGTTCGTGTCCGGTGAGGTGGCCGTCGCCGTCGAAGTGGCCGAAGCGGACGAGGTGTCCGTCGAAGAGCCAGAAGTCGTTGCCTGGCAGAGCCAGGTCGGATGCCGCGTGGCGGGGGAGCCAGCGGACGTCCTCGCCGACAGCGAGGTTGACGGGCGTCCCCGCGTGCTCGAAGCAGATGTACTCGGTTGCCGGGAGGGAGACGACGCGCGCCCGCCGGACTTCCACGCCCCGCGCGACGGCCCGGCGGACGATCCCGGTCCAGCCGCGCCAGTACGGGGAGTCCGGATCGGTGTCCCGCTGCCCGGTCGCCCGCCACCGCGCGAGCTGTTCGTTCTCCGGGGCCACCGCGTAGACATCGCGCATCTCCAGATGCACGGCCGTCTCCCGGGCGGCCTCCATGAGGTCGGCGATGGGCGGGGCTTCAGAGGCCATCGTGTGCCTTTCTGGGGTTAGGTGCCGCGTTGGGCGGGTTGCGGGGCGGCCGTTGCGTGGGCGTGGCCGCGGGGGGTGTGGCGGGGCTTCCGGGTCCCGGTGTCGTCCGGTGAGTTCGTCGGCGGGGCGTCTTGTGGAGGGGCTGGGGCCCCTACTCTGGCAGTGCCGAGCTGTCCAGAGAGGGGCAAGGCCGTGTCACCTGCTGGTACTCCGGACCCGTACGACGCGCCGATGACGTTCGGGCAGCGCATGCAACTCCTGCGTGAGCGCCGGGGGATGAGCCGTCCAGTGCTCGCCGGGCTCATAGGGCGGTCCCCCTCGTGGGTGAAGCAGGTCGAGGCCGGGACGCTCCACCTTCCCCGGCTGCCGATGATCCTCCGTATCGCCGAAGCCCTGCGCGTCCGCGACCTCGCCGAATTGACCGGCACCCAGTCCATGCCCGCGGACCTGTTCATCGGCCCGGGGCACGACCGCCTGCCGGAAGTCGCGGCGGTCATCAACGCGTATCCGTTCAACGCTTCGGACCGGGAGGCGCCGCCGACCGCTCACCTCGCGGCACGGCTGGCACGGGCGTGGACGGCGCGGCACTCGGCGCCGAACCACCGGGACGTCATCGGGCGGCTGCTGCCCGACCTGATCCGGGACGCCCAACTCGCCGTGCGGCAGGCCGAGACGGGCGCGGAGCGGCGGGCGGCGCAGGCGGTCCTGGCCCAGACGTACAACCTGAGCCAGTTCTTCCTGGCCTATCAGCCGGAGTCGGCTCTGCTGTGGCGGGTGGCCGAGCGGGGCATGGTCGCCGCGCAGGAGTCCGACGACCCGCACGTGATCGGCGTGGCCGCCTGGCTGATGGTCCAGGCGCACCGGGACACCGGTCCTTCGCACTACGAGGCCGCCGACGCCGTCACTCTTGCCACGCTGCGCTACCTTGAGCCGCTGCTGCCGGACGCCACGACCGACGTGCTGGCGATCGCCGGGGCGCTGCGCTTCGAGGCCGGTTACACGGCGGCGCGCCGGGGCGACACCGGTGCGGCGTGGGGCTGGTGGGACAAGGCGCGGGCGGTGGCCGAGCGGCTGCCCGGGGACTACTACCACCCCGTGACCAGTTTCTCGCGGGCCATCATGGGCGCCCACGCGGTGACCGTGGCCGTCGAACTGCGGGCGGGCGGCGAGTCCGTGCGGCAGGCCGCGGCGGCGGACGCGACCGCGATTCCCTCCCGGCCCCGGCGTGCCCGGCACCGGATCGAGGAGGCCCGGGGCTACCAGCTCGCGGGCGAACCCGACATGGCTCTGGCGACGCTGGAGAAGGCGCATCAGGCCGCCCCGGAGACGATCCGCTGGAACGGCTACGCACGATGCATCGTGTTGGAGGAGACGAACACACGGGCACCGCGACGCCGCCAGCGCGCGGCTGCACTCGCGGTGAAGCTCGGCATCCCCGCGACTTGAGCCCGCGATCGAGCGCGGGATGCTGCCTATGCTGGCGAGTGACAAGCCGGAGACGCGACGTAGAGGTTCCTCAATGGACGAGAACGAGCTGACGGGGCGGCGCGTCCGGCGGGCGCGGGCGGATCTGAACCTGACGCAGGAGCAACTCGCCGAGCGTGCGGGCTGCCACGTCAACGTGGTGAAGAAGATCGAGTCCGGCGGGGCGGCGCGTATCGACACCTATCACGCGCTCGCTCGTGCCCTCGGCCTGCGCACCTCGCAGTTGTTCGAGTCCCCGGGGCTCGGCGCGGATCTGCATGCGGACGACCGCGCCATGGCACTGATGGCGCTGCGCCAGACCATCGCGCCGCCGGTCGGGCTGACGGGGCTGCCCGACACGGACGCGGACGAGCCGGTGAGCATGGCCGGGCTCCGCCGGGCGGCCGGGGAACTGGCGGTGGCCTACTACCGCGACGACTACACCGGGTTGGGACGGATGCTGCCGCCGGTCGTGGCCGGTGCGAACCACGCGGTGACTGCCCTCGGACAGGAGGCGTCCTCGCTGCGTGCCGACGTGATGCTGATGGCCGGGCGGTACCTCACGCAGGTCCGTGCCTACGACTTGGCGCACACGGCGTTGCGGGACGCTGTGCAGGAGGCCGCGCGTGCCGGTGACCGGACGCGTGCTGCGGCGGGTGTGTACCTCCAGGGGTGGATGCTGTTGCGGCAGGGACGGCTGGACGAGACGGAGGCTCTTTCGGTGGCGACGGCGGACGCGGTCGAGCCGAGGCTGTCGCGCGCGACGCGCACGGAACTGGGCGTCTGGGGCCGTCTGCTGTTGCGTGCGTCGGCTGCGGCTGCTCGTAACAACCGTCCGCAGGAAGCACGTTCGCTGCTGCGGGTGGCGCACACGGCGGCGCTCGCGCTGGGTGGGCGGACCGCCACGGAGCCGAGCAGCTGGGGTCGCTTCGACGTGAGCAGCGTCGTGATGCAGGCGATCGAGAACCACGCGGTGAACGGGCAACCCGCCAGGGTGCTGGGCCTGTCGAAGCGGCTGCCGAAAGCGCTGACGGCGGCGCTGACGACGAACACGAGGAACCGGCATGTGCTGGACGTCGCCCAGGCGCACGCGCAACTGCGCCAGGGAGACGAGGCGTTGCGGCTGGTGGGCGGGTTGCGTGAGGTCACGCCCGGATGGCTGCGGCACCAGGCCCTCGCACGGGACGTGTTCCGGTCGGCCCGCTCGGTCCGGCGACGGCCGCTGACATCCACACAGCGCGAACTCGGCCAGTTCCTCAGCGTGAACTGACGTACACGCTCGTGTTGTTTGCGGACGGCCGGTGGCACGGTGGTCAGCGCCCAGCGGGACCTCGTGCGGGGCTGGCGCGCATGGCATGAGCCAATGCTGGCCTTGCTGTGTCGTTCCTCGCACTACCGCCGGGGGTACCGTCTTTAGTGTCGGCCCAGAATAGGACAAACGACCGGAGTCCACTATGCCCGATCACACGGACGGGCACATCGGTGCTCGCCTGCAAGCTCTGCGGAAGACGGCGGGTCTGACGCAGCGAGAGCTGGCCCGCGCCAGTGGTGTGTCCGTGTCCACGATCCGGAACCTCGAACAAGGCACGCAGAGTGAGCCGCGCTTGGCGACTGCGCGCAAACTCGCGGTCGCCCTGCGCGTATCGACTTCCCGCCTGGTGGATTCCGGCGACGCTCGGCCGGACGAGGCGGGTGCGGATCAGTGGGCGCAGGTGCGCGTCGCCCTCACAGGACCGATTGCCCAGCCCGCCGAGGAGCCCACCGTCCACGGGGTGAGGGCGGCACTCGCCGCCGCGCGGGCACTTCGTGACAAGGGCCGATTCGCCGCGTTGGCCGAAGTACTTCCTGCCCTCGTGCGCGACGCGGAGGCGCTGCCGCAGGAAGGACGACGTGCGCGCGTCGAAGTGCTTCAACTGGCCGGGTGGATGCTGACCCAGACGCGACAGTACGGTGCGGCTGACGTCGCGCTCTCCCGCGCGCTGGACAGCGCAGTGGATCGCCAGGACGCCGCCGCGACGGTGAACGGCCAGTTGTGGCTTCTTCTCCGCCAAGGGCGACTTTCCGAGACGCGGGCTCTGGCCGAGCGCTGGGCGGACGACATCGAACCCCGGTGGTCGCGCGCGACCGCGAGTGAACTGGCGGCGTGGGGCTGGATGCTGCTGCGTCTGTCCGCAGCAGCCGTGCGCGATGCGCGTGAGGACCAGGCACAGGACGCTCTGAGACTGGCCCGCAGCGCTGCCGTTGCGCTCGGCCGGGACCAATACGTCGAGGGTGACTACCCGCGCGTGTTTGGCCCGCAGAAGGTGGCGCGTGCCCGGGTGGAGCACTTCGCTGTGTCCGATCAGCCGGACCGGGTGCTGGCGCTGGCGGAGCACATGCCGCAGGAAGTAACCAACGCGACTCGCCGGTCCCGGTTGGATGTCGCTTGGGCGCATGCTCAGACCAAGGATGCGACAGGGGCGGCGGCGATCCTGGCCGAGATCCACGGAACCTATCCAGAGTGGTTGCGGCAGCAGCGGTACGCGCGGGACATCGTGTCCGGCATCGTCGCGCGTCGGCGGACACTGACCCCGGAGATGCGCGGACTGGCGTCGGCGGTGGGGCTTTGACGAGCACTTCTGGTATTTAGTCGTCACTCTCGGTGAAATTACCATTGAGTTGTGACGGGATGTGCACTTAGCGTCATGGTGAATCATCTCCCCATGAGGAGCCACCATGGCGACGACCACCCCCTTCTCCCTGCCTTCCTGGCTGCCGCTTGATGGGCGTGTGTGGATAAGGCCGTTGGGTGAGGGGTTCGATGCGGTGCGGGTGCCTCTGTTGCAGGGGTTGTACGTGTTGCCGCGTCTGGCGTTGACGGGGTTGTCGGGGCCCGTGGTGGAGGACCCCGTGCAGGGGGTGTTGCACTGGCTGATCCCGGCTGGGGATGCGACGGCGCGGTGGTGGCCGGTCGGTGTGACGCCGTTGGGGCGTGGGGCGTTGCTGGCGATTCCGTCGGTCGGCAGTGTGCGCGGGCCGTGGGACGGTGATGGTGGCAGTGAGGTGCGGTGGCTGGGGATTCGGCCGTACGGCGATTGCCTGACTGATCCGGATGTCCTGTACGGGGCGCTGTGCCGGGTGTTCGGGGAGGCGCCGTGACGGACGACCGTTTCTGGCCGCCGGAGCCCGCGCCGGTGCGTGACCCTGACCCCGAGATCACCGTGATCACCGGCCTGGAGGGCCCGGTCTGGTTGCCGGTGCACCGCGTGCCCGAAGCCCCGGCCGGCCTTCACGGCCTGGACGGGGGTGAGGGGCCGTGCGAGTGATCCGGCGCTGTATGTACTGCGAGGCCACGACCGGTGAGCTGGTCGCGGTGGCGCGGACGCCGGTGGGGGACGTGAACCGGGTGTGGACTTCGCACGCGTGCCGCACCTGCCGGATCGCTGCCCGCCTCGTCCCGCTGGCCGCCCATCCGACTGGCTCCCAGGGCGGGTTGCACTACTGGCCCGACCTTGTGCCGCACGAACTGGTCGCCAGGCTGGCCGGGTTGGGCGACGCCCCCGAGCTGCGGGCGGTCTGCGACCGGCTGTTCCCCGCCGTGGCGGCGGCGACCTCGCGTGTGGTGGCCGGTCGGGACAGGGGCGCGGCCGTCGTGGCGTCGCACGCGGCGGTGCTGTCCCTCTGGGCGGCTGCCCCGCAGGAGGAGCAACGGTGACGGGTGACGTGGAGCCCGTTCGCCTGCATGACGCGCGGCTGTTCCCGGGCGGCGGCGGTCGCGACGACATCCCGGCCGCCGGGATCTGGACACGGTCGCTGCTCGAACGGTGCGGGCTGTCCGCCGCGTGGCCCGTGGCGGATGCCCTGATCACCGCCGCCCGTACCCGGCGGCCCTGGTGGCTCAGCCTGCGTGTCGACGGGACGACCGTCGTCGTGCAAATCCTGCGGGCGCGCACCCACCACGCGCTGAGGCTTCCCGACCCCATCCCCGGCCTGGCGGACGGCGTACGCCACACCTACGGCACCGCACGCACCCCGGACGGCCTGTGCCTGTGGGCGACCATCGCCACCGGCCCCGTCGTACCGCCGGGCGTGGACGGCCACCACTGACCGCCGATGCCCCGCCGCCCCGGCGCCGGAACAGCCCCGCCCTCCGGGGAGGACGGGGCTGTGGGGGAGCGGGGGTCAGGAGACGCCGCAGCTCAGGATGGTTTGGGCGTTCGGTGGCGAGCCGTTGGAGGTGAAGCCGAATGTGGTCGAACTGCCCGCTGCCAGCGAGCCGTTCCACGCCGCGTTGCTCACCATGATGTGGTCGCTGTGCGCGGTGAGCGAGCCGTTCCAGACGCTCTGGACCGCGTTGCCCGTCGCCTGGTTCCAGGACGTCGTCCAGTTGGAGATCGGACCGTCGCTTGTGTTGGTGACGCGGATCTCGGCCTGGAAGCCGCCGTTCCAGCTGCTCACCGTGCCGAGGGACGCGGTGCAGTCGCCCTCGACCGGGTCGGGGTCGGGGTCCGGGCCGGGACCGGGGCCCGGGTCCTCGCCGCCGCCGGCGCCGGGGACGGTCACCTCTCCGTTTCCTCCGTCGAAGGTGACGTCGGAGCAGCTGTAGAAGGTTTCTTGGCTGTCGGAGCGTTGCCAGACGGTGTAGATGATGTGGCGGCCTTGTTTGTTGGTGGGGAGTTGGGCGGTCCAGTAGTACTCGGATTCGGGGTTGCCTACGGAGCCGCGGTAGGGGGGGTTGGTTTCGGAGTGGAAGGGGGTGTTTTCGATGTCGTCCCAGGTGAGGGGTTGGGTGGGGTCCCAGCCGTCTTCGGTGACGTATTGGTGGAAGGTGCCGGGGTGGTGGGCCCAGGGGTTGTAGGTGAACTCGTAGGTGTCACCCGCCGTGACGTGCGTGTAGGGCCAGTCGGTACGCGGGAGATCAAACCCCGAGAAGTCGTACACCGTGGCACCACCACTGCACAGCTTGCCGTCGGGCACGAAGCCCTGCGTACGTCCGCCGCCGTCCGAGCGGAGCACGGCGAACCAGTTGTAGAAGCCGTTGGCGCCACTCTTGTTGAGGGCGGCCCGGCAGGCGGGGTTCTGCGGGTCCATCGCGCCGCTGCTGTTGATGCTGTACTTCCAGCACAGGTACGTGCGGCTGCCCGGGTCCATCGGGGCACCGTGCGCGGAAGCGCTGCCACCGGTGAACAGGACCAGGCAGAGCGCGGGCAGTGCGGCCAGGAGGGTCAGGAGTGCGGATCTCCTGAGCCGGGGGCGGGGGGTCGACCGGTCTCTCATCGCGTTGCGTCCCTTTCGCCGTGATGAGTGAGTGGCTCGTGGTGACAGAGGTGGGAGCGCTCCCATGCCGTGCCGTGAACGTAGCGCCGGGTAGGGGTCGTGTAAAGGCTTCGCGCGCGGTCGGCGGCGGGGTGTCCCCGCGCGGAGGAACGATGCGCCGCGGGTGAAGATCCCGGGGCCGTATGGGCGCCTCCGGCCGTGTGTCCCCCCGTGTACGGTGGGTGAACTCGCCTCCCTCGCAGTCGAATCGGCCGAGCCGCCCGGCGCCGCCCGTCCGGAGTGCGGGGCGGATTGGCCGCCGAATGCGGTGCGGCGCCGTACCTCCGCCGTCGCTGCCGCGACGGGATGTGCGACGTACCCGCCCGCCGTCTTTCCGATTTCCCGTCCGAGTCGCACTGATGCGCAAATCCTGTGCGCGGCGCCCGGGTGGAGTTCACTCGAAGGATTTCGGCCGCGCCGGGTCCCGCATTGTCCCGCGGGGCGCGGAAGGCGGCGCCGCCACCGCGTAAGTGCCCTGCCTTACCCGCCTGTTGTGACGGGCACCGGCCGGACGCCCGGGACGTACGCCGCCGCTCGCTCTCCGTCGCCGGACGCCGGTCCGCCCTCCCGGGGCCGCCCACGGCCCGTGGCGACATAGGGGGTGACAGTCGGCGATGCCGCCCGCCCGCGCGGCCGTTCGTCACCGCCGGTGACCCCCGCCCCCGGCGCGCCGGAGCCCCGGACTCACGGAGCGTGGCCCGGCGCCCGGGACCACGGTCCCCCTTCGCGCTTTCCACCGGAACGGCGCGCACCATGCTTATGCGTATGGTCCGCGCGCGGCCCCGCGCCGTACGCCCGCCGCATTCGCCCCCCGCGCCGGAAACGGCGGGCGAAACGGCCGGTCCGCCCGCACGGCCCCCGCTTCCCGGGTTTGCGACGTCGTCCGACTGCCGCTTGGCAAAGCCTTATTGATACTCTTCCTGTCGTCTTCCCCCACACTTCACACCCCGCCTTCCGTCCTCTTCCGGCCGCCATTCCGCCGCACGCGATAGCGGCGGTATGCGGTCTTGTCCGCCGGGAAACCATCTACATAGCGTGGTTGATATGCCCCTTCCCCTACACGAGCGCATCGGCCACCGCATCCGGAGGGTCGAGCAGGAACTGGTCTCGGCGAAGCACTCGGTGCTCCGTCCCTTCAAGGTCAATGTGCCGCAGTACCACGTGCTGCTGGCCTTGTCCCAGGAGTCGGGACTTTCCGGCGCGGCGCTCGCCCGCAGATGCATGGTCACCCCACAGACCATGTCGTCGGTTCTCTCCACCCTGGAGAACCGGGGACTGGTGGAACGCAGACCGCACCCCGTCCACCAGCATGTCCTGGAGAGCCGCCTCACCCGCAGCGGCCGTTCGCTGATCGACGAGGCCGACGCCGCCGTCGCCGAGGTCGAGGAGCGGCTCACCGCCGCCTTCTCGCCCGACGAGGCGGGCTGCTTCCTGGCGGCGCTCGACCGCTGCTCGGAGGCGCTGGCCGCCGGTCCGGCCGGACCGGCGGGCCGGGCCCCGACCCCGTCGGCCGCGTCGCCGCCCGAGCCGGGGGAGTGACCCCGTACCGGCCGCCGCCGTGCGGGCCGTGCGCCGCGGCCACGGGTAACTGGACGGTAAATTTCCGCTCCGCCCGCCGGAATGCGCGCTTTTCCGGCCGAACGCCCACCGCGTGCCGCGTGCTTCGCGGATCGCGCACACGATGTACCTATCGGAAACCAGATCCGGCCAATTCGGGGGTATGTTATCGAGAGCGGTGGGGGAGCCCTAGCGGTCGTTGCGTGCGTTCGTCTGTAGTGGAGGTCCACAACAAATGTCGTCCACGAAGCGGTCATCCGGCGTTGTCGGGGTGGGAGTCTCCACGACGCACCTGGAGTTGATACTGCGCGGCGCACGGCGCATCCCCTCGCTCAACCGCAAATACCCGGGCGTCCCCGACGACGCGCGGGAGCCGCTGACCCTGGAGGACCTTCCGGTGCTGACCCCGGTCGAACTGTCGGTCGCGACGGAGGAACTGCTCAGCGCCAGCCGCCCCGACGACGGCTCGGTGGTCTACGCGAGTGGCGGCACGCTGGAGCGGCCCAGCCTGAGCCTCCTGCCCGAGGACATGTTCGTGAAGGAGGTCAGGAACGCGTGGCACGCCCTGCGGCACGGTGACCTCCTCGCCAACTTCTTCTCGCCCGGCCGCCACTGGCCGCTGCACGCGTTCTACAACCGCCTCGCGTCGCGCAGCGGCGCGACCGCCCTGTCCGTGGGGGACATGCCGGACGGGCAGTTCAGGCGCTGGCTCGCCCTGTGCGCGCGGTACGGGGTGAACGCCGTCGCCGCGCCGCCCGCCGTCGTCCGGCACCTGCTGCGCCACCGCGCGGCCGGGCATCAACTGCCCTGGCTTCGCAAGCTGTTGATCGGCGGGGCGTTCCACGACCGCACGCCCGCCGCCGACATCGCCCGGCTGCTGCCCGGCGTCCAGGTGTGGCAGCTGTACGGCTCGGCCGAGGCCTGGCTGGTCGGCCACCGCGGCCCCGGCTGCGCCGAGGGCGTCTTCCACACCCTGCCCCACCAGCACGCAGAGATCGACGAGGGCCGCATCCTCGTCACGACCACCGGGGTGCGCCGCGCGCCCGCGCTGATCCGCTACCTGATCGGCGACCGGGGCGAGAGCGCCGACTGCGCCTGCGGCCGGACGGGGCGCGCGATCCGCGTGCTGGACCGGATCGCGCCGTCCGTGGTCCTCCAGGGCAGCGCCGTCCGTGCCCGTGAACTGGTCGATCTCGCCCTGGCCACCGGCGACGTGACGGCCGCGCAGGTCGCGGTGCTCACCGTGCCGGACGGCGACGACCGGCTCGAACTGCGGGTCTGCCTCTCCGACGGCGTGCCCGACGACCAGTACACCCGCGAGTGGATCAGGCACCAGGTCCTCGACGGTCACCTGGCCCTCGACGCCGCGCTGTGCGAGTACGCCGACGACTTCCAGGTCGTGCCGGTCGAGCGCCTGGAGTGCCGCGGCGCGGGCGAGCCGCCGGTGCTGGTGCGCGAGGCGGCCGGGTGAGGCGGCGTGCCGCCGGCGCGCGGGCGCCGGCGGCCCCGACCGTACGGGCGGCGCCTCAGGCCGTCACGGCGGCCGCGCCGGGCCGCCGGACGGCCCGCTCCGCCGCCGCCCCGCCGCCGGTGTCCGGCGCGCCGAGCACCGCCGTCAGCTCGGCCCGCAGCCGGTCGGTGTCGCCCGCGTGCCCGTGCGCGGCGACATGACCATCGGGCCGGATCAGGTAGTACCCCTGCCGTCCGCAGCCGGTCACCCGCCGCGCCGTCGCGAGCGGCAGGTCGACCAGGCGCAGCCGGGGCCGGTCCGCCGCCACCGCCGCGAGCCGCGCGCGCCAGCCCGCCGCCGAGGAGGGGCGCACGACGACGAGGCTCCAGCCCATCGGGTCCGCGTCCGGGCCCGCCACGCCGAGCGGCACGGCCAGTTCCCTGGGAAAGACGGCGCCGACCCGCAGGCGCCCGGGGAGCCTCCCGAGCAGGCGGCACGACGCGCCGCGGTCGCCCGGCCGCTGCGTCTCGCGCACGACGGGGTAGGCGATCCTGCGCCCGGCCATCACCGGCGCGTACAGCCGCGCCATCGCGCCCGTGCGGTCCGACAGCCGGAACGCGGCGTCCCGCACGACGACTTCGGCGCGCCGCTTCACCATCCAGGCGCGGGTCTGTATGTCGGTGTCCCGCACCACCTGGTGGGCGACGGAGGAGCGCTCGGGGCCGTAGCTGAGCAGCAGTTCGGGGGGCGCCTCGCCGTGCAGGACGGCGGCGATCTTCCAGGCGAGGTTGTGCGCGTCCTGCATGCCGGTGTTGAGGCCCTGGCCGCCCGCCGGGCTGTGGATGTGCGCCGCGTCGCCCGCGATGAAGACGCGCCCGAGCTGGAACTCGTCGGCGTGCCGCGCGTGCACGCGGAAGACGCTCTCCCACACGGGGTCCACGATCCGCACGCCCGCCGGGCCGCGTTCGTCCACGATCCGCTGCATGCTCCCGACGCTCACCGGCTCCCCTGGCGCGAGGCTGCTGAAGAAGCGGAAGACGCCGTCGGGCAGCGCCACGATCACCAGCGCGCCCGCCGGGGACTGGTAGTACAGCGCCTGGTCGCGCGGCAGCGAGCCCTCGATCCGCGCGTCCACGAGGGCGAACGCCGACTCGTACGTGCTGCCCTTGAAGCCGGTGCCGATGAGGCCGCGCACGGTGCTGCCCGCCCCGTCGGCGCCGATGACGAACGCGGCCCTGGTCCGCTCGACGCGCCCGTCCGCGTGCTCCAGGATGGCGGTCACGCCGTCCACGGCGTCCACGCGGCCGGAGAAGTCGAGCCCGTCGAAGTTCAGCAGCCGCACGCCCCGTTCGACCGTGCCGCCGAGGCGCGTGAGCGCGTCGCGCAGGACGTCCTCGGTGCTGTTCTGCGGCAGGCAGACCGGCGCGAGCGAGGGCGTGAACGGGAAGGTCGCCAGCAGGTCGCGCTCCGAGTAGTAGCTGAACGCGTTGATGTCCAGGCCGCGTTCGCGCAGGTCGCCGAGTGCGCCGAGGTCTTCGAAGAGGTCGAGGCTGCGCGGCCACATCAGCAGCGCCTTGGGGAACGGGGACGGCGCGGGCGCCCGGTCCACGATCCGCACGCGTACGCCGCGGCGCAGCAGTTCGCAGGCCGCCATCATCCCGACGGGGCCCGCCCCCACGACCAGGACGTCGTAGCCGGTCGGCGGGGTGCCGCCCCGCCGGTCCTCAACCGCGCTTCCCATACCCGTGACTCCCATCCGATTGACGGCAAGGATCAGATCTCTTATGGTCATTCGGGATCATAGGTCAGATCGACACCTGAGACCAGGGGAGCGGCTCGATGACCGACCTCGTGAGTGCCGCGGCGCCGGTGACGGCGCCCCGGCCGGAACGGGCCGGAGCACGACCGGTGCCGCCCGCCGCGACCCGGGCGGGCCGTCGCGCCCCCCGGGGCGGGACGGCGCCCCTGGCCGCGGTGTCGCGTCCGGCCGCTGATCCGCTCCCGGACGGGAGCGCGGACCATTGGGGAGGGAACGCGATCGGGGCGCCGTCCGCGGCACGCGTTCCCATGGCCGCGCCTCCCGCCGCGCCGGCGACCCGGGGCAGCGACCCCGGCATGTCGCCCGGCCGCGCCGCACCGCCGGCGCGCCACGGCGCCTCCGGGACATCGGCCAGGGCATACGCCCCGCCGGTCCCGCCCCCGGGCGGACCGGCCGGCCCGCACCGGGCCGCACCGGCGCGCCGGACACCGCTGTCCGGCGGCGCCGCCACGGGCTCCGCGCCGCGGAGCCGGCTCAGCGACGAGCCGTCGCCCCCGCACGCCCCCGCACCGCGGGCGGCGTCACGCGCGGACACCCGCGGCCCGCACCGCACCGACCCGGCCGTCCGATGTGCCGGGGACAGCGCCCTCATGGAGGCGGCCACGGCCTGAGCGGTCCCGCGACCGCGACCTTTCCCGGGGCCACCGGTGCCACGTGCGCGCACCGCCCTGCCCGATTCCCGTAGCGGCACGTACCAGAAGCGAAGGACTGATACTTCGACCACGAAAGGCCGGCTACATGAGCATCACCTCCTCCACCCGCCAGGCGGCGCGCACGCTGCCAGACGGGCCGCAGCTCGACTACAGCCGCACGGTGGACCGGCTCCTCGTGCACCGCGACGCGCTCGGTGAGGTCTTCCTCACCGACCTGAGGCGGATCGACGACGAGAACTACGTCGCGGCGGCCCAGCTGCCGCGCTCCCACGCCTACTACGGCGACCACCTGCTGCGCCCCAGCGCCTACGACCCGCTGCTCATCGTCGAGGCGTGCCGCCAGGCCAACCTGGCCGGCGCCCACCGCTTCTACGCGGTCGCCGAGGACGCCAAGTTCATCCTCACCCACATCGACCTCAACCTGACGCACCCACGGGCCGTCGTCGTCGGCGCCGCCCCCTTACCCCTGGCGATGCACGTCCGCATCGTCCGCCGCAAGGAGCGCGACGGCCGGGTCACCGGGCTCGACTACGCCATCGAGCTGTCCGTCGCCGGGACAGTCGTCGGCAACGCCGAGATGGGCCTGCGCTTCAAGTCCCCCACCGACTACCTCACGCTCCGCCTCGGCAACCGCGGCGGCCTCCCGCTGCCGTCGTCCGCCACCCACCCGGAGACCACCCCGGGCACCCCGGTCGCCCCGCACCTCGTCGGCCGCGCCGCGCCGGAGAACGTCGTCCTCGTGGACGCGCTGACCTCGGACGGCGCCGCCCGCGCCGGGTTGCGCATCCCCGCCGGGCACCCCAGCATGTTCGACCACCCGCAGGACCACCTGCCGGGCATGGTCATCACGGAGGGCGCGCGCCAGCTGGCGCTGCTCACCGCCCTCGACCTGCACGGCATGTCGGCCGCCAAGGTCGTCCCGACGTCGCTGTCCGTGCGCTTCACCCGCTTCGGCGAGCTGGAGGACCCGACGGTCCTGACCGCCCGCGCCAGCGAGCACGTCCGCGTGGACCCCGCCGACGCGGGCGTCTACTACACGCAGGGCGGCGTCCTCGACCTCGGCGAGGACGTCCCGGGCGCGCCCGGCCCCGCCGCCGGAGCACCGCTCGAACAGCTCCCGGTACGGATCGAGGCCCACCAGCGCGACGAGCGCCTGTGCGTCATCGACATCACCCTCACCCGCGTAGCGGTCCGCTAGGAGGACGGCAGTGCACGAGAACACGACGGCTGCGGTGGCGTTCTCGGACGTGGACGAGACGCTGATCAGGCTCAAGAGCATGTTCGGCTTCCTGGAGTTCTACCTGGCACGACGCGGTGAGCCCGCCGGTACGTACGAGCGGCTGACCGCGGAGATACGGCGCGGCGCGGACAGCGGTGTCCCGCGCCACGAGATCAACCGCCGCTACTACCGGTTCTACAAGGGCGAGAGCGCCGAACGCCTCGCCGCCGCCGGGCGCGACTGGCACACCCGCGAGGCCGCGCGCGGCCTGTACGTCCCCGAGGTGCGGCGCGCGCTCGACGCCCACCGGGCGGCGGGCGAGGCGGTCGTCCTCGTCTCGGGATCGTTCTTCGCGTGCCTCGACCCGATCGCCGAACGGACCGGCGCGGCCCGCGCGTTCGGCACCCGCCCGGTGATCAGGCGCGGGCAGCTCACCGGTGAGGTGCTCGTGCCGATGATCGGCGCCGCGAAGGGGCGCGCCGCGCGCGTCACCCTGGCCCTGCGGGGCAGCGACCCGGCCGTGTGCACGGCGTACGGCGACCACATCAGCGACCTCGACCTGCTGCGCGCCGTCGGCCGCCCGGTCGTCGTCGGCGAGGACGCCCGGCTCGGCGCCCACGCGGACGAGGCCGGCTGGCGCCGGCTGCCCGTCGCCCCCGCGTCCCGCCCCGAGGAACTGGAGACCGTATGAACCGCATAGGCATCCTGGGCACCGGTTCCTACCTGCCCAGCGTCGTCGTCACGAACGAGGAGATCGCCCGCGGCGCCGGCGTCACGGACGAGTGGATCACCCGCAAGACCGGCATCCGCGAACGGCGGCGCGCCGAGGAGCAGCAGGCGACGTCCGACCTCGCCGCCGCGGCGGCCGACCGCGCCCTGCGCCAGGCCGGGGTGCGCCCCGACCAGGTCGCGTACATCGTGCTGGCCACCTCCACGCCCGACCAGCCGCAGCCGCCGACGGCGAGCTTCGTGCAGCACCTCATCGGCGCGTCGAACGCCGCCGCCTTCGACGTCAACGCGGTGTGCAGCGGCTTCGTCTACGCGCTGTCCCTCGTGGAACGCGTCCTGCGCGCCGACCCGGAGTCCGAGGGACGCTACGGGCTGGTCATCGGCGCGGACATCTACTCCCGCATCCTCGACTACTCGGACCGCAAGACCGCGATCCTCTTCGGCGACGGCGCCGGGGCGGTCGTCCTGGGCCGCACGCCCGAGGGCGACCGCAGCGGCATCCTCTCCACGAGCCTGATCAGCCGCGGCGACCAGCACCGGCTGATCGGCGTCCCGGCCGGGGGCAGCCGCCTGCCGGCCAGCACCGACACCGTCGAACAGGGCTCGCACTTCTTCCAGATGGACGGCCGCGGCGTGCGCAGCTTCGTGCACGAGAACCTGCCGAAGGCCGTCCACGGGCTGCTGCGCTCGTCCGGTGTGGCGCCCGAGGACGTGCGGCACTTCGTCCCGCACCAGGCCAACGGCGTGATGCTGCGCGAGGTCTGGCCCGACCTGGAGCTGGTGAACGCCACGCTCCAGCTGACCCTGGAACTCCACGGCAACACGGGCGCCGCGTCCGTGCCCGTCGCCCTGGACGAGATCCACCGGCGCGGCGAACTGGCCGAGGGCGACACCGTGCTGCTCTCCGCGTTCGGCGGGGGCATGGCGGTGGGCTCGGCGCTCGTCAGCTGGGGCAGGACCAGGCACGCGCGGCCCGGGCACGCCGTGGAACGCGAGACGGCCGTCGTGCCGCAGCAGCGGCGCTCCGGCCAGCGGCTCACACCCGCCGCGATCGCCGGCTGACCGACCGACCCCCACCCCCCACCGGTACGGCGCGGCCCGGCTGCCACGGGCCGCGCCGTACCACCCGCCTCCGCACCACGCCCGTACCACCCCTGCGCGCACGGCACTTGACGGTGGCAACTCGCCACTGCATAAGATGTCTTATGAGCGGAAGGGGTCTTACACGGCGCCGCCGCCCGCCCGGCACTCCGCGTCCACCGACGCCCGCACCGCCTCCCGGCCGGAGGCGGCGCCGCGCCGCCCGCCGGGACGGCGACGCCCCGGGAGCCCCAGCGGCCCCGGTCCGAACACCGACCACCCCTCCTGACTGTCCCGAAGGAATGCCGAGGTTCCCCCATGGCTGAACGAGCGGCCCCCGCCCGCGAGGACGGGCCCCCGGTCATGACGACCGCGCCCGCACGCGAACCCTGGACCGTCGCGGTCGTCGTCTGCCTCTCCGCCGCGCTCCTCCCCATCTCCCTGACCGGTGGCGCGCTCGCCGCGCCCGAGGTCGGCTCCGACTTCGACAGCGGCGTCGCGGCCACCCAGTGGGTCGCCAACGCCTACATGCTGACCTTCGCCGCCTTCATGGCGGTGACGGGCTCCCTGGCCGACCGGGTCGGCCGCCGCAAGCTCTTCCTCGGCGGCCTGGCCGCCTTCGCCGCCGCCGGGTTCCTGGCCGCCGCCGGGCCCTCGGTCATCGTCGTGGACCTGGCCCGCGCGCTCGCCGGGGCGGGCGCCGCGAGCGTGATGACGTCCGGCAGCGCCATCCTCGCCGAGGCCTACACCGGCCCGCGCCGGCCCCGCGTCTTCGCGCTGCTCGGCACGTCCATCGGTCTCGGCCTCGCCCTCGGCCCGCTGATCGGCGGCGCCCTGATCGCCCTGGGCGGCTGGCGGATGCTGTTCGCCGTCATCGCCGCCATCGCGGCCGTGATGCTGCTGGTCGCCCCCGCCCTCGTCCGCGAGTCGCGCGGCCCCGAGGGCGAGGTGGACTGGAGCGGCGGCGTCGCGTTCACCGCCGGTCTCGCCGCGCTGATCTTCGCCCTCGTCCAGGCGCAGCAGCTCGGCTGGACCGACCCCGTCGTGCTGCTGGCCGCCGTGCTCGGCGCCGGGCTGCTCGGGCTGTTCGGGGCGATCGAACGGCGGCGCCCCGAGCCGCTGTTCGACGTGTCGCTGCTGGCGCTGCCCAAGTTCCTGGCCGTGTGCGTGGTCCCGACGGTGCTGGCCTTCGGGTTCGTCGCCCTGCTGGTGGTGCTGCCGCCGTACCTGGGCGCCGTCGAGGGCGCCGACTCGGGCGAGGTCGGCCTGTCGCTCGCCGCGATGACGGTGCCGACGCTGGTCGTGCCGATGTTCGCCGGGCTGCTGGCCCAGCGGCTGGCGCCCCGCGTGATCCTGGCGCTCTCCCTGCTGTTCCAGGCGGCGGGCGCCGCCTGGCTCACCGGCGGCTTCCACCCGGTGGCCGTCGCGCTGGTCGGCGCCGGGTTCGGCCTGTCGCTGACGATCCTCGACGGCACCGCCGTGTCCGTCGTCGACCCCGGCCGCAGCGGCATGGCCGCCGGGCTGTTCAACACCGTACGGCTCACCGGCGAGGCGGTCGGCATCGCCGCCGTGGGCGCCGCGCTGTCCACCTTCCTGCACGCCAGGGTCGGCGACTCCGACGCCGCCGCGCTGCTGCGCGGCGAGTCCGTGGGAGAGCTGTCCGCCGACTACACCGGAGCCCTCGCCGTCGTCCTGTGGACGGTCGCCGGGCTCTCCCTCGCGGGGGCCGCCGTCGTGTGGCGCCTGCTGTCCCAGCCAGAACCCGCGCCGGTCGCCGAGCCGGCCGTCCTGACGTAAGGATCGCCATGTGCAGTCCCGCCCTGATGCGCCAGATCACGATGCCCGCGCACGCCCCCGGCACCGGCCACGCGCACGGTCACGCGCACGCTGAGACCGGCGCGTCCGCCCCGGAGCGCGCCCACCACGTGCACGCCCGCACCGCGCACGACGACGGGGCCTCCGCCCGTTCCGCCGGCGCCGGACGGCTCGTGGGGCGCCGCAACCTCTTCCGGCTCTCGGCGGCCAGCACCGCGGGCATCGCCGCCGGTGCGGCGATGAGCGGCGTCGCGAGCGCCGAGAGCGTCACGGCGGCGCTGTCGCACAACCCGCGCATCGCCGACCTGACGCACGAACTGGGCGAGGACTTCCCGGTGTTCTGGCCGCTGGTGCCGCAGCCCGAGTTCCACCAGACGCGCTCCATCGACGTGGACGGCTTCAACGTCCTGGAGCTGAAGATCGACGAGCACTCCGGCACCCACATCGACCCGCCAGGCCACTTCCATGAGGGCGGCCTCACCGTGGAGAAGCTGCCCGTCGAGTGGCTGGTCGCCCCGCTCGCCGTGATCCGCATCGCGGACCGCGCGGCGCGCGACCCCGAGACCGGCCTCACCGTCCGCGACATCAGGCGGTACGAGAGCCGGTACGGGCGGCTGCCCGCGCGCTCGGTGGTGGCGATGGACTCGGGCTGGTGGCGGCGCGTCCCCCAGCCCGGCGCGTACAACAACCAGGGCGCGGACGGCCGGTTCCGCTTTCCCTGCATCATGCCGGAGGCGGCCGAGTTCCTCGTCGAGGAGCGGAACATCGTCGGCGTCGCGGTGGACACCAACAGCCTCGACGGCGGCAACGACGCGCCCACCTCGCACCAGATCCTGCTGCCCGCGGGCAAGTACGGCATCGAGAGCATCGCCGCGCTGGACACCGCGCCCGACCGCGGCGCGCTGCTCGTCGTCGGCGCGCCGAAGCACCGCGGCGGCTTCGGCGGCCAGATCCGCGCGCTCGCCCTGTACTGATCCGATCCGACCCGACCGGACCCGACGACGCACCGGCGCCGGCCCCGCGGAAACGCGGGACCGGCGCCGTGCCGTCTCCCCCTCCGCCCCGCCCGTCCCGCCCGACGCGCGGACGCGTCACAGCACCTGATGACCCATCAGAAAAGCGGGCGCACGCGTCCCCGTGCACCCGCGCGCCTTTCCCGTGATTTTTCTCCGGTTTTCCCGCCGCTTTACCCGGCGGGAGGCCCGCCGGGCGCCCCTCAGTTCTCCAGCGCGCTGGAACAGCGGTCCAGGTACTCCTGGAACGAGGCGATCTCCTCGGGCGTGAACAGGTCGCTCAGCCGCTGCTCCACGGCCACCGCCGCCTTGTCCGCCTTGCGCAGGCGGCTCCTGCCGAGCGCCGTCAGACGCGTCTCCAGGACGTGGTGGTGCGTCGGGTGCGGCAGCCGTTCGACGAGCCCTTCCCGCTCCATCGTGCCGAGTACCGCCGACATGGTCTGCGGTGTCACCAGGCAGCGGCGCGCGAGACCCGCGCCGGTCAGGCCGGGTTCGGTGGACAGGACCAGCAGCACGGTGTACTGCGGGACGGTCAGGCCGAACGCCTGGACGGCCGCGTGCTTGGCCGCGATCAGGTGCTGTTCCGCCCGCTTGATGTGGTGGCCGATACGGTCATCGACGGAGAGTTTCGTCACAGTGCTTCCCGCTTCACGGTAGGGCCGTTGCCTGTGATCTCGCGGAGAACCGCCCTGTCACGGGGCTCGGACAGATGCATGGCCCCAGTATGTCCGGCCCGCCGCCACGGTCGAGCCCGCCCCTCGTGCCCGCCCCCTGAGAGATCCGCTTCTTGTTCGTTATCTTATACCCATCAGGTAGCGATGAGTCAGGGTCCGGTGCGGATGAACGTGCATCCGGTACCGGAGCAGCAGAAGACCGGCGGGCCCGGGGGCCCGCCGGTCTCGGCGTGGGGGGACGGAAGCGCGTTACTTCTTCCAGAAGGCTTCCTTCTTGGCGGCGAACTTCGCGCCGGCGCTGAAACAGCCCTCGTCGTAGTAGAGGTGGCCGTGGTGGATCCCGGCGTGGATCTGGCAGGTGGCCATCCTCGCGGCGCCCTCCAGCTCCGCGGACTTCCCCGCCTGCGAGCCGTGGGCGAGGGCGCCGCCGGCGGTGCCGACGACGAAGGTGGCGGCCAGCACGCCGCTCGCGAGCGCGGTACGGATACGCATGTGTCTCCTCCTGCGGATGGGCTTTCGGCACGGGGCGCGGTACGCGCCGCCGGGCTGAGGCGATCGTTCCGCAGCGGCCCGCGGCGCCCGGCGCAGCCCCGGCGGGGTGTCACCGGCACGAGTGACCGCGATACGTGCGAACGGGCCCGCCCGCCCCCGTCAGTCCTCCGTCAGTCCTCGCGCACCAGCAGCGCCACCGGCGCGGTCGCGAACAGCTCCGCCAGCGGCACGGCCCCCGCCACGCGGCGGCCCGTCGGCAGGTCGCGCCACGTCCCCGGCGGCAGCGGCAGCGTCGTCCCGGCCCAGCCGCCCGCCGTCGCGAGCCGCGCGGACAGCCGGGTGACGGCGGTGACGACCCGTCCGGCGCGCGTGAACGCCAGGCAGTGGTCCGCCGCTTCGCCCTCGGCGGCCAGCGCCCCGTACGCGCCGCGCTCGCCGAACCAGCCGGGCTGCTCCCGGCGCAGCCGCAGCGCCAGGGCCGTCAGCCGCAGCTTCTCGTCCGCGAGCCCCAGCGCCCCGTCCCGCGGTACACGCCCGGCGTGCCCGGCGGCCTCGGTGTCGAGCGCGGCGAGCCGCGCGACGGGCAGCGCCGGGAGCCGCCGGTTGTCCGGGTCCACCAGCGCGACGTAGCGCGTCTCGCTGCCCCGGTAGACGTCGGGGACGCCCGGCATCGTCAGGTGCACGAGCGCGCCGCCCAGCACGTTGGCCCGCACCAGGGGCGCCATCGCCTCGGCGAACACGTCGAGTTCGGCGCGCGCCGCACCCTCGGGACCGGCGGCGGCGAACCGTTCCACCGCCGCCTCGTACGCCTCGTCAGGCTCCGTCCACGTCGTGCGCAGCGCCGCCTCGCGCACGGTCTTCAGCAGCGCCGCCGTGAGGCGCCCGCCGTCCGGCTCCTCCGTGCCCGCGAGCGCGTACGCCGTCTGCCAGGCCGTCCACGCCAGCTGCGGATCCGGGGCGCGCACGCCCCCGCGCGCCGTCTCCTCCGTGAGCCGCACGACGAGGCCCGCCCAGCCGTCCGGGACCTCGGAGAGCGCGGCGAGCGCCGCCCGCACGTCGCCGCTGCGCTTCGTGTCGTGCGTGGACAGCAGGGTGCCCGTCAGCGGCCAGTCGCGCTGGAGCCGCAGGCAGAAGGCGTGGAACGCGTCGGGCGTCACCGCCGGGGCGTCCGGCTCGCCCCCCACCTCGGCCGCCGACAGCAGCGGCGCGTACCGGTAACCCGCCGTGTCCTCCACCGACTTCGCCCGCAGCGCCGACGACACCTGCGCGAACCTGACGCGGAACTCGTCACCCACCGCGCCGTACCTGCCCAGCGCCAGGTCGCGCACGGTGTCCACCGCCGCCGCCTCCCCCGGCACCGCGAACGCCGCGCGCGCCCCGTCCGCCGCCGTCGCGAGCAGCGCCTCGTCCACCGGCGACGCCGGGACGCCCGCCGCGACATACGGCCGGTACACCGGCAGCCGCACCAGCACCTCCACCAGCGCCGTCCGCAGCGCCCACGGCGCGTGGTCCCGCAGCCGCAGCTCCGGCAGCTCCCCGCACACCGCCTCGGCCGCCCGCGCCAGGCGGCCCGTCTCGGCGGCCAGTTCGTGCGTGATCATCCGGTACGCGGCGCGCCGCACCGTCGGCCCCCATTCGCCGCCCTGGTCGGGCGGGGCGCCGGTGAACGTCCGGTAGCTGTCCGCGAGCCGCTCCGCGCCGTCCCCGTCGGTGAAGACGGCGTCCACGTACCGCCGCGCGTCGTACCCGGTCGTCCCCGCGATCGGCCACGCCGCGGGCAGCCGCTCCCCGGCGCCGAGGATCTTCTCCGCCACGATCCACGCGCCGCCCGTGCGCTCGTGCAGCAGCCGCAGGTAGCCGCCCGGGTCGGCGAGCCCGTCCGGATGGTCCACGCGCAGCCCGTCCACCAGGCCCTCGTCCACCAGCCGCAGGACCGTCGCGTGCGTCTCCTCGAAGACGGCCGGGTCCTCCACGCGCACCGCGATCAGCTCGGAGATCGAGAAGAAGCGGCGGTAGTTCAGCTCGGTGCGCGCCAGCCGCCACCACGCGAGCCGGTAGTGCTGGGCATCCAGCAGCTCCGGCAGGGGCAGGTCCTCGCTGCCGGGCCGCAGCGGGAAGCGGTGGTCGTAGTAGCGCAGCGTCCCGTCCTCGACGGCCAGCGCGTCCAGCTCGCCGCCCAGCGGCCCGCCGAGCACCGGCAGCAGGACGCGCCCGCCGCCCGCCGCCCAGTCGATGTCGAACCAGTGCGCGTACCGCGCCCCGGGCCCGTGCCGCAGGACGTCCCACAGCGGCTCGTTGAGATCCGCCGCGGCCGGGACCGCCATGTGGTTGGGCACGATGTCGAGGACCAGCCCGAGGCCGTGCCGCCGCGCCGTCGCCGCGAGCGCGCGCAGTCCCTCCTCGCCGCCCAGTTCGGCCCGCACGCGCCGGTGGTCGGTCACGTCGTAGCCGTGCCCCGAGCCCGGCACCGCCTCCAGGACGGGCGACAGGTGCAGGTGCGAGACGCCGAGGGAGGCCGCGTACGGCACGATCTGCTCGGCCGCGGCGAACGGGAAGTCGGTCTGGAGCTGCACCCGGTACGTGGCCGTGGGGGGCCGGCGCGGTGTCATGAAGTGCCTCTGCCCACGGCGCCGCCGGCGCAAGCGCGGGTGATCGCCCGGTCGGCTGCGGCGCCGCCGCGCGCCGCAGTAGGCTTCCTTGATCCATCAGCGGGGCGGAAGGCGGTGCAGGCGGTGAGCTCTTCGGGGCTGGAACTGCCCTCGGGGAACGGGGAGGAGACCGCCGAGGCACACCCGGGAGCGGTCCCCGTGCCCCGCCCGGTCGAGATCGGGGCCGACCTCGACTGGACGGCGGAGGACTGGTCCGAGGTGCGCACCCGCGTGGAGCGCGCCGGACGCGCGTACGTCTGGCTCAACCTCGTCGAGCAGCGGCTGCGGTCCGTCGTGGCCGCCGTCCTGCGGCCGGTGTACGAGCCGGTGCACGGCGAGGAGTGGGAGGTCGCCGCCGCCGGGCCGACCGGCCAGGAGTGGGTGCAGCGCGCGGCGGCGCTGCGCGAGGTCAGCCGCCGCAAGGGACATCTGCTCGATCCTGCCGATGACACGGTGCTCGCCTTCCTGACGCTCCCTCAGCTGCGTGAACTCATGGTGCAGCACTGGCCCTGCTTCGCGCCGTATTTGGACAACCGCCGCGAGCTGGAGCTGACGCTCGACGAGCTGGAGGTCGCCCGCAGCGCCGTGAGCCGCAACCGGGGGATGAGCCGCGCCGTCCTCGACCAGGCCGAGCGCGGCTGCGCCCGGCTGCTGCGGCTGCTCGACTCCGGCGTCCCCGCCCCGGCCGGACGGCTTCCGGCGGACGCGGTGGAGCGGCTCGTCGGCGAGCGGTTCACGGACGTGGCGGGCGTGCACCCGGACCGGGTGCGGCTCCAGCGGCAGCTCCCGGCGGAGGACCTCTTCGGCGGCGCGCGGCGGCTGGACGCGGTGGGCATAGGCCTCGGCCTGCTGGTGCAGAACTACCCGGGGCGCCGCCTGGTCAGGCTGGCCGAGTCGGGCTGCCGGGTGCGGCTGCTGTTCCTCAACCCGGCGGGCGGCGCGATGCGGCGCCGCGAGCGCGAGCTGGGGCTGAAGCGGGGCGAGCTGGGGCGCTCGGTGGAGACGAGCATCCTGCACGTACGCCGGGTGCGCGCCCGCGTGCGCGACCCCGAGGCGTTCGAGATCCGCGTCTCGGACGACACGCCGCGCTTCAGCGCGTACTTCGTGGACGCCGACGGGCCCGGGGGAGTGGCGGTCGTGCAGTCGTACCTGCGGCGCAGCCGGGGCATGGAGACCCCGGCGCTCGTCCTGCGGCGCGCGGGGCGCGAGGTGATAAGGCGCGACGACCCGGCGGCGGACGGCGAACTGACGCTGTTCGAGACGTACCGGGAGGAGTTCGAGTGGACGTGGGAGGACTCCCGGCCCGTCTCGTGACGCGGCGGGCGCGGCTCAGTCGTCCGCAAGCCGCGCGTGCAGCTCGACGTCGTGGCGGACGTCCCCGTACCGCAGCTTGCCGCGCTGGACGCCCTCGGGGACGAAACCGGCGGCGCGCGCGACGCGGCACGACGCCGGGTTGTCGATCCGGTGCCCCAGCTCCAGGCGGTACAGGCCGAGGTCCCCGAGGCACCAGCCGGCCAGCGCCCGCAGCGCCGAGCCCGCCACGCCCCGGCCCCGGGCGGCGGGGACCGTCCAGTAGGAGATCCAGCCCGAGTCGTGCGTGCGGTTGACGGAGCCGACCGCCGCGCAGCCCACCAGCGCGCCCCGGTCGGTGACGGCCCAGGAGTAGGCGAGCCCGGCGGCCCGTTCGGCGTCGCGCCTGGCCAGCCAGTGCGCGGCGGCCGCGTCGTCCACGGTGCCGCCCTCCGGCAGGGGCTCGCCGAACTGCCGGTGCATGAGGGGCGCGGCGAACGCCTCGCGCACCGCGTCGCGGTCGTCCGCGGTCCACAGGCGCAGGAGCAGGCCGGTGTCCGTGGTGAGGGGGGCGAGGGCGGTGTCCGTGCGCGGGGTGGCGGGCCTGGCGGGGGAACCGGTCCGTTCCGCTCCCTGTTCGATCATAAAAGAACCCTAGTGCTCGGAATCGGGCGGCCGACAGCGGGATTCTGCCGACGGCAGTACGCGCTTCCCGTCCGCCGCGCGCCCGGCCCATGGTGGGGGGATGAGACTGCTGATACTGGGCGGCACCGCCTTCGCCGGACGCGCCCTCGCCGAGGAGGCCGTCGCGCGCGGCTGGACCGTGGACGCCTTCCACCGGGGCACGCACGCCCCGCCCCCCGGCGTGACCTCGCTCCACGGCGACCGGACGGGCGGCGGCCCGCCCGCACCGGAGAAGGGGGAGTGGGACCTCGTGGTGGACACCTGGTCCGGCGCGCCCACCGCCGTCCGCGACGCCGCCCGCTCGCTCGCCGGACGCGCCGGGCACTGCACGTACGTCTCCAGCAGGTCCGTGTACGCCTGGCCCCCGGCGGCCGGGCTGGACGAGGACGGCCCGGTCGTGGACGGCTCGCCCGACGCGGCGGCCACCGACTACGCGGCGGACAAGCGCGGCGGGGAGCTGGCGGCCGTCGCGGCCTTCGGCGACCGGGCGCTCCTGGTCCGCTGCGGACTGCTGCTCGGCCCGTACGAGAACGTCGGGCGGCTGCCGTGGTGGCTCACCCGCATCGCGCGCGGCGGGCCGGTCCCGGCGCCGGGCCCGCGCGACCTGCCGCTCCAGTACCTGGACGTCCGCGACCTCGCGCGCTGGACACTCGACGCCGCCGCGCGCGGCCTCTCGGGCCCCTACAACGTGGTGAGTCCGCCGGGGCACACCACCATGGGCGAGCTGCTCGACACCTGCGTCCGCGTCACCGGCGCCGACGCCGAACTGCGCTGGGTCACCCCGGAGGCCGTCGCGGCGGCCGGGGTCGAGCCGTGGACAGAGCTGCCCGTCTGGCTGCCGCCCGGCGAGATGCACGACGCGCTGCACCGGTCGGACACCGGCAGGGCCGTCGCGACCGGGCTGCGCTGCCGCCCGGTCGGCGAGACCGTCGCCGACACCTGGACGTGGATGCGCGGCCTCGACGGAATGCCCGCCCGCGACCCGGCGCGCCCGCCCGTCGGCCTCACGCCGGAGGCCGACGCGGCGCTGCTGGCGGCGGCGGCGACCGCTACGGAGGGGTGACGGGCAGGCCCGCGCGGCGCCACGCCTGGAAGCCGCCGTCGAGGTCCGTCGCGCGGGACAGCCCGATCGCCCGCAGCGACGCGGCGGCCAGCGACGACGCGTACCCCTCGTCGCAGAACACGATCCACCGCACGCCGGGCCCCGTCGCCTCCGGCACGGACGCGCCGCTCGACGGGTCGAGGCGCCACTCCAGGTGGTTGCGCTCGATGATCAGCGCGCCCGGGACCGTCCCGCTCGCCGCACGCTGGAACTCCGGGCGCGTGTCGACCAGGACGGCGCCCTCCGCGACGGCGGCCCGCGCCTCGTGGGGACCGAGCCGGTCCAGGGGCGCGCGCTGCGCGTCGAGGTACGCGTCGATGCCGGGCTCGTGCGTCGCCATCAGTCGTCCACCGCCTCGGTGCGCAGCAGCTGGAGGGCGCCGTCCCAGGCGAAGTACGACTGGACGGTGAGCGCCGGGCCGTAGGCGTGGACGCTGATGGCCGGGACGTCCCCGGTGTTGGTGACCTGGTGGACGTAGGTCGGGCCGAACGAGCGCAGCCCGCCCGCCTCCAGCGTGCGCGTGATCGGCTCGTCGGCCCCGAACGACCGCTCGGTCAGCGCGCCCTGCACGACGGTGAACGCGCCGGACGAGCCGCCGTGGTTGTGGATCTCGGTGCCCTGCCCCGGCAGCCAGGTCAGCAGCCAGACCTCGAAGTCGTCGGTGCGTTCGAGACGCCGGTACCAGCGGCGGTCGGGGGTGAAGCGGGCGGCGGGCTGCCACAGGTCGGTCCGGGCGGCGAACTCCCGGGCGGTGGCGGTCAGCTGGGCGGGGGTGAGCGCGGCAGGCGTGGGCGCGGACATGATGCCTCGTTCTGGGTGTGTCGGGACTGCGGGGGGCGGGGGAGGGCCATGACGGCATGCCGCGCCCACGGCGGAGATCCGGGCGCGACCGTGTGCCTCAGCGAAGGCCGGGGCAGAGGTCGCGACGACACAGCGCGCTGGCGACACGGACGAGGTCCACGTGCCACCTGGAGTGCAGGCGCTTGCTGGTCGGCATGGCGCAAAGATCTACCGCCTTTCCGGTGGCCGGTCAAGCGGTGTCCACGTGCTGAATGCGCGGGACTTCCAGGGCGGGTGGAAAGGTGGGAAAGCGGCATGAATCCCCGTGCACGCGCCGCCACGGGACGGAAACGTCCGGTATCCGAGACGATCCGCCCACGCCTTGACGGTCAACTGAACTGCTGGCATTCTCGGTTAACGTGAGTCAAGCTGACGTTCTCGTGGCGCGGCTGCACGTCGATCTCCGGCGGCAGGCCAGCGCGATCTGTGCCGCCGGTCGCTGAACCGAGCCCGGCCCCTCCGGCGTTCCCGACGCCCGCGCACTGACTCCCTCTCCGTCCTCTCCGGACCCCTTCCGCAATTCCGGCACTGCCCGGCGTGGTGTTTTCCGCGCCCGGAAAGCGCTTTTCGCGGACGGTTCTCCCGGGGCGGCGCTTTCTCCGGGACAGGTCACCGCGGGCCGGGCGTTCCGGCCGAGAGGACGCCGGCCGGGAATTCGGCTTCCGCACGCCCGTGAAAGGCAGCGGCACGACCGGTGACGGGCGGGGCCGCGCACCGGCAAGCAGTTTGATTCGACCAGAGGAAGAGAGCCGATCATGCGGCACCTCACCGCCCTGCCCGACCTCACCACCGTTCCCGACCTGACCGCGCTCTCCGACGTGACCGTCACCGTCCTCCCGCAGAACCCCGCGCTGACGGTCGGCGGCGACACCACCGTCCCGCTGGTCGGCTACCTGGTGCTCGCCCCGGCCGGCACGGCGCCCGACCGGCTCGGCGAGCTGTTCGCCGCGTCCGTCCCCACGGCGACGACCGCCCCGGCGGCCGTCCCCCAGCGCACCGGCGGCATCGCGGTCGACGCGGACGAGCGGACCGTCACCGTGGACGGACGCCATGTCCCGCTCACCTACCTGGAGTTCGAGCTGCTGGCGCACCTGGTGAAGCACCCGCACCGCGTGTACAGCCGCGAGCAGCTCGTCGCGATGATCTGGGGCTACGGCCCGGTCGGCGACCAGCGCACCGTGGACGTCCACATCGCGCGCCTGCGCCGCAAGCTCGGGACCGCCTACCGGGACCGCATCGTGACGGTGCGGCGCGTGGGCTACAAGTACGTGCCCGCCGCCTGATCCGGCGCGCACCCGCCAAGCCGCACCGGCGGCGTTCCGTCCCCCACCGCCCTGGGGAACGGGGCGCCGCCGGTGCTTCGTCCGGATGCTCCGCTCAGGGGCCGGTGGCCGTCAGCCGCCACGGCTCCGCCGCCGGGAGGGGCGCCACCAGCAGGCACGTCCCGTCGTCGAAGCGGACCTCAAGGCCGCCGTCCTCCCCGACGGCGGCGCCGCTCACCGTCTTGGCGAACAGGTCGAGGACCGGCGCGAGCGGCAGCCTGCTGCCCGGGACGAGCACCTGCCGCCCGCCGCCCGGGTCGCGGATCACGAACTCGGCGGCGATCGCCAGTTCCCCGTCGAGGCGGACGCCGCCCCGCGCGTCGTGCGCGGTCAGCGCGAGGCGCACCCGCTCACCCACGGCGATCCGCGAGACATGGGCGCCGACCAGCGCCGCGGGCTCGTTCACGACACCGACACCTCCGACCGGGACCCGCGCACGCGGTACGCGGCCGGTTCGGGGCGCGGCGCGGTGCGACGGCGTTGCTGATCACCATCGATACCACCGCCACCCCCCGCCTGTCAGCCGCGCGGACCCGCCCGGTCAGGGAACGAGCCCGCCGCCCGGCAGCGGGAGCTGCCCGAAGTCCCCTCCCATGCCGTCCACATCCACGACCGTCCCCGGGGCGGGGCGTGTGACCTCCACCGGCCGGTCGAAGCCGTCCCACTCCATGGCCATCTCCATCGTCCCCGTGGGTATCTCCAGGTCGATACCGGCTTCGAGGGGAAGGTCGGTGCCGTCACCGGCGACGAGGAGGGTGACATGCGCCTCCATGCCGTCCTGGCTCAGGTCCCAGGAGACCTCGACGGGTCCTCCCTCGGTGGGCGGAGGCGTGACGGTGACCGGCGCGCCTTCGGGGGACCACGCGTCGAGCGGCGGATACGGCTCGGTCCTGCACAGTTCCGTCAGGGGCTCCAACTGGCCGTTCGGCGCCCCGTGGAGCCACTTGCCGGCCAGTTCCGGCGGACCGCCCGTCTGGCTCCATGAGCCTGCGTCCATCCGCGCCCACACCTCCAACTGCGTGCGCAGCACCTCCACGACCCGGTCCCCGGTGTTCGTGAAGTGGGCGACGCACGAGCCGTCCTGGGAGACGTACAGGCTCAGTGTCGAGGCGTCCGGCATTCCCGCCACGCCGGTGCGGAGGTCCAGGTGCGCCGAGGTGACCGCCTCGGTGGCGGCGCGCGTCCGCGCCAGGATCTCCTCGCCGTCCGTGAGTTCGCCGAGCGGCACGTCGGGCGTCGGCGCGGCGGCGGGCGCCGGGGGCGGTGTCGTCCGATCGGGCGTGGCCTCGGCGGACGCGGACGCGTCGTCGTCACTGCCGCCGCACGCGGTGACGACGGTGGCGGCCAGGAGGACGGCCAGGGCGGCCGTCAGGTGTCGGGGTAACACGGAACCTCCGGTGTGGGAACGCAGGAAAGAACACATTCTCCACACGCGGTCCGCACGCCGATCACCCGGGCTGCCCGGCGTGGGCGGTGGGGACCAGGCCGTCGCCGAAGGCAGGGAGCTTCCCCAACTCGTCCTCCAGGGAGTCGAGTTCCACGACCGAGCCGGGATCGGGCGGAGTGATCCCGAGGTGCAGCATCGCGCCGGGGGACGGCACTTCACCTCTCGTCTCGCACCTCGCGTGTCCACGCGCTGGTTGTGTCACAGGCGAACACCCATGAGACACCGTGGAACGCACGCGACACGACGGTGCGTTCCGGCGGGTCCAGGCCTGAGCAGTGCTCAGACGCCGAAGAGCAGAGACGGCAGCGCCTGGTCGATCCAGTCCCAGAAGGGCTCGCCGGGCCGCTCCGAGGTGCCGTCGATGCCTGACGACGCGACCCGGGGGACACCGTCGGAGTCGCGGTCATCCATGTCGAGGAAATAGGCCTCAGCCGCGGAGTGGCACGTGCAGAACCGAACCCAGCGGTCGAACTCGCCGTTCACCGCGCGGACGAAGTCCTCGTCCGGTTCGTAATCGGCGGGGTCCTCCCCTTCGTAGTCCGCGAGGGTCGTGGCGCCGAGCGTCGTGGTGAAGAGGTCCAGGCGCAGGTCGAAGTCGTACGACGTGAGGGAGGCGTGGACCGCGGCAAGGTCACGGACACCGCCGGGGAGCGGCCCATCCATCAGGGGGACGACGTCAGTCCGGCCGAGGCGGGTCGGGGCCGTTCCCCACAGCACGGCCAGGGAGTCCCACTCGGTATACGGAGCCAAGTCCTTCAGGTCGCGCGGCAACTCCCCTTCACGATCGGCGAGGTGCAGGTACCCGAGCAGGTACCTGCCCTCCATCGCGACGAGCGCCAGGCCCACCACTTCCGCGCGCAGCGCCGTGAGGAAGCCCGGGCAGTTCCCGGCGACCGGTGCCCACACGTCTTCCAAGGCCTCGGCGAGGCCCGCGCCGGCCGGTATGCGCCAGGGAGAGTCAGCCGCGAACGGGACGCCGCCGTCGCCGCCCAGCAGCACAAGCCCCCGGAGTTCGGCCGTCTTCGCCGTCTCAAGGCTCCCCGACCACTCGTTCCCCAGCAGTGCGAGCCGGGTATCGCGCCGCAGCAACTGCTCGACGCCGACGCGGTCGCCGTCGGTCAGTACTGTCCGCCACGCGTGGTCGGTCTCCTCGGTGTCCATGATCGCCACCCTAACGGCCGACGCGGACGCCGCATCTCCGGTACGGTCCCGGCCGCAGGGTGACCCTTGTCGATCACCCACGGCACGCGTGCCAGGGCCTCCTCGGCGTCCGTCGTTTCGGCCAGGAAGACATCGCCAGTGGGCGCCCGAGGCGGGGAACGCACGGGCTGACGACCATGGCCGCCGCCGCACGCGGTGAGTGTGCCGACGGTCACGACGACGGCCGCGGAGGCCGTCAGACCTCCGGTGCAAGGAGGAAGAGCAACCTCCAACTCCCCAATGCCGCAGTGAATTCCGGGCACACATCACCCGTCATGCATGCCCTCCTCCAGCGGGCGGCGACAGTCCGCGCCAGTTCCGGCGCGGCGCCCAGCATTCTCGCGCGCGGCCCGCGCCGCCGGTCAGCCGGGCTCGTCTGTGTATGCGGCGGGGATGATGCCCTCGCCGAAGGAGGGAAGGTCCCCCAACTCCTCTGCCAGATCGTCAAATTCCACGACCGAGCCGGGATCGGGCGGCGTGACCTCCACCGGCTCGTCGAACTCACTCCACGATCCGAGGTACCTGATCGTGCCCACGGACGGCAGTTCCCCGCTCGTCTCGTATCCCACGAGGCGGTCGCTGCCATCCGTGGTGATCCGGGCGACGGACAGGGTCTCCACGCCCTCCTCGATATGCCTCCAGGAGATCTCGACGTGCCCGACGCCGTCAAGGGGAGTCATGGTCAAGGCCGTCGCGTTCTCGGGCAGTACGGTGACCGATCCGGCGGCGTCCGTGTCGCACAGCTCCACGAGCGGCGGTTCCTGACCGCCTTCGCCCGACGAATGGAACCACTTCCCGACCAGGGACGGAGGAGCCCCCATCTCGTCCAGCGTGCCGGCGTCCACCCGGAACCAGGACTCATCCCGTTCACGGAGCACTTCGATGACCTGGGTCGGACCCCTTCTGAAATGGACGTCACATGACCCGTCCTGGTCGTTCCGGAGGTCCACGGTCATGCTCGCCGGCGCACCGTCCAGGCTGACCTCCACCTCTTGGTGTACGGACGTGAGCGCCTCTGCGACCCGGTTCGCGCGTGCCAGGACCTCCTCGGCGTCCGCCGCTCCGGTCAGGGGGACGTCGCCTGCGGGTGACCTGCTCTCGGGGCGTTCCGAGGCGGGGAACAGCACGGACTGGTGACCGTGGCCGCTGCCGCACGCGGTGAGCGTGCCGACGGCCACGACGACGGCCATGGCGGCCGTCAGGTGTCGGGGAGACAAGGTGGACCTCCGGTGTAAGGAGGGAAAAGAATCTCCCAACTCCCTTACGCCGCAGTGAACTCCGGGCGTACATCACCCTTCGTGCACGCCGTCCTCCAGCGGGCGACGACGGTCCGCGCCAGTTCCGGTGCCGCGCCGAGCACCGGCGCGACCACGTCGGCCCCGGCCTCGCGCGCGCCCGCCAGGATGCGGTCAGGGAGGCGGCCCGGGGCGATCACGTACGGCGCCACCGCCACCCGCCGTACGCCGGACGCGCGCAGCAGCCGTACGGCCTCGGCGGTCGTCGGCCCCGCCGTCGCCGCGTAGGCGGGCAGTACCTCCGCCCAGCCCGACGCGCGCCGCCACCGCCCGGCCAGCCGGGCGAACGCCGCCGCCGTACCGGGGTCGGAGGAGCCCGCCGACGCCAGGACGACCCCCGTGTCCGCACGCCCCTCCGGGCCCGCGCCCGCCTCGGCGAGCCGCCGGTCCAGCGCGGACAGCAGCAGCGGGTCGGGCCCGAGGACGTCCGCCTGCCGGACGGTGAGGCCCGGCAGGCGGTCCGTCACCGCGCCGAGGACGGCGGGGATGTCGGTCCGCGCGTGGAAGGCCCGGCGCAGCAGCAGCGGGACGGCCACGATGTCGCGCTCGCCGTCCGCGTACAGCCGGGCCAGCACGTCCTCGACGCGCGGCGCCGTGAAGTCGAGGAAGCCGGTGGCGACGCGCAGGCCCGGCGCGAGGAGCCGCACCCGCGCGGTGAGCGCGGTGACGGTCTCCCCGTGCCGGGCGTCGCGGCTGCCGTGCGCGACGACGAGCAGCGTCACGCCGACCTGACCAGCAGGCCCCGCCCGCGCAGCACGCGCCGCTCCAGCGGGGAGAAGATGAGCAGGTCGATGGCGACGCCGACGATCAGGATGAGGATGATCGTCGCGAGGACGCCCGACATGTTCTGCAGCGTGCGGTAGTTCTCCATCAGCTGGCCGAGGCCGGTGCCCAGGTCGGGGGAGTGCACGATGAGTTCGGCCGCCATCAGCGAACGCCAGGAGAACGCCCAGCCCTGCTTGAGCCCGGCCAGATAGCCCGGCAGGGCGGCGGGCAGCAGGATGTGCCGGACGCTGGTCAGGCCGCGCGCGCCGAGCATGCGGCCCGCGCGCAGGTACAGCGGCGGGATCTGGTCCACGCCCGCCACGATGCCGTTCGCGATCGACGGCACCGCGCCGAGCAGCACCACCGCGTAGATGGTGGAGTTGGTCAGGCCGAACCAGATGATCGCGGCCGGTACCCAGGCGATCGACGGCAGCGACTGGAGGCCGGTGAGGATCGGGCCGATCGCCGCCCGCACCAGCCGCACCCGCGCGACCAGCAGGCCGAGCGGCGTGCCGACGGCCACCGCGACGAGGAAGCCGAGGATGCCGCGCGACGTGCTGGTCCAGATGTATTCGAGGAGCGTCCCCTCGCGCCACATCTCGTTGACCTCGCCCCACACGTCCGCCGGGCCCGGCAGGAGGTAGTGCGGCTGGACCTCGGCGACGTAGACGAGCTGCCAGACGAGCAGGACGAGCGCGATCGCGACCAGCGGCGGCAGGACCTTGCCGCCGAGCACCCGCCAGACGCGGCCGGGTTCGCGCTCGGGCGCGGTGGGCGTCTCCAGCGCGTCGAGCCCCGCCTCAAGTCCCGCGAGGTCGTGGGACGCGGGCGCGGGCGCGGGGGTGGTGGTGTCACTGCTGGCCATGGCGGCGGATCTCCTCCCGGAGCCGTTCGGTGATGGCGACCGAGAGCGCCGACACGTCGGCGTCCTCGATGCGGCGCGGCTGGTCGATGGCGACCTGCCACTCGTGGACGACGCGGCCGGGCCGCGACGACAGCAGGATGACGCGCTGCGCGAGCCGTACGGCCTCCCGCACGTTGTGCGTCACGAAGAGCACGGAGACGCCCGTCTCGCTCCAGATGCGGGTCAGCTCCTCGTGCAGCACGTCCCGCGTGATGGCGTCGAGCGCGGCGAACGGCTCGTCCATCAGCAGGAGTTGGCTGTCCTGCGCCAGCGCGCGCGCCAGGGCCACGCGCTGGCGCATGCCGCCGGACAGTTCGTGCACCCGCTTGTCGTACGCGCCCTGGAGCCGTACGAGTTCGAGCAGCCGCTCGGCCTCGGGGCGGCGCTCCGCCTTGGGCAGGCCGCGCAGGCGCAGGGCCAGTTCGATGTTCCGCCCGGCCGTCAGCCAGGGGAACAGGGCGTGCTCCTGGAACATCAGGGCCGGGCGCCCGCCGGGGACCGTGATGGTCCCGGCGGACGCCGCGTCGAGGCCCGCGACCAGGTTGAGCAGCGTGGACTTGCCGCAGCCCGAGGCACCGATGAGGGTGACGAACTCGCCGGGGGCGACGTCCAGCGTGATGTCGTCCAGGACCAGCTGCTGACGGCCGGGACGGCCGAAGGACTTCGAGACGTGGTCCAGCCGTACGGCGGACGCGGGCGCGGCGGTACCGCCACCGCCGTCCGGCGTGTCGAGGGCGAGGGCCATCGGTGTCACCTCCACAGGTGGGCTACGGGTGCGGGAAGCCTCGGCGGGTCAGTCCTCGACGCCGAGACCGGCGTCGTCCACCTCGGGCAGGCCCTCGTCGGCCAGCACGCTGTTCAGGATCGACAGGTCGTAGATGCCGCCCAGGTCCGTCTCCTCAAGCAGCCCCGCGTTCACCGCGTTGTCCGCGCCGGTCTTCAGCGTGGCGGCCAGCGGGTCGTTCAGGAACTCGACGTGGTCGAAGGCCGGGTCGAGGACCTCGGCGGGCAGCTCGCTGCCGCCGGGCAGGGCGGCGAGGGCGGTGTTGAAGGCCGTCTTGGCCTCGTCCGGGTTCTCGTTGATCCAGGCGTTGGTGCCGACGACGCCGCGCACGATCGCCTCGACCACGTCGGGGTGCTCCTCCAGGAAGTCCTGGGAGGCGATGACGTGGGTGACGACGTACTGCCCGCCGTCCCACAGGTCGCCCTCGTCGAGGAGCGTCTCCGCGCCGCGGCTGACGAGGTTGGCCGCCGTGGGCTCGGGGACCCAGGCGCCGTCGATGTCGCCGCCGTCGAACGCGGCGGGGATCTCGGCGTTCGCGATGCGCAGCACCGAGACGTCGCCCTCGCCGGACTCGGGGTCGACCTCGTAGCCCTCCTGGGCCAGGTAGTTGAGGAGCGCGACGTCCTGGGTGTTGCCGAGCTGCGGCGTCGCGATGCGGGCGCCCGCGAGGTCGTCCAGGCTCTGGACGGTGTCCGGGTTCACCACCAGGGAGGCGCCGCCGGAGGCCGCCCCGGCGACGATGCGCAGGCTCTGGCCGCCGGACTGGGCCCAGCCGTTGATGGCCGGGTTCGGGCCGATGAAGGTGACGTCCACCTCGCCGGCGTTCAGCGCCTCGATGGCGGACGGGCCCGCGTTGAAGATCTGCGTGCCGACCTCGGTGCCGCCCAGCTCCTGGCGGATGAGGCCGTCGCCCTCCTGGAGGCCGACGACGGCGGTGGCGTGCGTGATGTTGGCGAAGTAGCCGATCGTCACCTCGTCCGCCGACAGGGCGGGGCCCTCGGCGCTCTCGCTGCTGGACGGGGCGTCGTCGCCGTCGTCCTCGGCGTCGGAGCCGTAGCCGCAGGCGGCGAGCGCCAGCAGCGGGACGGCGAGGGCGGCCGAGAACAGGCGGCGGGCGGGTCTGGACAGGCGTGCGCGCGTGGCGGTCACGGTGAAGGGTCCTCTCGGAGAACGGGGAACGTGCGTCGGAGTGCGTGCGTCGGACAGGGGGCGAGGGCGCTGAGGGGAGCGGGGAGTACCCCGGTCACCTCAGCGCGCACATCGCCCGATGCCGCCCTGGCCGCTGCCGAGCGCTCCGCTGCCTATGCGCCCGCCTTCCTTCGCGAACGTCGAGAAGGCGTCCCCCGCCAGCCCGGTCATGTCAGAAGGCCCACCCGTCCTGGTCGCCGTCCGCCGCCACCGGGGCGGACGCGGCCGTACCGCCGGCGAAGGCCTCGCCGGACATCCCGGCGGTCAGCGTAGCGCCGTCCGCCGGGTCGATCAGGAGAAACGAACCGGTCGAGCGCGACGCGGCGTACGCGTCCAGCGCCAGCGGCTCGGCGGTGCGGATCACGACGCGGCCGATGTCGTTCGCGGACAGCGCGCCCGGGTCCGCGTGCTGGGACAGGTCGTCCAGCGTCAGGCGCGACGGGATCTCCTTCACGATCGCCTTCACCGTGCGCGTCGCGTGCTTCAGCAGCACCCGCGCGCCCGGCACCAGCGGGCGGTCGTGGAGGTGGCAGACGGTCGCGGTGACGTCCTGGCTCGGCGTGACGGCGCCCGCCGCCGGGGCGAGCAGGTCCCCGCGCGAGATGTCCAGGTCGTCGGCGAGCGTCAGCGTCACCGACTGCGGCGCCCAGGCGACGTCCACGGACTGGCCGAGCGCGTCGATCCGCTCGATCGTGCTCGTCAGCCCGGACGGCTGGACGACCACGCGCTCGCCGACGCGCAGCACGCCCGAGGCGATCTGCCCCGCGTAGCCCCGGAAGTCGGGGTGCTCGGCGGTCTGCGGGCGGATGACGTACTGCACGGGGAAGCGCGCCGGGTCGCCCGAGGGGTCCCGCGTCACCGGGACGGTCTCCAGGTGTTCGAGGACGGTCGGGCCGCCGTACCAGTCCATCGTCGCGGAGGGCGTCACCACGTTGTCCCCGGCGAGGGCCGAGATCGGGATGGCCGTCACCTCCGGGATGCCGAGGGACGCGGCGTACGCGCCGAACTCCCCGGCGATGTCCGCGAAGACGCGCTCGGCGTAGCCCGCGAGGTCCATCTTGTTGACGGCCAGCACGACGTGCGGCACGCGCAGCAGCGCGGCGACGGCCGCGTGCCTGCGGGTCTGCTCGACCACGCCGTTGCGCGCGTCCACGAGGATGATGGCCAGCTCGGCGGTGGACGCGCCGGTGACCATGTTGCGCGTGTACTGCACGTGGCCCGGCGTGTCGGCCAGGATGAAGCGGCGCCGCGGCGTCGCGAAGTAGCGGTAGGCCACGTCGATCGTGATGCCCTGCTCGCGCTCGGCGCGCAGGCCGTCGGTCAGCAGCGCGAGGTCCACGGAGTCGGCGCCCCGGTTGCGGGACGCCAGCTCGACGGCCTCCAGCTGGTCCGCGAGCACGGACTTGGAGTCGTGCAGCAGCCGCCCGACGAGCGTGGACTTGCCGTCGTCCACCGAGCCGGCGGTGGCGAAGCGCAGCAGGGACGTGGCGTCCAGGCCGATGGCGGCGCCGGTCGTCTCACCGGTCATGGTCAGAAGTACCCCTCGCGCTTGCGGTCCTCCATGGCGGCCTCCGACAGCTTGTCGTCGGCCCGGGTCGCCCCGCGCTCGGTCAGGCGCGAGGCGGCGATCTCGGCGATGATCTGCTCGATCGTCGCCGCGTCCGACTCCACGGCACCGGTGCAGGACATGTCGCCCACGGTGCGGTAGCGGACGGTGCGGCGCGCCAGCGTCTCGCCGTCGCCGGGACCGCCCCAGCCGCCGGGGGCCAGCCACATGCCGGAGCGGGCGAAGACGTCGCGTTCGTGCGCGTAGTAGATCTCGGGGATCTCGATCTTCTCGCGCGCGATGTACTGCCAGACGTCCAGCTCGGTCCAGTTGGACAGCGGGAAGACGCGGACGTGCTCGCCGGGCGCGTGGCGGCCGTTGTAGAGCTGCCACAGCTCGGGGCGCTGGCGGCGCGGGTCCCAGCCGCCGAACTCGTCGCGCAGCGAGAACACCCGCTCCTTCGCGCGCGCCTTCTCCTCGTCGCGCCGCCCGCCGCCGAACACGGCGTCGAAACGGTTCTGTTCGATCGCGTCGAGCAGCGGCACGGTCTGCAGCGGGTTGCGCGTCCCGTCGGGGCGCTCGCGCAGCCGCCCGCTGTCGATGAAGTCCTGCACGAGCGCGACGTGCAGCCGCAGCCCGTGCTGCGCCACGACGCGGTCGCGGTAGGCCATGACCTCGGGGAAGTTGTGCCCGGTGTCCACGTGCAGCAGCGCGAACGGCAGCGGCGCGGGCGCGAACGCCTTCAGCGCCAGGTGCAGCATGACGATCGAGTCCTTGCCGCCGGAGAAGAGGATCACCGGCCGCTCGAACTCGCCCGCCACCTCGCGGAAGATGTGGACGGCCTCGGACTCCAGCACGTCCAGGTGCGGCAGCGCGTACGGGCCGCCGCCGTTGCCGTTGTCAGCAGCCGGCGTCACGCTGCTCTCCTTCCTCGGTCGTCCGTCCTCCAGGGGCAGCGTGCCGCTCACAGCAGCCCCCGGGAGGCGAGCAGGGCGTACAGCGCGTCGGCGGACTCGTCCACGGTCCTGCCGTCCGTCTCCAGGCGCAGGTCGGGGTCCGCGGGCGGCTCGTACGGGTCGTCCACGCCGGTGAGGCCGGTCAGTTCGCCGGCGGCCTGGCGCGCGTACAGGCCCTTCACGTCCCGCCGCGAGCAGACCTCGACGGGCGTCGCGACGTGCACCTCGACATAGCCGGTGCCCTCGGCCTGGTGGCGCTTGCGGACGGCCTCGCGGCTGTCGGCGTACGGCGCGATGACCGGCACGAGCGTCAGCACGCCGTGCGACGACAGCAGTTCGGCGACGAAGCCGATCCGCTGCACGTTGACGTGCCGGTCCTCGCGCGTGAAGCCGAGGCCCGCGGAGAGGAACTCGCGGATCTCGTCGCCGTCCAGCACCTCGACGCGCCGCCCCGCGGCCGTCAGGCGCGCGGCCAGCGCGCGGGCGACGGTGGTCTTGCCCGCGCTGGGCAGACCGGTGAGCCAGATGGTGGCGCCCTGGGCGTTCTCGCTCATCTCCCGCTTCCTCGCTGTCGGTTGGTGGTCGGTCGGGTGGGTCTCATCCGTGCAGTCCGCACTCGGTCTTCGCCAGGCCCGCCCAGCGGCCGGCCCGCGCGTCCTCCCCGGCGAGCGTGCGCCGGGTGCAGGGGGCGCAGCCCACGGAGGTGTAGCCGTCCTGGAGCAGGGGGTTGGTGAGGACGCCGTGTTCGGCCACATAGGCGTCGACGTCCTCCTCCGTCCACCGGGCTATCGGGGCAATCTTCACCTTTCCGCGGCGTTCGTCCCAGCTCACCACGGGCGTGTCGGCCCGGGAGGGGGACTCGTCGCGGCGCAGACCGGTCGCCCACGCGTCGTAGCCGGCCAGTCCTTCGGCGAGCGGCCGCACCTTGCGGAGCGCGCAGCACAGGTCGGGGTCGCGGTCGTGCAGCTTCGGGCCGTACTCGGCGTCCTGCTCGGCGACGGACTGGCGCGGCGTCAGCGAGATGACGTTGACGTCCATCACGGCCGCCACCGCGTCGCGCGTGCCGATGGTCTCGGGGAAGTGGTAGCCCGTGTCGAGGAAGACGACGTCGATGCCGGGGCGCGCGCGGGCCGCCAGGTGGGCGACGACGGCGTCCGCCATCGACGCGGTGACGCACAGGCGCGGGCCGAACGTCCCGGCCGCCCAGCGCAGGATGTCGAGCGCGGGGGCGTCCTCCAGGTCGTGCCCGGCGCGTTCGGCGAGCAGCCGCAGCTCGTCCGCGTGGCGCGGCTGCCCGGCGGTGGCGATGCTCATCGTGTCCGTCTCCTCGGCTCGGCTCGGCTGGATGGCTGGGGGTGGCGGCGCGGGTCAGCCCGTCGTGCCGTCGCCGTCGCCCTCGGTCCTGCGCAGGCCCTTCGCCAGGAGGCCGAGGAACGACAGGCGGAACGCGCGGTTGCAGGCCGCGCACTCCCACGCGCCGTGCCCCTCCTCGCTGGGGCGCAGGTCCTCGTCGCCGCAGTAGGGGCAGTAGAACGGGGCCGCACGCTCGCTCACGCCAGTGCCCCCTCGTCGGCGCGGGTGACCCAGGTGGCGAACCGCTCGCCGGGCTCGCGGTCGGCCAGGTAGGCGCGCAGGACGCGCTCCACGTAGTCGGCGAGGCCCTCGGACGTCACCTTGAGGCCGCGCACCTTGCGGCCGAAGCCCGGGTCGAGGCCGAGCGAGCCGCCCAGGTGCACCTGGAAGCCCTCCACCTGGCGGCCCTCGTCGTCCAGGACCAGCTGCCCCTTGAGACCGATGTCCGCGATCTGGATACGGGCGCAGGAGTTGGGGCAGCCGTTGACGTTGATCGTCAGCGGCTCGTCGAAGCCGGGGAGCCTGCGCTCCATCTCCTCGATGAGCCAGGCGGCCCGCGCCTTGGTCTCGACGATCGCCAGCTTGCAGAACTCGATGCCGGTGCAGGCCATCGTGCCGCGCCGGAAGACCGAGGGCTCCGTCGTCAGGCCGAGCGCCGCCAGGCCCTCGGCGAGCGAGGCGGTCCGCTCCTCGGGCACGTCGAGGATCAGCATCTTCTGCTGCACGGTGGTGCGCACGCGCCCCGAGCCGTGCGCCTCGGCGAGTTCGGCGATCTTGGCGAGCGTCCCGCCGTCCACGCGGCCGACGACCGGGGCGAAGCCGACGTAGTACCGCCCGTCGTTCTGCCGGTGGACGCCGACGTGGTCGCGCCAGGCGTGGACGGGCTGCTCGGGCGCCGGGCCGTCGATCATGCGGCGCAGCAGGTACTCCTTCTCCAGCACCTCGCGGAACTTCTCCGCGCCCCAGTCGGCGAGCAGGAACTTGATGCGCGCCCGCGTCCGCAGCCTGCGGTAGCCGTAGTCGCGGAAGAGGCCGATGATGCCCTCGTGGACGTCGGCCACCTCGTCCAGCGGCACCCAGGCGCCGAGCCGTTCGCCGATGCGCGGGTTGGTGGACAGGCCGCCGCCGACCCACACGTCGAAGCCGGGGCCGTGCTCCGGGTGGTCCACGCCGACGAACGCGACATCGTTGATCTCGTGCGCCACGTCGAGCAGCGGCGAGCCCGAGACGGCCGTCTTGAACTTCCGCGGCAGGTTGGAGTACGCCTTGTTGCCGACCACGCGGCGCAGGATCGCGTCGATCGCGGGCGTCCCGTCGATGATCTCGTCGGCGGCGATCCCGGCCACGGGCGAGCCGACGATCACGCGCGGGGTGTCGCCGCACGCCTCGGTGGTGGACAGGCCCACGCCTTCGAGGCGCCGCCAGATCTCCGGCATGTCCTCGATGCGGATCCAGTGGTACTGGATGTTCTGCCGGTCGGTGATGTCGGCGGTGCCGCGCGCGAACTCCTGCGAGATCTCCCCGATCACGCGCAACTGCTCGGTCGTGAGCCGCCCGCCGTCGATCCGGACGCGGAGCATGAAGTACTCGTCGTCCAGCTCCTCCGGCTCCAGGATGGCCGTCTTGCCGCCGTCGATCCCGGGGCGGCGCTGGGTGTACAGGCCCCACCAGCGCATGCGGCCGCGCAGGTCGTTGGGGTCGATCGCGTCGAATCCCCGCTGCGCGTAGACCGTCTCGATGCGCGTGCGGACGTTCAGGCCGTCGTCGTCCTTCTTGAACTGCTCGTTCCCGTTGAGCGGCGTGAGGTGGCCCGCCGCCCACTGGCCCTCGCCGCGGTGGCGGCCGGCCTTGCGGCGGGTCGGGGCGGTGGGCTTCTTCGCGCTGTCGGACATGTCGCGTCGTTGTCTTTCTGCAGGCAGCAGGGCGGCTCCGGCCCGAGGCGGCCCGCGGCTGTGCGGGCACCGGGACAGAGTCGTGGCGGTGCGGGGAACGGAGGTCCGGGGAGGAGCGTGGGCAGGGAACCGGGACGGGCGGGGCTGCGGCTCAGTCCGCCGGACAGATGGCGCTGGACGTGCGACCGAGATCGACGTGGCGTCGACTCACCAGGGGCGTACCAGCTTCAGACATGACGGCAGCGTGGCACGGTGTTACGTCCGAGTCCACCGGTGCCCGCTATGTGGACGGCCTGGTCCCAACTGGTGAGACCGGCGTGGAAGCGGTCACCCTTGGTCGCGGACGGGGGGACGTTCCGTGTCCGTGGGGGCGGCGTGCCATGCGCTGGTGCCGGGCCACGTTACCCGACGCGCGGGCGCGCCCGGTCCACGATCGCCGCCACGTCGGCGCCGCCCGGCAGCGTGCCGAACGCGGCGCCACCCTCGCCGCCGAGACGCGCCGCGCAGAACGCGTCCGCCACCGCCGCCGGGGCGTGCCGTACGAGCAGCGCCCCCTGGAGGACGCGCGCCAGCCGCTCCACCAGGCGCCGCGCGCGGCCCTCGACGCCGTCCAGGTCGGACAGTTCGGTCAGCACGTCCTTGATGGCCGCGTCCAGCCGGTGGTCGGCGCCCGCCGCGAGCCCGACCTCGGTGAGGTAGGCGTTCAGCGCGCCCGGCTCGCGTTGCAGCGCGCGCAGCACGTCGAGCGCCTGCACGTTGCCCGAGCCCTCCCAGATGGAGTTGAGCGGCGACTGCCGCAGCAGCCGGGGCATCCCCGACTCCTCGACGTACCCGTTCCCGCCCAAACATTCGAGCGCCTCGGCGACCACCGGTGTGCAGCGCTTCGTCACCCAGTACTTGGCGGCGGGCAGCGCCAGCCGCAGCAGGTGCCGCTCCTGCGCGCTGCCCGCTGCCGCGCCGTCGTACGCCGCCGCGAGGCGCAGCGCCAGCGCCGTGGCCGCCTCCGACTCCAGCGCCAGGTCGGCCAGCACGTTCCGCATCAGCGGCTGCTCGATCAGCGGCCCGCCGAACGCCGAGCGGTGCGCCGCGTGGTGCAGCGCCTGCGCCACCGCCTGCCGCATCACCGCCGCCGAGCCCGTCACGCAGTCCAGCCGGGTCGCTGCGACCATCTCGATGATCGTCGCCACCCCCCGGCCCTCCTCGCCCACCCGCCAGGCCACCGTGGAGCCGTCGAACTCGACCTCGGACGACGCGTTCGACCGGTCGCCGAGCTTGTCCTTGAGGCGCTGGAGGCGGAAGGCGTTGCGCGTCCCGTCGGGCAGCACGCGGGGGAGGAGGAAGCAGGTGAGGCCGCCGGGGGCCTGTGCCAGGACCAGGAAGGCGTCCGACATCGGCGCGGAGCAGAACCACTTGTGGCCGGTGAGGGCGTACGCCCCCGGCTCGGACAGCGGTTCGGCGCGCGTCGTGTTCGCCCGCACGTCGGAGCCGCCCTGCTTCTCCGTCATGCCCATCCCGGCGAGCGCGCCCCGCTTCTCCGCGACGGGCCGCAGCCCCGGCTCGTACGCGTGCGACGTCAGCAGCGGCGTCCACGTGCGGGCCAGGTCGGGTTCGGCGCGGAGGGCCGGCACGGCGGCGTGCGTCATGGAGACGGGGCACAGGTGTCCCGCCTCGACCTGGGTCCACACCAGGAACCCGGCGGTGCGCCGCAGTTGCCCGCTCGGGCCCGACCACGCGTCGGTCAGCCCGGCGCCGACCGCGCGGTCGAGCAGCGTGTGCCACGCCGGGTGGAACTCCACCTCGTCCACGCGGTGCCCGTACCGGTCGTGGGTGCGCAGCACGGGCGGGTGCGCGTTCGCCCGCGTCCCCCACTCCTGCGCCTCGGCGGAACCGGCGAGGCGCCCCAGCCCGCCGAGCGCGTCGGCGATCCCCCCGGCGGCATCGGGCGCCGCGTACCGGGCAACCCCCTCCGCCAGTGCGGCGTCCTGTCCGAAGACGTCGTATCCGGCCAGTGGCGGGGGCTGGTTCGTCACCGCGTGGGTACGGGAGGTCATGCCGCCACCGTAGGCCGCCGGGCGTGCCACGTCATCACCACCGCGCCGGGCACGGCGGTTGGCGGAGCGCCGACGGGCGGGCGGTGGACGGCAGTTGGACGAATTCCGTGACACCACTACCTTTCCCGGAGGGGCGCCTTTAGTACAGTTGGCCGCTCGCCGCTACTGCGATGGGAGCAGACATGGGCGTGACGCGCCAGGAAGAGGCCATCGGCGAGCGCGACCTCGTCCGCTCCCCGGACCTCCCCGACCACCACGGGACGGGACCGACCGTACCGCGCATGATCCTCGGCGCCCGCCTGCGGCGGCTGCGCGAGGAGAGCGGCATCACCGGCCTGGAGGCGGGACGCCGCATCCGCGCCTCGCACTCCAAGATCAGCAGGCTGGAGATGGGGCGCACCGGCTTCAAGCCGCGCGACGTCGAGGACCTGCTGACGCTCTACGGCGTCACCGACGCGTCCGAGCGCGCGACGCTCCTCGCCCTGGCGCGGCAGAGCAACGTGCCGGGCTGGTGGCACATCTACCACGACATCGTGCCGAGCTGGCTGAACGTCTACCTCGGGCTCGAACAGGCCGCCACCGTCATCCGGGCCTACGAACTCCAGTTCGTCCCCGGGCTGCTCCAGACCGAGGGGTACGCGCGGGCAGTCCTGCGGCTCGGGCCCGACGCGGCCGAGGAGCGCGCCGAGCGGCGCCTGCAGCTGCGGATGGAGCGGCGCCGGGTCCTGGAGCGCGGCCGTCCGCCCCACCTGTGGGTCGTCATCGACGAGGCGGCGCTGCGGCGGCCGATGGGCGGCGTCGCGCTGATGCGGGCGCAGCTGGAGCACCTGATCGAGGTGTCGCGGCTGCCGCACGTCACGATCCAGGTGATGCCGTTCGCGGCGGGCGGCCACCCGGCGGTCGGCGGCCCCGTGACGGTGCTGCGCCCGCCGGGCGGCGACCTGCCCGACGTCGTGTACCTGGAGCAGCTGACCGGGGGCGTCTACCCCGACAAGCCGGCCGAGGTCGAGCTGTACCGGCACATGATGAACCGCCTGGTCGTCGAGGCGGAGCCGCCGACGGCGACGGAGGCGTTCCTCGTGCGGGTGCTGCGCGAGCTGTGACGGCCTGACCGGCGCCTCCCCTCTTACCTGCCTCTCTTTCCACGCCCACCGCCCACCGCACCGGCCCGTGCCCGCACCGGCCGGTGCTCCGGCATGCCCGCGTACGGGGGCGCCCGTACGCGGGGAAGCCTCGCGGCGGCCCGGGTGTTCCCCGGGTGGGCGGCGTGGGGGCGCGTCACGGCTTCCCGGGTGATTGATCGCTCAGAGCGAACATCTCCGGGCCGGGGAACATTCGGGAAGCCCTGAGCATTGAGTCTGCATAGCTCAATTAGCCTGACTAGGGAGAGTTCATGACTTCGTCGTTCGACGCACTCACCCTGCCCGTGCTGCCGCTGGATGACGAGGTGGTGCTGCCAGGGATGGTCGTGCCACTGGAGCTGTCGGATGCAGAGGTGCGCGCCGCCGTGGAGGCCGCCCAGGCCGCCGCGCCGCGGGGGGAGAAGCCCCGGGTGCTGCTGGTGCCGCGCGTGGCCGGTTCGTACGCGGACATCGGCGTGCTGGGCCGTGTGGAGCAGGTCGGACGGCTTGCCGACGGCGACCCCGGCGCGCTGGTCCGCGGTCTGCGCCGCGTCCGCATCGGCGCGGGCACCACGGGCCCCGGCGCCGCGCTGTGGGTGGAGGGCACGCCCGTCGCCGAGGTGACGCCGAGCCCGCTGCCTGGCGCCGTCACCGAGCTGGTCAAGGAGTACAAGGCGCTCACGACGTCCTGGCTGCGCAAGCGCGGGGCCTGGCAGGTCGTGGACCGCGTCGCCCAGATCGAGGACCCGGGCGCGCTGGCGGACAACGCGGGGTACTCCCCGTTCCTCAGCGTCGAGCAGCGCCTGTCGCTGCTGCGCACCGTCGACCCGGTGGAGCGGCTGCGGCTCGCGACCAAGCTGCTGAGCGACCACCTCGCCGAGGAGGACGTCGCCGAGTCCATCGCCAAGGACGTGCAGGACGGCGTCGAGAAGCAGCAGCGCGAGTTCCTGCTGCGCAGGCAGCTGGACGCGGTGCGCAAGGAGCTGGCCGAGCTGGGCGGCGACGCGGCCGACGGCGGCGACGACTACCGGGCCCGCGTCGAGGCGGCCGACCTGCCGGAGCACGTCCGCGAGGCGGCGCTCAAGGAGGTCGACAAGCTGGAGCGGTCCTCGGACGCGAGTCCCGAGGGCGGCTGGATACGCACCTGGCTCGACACCGTGCTGGAGCTGCCCTGGCAGGTCCGCACCGAGGACGCGTACGACATCGCGGGCGCCAAGGCCGTGCTGGACGCCGACCACGCGGGCCTGGACGACGTGAAGGCGCGGATCACCGAGTACCTCGCCGTGCGCAAGCGGCGCGGCGACCGGGGCCTCGGCGTCGTCGGCGGGCGGCGCGGCGGCGCGGTGCTCGCGCTGGTCGGCCCGCCCGGCGTCGGCAAGACGTCGCTCGGCGAGAGCGTCGCCCGCGCGATGGGCCGCAAGTTCGTCCGCGTCGCGCTCGGCGGCGTCCGCGACGAGGCGGAGATCCGCGGCCACCGGCGCACGTACGTCGGCGCGCTGCCGGGACGCATCGTGCGGGCCGTCAAGGAGGCCGGTTCGATGAACCCGGTGGTCCTGCTGGACGAGATCGACAAGGTCGGCAGCGACTTCCGCGGCGACCCGGCCGCGGCGCTGCTCGAAGTGCTCGACCCCGCGCAGAACCACACCTTCCGCGACCACTACCTGGAAGTGGACCTGGACCTGTCCGACGTGGTCTTCCTGGCCACGGCGAACGTCCTGGAGGCCATCCCCGAGCCGCTGCTCGACCGGATGGAGCTGGTCCGGCTCGACGGCTACACCGAGGACGAGAAGGTCGTCATCGCCCGCGACCACCTGCTGCCCCGGCAGCTGGAGCGCGCCGGTCTGACCGAGGGCGAGGTCACGCTGGAGGACGAGGTCCTCAGGAAGCTGGCGGGCGAGTACACCCGTGAGGCGGGCGTGCGGAGCCTGGAGCGGCTGGTCGCCCGGCTGCTCAGGAAGATCGCCGCGCGCGCCGAGCTGGGCGAGCGGGACCTGCCGTACACCGTCACGGCCGGTGCGCTGCGGGAGCTGATCGGCAGGCCGCACCACACGCCGGAGTCGGCGCAGGAGCCGGCGGAGCGGCGTACGGCCGTCCCCGGCGTCGCGACGGGCCTCGCGGTCACGGGCGCGGGCGGTGACGTCCTCTTCATCGAGGCGTCCCTGGCCGACCCGGAGACCGGCGGCGCCGGGCTGACCCTGACGGGCCAGCTGGGCGACGTGATGAAGGAGTCCGCCAGGATCGCGCTGTCCTACCTGCGCTCGCGCGGCGCGGAGCTGGAGCTGCCGGTCGGCGACCTGAAGGAGCGCGGCGTCCACCTGCACATCCCGGCGGGCGCGGTGCCCAAGGACGGGCCGAGCGCGGGCATCACCATGACGACCGCCCTGGCGTCGCTGCTGAGCGGACGGCAGGTGCGGCCCGAGGTGGCGATGACCGGTGAGGTCTCGCTGACCGGGCGGGTCCTGCCCATCGGCGGCCTGAAGCAGAAGCTGCTGGCCGCGCACCGGGCGGGGGCCACGACGGTGATCATCCCCAAGCGGAACGAGCCCGACCTCGACGACGTGCCCGCCGAGGTCCTGGCGAAGCTCGACGTCCACCCGGTCACGGACGTCCGCCAGGTGCTCGAACTGGCCCTGGCGCCCGCCGCCGCACAGGCGGTCGGGGTCGCGGCCTGACCCATCCCGAGGCGCGGCGCGGGGGCCTTCCAGGGGCCCCCGCGCCGCGCCGCCGCGCTGTCCGGGGGCGTGGTCCCGGCGCCCGGTGCGCCGGGTGGAAGGGGCCGGGGCGTGGAGCCTCCCGGAGGCGCGTAGTCTGCTGCGCCATGAGTCCTTCGATCGCGACGAACACCCCCGTGGACCTGGCACGGCTCCTCGACTTCGTGCGCCCCAGGCACCGGGCCCTCCTCATCACCCACCGCGCGGACGGCGGCCCCCAGGCGTCCCCCCTGACGTGCGGTGTCGACGCGGCCGGGCGGATCGTCATCGCCACCTATCCCGACCGTGCCAAGACCGTGAACGCCCGGCGTGTCCCCGAGGTCAGCGTCGTCGTCCTGTCGGACGAGTGGGACGGTCCGTGGGTGCAGATCGACGGCACGGCCGAGGTGCTCGACGTGCCGGACGCCATCGAGCCGCTGGTCGAGTACTACCGCAACATCGCGGGGGAGCACCCCGACTGGGCCGAGTACCGGACCGCGATGGCGCGCCAGGGCAAGTCCCTGATCCGCGTCACCCCTGTCCGCTGGGGTCCGGTGGCCACCGGCGGTTTCCCCGCCAGGCTGGCTCAGCGCTGACCGACGGCGCGTTCCAGCAGCAGCCGCAGGGCGGCCTGTTCCTGACCGGTGAGGGCGGCCACGGGGGAGTGCTCCACGAGCAGTTCCATCAGGCGCTCCCGCAGGGCGCCGCCCGACTCGGTGAGGTGCAGTTCCCTGGCCCGCCGGTCGGTCGGGTGCGGGCGGCGCTCGATGAGGCCGCGCTTCTCCAGGCGGTCCACGACGAAGGTCGCGTTGGACGGCTCGCAGCTCATCCGGGCTGCGAGCTGCTTCATCGTCAGCGGGCCGTCCAGCTCGCGCAGGGCGGTCGCCTGGGGTCCGGTGAGGTCGAGGGTGGCGGCCCGTTCCCGTACGTGGTCGTCGAGCTGCCGGGCGAGTGTGCTCACGAGGCCGCACAGCTCGCGTTCTGCGAGGGCTCCTGGCTCCGGCGGGGTCGTCATGCGGTGCATCGTAGCCCGGAAGGGTGGTTCGAGCTGCAAAGGTCGGAGCCGGGAAGAATAAAGCTTGAATCTTTCTGGCTTGAAGTATAGGGTCCTGTCCATGAGCAGCGAACGACTCCGCAGGCCCGCCGTCCCCCGCTCCCTCCGGCTGGGGGAGACCACCGTGACCTATCTGCCCGACGGGGCCGTGCAGCTGTCCCCGCTCGGCTGGCTGCGCGGCAGCACCGAAGCCGACTGGCGGCGGTACGCCGACCACCTCGACGCGGACGGGTACCTCACCGGCAGCATCGGCGGGCTGCTCGTCGAGCGGGACGGGCGGGCTCTGCTGATAGACGCCGGAGTCGGCCCGGTCACGGCCCCCGCCGTACCGGGCGCCCGCGTCGGCGCGCTGACCGGCGGCGGCCTCCCGGCGAGTCTCGCCGCCGCGGGGCGGACCCCGGCCGACATCGAGGCCGTCGCCTTCACCCACCTCCACATCGACCACCTCGGCTGGGCGGCGCACGTCCCGGCGGGCGCCGGACGGCCGTTCCTCGCCGACGCGCCGTACCTCTTCGCCGGGCCCGAGTGGCGGGAGCGGGCGCACGCCGGTGACGAAGGGCCTGGCGACGCAGTCCTGGCCGCGCTGGAGCCCTTCGTCCGCACGGTGACGGACGGGGAGGAGATCTTCCCCGGCGTCCGCGTGCGGCTCGGGGCGGGCCACACGTCCGGGCACACGACCTACGAGATCGACGGCGGGGACCGCCGTCTCCTGGCCTTCGGGGACGTGCTGCACAGCCCCGTCCAGGTCGGCCACCCCGAGTGGTACGCCGACGCGGACGCCGACCGCGAGGCGGCCACGCGCAGCCGCCGCGAGGTGATCGGGAGACTGTCCGAGCCGGGCGTCGTGGGCTTCGGCGGGCACTTCGCCGACGTCGTCTTCGGCCGCGTCGCGCCGGGGCAGGACGGCCCCGTCTGGCAGCCCGTGGACGCCTGAGACGACACCGCGCACCCCCGCACCTCCATGTCCGATTGCCGCCAGTCGGGCCTGCCGCGGGGGCGCACACTGGGGGATGTGGTGAACGAGAGAGCATTGGACGACGACGGCCGCTACGAGGCGGTGCGCAGCAGGGACGAGCGGTTCGACGGGGTGTTCTTCACCGCCGTCCTGACCACCGGCATCTACTGCCGCCCCAGCTGCCCGGCGACCACGCCGAAGCGGCGCAACGTGCGCTTCCACCCGTCCGCCGCGTCGGCACAGGCCGCCGGATTCCGGGCCTGCCGCAGGTGCCGCCCCGACACCGTCCCCGGCTCGGCCGAGTGGAACGCGCGGGCCGACGCCGTCGGCCGCGCCATGCGGCTGATCACCGACGGCATCGTGGACCGCGAAGGCGTCTCCGGGCTCGCCCGCCGCCTCGGCTACAGCTCCCGGCAGGTCCAGCGGCTGCTCACCGTCGAACTGGGCGCCGGCCCGGTCGCCCTCGCACGCGCCCAGCGCGCCCACACGGCGCGCATCCTGCTCCAGACCACGGAACTGCCGGTCACCGAGATCGCCTTCGCCGCCGGCTTCGCCAGCGTCCGGCAGTTCAACGACACCATCCGCGCGACCTACGCCCGGACGCCGAGCGAGCTGCGCGCCGCCGCACCCCGCGAACGCGCCGCCCCCGGCCTCGGCACCGGCGGCATCCCGCTGCGCCTCGCCCACCGGGGCCCGTACGACGCCCGCCAGGTCTTCGACTTCCTCGGACTGCGCGCCCTCGCGGGCATCGAGGAGATGACCGGCACCCGGGGCAGCCGCACCTACCGGCGCTCCCTCGCCCTCCCGCACGGCACGGGGATCGCCGAGGTCGGCGAGCCGTCGGGCGGCCCCGACGCGCGCTGGCTGCCCTGCCGCCTGCACCTGACCGACACCAGGGACCTCACCACGGCGGTGCAGCGGGTCCGGCGCCTCTTCGACCTCGACGCGGACCCCTACGCGGTCGCCGACCGGCTCGGCGCCGACCCGTTCCTCGCCCCGCTCGTCGCCGCCCGGCCGGGGCTGCGCTCGCCCGGCGCGGCCGACCCCGACGAACTGGCCGTCCGCGCCGTGCTCGGCCAGCAGATCACCGTCTCGTCGGCGCGGAAGCTCGGCGGGACCCTCGTCGCCGCGTACGGCAAGCCCCTCCCCGCCCCCGACGGCTCCCTCACCCACACCTTCCCCGCCGCCGAGACGCTGGCCGACGCCCCGCTCACCGAGCTGGGCATGCCGGAGTCCCGCCGCGCCACCCTCCGCACCCTCGCCACCGCCCTGGCGGACGGCACGGTCCACCTCGGCCCCGGCGCCGACCGCGACGCGACCGAGCACGCCCTGCTCGCCCTGCGCGGCATCGGCCCCTGGACCGCCGGATACATGCGGATGCGCGCCCTGGGCGACCCCGACGTCTTCCTCACCGGCGACGCGGGGGTCCGCCACGGCCTCGGGCTCGTCGGCGCCGAACCGGCGACCGCCGACGCCTGGCGCCCCTGGCGCTCCTACGCCGTGCACCACCTCTGGACCGCGACCTCCGCCCCCGAGACCACCACCCCCGCGCTCACGACCTCGGAGAAGCACTGATGCTCTACACCCTTCACCCCAGCCCCTTCGGCGAACTGCTGATCGCCGGTCCGCGCCCCGGTGTCCTGGCCTCCGTCACGGTGCCCCGGCAGAAGCGCGGTCCTTCGGTCCAGCCCGACTGGCAGCGCGACGACAGCGCGTTCACCGAGGCCACCCGCCAGTTCGACGCCTACTTCGCCGGTGAGCGCACCACGTTCGACCTGACCCTCGAACCCGTGGGCACCGAGTTCAGGCGCCGCGTCTGGGACACGCTGCACACGATCGAGTTCGGTGCCACGGCCACCTACGGCCAGGTCACCGAGATGGCCGGGCTGCCCCGCAACGCCGTCCGCGCGGTCGGCGGTGCCATCGGCGCCAATCCGCTGTGGGTCGTCTGCCCCTGCCACCGGGTCATCGGCGCGGACGGCTCCCTCACCGGCTACGCGGGCGGCCTCGACCGCAAGCAGATGCTCCTCGCCCACGAGGGCGTCCTCCCCGCACAGCTCACCATCGTCTGAGCGCCCCCGCCCGGGGCGTCAGGCCGCGGGACCGAGATCGCCCTCCAGGAGTGTCTGGGCGATCCCGGGCCTGCCCCGGAGGGCCAGGATCTCGTTGGCGAGGTCCACGACCGGGAGGTGGTTCTCGTCGCGCACCGTGACGGCCGCCGCCATCAGGCCGGGCGGGACGGCCCCCGCGTCCAGGAGCGCGCGCCATTCGTGCGCGCCCAGGCGGAGGTATTCGAGACCGGCCAGCCCGGCGATCTCCAGGGGGTCGGCCAGTGTGCCGGGGAGGGCGGTCAGGGTCCGCAGGCGGGGCAGCCCGGCGAGGGGGGCGAGGCTGATCGGCCCACCCTCCGTCGATCGTGGCCACGGCGGGTAGTCCTTCCCCGGGACGGCGGCGGCCCTCCTCGCGGATCCGGCCGAGGACGAAGTCGGTGAGGGAGTCGGCCACGAGTTCCGCGCCGAGACTCCGCTCGTGGCCGACCAGGATCACCTGCCCGACGTGTCCGTTGGAGCCCGGCGTGAGTCGACGGCCCACGTGTCGCCGCCGTTGCTCCCGAAGGCGATGCAGCCGGGCGAGCCGGCTACGTCGTCCGGCAGACCGCCGCCGGCCGGACGAAGAAGGAGATCATCCGGCTGCTGAAACGGGCCATCGCCCGGGAGATGTTCCGCTGCCTGACCACCACGGTCACCGTCCCCGGCATCGCCGACCTGCGACCACTGCGGCAGTCCAAGAACATCACCCTCACCGCCGCAGCCCGCCACTTCGGGGTGTGGCCCGCCACCATCTCCCCCTTCGAACGCGGCATCCACCGAGACGACCTCGCCCACACCTACCGGGACTGGCTCACCGCTGCCTGATCACGCGCGAGGCCATGTCACGTCCGGCATCTCGGGCCACAGCCAGCCGCCGGGAGAAGCATCCGACGGCCGGCCCGCGCGCACGAAGTCGCCGTACTCGTCCTGGACGATCCCCTCGTTGACCCACCGGCCCCGCCCCGCGCCAGTGCACTGCTCGGCAACGATCAGTGCAGCCAGCGGGTCCTCAGCCATGCCCAGGAGCCGCCCGAACTCGCCGGCCTCGTCATCGGGATCAAACGGCGGGAACTCGCCCAGGTCGAAGAAGCCCTGACCACCGACGTCCTCAACCGTGTGGAGAAAGACCTCGAAGGACGTCTTCACCGCACGAACCTCTACATAACGGACCCCCGGGCGTCCTGCCGAGCCGCACGGCCCAAGGAACTGCTCGACCGAACGACCCCGCCGCAGGGCCCCGACAAGAAACGACTCCGCCAGATACCGCATCCGGCAACCATACGGCGCTTACTCTGCCGAGAAGGCTTGACGATCAACAGGAGCATCAGCGGCGCCCGCGCCCGGCCCTGTGCGACCCCGGACAGACGGGCGGCCCGCCGGACGCCTGTGCGCCGACGGGCCGTGCACCTGCCGCTGACAGTGCGGCGGTCAGCCGAACTGCCGCTCGATCCGGGCCAGTTTCTCCTCCAGCGAGTCGAGCCTGCCGTCCTCGGCGAGGGACGACGTCAGGGCGGGCGACGCGTCCAGCGCGGGCCGCGCCTGCCCGGCGCTCCCCGCCTCCAGGGCGGCCGGCTCCGGTGTCGGCGCCACTGCCGCGACCTCGACGCGCTCACGCCCCTTGCCGAAGCCACGGTGCTGACGGCTGATCGCCTTCAGCCGCGCGCGCTCCAACTGCCGGTGCTCACGCCGCCGGTCGCGCTCGCCCTCCTTGGTGCGGCGCTCCTCGCGGACCTCCTCGACGGCCTCGTCGAGCGACCGCACCCCTTCGAGCAGCATCAGCGACCAGGCGCCGTACGTCTCACGCGGCGCCCGCATCCAGCGGACGAAGCGGATCTGCGGCAGCGGACGCGGCACCAGGCCCTGTTCCCGCAGCGCCGCCCGCCGCGTCTGCTTCAGCGCGCGGTCGAACAGCACGGCGGCCGACAGCGACATGGCCGCGAAGAAGTGCGGCGCGCCCTCGTGCCCGCCGCCGCGCGGCGCGTGCACCCAGTTGAACCAGGCGGCGGCGCCCGCGAACAGCCAGACCAGCAGCCGCGACCCCATGGACGAGTCGCCGTGGCTGGCCTCGCGCACCGCGATCACCGCGCAGAACATGGCCGCGCCGTCGAGGCCGAACGGCACCAGGTACTCCCAGCCGCCCGACAGGTCCAGGTTCTGCCGTCCGAAGCCGACGAGGCCCTGGAACGACAGCGCCGCCGCGACGCCCGCGCAGCAGAACAGCAGGGTGTACGAGGCGCCCGCGTAGATGCGTTCCCGGCGCCGCCTGGCCGCCTCCAGGCGCTCCCAGGAGTCACCGGTGTCGGCATGCTCGCCCGAGGGCTTGCGGCCGCGCGTGAGCAGGACCACCGCAAGCAGCATGCCGCCGAGCAGTACGGCTCCCGCCACCGCCCAGCTGATGTCTATGTCCGTCAGTGTCATGCAACTGCCCCTCGCCAGGCGCGCCGAGTGCGCGCGACCTGTGCTGGATTCGTGGTGACCATGGTCGTCCGGCGGAATCGGAATGATGGCCCGGAGACGTGGCGCTACTGAAGAACTGTGGATGCTACCTGAGCACTCGTCAGCCGTATTCCGGGGCGAAACCCCCTAACGAGTGCCAACCTGCCGAAACAGGCGTGGCGGGTTGAGCAATCTGTTATCAGCTTGCGGCCAGCCGCGCCACGCGGTCGCTGTCGCAGGTGCGCGGGCAGGTGACGCACGTGTCCTCGGGCCGCACCGTGTAGAACATGCAGCAGCTCGCGCGGTCACGCGTCGTCAGCCGCTCGCCCGCGGGCCCGGTCAGCTCGCGGAACGAGGCGCCGCCCGAGTACGGGGCCGTCCCGCCGGGGAACAGCAGCCCGGCCTCGGCCATGGCGCGTTCCTCCTCGCCGACGAGGCTGCCGAAGTACCACAGCGTCTCGACCAGTTCGTCCGTCGCCGAGCCCCACAGGGCGCGCCGCCCGCGCCGCATGCGCGGACCGAACGCGGCGAGCACGGGGCCCAGGTGGTCGGCCGCCGCCTGCCGCAGGGCGGCGCGCAGCGCGTCCTCGTCGGGGACCACCCGCGCCCGCGGGTCGTCCGCGGCGGGGTCGTCGGGGAGACAGCTGAACGCGCCGGTCCGTACACTCATCCGGTAATCGCCCCGGTGGAACGCCACGTCCTCCGGTGCGAGCCACGGCACACGCCGCAGCAGGAACCAGGGGACGGTGAACAGGACGGCGGTCGGCCACGCGTAGCGGTGCAGCGCGAACGCCGCGACGACGTCGGGGCGGCCCTCCTGTCCGTAGTCCCGCACGATCTGCTCGGCGTCCCAGGCGCAGTACGCGTCCAGCTCCGCGCCGCCCGCCGCCAGCGCGTCGGCCCGCACCCAGCCGGGCCCGTCGGCCGGGCGTCCGGGTCCCTCGCTGATGCGAAGGACGGGAAGCGCCTCGGTGACGCGGTCGTAGGCGGGCCGCAGCGGCGAGGCCGTGGCCAGGGCGGGGACGGTCATGGAACCACCGATTCCGTGATCTTGTGCAGGTAAGCCTTACCTTACCTGACGTTTCCCGGGGTTTGCTGCCGGGCCAACTGCGCCTAGGGTGCTGGCACCGCGTGAAATCACGGGCAGGAGGGGACGGAGCGGACGAATGGACCTCACCCGGCCGGAGCAGGCACCCGGCGTGACCAGCCCCGCCCCGCCGCCGGTCGCCCGCCCCCCGCTCCCCGTCAGGCCGCGCACCCTCCCGGAGCGCCACTCCGTGCGCGCCCAGGTCCTCGCCGCGCTGCGCGACGCGCTCGCCTCCGGCGAGCTGGAACCGGGCGCCACCTACTCCGCCCCCACCCTCGCCGAGCGGTACGGCGTGTCCGCCACGCCCGTGCGCGAGGCGATGCAGCGGCTGGTCAGCGAGGGCGTCGTCGAGACCGTGCCCAACCGCGGCTTCCGCATCGCGGGCCGCAGCCGCCGCGACGCGGCCGAGCTGGCCGAGGTACGCGCCGCCCTGGAGGTGCCCGCGCTGCTGCGGCTGGCCCGCGCGCTGCCCGCCGAGCGCTGGTCCGAGCTGCGGCCCCTCGCCGAGGCGACGGTCTCCGCCGCCCGGGTCGGCGACCGCGCCGGGTACGCCGAGGCCGACCGCCGCTTCCACCGCTCGCTGCTCGCGCTGACGGGCAACCGGCACCTGGTCGCCGTCGCCGAGGACCTGCACCGCAGGTCGCAGATGCCGTCCGCCCAGGACGGGGGGCCGGGTCCGGCGCAGTTACTGGCCGACGCGCTGGCCCACAGCGCGTTGCTCGACGCCCTGTGCACGGGCGACCTCGCGACGGCCGAACGCCTGGCCCACGAGCACCTGGCCCCTCCCCCCGCCACCGACTGACCGCCCCGCCCGGTCGCGGCCCCTCCTCCCCGTACCGCCCCGCCTCCCGCTCCCCGCCGCCACCGCTTCCGGGCCCGCGAACCGAACGGCCCCGCCGCCCCGCCCGCCGTTTCCACCGACGTGACGCACGGACCCGGGCGACCGGGCGCGCAGCGGCGCCCACCACAGGGCGTGCGCGGCGATCAGGACGCCGCTCCGCGATGTCGCGCCGAGGGTGCGTGCGCCGCTCCTCGGTGTCGCGTCATGGTGAGCCGAGACGGTGGGGCGCACCCGCGTCGGCTGCCCCGGAGAGCCATGCGGCTCGGCCGTTCCGAGGGGCGCGGGATGCCGACGTGAGAGGCATGTGCGCGCTTTCACGCGGTTGCCGTATGCGGGGGCCGGTACGGGGTGCGGGCGGTGTCTGTGCGGTGCCTGCGCGCTTTCACGTTGCCGCCGGGTGCGGGGCTGGCCCTGGGCGCCGATGCTCGGGGGCCTGCCGACGAGGCGGTGTGGGGCGGAACGTCCGCCGTGTTCACGCCGCTGCGGTGAGCCCCGATGTGCCCGGGGCATCCGCGCCTCGCCGCTCGCGCCCGCTTCCCCCGGACCGGTTCCCGGCCGTCCGGCCGTCCGACCGTCCGGCGGCGTCGCCCGGAGCGATGCCGCCGCCAGTGCCGGGCGGTCAGTCCTCCGGCAGCGGTTCGGCCAGCTTCGGGCCGAGCCAGCGCGGGACGCCGCCGAGCAGCCGGAACAGCCGCGTCGCCTCGCCGCGCAGCCTGGCGGCCTCCGGCTCCGGCTCGACCTCGGCGAGCGCCGCCAGCGCGGGCGCGACCCCGACGAGGTACCCCGCCTCCTCCCGCAGCCGCAGCGACTCGGTGAACCCGTGCCGCGCCTCGGCCACGTCCCCGTTCAGCACCGCCAGGGCCCCCAGCCGCTGCCAGGTGTACGAGCTGAGCAGCGCGTCCCCCTGCCCGACCGCCTCGTTGTGCGCGCGGCGGTAACCGGCCTCGGCCGCCTGCGGGTTGCCGCTGACGTGCTCCGCCATCAGGCCGCGCCTGAAGTCGAGCAGCGCCCGCCCCGGCGCGCCGGGTGCCAGCAGCGCCGCCGCCCTGCCGAGCGCGGCACGCGCCTCGTCGGCCCTGTCCCGCACCTTCAGCAGCGTCGAGGCGAACGCGAGGTACCCGCGTTCGCAGGCGGCGGCCCCGCGCTCCGTGTCGGTGTGCGCGACGGACTCGGCCGCCCGCAGCGCCTCCTCGGCCCTGCCCCACCCCTCCGAGGTGAACATGCAGCGCTCCACGAGCAGTCCGGCGCGCGCGAGCGCCGCGCGCGGCTCGCCCGCCGCCCGGGGCTCCAGCAGGCTCGCCGCGTCCTCCCAACAGCCCCGTGACCGTAGTCGCCATACCGCGCCGTCGAGCGGGTCCCCGCTCGACGACCTCACGGAAACTGGTACGGCGGTCTCCGTCACATGCCCCTCCAGCGCTTCGTCGGGCCGAGATACGTACGTGATGTGACTGCATCTCAGCACGAGCCGCCCGGCATGGCCAAGAGGGCTGCGTGAATTTGTTCACAAGTCGCGCCGCGCGCCCCCGCCCGGCGCCGCGCTACCGCAGGCGCAGCGCGAGGAAGAAGTCCACCGTGTCCTCGAGACGCGTCAGCTCCCGGCCGGTCAGCCGTTCGATGCGGCGGACGCGGTACCGCAGCGTGTTGACGTGGACGTGCAGCCGCGCCGCGCACCGCGTCCACGAGCCGTCCGCCTCCAGGAACGCCTCCAGCGTGCGGACCAGCTCCGCGCCGTGCTCCCGGTCGTACGCGCGCAGCGGTTCGAGCAGCCGCGCCGTGAACGCGCGCCGCACGTCGTCCGGCACGAACGGCAGCAGCAGCACGTGCGACGCCAGCTCCTCGTGCCCCGCCACGGCCACCGCGTCCGCCCTGGCCGCCGCGACCCGCCGCGCGTGCCTGGCCTCCTCCAGCGCCCCGCGCAGCCCCTCGGCCGACGCCACCGCGCCGCTCACCCCGAGCGTCAGCCGCCCGTCGTCCCCGAGGCCCGCCGCCAGCACCTCCCGCGTCCCCGGCCGCAGCAGCCTCCCGGCGCGCAGCGGCTCGGTCACGGGCACGAGCGCGACGGCCTCCCCGTCGCCCCGCGCCACGGCGGACGCGGGCAGCAGCTCCTCCAGCACGGCACGGGCGGCCCGGCCTCCGCCCTCCTGGCCGGCCCACTCCAGGCGCGCCACCACCACCTGCCACTGCGGCCCCGCCACGCCGCCCGGCTCGATCAGCGGCCCCGCCACCCGCAGCCGCGCCGCCACCTCGGCGGGCGGCGCGCCGATCGTCACGAGGTCGAGCGCCTCGCGGGCGAGGCGGCGGCGCACCGTACGGGCGGCCTCGCGCCGGTCGCGTTCCGCCGCGAGGAGGCGGGACACGCCGTCCAGCAGGTCGCGCCGCTGGCCGGGCCACTCGCCCGCGTCGGCCCTGACGGCGAGCAGCCAGTCGGCGAGCAGGGCCCCGGGGTCGTCACCGCTGCCGCCGTCCTCGGCGCGCACCGCGAAGACGGTGTACGCCGCGCCGCCCGCCCCCACGGTCCACGGCCCGGGCCGCCCCGCGCGGGTGGCGGCGAGGCGGTGGCGCGCCAGGTCGCGGGCGACGCCGCGGTGCAGGGCCGCGCGGCCCGTCTGCCGGGCGACCGGCGTGCCGGTGGCCGTCAGCAGCCAGGCGGGCAGGGCGAGTTCGGAGCCGAGCAGGTCCAGCACGGCGCGCGGTCCGCCGCCCGCCGGGTCGGCCGCCATCAGCCGCCGGTGCCTGTCGACGACGGCGGCCAGGTCGCCCGCGCGCCCGGCGGACACGCGGCGCACCACGTGCTCGGTGATCTCGGCGAACCCGACCTCCTCGGCCACCGCGAACAGCGGCAGCCCCCGGCGCGCGCAGGCCTCCGTCAGCGCGTCGGGCACCGAGCCGAACTCGGCGTCCCCGGCCGCCAGTCCCGCCACACCCGCGTCCACCAGGGCCTGGACGAACGGCTCGGCGTCCGCCGGGCCGCGCCACCAGGCGAGGCCGGTCAGGACCAGTTCGCCGCCGCGCAGGTAGCGGCTCGGGTCGCGCAGGTCCGTCGTCATGACGCCCCGCACCGGGCGGTCGAGGCCGTGCGCGCCGCTCAGCAGGCGCAGCCCCAGCGTTCCGTCCTCCAGCAGTGCGTGCAGCCGCATGAACCGCCCCCACTCGAACGAGTGATTCCGCAGGCCGGCCGCCGTCCGGCAGGTCGGCCCCGCGTCCTCGTACGAATCTACAAGAGGACGGAAGCGGCCCGCCGGGCGCTTCTGCCCATCGGTGACTGCCCCCGGCGGCCCGCGCCGGGGTCTACTGGCCCCATCCCGGCCGGCCCCACCCCAGGAGGAGGGACGCACCATGCTCGACCTCGCCGTGACCCTGCGCCTCTGGGCCGCCGAGGGCCGCGACTTCGCCGTCGCCACCGTCACCGCCGTGGACGGCAGCGCGCCGCGCGACCCGGGCGCCGCCCTCGCCGTCGCGGCGGACGGCGCGGTCGCCGGGGGCGTCTCGGGCGGCTGCGTGGAGGCCGCCGTCCACGAGCTGTGCCGCGAGGCGCTCGCCGACGGCGCGACGCGGCGGGAGCGCTTCGCCACGGGGGACGGCGGCGGCGCCGACCCGTTCGCCCCCGCCCTGCCCTGCGGCGGCGCCATCGAGGTGCTGGTCACGCCGGTCACCGCCGCCGCGGCGGGCCGCGCCGTGCTCGCGGCGGCGCTCGACGCGGCGGCCGACGGGGAGGCCGCCGCCCTGGTCCGCGTCACGGACGGCCCGCCCGCCTCCGCGCCGGGCGCCCTGCTGGTCCGGCCCGGCGCCGCCCCGCTCGGCACGCTCGGCGGCGGCGCCGCGCTGGACCGTTCGGCCGCCGCCGAGGCCGCCGCGCTGCTGGACGCGGGCCGCACCGGGACCGTACGCGTCGGCCGCGGCGCCGCGCGGCGCACGCTCCTCGTCGAGTCGCACGTCCCCCCGCCCCGGCTGCTCGTCTTCGGCGCGGGGGACTTCGCCGCCGCGCTCGCCACGGCCGGGGCGTTCCTCGGCCACCGCGTCACGGTCTGCGACGCCAGGCCCGCCTTCACCGCGCGGGACCGCTACCCGGACGCCGCCGAGGTCGTCACCGACTGGCCGCACCGCTACCTCGACGGGCAGCGGCCCGACACCCGCACCGCCGTGTGCGTCCTCACCCACGACCCGAGGTTCGACGTCCCGGTGCTCACCCGTGCCCTCGCCCGCCCGTTCGCCTACGTCGGCGCGATGGGCTCCCGCCGCACCCACGAGGACCGCCTGCGGCGGCTGCGCGAGGCCGGGGTCACCGAGGCGGGCCTCGCGCGGCTGCGCTCGCCGATCGGCCTGGACCTCGGCGCCAGGACGCCGCAGGAGACGGCGCTGTCCATCGCGGCCGAGATCGTCGCGCTGCGGCGCGGCGGCTCCGGCACGTTCCTGACCGGCACGGACCTGCCGATCCACCCGGCGGCCGGGCCCGTAAGCTCTGGCCATGACATCACCCGAGGTGTTGACGCGGCGTGCCCTCAACCGCGCGCTGCTTGAACGGCAGCTCCTCCTCGCCCGCGCCACGGTGGACGCGCGGCAGGCGGTCGAACACCTCGTGGGCCTCCAGACCCAGGTGCCCGGCAACCACTACACCGCGCTGTGGACACGGCTGGCCGGATTCGACCCCGACGACTTCTCCCGCCGCTTCGCCGCGCGGGAGTTCGTCCGCATCGCGCTCCAGCGCTCGACCATCCACACGGTGACGGCCGCCGACTGCCCGGTCCTGCGGCCGTTCTTCCAGCCCGCGACGGACGCGCTCTTCCGCGCCGCCTTCCTGCGTGAGCTGGGCGAGGTGGACCACGGGCGGATGACCGCGCTGGCGCGCGAGCTGGTGGAGGCGGCGCCGATGACGTTCGCCGACCTCGGCGCCGCGCTGGCCGCCGAGGCGCCGGCGAGCCCGCCGAAGGCGCTCGGGCAGGCGGCCCGTTCGTGGCTGCCGCTGGTGCAGGTGCCGCCGCGCGGCCTGTGGCGGCAGAGCGGCGCCGTCCGGCACACCACGGCCGAGCACTGGCTCGGGACCCCGCTCACCCCGGACGCCCCCGGCGCGGCGGCCGAGGCGGTGGTGCGCCGCTACCTGGCCGCCTTCGGCCCCGCCTCGGTGAAGGACGCGCAGAACTGGTCGGGACTCACCGGCTTGCGGGCGGCGTTCACGCGCCTGCGGGACGAACTCGCCGTCTTCCGCGACGAGAACGGCGTCGAGCTGTTCGACCTGCGGGACGCGCCGCGCCCCGGCGAGGACGTCCCGGCGCCCGTCCGCTTCCTGCCCGAGTACGACAACGTCTTCCTCGGCCACGCGGACCGCACCCGCGTCATCTCCGCCGAGGCCAAGGCCATGTCCTGGCGCGGCAACTACGCGCTTCCCGTCTGGCTCGCGGACGGCTTCGTACGCGGCACATGGCGCTTCGACGCCGACCGCGCCGACTCGGCCGCCACCCTCGTCCTCACGCCGCTGGACGAGCCGTCCGCCGCCGAACGGGCCGGTCTGGAGGAGGAGGGCGCGGCGCTGCTCGCGTTCCACCACCCGGGGGCGCGGCACGACCTGCGCTGGGAGTGAGCCGCGCCGTCTACGGGCCGCCCGGCGCACCCTCCTCGAACAGTGATTCGGCGGCCCTGTTGACCGGCCGGGGCGTCCCGGACAGTTCGAGCGCGAACAGCGGCATCCGCAGCCGCTCCGCGCACAGGCGCGCTTGCGCGTCGAATCCGGCCACCGAGAAGGCGATCGGCATCGCGTTCGCCGACGCCGCGTGCAGCCACAGCGTCTCGACGCGGCGCACGCCGGTGGGTTCTGTGCCCTGGTCCACCACGCCCACGACCGAGGGGCCGCGCAGGTCGAGCCCCGACGGCGGCCTCGGCACGGCGCCCCGCACGCCCCAGAAGCCGAGCCACACGAGATACTCGGCGGCGCAGGCCACGCCGTCGTACGCCGTCTCGATCGCCACCGGGCCGAACGGCGGCCGCCCCGTGGCGGCGCCGATCGCCGCGGGCCCGCCGTCCGGCGCGGGCGGCTCGTCGCGCGTCAGCCGGACCGTCACGCCGCAGGGGCAGCAGAACTCCGGCTGCGGCCACTGGCCGGGGTGACCGCACCGTTCGCAGTCAACTTCCGTCCAGGACGCTGACCAGGATCGGTGACGTACGGAAATCGCGGGAGCAACACCCGAAGTGAGCACGGCGACGGTCACCGGGGCGCCGCAGACGCAGGGGAATTCCGGCGGCACATAGGTGTGCTCCCGGTGGCAGTCCGGGCAGCGTACGAGCACGCTTCTGGCCATCTGGCGCTCCAGGGACGGTACTTCCGGCGGGCGGGGTCTCCAGTCTCCCCGATGCGGGGCCCGCCGGTCAGCCCCGCGGGAGGTCCGGCGGACGCTTCCGGGCGATCGGCGCGAACGGGCGGTGGTGACGTTGCGTCGAGCTTTTTCCGGCTTTTTTTCACCGGAATGTGACACGGAACCTCGCCCTCCGTATGGCGTGGTGCGCGGACAGTGATATTTACTTTCCTTGTCCGGCCCGCCGGTCGCCCGCGTAGGTGCGGGCGCGCGGCGGGGGTGAGCGATGGCGGATGACAACAGGGCAGGGAGGGGCTGAGTGGCGGCAGGAGAAGCTGAAACGGCCCGTACGGCACTCACCGGTGCGCAGCGTGGCAGCGCCGCCGGTACCGACCCGCGGATCGCGGGCCTCCAGTCAGCCGTCCGCCGATTGCGCACGGACCTCGACCGGTATCCGGCGCCGCTCGCCGACCGGGAGATCGCCGAACGCGCCCTGGACGCCCTGGACGTGCTCGCCGTCACCGGCCCGTGCGAGCCCGGCGAGCTGCGCGAGTCGCTGCTGATGATCGTCGCCGCCGTCGGCTCGGTCAGCGCGCTGGCCCGTGGCGTCGCCGCCCTGCGCGAGGCCCTGGAGATGTTCGGCGTCTCGCGCGCCGCCACCCTGCCGTACGGCTTCCCGCAGCGCCGCGAGTCGCCCTCGGCGGCCTGGCCGCCGCCCGGTTTCCGCTGACCGCCGCGCCGCCCCTGCCGGAGGCGGCGCTAGGTTGGCCCCGTGCGCCTCAGAATCGAATTCACGACCGAGCCGTTCGACCTGGACAACCTGCCGCAGCACGCCCTGGTGACCCGCGAGGCGGTGACGGGCGCGCCGCTCGACGCGGTGGACGTCGGCCCGTTCGGCACGAGCGCCGAAGGGCCGCCCGACGCGGTGCTCGCCGCCGTGGACACCGTCCTGCGCCGCGCCCTCGCGGCCGGGGCGACCCGCGTCTCGCTCCAGCTCAGCACCCTCGGCGCCGACGGGCAGGGGCGGGAACGGGGGGAACCGCATGGCGGGGAGCGCTGAGGACGCACCGGACGGCGCGCCGGGTGACGGGCGGGGTGACGCCCGGTTCACGGCCGCGCTCGCCCCCCTCCTCGACGCCATCGGCGGACGGCTGATCGACCCGGCGGACGCGGGCGACGACGACGTGGTCCTCACCTGGGACGGCGCGGTGGCCGCCGCCGTCAGGCTGCCCCACCTCTCCGAGTCGCTCGACCACATCCTCACCGACCTGGCGCGGCGTCACGGCGTGCCGCTGTCCGAGCTGGACAGGTCCGCCAAGCAGCAGCTGGTGCGGACCCTGGAGGCGCGCGGCGCGTTCGCGATGCGGCACAGCGTCGAGACCGTCGCCGAGGCGCTCGGCGTCTCCCGCTTCACGGTCTACAACTACCTCAACCGATCAACATAATGTTGACGGCGCCGCGTCCTCCGGCTTAGCTGGGGTGTCATGACGTCCCGCCCGCCCCACCAGGACGCCCCCGGCCTCGCCTGGCTCAACGGCGCGGAGGACCGCGCGGTCCGCGCCGCGCTCCACCGCCTGTGCGCCGCTCCCGACTGGGCGGACCGGCTGCTGGCGGCCCGCCCGTACGCGGACACCGGCGCGCTGCTCGCCGCCAACGAGGCGGCCGTCGCCGCCCTCGGCCCCGCGGGGCTCGACGCCGCCGTCGCCGCCCACCCCCGCATCGGCCGCCCCGACCCCGCCGACCCCGCGTCCGCCCGCGAGCAGCGCGGCATGGACGACGCCGACGCGGCCCTGCGCGCGGAGATGCTGGAACTCAACCTCGCCTACCAGGGACGTTTCGGCCACACCTTCCTGATCCGCGCCACCGGCCTGACGGCCACCCAGCTCCGCGACGCGCTCCGCACCCGCCTCGGCAACGACCCCGCGACCGAACGGGCCGTCACCCGCACCGAACTCGGCCGCATCAACGCCCTGCGCCTCACCCGCCTCGCGGAGTCCACGGCCACGGTCTCCACCCACGTCCTCGACACCGCCCAGGGCCGCCCGGCGTCCGGCGTGCCCGTCACCCTGTCCGTACGTCTCGGCCGCGAAGCCCCCTGGGCGCGGCACGCCACCGCGCACACCGACGCGGACGGACGCTGCGGCGCGCTGCCCGCCCTGCCCGGCGGCGCCGACGCGGCGCGGCTCACGTTCGCCGTGGACACGCCGTTCTTCCCCGAGGCCGCCGTCACCTTCCGGGTCGTGCCGGGCGAGCACCACCACGTGCCGCTGCTGCTGAGCCCGTACGGCCACTCCGTCTACCGAGGGAGCTGACATGCCGCCCACGCTGGGGCAGAACCAGTACGGCAAGGCCGAGACGCGCGTCGTCCGCGTCACCCGCGAAGGGCCCGTCCACCATGTGCGGGACCTCAACGTGTCGGTCGCCCTCTCCGGCGACATGGCGGACGTCCACCTGCGCGGCTCCAACGCCGGTGTCCTCACCACCGACACCACCAAGAACACCGTCTACGCCTTCGCGCGCGAGCACGGCATCAGCTCGCCCGAGGCGTTCGCGGCGCTGCTGGCACGGCACTTCGTCACCTCCCAGCCCGCCGTCCACCGCGCGCGCCTGCGCGTCGAGGAGTACGCCTGGGACCGCGTCCCCGTGCCGGGCGAGGCGGCCCATTCGTTCGTCCGCTCCGGGCGCGGCGTGCGGACGGCGCAGGTGACGTACGCGGACGACGCGCCGGAGGACCGGGCGTGGGAGGTCCTGAGCGGCGTGAGCGGCGTGACGGTGATGAACACGACCGACTCCGAGTTCAGCGGCTACGTCGAGGACCGGTGGACCACGCTGCCAGAGACCACCGACCGCGTGCTGGCGACCGACGTCACCGCCCTCTGGCGGCAGGCGGACACCGGCGCACCCGACCCCGCGCGCGACTGGGACGCGGAGCACGCCGACGCCACGCGCCACCTGCTCGACGCCTTCGCCGGCACGTACTCGTACTCCCTCCAGCAGACCCTCTATGCCATGGGCTCCCGCGTCCTCGAACGGCGCCCCGAAGTGGCCGAGATCCGCCTCTCGCTGCCCAACAAGCACCACTTCGCCGTCGATCTGACGCCCTTCGGCATGGAGAACGAGGGCCCGGACGGTGCCGTCTACTTCGCCGCCGACCGGCCGTACGGCCTCATCGAGGCGACGGTGCTGCGCGACGGCGCCGACGCCCGCATCCCGGCCGACCTCACCGCCCGCACCTTCGGTTAGGAGCACCCCGCATGGTCGGCAGGACCGTCATCGAGCACTGCGCCATCGCCACCGCCGACCCCGAGGGCACCGAGCACGCGGACGGCCACCTCGTCCTCGCGGGCGGCCGGATCGAGTCCCTCGGCCCGGGGCCCGCGCCCGCCGGTCTCACCGACGTGACCAGCAGGATCGACGCCACGGACCACCTCGCCACCCCCGGCCTGGTCAACACGCACCACCACTTCTACCAGTGGCTCACCCGCGGACTCGCCCAGGACGCCAACCTGTTCGACTGGCTTGTCAGCCTCTACCCGATGTGGTCCCGCATCGACGAGGAGATGGTCCACGCCGCCGCGCGGGCGTCGCTCGCGATGATGGCCAGGGGCGGCGTCACCACCGCCATGGACCACCACTACATCTTCCCCCGCGGCGCGGGCGACCTCCTCGGCGCCGAGATCGAGGCCGCCCGCGAGACCGGCGTGCGCTTCACCGCCGCGCGCGGCTCGATGGACCGCGGCGAGTCCGACGGCGGCCTGCCGCCCGACTTCGCCGTCGAGACGACCGACGACGCCCTGCGCGCCACCGAGGACGCCGTACGCGCGCACCACGACCCCTCGCCCGACGCGATGCTGCGGATCGCCGTGGCGCCCTGCTCCCCGTTCTCCGTCTCGACGGAGCTGCTGCGCGAGTCCGCCGCGCTCGCCCGGCGGCTCGGGGTGCGGCTGCACACGCACGGCTCGGAGACGGTGGAGGAGGAGGCGTTCTGCCACGAGCTGTTCGGCATGGGCCCGACCGCCTACTTCGAGTCCACCGGCTGGCTCGGCGACGACGTGTGGATGGCGCACTGCGTGCACATGTCGGACGACGACCTCGCCGCGTTCGCCCGCACCGGCACGGGCGTGGCGCACTGCCCGTCGAGCAACGCCCGGCTCGCCGCCGGGATCGCCCGCGTGCCCGACATGCTGGCGGCGGGCATCCCCGTGGGCCTCGGCGTGGACGGCACCGCGTCCAACGAGGCGGGCGAACTGCACACCGAACTGCGCAACGCCCTGCTCGTGAACCGCCTCGGCCCGCACCGCGAACGCGCCCTCACCGCCCGCCAGGCGCTGCGCCTCGGCACCATCGGCGGCGCCCGCGTCCTCGGCCGCGACGCCGAACTGGGGTCGCTCGAACCGGGCAAGCTCGCCGACCTCGTGCTGTGGCGGCTCGACGGCCTGGGGCACTCCACCATCGCCGACCCGGTGGCCGCCCTGGTCCTGGGCCCGCCCGCGCCCGTGGCGCTGTCGCTGGTCGGCGGGGTCCCCGTCGTGCGGGATGGGCGGCTGCTCACGGCGGACGAGGAGGCGGTGGCCCGTACCGCCCGCGCGCAGGCGCGCCGCCTCGCCGAGGCCGCCGGACGCTGACCGGCCCGCCCACCGGCCCGCCCGTACGACACGCCGCCGCCGAAATCGCCGCACATGCGGCGGCGTGACCGGGGCACAGAATGAGGCGTGTCCGACCACGAGAGAGCACCGCAGCAGCATTCCACCGGCACTGGCACCGGCACCGTCCGGACCACGGTCCCGGCGCGCCTCGACCGCCTGCCCTGGTCGAGCTGGCACTGGCGCATCGTCATCGGCCTGGGGACCGTCTGGATCCTCGACGGCCTGGAGGTCACCCTCGTCGGCAACATGGCGGAGCGCCTGGCCGAGCCGGGCAGCGGCATCGCCATCACCGCCGCGCAGGTCACCGGCCTCGGGGCGGCCATATACGTCGCCGGGGCCTGCGTCGGGGCGCTCTTCTTCGGCTGGCTGACAGACCGTTTCGGCAGGCGGAAGCTGTTCCTGCTCACGCTGGCCGTCTACCTGGTGGCGACCGCGCTGACGGCCTTCTCGTGGACACCGTGGTTCTTCTTCCTGATGCGCTTCGTCACCGGCCTCGGCATCGGCGGCGAGTACGCGGCCATCAACTCGGCGATCGACGAGCTGATCCCCAGCAAGTTCCGGGGCCGTATCGACATCGTCATCAACGGCAGCTTCTGGATCGGCGCCTTCGCGGGCGCGCTGCTGTCCATGGTCTTCCTGCGCACCGAGAACTTCCCGGTGGACCTCGGCTGGCGCCTCGCGTTCGGCCTCGGCGTCTTCCTGGGCCTGGTCATCCTGCTGGTGCGCCGCCACGTGCCGGAGAGCCCCCGCTGGCTGTTCATCCACGGCCGCGACGAGGAGGCGGAGACGGTCGTCGGCGAGGCCGAGGACGCCGCCCGCGCACGGGGGAGCGGACTGCCCCCGGCCGACCAGGAGATCAGCATCAAGCAGCGGCACTCCATCGGCTTCGTCACCATCGCGAAAACGGTGTTCAGCCGCTACCCGCGCCGCGCGTTCCTGGGCCTCGCGCTCTTCATCGGGCAGGCGTTCCTCTACAACGCGGTGACGTTCGGCTTCGCCACGATCCTGGTGACGTTCTACGACGTCCCCACCGCCGACACCGGCTGGCACTACGCCGTCATCGCGCTGGGCAACTTCTTCGGGCCCCTGCTGCTGAGCCACTTCTTCGACTCGGTCGGCCGCAAGCCGATGATCTCGGGCACCTACATCCTCTCCGGGCTGCTCCTCTTCGTCACCGCCTGGCTCTTCCAGCAGGACGCCCTGTCGGCGAACACGCTCACCGCCTGCTGGACCGTCGCCCTCTTCTTCGCCTCGGCGGGCGCCTCCTCGGCCTACCTCACGGTCAGCGAGGTCTTCCCGATGGAGACGCGCGCGCTGGCCATCGCGTTCTTCTACGCGGTGGGCACGGCGGCGGGCGGCATCAGCGGCCCGCTGCTGTTCGCGTCGCTCACCGAGAGCGGCATCCGCTCCGAGACGACCCTCGCGTTCTGCATCGGCGCCGGGCTGATGGTCGCGGCGGGGCTCGTGGAGGTCTTCCTCGGCGTCAAGGCCGAACGCAGAGGCCTGGAGGACATCGCCACACCGCTCACCGCCGAGCAGGCCGACAGCGCGTCCGCCGGGAGCAGGACCCGCGACTGACACGGCGGGTGCGGGTGGGTGCGACGGGCGTGGTGAGATTTCACGATCCGGCAATGCACGGCAATGGTGCCCACGGCGGTCCCGCGCCAGGATCGACCGCATGACGACCGACGAACGCGACTACGACCGCCTCCGGATGCGCCAGTGGCTCGACGGCGCCGCGCGCGCCGACGGCATCTCCCGGCGCGGCATGCTGCGGCTCCTCACCGCGGCGGGGGTGATCGGCGCCGTGGGCGCGGGCGGCACCGGCACGGCCCACGCCGGCCCGACCGTGCCCGGCATCGTCAAGCCGCTGCCCGACGAGCACTTCGTCATCCGCGGCACCAACGCGGAGAGCCGCTGGTCCGGCCTGCGCGGCACCGGCTTCCACACACCGAACGAACTGTTCTTCGTCCGCAACCACACCACCACGCCCGAACTGGACGCCGCATCGTGGCGGCTGCGGGTGTGGGGGAGCGGACTGCGCGGCGAGGGCGCCGAGTTCAGCCTGCGCGACCTGAAGTCCCTGCCGTCCACCACCCACACGGCGTTCGTCGAGTGCGCGGGCAACGGGCGCAGCTTCTACGCCACCCAGCAGGGCCAGACCGCCTCGGGGACCGCCTGGACCCTCGGCGCGGTCGGCGTCGCCCGCTGGCGCGGCGTCCGCCTCGCGCATGTCCTGCGCCGCGCGGGACTGACCCGGCACGCCGTGGACGTCCAGCCGCGCGGCCTCGACGCCGAGGCCACCGCGTCCGACGGCACGCCGATGGGCCACGTACGCCGCCCGCTGCCGGTCGCCAAGGCACTGGACGACGTCCTGCTCGTCCACGAGATGAACGGCCGCCCCCTGCCGCCCGACCACGGCGCGCCGGTCCGCGTCCTCGTGCCGTCCTGGGTGGGCATCGCCTCGGTCAAGTGGGTCGGCGACATCGAGGTCTCGGCCGAGCCGCTCTACTCGCCCTGGAACACCGACCTCTACCGGCTGTTCGGCCCCGGCTACCCCGAGGGCGGCAGCGCGCCGCTCACGCGGCAGACGCTGAAGAGCGCCTTCGAACTGCCGTGGGACGCCCCGTTCGCCGCCGGGCGCACCCACCACCTGACCGGGCGCTCCTGGTCGGGCGCGGGCACGATCCGCTCGGTCGAGGTCAGCACGGACGGCGGGCAGCGCTGGCACCACGCGCGGCTGCACGACGTGCCGCGCCGCGACAGCTGGGTGCGCTGGTCGCTGCCCTGGACCCCGCGCGCCGCCGGTGCGGCCACCCTGCTGGCCCGCGCCACGGACAGCACGGGCACGCGGCAGCCGGACACCACGCCGTTCAACGAACAGGGCTACCTCTTCAACGGCGTGGTGCGCCACCCGGTCGTGGTCACCGCCTGAACCGCCGGGCGGGGCACGTCAGGAGGCCGCCGGGGTGTAGGCGAGGTGCACCGCGCCGTTCTCGAAGGACTCGCTCGCCGCGAGCGTCAGCGGCGTCCGCGGCGAGCCCTCCGGGAACAGCCGCGGGCCGGTGCCGAGCGCGAGCGGGTAGACGATCAGGTGCAGCTCGTCCACCAGGCCGTCCGCCAGCAGGGCGCGCACCAGGGTGCCGCTGCCGCTGACGTAGATGCCCCCGTCCACGCTGTCCTTGAACCGCCGGATGGCCTCCGGGTCGTAGGCGCCGAGCACCTCCGAGTTCTTCCACTGCGCCGACGCGTCCTCCAGCGTGCCGGAGACGACGTACTTGGGCGTGTCGTTGAAGAACGGCGCGCCCTCGTCGTCCTCGGCGGTGCGGGTCGACCAGGCCGGGGCGAAGCCCTCGAACGTGGTGCGGCCGAGCAGGATGGCGGAGCACGAGGCGGTGACCCCGCCGAGGACCCGGCTCATCCCCTCGGTGAACCCGTAGTCCAGGGTCCACATCGGCGCGTCGATCACTCCGTCGAGGGTGATGAACTCGTGCACCTTGATCGATCCCATGACAGCTCCTCCGCTCCCCGCCCCGTCCGCGGCCTCCCCGCGCCCGCCGGCTTCACGGGTACAGACAGCCGTCCCCGCCGGAACTCATCGCCGTGACGGCGGATCTCTCATGTGATCCAGGTCACATCTGCGCGACGGGCGGCCCGGCGCGGCCGTCACCAGGTGACGGGCAGCTCCACCAGGCCGTTGAGCAGGTGCCCGGTACGCCAGGACAGGCGCTCCTCGGGCACCGCGAGCGTCAGCCGGGGGAAACGCGACACCAGCGCCTCGGTCATCACCCGCAGTTCGAGCCGGGCGAGCTGCGCCCCGACGCAGTAGTGCGGCCCGTGCCCGAAGGCCAGATGCGGCGCGGCGTCGCGGTCGAGGTCGATCCGGTCCGGGTCGGGGAAGACCCCCGGGTCGTGGTTGGCCGCCGCGACCACCGGCACGACCGGCTCCCCGGCCCGCACCAGCACGCCGCCCAGCTCGACGTCCTCCGTCGCGTACCGGGGGAACGAGAAGGCCGACAGCAGCGGCGTGTGCCGCATCACCTCCTCGATGGCCGCCGGGATCAGGTCGGGACGCTCCACCAGCCGCGTGTACCGGCGCGGACCGGCCAGCAGCGCGTGGACCAGCACCGAGAGCTGGTCGGACGTGCTCAGGAAACCGGCGCTCAGCAGATCGGCGGCGACGGCGTACAGCTCGTCCTCCGAGACGCGCCCCTCCTCGTCGCAGGCCCGCACCATCGTGCCGATGATGTCGTCGGACGGCTCGGCACGCCGCCGCGCCACCATCTCCCGCAGGCAGGCGCTGAACTCCTCGAACTTGCGCGCCATCTCGTCGGGCCTCGGCTCGTGGGACAGGATGAGGCGCGCCCAGTCCTCGAAGAGGCCGTGGTTCTCCTCCGGCACGCCCATCAGCGCGCAGAGCACCCCGGGCGGCACGGGCGCGGCGAGCAGGGCCACCAGATCGGCCGGCGGCCCGGCGGCCTCCATCCGGTCGAGGCAGGCCGATGTCAGCTCCGCGATCCTGCCGCGGAGCATCTCCACGCGCCGCGGCGTGAAGTTGCGCCCCACCACCGAGCGCAGCCGCGAGTGCTCCGGCGGGTCGAGCGCGAACAGCCCGCTGACGGCCCTGGCGCCGCTGCGCATCCTGGGCTGCTCCCCGTCCTGCGGCGCGGCGATGCTGAACCGGGCGTCGGACAGCACGGTCCTGACGTCCTGGTAGCCGGTCACGAGCCAGGCGTCGCCGCCGTGCGGCAGGCGCACGCGCGGCAGCGGGCCCCGGCGCAGAGCGGCGTACTCCGGGTTGAGCGCGGGGCCGCTGCTCACCGGGAACGGGCAGGCGGTCTGCTGGGGCGAGGGGGCGGTGGGAGGCATGGGCGTTCTCGGGCCTTTCGACACGGTGGTGACGGCCGGGACGGTCGGGTCACGTCCGTCCCAGCGTGGCGGCACCGCGCCGGTGCGACGGCACTCCGCCGTGAAGATCACCCGATGGAACGAACGGGCGCACGCGCCGCCGCCCCCGCGGCCCGTCACCGCGCACCCGGCCGCTCGTTAGGCCGGATGAGTGGGCGCGTCCCGACCGCGGCATCCGGATGGCGGCCCACCCGGCAGCCCGCACCCGACAGCAGCCCGCGCCCGCCCGCCGCCCGCACCCGGCGGCAGCCGCAGGACGCGGCACGAAAGGCCGAAGTGCTTCAGATTCCCGTCGAAGACCTGGAGATCGCACCCGGGCACGCCCTGGAGTGGAGGGTGGTCACCGCGACGCGCGGCGCCGCCGAGCCCGCGCGCCCGCGCCCGGCCGCCTCGTACATCCAGGAGGACCACTTCGCCGTCGCCCGGATCCTGGACCGCGAGAACGTGCCCTGCCCCTCGTCGGTCGGCGGCTCGTTCGAGATCCGGGGCCCGCTGGACCGCGAGGCGCTCGGCGCGGCGCTGCTGCACTTCCTGCGCCGCCACGAGGTGCTGCGCTGCGTCTTCTCCGTGTCCGGCGACGGGCTGGCGGTGGACGTCCTCGACCCGGAGGAGATCAAGCTGGAGCTGGTGGACGCCGGAACGTTCACCTCGGCCGCCGGTGTCCGCGCGTACGTGCACCGCTTCATGCAGGGCACGGACACCCTGCGCGGCCCCTGGTTCGTGATGGGCGCGGTGGAGCGCGAGGCGTCCACGACGGTGTTCTTCGCGTGCGACCACCTGGTGACCGACGGGGTCTCCACGGCACTCGCCGTCGAGGACATCGCCACGGCGTACGACGCCCTCTCCCACGGCCGCCGGGTCGAACTGCCGGAGACGGGCAGCTATCTCGACTTCGCCGCGCAGGACCGGGCGCGCGGCGGCTCGCTGAGCCCCGACGACGCGCGCCTCGACTACTGGCGGGGCTTCGCCGAGCGGAACGGCGGCATATTCCCCCGGTTCCCGCTCGACCTCGGCGTCGACCCCCACGCGCTCTACCCGGTGGTCAACGAGACGCACGCCCTGCTCACCGGCGCCGCGCCCGACGTCCTGGACGCCCGCTGCCGCGCCGCCGAGGTGAGCCTGTCCGCCGGTGTGCTGGCGGCGATGGCGGTGAGCCTGCACCGGGAGGGCGGCCCGGAGACGTACCGGGGCCTGCTGCCCGTCAGCCGCCGCAACCGGCGGGTCTGGGCGCACAGCATGGGCTGGTACGTGAACACGCTGCCGGTCGAGTTCTCGGTGGCAGGCGCGGCGGCGGGCACGGCGGGCACGGTGGACTTCGCGGGGACGGCCGCCACGGTCCGTTCGGCGCTGTCCGCGATGCTCCAGAGCGTCAACGTCCCCTTCGTCCGGCTGCCCGAGCTGCTGACGCCGGACCGGCCGCGCGACCGCAGCTGGCCGTTCGCCGTCAACTTCTTCTCGTTCATGGACTTCCGGCGGACCCCCGGCGCGGCGCTGCACACGGCGCGCCGGGCGCACGGCCACATCTGGGCGGAGCGCAGCAACGGCGTCTTCCTCTGGTTCCACCGCAACGACGCGGGGCTGTACGTGAACACCGCCTACGCCGACACCCCGCAGGCCCGGCGCACGATGGCGGGACTCGTACGCACGCTGCGGCTGACCGTGGAGAACGTCGTCCGCGACGGGACGCTGTGACGCGTCGCCCCGTCAGCGCGTGAACAGCGCGAGGACGCGCGCCGCGCCGCCGCGCGCGAGCCAGGTGGGCAGGTCCATCAGGCCGGGGTGCAGCTTGCGCAGCGCGGGGATGTCGGCCTGCCACTGGCCGGTCCTGCGGCTCAGCAGGTCCGCCGCCGTCTCCGGCGGGAGGCCGGTCCCCTCCGGCGTGACCTGCCGGTAGGCGAGGGGGCGGCCGATGGCGCGGCCGATCAGCTCGGCCGCGGCGGGCGAGGTCATCTCGTCGCCCGCCAGTTCGAGTGCCTGCCCCGCCCAGGTCTCCGGGTCGGCGAACGCGAGGGCGGCGAACGCGCCGATGTCGTCGGTCGCGATGAGCTGCACCGGGGCCTCGGGGTGGAAGAGGTGGACGAGTTCGTCGCCGGTGATGCCGCCGAACGGCAGGCCGGGGATGGTGTGGTTCTCCATGAAGCGCACCGGCCGCAGCACGGTGGCGGGCACCCCCGTCGCGGCCAGGTGCTGCTCGACACGCCACTTGCTCGCCCAGTACGGGAAGCCGCTGTCGCGGTCGGCGCCGCCTACGGAGGCGAACACGACATGGGCCGCCCCCGCCGCGACGGCGGCGTCCACGATCCGTGTGCCGCGCGCCGTCTCGCGCTCCGGGTCGTGGTCGTCGGGTGTGACGGCGAAGACGCCGTGGACGCCCTCGGCCGCCGCGGCGAGCGCGTCCTCGTCGTCCAGGTCCCCGGTGCGCAGGTCGGCTCCGGCGGCGGCCAGGGCGCGGGCCGCGGGCGCGGCCGGGTCGCGGACGAGGGCGCGGACGGTCCAGCCGCCGCGCAGGAGGTGGGCGGCGGTGGCGCCGCCCTGGCGGCCGGTGGCGCCGGTGACGAGGACGGTACGGCGGGAAGGTGCGGCGTCGCTCATGGCGGACCTCGCTGTCGTGGCTGGGAGCGGCTAAGATGAGGCTGTCCCGAGAAAAATAATGAGACTGTCTCGAATAAGCAAGGTGGGAGTCCGCATGGTGGTCGCCGAGCAGCCGCGCCCGCGCCGGATGCGCGCCGACGCGCGCCGCAACTACGAGCGTCTCCTCGCCGCCGCCGACGCCGCGTTCGCCGCGCAGGGCACCGACGCGTCGCTCGAGGAGATCGCCCGCGCCGCCGGCGTGGCCAACGGCACCCTGTACGGGCACTTCCCGACCCGTCAGGCACTGCTGGAGGCGCTGCTCCGCGACCGGATGGGCGCGCTCGCCGGACGGGCCGGCGAACTCGCCGACGCACCCTCGCCGTCGGAGGGCCTGCGTGACTGGGTGTACGCGGCGGTGGAGCACACGATGCGCTACCGGGGGCTGTCCACCGCCTGCCTGCGGGCGCTGGAGGACGAGACGTCCGAGCTGTACGCGGCCTGCCGTGGCGTCCTCGGCGCCGCTGACCGGCTGGTGGCGCGCGCGAGGGCGTCCGGTGAGGTCAGGGCCGACCTGACGGCTCGTGACGTGTTCACGCTGGTCGGCGCCGTCGCGTGGGCCGGGAGCGAGGCGACGCGCGAGCAGGCCGACCGCCTCCTCGGCATCGCGCTCGACGGCCTGCGGGGCTGACGGCGAACGGTCGTGACGGCCCGGAATCGGCCTGAATATCGGTGACTCCGCGCGCCGCGCGTCACCGGTCCTGATGGTTTGGCGTCCGACCCGAGGTGCGCGTGGGGTCGTGTCGGCGCGTTCCCTGGCCCGGCGGTGGGTGTCCGGGCGCCCTGCCGCGTCCGCCGGGCCCGCGAGCGGCGCCCCGCCGCCGTGGCCGGAACTCGACGTCCGGAGCCCGCCGGGAGGTGTCCAATTCACCCATTTGCGTACCATAAGTATGCGAGCGGCTACGGTAAGTGGAGGAATCCCCCATGCTCCATGGTGTCGATGTATCTGCCCACAACGCGTCCTTCAGCACGGACGGCCTCGACTTCGTCGTCGTGAAGGCGACGGAGGGGCGGTCCTACGTCAGTCCCGAACAGCGGAAACAGGCCGACAAGGCGCGCGACGCGGGCTGCGTCGTCGGCTTCTACCACTTCCTGTGGCCAGGGCACATCGCGTCCCAGGCCGAGTACTTCGTGGACCACTGCGCCGCCGAGGACGGCGACCTCCTCGCCGTCGACTGGGAGACCACGCCCGAGGGCACCTACGCCAGCAACGCCGACAAGGACGACTTCCTCGCCGAGGTGAAGCGGCTGCGGCCCCATCACCGCGTGCTTCTCTACTGCAATCGCGACTTCTGGCTGAACCGTGACAGCACGTCAGAAGCCGGCGACGGACTGTGGATTGCCGATTACCGCACGGCGGGCGAGCCGCGTATCCAGGCGAAGTGGCGTATTCACCAGTACACGAGCGACCCGCTGGACAAGAATGTCGCCGACTTCTCCAGCCGTAAGGCGCTGAAGGACTGGGCGGGTTCCGCCTGAGCAGCGTATTCGCCCGGCGCCTTGCTGCCTGCTCCGGCGGCGGAATCCGACGCCGGAGCAGGCCGGGGCGGAACGTGCCCGTACGGCTGGGGAGTTGCCGCGTCCCGTGAATTCACAGGACAGAGCACGTTCCGTATTCAGGGGGACACCGTTCGCCCGGCCGTGGCCGGTGCGGTAACGGTGGACACACCCTAACCTCTGCCGTGTATGCGACGGCAACATCTTGAGGCTTTTTTGAGAAATCGCGGCCCGCCCTGGTTTAGGGGATGGCGTTTCTCTTTTTCGGAAACGCGAGAGAACACCCCCGCGGATGACGCGTCCGGCGCCGCTCTTCGTCCGCCGGCACGAAACCCGGCGGCGGCGCGGGGCGGTGGGCCGGGCGACACGCACCTCTCCGCCCGGTATATCGGTTGACCGGCGCGCTCAGGCGGTCGCGGACCGCCGCGCGTACAGGTCGCGGACGAACGCCATCTCCGCGCCGTGATGGATCAGTTCGCGGTTCATCCACCAAACGATGTCGAGGATCGGCAGCGTCGGGTCGAGCCCCCCGGGGTAGCCGCAGCGGCCCACGACGTCCAGCTCGCCGTCCGCGAGCCCGGCCAGCGCCGCCCGCCACCGCGCCCAGCCGTCGCGGACGAACGCGAGGCCCGCCCCGGCCGTCGCCGGGTAGCTCACGTCGTCGGGCCCCATCGCGTGGCTGCCCACCGTGTGGTCGGCGCGCAGCACCGCCATCTCGCCCAGGTGCCCGGCGAGTACGGCGATCGTGCGCGTCCGCGGCGCGTCGTCGGGCAGCGGCGCGGGGCGCAGCCGGCCCGCCGCGTCCGGCGCGACGGTGGCGGCGTCCGGCTCGGGCAGCCACCGGTACTCGGCGTCGCCGAGGCCCCGCATGCGGGCGAGCAGCATGTCGAGGGATGTGTCGAGCTGGGCGAGCAGCGGCGCGAGCCGCGGGGACGGCGCGGTCATGCGGACCTCCTGGGGGTCGAGCGGTCCGCGAACGGTACGACGCCCAGCCCCGGCCGCGTACGGCGGGGGCTGGGCGGGGTGTGCCGGTCGGGCGCGGTGTCAGTCGAGGAGTTCGTAGGCGGGCAGCGTCAGGAAGTCGACGTACTCCTCGTCCAGCGCGATGCGCAGCAGCAGTTCGAAGGCGCGCTCCCAGCCGCCGCCGACGAACGCGTCCTCGCCGACCTCGTCCCGCATCTGCACCATCTGGTCGGCGGCGACCTGCCGCACGTACTCGCGGGTGACCTTCTCGCCGTTGTCGAGCGTCACGCCCGCGTCGATCCACTGCCAGATCTGGGAGCGCGAGATCTCCGCCGTGGCGACGTCCTCCATCAGGTTGAACACGGCGACGGCGCCACGGCCCGCCAGCCACGACTGGAGGTAACGCGTCCCGACCTGGATCGCGTTGCACAGCCCGTCGCAGGTCGGCGAGGCGTCGAGGGAGCCGATGTCGAGCAGTTCGGCGGCGGTGACCCGGACGTCCTCGCGCAGCCTGTCCTTCTGGTGCGGCCGGTCGCCCAGCACGGCGTCGAACGACGCGCGCGCCACCTCCACCAGGCCCGGATGCGCGACCCAGGAGCCGTCGAAGCCGTCGCGCGCCTCGCGGTCCTTGTCCGCCCGCACCTTCTCGAACGCCTGCGCGTTCACCTTCGGGTCCTTCGACGGGATGAACGCCGCCATGCCGCCGATCGCGTGCGCGCCGCGCCGGTGGCAGGTGGCGACGAGCAGTTCGGTGTACGCGCGCATGAACGGGGCGGTCATCGTGATGCAGTTGCGGTCCGGCAGGACGTAGCCGGGCCCGGCGTCGCGGAAGTTCTTGATGATCGAGAACAGGTAGTCCCAGCGCCCGGCGTTCAGCCCCGAGGCGTGGTCGCGCAGTTCGTAGAGGATCTCGTCCATCTCGAACGCGGCGGTGATCGTCTCGATGAGCACGGTCGCCCGCACCGTGCCGAAGGGGATGCCCAGCTCGGCCTGCGCGAAGGTGAACACCTCGTTCCACAGCCGCGCCTCCAGGTGCGACTCCAGCTTCGGCAGGTAGAAGTACGGGCCCCTGCCCGACGCGGCCAGCAGCCGCGCGTTGTGGAAGAAGTAGAGGCCGAAGTCCACCAGCGCGCCGGGGAGGGGGCGTCCGTCCACGGTCAGGTGGCGCTCGTCCAGGTGCCAGCCGCGCGGGCGGGTCACGACGGTGGCCAGCTCGTCGTCGGGCTTCAGCGCGTAGCGCTTGCCGCGTTCGTCGGTGAAGTCGATGCGGCGGGCGAAGGCGTCGGTGAGGTTGGCCTGGCCGCCGATGACGTTCTCCCAGGTGGGGGAGGAGGCGTCCTCGAAGTCGGCGAGCCAGACGCGGGCGCCGGAGTTCAGCGCGTTCACCGTCATCTTGCGGTCGGTCGGGCCCGTGATCTCGACGCGGCGGTCCTGGAGCGCGGGCGGGGCGGGGGCGACGCGCCACTCGTCGTCGCGCACGCGGGCGGCCGGGAGGAAGTCGAGGGCGCCGGTGCGCGCGATCTCCGCGCGCCGCTTCCCGCGCAGCTCCAGCAGCTCGTCACGGCGCGGGGTGAACCTGCGGTGCAGCTCGGCGAGGAAGTCCAGGGCGTCCTCGGTGAGGACGTCGTCCTGCCGTGGCAGCTTCCTCGGTGCTTCGACGGTGACGGCTGACATGGGTCGGTCACTCCTTCGGGGCAGACGCTGAATGGATGTTAGTTTCCTCATCATGGAAGATCAATGAGGTCTCCTGGCTCGTCGACGTCGTCGGGCACGGCGATGTCGCCGCACTCCACACGGACGACCGCCGCCTCGCGCGCCGCGAGGTAGGCGCGCGCGCCCCGGTCGCCCCGGGCGGACCGGGCCACGCCCGCGAAGTGCGCGGCGCCGATCAGTACCGGATGCCCGCGCCGCCCGCCGTAAGCCGCCGCGGCGAGGGTGTGTTCCGACCGGTGGGCGGCCAGCACCCTGGCCATCGCGGCGGCGCCGACCCGCGGCTGGTCCACGAGCGCCACGAGCGCGGCGTCCGTGCCCGGCGGCAGCGACGCGAGCCCGGCGCGCAGCGAGGAGCCCATGCCGTCGGCCCAGTCGGGGTTAGGGACGAGGACGCAGCCTGGCAGGTCGGCGCGTTCGGCCACCTCCGCGGCGGCCGCGCCGGTGACCACGTGGACGGGGGCGCATCCCGCGGCGCGCAGCGCGTCGGCCGCGCGCTCCACGAACAGGCGGCCGTCCAGGGACAGCAGCGCCTTCGGACGGCCGCCGAGCCGCCGCCCGCCGCCCGCGGCGAGCAGCAGGCCGGCGATCACGGCCGCGTCCCGTTCCCGTTCCCGTGCCCGTTCCCGTTGCCGGTCATGCCGCCAGCGTAGGCGCGGGAGCGTGCGCGCGGGTCAGCCGCGCCGGGGCACGCCCGCCAGCGCGGTGGCCAGGTCCAGGGCGACCTCGCGCAGCAGCGGCGCCATCCTGGCGGTGGCCTCGTCCGTCACGCGCCCGGCCGGGCCCGAGACGGAGATCGCGGCCGGGGTGGGCGAGCCGGGCACCGTCACGGCGACGCAGCGGACCCCTATCTCCTGCTCGTTGTCGTCCAGCGCGAAGCCGTCCGCGCGGACGGCGCTCAGGGCGTCGAGGAACGCGTCGGGCGTCGTTATCGTCCGGTCCGTCGCGGCCGGCATGCCGGTGCGGGCGAGCAGCGCGCGCACCTCGTCGTCGGGCAGCCCGGCGAGCAGCGCCTTGCCGACGCCGGTGGTGTGCGGCCGCACACGGCGGCCCACCTCGGTGAACATCCGCATCGAGTGCCGCGACGGCACCTGCGCCACGTAGACCACGTCGTCGCCGTCGAGCAGCGCCATGTTCGCCGTCTCGCCGGTCTCGTCCACCAGCCGCGCCAGGTGGGGGCGCGCCCAGGTGGCCAGGGGGCGCGCGGCGCTTTCGCCGAGGCGGATGAGGCGCGGACCGAGCGCGTACCTGCGGTTGGGCTGCTGCCTGACGTAGCCGCAGGCGACCAGGGTGCGCATGAGGCGGTGGATCGTCGGCAGCGGCAGTCCGCTGCTCGTGGCGAGTTCGCTCAGCCCCGTCTCGCCACCGGCGTCGGCCATGTGCTCCAGGAGGGCGAAGGCGCGTTCCAGTGATTGCACCCCGCCACTGGCGGAGGACCTGCGCACGTCGGTGGGCGGCACGTCGCGTTACCTCATTCGGTAGGAGCGGACGTGGCGCAGCCTACCCGCCCTTGACGAGGCGCCCCCGCCCCCGGAGGATCGCTTCAACAAACCGTTGACCACCGGCGCGCGCCCGTGGTGAAGGGAGGCCCGGTGCCCCGTCCCGGAGGACCCGCCGGCGCCGCCGCGCCCGCCGCCCGCCCGCCCGACCTGGTGCTCCGCTCGCGACGGGTCGTCACCCCTGGCGGCGTACGGGCGGCCTGCGTCGCCGTCACCGGCGGCCGGATCGACGCCGTGCTCCCGCACGACACGCCGCCCCCGCCGGGCACCCGCTTCGTGGACTACGGCGACGCGGCGGTCCTGCCCGGCCTGGTGGACACCCACGTGCACATCAACGACCCGGGCCGCACCGCGTGGGAGGGCTTCGCGACGGCGACGCGCGCCGCGGCCGCCGGGGGCGTCACGACCGTCGTGGACATGCCGCTGAACAGCGTCCCGCCCACCACCACCCCCGCCCACCTCGACGTGAAGCGCCGCGCCGCGCGCGCCCGGGTCCACACCGACGTCGGCTTCTGGGGCGGCGCCGTGCCGGACAACACGGCCGAGCTGCGGGCCCTGCACGACGCGGGGGTCTTCGGCTTCAAGTGCTTCCTGTCGCCGTCGGGCGTCGAGGAGTTCCCCGAGCTGTCGCCGGACGACCTCGCCCGCGTGATGGCGGAGACCGCCGCGTTCGGCGGGCTGCTGATTGTCCACGCCGAGGACCCCGCCCGGCTCGCCGAGGCGCCCGCCCCGGACGGCAGCCGCCGGTACGCCGACTTCCTCGCCTCACGCCCCGACGCCGCCGAGTACGACGCGATCGCCCGCCTCGTCGAACTGGCCGCCGGGCTCGGCGCCCGCGTCCACGTCCTCCACCTCTCCTCCGCCCGCGCCCTGCCGCTGCTGGCCGCCGCGCGGGCGTCGGGCGTACGCGTCACGGCCGAGACCTGCCCGCACTTCCTGACCCTCACGGCCGAGGAAGTCCCCGACGGCGCGACCGAGTTCAAGTGCTGCCCGCCCATCAGGGACGCCGCCAACCAGGACGCGCTGTGGGCCGGGCTCGCGGACGGCACGATCGACTGCGTCGTCTCCGACCACTCGCCGTGCACGGCCGACCTGAAGGTCCCCGACTTCGGCGCCGCCTGGGGCGGCATCGCGTCGCTCCAGCTCGGCCTGCCCGCCGTCTGGACGGCGGCACGCGCCCGCGGCCACGGCCTGGCCGACGTCGCCCGCTGGATGGCGGCGGCACCCGCGGCGCTCGCCGGGCTCGACGGCCGCAAGGGCGCCATCGCGCCCGGCCACGACGCCGACTTCGCCGTGCTCGAACCGGACGAGCGGTTCACCGTGGACCCGGCGGCGCTCCACCACCGCAACCCGGTCACCGCCTACGCGGGCCTGACCCTGTCCGGCGTGGTCGCCGCCACCTGGCTGCGCGGCCGGCTCGTCGCCGAACGCGGCCGGGTCACCGGACCCGTCGGCGACCTGATCGGAAGGACGACCCGATGAGCACCGACGCCCACCCCCACGCCGCCCCCGGGGGCATCGGCGGCTTCACCGGCCAGGCGGACCCGTACCGGGGCGGCGACCCGTACGCCGACTACCGCGCGCCCGACCCGGCGGCGCTCCCGTTCACCGCGCTGCCCGACCTCGCCGACCGCCGCCTCGGCGGCTCGGTGGTGGCCGCGAGCGACGAGTTCTTCGCCGAACGCGAGAACCTCCTCCTGCCGCACCCCGCCCGCTTCGACCCGCTCGCGTTCGGCCACAAGGGCAAGGTCATGGACGGCTGGGAGACGCGCCGCCGCCGCGGCACCGGCCCCGGCACCCCGCTGCCCGCCTCCGACGACCACGACTGGGCCCTGATCCGGCTCGGCGTGCCGGGCGTCGTCCGCGGACTCGTCGTGGACACCGCCCACTTCCGGGGCAACCACCCGGCCGCCGTCCGCGTCGAGGCGTCGGCGGACCCGGACGACCCGGGCGGCTGGACCGAGCTGCTGCCCCGTACGCCGGTCGGCGGGCACGCGGCCAACGCGTTCGCCGTCACGGCCGCCCCGCGCCGCGTCACGCACCTGCGGCTCAGCCAGTTCCCGGACGGCGGGGTCGCGCGGCTGCGCGCGTACGGTGAGGCGGTGCCCGACCCGGCGTGGCTCGCGGCGCTCGGCACGTTCGACCTCGCCGCGCTCGAACACGGCGGGCTCGCCGAGGACGCCTCCGACCGCTTCTACTCGCCTCCCGTCCACACCACCCACCCGGGCCGCGCCCGCGCCATGGACGAGGGCTGGGAGACGCGCCGCCGCCGCGAGCCGGGCAACGACTGGCTCGCCTACCGCCTCGCCGCGCAGGGCGTCGTCCGCGCCGTCGAGATCGACACGGGCACCTACAAGGGGAACGCGCCCGGCTGGGCGTCCCTGTCGGTCCGCGACGCGGAGGGGCCTGAACCGGACGTCTGGCACGAGATCCTCCCGCCGACCGCGCTGCTCCCCGACTGCCTGCACCGGCTCACGCTCCCCGCCCCCGCGCCCCCGGCGACCCACGCGCGCCTGGACGTGCTCCCCGACGGCGGCATCGCCCGCCTGCGGCTCCACGGCACCCCGACCGCCGCCGGGATGGCGCGGCTGACGGAGCATCACGCCGCTCTGAGCGCCTGGGGGTGATCCCCGGACTGCGCGACCGGTGAAGCGGCCTTGCGCGAGGCAAGGCGACGACCCGTTCGAGCGCTGGGCTATGTTCATGGCGCAAGTGTTCGATGGAGAACGGGTTTTCATGACTGACTTCGAGGACCGGCTGGTGGCCGTGTTCGCCGAGTTGCACTCGACCGGCGGAATCACTGTGGACGACGCGGACGAGGGCTCCCTCGCCACGTGGCTCACGGGACCTGACCAGGCGTTCGAGGTGATCCGGAAGGTCGCGGGCGTCCGCCTCGCCCCGCTCATGGCCGGCAACTTCCACCGGTACGACGAACTGCGCTGCTACTGGCGGGGAGCCGGTGAGGACGCATCCATCGGCGGCGAGTTCTGGCTCACGCACCTGGTGAACGTCTGCGTGGGCAGCGTCCCCGACGGGCCGCCCGACGCCGCGTGGCCTGCCGGGGCATGGCCGCCCGAGGGCCCCGACCGCTGGTACCTGTGCAACGTCTCCGAGGTGTTCGGCCCGGAAGAGCGAGAGCTCGTCGTCCACGCGTTCGATTCGCAAGGCAAGGTGGGGATCGGCGCGCTCGCCGGTTTCGCCCGCGGCGACGACGGGTTCACCACCGTCGACGGTACGGCCGGGCACCCTGAGATCTGGTTCTCCGTCAACACGGACGGGACCCTTGTCCGGCTCGACATCACCTATCCCGAGTACCTGGACGCGCTGCTGCTGACCCGGGGCCTGTTCGGCTGGCAGTACCTCTACGCCGATCCGCGCGACCCCGGCTTCGGCTTCTACCGCCCGAAGCTGGGACCGGGCCTCGACTTCCTGGAGCGGACATTCCCCCAGGACGACTTCTCCGGGCTGCGGGCCAGATGGAACGCCCATCTTCGCGCGCGTGACGCATAGCCGTCCCGTACCGCCGGTCCGGACGCGCGCAAACCTCCAGGGCGGGGCGATCCGTGACGGGTCGCGCGGTGGCCGTGGGGGGAAGCGGTAAAGGCCGCCGCGTGGTGTGAACGGTGCGGAAACATCCGCGGGGCACCGTTGACGGGCCGTCCGCTACGCGCGTCATCCTTGTGTCATGGGCATGAACTCCCGCGCGGGACGCGCACGGATCGGCGCCCTGGGCGCCCTGCTCTCGACCGTCCTGCTCACCGGCCAGGCCACGGCGACGGCCGCACCCCCGCCCGTCCCCGCCGTCGCCGTCGAGGCGGCCGGCTTCGGCGACATCTGCTGGACCGACCTCCCCTCCCAGGCCCACGACACCCTCGACCTCATCGCGCGCGGCGGCCCGTTCCCGTATCCCCAGGACGGCGGGACCTTCCACAACCGCGAAGGACTGCTCCCCGCCCAGCCCACGGGCTACTACGCCGAGTACACCGTCGAGACGCCCGGCAGCAGCACCCGCGGCGCCCGGCGCATCGTCACCGGCGAGGCGTACGAGGAGGACTACTACACGGCGGACCACTACGCGTCGTTCGACCTCGTCGACCACGGCTGCTGACCCCCCGCCGCTTTCCGCCCCGTCCCCCCACAGGCGCCGGGACCGTTCCCCCACACGGTCCCGGCGCCGCCCCCCGCCTCGGGGCAGGGGAGAATGGCCGGAATGCCGCTGTTGACCCGCATGCGACCCCCCGCCCTAGCATGAGCCCGGTTCCGCTCCCGTACCGAGGACAGACGAAGGGGTGGGGGATGACCACCGAGACCGTCACCGATCTGGGCGCGCTGGGGGAGCGGTTCGACCGCGACCCGTACCCGTTCCTCGCGGCGCTGCGCGAGCGCGGCCCCGTGCACCGGGTCCGCACGCCGGAGGGCTACGAGGTGTGGCTCGTCGTCGGCCACGAGGAGGCGCGCGCCGCCCTCGCCGACGCGCGCCTGAGCAAGATGTACCCGCCGCCAGGACCGGCGGGGCGGCCCTTCGAGGTGTCGCCCGCGCCCCACATGCTGGTCTTCGACCCGCCGGACCACACGCGGCTGCGGCGCCTGGTCGTCCGCGAGTTCACGCCCCGGCGGATCGCCGGGATGGCCGGGCGCGTCCAGGAGATCACCGACGGGCTGCTCGACCGGATGCTCGCCGCGCCGGGGCGCCGCGCCGACCTGGTGGACGGCCTGTCGGTCCCGCTGCCCATCACCGTCATCTGCGAACTGCTCGGCGTGCCCTTCTTCGACCAGGACACGTTCCGCGACTGGACCGCGCGGCTGTTCAGCCTCAGGCCCCCGGAGGAGAAGCGCGCGGCGCGCGAGGAGATGACCGCGTACATCGAGTCGCTCCTCGCCGCCAAGCGCGAACGGCCGGGGGACGACCTGATGAGCGCCCTCCTGCACACCGCCGACGAGGACGGCGACCGCCTCTCCGGGCCCGAACTCACCGGCATGGCCTGGCTGCTGCTGATCGCGGGGCACGAGACGACCGTCAACCTGATCAGCAACGGCGTCCTCGCCCTCCTGCGCCACCCCGACCAGCTCGCCGCCCTGCGCGCCGACCCGTCCCTCGTCGACAACGCGGTGGAGGAGATGCTGCGGTACGACGCGCCCGTCTCGACCGGCACCATGCGGTTCGCCACCGAGCCGGTCGACATCGCGGGCACGCGGGTGGAACGGGGCGACGCCGTGCTCGCGGGCATCGCCGACGCCGACCGCGACCCGGCGCGCTTCCCCGGCGGCGACCGCTTCGACGTGCGCCGCGAGACGGGCGGGCACCTCGCGTTCGGGCACGGCATCCACTACTGCCTCGGTGCCCCGCTGGCCCGTCTGGAGGCGAGGACGGCGATCAGGACGCTGCTCGGGCGGGCGCCGGACCTCGCGCTCGACGCCGAACCGGGCGGCTGGCGCCCGGGGATGCTGTTCCACGGCCCGCTGAACCTGCCCGTGCGCTGGTGACGGCGGACCGGCCCGCGTTCCTCCGGCTCACGTTCCCCCGGCGCTGACCAGCCCCGTCTCGTACGCGACGACGACGGCCTGCGCGCGGTCGCGCAGCCCCAGCTTGGCGAGGATGCGCGCGACATGGGTCTTCACGGTCGCCTCGGCCAGGTGGAGGCGGGCGGCGAGTTCGGCGTTGCTCAGGCCCCTGGCCAGCAGGCCGAGGACCTCCAGTTCGCGCGGGGTGAGCGAGGCGAGGTCGCGGTGGAGCGCGGCGGTGTCGCCGCCTGACCGGGCGAACCGCTGCACGAGGCGGCGGGTGATGGCGGGCGCGAGGAGGGCGTCGCCCGTGCGGACGGTGCGGACGGCGGCGGTCAGCTGCTCGGGCGTGACGTCCTTCAGCAGGAAGCCGCTCGCCCCGGCGGACAGCGCCGCGTACACGTACCGGTCCAGGTCGAAGGTGGTGAGGATGATGACGCGGGGCCTGCCGGGCGCGCCGTCGAGGATGCGGCGGGTGGCCTCCAGGCCGTCGGTGCCCGGCATCCGCACGTCCATCAGCACGACGTCGGGGCGCGTGCGGCGCACCGCCGCGACCGCCTCGTCCCCGTCGGTCGCCTCGGCGACGACGTCGATGCCGTCGGCGCCGAGGATCAGCCGGAATCCGGTGCGGACCAGGGTCTGGTCGTCGGCCACCACCACGCGCAGCGGCTCGGTCACGGTGCCTCCAGGGGGATCAGGGCCTCCACGCGGAAGCCGCCGGTCAGGCGCCGGCCGGTCGTCAGGTTCCCGCCGTGGACGGCGAGGCGTTCGCGCAGGCCGATCAGGCCACGGCCGCTGCCGCCCGCCGCGCCGGGACGCCCGCCCGTGTCGGTGACCTCGACGCGGAGCCGTTCCGCGCCGTACGCGACGGTCACGGCGGCGGAGGCGCCCGACGCGTGCTTCACGGTGTTGGTCAGCGCCTCCTGGACGACGCGGTAGGCGGCCAGTTCGAGCCCCGGCGGGAGGGGGCGGCGCGTGCCCGTCACGGTCAGCCCGACGGGCAGCCCGGCGTCCCGTACGCGTCCGACCAGCGCCGCCAGCTGGTCGAGGCCCGGCTGGGGCGCCAGGTCCGCGCCGCCGTCCGGCGCGTCCGCGTCACCGTTCTCGTCCGCCATGGTGAGCAGCCCCATGACATGGCGCAGTTCGGTCATCGCCGCGCGCCCGCCCGCCTCGACGGCGAGCAGCGCCTCGCCCGCGCGCTCCGGCGCGGTCCGCAGGATCGTGCGCGCCGCGCCCGCCTGGATGATCATCACGCTGACGTTGTGCGTGACGACGTCGTGCAGCTCGCGGGCGATCCTGGCCCGCTCGTGCTCGACGGCGCGGCGCAGCGCCTCGGCCTGCTCGCGTTCCAGGGCGTCGAGCCGGACGCGGCCCGCGGCGGTCCGCAGCTTCCAGGTGCGCAGGCCGACGGCGGCCACGGCCATCGGGATCAGGATCAGCAGCGCGATGTACTCGTTGGGCACGACCGGGTCCGCCGGGCTCCCCGAGGTGCCGACGAGGAGGACCGCCGCGGGCAGCGCCGCCAGCGCCGCCACCCGGTAGGGGCTGTACACGGCGGCGCTGTAGACGGCGATCACGAACGCGTAGAACGTCAGCCGCATGACGCTCTGCGGTGTCGCCAGCGTCGCGGCCGTGACGACGCACAGCACGGCGAGCGGGTAGCGGCGGCGCAGCGCCAGGGCACCCGAGGCGGTGACCGCGAGGGTCACCATGAGGGCCAGGCCGCCGGTGCCCGACGGGCGGACGCTGAGGTACTCCACGCCGGGCGCGATCTCACGCCGCACGATGTTGTCGGCGTTGTCGATGCCGTAGTGGACGGTGGCGGCGCCGAGCACCAGCGCCACCAGCGCGTCGGACAGCCAGGCGCGCCGCGTCGGCCGCGGCGGCGGACCGCTCGGCCGCCCGGCGTCGCGGACCGCCCGGCGGACGGCCTCCCGCAGCCGCCCGGGAGTCGTACGTACGTGCGTCACCGGCTCATTGTCGCCGCCGCGCGGAACGCCGGAATCCGCCTCCGTGGCCATTCCCGCCGCACCGGATACATCAGCCGCCTACACCCCGGGGATGACGCCACCGCCGCTCGTCCCGGCGCGGTACGGCAAAGGGTCCGGCCGGGGGACGCCCGCGCGACGGGCCCGCTCCTAGCGTTCGGGCAGTCAACCGCCCTGAGGCAAGGAGCACTTCATGACCACGCCGGTGATCGAACTGCGCGAGGTGAGCCGCCGCTACGACGACGGCCCGCCCGCCCTGGACGGCGTCTCGCTGACCGTCCGGCCGGGCGAGGCGGTCGCGGTACTCGGCCCCTCGGGCAGCGGCAAGTCCACGCTGCTCAACCTCGTCGCGGGCCTCGACCGCCCCGACACGGGCACCGTCACCGTGGCCGGGACGCGGGTGGACCGGCTCGGCGAGGCGGGGGCCGCGCTGCACCGCCGGGCGACGATCGGCATGGTCTTCCAGTTCTTCCACCTGCTGGACGACCTGACCGTCACCGAGAACGTCGTCCTGCCCGCCCGCCTCGCCGGCACCGGACGCGCCGAGGCCGGCCGCCGCGCCGCCGAACTCCTGGGCCTGCTGGGCATCGACCGCCACGCCCGCGCGTACCCCGGGCGGCTGTCCGGCGGCGAACGGCAGCGCGTCGCCGTGGCCCGCGCCCTGGTGAACCGCCCCGCGCTGCTCCTGGCCGACGAACCGACCGGCGCCCTGGACACGGCCGCCGGAGAGGACGTCGGGCGGCTGCTCACCGCCCTCAACGCCGAGGGCCAGACCCTCGTCGTGGTCACCCACGACCTGTCGCTCGCCCGCTCCTGCACCCGCCGCACGGTCAGCATCGCCGACGGCCGGATCACCGGCGACGCACCGTCGTCGGCCCTCACCCCGGCGGCCGTCCGTTGAGCGCGCCCGGCAGGGTGGTGCGCGCCGGGGTGGCGCGCCGCCGCGTGCAGACGCTGGTCGTCGGGCTCGCGACGATGATGGCGGTGGCCGCCGCCGTCCTCGGCGGATCGCTGCTCGCGGTCTCGGCCGCGCCGTTCGACGACGCGTTCGCCGCGCAGCGCGGCGCGCACCTGTCCGTGCGGTTCGACGCGGACGAGGCGGACGCCGCACGGCTGGCGGAGTCCGCGCGCGCCGAGGGGGTGAGCGGCGCGGCCGGGCCGTTCCGTACGGCGACGCTCACCCCGGGCCCGGACGCGGCGGGCCCCGGGTGGCCGGTGACCGTGGCGGGCAGGGACGAGCCCGGCGGGGACGTGGACGAGCTGGCGCTGCTCGACGGGCGGTGGCCCGCGCGGCCCGGCGAGATCGCGCTGTCCGCCGACGCCCCGCTCTTCCCTGACCTGGGCGCGCGGGTCACCTTCCCCGACCTGCTGGGCAGCCCGGCGCTGACGATCGTCGGCGTGGCCCGTTCCGTCACGCGGACCGCCGACGCGTGGGTCGTCCCGGCGCAGATGCCCGCGCTCACCGCGCCCGGCAGCGGCGGCTACCAGATGCTCTACCGCTTCACCGACGCGGGCACCGCCGCGCAGGTCGCGGCGGGCGGCGACGCCGTGGCCGCGTCGCTGCCGCCGGGAGCGGCCGTCGGCGAGCAGTCGTGGCTCACCGTCAGGGCGGAGGCCGAACGGGAGACGGCGGCGTACGTCCCGTTCCTCACCGCGTTCGGCGCCCTCGGCCTGGCCATGGCGGTGCTCGTCACGGGGAACGTGGTCGCCTCGGCCGTCGGCACGGGGACGCGCCGCATCGGCGTGCTCAAGGCCGTCGGCTTCACGCCCGCCCAGGTCGTGCGCGCCTACGTCGGCCAGGCCCTGGTCCCGGCCACCGCGGGAACCGTCCTCGGCGTCCTCGCCGGCCACCTGCTGGCCGTCCCCGTCCTGGCCGAGGCGGGCGAGGTCTACGGCACCTCGAACCCGGCCGTCGCCCCGTGGGTGGACGCCGCCGTGGCCGCCGGGGTGCTCGGCCTGGTCGCGGCGACGGCCTGGGCGAGCGCCGCACGGGCCGGGCGGCTGCGCACGGTCGACGCGCTCGCCGTCGGGCGTACCGCCGGGGCGGGGCGCGGCCGGTGGGCGGCCCGGTGGGCGGGGCGGCTGCCGCTGCCGCTGCCGGTCGTCCTGGGCCTGGCGCGGCCCTTCGCCCGGCCCGCCCGCGCGCTGGCCATGGGCGCGGCGGTCCTGTCCGGCACGGTCGCCGTCACGTTCACGGTGGGGATGGCCGCCTCGCTCGGCGAGGTGATGGAGGCCAGGGCCCACGACGCGGCCGACGTCACCGTCCCGGCGGCGCCGCCCGCCCTCGGGCCGGACGGCCTCCGCCCCGCGGCGCAACCCGATCCAGCCGCCGTCGCCGCCGCCGTCGAGGGACGTGCCGGGACCGGGAGGTACTACAGCGCGGCGAGCCTGCGGGCCACCGTGTCCGGCCTGACCGGCACCGTCGACGTGACCGCGTTCACCGGCGACGCCTCCTGGGGCGGCTGGACGATGGTCGCGGGCCGCTGGATCGACGGGCCGGGCGAGGCCGTGGTCCCATCCGGCTTCCTCACCGCGACCGGCACCCGCACCGGCGACACCGTCACCCTGGAGGGCCTGGCCGAGCCGGTCACGGTCCGGATCGTCGGCGAGGTGCTCGACCCGCGCAACGACGGCATGCGGGTCTTCACCGACGCCGCGACCCTCGCCGCCGCACATCCCGACCCGACGGAGACGAGCCACCACATCGCGCTCACGCCGGGCACCGACGTGGCCGGGTACGTCGCGGCGCTGAACGACGACCTCGCGCCGCTCGGGGCCACCGCCCGGGCGGGGGGCGACGGGGGCGGCGGCTCCATGGTCGCGACGCTCGACGCGCTGTCCGCGGTCCTCACGCTGATGCTCGTCGCCGTCGCCGCGCTCGGCGTGCTGAACGGCGTGCTGCTCGACACGCGCGAACGGGTCCGGGAGCTGGGCGTCCAGAAGGCGCTCGGCATGACCCCCCGGCAGACCGTCACGACGGTCATCACCTCCGTCGCCGTGACCGGGCTGGCCGCGGGCGCCGTGGGCGTGCCGCTCGGTGTGGCGCTGCACGGCCGGGTCATCCCCGCGATGGGGGACAGCGTGGGACTGCGCCTGCCCGGCTCGGTCGTCGACGTCTACCACGGCGCCGAACTGCTGCCGCTGGCGCTCGGCGGCCTGGTCATCGCCGTCCTGGGCGCGCTCCTGCCCGCCGCCTGGGCCGCCAGGACGCGGACGGCCACGGCACTGCGCACCGAGTAGGCCCTGGCGTCCCGGCTCGGACACCGGCCGCGGAGCAGCGGGGTGATCAGGCGCTCGCCCTGTCGGGCGGGGTCCGGCGCCGGCGCTCACCGGTCGGGGCGGCTCGGTTCATGCCGGGCCCGGCTCGCGTACGGCGGGGCTCGGCACGCTGAGCACCTCGGCGGCCTCAGCGTTGTCAGCTGGTGTGCGGGGGTTCTCGGACGGCGTTGAGGCAGCGGGTGGCCTGGGCGTGCAGGGCCTCGGTGAGTTCCGGTGGGCCGTGGGTGAGGGTGAAGTCGGCGTCCACGGAGGTGATCATCCAGACCAGGGCAGGGATCGTGTCGGCGCCGAGGCGCAGGAGGCAGGTGTGCGGGCCGACGGCCTCTAGGACGCCCATGCCGGGCCAGAGGCGCTCGGCGATGGCGTCGGCGGGCTCGTGGAGGGTGACGGTGGCCTGGTAGGGCCAGGTCTGCCAGGAGAGCTGGTGGGAGAGGTAGGTGGCGGGGTCGTCGTAGGGCAGGGGGCGGGGCGCGAAGCGGGGGCCGGTGGGGGTGCGCGGGGTGAGGCGGTCGACGCGGAAGGTGCGCCAGTCGTCGCGGTCGGTGTCGTAGGCGATCAGGTACCAGTGCCGGTGGAAGCTGACCAGGTGGTGTGGCTCTGCGTCGCGGCCGCTGGCGCCGGTGTGCGGGCTGGTGTAGTCGAAGCGCAGGCGTTCGCGGCGGCGGCAGGCCTCGGCCAGGGTCATCAGGACGTCGGGGTCGACGGCGGGCCCTGTCGCCGCGACGTGGGCGGTGGCCGACTGGAGGGTGTTCACGCGGTGGCGCAGCCGGGCGGGCAGGATCTGTTCGAGTTTGGCCAGTGCGCGCAGCGCGGTCTCCTCGATCCCGGCGACCGAACTGCCCGCGGTGGTGCGCAGCCCCACCGCGACGGCGATGGCCTCGTCGTCCTCCAGGAGCAGGGGAGGCATCGCGGCCCCGGCGCCGAGGCGGTATCCGGCCGATCCCTGCAGGGCCTGTACCGGGTAGCCGAGTTCGCGCAGCCGGTCGATGTCGCGGCGGACGGTGCGGGCACTGACGCCGAGCCGGTCGGCGAGAGCGCTGCCCGTATGGTCGTGGCCGGCTTGCAGGAGGGAAAGCAGCTTCAGCAGCCGCGCGGAGGTGTTCAGCATGCCGCCCAGCCTCCCCGTGACTTAGGACCGAACTCGTCCTAAGCGGATCATACGGTCGACGCATGGACGCCACACACCATGACATCAAGCCCTTCCGTATCGACATTCCCCAGGCCGACCTCGACGACCTGACCGACCGCCTGGCCCGCACCCGCTGGCCCGCCGAACTGCCCGGCGTCGGCTGGAGCCGCGGCGTACCCGCGCCGTACATGAAGGAACTCGCCGCCTACTGGGCCACCGCATACGACTGGCGCGCCCAGGAGGCGCGGCTGAACGCCCACCCGCAGTTCACCACCACCATCGACGGCCAGAACCTGCACTTCGTCCACGTGCGTTCCCCGCACGCGGAGGCCACCCCGCTGCTGCTCCTGCACGGCTGGCCCGGCACCTTCGCCGACTTCCTCGACGTCATCGGCCCCCTGACCGACCCGGCCGCGCACGGCGGCGACGGCGCGGCCGAGGGGACCGGCGCGTTCCACCTGGTCATCCCCTCCCTGCCCGGCTTCGGCTTCTCCACCCCGCTGGCCGGCCCCGGTATGGACCCCGCCCGCATGGCCGGGCTGCTGGTCGAGCTGATGGACCGACTCGGTTACGACCGCTACGGCGTGCAGGGCTACGACACCGGCTCCTGGGTCGCCCCCGAGGTCGGCAAGCAGGCCCCGGACAAGGTCATCGGCATCCACCTCAGCGCCATGATCGCCTTCCCGGTCGGCGCAGAGGGCGAAATGGACGGTCTCTCCGAGGCCGACCAGCGCCGCTGGCAGAAGATGCAGAACTTCAACGACGGCTACCTGCAGTGCAACTCCAAGCGCCCGCAGACCGTCGCCTACGCCCTGACCGACTCCCCGGCCGGACAACTCGCCTGGATCGTGGAGAAGTTCAAGGAACTCACCGACCCCGAGGACGGCCTGCCCGAGGCCAGCATCGACCGCGACCGCTTCCTCACCGGCATCTCGCTGTACTGGCTGACCGCCACCGCCGGCTCGGCCGCCCAGGTCTACTACGAGGCCGTCTCCGCCAACGACTGGAGCAGTGGCGAGGGCGGCGACTCGGGCGCCGACGGTGCGTCGGCCGAGGCAGCGGACTGGAGCACCGGCGGGCAAGACGGTGGCCAGGAGTGGGGCGAGGCCGGGGGCGACTGGGCGGCCGCCCTGCGCGGCACCGTCCCCACCGGCGTCCTGCTCTCCGCCCACGACGTCACCGTGCGCCCCTGGGCCGAGCGCGACCACAACATCGTGCGCTGGACCGAACTCGACACCGGCGGCCACTTCCTGTCCATGGAAGCCCCTGACCAACTCGTCGGCGATGTCCGCGGCTTCTTCCGGGCTCTGCCCTGACCGCCCTGACCCCGCCCCGGCGGGCTCACAAGCCCTTTGACGGGCGGTACCGGGTCGCCTTTCCGCACCCGCTCGATCGGCGGTGTCCGCCGGGAGGCGGAGGCGGGGCACGGTAGCCGCGGCGGTCCTCGTTGCTTCGCTCAGGACGTGCCGCGACGGCGGTCACCTGTGCCGGGGCCGGAGGCGCGACGGCCACCCGACCTCCGTCACACCTTGCGGCGGGGAAGGTGGGGCTTCGCCGGACGGGTGCCCGTGGAGGCAGGGCTTCCCCAGAGGGCGGCGGTCCACCGTCCCGAAGCCGCCCGGACCGGGACCGCAGGGGTCCTGGGCATGCGCCGCAGTGGTGGCGCGGCACGTCCGCCGGGGCCTTGGGCTGCGCTGTCCTTTCCCCCGTCCGCGCCGCCATGCCCCGGTGGGTCGGGGGCTCAGACGGGCCCGGGCGCGCCCAGTGCCGCCGCCGTGGCGAGCAGCAGGGCCTCCTCGCCGTGACGCGCGACGAGGTGCAGCCCCACCGGCTCGCCCTCCGCCGTCGTCCCGGCAGGGACGCTGAGCGCCGGGTGGCCGCTGAGGTTGAACGCCCAGGTCAGCGCCGTCGTCATCCGCTCGCCCGGACCGTCGTGGCCGTGCGGCGGGTGCGGCGTCGTGGGGGTGGCCAGCAGGTCGGCGTCGGCGAACACCTCCGCGAGCCGCGCGTCGTTCACCGCCCGCGCCGCCGTCGCCGCCGCGCCGTCCGGGCCGCGCAGCGCCCGCCACGCCGCCTCCGGGTCGGTCAGCCGCACCGGCGGCCGGTCCACCGGCACGAGCCCCGCCCCCGCCACCAGCCGCCCCAACGCCTCCCGCGCCACCCGGGCGACCTCCGGCTCCGTCCGCGCGTACCCGAGCGTCGCCGACCAGACGACGCGCGGCGGCCGTACGGGCGGCGCCACGGCGTCCGGATCGTGGCCCGTCACCACGCGCAGCCAGGCCGCCGCGTCCGCCGGGTCGCGGACGAGCGGCCCGCCGACGTTCAGCCCGGCGCGGTCGCGCGGCGGCAGCCGCCCGTTCGTCGGCTTCAGCCCGAGGACCCCGCACCAGGCGGCCGGTATCCGTACCGACCCGGCGCCGTCGCTGCCGGTCGCCAGCGGCACCATGCCCGTCGCCACTGCCACCGCCGAGCCCGCCGACGAGCCGCCCGGGGCGCGGTCCGGCAGCCACGGGTTGCGCGTCGGGCCGCGGTCGGTCGCGCCCCACGTCTGGTACGTCCGCCCCGCCGGGACCGACCCCGCCGCCACCGGCACACAGCCCGCCGCCAGAAGCCGCGCGCTCTGGTACGACGCGAGCCCCTCCGCCGCCTTCACCACCACCGGCACCCCGGCCAGCGGCAGCCGCGCCCCGCCGCGCACCGCGCGGTCCACCGCCCGCGCCCTGCGGCGCGCCCGCGCGGCCCAGACGGCGGCGCACGCCCGTACCGCCCCGTCGCGCGCGGCGATCACCCGCAGCGCCGCGTCCGCCACCTCCACCGCGGACAGCTCGCGCCCGCCCACCCCCGCCGCGATGGCCCGCGCGGTCAGGGACACGTACTCGTCGTGGTGCAGCAAGAGGGGACAGCCTTCCAGCGGAGGTGGAGAAGAGAAGAGAAGAGAAGGACGGGCGCGGTCACCGCACGGGCTGCACCGCCGCCGGTGCGCGTCCCGTCGAGCCGCGCAGCCGCAGCTCGGGGCGTGACGCCTCCTGCTCCCCGCCCGCCACGGCCCCCGCCGCCACCTCCCGCAGCCGCCGCGCCGCCTGGGCGCCGTACGCGAGGATGTCCCGGCTCAGCGCGGACAGCGGCGGACCGACCAGTTCGCACAGCGCCGAGTCGTCCCACGCCACCACCGACAGGTCCGCCGGGACGCGCAGCCCGAGCGCCTGGGCGGCGGTGAGCCCGGAGACGGCCATCACGTCGTTGTCGTACAGGATCGCGGTCGGCCGCTCGCCCGGCGGCGGCGCGAGCAGGGCGCGGGTGGCGGCGGCGCCGCTCTCGCCGCTGTAGTCGGCCTCCAGCGTCAGCCCGGCGCAGCCGAGCCGCAGCGCCGCGCGGTCGAACGCGGCGGTCCGCACCGCCGTGTGCCGCAGGTGCGCGGGCCCGGAGACGCGCCCGATCCGCCGGTGCCCCAGCTCGGCGAGGTGCCGCACCACCGTGTCCACGGCCGCCGCGTCGTCGCTCCACACGGCGGGCAGCGTGCCGGTGCCGAGCGGCCCGCCGATGACGACGGCGGGCATGCCGAGCCGTTCCAGCAGCGGCACCCGCGCGTCGTCCACGCGCAGGTCCATCAGGAACACCCCGTCCACCGTCCGCCGCGCCCACCAGCCGCGGTGCAGCTCCATCTCGGCCTGCTGGTCGTGCGCCATCGTCAGCAGCAACGGCGTGGTGTCGCGCGCCAGTTCGCCCTGGATGCCGGAGAGCAGCTGCATGAAGAACGGTTCGAGTCCGAGCGTGTGCGCCGGCCGGTCCACGACCAGGCCGAACGCCCCGGCCCGCCCGTCCGACAGGGCGCGCGCCGCGCTGCTCGGCTGCCAGCCCAGCTCGTCCGCGATGGCGAGGATGCGCCGCCGCGTCGGCTCGGAGACGCCGGGCCGCCCGTTGAGCGCGAACGAGACGGCGGCCTTCGTCACCCCGGCCCTGCGGGCGATGTCCTGCATGGTCGGACGCCTCACACCACACCCCTCCGTCGCCCGGCTCCCCACCGGCGGTCCGTCGCATCATGGTCCAGGAACGCCCGCCCGCGCCATGGACGCGCGGCCCCGGCCCGCCGGGATTCCGGCGCCGCGGCACGGGCCGCGCCGTGTCAGCGGGTGGGCAGCGGCCCGGGCCGCCCGGGGGTAGGGCAGAATCGAGCCGATGAGTACCTACCGTGAGCGAGTCAACCGCCGGACGGTCCGTGCGACGGTGCGCAGCGCAGCCGCCACCCGCGAGCGCCGCTCACACCTGTCCGCCCCGCGGGTGCCGACCGTGGGCATCGACATCGGCGGTACGAAGGTGATGGCCGGTGTCGTCGACCCCGAGGGCAACGTCGTCGAGCGCGTCCGCACCGAGACGCCGGACAAGTCCAAGAGCCCCAAGGTCGTCGAGGACACCATCGCCGAACTGGTTCTCGACCTGTCCGACCGGCACGACGTGCACGCCGTCGGCATCGGCGCGGCCGGCTGGGTGGACACCGACCGCTCCACCGTCCTGTTCGCGCCGCACCTGGCCTGGCGCAACGAGCCGCTGCGCGACGCGCTCGCCGCCCGCCTCGCCGTGCCGATCATGGTGGACAACGACGCGAACACCGCCGTGTGGGGCGAGTGGCGCTTCGGCGCGGGCCGGGGCGCGGACCACCTCGTGATGATCACCCTCGGCACCGGGATCGGCGGCGCCATACTGGAGGGCGGCAAGGTCAAGCGGGGCGCGTACGGGGTGGCGGGCGAGTTCGGCCACATGCAGGTCGTGCCCGGCGGGCACCGCTGCCCGTGCGGCAACCGCGGCTGCTGGGAGCAGTACAGCTCGGGCAACGCGCTCGTCCGCGAGGCCCGCGAACTGGCCGCCGCCGACTCGCCCGTGGCGCACCACATCCTGGACCGCGTCGGCGGCCGCATCGGCGACATCACGGGCCCCCTCATCAGCGAACTGGCGCGCGGCGGCGACGCGATGTGCGTCGAGCTGCTGGAGGACGTCGGCCGCTGGCTCGGCGTCGGCATCGCCAACCTCGCCGCCGCGCTCGACCCGGCGCGCTTCGTCATCGGCGGCGGCGTCAGCGAGGCCGACGACCTGCTGATCGGCCCGGCCAGGGAGGCGTTCCGCCGCCAGCTCACCGGGCGCGGCTACCGGCCGGAGGCCACCATCGTCCGCGCCGAACTGGGCACCGACGCCGGGATGGTCGGCGCCGCCGACCTCGCGCGCCTGGTCGCCCGCCGCTTCCGCCGCGCCAACCGGCGCCGCGCCGAGCGCGTCCACCGGACCACGTTCGACCTGCGCCTGCCACCCCGGGGACGGACCACCCGCTGATGACCGCCACCACGACGCCGCCGCCCTCGCCGAACCCGCCGTCCCCGGCCGCGCCCGCCCAGCGCCCGCCGCACCGCCCGCGCCACCGCTGGCTGGCGGCGGTCGTCGTGGCGCTGCTGATCGCGGTCCCCGCCGGCTATCTCGCCCTGTCCGCCTACCAGAGCCGGGACAGCGGCGAGGACAAGGCGCGCACCGCGTCGGCCCGCGCGCTGATCTACGAGTGGCCGAGCAAGGTCCAGCGCCGCATCTACGACGTCCCGATCCCCACCGGCGCGGCGTACGTGGGCTGGTACGAGACGAACTCCTGGGACCGCAGCACGTTCTACACCGAATTCCGCTGCTCGCCCGAGCAGTTGAGCAGCTTCCTGCACGAACTGGGCGCCGAGCCCGCCGACCTGGCGCCGGGCTCGTCCCCCGTCAGCGCGGCGGAGGCCGACACGGTCGGCTGGTCCTTCGACGACCCGGCCCGCACCTACACGGGGCTGACGGTCCAGCAGTCCCCCGACGAGCCGGAGGTCTCGGTCGTCGTGGACGTCACGCGCGAGGAGCGGCCGCGCGTCTACGTGGTGTCCGAGGCCGACGTCTGAACCCCGTCCGCGCGGCCGTGCTTCCCTGAAGGGATGGAACGGCATCTCGACTGGGACGGCTGCTTCAACGCCCGCGACCTCGGCGGCCTTTGCCTGACCGGCGGCGGAACGACCCGCCCGCGCGCGGTCGTCCGCGCCGAGTCCCCCGAACGCCTCACGCCCGCCGGGTGGGAGGCCCTGGCCGCGTACGGCGTCCGCACGCTCGTGGACCTCCGCGAGGACGGCGAGGCGGGCACCGGATACCCCGTCCCGCCGGGACACGGCATCGCCCGCGTCCGCGTGCCGCTGGACGACACGGCAGACACCGCGTTCTGGCAGCGCTGCCACGCCCGCGGCTGGAGCCCCGCGACGCCCCTGTACTACCGGGCGTTCCTCGCGGAGAAGGCGGCGCGCTGCGCGGCCGCGCTGACGGCCGTCGCGCGGGCCGCGCCCGGCGGGGTCCTCGTCCACTGCGCCGCGGGCCGCGACCGCACGGGGCTCGTCAGCCTGGCGCTGCTCGCGCTCGCCGGGGCGACGGCGGACGCCATCGTCGCCGACTACGACCTCAGCGCCGCGCGCCTGTCCGGCTTCTACGCCGCGCTCGGGCGGCACGGCGAGGAGGCGCTGATCCAGGAGACCCTGGCGGCGGCGGGCACGACGGCGTCCGCCGAGGTCCGCGCCCTGCTGGCGGAGACGGACATCCCGGCCGTCCTGAACGCGGCGGGCCTGTCACCCGCCGACGCCACCGCCCTGCGCACCCGCCTGACCGCCCCCGTTCCCGCGCCCTGACCCGGCCGCCACGCGCCGCAGCCTCGTCCAGCCGGACCAGCCGCGTTCCGCCAGCAGCCCGGCCAGCCGCCGGGCCGGCGGCACGGCGTCGAACGCCAGCGTGTCCATCTGCGCGACGAGGCCGGGCCCGACGTCCGCGTCGTCGAGGTCGTCCAGGTAGGCGTCGCCCCGCTCGTCGGCCATCCGCGTGAGCGAGGCGGCCAGGCCGTCGGCCAGCTCGGCCAGCGGCGCGTCGTCGCCGCGGTCCAGCGCCCGGCCCAAGGCGCGGTAGAAGTCGGTGAACCGCGGGTCGGCGAGCTGTTCGCACTTGCGCGCCGTCCACTCCGGGACGCGGCCGGGGGCGTGCGCGGCCAGCGGCACCCAGCCGTCGCGTTCGACCCGGACGATCCGCTCGTCCACGCCGAGCGCCCGCAACCGGCCGAGATACGCGACCACTTCGGCAGGCAGCGCCAGACCGTCCCCCGGCGTGAGGAGCGCGATCCGCTCACGCTGCCGCCGCCGCTCCAGGATCTCCGCCACCAGTCGCGCGTCGATCTCCGCGACCGCCGCGGCGAACTCCTCCTCGTCGGCCCGTAGCAGTTCCCGTACGCGCGCCAGCGGCACCCCGGCCCCGGCGAGGGCCCGTATCCGGATCAGCTCCACCACGGCGCCCGCGTCGTACCGCCGGTAGCCGGAGCGGTCACGTTCCGGCTCCGGCAGCAGTCCTCTGGCGTGGTAGTGCCGCACCGCACGCACGGTCACCCCCGCGTACGACGCCAGTTCGCCGATGGTCAGCATCGGCCCAGTCTCCCGTACACCGACGGCTACGCCGCGCCTCTGACGATCTCCGCGATGGCCGGGGCGTGGGTGAACGCCAGCGTGTGGCCCGCGTCGAGCCAGGACACGGACGTCTGCGGCCGTGCGCGGATGAGCCGTTCGACACCGGCGCGCCAGAGCCGGTTGTGCCGTGGCGCGCGCCCCTCGGCGCGGTCGCCCGCGATGGATGTCGACATGATCATGCGGACGGGACAGTCGACCCGCCGGTACCGGTCGAGGAGCGCGGCCCGCACCACGTCGATCTCCAGACTCAGCGCGAAGATGTCCTGCGCGGTGAGCGCCGCCCCACGCGTGCCGTCCTCGGCGCGCTCGGCCAGCTGCCGCGCCGCCAGCCCGTCCGCCAGCGCGCGGAACTCCCGCAGGTCGGCCTCGGCGATGAACGGTTCGGGCAACGGGTTGGCCCCGTCGATCAGGACGAGTCCCGCGATGTCGCCGGGGTGCTCGGCGGCGTGGTGCACGGCCAGGTCGGCGCCGAGCGAGTAGCCCACGAGCACGGGGGGAGAGGGGAGCCGGAGTGCCGCCTGCACGGCGGCGAGGTCGCTCAGGAAGGCGTCGAAGGAGTACCGGTCGGCGGCGGGGGCGAGGCCGTGGCCCCGCAGGTCGAAGGTCACCACGTCGTGGTCGCGCCGCAGGAGCGCGGCCAGTTCGCGCAGTCCGGCCTGCGTGGAGTTCAGCCCCGGGCACAGGACCAGCGGCCTTCCCCGGCCGCCGCGGGACACCGGGATCGTGACGCCGTCGTGGTGGACCGTGGAGTGCCGCACGGGCCCTGGGGCGCTGGGTTCCGTCGTCATGCCGGCCATGCTGCGGGGTTGCCCCTGCGTCAGGGTCAACCGTCCCCGGGCTCCCGCGAGGCCTCGGAGAGCAACTGCCGTGCCTGCTCCGTCCACAGGTGGTCCTCGCCGAAGAGCCGTTCCCGCCCGGCGAGCACCTGCCGGTAGAGGCGTACGGCGCGGGCGGTGCCGCCCGCGAGGCGGCAGGCGTACGCGAGGTTGGCGAGCGCGGTGAGGGCCTCGGGGTGCTCCTCCCCGAAGACGCGGGCGTAGTCGGCGGCCGACCGCTCGTGCAGTTCGACCGCCCGGGCCAGGTCGCCCAGGTCGCGGTACGAACTGGCCACGTTCGCCCGCGCGTTGAGGGTGTGGGGGTGGTCGGGGCCGAGGAGGCGTTCGTGGTCGGCGAGATTCCGCTCGTGCAGCGCGAGCGCGTCGGCCGTGCGGCCGGAGAGGGCGTACAGGTAGGCGAGGTTGGCGCGCGCGGCCAGCGTGTCCGTGTGCTCGGGGCCGAGGACGCGTGCGCAGTCGGCCGCGTTCGCCTCGTGCAGCGCGGTGGCCTCCGGATCGCCCGCCGACCGCAGCGCGCTGGCGAGGAAGCTGCGGGCGGTCAGCGTCATCGGGGCGTCGGGCCCGTGCGTCGCGCCGTACGCCGCGACGGCCCGCCGCCCGGAGGTGACGGCCTGGTCGAAGTGGCCGTTGCCCAGCAGGAATCCGGAGGCGGCGAGGTGGAGCGACGCGGTGACCGGCGTCTCCTCGTCCGCGCCCAGGAGACCGGTGAACGCCAGGACGTGCGGCAGCAGTTCACGCCACCTGGGCCAGCCCTCGTGGTCGAAGAGCGGGTCGCCCGGCAGCGCCGACGCCAGCAGCCGCGCCGCGCTCTCCCGCGCGCGGCCGACCGCCTCCGCCGTGCGGTGGGGATCGGCCGGGTCCTGCGTCCGCGCCACCGCCTGCACGAGCCGGTGGACCGCGACGGTGCGCGGCGTCAGGGCGGCCATGCTGTACGAGTGCAGCAGGGCGAGCGCGTCGTCCACGGCGAGCGGGTCGTCGTGCAGCCCGTAGGCGAGGTCGCGGGGGACGGGCTCCGGCGCGTACCAGGCGAAGGTCCGCAGGATCTCGCCCGCCAGCGGCTCCTCCCCGTCCATGGCCTGGAGCGACAGGCGCCAGATCCGGGCGATGGTCCGCTCGTTGTCCGCCTCGCCCGCGCCGCCCGCCGCGGCGAACATCCGTGCGGGGTGGCGGCGCAGGCGGTCGAGGTACGCGGCGGGCGTGATGGCCGTGTGCCTGATGTACGCGGCGGCCTGCTCAAGTGCCAGGGGGAGGCAGCCCAGTTCGGTGGCGAGCCGGTCGAGCACGGCCCGTTCCGCCTCGTCGGGCCCCGCGATGCGCGCGAGCAGGTCGAGCGCGGCGTCCTGGGGGAGGGTGCCCAGCGGCAGGGCCCTGGCGAGGTGGTGCCACCCCGTCGCCCTGCGGCTGGTGATCAGGTGGCGGCCGGACGCGAGGGCCCCGAGGACGGGTGCCAGGCCGCGTGGCGAGTCGGCGTTGTCGAGCACGAGCAGCCAGCCGGTGTGGGCGCGCAGCCAGTCGATCGCCCAGGCGGCGTTCTCGGCGTCCGTCCTGCCGGTGAGGCCCGCGTGCGGGTCGAGCCGGGCGGCGAGGGCGGCGAGGCCCTCGGTGACGCCGGCGGGCGTGTCGGCGGCGAGCCACCAGACGGGGTTCCAGCGGTCGCGGTGCTCGTGCGCGAACTGGAGGGCGAGGGCGCTCTTGCCCGTGCCGCCCAGGCCGTGGACCACCGTGGGCACCGTCTCGGTCCCGCCGCCACCGCCGACCGACTCGACCAGCAGGGCCATGCTGTCCTGCCGGTCCACGAAGACCTGACTCCTCGGCGCGGGCAGGTTGTGCAGACCGGGCGCGGCCGCCACCTCGTCCGGCGTGCGGACGGCGCGGTCCGGCAGCCGGAACACGCGGGCGTCGATCGTGGCGCCGTCGCCTGTGCTGACGACGCCGTGGTTGGTGCCGACCGCGACGGACCGCTCGCCCGACGCCCCGGCGGCCGGGCCGTCGTTCACCGCTGGACGGTGGCGTCGTCGCCGGTGCTGACGATCCCGTGGTTGGTCCCGACGGCGACGGAACGGTCGCCCGACGCGGACACGTGCGTGCCGCCTGCCGGGAGCAGCCCGGCGACCTCGGCGGCCAGTCCGGGGTCGGCGCGCAGCGCCCTGCGCAGCCTGACGCGCAGCGCCGCCTGCGCGTCGGCGTCGTCGGGCGCCTCGGCGAGGTCCCCGATCGCCTCCTCAAGACCGGCGCGCCCCTCCTCGCGGCCCCAGAGCCGCTGCACGATGCGGCGCCCCAGGGACACGGTCGCGTCGGCGACGCCGTCGGTCGTCTTGGTGAGCACCGCCGTGCCGTACGCGGCGACGGCGGCGGTGACGTACGGCGCCGCCTCGTTGGCGAGGGCGAGGGTGTCCACGCGTTCCCCCTTCACGGATCGGTCGTCAGGGTCTCCAGGCTCCCGAGCATGCCACGCCGGGCTCGTCCCCAACCACCGCGCGGCTCAGAGCTGTTCGGCGGCGAGGCGGCGCGCCGTCCGTTCCAGCAGGGGACCGGCGTCGGCCATGCAGCGCTCCGGGTCGGGTTCGAGCGCCGTCAGCGGATAGGCCGCCTCGATGCCCGCGCCCGCCAGCTCGGCCTCGCCGATCGCCAGCCGCCCGCACACCGCCACGACCCGCTTCCCCGCCGCCCGCGCGGCGGCGGCCACCCCGGCCGGGGCCTTCCCGTGCAGCGTCTGCCCGTCGAGCGACCCCTCGCCCGTCACCACCAGGTCGGCGCCCGCGAGCGCCGCCTCGAAGCCGAGCACGTCGAGCAGCACCTCGATGCCCGGCCTGAAGGACGCGCCGAGGCCCAGCAGCGCGCCGAAGCCGAGACCGCCCGCCGCGCCGGCGCCCGGGGAGGCGGCCAGCTCGGCGGCGCGCGGGCCCTCCGTACGCTCCAGGACCCGTACGAACGTGGCGAGCGCCGCGTCCAGCACCTCGACCTCCACCGGGTCGGCGCCCTTCTGCGGCCCGTAGACCGCCGCCGCGCCGGTCGGGCCCGTCAGCGGATTGTCGACATCGCTGGCCAGCACGAACGTGGTCCCGGCGAGGCGCGGGTCGAGGCCCGACAGGTCGGCCGATGCCAGGTCGCGCAGCGGGCCGCCGCCGTACGGCACCGGGTCGCCGTCCGCGTCGAGCAGCCGCGCGCCGAGCGCCGTGAGCATGCCCGCGCCGCCGTCCGTCGTCGCCGAGCCGCCGACGCCCAGGACGATCGTGCGCGCGCCCGCGTCCAGCGCCGCCGCGATCAGCTCGCCGGTGCCGTACGTCGTCGCCGTCATCGGGGCGAGCGACCAGCGCGGCAGCAGCGCCAGGCCAGACGCCTGCGCCATCTCGACCACCGCGACGTCGCCGCGCAGCGCGAACACCGCGCGCACCGGCAGGCCCAGCGGGTCCGACACCTCGGCCTCGCGCGCCTCGAAGCCGCCCGCCACCGCCGCGTCCACCGTCCCGTCGCCGCCGTCCGCGACGGGCAGCGACGTCACCACGGCGCCGGGGCGTTCGGCGCGGATACCGGCCGTCACGTGCGCCGCGACCTCGGCGGCTGTCAGCGAGCCCTTGAACTTGTCGGCCGCGATCAGCACGCGTCCGGCAGCGGTCCCGGTGTCGGTCTCCGTGTCCGTGTCCGTCATGGTCGCCCCTGGGGTTCGGTTGCGGTCGGGAAGGCGGTCACGCCGCTGGCGACCCTATCCGGGCGGGAGTGCGCAGGTCACGGCCGGGTCGCCCCGGCGTACGGGTCAGCGGCGCCGGTTGCTCAGCCCCAGCCGCCGCCAGACGGCCTTCGCCGCGTTGTGCCCCGACATGCCGTGCACCCCCGGGCCCGGCCAGGACGCCGACGAGCACAGGAACACCGCCGGGTGCGGCGTCGCGTACGGGTTGAACGTCACGCGCGGCCTGAACATCGTCTGCAGCCCCCGGAAGGCCCCCGTCGCGATGTCGCCGCCGACGTAGTTCGCGTTCCGCCGCGACAGCTCCGCGGGACCGGCGACCGCGCGGGCCAGCACGAGGTCCCGGAAGCCGGGCGCGAACCGCTCCAGCTGCCGCTCCATCGCGTCCGTCAGGTCCCCGTCCCAGCCGCCCGGCACATGGCCGTACGCCCAGAACACGTGCTTCCCCTCGGGCGCCCGGCCCGGGTCCACGACCGACGGCTGCACCGTGATCATGAACGGCTGTTCCGGCGCCCGGTCGGTCGTCGCCGCCGCCCTCAGCGCCGCGCCGATCTCCTGGCTCGACGCCCCCACGTGCACGGTCGCCGCGCGCCGCGCCTCGGGCGCCGTCCACGGCACGGGACCGTCCAGCGCGTAGTCGATCTTGAACACGGACGGGCCGTACCGGTAGCCCTCGTACGTCCTGCCCAGGCCCGCGATGCGCGCCAGCGCCGTCGGGGAGGTGTCGAAGACGTACGCGCGGGCGGGCGGCAGTTCGTCCAGCCGCCGGACCTCGACGCCGGTGTGGACCGTGCCGCCGAGGTCGAGCAGGTACGCGGCGAGCGCGTCCGAGATCGCCTGCGACCCGCCGCGCGCCACCGGCCAGCCGTGCGCGTGCGCGGCGAGCGCGAAGACCGTCGCCATGCCGCCCGTCAGCGGTGTCCCCACCGGGGCGATCGCGTGCCCGCCCAGACCCGTGAACAACGCCCGCGCCCGGTCGTCCCTGAACCGCCGCACCAGCGCCCCGACGGGCAGGAAGCCGATCAGCCCGAAGCGGGCCAGCGTCACCGGATCGCGCGGCACCGCGTCCCACGGCACGCGCAGGAAGTCCCCGGCGAGCGTGTCCCACCTGCCGGTGAACGGCTCCACCAGCCGCCGGTACGCGCCCGCGTCGCGCGGCCCGAGCGACGCGGCCGTCTCGCCGACCGACTTCGCCAGCACCGCCGCCGTCCCGTCGGGGAAGGGCTGCGCCATCGCGATGTCCGTGCGCAGCCACTCCAGCCCGTACCGCCCGAGCGGCATCCCCCGGAACGCGGGCGAGCCCGCCCCCATCGGATGCGCGGCCGAGCACGGGTCGTGCAGGAAGCCGGGCAGCGTCAGCTCCTCGGTCCGCGCGCCGCCGCCCACCGTGTCCCGCGCCTCGAACAGCTCGACCGACATGCCGCGCCGGGCCAGCTCCACCGCCGCGGTGAGCCCGTTCGGCCCGGCACCCACCACGACCACATCACGCATCGTCGGCACGCCACGCTCCTCTTCACCGCGAACAGGACCCACGAGGATACGCCTGCCCCGTGTGACGGTTCGACAACGACCGTGCGCACCGTGCCGCGTGTGGTCCCATGCGGTGTCGGCGTCGGTGCCTCCACGCGGAAACCGTACCTGCCGCATCAAGGGGGGAGGACGGTTCGCCGGGCTACGGCAGAAGTGTCAGCGCGGCGATGTGAGCGGGCCTGACGACGCTGAAATGCCGCCGGTCGAGGGTCGCCACACGGTTCACGTCGAAGCGCTCGGCCACCGCGATGACCGAGGCATCGACCCCGCCGAGCGGAAAGTCGGCGTACTGGAGGACCAACTCCCCCATGCGTGACAGGTCCGCCGGAGTGAGGTGCACCAGCTCGAAGGTTCTCCGTGCGACCTCGGCGAGAAACGCCGCTTCGACCTTGGGCCAGCGCTCCAGCAGCCAGCAGACCTCGGTCATGACGGGACTCGGCAGCAGACGGCGGCCGGTCAGCGACGTCAGAAGGGAACCGCACCCCGGTGGCGCCGGTCGGCGGCGTTCAACGCCGCGGCCAGAGGCCCGGTGTCCAGGACCGTGGCGGTCATGCCGAGTCGCCGAAACGCTCGTGCATCCGCTCGCGGAGGTAGTCGTCGTGCCGTTCGGCCAGATCCTGCGGGCCGTCCACACTGCCGATCAAGGCCAGCAGCCCGGCCGGGACCGACTCCTCGTCGTCCGCCTCGGCGCCCGACAGGGACTGGGCGACCTGCGACAGCTCTTCGTCCTGGGTGACGAGGAGACGCAGGCGCCGCACCTGGGTCGGCGTGAGCCGGTCCACCAGGTGGTGCATGTCCGCGTAGTCGTACGCAGCGGTCACGTCGACAGTGTAGAACGGGTTCGCGGCATCGAACAGCTGGATGGACGGCGCATCCACTCGCTTTCTGTGACCGCTTGGGTGAGTAATGTCACGCTGTCGTGCCGGTCCTCAAGGATCGCGTCCCTCGGTGCGGGGTGGCTTGTACAGGCCGGCTGAGCCGTCGCCTGGCCCGGTGGCGGGAGGGCGCTGATACCGATCGCGGCGGCCGCTCCTCTGGCGGGGATGTGCGTGCCGTCCGCGGGAGCAGCCCGGCGATCGTTCGGTCGCCTGCCCCGTGTGACGGTTCGACAACGACCGTGCCCACCGTGCTGACACTCTGTCATGCTGGGGTCACGGCTGCGACGGCAGCGCGGCCGGTGAAGGGAGGGGACTGCCGTGGGCGAGGGGGAGTACCGCGACCCGGCGCGGAATGTGGACGAACGGGTCCCGCGGGACGGGCAGGAAGAAGAACAGGTCGTGCGGACCGGCGACCTCGACGCCATCGGCGGCTCGGCGGCCGAGCTGACCGCCAACCTCCTGGCGAACGGCCGCGTCGCGGAGGACATGTCCCGCGAGACGGGCCGCGCCCTGGAGCAGGACGGCTTCGCGACGGGCACCGCGCTCACCGAGGTGGCCGACACCTGGGTGACGCAGGAACGGACGCTGCGCGACGGACTGCGGCACGTCGCCGAGCACCTGGGCGCGTCCGCCCGCATCACGACGCTGCTGGAGGCGGAGATCGAGGAGGGACTGCGGCTCAACTCGGGGATCACCGGACTGTAGGGGCCACGGCACGGCGAGCAGGGGGAGGACGGACGCCATGGGCGCGGGAGGGATGACGTTCCACGGCCTGTACAACGCGCAGCTCGGCAGGCTCGCGCAGGCGGCGGAACGCTGGGACGAACAGGTGCGGCGGCTCGACGACTTCCGCGGGGCCGCCGACGACATGGTCGCGGGGGCGCGTTCGGCCGTGTGGGTGGGGGAGAACGCGTCGGTCACCCTGCCGATGGTCGAGCGGCACTACGAGCAGTACATGGCCGCCTTCCGGCAGGCCGTCACCCTGCGCGAGCTCTCCCAGGACGCGCACGACCGCCTGCTGGGACTCCAGGGCGAACTCACCGCGCTCGTCGAGACGGCCGCCTCCCAGGGCGTTCACGTCAGCGCCTCCGGCCTCGCCTCGCCGGGCGGCGACCCGCAGTCGCTCGACCACGAAGCCCGGCAGGCCGTGCAGGGGCGCGCGGACGACGTGCAGGCGCAGATCGACGCCGTGCTGCGCCGCGCGGCCGAGGCGGACGAGGCCGTCGCCCAAGCCCTGCGCGACGCGGGCGGCGCGGACCCGCACGCGTTCACCGGCGTCTCGTACGGCTCGCTCGACGAGGCGGTGCGGGCGTTCGAGGACGCGGAATGGCTGACGGACACCCTCGGCCGGCCCCCGGCCGCCCTGACCGCCGACGACCGCGAGCGGATCGCCGACCTCCTGCGCGCGTACGGCGACGACCCCGCCTTCGCCGAACGCGTCGCCACCGGCCTCGGCGCCGACGGCGCGCTCGCCTCCTGGGCCGCCCTCGCGGGCGCCGCCTCCGCGGGCGGCGTGACCGACGCCGAGGCCGGGGAACTGGCCGGCCTCCAGGCCGGACTCGGCACCCTCCTCGGCCTCGCCACACGCGGCGACAGCCAGGCCATGCGCGACTGGGAGACCGACCTCCTCGCCCTCGCCGACCGCCGCCTCGACCCGTCCGCACCGGACAGCCCGTACGGCTTCCAGGTCGCGAGCAGCCTGATGTACCACGGCGAGTGGGACGACAACTTCCTGACCGGCTACGGCGACCGCCTCCGGAGCTGGGAGGCCGACAACGGCACGGGCCACTGGCGCACCACCGCCCCGCTGCGCCTCGCCTTCGGCGACGACTCCGCCGACCTCGGCCTCGACCCGGCCACCGGCCTGATGGAGGCACTCGGCCACAACCCGGACGCGGCGATCCGCTACCTGGGCGACGAGGGCAACTGGACCTACTTCGTCGAACAACGCGACTGGCCGCACCCCCACGTCTCCGGCGCGACCGAGGGCGCGGGCTACGCAAGCCTCGGCCACGCACTGGAATCGGCAACCCTCGGCCACCCCTACGACAGCACCGGAACACCCCCACTCCGCAGCGCGGAACGCACGGAACTCTTCGAACGCGTCGTGGCGTACTACGGCGGCGAGTTCGACCCCAACGGCACCACCCGCGTCGACCACCACGCGGCCCTGACAGGCAGCCTCGCCCACATCGGCGCGGCCTACATGCCGGATCTGCAGCACGCCGTCACAGGCACCGACCCACCCGCGGAGCTCTACCTCCCGGGCACGCCCGACCCGACGGAGGCGCTGGCCTTCCTCTACAGCGTGGGGCGCGATCCCGACGCGTACGGCGATCTCGTGGCTGCTCAGGAAGCCTATGGGGCGGCATCCGTCGATCTCGCGCTGGCTTCGCCCGCTGACGGCCTTGAACAGCGGGTCACCAACGCTGCTGAGAGCAACGGCCAGATCGCCGGCATCCTGGCGGCCACCCGGGCCGACGCCGTGCACCAAGCCCAGATCGCCACGGACGAGGAGTTCAACGCCGCGCTGGAGGAACGGACGCAGTGGGCTGACCGGCTCATCGGCGAGGCGACCGCGATGATTCCGTACGGCGGTACGGTCGCGGGCTGGGCGGCGGAGGATCTGGTCGCCGCATACGGAGAAGACGCCCGGCAGGACACCTCGGGCACTGCACGCTACGACGCGCATGACACCAAGACGGAAGCCTGGGCTCGCGCCGAACGGGCCAGCGCCTCAACGGTCCGAATCGCGGCCGGGGCGAACGGATTCACCGATCAGGCGTCTTTCCTCACCGATACGGCAGTGATCAGTACGAGCAGGGGGCTCGACACAGGTGAAGCGCGTATCAGTGAACTGCTCGGGTGACGGACGGAAGGCAGCCATGCAAGCCACAAGGTGTGACGAGGAAGTGACCAGTCGATCGGCCGGTGGCTCGGAGGCGGTCCGGCCGGGAGAGCGCGCGGAGGATCCGCCTGTCGGAATGGGGAGAAGAGCGACGGCGGCGAAGGCGGCTCTGTCCCTGGCGATCGTCGGTATGTGCGTGGCGTCTTGCTCGGACGACGGCGGGTCGGGCACCAGGGAGTATGCGGTGCCGGAGACGCTGTGTGAGCTGCCGGTCGAACAGGCCCTCTACGAGGGCCTGTTCCCGCCGGGCGAACGGGCGGAGCGGGAAGGCACCGTGGGTGGGGTGACGTGGAGCTACTTCTGTACCTGGACGGTGGACGGGGAAGTGGCGTTCGCCGTCGAGGCGATGCCGGGCGGGACCGGCGGTCTCGAGGGGTTCGCCTCGGAGGCCGAGGAAGCGGCCGGTGAGCCGGTGGAGATAGCGGGACCTTACGAGGCCCGGGTCTGGCCCCGTGTCGCCATCGCCAGGGGCGCATGCGACAACACAGGCGCGGACACGGGTGTGTTCCAGGACTCCGGTCCGCTAACGGTCGTCATCCGTGCGCACTTTCCCGAGGACGACGATGAGGCCCAGGCGATCCTGCGGGAACTGCTGATCCCTGTGATGGAGGCGGAACGCGACCGCGTCGGCTGTGCGTGACCGTCCTCCGGACGCTGCGCTGCGGAGCCACCCCCGCCGAAACCGCCAGGCAGGACGGCTCGCTCTCTCCGTGCGGTCGGGGTGACGCCACCGCCCCCGGCGTCAGGCCGGAAAGGGGTGGGGGGTTGTTGTCAGGATGGTGTGCAGGTGGTCGAGTGTCGTCGTGTCGCGGGCCACCGCGAAGGGGAGTGCGTTGCCGCCGGAGAGGCGGAATGTGCTGCCGTCCAGTGTGCGGTGCACGCCGCCCGCCTCCTCCACCAGCAGCAGACCGGCCGCGTGGTCCCAGGCGAACTCCCAGGTGAACGCCAGGCCGTCCACCGCCCCCGACGCCACGGCCAGGTATTCGAGACCCGCCGCCCTGCACGGCCGGGGCGCGACGCCGTCCGTCCAGAGGCCGGACAGCGACTGCTTCTGCGCTGGTGTCGTGTAGTCCGGGTGCGAGCAGGCCACCTCCAGGGCCTTGCCCGGCCCGGGTGAGCCGGCCGTCAGCCGTTCGCCGTCCAGCCAGGCGCCCTCGCCGCGCCGCGCGTACGCCAGCAGGCCGAGCGCCGGGGCCAGCGTCCAGGACGCCAGCACCTCGCCCCGCAGCGCGAGCGCCACCAGCGTGCCGAAGCCCGTCTCGCCGCGCACGAACTGCCGTGTCCCGTCCACCGGGTCCACGATCCACACCGGCGCGTCACCGTCCAGCGCCCCGTACACCGACGGGTCGTCCGCGAAGGACTCCTCGCCCACCACCACCGAGCCGGGCAGCAGCGCGGTCAGGTCACGCGTCAGCCGCAGCTCGGCCTCGCGGTCCGCGACCGTGACCAGGTCGTGCGGGCCGCTCTTCGTCGTCACCTCGTGGGCCGCGAGGCGCCGCCAGCGCGGCATGATCTCCGCGTCCGCCGCCGCCCTCACGGCCTCCTCCACGCCCGCCACCAGCTGTTCATCGATCATGCCCCCATCGAAACACGACCGGCCGCGACCCGTGACGGGCCCCCTGCGGGGGTCACGCGACGCCCGCGCGCCGCAGCTCGCTGTTCACCGCGTAGTGGTGGTGCGGGGAGACGCTGCGCGCCGCGTCGAGCAGCAGTGGCACGACGACGTCGGGCGCCCCCTCGGCCGCCCGTACCGCCTCCTCGGCGGGCCGGGCGCGCACCAGCGCCGACAGCAGCGTCACCGCCTCGCCCGCGCGGCCCGCCGACCACAGCTCCGCCGCGATCGACCCCGCCTCGGGGGCGGGCCGCGCCGCGCCCTGCCGCAGCAGCTGCCCGCAGTCCCGTTCACGCCCGGCGGCGGCGAGCGCCTCGGCGGCGGCGGCCAGCGGTCCCGGCGGCAGCGAGGCCGCCTCCCACAGGAGGGTGGCCACGTCCGAGGCCATCCCCAGCCGCTCCAGTTCGGCGGCGAGCACCGGGAGCCGTTCGGCCGGGCCGTGCGCCGCCTCGGACAGCAGGACGTGCGCCGGGCCGCTCTGCCCGTCCTCGCGCAGTCGGTGCAGCCGCCCGGCCGCCGCGACGGCGGCGCGCCGTTCCTCCGCCGACAGGCGCTCGGCGCGGGCCCGGCGCTCCGCGCGCGACTCGCGCAGCGCCCCCGCGAACCGCGAGCCGCCGGGCGGCGGCGCGGCGGCCGCCTCCGGCCCGGGGGCGGGCACCGCGGCGGCGTCAGGGACGGGTATCGCCCGCGCGCCGCGCGCGGGCGGCAGCGTCGGCGGTGCCGCGTCCAGCGGTTCCGGCACCGGCTCGACCCCGGCGAAACGCGCCCCGCCCCGCGCCCGGCGCGCCCCCCGCGCGGGCGCGGGGACGTCCACGGGCGGCGCGTGCGTGAACGAGGGCCCTGCCCCCGCCGCGAGCCGCGCCCGCACTTCCGCGCGGCGCGCGACGACCCGTTCCTCGTCGTCCTGCGACCACAGCCGCAGGGCCGCGCACCGCTCCGCCTCTCCCGTACGCCCGGCCCGCCGCGCCGCCTCCTCGGCGACCGCGAGCTGCCGCTGCCGCAGCACGACGCGGCGCCCCGCGCGGTCGAGTTCCGCCGCCCGCGCCGCCAGGGCCGCGGGCCCGTCCGGCAGGGCGTCCCCGGCGCGCACCGCCGCCTCGTACAGGCCGCGCAGCGCCTGGCCCGCCCGTTCCGCCGCCGACGGGCTCCGCAGAACGGCCAGGTCCTGCAGCAGATCGGCCACCACGTCCCAGGGCGGCAGCGCGCGCCCCGCGAGCCAGTCCGCCAGCTCCGCGGGCGCGCGCCGCCCGAACGCCGCGAACCATCCCGCCCCCGGATCGAGGGCCTCCGTCACCGCCAGCAGCCCCGCCGTGAAGTCAGCCAGCCGGACCACGTGCTCACGTTGCGCCAAGGGGACATCACCCATGGCACCACTGAACCGGGGCCGTGTTACACCTTCTGTTTCCGGACGGTCACAGCGGCTTTTCCAACAGGTCTGGTCCGCCTTTGCCTTCGGCCCGGATCAGCGTCCGACCGCGTACCCCTGCATGCCGCGCGGGTTCGCCGCCGACAGCAGCACGCCCGTCTCCGGGTCGCGCCCGACGACGCACAGCCGCCCCTCCGTCCACGGCCCGGCCACCGTCACGTCGTGCCCCCGGCGCCGCAGCTCGGCGATCGTCCCCTCGCCGATCCGCGACTCGACCGTCACGCTGCCGAGCGCCGTCGAGCGCGGGTAGAACGAGCTGGGGAACGCGTCCTGATGCCAGTTCGGCGCGTCGATCGCGCCCTGGAGGTCCAGCTGCCCGCGCACCTCGGGGCGCAGCGCCACCGCCAGGAAGAAGTGCGCCTGCCACTGGTCCTGCTGGTCACCGCCCGGCGTACCGAACGCGAGCACCGCCTCCCCGCCGCGCAGCGCGAGCGACGGGCTGAGCGTCGTCCGGGGACGCCGCCCCGGGACCAGGGACGTCGGCAGGCCCTCCTCCAGCCATGTCATCTGGAGCCGCGTGCCGAGCGGGAAGCCCAGCTCGGGGATGACCGGGCTGGACTGGAGCCAGCCGCCGCTGGGGGTGGCGCTGACCATGTTCCCCCAGCGGTCCACCACGTCCACATGGCACGTGTCGCCGCGCGTCTCGCCCGAGTGCGCCACCGTCGGCTCGCCCGCGCCCGCCACCTGCGCGGGCACGCCCGCCGCACCGGCGCCCGCGCCGCGCGCCCAGGCGCTCAGCCGCGGCGCGCGCCCCCCGGGGCTGCCCGGCCGCAGCTCGTGCGAGGCGCGCTCGCCGATCAGGGCGCGCCGCCCGGCGTTGTACGCGGGGGACAGCAGGTCGTCCATCGGGACGTCGTCCGTGTCGCCGTACCACGCCTCGCGGTCGGCCATCGCGAGCTTGCTGCCCTCGACGAGCGTGTGGACGTACTCGGGCGTGCCGTACGTGTCCGCGTCGATCCCGCCGTCGAGCAGCGCGAGCTGCTGCGGCAGCACCGGGCCCTGGCTCCACGGCCCGGCCTTGCACAGCGTCCAGCCGCGCCACTCGTACGTCAGCGGCTCCTCGTACGCCGCCGACCAGCCCGCGAGGTCGTCGCCGGTCAGGACGCCGGCGTGCCGTTCGCCCGACGAGTCCATGGCGGGCCTGGCGGCGTGGGCGGCGACGGCCTCGCCGATGAAGCCCTCGCGCCAGATCCGCCGGGCGGCGTCGATGGCGGCCTCCCGGCTCCCGCCGGGCGCGGCGGCGGTGGCCTCGGCGATCAGGCGGCGCCAGGTGGCGGCGAGCGCGGGGTTGCGCAGCATCTCGCCGCCCGCCGGGGGGCGGCCGTCCTTCAGGTACACCTCGGCGGACGAGGTCCACTCCGTCTCGAACAGCTCCTGCACCGCGGCGACCGTCAGGCCGACGCGTTCGACGGCGGGGTGGCCGCGTTCCGCGTAGCCGATCGCGTAGTCCAGGACGTCTTCGAGGCGCCGCGTCCCGTGGTCGCGCAGCAGCACCATCCAGGCGTCGAACGCGCCCGGCACGACGGCGGCGAGCGGACCGGTGCCCGGCACCAGGTCGAGGCCGAGGCCGCGGTAGTGCCCGATCGTGGCGCCCGCCGGGGCCGGGCCCTGCCCGCACAGCACGCGCACCCGGCCGCCCGCCGGGGCGATGATGATCGGCGCGTCGCCGCCGGGGCCGTTGAGGTGCGGCTCGGTGACGTGGAGGACGAACGCGGCGGCCACGGCGGCGTCGAACGCGTTGCCGCCGCGCTCGAGTTCGGCCATGGCGGACTGGGAGGCGAGCCAGTGGGTGCTGGAGGCCATGCCGAAGGTGCCGTGCAGGGTGGGACGGGTGGTGAACATGCGCGGGAGCATACGCTTTTCATACGACTCGTGCCGAGGGGGCCGGGGGTTCCCGCCGCTCGTGCGCGGGGTCTGGCGGTGGGTGCGGGGGAGGACTACCGTCGTGGGTGGGAGCGCTCCCACGGTCGGGTGGGAGAGCCGTTTCCGCTCCCGCACCCGGACTGAGGAGAGACCCCCATGCGTCCGTCCCCCACACCCCGCTCGCCCCGTTCGCCCCGCGCCCTCCGCGCCGCCGCCACGGCCGCCGCCGCGCTGGCCCTCGCCGCCACCGGCGCCCCCGCGCAGGCCCAGCCCCAGGAGCCGGAACGGGCCGCCGCCTGCGCCACCGACGGCTTCTGCGAGGACTTCGAGTCCCAGACCGGCGGCCAGCCGTCCGGCCGCTGGGCCGTCACCTACCCCGACTGCTCCGGCACCGGCACCGCCGCCATCGACACCACCACCGCCCACACCGGCGGCCGCTCCCTCCGCATCGACGGCGGCCAGGGCTACTGCAACCACGTCTTCGCCGCCACCAGCCTCGACGAACTGCCCGCCGGTTCCGACGTCTACGTCCGCTTCTGGGTGCGCCACACCACCGCGCTCCCGGGCCAGCACGTCACGTTCCTCACCATGCAGGACGCCGCCGACCAGGGCCGCGACCTGCGCATGGGCGGGCAGAACGGCAGGCTCCAGTGGAACCGCGAGTCCGACGACGCCACCCTGCCCGAGCAGAGCCCGGCGGGCGTCGCGCTGAGCGAGCCGCTGCCCACCGGCACGTGGGCGTGCGTCGAGTACCGGATCGACCCCGGCGCCGGCCTGCTCGACACCTGGCTCGACGGCGACCCCGTGACCGGCCTGACCGTGGACGGCGTGCCCACGCACGACATCGACGGCCAGTGGCTGAACCGCACCTGGCGCCCCGACCCCACCGACCTGCGCCTCGGCTGGGAGAGCTACGGCGAGGGCACGGACACCCTCTGGTACGACGACATCGCCGTCGGGACCACCCGCACCGGCTGCTGACCCTCCACCGCGACCCGCCCCGGCGCGCTGCTACGGTCCGGCGCCATGACGCACGACCGGGATTCCGTGTACACGGGCCACGCGGGTGCCGACGCCCCGCTCGACCACGGCTGGCTGCTCGGGCACTTCAAGCCGCCGGACGATCCGCGCCACAGCACGGACGTCGAGGTCAAGTGGGGCGTGCACCCGCGCGGCGACCGGCGCGCGCGCTGGGCGCGCGGCGAGCGGCGCACGGCGCTGCTCGTGCTCGTCAGCGGGCGCTTCCACGTGCTGCTGCCCGACCGCACGGTGATCCTCGCACGCCAGGGCGACTACGTGGTGTGGGGCGTCGGGGTGGACCACTCCTGGTACGCGGCCGAGGACTCCGTGCTCGTGACCGTCCGCTGGCCGTCCGTCCCGGGTTACGCGGTGACCTGAGCGTCCGCCAGGCCGGCCAGGGCCGGGATGACGTGCGCGCCGTACGCGTCGACCGTCGCCTCCTTCGCGTCGTGCATCGCGTACACCGCGAACTGGTCCACGCCGAGGTCCCGCAGCCGCCGCATCCGCGCGACGTGCGCCTCCGGCGGGCCGAGCACGCAGAAGCGGTCCACGATCCCGTCGGGCACGAAGGCGGTGTCCGGGTGCCCGGCGCGGCCGTGGTGCGCGTAGTCGTAGCCGCGGCGCTGTTCGACGTACGCGGTCAGCTCGCCGGGGACGAGCGCGGACCCGGCGCCGTAGCGGCGTACGAGGTCCGCCACGTGGTTGCCGACCATGCCGCCGAACCACCGGCACTGCTCCCGCGCGTGCGCCAGCGCGGCGGGGGAGTCGTCCGCCGTCACGTACGCGGGCGCGGCGACGCAGACGGTCAGCGCGTCCGGGTCGCGCCCCGCCGCCCGCGCCGCGTCGCGCACGGCCCGCACCATCCACTCGGTGAGGAACGGGTCGGCGAGCTGCAGGATGAAGCCGTCCGCCCGTTCCCCGGCGAGCGCCAGCGCCTTCGGCCCGTACGCCGCCATCCACACGGGCAGCGCCGCCCCGGCCGTCCCCTCCGCCACCCACGGCAGCCGCACCGGCACCCCGCCGACCAGCGCCTCCCGGCCTTCGGCGAGGTCGCGGACGACGCCGATGGCCTCGCCGAGCGCGGCCAGCGTGGACGGGCTGCGGCCCGCGACGCGCACCGCCGAGTCGCCGCGCCCGATGCCGCAGACGGTGCGCGGGCCGAACATCTCGTTGAGCGTCGCGAACGTCGAGGCGGTCACCTCCAGGGCACGCGTGCCGGGGTGGGTGACCATCGGGCCGACGCGCATCCGCTCCGTGCGGGCCAGGATCTGGCTGTGGATGACGAACGGCTCCTGCCACAGCACGGCCGAGTCGAACGTCCAGCCGTATCCGAAGCCCGCCTCCTCGGCGCGCCGCATCAGCTCCACCACCCCGGCGGCGGGCGGGTCCGTCTGGAGGACGAGTCCGAAGTCCATGCGCTTCTCCTGGGTCGTGCGGCGTACGGGTCAGGCGGTGTACGGGTCAGGCGGTGTACTGGCAGCTCCCGCGCGGCACGAAGCGGCCGTGCCCGGCGCGGCCGACGAAGCGCCGGTCGAGGACGACGGGCTCCCCGCGCGAGAGGACGGTGACGACCCGGCCGGTGACGCGCCGGCCCTCGTAGGCCGAGTAGTCGACGTTCATGTGGTGGGTCGCGGCGGACAGAGTGTGGGTGGCGGCCGGGTCGTAGACGACGACGTCCGCGTCGGCGCCGGGGGCGAGCGTGCCCTTGCGCCCGTAGAGGCCGAACATGCGGGCGGGCGCCGCGCAGGCCAGCTCGATCCAGCGGCGGCGGCCGATGCGTCCCTCGACGACCGCCTGGTGGAGCAGGTCCATGCGGTGCTCGACGCCGGGGAGGCCGTTGGGGATGCGGGTGAAGTCGCCGCGCCCCAGCTCCTTCTGGCCGGCGAAGCAGAACGGGCAGTGGTCCGTCGAGACGACCTGGAGGTCGTCGGTGCGCAGGCCGCGCCACAGGGCGTCCTGGTGCTCGCGGGAGCGCAGCGGCGTGCTGCACACGTACTTGGCGCCCTCGAAGCCGGGCGCGGCCATCGCCTCGTCCGTCAGGAAGAGGTACTGCGGGCAGGTCTCGGCGAAGACGGGCAGGCCGTCGTCGCGCGCCCGCGCGATCTCGGCGACGGCCTCGCGCGCCGAGACGTGCACGACGTACAGCGGCGGGCCCCCGGCGACGCGCGCGAGCTGGATGGCCCGGTGGGTGGCCTCGGCCTCCAGCAGGGCGCGGCGTACCTCGCCGTGGTGGCGCGGGTCGCGGCGCCCGGCGGCGAGCGCCTGCGCGGCGAGGACGTCGATGGCGATGCCGTTCTCGGCATGGACCATGACCGTCGCGCCGTTCTCCGCCGCCGTCTGCATAGCGCGGAGGATCTGCCCGTCGTCGCTGTAGAACACACCGGGGTAGGCCATGAACAGCTTGAACGAGGGAACGCCCTCGGCGGTCAGCGCGCGCATCTCCCGCAGCACGTCGTCGCGGACGTCGGCGAGGATCATGTGGAACCCGTAGTCCACGGCGCACTGCCCGGCGGCCTTGGCGTGCCAGGCGTCGAGACCCTCGCGCAGCGCGCGGCCGCGCTCCTGGACGGCGAAGTCGACGACGGTCGTCGTGCCGCCCCAGGCGGCGGCGGCCGTGCCGGTGGCGAACGTGTCCGCCGCGCGGGTGCCGCCGAACGGCATCTCCATGTGCGTGTGCGCGTCCACGCCGCCGGGGATCACGTACCGCCCGGTGGCGTCCAGGACCGTCCCGGCGGTCCAGCCCGCCGCCTCGGCGCTGCCCCGGGCGGCGAGGGCGGCGACGCGGCCGTCCTCGATCAGGACGTCGGCGTCCAGCTCGTCGGCGGCGGTGACGACCAGCCCGCCCCGGATGACGGTTCGGCTCACGGCACTGTCCTGTTCCGGCGCCGGGGAGGCACCCCGTAGATCAACGGACAAGACGACCGTAGGTCTGATCACACAGGGTGGCAACAGCGTGACGCGCCGGTGCGGGCGTGCGCGGGGCGTGCGCGGGTGGTGACCTGGCGGACCGGGGCTTCGGCGTGTCCCCGGCCCGCCAGGGGCACGGCGGGGCCCGTGGGCTGGCCGGGCCGGTCGGCCCGGGAGGTCGCCGACCGGGTCCGTGCGGGCCCCGATCCCCTGAGGCTAGGAGCGTTGCCGCAGGAAGTCCATGCATGCGTCGCAAAAAACTGCGTGCATGCTGCAAAAACATGACTGTCCGGTGGGGTCAGATGATCAGCGACAGGAGCAGCACCCACAGCAGCGCCGTCACCGAGATGATCGTCTCCATCAGCGACCAGGTGCGCAGCGTCTGGCCGACCGACATCCCGAAGTACTCCTTGACCAGCCAGAACCCGGCGTCGTTCACATGGCTCAGGAACAGCGACCCGGCCCCGATGGCCAGCACAAGCAGCGCCACGTGCGACGTGCTCATCCCCTCGGCCAGCGGCCCGACGAGCCCGGCGGCGGAGATGGTCGCCACCGTCGCCGAGCCCGTGGCCAGCCGGATGCCGACCGCGATCAGCCAGCCGAGCAGGAGCGCCGAGACGTTCCAGTCCTCCGAGATCTCCAGGATCATCCCGCCGACCCCCGCGTCGATCAGGACCTGCTTGAAGCCGCCGCCCGCGCCGACGATCAGCAGGATGCCCGCGATGGGCGCGAGCGCGCCCTCCACCGACCCGGCCAGCCGGTCGCGCCCGAGCCCCGCCGCCCGGCCGAGCGTGAACAGGCCGAGCAGCACGGCCGCGAGCAGGGCGATCATCGGATCGCCGATGACGTCGGCGACGCGCTGCACCGTGCTCTCCGGGTCGTCCACCACGATGTCGACCAGCGCCTTGGCCAGCATCAGCACGACGGGCAGCAGCACCGTGGCGACAGTGGCGCCGAAGCCGGGGCGGCGGTCCAGCCGCTCCGACGGGCGCTCGGGTATCAGCCCCTCGGGCGGCGTCACGTCCACCCAGCGGGCGGCGTACCGGCCGAAGAGCGGACCGGCGATCACCGCGGTCGGCACGGCCACCAGCACGCCGAGCGCCAGGGTGAGGCCGAGGTCGGCGTCCACCGCGTCGATCGCCACCAGCGGCCCCGGGTGCGGCGGCACCAGGCCGTGCATCACCGAGAGACCGGCCAGCGCCGGGACGCCGATGCGGATGAGCGACTGGCCGCCGCGCTTCGCGACCAGCAGCACGACCGGGACCAGCAGCACGATCCCGACCTCGAAGAACAGCGGCAGCCCGATGATGCAGGCGATCAGCAGCATCGCCCAGGGCATGCGGCGCGGACTCGTCCTCGCGAGGATCGTGTCCACGATCTGGTCGGCGCCGCCCGAGTCGGCCAGCAGCTTGCCGAGGATCGAGCCGAGCGCGATCAGCACGCCGACCCCGGCGACCGTGCTGCCGAGACCGGCGCCGAAGCTGTCGATGACCCGGTCGAGCGGCGCGCCCGCGGCGGCGCCGAGCACCAGGGAGCCGAGGGTGAGGGAGAGGAACGCGTGGAGCTTCCAGCGCGTGATGAGCAGGACGAGCACGGCGATGCCCGCCAGTACGGCGAGCGCCAGCTGGGCGTGGCCCGCCGAGGTGATCGGCTCGGCGGCCGTGGTGACCGCCATCGCGTCGTCGGGATGGGGCATGGGGGGACTCCTCGCGTGGCACGGCGCGCCGGCCGGAGTCCCGGTCGGCGCCTGACGGTGACGCCTGGAGGTGCGGGACGTGCGGGTGATGCGGGGCGAATGGTGCCGCCGATGCGGCCCTCCCGACAAGAGGGCGGAGGGCGGGGGTGGTTCGGGCGGTCAGGCGGCGGGTCGCCCGCGGACGGCCGCGGCGGCCTCGTCGGCGATCCGCGCGGCGTCCGCGCCGATGTCCACGCGCGCGCCCCGTTCGTCCTCCTGGAGCGGCTCCAGCGCGGCGAGCTGGGAGTCGAGCAGGGCACCCGGCATGAAGTGGCCCTCGCGGGCGGCCATGCGGCCCGCGATCAGCTCCCGCGAGCCGTCGAGGTGGACGAAGAACAGCCCGGGGGCGGCGGCGCGCAGCCGGTCGCGGTAGGCGCGCTTCAGGGCGGAGCAGGTGACGACCGCGCCGCCGTCCGCCGCGTGCCCGGCGGCCCAGGCCCCGATGGCGTCGAGCCACGGCCACCTGTCCTCGTCGGTCAGGGGCGTGCCGGCGGACATCTTGGCGATGTTGGCGGGGGAGTGGAAGTCGTCCGCGTCCGCGTACGGGACGCCGAGCCGGTCCGCGAGCAGCTCGCCGACCGTGGACTTGCCGGAACCGGACACGCCCATGACGACGACGACCGTGGCGCCGTGCGCATCGTTCACCGTGCTGTCTCCTCTCAGGTCACTGCGGGGGCCGCCGCCCGCCGACGCGTACGACGTGAACGGCGGTCGCGGGAAATACGTCCTACATAATGGGCCATGGAGGCGTCATTCCGACAGGGAGGGCCATGGACCAGCGGACGGACCCGCGGACGGACGGGCGGCAGGCGGACCTGCACGCCACGCTCCTCGCCGCGCTCGGCCCCGCCATCACCGGCGGCGAGCACCCGCCCGGGGCCGTCCTGCGGACCGACGCGCTGGCGGAACGCTTCGGCGTCTCCCGCACCGCCGTCCGCGAGGCCGTCCGCGTCCTGGAGTCCCTGCGCCTCGTCGAGTCCCGGCGGCGGCTCGGCGTGCGCGTCAGGCCGCGCGAGGAGTGGGACGTCCTCGCCCCGCAGGTGATCCGCTGGCGGATGGCGGGCGCCGACCGGCCCCGCCAGCTGCGGTCGCTGACGACCCTGCGCTCGGCCATCGAGCCGGTGGCCGCGGGGCTCGCCGCCCGGCTGGCGACCCCGGCGCAGTGCGCGGAGGTCACCGCCCTGGCCATGGACATGGTCGCCACCTCGCGCGGCGGGCGGCTGGACGCCTACCTGGCGCACGACATCGCGTTCCACCGGGCGGTGCTGCGGGCGTCGGGCAACGAGATGTTCGCCCGGCTCGGCGACGTCGTGGCCGAGGTGCTCACGGCGCGCACCCGGCACGGCGTCATGTTCCCCGACCCCGACCCGGCGGCCGTCACGCTGCACGTACGGGTGGCCGAGGCGGTCAGGACGGGTGACGCGGCCGGGGCCGAGCGGCTGACACGGGAGATCACCGAGGGCGCGCTGCGCGAGCTGGACGTCCTCGCGCCCTGAGCGGCCGCGTGTCCGGGCCGACCAGCCGACCAGCCGACCCGCCGCCCGCGCGCCCGGCCGGGTGGGGCAGACTGCCTGGGCCGCGTCACCCCGGCAGGGGACGCAGGGGCGACGACGCCCTCCTCCACCCGCTCCGCCTTCTTCCCGCCCCACCCCGCCCCGCCCCAGAGGTCCCGCGCATGCGCTTCGCCGTCCCGATCCCCCAGCACACGACAGAGGGTGCCTTCGACACGGACCGCGCCGCCGCGTTCCTGCGCCGCGCCGAGGAGCTGGGCTTCCACAGCGCCTGGGTGCAGGAGACGGGCATCGGCCCGGTGCCGACCCTCGGCCCCGCCGAGACCCTGGCGTTCGCCGCCGCCCACACGCGGCGGATGCGGCTGGGGGCGGCGGTGTTCATCGGCCCGCACCACCTGCCGGTGCAGCTCGCCAAGTCCGTCGCCTCGCTCGACGTGTTGAGCGGCGGGCGCATGGAGACGGGCATCGCGCTCGGGCCGAAGAACCACCTGGCGGCGTTCGGCGCGTCACCCGAGGGGCTGGTCGCGCGCTTCACCGAGGGCATCCGGCTGATGAAGGCGTGCTGGACGCAGGACCGCGTGACGTTCGACGGCCGCTTCTGGCAGCTCGCCGACGCCGCGATCGGGCCGCGCCCGCTCCAGCGCCCGCACCCGCCGCTGTGGATGGGCGGCCACCACCCCGCCGCCCTGCGCCGCGCGGTGCGGTACGGCGACGGCTTCTTCGGCGCGGGCGGCGCGTCCACGGCGGAATTCGCCGCCCACGTCCGCACCGTGCGCGCCGAACTCGACGCGGCCGGTCGCGACCCGGCCACCTTCTCCGTCGCCAAACGGGTCTATGTGCACATCGACGAGAACGCCGGACGCGCCCGCGCCGCCGTCGCCGGTCCCCTGGAGAAGCTCTACGGGCGCACCGACACCGCCGTCTGCGGACCGGTCCCCGCATGCGTCGAAGGGCTGCGTCAAGTGGCCGACGCGGGAGCCGAGTTGATCCTCCTGCACCCGGTGGCCGACGAGGAGGGGCAGCTGGAACGCCTCGCCGCCGAGGTCGTCCCGCTGCTCTGAGGCGGCGCTCGCGCCGGAATCGAAGCGGGAATCGAAAAGAAAAACCATAGGAATATCGGCCCGACACTTTCTCAGGAAATTCCCAGAATCGCTGTCTAACGTCTGCCGCGCTCTTCCCCCGCACCGCCCGAAAGGCAGACGTGTCCGCCGAACCAGCACAGCCGATCCCCCATGCCCCGCCCCGCCGTTCCGCCGCCGCCCCCACCGCCCCGCCGCCCCGGACCCTGCTCGACATCCTGCGGGCGTCCGTCGCGGCGTGGCCCGACGCCCTCGCGCTCGACGACGGCGAGACCGCCCCCCTCACGTACCGCGACCTTGCCGCAGAGGTCCACCGCCTCGCCGCCCGCCTCCGCGCGGCGGGCATCGGTCCCGGCGACCGCGTCGGCATCCGCGCCGCCTCCGGCACCGCCGCCCTGTACACGGCCGTCCTCGGCATCCTCGCCGCCGGTGCCGCCTACGTCCCGGTGGACGCCGACGACCCCGGCGCGCGCGCCGAACTGGTCTGGCGCGAGGCCGCCGTCCACACCGTCGTCGGCGACGGCCACCGCCTCACCCGCCGCCCCGGCGTGACGGCCGCCGGACGCGGCGGCGCGCCGGGACCGGACGACGACGCCTGGATCATCTTCACGTCGGGCACCACCGGCACCCCCAAGGGCGTCGCCGTCAGCCACAGGTCGGCCGCCGCGTTCGCCGACGCCGAGGCCCGCCTCTTCGTCCCCGACGCGCCGCTCGGCCCCGGCGACCGCGTGCTGGCGGGCCTGTCCGTCGCCTTCGACGCCTCCTGCGAGGAGATGTGGCTCGCCTGGCGGCACGGCGCGTGCCTCGTCCCCGCGCCCCGCGCGCTCGTGCGCGGCGGCGCCGAGCTGGGCCCGTGGCTCGCCGACCGGGGCGTCACCGTCGTCTCCACCGTCCCGACGCTCGCGCTGCTGTGGCCCGCCGACGCGCTGGCCGGGGTGCGGCTGCTGATCCTCGGCGGCGAGCCCTGCCCGCCCGAGGTGGCGCGCCGCTTCGCCCGCGACGGCCGCGAGGTCTGGAACACGTACGGCCCCACCGAGGCCACCGTCGTCACCTGCGCCGCCCGGCTCGCCCCCGGGGAGCCGGTGCGGATCGGCCTGCCGCTGGACGGCTGGCGGGTCGCCGTCCTCGACGCGGACGGCCTGCCCGCCGCGCCCGGCGGCACCGGCGAACTCGTCATCGGCGGCGTCGGCCTCGCCCGCTACCTCGACCAGGCCAAGGACGCCGAGCGGTTCGCCCCGCTGCCCGCGCTCGGCTGGCCCCGCGCCTACCGGACGGGCGACCTGGTGCGCGCCGACCCCGAGGGCCTCGTCTTCCTCGGCCGTGCCGACGACCAGGTCAAGATCGGCGGGCGGCGCGTCGAACTGGGCGAGATCGACGCCGCGCTCGGTGCCCTCCCCGGGGTCGCGGCGGCCCTGTCCGCCGTCCGCAGGACCCCCGGCGGCGCGGACGTCCTCGCCGGGTACGTCGTCCCCACCGCGCACGATCCCGGCGGGGGCGCTCCCGCCGCGTTCGACCTGCGCGAGGCCAGGCGCCTGCTGCGGGAACGGCTCCCCGCCGCCCTCGTGCCCCGGCTCGTCGTCCTGCCCGCCCTGCCCACCCGCGTCTCCGGCAAGGCCGACCGCGCCGCCCTGCCCTGGCCGCCGCCTGACGACCCCGGGCACGGCGACGGCGGGGCCGGTACGGACGCGACCGCCGCCTGGCTCCTCGGCCTGTGGGCCGACACGCTGGGCGTCCGCCCCGCTCCCGACGACAACTTCTTCGACCTCGGCGGCACCAGCGTCGCCGCCGCCCGGCTCGTCTCCGCCCTGCGCACCCGCCACCCCCGTCTCTCCGTGGCCGACCTCTACCGCAACCCGACCCCGGCCGCCCTGCGCGCACTGCTCGACCGGGACACCGAGAGCACCCCCGCCTCCGGCCCCCTCCCCGCCGGGCCCGGCCCCTGGCGCGCCACGGCCGCCGCCCAACTGGCCGCGCAGCCCCTGCTGCACGCCCTCACCGCCGCCCGCTGGCTGCTCACCCTCACCGTCGCCGGGACCGCCCTCGCCGCCCTCGGCCACTCCACCCCACTGCCCACCGCGCCCTGGTGGTCCCTCGCCCTCACCTGGCCCCTGCTCGGCACCCTCCCGGGCCGCGCCCTCCTCGCCGCCGCAGGCGCCCGCCTCCTCTGCCACGGCCTCACCCCTGGCACCCACCCGCGCGGCGGCCACCGGCACCTGCGGCTCTGGGCCGCCGAACGGCTCACCGACGCCCTCTCCCTGACCGCCCTCACCGGCACCCCGCTCGCCACCTGGTACGCCCGCCTCCTCGGCTGCCGCGTCGGCCCCCGCGCCGCCCTGCACGCCCTCCCACCCGTCACCGGCCTCGCCACCTACGGCGCCGGCTGCACGGTGGAACCCGAGGCCGACCTCTCCGGCTTCCGGCTCGACGCGGGAACGCTCCACGTCGGCACCGTCCACATCGGCCCCGGCGCCCGCGTCGGCGCCCGCGCCGTCCTCCAGCCGGGCGCCCACCTCGGCCCCCACGCCGAGGCACTGCCCGGCGCCTGCGTCACCGGCCGCGTACCGGCGGGCGAACGCTGGACGGGCTCCCCGGCCGCCCCCCACCCCGACGGCCGCCCCGCCACACCTCCGGCGCCCGCCCCCGCGTCCCCGCCCGCAACCGCCCGCGCATGGGCCCTGATCCGCCTGCTCAGCCCCGCGTTCCTGGCACTGCTCACCTGGACCGCCGTCGCCCCGGCCGTCCTGCTGGCCCTCGCCCTCCCCTTCGGCGGGCTCGCCGCGCTGCCCGCCCGCGCCGCCGTCCTCGTCCTGCTCGGCACGACCGGGCACGCCCTGCTCGTCACCCTGACCGTCCGGCTCCTCGCCCGCGCGCTGCGCCCCGGCGACCATCCGCCGGACAGCGCCGCCGCCTGGGCCGCCTGGCTCACACACAGCATCCTCACCGTCAGCCGCCAGACGCTCTTCCCCCTGTACGCGTCACTGTTCACGCCCGTCTGGTTCCGGCTGCTGGGCGCCCGCGTCGGCCGCGACACCGAACTGTCCACCGTCGTCACCCTGCCGGCGCTGCTGCGCGTCGGCCCCGGCGCGTTCCTCGCCGACCACGTGCTCGCCGCGCCGTACGAACTGCGCGGCGGCCGGGTTCACCTGGGCGTCACCCGCATCGGCGCCACGGCGTTCGTCGGCAACTCCGGCCACGCCGCCCCAGGCCGCACCATCGGTGACGGCGCCCTGATCGCCGTACTCGCCGACACCCCGGCCGACACACCCGCCGGCTCCTCCTGGCTCGGCAACCCCCCGATGCCCCTGCGCCGCACGGCCGAACGCACCGACCCCGCCCGCACGTTCCGCCCCGCCGCCCGCCTGCGGGCCGCCCGCACCGCCGTCGAACTCTGCCGCGCCCTCCCCGTCCTCCTCGACGCCGCTCTCCGCCTGTGCGTCACGTGGACCCTGCTGCTCGTCTGGGAGACGGCCGGTCCCTGGTACGCGCTGCTGGCGGGCGGCCCGCTGCTGTGCGCCGCGGGACTGCTCGCGGGCGCGCTCGCCATCGCCGCCAAGTGGCTGCTGACGGGCCGCTTCCGCCCCGGCAGGCACCCGCTGTGGAGCCCGTTCGTCTGGCGCAACGAGCTGTACGACACGTTCGTGGAAGTCCTCGCCGTGCCCTGGCTGGTCCGCCCCGCGCTGGGCACGCCCCTGCTGACGTGGTGGCTGCGCGGCCTCGGCGCGCGCATCGGCCGCCGCGTCTGGTGCGAGACGCACTGGCTGCCGGAACCCGACCTCGTTCGCATCAGGGACGGTGCGGTGGTGGGCCGCGGCTGCGTCGTGCAGACCCATCTCTTCCACGACCGCGTGATGCGCCTGGACACCGTGGACATCGGGCCAGGCGCCGTGCTCGGCCCGCACACCATCGCCCTGCCGGGCAGCCGGATCGGGGGAAACACCACCGTGGGACCGGCCTCCCTGGTCATGGCCGCCGAGCACCTGCCCGACGGCGCACGCTGGCAGGGCAACCCCGTCCACCCGTCGCGCGGTTGACCACCCCTTGGGTGACGCCGGACGGCAAGATCATCGTCACATTTGTTATGCCGCAGACATGTACGGGAGTGAAGAGTTTGCCTACCCTTTCGTCGGGCTGTGTTCATCTATGGGCCCTCGACGGGGAAACGCTTGTACGACAGCGGCATGAGGAACGGGGGTCGGCATGGTGAGTGTGAGCTTCACCCGGGAGGACGTCGAGAAGAAGGCCGGGGTCGCGCCGTGGAAGCGCGCCCGGGAGTTCTCCGACGAGATCGACCCCGCCGACATGGGCGACACCGCGGCCGTCTACGCCCGCGCCGCCGGTGAGGCGGACGACGCGGGGACGCTCGCCGAGTCCGCCACCGAGCACGCCGGGGAGTCCGGCAGCGTCGACGGCGGCACCCTCGTGGACGTGGGCGGACGCATCGACGAGACGGCCCGCGGCCTCCAGGGCAACGGCGCGGACATGGACGAGGTCGTCAACTGGATCGTCAAGTCGATGAACCTCGCGATCGACACCGTCACCGAGGTCAACGGCCTGATCGACGGCGCGAGCGGCCCGCCCGTCGGACACGGCTTCACGACCCCCAAGGGCCTCGACCAGATCTACCAGGAGAACCACGACGCCGCGCAGGGCGAACTCTCCCGCGACATCGAGCTGATCAACGCCGCCTCCCGCGCGTCCGCGCAGACGAGCGCCGCGCCCGGCACCGTCGCGGCGTCCGTGACCCTGGAGGGCGGCAGGACGGTCAGCTTCACGCCGACCCAGGAGGGCGTCGACTCCCTCGCCGCCGACGTCGCCCGCGACATCCGCGAGAAGTACCTCCAGAGCGTCGCGGACAGCGCCGAGAGCACCTACTCCGAGATGACCGACGCGATCGAGGACTACCGCAGCAAACTCACCGGCTACGGGCACGAGTTGCAGATCCTCGGCTACGACCTGTCGGGACCGCTCGACCTGTGGACGACCGAGGCCCAGGCCGAGTGGGCCGCCGACCAGCTCGCCAAGGAACTGGCCAAGGACGAGCCCGACCCCGAGCTGATCCAGCGCTACACCCAGGGCCTGGACGGCATCGTCGACGCCATCTTCGGCGACTCGAACAACCCCGGCGACCCCTCGCGCCCCCTCACCGAGCAGGAACGCGCCTACCTCGAACGCTTCTACGGCTCCCTCGACGCCGACACCCTCGCCCAGCTCGGCAACAAGATCGACGGCTGGAACGGCGCCAAGGTCGACCTCGCCAACGGGATCGGCCTCCTCACCAACCCCGACCTCGGCGGCTTCGACGTCAGCGACCCCGAGCAGCGGGCCAAGCTGCCCGACATCGTCGAGCGCTTCGTCTACGACTGGGAGGACGGCCCGTTCTACGGCGACGACGGCCGCATCGACCGGGACGCGTTCGCCGATGAGATGCGGGCGTTCAACGGCTTCGGCGACGTGCTCGGCCACATGACGATCACGCCCGACGACCAGTTCGCCGAGGACATGGCCCACGCCGCCGTCGGCATCCAGCAGCGCGCCTCGCAGCAGCTCGTCCTGCTCGGCCCCGGCGGCGACATCGTCGCCAACACCGGCAGCAGCGGCCTGCTCAGCGCCACGTCCCTGAACGCGGAAACCTCCGCCGGGCTGCTCAACGACGAGGACTTCCGCACGTCCCTCCTCGTCCAGACCTGGCAGGACAGCGACGGCGCGGCCGACCTGGTGCGCGCGGGCACGATCGTCCCGGAGGGCATCGACCCGAAGAGCAAGGCCGCGCACCCCTTCGTCGAGGCCGCCTTCAACACGCTCGTCACCGCTTCCCAGTACCCGGACGAGATGCTCGGCCGCCAGGTCGAGATCGAGGGGCTGGAGAGGAACAACACGGCGCTGCTGTCCTCCATCGCCGATGTGACCGACAACTACATGGACTCCGTCGCGGTCAGCTCCGAGGAAGCCTGGTACGAGAACGGCCGGTTCAACATCGACCGGGAGGTGCGCAACAACCTGTTCGAGCTGCTGGACCGGGCCGACCCCGTCGTCAGCGACCAGTTCTACCGGTACGTCGCCGGGTGGGAGGGCGCCACCGCCTACACGGCGTTCGCCGGCGACAAGGACGGCAACGGCGACAACGCCGCCGCCTTCGCCCGCCTCGGCACCATCGCGGGCGCCGTCGAGCACGCCAAGCACCTCTCCGACCCGCACATCCCGGACGCCACCGCGGGCACCCGGCGTCAGGCGTCGCTCGTCGTCTCCGTGTCCACCGCCGCCGGCATCGCCAACACCCTCGGTGACTGGGGCCGCCTCGGCGTCACGGTGTCCGGCGGTGCCTGGGGCGCCGCCGAGATCCTCCGGCACTCGCTGCCCGACCCGACGGCGGCGGAGAAGGAGGCCAAGTGGAACGCGCTGGAGTTCGGTGACACGCCGATCCGCTCCATCGTCGCGAACGCCGCCATCGAGGCCGACTACCGGGGCGCCGGCGACTACAAGCTGCCCAACCTCGCCGAGGACGGGGTCCACGAGAGCGACGTCCGCCAGGGCCGCCTGGGCAGCGGCGACCCGAAGGAGAAGGGCTACCTGGACATCGAGAACGCCAAGTACGACGGCTACCGCGACGTCCTGATCGACGCCTACCGCCGCTCCCTCGGCTGACCCGCCGGTCCGTGCCGCCGCCCGGGACGGCGGCGGCACGGACCGCGGACGGCGCTCCCGCGTCAGCGGCGCGGCGGCAGGTCCGCCGGGCCGATGTGCGGGCGCAGCGTGGTGTGGGCGATCCGCAGCCCCTCGGTGATCCGCTCGTCGCTCCCGCCCCACAGCGGGTCCTCGTGCTCCACCGACAGCACGCCGCCGAACCCGGCCTCGTGCAGCCTGTCGACCACCCGCGTCCAGTCCACCTGCCCGCGCCCGGGGATGCGGTAGCGCCACCAGCCGGTGCGCCACGGGTCGCCGCCCTTGTCGACGGTGCCGAAGACGCCGTACCGGTCGCGGGCGCGCGCGTCCAGCTCGACGTCCTTCGCCTGCGCGTGCACGATGCGGTCGGCGTACGGGAGGATCGTCCCGACCGGGTCGATGCCGAGCCACATCAGGTGCGACGGGTCCCAGTTGAGGTACAGGCCGAGGGAGAACATCCACTCCCACAGCTCGGGGGAGTACGCGATGTTGCCCGGGTAGCCGTCCGGGTGCCAGCCCTCCATCACGCAGTTCTCGATGATGATCCCGACGCCGCGCTCGCCCGCGTACTCGACCAGCGGCGGCAGGACGCGTTCGGCCTCCTGCTGGTTCTCCGCCACCGACTTCGACGGGTCGCGGCCGATGAAGGTGCCGACCCACGGCACGCCGAGCACGGCCGCCGCGTCGATCGCGTGCCGCAGGTGCGCGGCGATCTCCGCGCGCCGCGCCGGGTCGGGGTGCAGGTTGTTCTCGTAGTAGGCGAACGCGCTCAGCTCCAGGCCGTGCCGGTCGAAGAGCGCGCGCGTCGCGTCCGCGTCGGCGGCGGTGAACGACGCCACCGGCAGGTGCCCCGCCTCGAAGTCGCGGCCACCGGCGCGCGGCCACACTGCGACCTCCAGGGCCTGGTAGCCCGTCCCCGCGGCGAACTCGGCTATCCGCTCCAGCGGCCACGCGGGCAGGCAGGCGGTGAGGAATCCCAGCTTCATGTCGGATCTCCCGTCTCGTCAGATGTCGGTCCAGGCACGGCCTGCGGCCGAGCGCAGGACCGCGTCGGTCAGCCGCGCGGCGCGCAGCCCGTCCTCGAACGTGGGCAGCCCGTCGCGTTCCTCGCCGCCCATCACCGCGTACGCGTCGGCGACGAACGCCTCGAAGCACTGCGCGTACCCCTGCGCGTGCCCGGCCGGCAGGGTGGCGAGCCGCCGCTGCTCGGCGGAGCCCGCGCCCGGGTCGCGGACGAAGACCTCGGCGCCGGTGGCGGTGCCGAACCACCCGTACTCGGGGTTCTCCTGGTCGAAGACGGCGCTGCCCGCCGCGCCGTCCAGCTCGAACCACAGGCGGTTCTTCCGCCCCGCCGCGACCTGCGAGATGGTCGTCGACACGGGGACGCCGTCCGCCGTGCGGGCGAGCACCATCGCGATGTCCTCGGTCGTCACGGTCACCCGGGGCGCGTCCGCGCCCGCGGGGCCCGAGAACGACGCGACGCTGCCCGCGGGCCGCTCCGGCAGCGCGATCCGCGTCTCGGCGATCAGCGACGCCATCCGCTCGCCGCTCACCCACTCCACCAGGTCGAACCAGTGCGAGCCGATGTCGGCGAACGCGCGGGACGCCCCGCCCGCCGCCGGGTCCACGCGCCAGCTCGACGCGTCGGGGGACAGCAGCCAGTCCTGGAGGTAGCTGCCGTGCACGGCGTGCGTGGCGCCCAGCTCACCGGCCAGCCGCCGGGCGCGGATCTCCCGCACCACCGGGTGGTAGCGGTAGACGAACGGCACCGCCGTCACGACGTCGGCGGCACGCGCGGCGGCCGCCATGGCCTCCGCCTCCGCCAGGTCGCCGCCGAGCGGCTTCTCGCAGATCACGTGCTTGCCCCCGGCCGCGAGCAGGGCCAGGGAGTAGGGGGCGTGCGTGGCGTTGGGCGTGCAGACGTGGACCACGTCGGCGTCGCTCTCGGCGACCTCCTCGATGGTCCGGTAGGCGGTGGGCACGCCCCAGGCGTCGGCGGCGGCGCGGGTCCGCCCGTGGTCGCGGCCCAGCAGGCCGACCACGTCGGCACCGGCGAGCAGCGCCGCGCGCCGGTGCACCTCGGCGATCATGCCGAGGCCCAGGATGGCGACGCGGGGCCGCGCGGAACGGGTCGTCACGTTCGGTGTCTCCTCTCGTACGGGCAGACGGCCGCCGTTCCGGCCCCGCCGCGCCGTACGGGCCGACGGGGGTCGTCACGGGCGGCGGGGACCCTCCGGCGGGCGTTTCCCTGCGCGAGCGTACGTCGCGCAGGTCAGCGGCCCGCGGGCGAGCCCCCTGACGGCCCTGCCCGGCGGCCGCGGCCGCGAATCACCCGGACGGCGGCGTCCGTACGGCCCCGCGCCCGGCGGGCCGCCCGCTAGCGTGACGGGCGTTCACGAACGCCGCCGCCCCCGGGAGACCGCGTGACCACCCTCGCCCTGTCGGTCCGGGCCCTGTACGGCCTCTCGCGCGGCACGCAGGCGGCCCTCAGCGTCGCGCAGCCGCTCCTCGCGGCGGTCGTCGCGAGCGCCGCGACGGGGCCGCCCACGCCGGGACGGCTGCTCGTCGCGGTCCTCGGGGCGACCGCCGGATACCTCGCCGTCTTCTCCGCCAACGACCTCATCGACGCCCGCGTGGACCGCAGGGGCGCCGAACAGCGCGTGGCGGCCGGGGCGTTCGACATCGACGGCGCGGGCGACCGGCACCCGATCGCCACCGGCAGGCTCCCGTACGCGGCCGCCCTCCTGTGGGTCCTGCTGCTCAGCGCGACCGCGCTCGTCCTGGCCGCGCTGATCAGCTGGGTGTGCGTGGTCCTGTTCGCCGTCGCGGCGCTGCTGGAGGCGGGCTACTGCGCGCTGGCGACCGTCACGCCGTGGAAGACGGTGCTCAGCGGCCTGATGGTCGCGGCGGGCGCGGCGGCCGGGTGGTTCGTGACGACGCCCGAGCCCGACTGGCCGGTGCTCGGGCTGTTCTGCCTGTGGATGGCGGCCTGGGAGATCGGCGGGCGCAACGTGCCGAACGACTGGGCGGACGCGGAGGACGACTGCCCGCTCGGCATCAGGACCGTCCCCGTGGTGCACGGGCCGCGCGCCGCCGGGGCCGTCGTCGCGTGCTGCGTCGCGGTGACGTCCGTGGCGGGCGTCGTCCTCCTCGCGTCCCGCGCGCCCGGCATCGGGGTCGTCGCCCCGGCCGGTGCCGCGCTCGCCGCCGCGTGGGGGCTGCTGTGGCCCGCCGTGCGGCTGCTGCGCGACCCGGGCCCCGACGCCGCGCTCGTCCTGTTCAACCGCGCCAGCGTCTACCCGGCCCTCGTCCTGCTGTGCGCGCTCGCCGGGGCCCTGACCGGCGTCCCGGCGCCCCAGGTCCCGTGAACGGCGTCCTGCCGCGCGGCGGCCCGCGCGCGTCACGTCTCGACCGCCTCTACGAGACCGACCGCCCCGAGTACATCGACTCCCAGGACCACCCCGAACGGCAGGCCCGCGTGCTGCGCGGCCTCGACCGCGTGCACCGGCTGACCGGCGGCCACCGCACCGTCACGCGGCACACGCTCGCCCTCGCCCACGCCGGCGACACTTCAGCGCCGCGCGTCCTCGAACTGGGCGCCGGCCACGGCGGACTGGCCCGCCGCCTCCTCGCCGCCGACCCGTCCGTGCGCCTCACCGTCAGCGACCACAGCCCCGCCGTCGTCGCGGCGCTGCGCGCGGGCGACCTCGGACACCACCCGGGCGCCGAGGTGCGGCAGCTCGACGCGACCGCGGTGGACGCGCCCGACAAGGCGTACGACCTGGCCGTCTTCGCCCTGTCGCTCCATCACCTGCCGCCGCCCGCCGTGGTGCGCGTGCTGCGGGAGGGCACGCGCGTGGCACGGCGGCTGCTGCTGGTGGACGGCTGGCGCCACCCGGCGTACCTCTCGGCCGTCCCGCTGCTGTGGCTCACCGGCGGCGCGGCGCACGTGCACGACGGGGTGATCAGCTTCCGGAAGATGTACGCCCCGGCGGCGCTGCGGGAGCTGGCAGGACCGCGCGGCGCGGACGTGCGGCTCGCGGTGCGCTTCGCCTTCCCCGGCTACCTCCTGGCCGTCGCGGCGGCCTGAACCGCCGCGCCCGGGCGGTGTGTCAGGCGGCCCCGCCCTGCTCCTGCTCCTCCTCGACCTGGCGGTTCCACTCCGCCTTGGACGACTGCCAGCCGTCCTCGTCGGCGCCGCGCCGCCAGTAGCCGGAGACCGACAGCTGGTCGCGGCCGAGGCCGTGCTCCACGCGCAGCAGCCGCCGCAGGTCCTTCACGAAGCCCGCCTCGCCGTGCACGAACGCCTGGGCGCGGCCCGCCGGGAACGGCAGCGCCGTCACGGCCTCCACCAGCGCCTCGCCGACCCGGCGCCCGCCCCGGTGCAGCCAGACGATGTCGGCGTCGCCCGCCGTCGCGAGCTTCTGCTCCTCGTCGGGCCCCGCGACCTCGACGAACACCCGCGCCACGGCGCCCTCCGGCAGCCGTTCGAGCGCGGCGCCGATGGCGGGCAGCGCGCTCTCGTCACCGGCGAGCAGGTGCCAGTCGGCGGCCGGGTCGGGTGCGTAGGCGCCGCCGGGGCCGAGCATGCGCAGCGTGTCGCCCGGCCGGGCGCCGTCCGCCCAGGGCCCGGCGAGGCCCTCGTCGCCGTGGTGCACGAAGTCGATGGTCAGCTCGCCCGCGTCCTGGTCCCAGGCGCGGACGGTGTACGTGCGGGTGCGCGGCCACTCCTCGCGCGGCAGCGTCTCGCGGATCACGGCCATGTCGAACGGCTCGGGGTACGCGGCGCCCGGCGCCGGGAACAGCAGCTTCACGTAGTGGTCGGTGTACTCGCCCGCCCGGAAGGCGGCGAGCCCGGGTCCGCCGAACACGACGCGGATCATGTGCGGCGTGATCCGCTCGGTCCGCAGGACGCGGCCCTCGTGCACGGTGCGCTTGCGGGCGGGCCGGTCGGCGGGGGTCTGGCGGTCGTTCACGGTCGTTCCTCCCGTACCGGCATGGCGGGCCCGGCGGTGACGCGGGCCCCTCGCCCCCATGTTAGGCATACCTTACTTCGAACGGCCCGGCGGCCCCCGCGGCCCTAGCCCCGCAGCAGCCCCTCGGGTCGCGGCCAGGGGCTCCCCTTGCGCCCCTCGCAGCCCGCGTTGTACCGCGCCAGCAGCCGCACGAACTGCCGCACGTCCTCATCCGGCCAGTCCTCCAGCGACCGCGCGACGGACTCCCGGTACCGCTCCTGGTCGGCCGCCAGCCGCCGCGCGCCCTCGGCCGTGAGGTCGAGCTTGCGCGCCATGCCGCCCTCCGGGTCGGGGTGACGCTCGATCAATTCCGCCTTGAGCATCGCGGCCGTCTGCCGGTTCACGGTGGAGGTGTCGAGCCCGAACGCCTCCGCCAGCTCGCCGATCGACATCGGGCCCTGCGCCTCGATGCGGCTCATCAGCAGATAGGCGGACCGGTCGAGTTGCGCCCACGAGGCGCGCGCCCCCGCCGGGCACAGCGCCTGCGCCCGTGTGACGAGCATCAGTTCGCGTTCGAGGTCGGACAGGTCCTGCACGCCTGCCTCCCGTTCTCGGTGCGGTCGCGCGCGCCGGGGGAGTGGCGCAAGCGATTCGCAAGGTTGTCCCGGAGTCGTGCGTGCATCCTAATCCTTGGTATGTGCTTTACATAGTGTATGTATCATGCACTTCCGTCCGGCACGACCGAAGCGGAGGCTCGACGATGGCTCAACCGATCCCTGTCCCGGCGCAGCAGGCGGGGAGGCAGGAGGGCAGGGCGGGCGCCGTGATCGGCGCCCTCGCCGCGGCGGGCATCACCGTCGCCGTGATGCAGACCCTGGTCGTCCCGCTCATACCCGACCTGCCCGCGCTGCTCGACACCTCGCCGTCCGCCGCCTCGTGGGTCATCACCGCGACGCTCCTCGCGGGCGCGGTCGCCACCCCCGTCACCGGCCGCCTCGGCGACATGTACGGCAAACGGCGGGTGCTGCTCCTCTGCCTCGGCCTGCTGGTGGCGGGCTCCGTCATCTGCGCGCTCGGCGACTCCCTCGTCCCCATCCTCGTCGGACGCGCCCTCCAGGGCGGCGCGATGGGCGTCATCCCGCTCGGCATCAGCATCATGCGCGACGAACTGCCGCCCGAGCGCATGGGCTCCGCCATGGCCCTGATGAGTGCCTCGTTCGGCATCGGCGGCGCCCTCGGGATGCCCGTCTCCGCCGCCGTCGCCCAGGCCACCGACTGGCACACCCTCTTCTGGGGCTCCGCCGGGCTCGGCGTCGTCACGTTCGCACTGGTCGTGGCGCTCGTCCGCGAGTCGCCGGTACGGGGCGGCGGCCGGTTCGACCTGGTGGGCGCCCTCGGCCTGTCCGCCGGACTCGTCTGCCTGCTGCTCGCCATCTCCAAGGGCGGCGACTGGGGCTGGTCCGGGACGCCGACCCTCGCCCTGTTCACCGCCGCCCCCGTGATCCTCCTGCTGTGGGGCGCCTACGAACTGCGCGCCCGCACCCCGCTGGTCGACCTGCGCACCACCGCCAAGCCCCGCGTCCTCCTCACCAACCTGACGTCCGTCCTCGTCGGCTTCTCCATGTACGCGATGCAGCTCGTCCAGCCCCAGGTGCTCCAGCTCCCGGCGGAGACGGGCTACGGACTCGGGCAGTCGATGCTGGCGGCCGGGCTGTGCATGGCGCCGAGCGGCGTCGTGATGATGCTCGTCTCGCCGCTGTCCGCCCGCGTCTCGGCACGCTGGGGCCCCAAGACGTCGCTGATCACGGGCGTGGCGGGCGTCGCGCTCGGCTACGCGGTGGGCATCCCGCTGATGACCGAGGTGTGGCACCTGGTCCTCGTCTCCTGCATCATCGGCGCGGGCATCGCCGTTGCCTACGCCGCGATGCCGGCCCTCATCATGTCCGCCGTGCCGGTGACCGAGACGGCGGCGGCCAACGGGCTCAACGCCCTGATGCGCTCCATCGGCATCTCGTCGTCCAGCGCCGTGGCGGGCGTCCTGCTCGCCTCGATGACCACCTCGTTCGGCGGCGCCGAGGTCCCGTCACCCGACGGCTTCCGCGCGGCGTTCGCCGTCGCGGGCGTGTCCGCGCTGGCCGCCATCGCCGTCGCCTCGTTCATCCCGGCGCACCGTCCGGCGCGCCCGGTCGCGACCCACCCGGAACCCGGCACCCTCGAATCCCCCACGGGAACAGCCTCCCGGCCCGCGTGACGCCGTTCACGCCCGGCTGGTGACCGCCGCGCCGGGCGTCCCTGACGCCACGACCCGCTCCGCCGCCAGCGCGCGCCGCACCTTGCGCCGCGTCACCAGCACGCCCGTCGCGGCCGCCGCCCAGAACGGGTACTGCACCAGCCACGCCAGCCGGAACGCGTCGAACGTGTAGCCGCCCGCCGCGTCCAGCACCACCCCCATCAGGAACAGCACCGCCAGCGACGCCAGGAACCCGCCCAGGTTCACCATGCTCTGCGCCACCGCGAGCGACCGGGGCGGGTTCGACGTCCGCGCGATGTCGAACCCGACAGCCGAGCCCGGCCCGCCCGCGGAGAGCACGACGACGAGCACCACGAGCAGCCACAGCGGCGCCCGCCCCGGCAGCGCCAGCACCACCGTCCACACCCCGGCCGCCGAGCCCGCCACCCCGAGCAGCAGCCACGAACGCCGCATCGGGTGGCGCATCGTCAGCACCCCGAGCACCGGCCCGACCGCCATCGCGCACACCACGAACAGCGTCAGCAGCCCGCTCGCCGCGCTCGGCGAGAGACCCTGCGCCGACACCAGGTACGGCACGCCCCACAGCAGCGAGAACACCGTCATCGGGAACTGCGTCACCATGTGCCCGAAGAACCCGAGCCGCGTCCCCGGGCGCCGCCAGATCGTGCCCAGCTGCCCGAAGACCTCCCGCGCGGACGCCGGGGCGCGCGCGGACCGCTCCACGCCCGGCGGCATGTCCCGCACCACCGCGAGCGCCAGCACGGCGGCCAGCAGGCTCAGCGAGGCGGCCGACGCGAACGCCTTCGACCAGCCCACCCCGTGCAGCAGCGCCAGGAACGGCATGGCCGACAGGATCTGCCCGGCCTGCCCGAGCATCATCGTCACCTGCGTGACGACCGGCACCCGCCGCGCCGGGAACCAGCGCGGCAGCAGCGCCAGCACGCCCGTGAAGATCAGCGCGTCCCCGCCGCCGACGACGAGCCGCGCCAGCACGGCGGTCGGCACGTTCCCCGCGAACGCCAGGAGAGTCTGCCCGCACGCCGCCGTCAGGCCCCCGGCCGCGACGGTCAGCCGCGGCCCCCACCGGTCGGTGATCAGTCCGGCCGGTATCTGCATCGCCAGGTAGACGACGACCTGCACGAAGACGAACGTGGACAGCGCCGTCGGGGAGACGCCGAAGTGCTCCGCCGCGTCGAGTCCCGAGGCGCCAAGCGAGGTCCGCTGCATGACCGACATCGCGTACGCCAGGACCCCCGCGGACCACACCGCGTACACCCGGGCGCGCCCGGGTGCGCCGGGGCCGGCCGCCGGACGGGCTGACGACGGCGCAGACATGCCACTCCTCGGGAGGCGCGTACGGGAGACGCGTCCCATCGTAGAGGCGGCCTCGAACGCGCGGACGAGCGGGTCACATCGGCGCAAAGCACCCCCCGCACGCCCCCCGTGCGCCCGGCGTGCGGACCGCGCCCCGCGCCCTTGCGCGCGCCTGCCACAATGCCCCCGTGGAGCAGCGACCATTCAGCAGATCAGGACAGCAGGTGTCCGTCGTCGGACTCGGCACCTGGCAGCTCGGCGCGGACTGGGGAGAGGTCGTCGAGGACGACGCGCTCGCCGTGCTGGACGCGGCGGTCGACGCGGGGGTGACGTTCCTCGACACCGCCGACGTCTACGGGGACGGGCGCAGCGAGCGCCTCATCGCCCGCTACCGCGCCCAGCGGCCGGACGCGGACCTGCTCGTGGCGACCAAGATGGGCCGCCGCCTCCCGCAGGACCCGGCCAACTACACCCTCGACCACTTCCGCGCCTGGACCGACAGGTCGCGCGAGAACCTCGGCGTGGACACGCTCGACCTCGTCCAGCTCCACTGCCCGCCGACCGCCGTCTACACCTCCGACGCGGTGTTCGACGCGCTGGACACCCTCGTCGCCGAGGGCAGGACCGCGCGCTACGGCGTCAGCGTCGAGACGTGCGAGCAGGCGCTCCTCGCCATCGCCAGGCCGGGCACCACCAGCGTCCAGATCATCCTCAACCCCTTCCGCCTGAAGCCGCTCGAAGAGGTGCTCCCCGCCGCCCGCGAGGCCGGTGTCGGGATCATCGCGCGCGTGCCGCTCGCCTCGGGGCTGCTCTCCGGCCGCTACACGGCGGAGACCGTCTTCGGCGCCGACGACCACCGCACGTACAACCGGCACGGCGAGGCGTTCGACCAGGGCGAGACGTTCTCCGGCGTGGACTACGCGACCGGCGTCGAGGCGGCGGCCGAGTTCGCCCGTCTGGCCCCGTCCGGCGCCACCTCCGCGCAGACGGCGCTGCGCTGGATCGTCCAGCAGCCCGGCGTCTCCAGCGTGATCCCCGGCGCCCGCTCGCCCGAGCAGGCGCGGGCCAACGCCGCGGCCGCCGCGCTCCCGCCCCTGCCCGCCGCCACCCTGGACGCGGTCACGGAGCTGTACGACCGCCGGATCCGGGCACAGGTACACGAGCGCTGGTAGCCGCGCCCACCGCCGCCGCCCGCCCGGCGGCGACGTGGCGCGATCGGCTCGCCTGGCGATACGGTTTCCGTGGATATGCGCGTATTTCCGCGCACGACGGTCCGCGCCGCAGGGGCGTGGTGAGAAGGATGAACGCGATGGACCGACCCGATGGCGTCGTCGTCCCCGGGGCAGAGGCGGCCACGGCGGTCGTGGACGCGCGCGGAGTCGTCCGGGCCTGGAGCGAGGGGGCCGAGCGGCTGCTCGGCCACCCGTCCGGCGAGGTCGTCGGACGGCCCGCCGCGCCGCTGCTCGCCCACGACGTCACCGCCGTCGCGCGCGAGTGCCGCGACCGGCTGGCCGGCTGGCACGGCTGGCTCGGCCTGCGGCACCGCGACGGCCGAGTCGTCCGCACCCGGATCGTCGCCGCCCCGTCGGACGGCGAGGACGGGACACCGCGCTGGCTCCTCACCGCCTCCCTCTGGCAGGAGGCCGCCGAGCACGTCGGCCTCCTGGAGTGGGCCTTCGAGCAGTCGAACAACGCGCTGAGCGTCTACGGCACCGACGGCAGCATCCGGTGGATCAACGCCATCTCGCTGCGCCACCTCGGCAAGACGCGCCAGGAGGTGCTCGGCCGCACGCTCGCCGAGCTGTTCAGGTCCGACGGCCTCGCGGACATGGCCCCTGCCGGCTCGCCTCCCTCGGCCACCGGGGAGAGCGTGACCCGGGCCATGGACGGGCTGGTCGCCGCGGCCCGCGAGGTCGCCCGGGACGGCAGGTACCAGCGGTTCGAACTGGTCACGTCCACCCTGGAGACGCGCGAGAACGCCACCTGGGCGGTGGACCTTTCGCCGGTGCGCGACCCGGCGGGCGAGGTGCGGGGCGTCTTCGCCGCCGCCGCCGACGTCAGCGACCAGGTACGCGCCCGCCGCCGCCTCGCGCTGCTGAAGGAGGCGGGCGACCGGCTCGGCAGCACCCTGGACGTCACCCGCACGGCCCAGGAACTCGCCGACATCATGGTCCCCGAGCTGGCCGACTTCGCCACCATCGACCTCCTGCCCCAGGTCACCTCGGGCGGCGAACCCCCGCCCCTCTCGCCCACCGGCGACCTCACGCTGCGCCGCGCCGCCCGCCAGTCCGTCCACGAGGGCACGCCCGAGTCCGTGGTGCCGCTGGGCGGCGCGACCCACTACCCGCCCGACTCCACGACCGCCCGCTGCCTGTCCACCGGCCGCGCCGTCATGGCGTCGGAGGGGGAGCCGTCCTTCACCGACTGGACCGCAGAGCACCCGAGCCGCCAGTCGGTCAACGAGGAGTTCGGCATCCACTCGGCCATGGCCGTGCCGCTCCGCGCGCGCGGCACGGTCCTCGGCATCGCCCTCTTCCTGCGCAGCCGCCCCGAGCACTTCGCGCGGGACGACCTGCTGCTCGCCGAGGAGATGTGCGCGCGGGCGGCCGTCAGCGTGGACAACGCGCGCCGGTTCGCGCGCGAGCGCGGCACCGCCCTCGCGCTCCAGCGCAGCCTGCTCCCGCAGAAGCTCCAGGGCCACGCCGCCGTGCAGGTCGCCTCCCGCTACCTCCCGGCCGGGAGCCGCGCGGGCGTCGGCGGCGACTGGTTCGACGTCGTCCCGTTGTCGGGCACGCGCGTCGCGCTCGTGATCGGCGACGTCGTCGGCCACGGCCTGCACGCTTCGGCGACGATGGGCCGGCTGCGCACCGCCGTGCGGACCCTCGCCGACGTGGACCTGCCGCCCGACGAACTCCTCACCCACCTCGACGACCTGGTCTCCCACCTCGCCGAGCAGGCGGGCGCCCTCGACCCCGCGCCCACCACGGTCGGCGAGATCGGCGCCACCTGCCTGTACGTCGTCTACGACCCGGTGTCGCGCAACTGCGTCGTCGCCAGCGCGGGACACCCGCCGCCGGTGATCGTCGGCCCGGACGGCACCCCCGTGCCCCTGCACGTCACCCCCGGCCCGCCGCTCGGCGTGGGCGGCCTGCCGTTCGAGGCGAGCGCGACCCGGCTGCCCGAGGGCAGCCTCATCGCGCTGACGACGAACGGGCTGATCGCCCCGCGCGACCGGGAGTTCGACACCGGGCAGCACATCCTCCAGGACGTGCTCGCGGAGTCCGCCGACTCCCTCGAAAGCGTCTGCGACGCCGTGCTGTCGCGGCTGCTGCCAGAGCGCCAGACCGACGACGCCGCCCTGCTGGTCGCCAGGACGCGCGCCCTCGACGCCGAGCACGTCGCCACCCTCGACCTGGAGGCCGACCCCTCCGTCGTCGCCCGCGCCCGCAAGATGGCGTCCGACCAGCTCGTCGCCTGGAACCTGCCGGAAGCCGCGTTCATCACCGAACTGGTCGTCAGCGAACTGGTCACCAACGCGATCCGGCACGCCTCGCCGCCCATCCAGCTGCGGCTGATCCGCGGCGAGTCGTCGCTGATCTGCGAGGTGTCCGACAGCAGCAGCACGGCGCCCCACCTGCGCCGCGCCCGGACGTTCGACGAGGGCGGGCGCGGCCTGCTGCTCGTCGCGCAGCTCACCCAGCAGTGGGGCACGCGCCAGACGGCCACCGGCAAGACGATCTGGGCGGAGCAGCAGCTCACCGACACCTGAGCCCGGCCCGGCGGCGGTGGCTCGATCGCCGCCCGCCGGTGCCGGGGCCGCCACCGCCCCGGCCGCCCGGGGGTCCCGTTACGCCCGTCCGCGACCGGTTGAGGGCGGTTCCCCGCCGTGTACGGATCGATCCCGTTCCGCTTCGCATGCCCGTTCCCCGGGGGAACGGGAGGCGCAGCCCGGTTCTTGCCGATTACGCGCGGATGCCGGTAAACATCCGGGCCCTGGAAAGGATCGTGTGGGTGATCCGGACGCCCGTCAGTGCGACAACGGCAAGCGAAGGGAAGCAGCGGGATGAGTCTGATCCAGACGGGCAAGTTCGAACTCGCGTCGGACCACCCTGTGGAGACACAGGGCGGCAGGACCAGCACCTTCACCTGGGTGGACTTCCCCACGCCGTTCCCCACGGGGTCCGGCGTGGTCGTCCACCTGACGGTGCAGACCTTCAACGGGCCCGAGACCCCGGGTCTGCGGCTGCACGACGTCAGCGAGACCGGCTTCCTCGTCCGCTTCAACGAGCTGTACGGCCAGGGGGTCAAGGGCGACGGGCGTCACGCGCAGGAGACCATAGGCTGGACCGCCTACACCGTCTGACCCGGCCGGGGACGGCCACACGAGGTCCGGCGCGGCTCCCCCTTCCCCGCTCCTCACCGCCCGCCGCCGGCACGGCGGGGACGGACGGCGGGGGAGCCGTCACGGCTCCTGGACCGCGACCCCCAGCCCGTCGATCATGAAGTCCAGCTGCCGGTCCGCCTGTTCGGCCGGCAGCTGGTCCCGCAGCCAGGCCGCCGCGCTGATCAGCGCGAAGACGTCCTGCGCGGTCACGTCCTGCCGCACCGCCCCCGCCGACCTGGCGCGTGCCACCAGCAGCTCGCCGACCGCGCTCATCCGCTTGCAGGCGGCGTGCAGTTCGGACGCCGTGTCGTCCAGGCTGCCGAGGTACTGTCCCGCGAGCCCGCTGTAGACGGCGCCGTGGGCCGTGACCGCGCGCATCCACCGGGCCAGGGCCGCGCCCGGCTCGGGGTCGGCCGCCAGCGTGTCGCCCAGCTCGTGCACCGCCTCCTGCCGGTCGCGCAGCAGCGCTTCCAGCAGCGCGCGGCGGGTCGGGAAGTGCCCGTAGAGCGTGCCGATGGCGACGCCCGCGCGGCGTGCGACGAGTTCCAGCGACGCCTGGGCGCCCCGCTCCTCGAACACCGTCCGCGCCTCGGCGAGCAGCCGCTCGCGGTTGCGCCGCGCGTCGGCGCGCATGCGGCGCGGCGGACTGGCGGATGAGCTCACACCGGCACTGTACCGGTTCGCCCGGCTGGTAAGTCGAGGACCCCTCGGGGTATAACTGCCGGACAAGCCGAGGGGTCCTCGTTTTCGGCGGGCGGCCCCCGCGGCCGGGACAGGAACGACAGGGAGAGACATGACGATCGTGGTCACCGGTGCCACCGGTTCCATCGGCAGGCACCTCGTGCGGCAGCTCACCGACGCGGGCGCCGACGTCCGCGCCATGGTCAGGGACGAACGCGCCGGAGCCGCCCTCGGCTGCCCGTACGCCGTGGGCGACTTCGACCGGCCCGAGACGCTGGCCGCCGCCTTCGCGGGAGCCGACCGCCTCCTGCTCAACAGCGCGGGCGCCATACCCACCACCGGCCCCCAGCCGATGGTCCGGCAGCAGAAGGACGCCCTCGACGCGGCGTCGGCCGCCGGGATCACCCGCGTCGTGAAGATCTCCGCCCTCGGCGCGCGGCCAGGCGCCAAGCTGTCCCTGGGCGCCCACGCGGAGATCGAGGCCCATCTGACCGCGTCGGACCTGGAGTGGTCCCTCCTGCGGCCGACCGGCTTCATGCAGAACTTCTTCACCGGCCAGGGCGGCACCACCGTCACCGGGGACATCGTCGGCCCCTACGGCGACGGGCGGGTCGCGTACGTGGACGCCGCCGACGTCGCCGCCTGCGCCGCCGCGCTCCTCACCGGCGGGAAGGGCGCGGGCGAGGCCTACACCGTCAGCGGCCCCGAGGCCCTCACCCACGGGGAGATCGCCGCGCTGCTCACCGCCGCGCTCGGCCGCCCGGTCGCCTACCGCGACGTCCCGGCGGCGGAACGGGCCGCCGAGCTGACCGCGCAGGGCCTGCCCGCCGCCTTCGTCGCCGACCTGGTCGAGCTGTGGGCCGAGATGGCGGCCGGGGCGCAGCGCGAGGTCACCACCGCTGTGCGGGACCTGACCGGCCGCGAGGCGCGGACGTTCGCCGCCTTCCTCCGGGACGCGGCGGCGTAACGCGCCCGGCTCCGGCGACGCGCGGGCGCGGACCGGGCGGAACTTAGGATGAGCCGCATGGCCGTCACGCGACGTCGGCGCATACCGGCGGAACCGTTCCCCCCAGTACGCAGCCCGCAGCCCGCCCCGCACGCGCCGCATCAGGAGCCGCACCTCCATGACCGCACACCGCCCCCAGGCCCGCAGGGCCGCCCCGCTCCGCTGTCTCGTGACGGCCGTCCTGGCCGCCCTCCTCGCCGTCACGGCCTGCTCGGGCGCTGACCAGGACACCGCCGACGCCGCGCCGCGGGACGCGCAAGGCCCGGCGGACCCGGAGCACAACGCCGCCGATGTCGCCTTCGTCCAGGCGATGGTGGCCCGGCACCGGGAGGCCGTGGCGCTCGCCGAGGCCGCCGCCCCGCGCGCGGAGTCGGCCGCCGTGCGCGCGCTCGCGGAGCGGATCGCCGCCTCGCAGGGGCCCGATGTCGCGACCATGACCGGCTGGCTGGACGACTGGGGCGAGGACGCGCCCGCCACGGACGACGACGGCGGCGGCGACGGGGCGCTGTCCGACCGGGCGTTCCTCACCGGGATGATCGATCGCCACCGGGACGCCGTGGACCTCGCCGGTGCCGAACTGGCCGAGGGCGTCCACCGGCCAGCCCGCGAACTGGCCAGGGCCGTCGTCACGACCAGGACCGCCGAGATCGGCGAGATGACGGCCCTGCTCGCGGGGGACTGACCGGCCGTCGGCGGGGCGTCAGCCGGTCGGCGCCCCGCCGTCGGCGGCGTCCTCGGCGAGCGACTCCCGCTCGTACGCCAGCATCGTCCGGACGAACAGGGCACGTTCGGCGGGCGTCAGCGGCTCGAACGCCTTGCGCCAGGCGACCGCCCCGTTGGCCAGCCACCGCTCGATGGCGCCGCGCGTCAGCGCGTCCTCGGTGATCGTCACGATGGTCCGCCGCCGGTCGGCCGGGTCGGGGCGCCGGTCGAGCACCCCCTGCCGGCTCAGGTCGCCCACCATGAGGCTGACCGTCGTCGGCGCGACGTCGAGGCGCTCCGCCAGCTCGCCCACCCGCAGCGGGCCGTCGAACAGCAGGTACGCCAGCAGCGACAGGTGCCGCGGCGCGAGGTGGAACGACCGCAGCCGCTCGGGCAGCGGCGTCCGCTTCAGCCGCCCGATCACCCGGGGCATCTGCAGCAGCATCGCCCGGACCGCCTCGTCGGACGTGAGCGCGCCCGGCGCGTCACGCCGCCCGTCGCGCTCCCCGTCCCGGCCGTCGTCCGCCATCCCTGCCACCGCCTCCGTCCGCCGCCAGCCGCCTCTCCGGTTCCCGCCACCGTACCGGAGCGCGGCCCCGGCTCAGCCGGCGCCGAGGGCGGAACGCGCCCGCAGCAGCGCCTTCTCCAGCATGCCCGCGCCCTTCGCCGCCTCCTCCTCCGTCAGGGACAGCGGCGGCGCGATCCGCAGCACGCCGCCGCCGGGGCCGCCGCCCTTCCCGATCAGCAGCCCCTCCTCCCGCGCCGCCTCCAGCACAAGCGACGCCGCCTCGGGCCACGGCCGGTCGGTGCCGGGCACCACCAGCTCGATCCCGATCATCAGACCGCGCCCGCGCACCTCGCGCACGAAGTCCACGTCCGAGCCGAACGCCCGCAGCCGCTCGATCAGCGGGCCGCCGACGCGCCGCGCGTTCCCCGGCAGGTCGTGTTCCAGCAGGTGCCGCAGGTTGGCCAGCCCGGCGACCATCGTCACGGGGCTGCCGCCGAAGGTGGAGATCGAGTTGGCCGCCAGGCAGTCCACCACCTCGGCGCGGCCCACGACGCCGCCGATCGACATGCCGTTGCCCAGGCCCTTGGCGAACGTCAGGAGGTCGGGCGGCCCGCTCGCCGCGTGCGCCTGCCAGCCCCAGAAGTGGTCGCCCGTGCGGCCCCAGCCGGTCTGCACCTCGTCGCTGATCCACAGGATGCCGCGCTCCGCCAGCACCTCGCGGAACGCGGCGAACAGCCCGTCGGGACCCGACGTGAAGCCGCCCACGCCCTGCACCGGCTCGGCGATCAGCGCGGCCACCTGCCCGCCCGCCTGGTCCAGCACGTCCCGCAGGTCGGCGACGCAGCGGTCCGTGAACTCCGCGTCCGACAGCCCCGCGAACGGCCCGCGCGTGCGCACCGAGCCGTGGACGTACAGCGTCTGGAGCGGCGAGAGCGTCGTCGGGGACCAGCTGGTGTTGCCCGTGATCGCGACGCTGGAGAACGACCGGCCGTGGTAGCTGTTGCGCATCGCCAGGATCTGGTTGGACCGGCGGAAGGACGTCGCCAGCAGCAGCGCCGTGTCGTTCGCCTCCGTGCCCGAGGAGGTGAAGAAGACCCGCGCGTCCGGGATGCCGGACAGCTCCGCGATCTGCTCCGCCAGCTCGACCATCGGCCGGTTCAGGTAGAGCGTCGAGGTGTGCAGCACGCGCCCGGCCTGCGCCGCCACCGCCTCCGCGACGGCGGGCAGCGCGTGCTCGGTCATGGTGGTGAGGATGCCGCCGAAGAAGTCGAGGTAGCGGCGCCCCTCGGCGTCCCACACGTACCGGCCCTCGCCGCGCGTGATCTCCACCGGCCGCTCGTAGTAGAGCGCCAGCCAGGACGGCATGACCGCCCGGTGCCGCGTCAGGAGTCCGTCGTCGCCCGTCACGGCCGCACCAGCTCCCCGTACGCGTCCGGCCTGCGGTCGCGGTAGAACGCCCACTCCCGCCGCACCGTGTCGATCAGCCCGAAGTCCAGGTCGCGCACGACGAGTTCCTCCTCGCGGTCGTCGGCCACCCCGCCCACCACCTGCCCGCGCGGGTCCACGAAGTAACTGGTGCCGTAGAAGTCGTCGTCCCCGTACGGCTCGACGCCGACGCGGTTGATCGCCGCGACGAAGTACTGGTTCGCCACGGCGGCGGCGGGCTGTTCGAGGCGCCACAGGTGCGACGACAGGCCGCGCGACGTGGCCGACGGGTTGTACACCAGCTGCGCCCCGGCCAGCCCGAGCGCCCGCCAGCCCTCCGGGAAGTGCCGGTCGTAGCAGATGTAGACGCCGATGCGGCCCGCCGCCGTGTCGAAGACGGGCCAGCCCGCGTTCCCCGGCCGGAAGTAGTACTTCTCCCAGAACCCCGGCAGCTGCGGGATGTGGTGCTTGCGGTACCTGCCGAGGTACGAGCCGTCCGCGTCGACGACCGCCGCCGTGTTGTAGTAGTGGCCGGGCGCCTCCACCTCGAAGACGGGCGCGACGACCACCATGCCCGTCTCGCGCGCCAGGTCCCGCATCCGCCGCACCGTCGGCCCGTCCGGCACCGGTTCCGCCCAGCGGTAGTGCTCCGCCTCCTGCACCTGGCAGAAGTACGGCGCGTTGAACACCTCCTGGAAGCCGATCACGCGCGCGCCCTGCCCGGCGGCCTCCCGCGCGTACTCCTCGTGCTTCACGAGCATCGACTCCGTGTCGCCCGTCCACGCCGCCTGCACCAGCGCGGCCCTCACCACGTCCGCCATCCACCGCTCCTGTCTGCCGCGCGCACCGCCCGCACCGCTCGGCGCGTCCCGCCCCGACGCTAGAAGTCGTCACGCACTGTGGCAAGGGCATCGCCGGAGCGTCGCCGCCGTGTCCGCCCGGCGCACGCTCCCGGCGCGAGGCGGAACCGAGGGCTCGTCCGCCGGGGCGCGCGCCGGTAGAGTCCCCGCCCATGGACGAGGACGCGCGCACCCTCCTGATCGCCGTCGCCGCCGCCGCGCTGGCCGCGCTCGTCGCGGGCTGGGCCCTGCGGGGCTGGCTGGCGGAACGCTCGCGGCGCAGACAGCAGCGGTTCTTCGGGCTCCCCGACAACTCCGAGTGCCTGCTCGTCGTGAGCAGGGACACCGGCACGGACGGCGCCGTGGGGCGCAACGACGTCTTCGCCCTCCTCGAACTCGCCGCCGTCGTCAAGAACTGCGGCGCCAAGGCCGAGGTGGTCTCCGGCGAGAGCGCCCGCCAGGGCTTCGGCGAGCGCACGGAGTTCTGCATCGGCGGCCCCACGAACAACCGCCGCATGAGCGCCCACCTGCGCAGCTTGCTGCCCGGCGTCCTCGTGAACACCGACAGCGAACCCGGCCCGGACCGCGGCGCGTTCACGATAGGCACCGAGCGGTACCGGCTGGAGAACGGCTCGGTCGAGCACGTCCTGCTCGCCCGGCTCACGGCCGGTGAGGAGGGCAGGCCCGTCTTCCTCGCCTGCGGACAGCGGTCCATCACCGGGCAGGCCGCGATGCGTTACCTCGCCAGGCACCATGTGCGGCTGGCGCGCAAGCACGGCTCGGGCGGCACATTCTGCCTGCTGCTGCGCGTCGTCAACTCCCAGGCGTACGGCCCGGATGTCGTCGAGGTCGTCGCCGACGTCACACGCAGTGCCACCAGCGCCCGACCGAAGCTCACCACCAGTAAGGAAAACTGACGCGGGGTGACGTAACCTGGCTTCCGGGGACGCAGGGCGCACACACGCCGCCCGCGGAAGGGAGACCAGGGGATGGGTGAGAGCCGGCCCGTGTACCAGCGCATCGCGGACGACCTGCGGCAGCGGATCGACGAGGGACGGCTGGCGGTCGGGGCCCGCCTACCGTCGCGGGCCCAGCTGAAGCGGACGTACGGCGCCAGCGACCAGACGGTGGACCGCGCGGTACGGGTGCTGAAGTCGGCCGGTTATGTGAGCGGGCAGTTCGGGCGGGGCGTCTTCGTCAGCGACCGGGTGCCCATCGGGGCGCTGCTGCGCTCCACCGACACCGTCGACTCGCCGCTCGCGGCCCGGGTCACCGTGCCCGCGCACGGCCCCGCGGACGAGCCGCAGCTCGCCTGGGAGGCGGTCTCCGCGACCGCCGTCGCCCCGGCCCCGATCGCCGAGCGGCTGCGCATAACGGCGGGGGAGCGCGTCATGCGCACCGCCTACGAGTACCTGGCCGACCGGCGGCCGCTGCAACTGGCCACGAGCTGGGAGCCGCTGGCCCTCACCGAGGGCACCGACGTGGTCTTCCCCGAGCGCGGCCCCTACGCGCGCCGGGGCGTGCGCGGCCGGTTCGCCGCGATCGGCATCCGCGTCGTCGAGGCCCGCGAGCGGATCGGCTCACGGCCCGCCACCACCCCGGAGGCCGAGGCGCTCGGCTGCACCCCGGGGCAGTGCGTCACGTCCGTGGAGCGCACCCACTACGACGCGGACGGGCGGCCGGTCGAAACGTCCGACACCGTGCTGCTCGGCGACCGCTGGCGCCTGGAGTACGAGATCTCCTTCGGCCGCTGACCGGGAACGGGGGGGCGGGCGCCGGCTCAGTCGCCCGCCACCTCCGCGTACACCTGGGACAGTTCCGGCGAGCCGGTGTCGGCCCAGTCCTCACCCGCCGCGACGACGTCCACCTCACGGCCGGACGCCATCACCACGATCGGCCTGCCGCCCGGCCCCGGCACCCACCGGGAGCCGGGCACGGTGCGCACCAGCACCGTGCCGAGGTAGAGACCCGCGTCGTTCGCGAGCCACGGCAGCTCCTCCGGGTCGTCGCGCCACCGCGGCAGCAACTGGTCGAGGGCCTCCAGGGACACCGGCGTGTCACCCAGCACCACGCCCTCGCGCAGTGCCCGGTCACGCAGCAGGTCGCACTCGGACAGCAACTCGGCCACCCCTTCGGGGTCCGGCCAGGCGTCACTCACGGTGGTGGTGGACTGCTTGCGCCAGTTGTCCAGGAAAGGGATGTTCATGCTTTCCAGGGTCCCACTCCTTCCGTCACCCGCACCACAGGCACGCGTCACCACTTGTTCACAGATCCAGGTCGATCACCACGGGCGCGTGGTCCGACGCTCCCTTCCCCTTGCGTTCCTCACGATCCACGTACGCATCTTTGACGGATGAGCTGAACGGCTGGTTCCCGTAGACGAGATCGATACGCATCCCGCGGTTCTTCGGGAAGCCGAGCTGCCGGTAGTCCCAGTAGGTGAACGGGCGGTCGTACTTCAGTGGCCGGGGCACCACGTCGGTCAGCCCGGTGGCGCGCAGGGCGGCCAGCGCCTCCCGTTCGGGGGCCGTCACATGCGTGGCGCCCTCGAACACCGCGATGTCCCACACGTCGGCGTCCTCCGGCGCGACGTTGAAGTCGCCCAGCACCGCGAACGGGCGCTCGCCCGCCGCGTCCGCCGCGACCGTCTCGCGCAGCGCGCCCAGCCACTCCAGCTTGTACGCGTAGTGCGGGTGCCCGACCTCGCGGCCGTTCGGCACGTAGACGGACCACACGCGGACGCCGCCGCACGTGGCGGCGACGGCGCGGCGTTCGGACACCCCGTCGTACTCCGGGCAGCAGGGCAGGCCGCGGGTGACGTCCGTGAGGCCGACGCGGGAGAGGACGGCCACGCCGTTCCACCGCCCGTCGGCGTGGACGGCCGCCTCGTACCCCGCCTCGCGCAGCGGCGCCGCCGGGAAGGCCGCGTCGTCGCACTTCAGCTCCTGGAGGCAGAGCACGTCGGTGCCGCTGCGCTCCAGCCAGGCGAGCAGGCGCTCCAGGCGGACGGTGATCGAGTTGACGTTCCAGGTGGCGATACGCATGGCACTACTTCCGGACGGCGGCTACGGGGGACGGGCGGGCTGCGGGCGCGTCTTCCGGGTTTTGCCGGGGCCGCGCTGCCGGCTACGGCACCTCGCTGCGTTGTCGCATCGCGCGAGTACGACCGAGTACGAGCTGCGATGCTCCGCCTTGCGAGGCACCGCATCCGACAACGCGGCCTGACCCGGAAAGACCCGGAAGACGCGCCCTAGACGGTGACGGACGTGCCGGGGGCCAGCCGCTCGTAGGTGGCGGACCCGATGCCGATGCCCCCGGGCCCGAGCAGCCTGCCGAACAGGCCGAGGCCGGTGTCGCTGAGCAGCGTGTCGTGCACCGCGTAGGCGCTTTGGGGACTGACGGCGCGCAGGTAGTCGGTGACTTCGGAGAACTTGTTCCACGGCGCGTGCACGGGCAGCAGCAGCGTCGTGACGTCGCGCTCGGGGACGGTCAGCGCGTCACCGGGGTGGAACAGCGTGCCGTCCACGAGGTAGCCGACGTTCGTGATGCGCGGGATGTCGGGGTGGATCACCGCGTGCAGCTGGCCGTGGACCTCCACGGCGAACCCGGCGGCCTCGAACGTGTCGCCCTCGCCCACCGTGTGCACCCGGCCGGGGAACGCGGCGGAGATCTGGTCGGCGACACTGCGCAGCGTCCAGATCTCCGCCCCTGGCGAGGCCTCCAGAGCGGCCCGCAGGCGGCCCTCGTCGAAGTGGTCGGGATGTTCGTGCGTGACGAGGACGGCGTCGGCGCCCACGGCCGCGTCGGGTTCGCTGAAGCCGCCGGGGTCGATCACGAGCGTCCGCCCGTCGTCCCCGGTGAGCCTGACGCAGGCGTGGCCCTTCTTGGTGAGCTGCATGCCCGCCATTGTGCTACGGGCGACTGACAGCCGCCCGTAACGCCCGCCGTCAGGGCTCGATGCCCGCGCGCGCCTCGCGGCGGTTGTCCCGGAACGCGTACACGCGGCGCGCCATCGCGAACAGCGGGATCACGGCGCCGAGGACCAGCTGGAGCGAGCAGCCGGTCTGCAGCATCAGCAGGCCGCCCGGCGCGTCGAACGCCCAGGCCGTGAGCAGCGCCATGCTCAGCACGATCCACGCCAGCATGGCCGCGGCGAGCGGGCCGCGCGGCTTCGGGTACTCGACGCGGCTCACCATCAGCCAGGCCACGCCGACGATCGCCAGCAGCGTCGGCATGAAGGGCAGTTCGAGCAGGACGATCGAGACGACCGTCAGCGCGCCGAAGGGGCTCGGCATGCCCTGGAACACGCCGTCCGGCATCGTCACACAGCTGAACCTGGCCAGCCGCAGCACGACGGCGAGCATCACCACCGTCGCGGCGAGCGCCGACAGCGGCTCGTGGACGTCCCCGACGACCATCCCCCACACCAGCACGAAGTAGGCCGGGGCGAGGCCGAAGCTGATCAGGTCCGACAGGTTGTCCAGCTCGGCGCCCATCGGCGAGGCGCGCAGCTTCCGCGCCACCAGGCCGTCGCACAGGTCGAAGACCGAGGCCAGCAGCATCAGCAGCACGGCGGTCGCCGCGTTGTTCCGCACGACGCCCGCGTCCCCGCTGTTCGTCAGGTGCGGGATCAGCACGCCCGTGGTCGTGAAGTAGACCGCGAGGAAGCCGCAGGTGGCGTTCGAGAGGGTCAGCGTGTCCGCTATCGACAGCCGCATGGACAGCGGCATCGCGTCCGCTGCGTCGTCGGCGTCCCCGTCGTCCTCGACGGCGACCCAGGCTGCCGGTGCGTTCCGGTCAGTCACGGTCAAGACGTGTCACTCCCGCGGTGGTGTGCTGGCCCACCTCGACGGCGGGCTCGATCCCCTCGGGCAGGTAGACGTCCACGCGAGATCCGAAACGGATGAGACCCACGCGGTCCCCCTGCTCGACCTTGCAGCCCTGCGGCACATACGGCACGATCCGCCGCGCGACGGCGCCGGCGATCTGGATCATCTCCAGGTCGCCCAGCTCGCTGTCGAAACGCCAGACCACGCGCTCGTTGTTCTCGCTCTCCTTGTCGAAGGCCGGGACGTACCCGCCGGGGATGTGCTCGACCGAGGCGACGGTCCCGGCGACCGGGGCCCGGTTCACGTGCACGTTCAGCGGGCTCATGAAGATCGCCACCCGGGTCCTGCCGTCCGGCCACGGCATGATGCTCTGCACCACGCCGTCCGCCGGGCAGATGATCCGGCCCTCGCCGATCTCCCGTTCGGGGTCGCGGAAGAACCACAGCATTCCGGCGGCCAGCGCGGTGACGGGCACCGCGGCGGCGGCCCAGCGGCCGGACCGGCGGGCCTTCACCAGGCTGACGCCTGCGGCGGTCACCGTCGGCAGCAGCCAGGGGGACGCACCGCGCGCCAGTCGCACCGTGCGGCCTGGTCGGGGAGAAGAGCGGTAAGGCATGGGAGACCTTCGTAGCGGGGAAACCACGCCTTTCCGAAGCGGCGCGGCTGGTTCGATGCTATAGGTTTCGGGCGGCAACTCGGCAAGCCAGTGCGCCGGTCGCGGCCGGATGTCCCAGGTGGCGCGGTCGGCAATGACGACAATCACAGCCGCGCGGCACCGGGGGGCCGCCGTTCGCGGCCCTCGTCCATCTCCTCACGGGTGTCCGGGATTTCACGCCGCAAACCCGTCATCTCCGCGGCGCGGCGGGGCGCCGGGGCGCCGCCGCCGCATTCACGGGTAAAGGCGCCGCTGTTCGGCGGGTGTCCGTTCCGGAACACCCGTCCGGGTTTGCCGGGTGAGGGTATTCGCACGACGCGTCCACGTGTCCTCCATTGTCCGGCAAAGACATCAGGCGGAAGTTTTACGCGACATTTCTCCGGCCGGAACTCGATCGCCGGGCCGCGCGTCCCGGAACTGCCCCCGCGCGGCGTCAGGCGGCGGGCGGGGTGAAGGCCGAGGTGCGCCGCAGCCCGGCGGCGCGGCCCTTGCCCGCGATCACCAGCGCCATCTTGCGGCTCGCCTCGTCGATCATCTCGTCGCCCAGCATCGCCGCGCCCCGCGCGCCGCCCTCCCGCGACGTGGCGTACGCGTAGGCGTCCAGGATCAGTTCGGCGTGGTCGTAGTCCTCCTGCGACGGGGAGAACACCGCGTTGGCCGCCTCGATCTGGTCCGGGTGCAGCACCCACTTGCCGTCGAAGCCGAGCGCCGCCGACCGCCCCGCGACCTCCAGGAAGCCCTCCGGGTCGCGGATCTGGAGGTACGGCCCGTCGATGGCCTGCAGCCCGTGCGCGCGGGCGGCCAGCAGGATGCGCATCAGGATGTAGTGGTACGCGTCCGCCGGGTAGCCGGGCGGCTGCTTGCCGACCGTGAGCGACTTCATGTTGATCGACGCCATGAGGTCCGCCGGGCCGAAGACGATGGTCTCCAGGCGCGGCGAGGCGCCCGCGATCGCGTCCACGTTCACCAGGCCCTCGGCGCTCTCGATCTGCGCCTCGATGCCGATGCGGCCGACATCGAGGCCCGCCGCCCGTTCGACCTGGGTCAGCAGCAGGTCGAGGGCCCTGATCTGCTCGGCGTCCGCGACCTTCGGCAGCATCAGGCAGTCGAGTTCCGCCCCGGCGCCCTCCACGACGGTGATCACGTCGCGGTAGGTCCACTCGGTCGTCCAGTCGTTGACCCGCACGACGCGCGTCCTGCCGCCCCAGCCGCCCTCGTTCAGCGCCGCCACGATCCGGTGCCGCGCGTCCTCCTTGGCGAGCGGCGCGCAGGCGTCCTCCAGGTCGAGGAACACCAGGTCGGCCGGGAGCGTCCGCGCCTTCGCGATGAACCGGTCGCTGCTGCCCGGCACCGCCAGGCAGGAGCGGCGCGGACGCTGGGGGCGCTGCGGGCGGTGCGGGTTCGACGCGGTCACGTGCTGACCTCCGGTGCGGGACTCTGGACGGCGGCTGACCCGCCGACCCTACGGCGCGCCGCCCGCCCGGCGTGTCCCGCGCCCCCGCGCGCGCCCCGGCTCAGGGGCGCGCGGTGCCGCGCCCGGGACCGGCGAGCGCCCGTTCGATCGTCCGCATGACCTCGCTCAGCGGCGCGTCGGTCCTGGCGACGGTGACGAGGACCTCGCCGTGCGCCGACACCGCCGCGGCCGGCTGTCCCCCGGCCGCCGCGATCACCGGCAGCGAGGCGAACGTCCGGCGCACGATGGCGAACGCGTGGTCCAGCTCGGCCTCGACGTCCCCCTCGCCGTCGCGGCGCAGCCAGCGGCGCAGCACGTGGTTGTGCGCCGTGACGACGGCGGCCGCGGCCACCTCGGCGAGCAGCGGCTCGTCGCCGTTGTGCGAGTTCTCGTCGAACTGGCCGAGCAGGTAACGCGTGAACAGCCGCTCGTACCGCGCGACGGACGCGATCTCCCGCTCGCGCAGCGCCGGGACCTCGCGGGTCAGCCGGTAGCGCTGGACGGAGACGGCGGGGGAGGCCGCGTACATCCTCATGACCTCTTTGATGCCGCGGCACACGGTGTCGATCGGGTTCTCGTGCGCGGGCGCGGCGCCCAGGACGGCCTCGGCGCGGACGAGGGTGTCGTCGTGGTCGGGGAAGATGGCCTCTTCCTTGGAGCGGAAGTGCCGGAAGAAGGTGCGGCGCGCGACCCCGGCGGTGGCGGCGATCTCGTCGACGGTGGTCGCCTCGTAGCCCTTCGTCGCGAAGAGTTCCATTGCGGCAGCGGCGAGCCGCCGCCGCACCTTGAGGCGCTGGGGCGTGCTCTGCTGGCGGGTGGGCTTCACGGGAAGAGCCATGGGGTGAACGTACTCCATGGCCAGGACGGGTGCGCGGGTGTTCCAGGCCGTCGGCGGGCACGCGGGCGGGGCGCCCCGGGGGCTGGTTCAGGTGCGGGCGAAGCGGACTTCCGTCAGGGGCCGTCCGCCGACGTCCCCGGTGCGCGCGGTCGGCTCGGCGGTGAATCCGGCCCGTTCGTAGAAGCGGCGGGCGCGGGCGTTCTCGCGGACCACCCACAGCCGGACGTGCCGGTGGCCGAAGGCGCGCAGCAGGTCGAGGGAGGCGGTCATCAGGCCGCGGCCGACGCCCGTGCCGATGACGTCGGGCCGCACGTAGAGGGCGTACAGCTCGCCCCCGGGGGCGGCGTCCGGCGGGTCGAGGGTCTCGTCGGGCCGGTAGGGGCCGAGGGCGGCCCAGCCGACGATCCCGTCCGCGCCCGCGTCGGCGACCAGGTCGGCCCGTCCGGCGGGGAAGGGCAGCGCGGCGCGCAGCCGCGCGGCCATGACGGCGGGGTCCATCGCCGCCAGGTAGGCGTCCGGGACGACGTCCTGGTACGCGTACCGCCAGCCCGCGACGCGCAGCCGCGCGACGTCCTCGGTGTCCTCCGCCGTCAACCGCCGTATGTCGAAGCTCACATGGCCGACGCTAGTCCGGCGGCACCCCCGCGGTCATCCGGTTTGCCCTGCCGGGGCGCGGGCTTCCCCGGCGGCGCGGGATCGGCGAAGATCACCCGTACGCCGCGCCGTCCGTCCGCGGCCGGCGCAGAAAGGGGAGAGCGCCATGTCCGCCGATGTCTCCGGCCGGGGGGAACTGCCTCCTGCCTTCCTCGCTCCCGGTTCGTCCTCTTTTCTCGACTTCCTCGCGCACCAGGCCCCGGAACTGCTGCCCGCCGCACGGCCCGTGCCCGCCGTGCGTGACGCGTCCGCCGTGCCGCACGGCACGACGATCATCGCCGCCGAGTACGCGGACGGCGTCCTGCTCGCCGGGGACCGCCGCATCACGGCGGGCGGCATGATCGCGCACCACGGCGCGGAGAAGGTGTTCCCCGCCGACGAGTTCTCCGTCGTCGGCATCTCGGGCACGGTCGGGCCCGCCGTCGAGATGGTCCGGCTGTTCCAGCTGGAGCTGGAGCACTACGAGAAGGTGGAGGGCGTCCCGCTGTCCCTGGCGGGCAAGGCCAACCGGCTGAGCGCCATGATCCGCGACAACCTCGGCCTCGCCATGCAGGGCCTCGCCGTCATCCCGCTGTTCGCCGGCTGGGACACGGCCGTCGGGCGCGGGCGGCTGTACTCGTACGACATGGCGGGCGGCAGGACCGAGGAGCACGGATTCGCCGCGACCGGCTCGGGGTCGCTCTTCGCCAGGGGCGCGCTGAAGAAGCTGTACCGGCCGGGGCTCTCCGAGGACGAGGTGGTCACCGCCGTGCTGCAGGCGCTGTGGGACGCGGCCGACGAGGACTCGGCGACGGGCGGCCCCGACCCGGCGCGCCGCCTGCACCCGGTCGTCACTGTCGTCACGGCGGACGGCTACCGGCGGCTGGCGGACGCGGAGGTCGCGGAGAAGTCGCACGCGGTGGCCGCACAGCGGGCCGAACGCCCGGACGGCCCGCACGCCGGGACCAGGTGACGCGACGGCGGGCCGCGACGATCCACCGGCCGGGGTCGGCTGCCCGGGGGTACGGCGGAGGCGCTTCGCCGTCCGGGGGCGCGCGAAACAGCCGCACAGGGGTGTGGCCACCGTCCGGACAGGGAGCGGCAGGCGGTGGGCCGCATGGCACAAGCGTGGCGCGAACGACGCCGTAGGTGTCTAGGAATCGCGGGCGGAGGTACAGCCGGCCTTCGAGGTCGAGCACAGCCCGCTGGGCGCGGAACCGCTGCCCGGTGCCCTCGTCGACCAGGCACTGCGCGCGCTGTGGTGTCCGGTCGATGGGGGCCGTGTCAGTGCTGGTCACTACGGTGTCGGCATGCAAACGGCGGAGCTTTTCGACAGCGGTGAACTGGCAACGATTCTGCGGCAGGAGCCGGACAGAGTCGGGTCCGCGGTGCAGTCCGCGGCACACGGCAGTCGTCTGGATGTGCTCGAGTTCGTCCTGCGGCACGAGCCGCGGCAATGGGATCTCGATGTCGCGTTGTCGGCGGCGGCCACGCGTCGGGGGAGTGCGGCGTTCGTGCGTACGCTCCTGGCCGCCGGGGCTCGGCCGGCGTCGGAGCGCTGGAGGTGCCCGCTGTGGAACGCGGCGACAGTGGGGGATGCGGATACCGTGCGGCTGCTCCTGGAAGCCGGCGCTGACCCGAACGCGCGCATGGACGACCACGCGAACGGCCCGGACGGTTGCTGCCTCCCGCTGGTCGGTGCCGTCCGCGCCGACGCGCACGCCGTGGTCGCGGCCCTGCTCGACGGAGGCGCCGACCCGAACGTACTGACCGACGCCCTGTGTCGTCCGCTCGACATCGCCCTGGAGACGGGCAGCACCGCGATGGCGGAGCTGCTGTCCGCACGGGGGGCCACGGTCTTCGCGCCTGCAGAGGCCGACCTGGTCCAGGCGATACGGCGGGGCTTCCTCCCCCGAGTGCGGGAACTGCTGCCGACGCAGGATCCGGCCACGCAGGGCCGCGCGCTGATCTCCGCCGTGCAGGAGCGGCAGACCGACATCGCGGTGGAGATCCTGGGCCATGGCGAGGTCGGGCCGGACGACCTCGCGATGGCGCTGGGCCAGGCGATCGCCCTCAACGCTCCGCAGGTCGTGCCGCACCTGATCGCCGCCGGAGTCGACCCGGACGCCACCGGCAACGTCTACCGCACCCCACCGATCGTCCTGGCCGCCGACCGCGGGCATGCCCAGGTGGTGCGCGACCTTCTCGACGCCGGGGCCGACATCCAGGCCCGCGACCTGGACGGCCGCAACGCGCTCGCAGCGGCTCGGGAGCGGGGCCGTACCGAGATCGTGCGGCTGCTGGGCACCGCCGGGGGGACCGCGCGGACGCGCCGGGAGATCACACAGGCGGCCAAGGCCAAGCTCGCCCATGTCGCCCGCCTCACGTGGAGCCCGCTCCTCGGTGCCGCGGACGGGGACGGGCACGGGGAACCGGGCGCGTCGCGGTTCGGCGGCCTGCCCTGGCTGGGCGCGGAGGAACCATGGCCCCTCTGCGCCGACTGCGCCGCCCCCCTGACCTTCTTCGTACAACTCGACCTCGCGGCCGTGCCCGAGAAGGCGCGGAACCTGGGCACGGGGTTGCTGCAGCTGTTCCACTGCACCGCGTGCAACCCGTTCCGGGCGTTCTCGGGCGGCCACCTGGTCCGGATCGTCGAGGTGTCCGGCGAGGCGTCGTGGCCGACGCCGCCCGACGGTGTCCGACGGTTCCCGGAGCGGCCGATCGCCGGGTGGGCGCGTGCGGTCAGGGACTATCCGTACCGCGAGGCGGACGAGCCGGAACTGCTCCCGGAGGAACGCGCTGTCGTGTTCGGGCTCAACCGCCAGGGCGACAAGCTCGGCGGGTGGCCTAACTGGGTCCAGGACCCCCAGTACCCGGACTGCCCCCGCGGTGACGGACGCATGACGCAGCCGGTCCTGCAGATCGACTCCAGGCGCGGCATACCGCACATGTGGGGCGACAACGGCGCGGGCTACATCGTGCAGTGCCCCGCACATCGCGACCAGGTCGCCTTCCTGTGGCAGTCGGCCTGACCCGACGCCCTGGCGGTGAGCACGTGATCCCCCGCCGCTTCGCGGCTGGTGTCCGAGCCAGGACACCGGGGCCGGGGCGTCGTCAGCCGGCCAGGTCGGCGACCACCGCCGCGTGGTCCGAGGGCCACACGCCGTCCACCGGGCCGTCCCCCGTGCGCCGTACCGCCGTCACGCGGCCCTGCCCCGCCGGGCCGGGGGCGCCGGTGTGGATGTAGTCGATGCGCGCGTCCCGCGCGCCGGGGCCCGGCCGGTACGGGTTGCGCGCCTGGCGGGTCGCGCCGGGGCTGTCCGGCGCGGCGCGGGTCCACGCGTCCACGAGTCCGTGCGGCGCGCCGAAGCCCCGCACCTCGGGCGAGTCCGGCTCCGCGTTGAAGTCGCCCGTGACGACCGGCGGGAACGGGCCCGCGCCGCGCCGCCCGGCCACGAACCGCCCCAGCGCGTCCAGTTGGGCGCGGCGCACGGCGGTCCCGTCGTCCGACGAGTGCAGGTGCGTGGTGAAGAACGGCACCTCGTACGGGCCCGCGTCGATCCGCGCGAACAGCGCGGGCCGCAGCCGTTCAGGCGCCCCGTCCGTCGGCAGCCGCATCACGGCCGTCCCCGTGATCGGCCAGCGGCTGAGCACGGCGACCCCGACCCCCGTGTCCAGCGCGGGGGAGCGGACGCGGGCCCGCCAGTGCGGCATCACCTCGCCTGCCGCGAACGCCCAGTGCATGCCGAGTTCGTCCGCCAGCCACCGCGCCAGGTTCCCGTCCCCGGCGGCCCACACCTCCTGGAGGCCGCAGACGTCGGGCCGTTCGCGGCGCAGCCACGCGAGGACGGCGTCGCGCCGCCGCTCCCACGGGCCGAAGCGCCACCACATGTTCCAGGTCAGGATGCGCACGCGCCGATGCTACGGTCACCGGCATGGCGATCCGGGCAGTCGTGTGGGACATCGACGACACCGTCTCCGACCACACCGGCGCGGCGCGTACGGGCGCGCTCGCCCATCTCGGCGCGCTCGGGCTGCTGGCCGGTTTCCCGTCGCCCGAGGCCGCGTTCGCCCGCTGGGAGGAAGTGACCGAGACGCACTACGCGCGCTTCACCCGGGGCGAGCTGTCGTTCGCGGAGCAACGGCGCGAGCGCGTGCGGCACTTCCTGGGCCGTCCGCTGGACGACGCGGCGGCGGACGCCTGGTTCGGCGGCTACCTGCGCCACCACGAGGCGGCCTGGACGCTGTTCCCCGACGTGCTGCCCGCGCTCGACGCGCTCACGCCCGCGTACCGGCACGGGCTGCTCTCCAACTCCAGCGCCGCGAACCAGCACCGCAAACTGACGGCGCTCGGCGTACGGGAACGCTTCGAGTTCCTGCTCTGCTCGGACGAGATCGGCCACGCGAAACCGGCGCCCGAGGCCTTCCTCGCGGTGTGCGCGGCGCTCGGCCTCGCCCCGCACGAGGTGGCGTACGTCGGTGACCATCCGGACACCGACGCCGGGGGAGCGGACGCGGCGGGCCTGCGGGGGATATGGCTCGACCGGCCGGGCCTGGGCCGCGTACCGGCCGGGCGGGCGCCCGCCCGGCGGATCACGGACCTCGCGGACCTGCCCGCGCTGCTCGCCTGACCGGCCTGAGCCGGGTGTGCTCAGCCGCAGTCGGGGCAGCCGGGTGTGCGGCCCCCGGCGGTGAGCGGCCGGTCCAGCGGTGAGTCGGGCGTGAAGACCATGCGCAGCCGGCCGCAGGAGCAGCGCAGCCAGAGGGTGACGCCCTCGGCCGTCACGTGGCGGGAGATCTCCGTGATCCCCGTCCGTCCGGGGTCGCGGCCGGTGTCGGTCCCGGTGTCGCTGTCGGTCTCGGGGGTGCTGTCGGTCCTGGGAGTGTGGTCGATGAGGGACATACGGCCAGTCTGGGACGGCGGACCCTGTACGTCCATCGCATGTTTTCGCACCCCATCGTGCAGTATTACTGCATGATTGATCTGCGCCGCCTGCACGTCCTCCGCGCCGTCCACCAGCACGGCACCGTCACCGCCGCCGCGGCGGCGCTGCACCTGACGCCCTCCGCCGTCTCCCACCACCTGCGCGAGATGGCCCGCGAACTCAAGGTGCCCCTCGTCGAACCGCAGGGCCGGGGCATCAGGCTCACCGCCGCCGCCCACCTCGTCGTCCAGCACGGCGACGCCCTGGTGGCCCGCTGGGAGGAGGCCGAATCCGCGCTGGAGGCGTACCGCCAGGGCGAGGCGGGACTGCTCCGGATGTGCGGCTTCCCCAGCGCGTTGACGAGCCTGATCGTCCCCGCCGCCGCGCTCCTGCGCGCCCGCCACCCCGGCCTCACCGTCGAGGTGGCCCAGTGCGAGGCGCCCCAGGGCTTCGACATGCTGATGTCCACGGACGCGGACATCGCCGTCCTCGCCCCGCCCGACGGCTTCCCGCACCCGGGGGACTCCCGCTTCGACCAGGAATCCCTGCTGGAGGAGCCGCTCGACCTGCTGGTCCCGGCCGGACACCCCCTGGCGGGCCGCCCCCTCGTCCGCCTGGAGGAGGCGGTCGACGAGGACTGGGTGCTGCCCTACCCCGACAGCTGCGACCACCACCGCCGCGTCTCCGTCTTCTGCGCCATGGCGGGCTTCACCCCGCGCGTCGCGCACTACGTGCAGGAGTGGTCGGCCATGGCCGCGCTCGTCGGCCACGGCTTCGGCGTCACCCTCTTCCCGCGCCTCGTCACGCCCCCGGCCGAGACCGCCGTCGTCCGCGTGCCCGTCGCGGGCGACCCGCCGCTGTCCCGCCGCACCCTCACCTGCGTCCGGCGCGGCAGCCGCACCCACCCCCTCGTACGGCACGGGCTCGACGCGCTCCGTGACGTCGTCGCGACCCACAGGTCGCCCGGGGCTCCGGCGCCGGAGGCCGTTGCGTCATAATGGCCCGCGCGGGGGTGGTGGGATGACGGCGCGGCGTCTGTCGCGGCAGGACCTGATCCGGCAGCGGCGCGAAGCCGGGTTCGTGGGGCGGCGCGGCGAACTCGCCGTCTTTCGCGACAACTTGGGACGCGAGGTCACCGACCCCGAGTACCAGTTCCTCTTCCACGTCCACGGCCACGCGGGCGTCGGCAAGACGTCCCTGCTGCGCCAGTGGGAGAAGCTCGCCCGCGAACAGGGCGCCGTCACCGCCTACATCGGCGACGACGTCCACGGCCCGCTGGAGGCCATGGAGAGCATCGCCCACCAACTCGCCGCGCAGGAACGGCGGCTGAGGACGTTCGAGAAACGCCTCGCCACCTACCGCCAGCGCCGCCACGAGGCGGAGACCTCGCCCGCCGCGCCCACCGCGCCCGACGGGTCGCCGGGCGCGGGCATCGCCGCGCAGATCGGCCTCGGCGCCGCCGGGCTCATCCCCGGCGTCGGCGTCCTCGCGGGCGCGCTCGACCCGCAGCAGGTCGCCCAGGGCCTCGACAGGCTGCGCGCCCAGCTCAGTTCACGGCTGCGCGACCACGAGGACGTGCAGCTCGTGCTGGCGCCGGTGGACGTCCTCACCCCCGTGCTCGCCGGCGACCTCGGCGACGCCGCCGCACAGCACCGCTGGATCGTCCTCTTCTTCGACACGTACGAACGCACCGGGCCCGTCCTCGACACCTGGCTGCGCGACCTGCTGCTCGGCGGCAGGTACGGCGACGTGCCGCTCAACGTCCTCGTCGTCCTGTCGGGGCAGGGCCGCCTCTCCACCGCCTGCTGGGGCGACTGGCTCGACCAGATCGCCGCCACGCGCCTGGACGTCTTCACCGACGAGGAGGCCCGCACCCTCCTCAGCGCCAAGGGCGTCACCGACCGGCGGACCGTCGAGACCGTCCTGCGCCTGTCCGGCAGGCTGCCGGTCCTCCTCGACATGCTGGCCCAGACCCGCCCGGCCGGGCCCGAGGCCGTCCCCGACCCGTCCGAGACGGCGGTGGAACGCTTCCTCAAGTGGGAGCGCGACCCCGAGCGCCGCGCGGCCGTCCTCGCCTGCGCGCTCTCCCGCCAGCTCGACGAGGACGTGCACCGCGTCCTCGTCCCCGAGGCCGGGGCCGAGGAGTACGCGTGGCTGCGGGCGCTGCCGTTCGTCGGCGACCGCGCGGGCCGGCTGCGCTACCACGATGTCGTCCGCGCCCCCATGCTCCGGCTCCAGCGCACCCGTTCGCCCGCCCAGTGGCGGCACGGGCAGACGCTGCTCGCCGACGAGTTCCGGCGCAGGCGCGAGGCGCTGGAGGAACGCCTCCCCGACCCCGGGGAGCGGTGGGCCGACCGCGAGTGGCGCGGCCACCGGCTCAACGAGACGTACCACCGCCTGTGCGCCGACCCGCTCGGCGCCCTGCCCGGCGCGCTGCTGGACACCGCCCACGCCTGCGACCAGGGCACGACCGTCCTGCACCGCTGGGTCGAGATGCTCTCCTGGGCCGCCGCCGACACGGACGCGGCCGTGATCGGCGGCTGGGCGCGCCGCCTCGCCCGCGCCGCCGGGGACGACGGCGCCACAGGCGCCCTCACCCTGCTGCTGGACGCGCCCGGCCTGGACGCCGCGGGCCGCGCGCTCGTGCACGCCGCGCGGGGCGACGCATACCGCTTCACCCGCGACCTCGGGCGCGCGCTCGCCGACTTCACGGCCGCGCTCGCGCTTGACCCGGAACTGGTCCGCGCCTGGCTCGGCTGCAGCGCGACCCGGCTGGCGCTCGGCGACCACAGCGAGGCGCACGCCGACATCGAGCGTGCCATCGCCCTGGGCCGCACCGACGCCAAGACCCTCGCCCGGCGCGGCCACCTGCGGGTCTACCTCAGCCGCTTCGAGGACGCGCTCGCCGACCTGGACCGCGCCGTCGCGCTCGACCCGCGCGACGCCTGGGCCGTCGCCGAACGCGGCCAGGCCCACCGCTGCCTCGGCCACTACACGGCGGCCATCGCCGACCACACCAGGGCGGTCGAGCTGGACCCGGGCTACGCGTGGGCGTACGCGGAGCGCAGCCGCTCGTACCGCTCCCTCGGCGACGACGCGCGCGCCCTGGCCGACCTGGACCGGGCCATCGGGATACAGCCCGACTACAGCTGGGCGTTCGGCGAGCGCAGCCGGGTGCACAGCCGCCGGGGCGACCACGCGCTCGCGCTGGCCGACCTGGACCGCGCCATCGAGCACGAGCCGGAGTACGCCTGGGCGTTCGGCGAGCGCGCACGCGTCAGGACGTACCTGGGCGACTGGGCCCAGGCGTACGCCGACTACGCGCGCGCCGTCGACCTCGACCCCGAGTACGCGTGGGCGTACGCCGACCGGGGGCGGCTCGGCGCCGAACTCGGCCGCTATCCGGCGGCGCTGGCCGACCTCGACCGCGCCATCGCCCTGCGGCCCGGCTACGCCTGGGCGATGGCGCGGCGCGCGGAGATCCACCGCCTCACGGGCGACTTCGGCGCCGCGCTGGCCGACCTGGACCGCGCCGTCGCGCTCGCCCCCGGCTCCGCGGACCACCACGCCGACCGGGGGTACGCGCTGCACTGCCTGGGGCGGGACGCGGAGGCCGTCGAGGCGTTCGAGCGTGCCGCCGCCCTGGCCGGGGACGGCGGGGACGCCCTGGCGTGGACCCTCGGCCACCGCGGCGTGGCGCTCGCCGCCCTCGGCAGGCACGGCGAGGCCGCGGCGGCCTGCCGGGAGAACGCCGCGCGCCACCCCGGGAGCGCGCTGGCGCTGCTCGGGCTCGTCCTCGTCCTGCGCCACGCAGGTGACCCCGGCGCGGACGCCGCGGACCGTGACCTCACCGCGCGGTGCGCCGCCCTGGCGGCGGGGGAGGCGGGTCCCGGCGCCCTCGGCGAACTGCTGGTCGTCCACTGCGCCCGCGCCGAGTGGGACGAGGCGGACGCGGCACTCGAACGGCTGCTGGGCGCGGCGACGTCACCGGCGCACGTGCTCGGGCCGCTGGACGACCTGGCCGACGTCACCCGCGCCCTGTCGCCCGGCGGGACCCCGCCCGGCGAGGAGCGGACGGCGGCGGTGCGGGAGCGGCTCACGGCCGCGCTGGACGGGCTGGCGCCCGACACCCCTGAGGCGCCCGCCGCGCCGTGACGGGCGCGCCGGGCGGCGGTTCAGCCGCCGAGGCACTCGTGGCTGTCGCCGCCGCTGCGGCAGGCGCTGCCGGGACCGCCCGTACCGCCCGTGCCGTCCGTGCCGCTCCCGCCCGAGCCGCCCGTGCCGTCCGCCGACGCGATCCCGAACAGCGCCACGCCCGCGAACGCCACCGCGAGGAGCCCCTGCGTCAGCCCGGCGGCCGGCAGCCGGGCGCGCAGGAGGAACACGGCGCACGTCCCGGTCAGCGCCGCCCCCGCCCCGAGGGCGATGAGGAACGGCCGGTCCTCGGCCGGTTCGCCCCAGCCGTCCATGATCAGCAGGAAGAGGACGATCGCGCCGACGGCCGCCTCGGCGGCGAGCAGGGCCAGCGCGAGCAGGACGTCGCCCGCGACGCGCCCGGCCCGCTTGGCCCCGTTCACACGCGCTGAGTTGGTCACGGCTCGCATTCTGCCTCACGCGCCCCGCGTGCGCCGGGCGCGCGGAGGGTGCCGCGGGCCCGCACCGGCCAACGCGCGCCGCGCGCCGGGGGATCGGCGGCGCGCGGCGTCAACCAGGTCGGCGACTCGTACGTTTGGAAGGCCGCGCTCGGGTAACCGGAGGGTCACGACAACCTCGCGCAAGAGGATTCCTGCGAAAGGGAAGTCATGACGACTGTAGTGATCATCATCCTGGCCGTGGTCGTCCTCGCACTCCTGGCGCTCGTGCTGGCGCCGTCCGCGGGGCCTGCCGGAACCGGGAGACTGCAACGCCGCTTCGGGCCCGAGTACGACCGGGCGGTCGCCCGGCACAACGGGGACGCCAAGGCGGCACGGAAAGAACTGGCCGCACGGCTGAAGCAGCACGGACGGCTCGACCTCCGGCCCCTGTCGGCCGAGGACCGGGAGCGTTACCAGACCCGGTGGGCCCGGGTGCAGGAGAAGTTCGTGGAGTCGCCCGGCGGCGCGGTCGCCGAGGCGGACCACCTGCTGACCCAGCTCATCCATGACCGGGGCTACCCCTCGCACGCGTACGACGACCAGGTGGCCGCACTGTCCGTGCACCACCCGCGGCACGTCGAGGGATACCGCACGGTGCACGCCCTCGCGGGGCGCGAGCCGGCGGACGGCACGGTGACGGAGGAGCTGCGGGCGGCCATAGTCCAGGCGCGGGGTCTGTTCAACGACCTGCTGAGCGACCGGACCGTGGACGGGGCACAGCCGCAGCACCAGCAGCACAAGGGCGGGCGGATGGCCACCCTCGTGCGCAACCGGCCCGGCAGGACGGCAGGACACCAGCGGACCGCCGGTCCCGCGCGGCACGACGGCGTGACCGGTACACCGACGAAGGGTGGTGCGTGATGAACAAGCCTGAGAACGAGCGCACGAGCACGAATACGAGCACGAATACGAGCACCGATACCAGCACGAACACCGGCACCGGCGCCGACCGCGCCTGGGGCACGGAGAGCGCGCGGGACACGGAACGTGACACGACCAAGGAGAAGAGGGGTGTGACCCCGCTGTCCGGCAAGAACACCCCGACGACGGAGAAGACCCCGGCGCACGGCACGACGCCGTACGCCCCGGACGGGCCCGCCACCGGGACGTCCACGAGCGGCCGCGGCACCGCCGACAGGACCGCCGACAAGCGGGAGCGCGCCGGCGAGTTCGGCGGCAGCACGTACGGCGGCACGGCCGACCGTTCCTCCCACGGCACCACGCGGGACACCGGCAAGACCAGTGCGTACGAGAGCACACGCGGCGACAGCGCGCACAACGGCACGCGGGACGGCGGGCAGTTCACGGCGGGCGACCTGGGCGACGGGCTCATCCCGGCGTCGGAGGCGGCCCGGCTGCGGGCCGAACTCCAGCACGCGGTCGGCGCGTTCGTCGACAGCCCGAGGCAGTCCGTCGCCGAGGCGGACACGGTGCTCGAAACGGCCGTCGCCCGCATCACCGCCTCGCTCACCGAGCGCCGCAAGGCGATGCGGACCCACTGGGAGCAGAACGGCGCGAACGGCAACGGCGCCAACGGTTCCCACCAGGACGGTGGCGACCTCGACACCGAGAAGTGGCGCGTGATCATGCTGGACTACCGCGACACGATGGAGCGGCTGCTCAGCGCCTGAGCGACGCCCCCCAAGCCGGCGGCCCCGGGTATCCCACGCCTCGGGGCCGCCACGCATGCCCGGCCCCGCCGGACCGCCGTGCCACGGCGAGACCGTCCGGTCCGGCCGCCGCTGGCCGCCGCGCCTGGACAGGATGAGAACCACCCCGTGCGGCCGGCCGGGCGGCGCCGTCGCTGCTTCCGGGGCGTACCGCGCGGCCCCGGCCGGTGACAGAGACGTGCGCCACCCCGGCCGGGCGCGCTTCAGGCACCTGTGCCGTCAAAGCACCGGCCGGTGCACGTGAAGCGCCTTCGCCGCCCCGCCGGTTCACGGCCGCGCCCCGGTGCTTCCCAGGCGATGCCGAGGTGGTGGGCGGCGTGCGGCCGGTACGGCGGAACCCGTGCGCATGCCGGTGGGATGCCGTCGGGTCCTGGCATCCGCGGCGCCGACCGGAACAGCGCCAGACCGGGCCACGCCGGATCGCTACGACGCGGCACACGCCGCGCCCGCTCGCGGTGACGGCCCGGCCGGGCTGACCGCGCCCTACAGCAGCGTGAGCTGCGTCCCCGGCTCGGGGCGCGGCGCGGGCTCCGGCACCGCCCGGTGGCCGCCGCGGCGTGCCGGGCCTATGCCGTACTCGGTGGCGAGCTCGTGCACCTCCCGCGTCACCCGCCGCTGGTACCACTTGGGCGCGTACGCCCCGCCCGCGTACATCACCTCGTACCGCCTGACCAGGTCCGAGCGGTGCCGCGCCAGCCACGCCATGTACCACTCGCGCGCCCCCGGCCGCAGGTGGAGCACGAGCGGGGTCACGGACGCCGCCCCCGCCGCCGCGATGGCGCGGACCGTCTCCCGCAGCTGGGCGGGGGAGTCGCTGAGGTACGGCAGGATCGGCGCCATCAGGACGCCGCACGGGATGCCGATGTCCCGCAGTGCCCTGACGACGCCGAGCCGCCTGTCGGGCGCCGGGGTGCCCGGCTCGACGGTGCGCCACAGCTCGGGGTCGGTGAAGCCCACCGACACGGACACGCCGACGTCCGTCACGTCGGCCGCCTGCCGCAGCAGCTCCAGGTCGCGCAGGATCAGCGTGCCCTTGGTGAGGATGGAGAACGGGTTGGCGCGGTCGCGCAGCGCCGCGATGATGCCCGGCATCAGCCGGTAGCGGCCCTCCGCCCGCTGGTACGGGTCGACGTTGGTGCCCATCGCGATGTGCTCGCCGTGCCAGCGGCCGCCCGCCAGCTCGCGCGCGAGGAGCTGCGGCGCGTTGACCTTGACGATGATCTGCGAATCGAAGTCGGCGCCGGTGTCGAGGTCCAGGTAGCTGTGCGTCTTGCGCGCGAAGCAGTAGACGCACGCGTGCGAGCAGCCGCGGTAGGGGTTCACCGTCCAGACGAACGGCATCCGCGAGGTGCCGGGGACGCGGTTGATGATCGAACGCGCCCGCACCTCGTGGAACGTGATCCCCCGGAACTCGGGGGTGTCGACCGTCGTCGTGACGACGTCCGTCCCGAACAGCGCGGGCGCGGCGGCGGGGGTGTCGTCGCCCAGGTTGTTCCAGCGCATCGCGGGCCTCCTCACTGCCGACGCACGGCCGACCGTCGTTCGAACAGATATTCGTTTATCGTGCGTCTAGGACACATGTTCGAATCGCGGGTGTCAAGCCGGATTCCCCCGCGCCGAGCGCGCGCCCCCCGCCTGCGGATTTGGGCATCCCCACGCACGGATGGTTGGCTGACCGTCACATCCCGTACGACGGCAGGAGCTTGGGGCATGGGACAGATCGAGGTCGTCAGGCGGCGCGAGATCGCCGCGGATCACGAGGACGTTCTGGACGCGCTGGCGGACTACCGCGGCGTCCATCCCCGGCTGCTGCCGGAACGGTTCACGGACTACGCGGTCGAGGAGGGCGGCGACGGCGCGGGCACCGTGGTGCGCCTGCGCTTCCACGCCACGTCGCGGCGGGTCCGCGACTGCCTGCTCGACATCAGCGAGCCGGGCGAGGGCCGCCTCGTCGAGAAGGACCGCAACTCGACCATGGTCACCGAGTACACCGTCGAACCCGCCAGCGGCGGCGCGGACAAGGCCGCCCTGGTGACCGTCCGCAGCACCTGGCAGGGCGCCGGCGGCATCGGCGGCTTCTTCGAACGGACCTTCGCGCCGCGCGTCCTCGGCACCGCCTACGACCAGATCCTCGACAACCTCGCCGCCCACATGGCGGCGGGCGCCTGACGCCGAGGCCGTCCGAGACCGCTTCCGCACCGAAGGAGACGCCGGTGGCCGCCGGACAGGACCCGCCCCAGCCGGGCGACCCGGACACGGACGACACGGATCGCACAGACGGCACGGGCGGCGGCATCCCCGTCGCCGTCGTCGTCCTCGACGGGGCCGCCGTCATCGCCCACTGGAACAGCGGCGCCGCCGGGCTCTTCGAGGTGCCGCACGCCGCCGCGGTCGGCCGCCGCGCGGTGGACGTCATGCCCGTCGCGTCCGCCCGCGACACCGGGCCCGCGTACCCGGCAGGTCCCGACGACGGCGGGCCGCTCGACCCGGCGCACCGCAAGGAGACCATCTTCGGCACCGACATGACGACCTTCGCCGACCCGGCGGCCGGCTGGTTCTCCACCCGGGGCACGGGCGCGAGGCCGTACCGCCGCGAGATCCTGTGGTGGGCGTACCCGCTGCGCGGGCCGGGCACCGCACGCGTCCTGCTGCTCGCGGCGGACAGCGCGGCCGTCCGCCGCACCGGCCGCGCCGCGTTCGCGCCCGTGCTGGGGCCGCACGGCGAACGGGCCGACGCCGACCGGCTGCGCGACGGCCTGACCGCGCTGCTGCCCATGCCCCGCGAGGAGGCGGGGCACGTCGCGCGCCAGGTCGTGACCCACGGCTACCCGTTCCTCGAACTCAGGAAGGAAGCACGCTGGGAGCCCGTCCTCCCCGGCTGGGGCGCGTCCGCCCCGGCCGAAGACGGCGGGGACGACGCGCAGGAGGACACCGGCCCGGCCGCCACGGCCGCCGACCCGGCCGACCTGCGGGAGCGGCTCGCCGTGCTGCGCGCCGTCGGCGCCGCCGCGGGCCCCGACCCCGGCCGCGCGGTCGAGGCGCTCGGGCGCGCCCTCGTCCCCCGCTTCGCCGACATCGCGGGAACGTATCTGCGCGACGACGTCGTCACCGGCGCCGCCGTCCCCGAGGGCCCGCCGCCCCCCGGCACGCGCTGGCACCGCGTCACCGTCGAACGCGCCGGGGCGCCGGGCGGCGGCAGCCACGCCGCCGCGCGCGCCGACCGGGGAGCGGCGCTGCCCGCCGGGACGCCGTTCGCCGACTGCGTGACGACGGGCCGCCCCGTCCTCGTGCCGCGCGTCACCGAGGCGCAGGCGCGGACCGTCACCGCGCCGTTCGGGCCGCAGGACATCGCGCCGCAGGTCACGCGGCGGTCGCTGCTGGCCGTGCCGCTCACGGCGGGACGGTCCGTCCTCGGCTTCGTCGTCCTGCTGCGCCACCCCGAGCGGCCCGGCTTCACCGAGGCGGACCTGGAGACCGGCGCCGACATCGCCGGCCGCGCCGGGCTCGTCCTCGACAACGCCCGCCTGCGGTCGCTGTACGCCGAGCCCGCGGGGCCCGTCCTCCCGCGCCCGTTCGGCTGCACCACCGCCAGCCGCCTCCTGCCCGGCACCCGCATCGGCGGCGCGGCGGGCGAGTGGTCCGACGTCATCCGGCTGCCCGGCTGCCGTACGGCCCTGGTCGCCGGGCGCGTCCTCGGCCGCCTGTCCGACGACGGCCCCGCCGGGGCCCTCGCCGCCGCCCACCGCTACCGGGCGGCCGTCCAGACCCTCGCCGCGCTCGACGCCGACCCGGCGCACCTGCTGCGCGCCCTGGACGACCTCGCCCACCGGGTCGGGGACCTGCCGCTGGCCACCTGCCTGTTCGCGGTCCACGACCCGATCAGGTCCGAGCTGCGCGTCGCCACCGCCGGACACCTCCCGCCCGTCCTGATCCGCGCCCACGGCCCCGCGCGGGCGCTCGACCTGCCCGCGGGCGCCCCCATCGGCGTGGGCGGCGTGCCCTTCACGGCCGTGACCGTCCCCGTGCTCCAGGGCGACCGGCTCGTGCTGTGCACCGACGGGCTCGCCGAGGTGCGCGGGCGCGGCCCCGGCACCCGCCTGGCGACGCTGTGCGACATCGCCGTCCGCTCGGTGGACCCCGAACTCCCCACCGGGCGCGCCATGGAGCGGGCCGACGCCACCTGTGACGCCGTGGCCCGCGCCCTGTCCGCGGCCACGGCGGGCGCGCGGGACGCGGGGACGACCCTGCTGACCGCGCGCCTCGGCCGCGTCGCGCCGGGCGACGTGGCGTTCTGGCGCCTCGGCCTGGACGCCGCGTACGTCCCGCACGCGCGGCACCTCGTCCGGGGGCGGCTGCGGGAGTGGGGGCTCGCGGCGGCGGCGGACACGGCGGCCCTCCTCGTCAGCGAGCTGGTCACCAACGCCCTGCGCCACGCCAGGCGCGGGCCCGTCGAACTGCGCCTCGTCCGCGCCGACACGCTCGTCTGCGAGGTCACCGACGACGGGCACGAGCGGCCCGCGCTGCTCGGCCCCGCGCCGGGCGACGAGTCGGGGCGCGGCCTCCAGGTCGTCAGCAGGCTGGCGCGGAGCTGGGGCAGCGGGCACACCGACCACGGCACCACCGTGTGGTTCGAACAGGACCTGCCCGGCGGCCGCCGCTGAGCTGCCGGGGGCGCGGGCGGCGTCCCCGGCGCCGTCGCCCGTGCCGCCGCCCCCGGCCGTCGATCTGGCTGATTGTCGGTGCCGCCGGGTAACGTGGCGCGGCATGACGAAGATCCTCATCTCGGCCGACATGGAGGGGGCCACCGGCGTCACCTGGCCCGCCGACTGCCTGCCGGGGACGCCCGAGTGGCAGCGCTGCCGCCCGCTGCTCACCTCGGACGTGAACGCGGCCGTGGCCGGATTCCACGACGGCGGCGCCACCGAGGTGATCGTCAACGAGGCCCACATGACGATGCGCAACCTCCTGCTGGAGCGGCTGGACGACCGCGCCCAGCTCCTCACCGGCCGCCACAAGGCCCTCAGCATGGTCGAGGGAGTGCAGCACGGCGACATCGACGGCATCGCGTTCATCGGCTACCACACGGGCGCCGGCGACGAGGGCGTCCTCGCCCACACCTACCTCGGCAACTCGCTGACCGGCGTCTTCGTGGACGGCGTCCGGGCGAGCGAGGGCCTGCTGAACGCGCTGGTCGCCGCCGAGTACGGCACCCCGGTCGTCCTCGTCACCGGCGACGACCGCACCTGCGACGACGCCGCGCGCTGGGCCCCCGGCGCGGTGGGCGTCGCCGTCAAGGACTACGTGTCGCGCTACGCCGCCGTGTGCCGCACCCCGGCGCGCACCGCCGCCGACATCCGCGCGGGCGCCGCCAAGGCCGTCGCGCTCGCCACGCGCCACGACCCCGAGCCGCCGCGCGAGCGCCTGATCGAGATCGAGTTCGACGCCGAGCACCTGGCGGGCTCCGCCGCCCTGGTCCCCGGCGTCGAGCAGACCGGCCCGTGCCGCGTGGCGTACCGGGCCGCGACCATGTACGACGGAATCCGGTGCTTCAAGACGGTCACCACCATGGTGTCCGCCGCGGTGGAGGAATGGTATGGCTGAGCAGCGCACGGGACGGCACACGGACCAGGACACGGGCCAGGACACGGCGGGGCACGTCGACGGCACGGCGCTGGACGAGGCGGTCCGCTTCACCTCCGACCTCATCCGCCTCGACACCACCAACCGGGGCGGCGGCGACGGCGTCGAACGCCCCGCCGCCGAGTACGTCGCCGAACGGCTGGCGGAGGCGGGCCTCGAACCGCTGCTGCTGGAGAAGGCCCCGGGCCGCACCAACGTCGTCGCGCGCGTCACCGGCTCCGACCCGGCCACCGACGCCCTCCTCGTCCACGGCCACCTGGACGTCGTGCCCGCCGACGCGTCCGAGTGGAGCGTCCCGCCCTTCTCCGGCGAGATCCGCGACGGCGTCGTCTGGGGCCGGGGCGCCGTGGACATGAAGGACTCGGACGCCATGGTCCTGGCCGTCGTCCGCGCCTGGGCGCGCGCCGGGATCAGGCCGCGCCGCGACATCGTCCTCGCCTTCACGGCGGACGAGGAGGACACCGCCGACTACGGCTCGGGCTTCCTCGTCGGCGAGCACCGCGACCTGTTCGACGGCTGCACCCAGGCCATCGGCGAGTCGGGCGCCTACACGTTCCACCCCGGCGACGGCCGCCGCATCTACCCCGTCGCCACCGGTGAGCGCGGCACGGCGTGGCTGCGCCTGTCCGCGCCGGGGCGCGCCGGGCACGGCTCGCGCGTCAACCGGGAGAACGCCGTCACCCGCCTCGCCGCCGCCGTCCACCGCATCGGCGAGCACACCTGGCCCCCGCGCCTCACCGCCACCGTCCGCGCCGCGCTCACCGAGCTGGCCGCCCTCTACGGCGTGCCCCTGCCCGACCTGGACGACGACGACCCGGCCGTCCTCGCGCCCGCCCTGGACGGGCTGGTCGCCGCGATCGGCCCGGCGGGAAGCCTCGTCGCCCCCACCCTGCGCAACAGCGCCAACCCCACGATGCTCGCCGCCGGATACAAGGTGAACGTCATCCCGGGCAGCGCCACCGCGCACGTGGACGGCCGCGTCCTCCCCGGCTGGGAGGACGAGTTCACCGCGACCATGGACGAGCTGACGGGCCCGGACGTCACCTGGTCGTACCAGCACCACGAGATCCCGCTCGAAGCACCCGTGGACGGCCCGGCGTTCGCCACCCTCAGCGAGGCGCTGCTGCACTTCGACCCCGGCGCGCACGTCATCCCGTACTGCATGTCAGGCGGCACGGACGCCAAGCAGTTCTCCCGCCTCGGCGTCAGCGGCTACGGCTTCATGCCCCTGCGGATGCCCGAGGGGTTCGACTACCAGGCGATGTTCCACGGCGTGGACGAACGGGTGCCGGTGGACGCCCTCCACTTCGGCACACGGGTGCTCGACCGCGCGCTGCGCGCCCTCTGACCACGGGCCCGGCGCCCCACAGGCCGCGACAAGGAGACGGAAGACCCATGGACCGCGCACCGTACGGCAGCTGGACCTCGCCCATCGACGCCGCCCTCGTCGCGGACCACGACGGGAAGCCCGAGTACGTCGGCGCGGTCGGCGACGAGCTGTGGTGGACCGAGCCGCGCCCGGCCGAGGGCGGACGGCGCGCCCTCGTGCGGCTGGCGCCGGACGCCGGGGCGCCCGAGCCGGTGCTCCCCGCGCCGTGGAACGTCCGCAGCCGCCTCATCGAGTACGGCGGCGTCCCGTGGGCCGCCGTCGCGCGGGAGGACGGCGGCCCGCTCGCCGTCTTCGCCCACTTCGCCGACCAGCGGCTGTACGCCGTCGAGCCCGATGCGCCCGGCGGCCAGGAGCCGCGCCCGCTGACGCCCCTGTCACCGGTCGGCGGCGGGCTGCGCTTCGGCGACCTGCGCGTCGAGGGCGACGAGGTGTGGTGCGTGCTGGAGGAGTTCACCGGGGAGGGCCCCGGCGACGTGCGCCGCGTGCCGGTAGCCGTCCCGCTGGACGGGTCGGCGGCAGGTGACCGGTCGGCCCTGCGCGAGCTGGCGCCCGAGCGGCACCGCTTCGTCACCGGACCCCGGCTCTCCCCGGACGGCCGCCGCGCCGTCTGGCTCGGCTGGGACCACCCGCGCATGCCCTGGGACGGCACCGACCTGATGCTGGCCGACGTCACGCGCGGCACGGACGGCGCCCGCCTGCTCAGCGGCGCGCGCGTCCTCGCGGGCGGCGACACCGAGTCCGTCGCCCAGGCCGAGTGGGCGCCGGACGGCACGCTGCTTGCGGTCAGCGACCGCGGCGGCTGGTGGAACCCGTACCGCGTGGACCAGGACAGCGGCGCGATGACCGCCCTGTGCGCGCGCGAGGAGGAGTTCGCCGACGGGCTGTGGCGCATCGGGTACCGCTGGTTCGCGCCGCTCGCGGACGGCACGCTCGCCGTGCTCCACGGCAAGGGCCGGGCCAGGCTCGGCGTGCTCGACCCGGCGAGCGGCGAGCTGGCCGACGTGCCGGGACCGTGGACCGAGTGGCAGCCGTCCCTCGCCGTCCAGGGCACGCGTGTCACCGGCATCGCCGCCGGACCCGACCGGGACCACGAGATCGTCCGCCTCGACACCGCCACCGGCCACTGCGTCGTCCTCGCCCACGAGCACCGCGACGCGGTCGACCCGGCGTACTACCCGCTGCCGCGCGCGGGGACCGTCACCCGCCCCGACGGCCGCGAGGTCCACGCGCAGGTCTACCCGCCGCGCCACCCGGCCACGACGGGCACGGACGGCGCGCTGCCCCCGTACGTCATCTGGGCGCACGGCGGGCCCACCTCGCGCGCGCCGCTCGTCCTCGACCTGGAGATCGCCTACTTCACCTCGCGCGGCATCGGCGTCGCCGAGGTCAACTACGGCGGCTCCACCGGCTACGGGCGCGCCTACCGCGAGCGGCTGCGCGGCGAGTGGGGCGTCGTGGACATCGAGGACTGCGCCGCCGTGGCCGCCGCGCTCGCCGACGAGGGCGCCGCCGACCCGGCGCGCATCGCCATCAGGGGCGGCAGCGCGGGCGGCTGGACGACGGCCGCCTCCCTGGTCGCCCCCTCGGTCGCGGGCCGCTACGCCTGCGGGGCCATCAGCTACCCGATCCTCGACCTGGCCGGCTGGGCGGAGGACGAGACGCACGACTTCGAGTCCCACTACCTGGAGTCCCTGGTCGGGCCCCTGGCGGAGGTGCCGGAGCGCTACCGCGACCGCTCCCCGGTCGGGCACGCGGACCGGATCACCGCGCCGTTCCTGCTCCTCCAGGGGCTCGACGACGTGATCTGCCCGCCCGCCCAGGCCGAACGCTTCCTCGCCGAGGTGGCGGAGCACGGCGTGCCGCACGCGTACCTGACGTTCGAGGGGGAGGGCCACGGCTTCCGCAGGGCGGAGACCATCCGGCGCGCGCTCGAAGCCGAACTTGCTCTGTACTGCGCGGCGTTCGGCATCGAACGGTCCGACGTCCCGCCGCTCGCCCTGACGGCGGGCACGGCAGGCATGACGGGAACGGCGGCGGAGGGCGTGACGGCCTGACCTGCGCCCCGGCTCAGGACGCGGACTCCAGCACCTCCCTGAGCCGGGCCAGGTCGGCGGCGACGGCCTCCCCGTCACGCCGGAAGTCCGCGTCGTCCATGCCCGGCCGCCGCCGCAGGGTGAACAGGACCTCGCTCGCCGCCCCGTCGGCGATCACACGGACCGGGTTGTACACGACCTCGCCCGAGGGCAGTGTGACGTCGTGGTCGAGCACGCCCAGGTCGTTCGGCGGCGCGAAGTCGATCCCGACGCGCCCCAGCGGGGACTCGTCGGCGATCCAGCGGCCGCCGGTCCGCCGGACGGACCGGCCCAGGCCGTGCGCCCACGCGGGCAGGTTGGCGGGGTCGGAGGCGTAGGCGTAGACGTCCCGGGGGGTACGGGCGATGCGGATGCTGAGGTGGCGGGATTCCCCGCTGCTGTCGTGCATGCCCGTGACGGTAGGGCACCGCGGCCGCCGCGCTCTTGGACGAAACGGCCGTCCTCCCGCGGGCGGAGCACGCCCGCGTCCGCCCGTCCACCCGTCGAACTGATCGGCGCCCGCCGCGCCGCCGCCCTTCCGTACGGCGGACGCGGACACACCGCCACGGCCGCGCCGCCCGCGCACACCGCCCCCGCCCGGTACCGTCACCGGGCGGACACGCGGGGTGAACGCGCCCGGCGGCCCGTCCGCGGGCGAAGGAAGGACCGGAAAGGGACGCATGGCTGAGATCGAACAGATGACGACGGCGCTGCGCGCGCTGGAGTCCGCCGTCCGGCTGCTGGGGGAGGAGCAGCAGCGCCTCGACGAGCTGCACGGGCGGCCCGCCGCGTACGACCGCTCCGCCGGGGGCCCGCAGCAGACGCTCACCGGCATCCGCGAGCTGCACTCCGCCGCCGCCCGCGCGGCCGAGGCGCTCGCCAGGGCGGTCGGCTACCGCGCCGCCGGGCTCGACCGCGCCGCCGCCCGCGCCGAGGAGCAGGCGTCCGCCCGCCCGGCGGGCCTGCCCGGCGGGGTCGACCGGATGGCGCGCCCGCTGGGCGAGCGGACCGTCGAGGCCCTGGCGCTCATCCGCGACCTGTCCTGGTTCGGCCCCGAGGTCGGCGTCGAGATCGACGTCTGCCTCGCCGCCCCGCAGGCCACGTACCCGCCCGACGACTGGGACGCCTACCAGCGCGCCCGCGCCTGGCAGCGCGGACGGAGGTGACCCTGGCAGGTCACCGGTGACGGCGCCCGTGGCGGCGGGCATGCTTCCCGGCATGACACCCGACACCACGCCCACGGGCCCCACCGCCCCCACCGCCGCCCCCGAGCCCTCGCCCCGGGTCAGCGACCCGAAGGAACTGCTGCTCGGCTACCTCGACCACTACCGCGGCGTGTTACTCGCGAAGGTCGCGGGACTGACGGAGGAGCAGCTCGGCAGCTCCCGGCTCCCGTCCGGCTGGACGCCGCTCCAGCTGCTCTGGCACCTCCAGCGCGTCGAACGCCGCCTGATGATCTGGGGCTTCCTCTCCGAGGACGTGCCCGACCCGTGGGACGACCACCGGCAGGACGGCCGGTGGACCGTGCCGCAGGGGCTGACGGTCGCCGAGGTCACCCGCCTGTTCCGCGACCAGGCCGAGCGGACCCGGGCCATCGTCACGGCCGCCGACCTCGCCGACACTGCCCCGGCCGGCGGCCGGTTCCAGGAGGAGGAGGCGCCGACGCTCGGCTGGATACTCCACCACCTGCTCCAGGAGTACGCGCGCCACGCGGGCCACCTCGACATCGTCCGCGAGCTGGCCGACGGCGGGACGGGCGAGAACGGCGTGTAGCGCCCGTGCGGCGGCGCGGGACGGGCACATCGCCCGAACGGCGCAGACCGCGGCACTCATGGCGAGCGGGACAAAGGGGTACACGGCTCCCCACGGCAGGGGAGAGATCCCCGCACAGTCGACGAACAGGAGGAAGTCCCATGACCACCGCCGCCGACATCATGACCCCCGGCGCCCAGTGGATCTCCGAGGACGACACCCTCGAACGGGCCGCCCAGCTCATGCGCGAGCTGAACGTGGGCGCGCTGCCCGTCAGCGACGGCGACGAGCGCATGTCCGGCATCATCACCGACCGCGACATCGTGGTGGACTGCGTCGCCACCGGCGGCGACCCGTCGCAGGTCACGGCCGGTGACCTCGCGCAGGGCACCCCGCGCTGGATCGCCGTGGACGCCGAGCTGGACGAGATTCTGCACGAGATGGGCGACGCCCAGGTCCGCCGCCTCCCCGTCATCGACGGCGACAAGCGGCTCGTCGGCATGATCAGCGAGGCCGACCTGGCCCGTGAGCTGTCCGACGACCAGCTGGCCGACTTCGTCGTCAGCGTCTACGCCGCCTGACGCGCGGCGCGGGTCCGTCCACCGGACCGCCCCCGGGGACCCGGCGCATCGCCGCCGGGCCCCCGGCGCGGTCCCTCCCGCCAGGCGGATTCCGGCCACCGCTCGCATCCTGGTGTCATGACGTCCAGCCCGCGCAGCAGCACCGGAACGCCCCGGGCGTTCTGGACGCGGGGCCGCATCATCATCGCGGCTCTCGCCGTCCTGACGCTCGTCTTCATCTTCGAGAACACCCGGCGCACGAGGATAAGGCTCCTGGTGCCCGAGGTGACGATGCCGCTGTGGCTGGCCCTGTTCGCCACCGCCCTGATCGGCCTGATCTGCGGCCTGTACTGGGCGCACATGCGCAACCGCGACCAGGGGCGCTAGCCGGCGGCGCGTGCGACGTGCGCGCATGCGGGTGAGCGTTTAAACGATGTGACCGGTGTTGACCTGGTGCTTGAATGATCTTCATGATAATTCTCGCGCTTGTCGCCGTCCTCCTCACCGTCGTCCTCGGCTGCCTGATGGCCGGGACGTTCTTCGGCTTCTCCGTCTCCGTCATACCGGGGCTCGACGCCATCGACCCCACCGAAGCCGTCCGGGCGATGCAGAGCATGAACGAGAAGATTCTCAACCCGCTGTTCCTCACCGCGTTCGTCGGCGTGCCGCTCGCCGCGGCCGGGGCGGGCGCGCTGCTGCTGTCGATGGGGCACCGCGCCGCCGGTGTGCTGTTCCTCGTGGCCGCGGCCGTGTACGTCTTCGGTGTCTTCATGCCCACCGGCGCGGTCAACGTGCCGATGAACGACGTCCTGGCCGCCGCCACGCCGTCGCCCGAGGCGTGGGCGGACTTCTCCGGCCGCTGGGCGCGGTGGAACGCCCTGCGGACGGTCGCGAGCACCGCGACCGTCGTCCTCGCCGCCCTCGGCATCCACCTGTGGCGCCAGGGGCGGTGAGCACCGGGGGCGCGGCCGTCAGACCCGGCAGACCAGCTCGCCGTGCAGCGACGAGAACCAGCCGTCGGCCGCCGCCCCCCACTCCCGCCACGCCGCCGCGACGGACTCCAGCAGCTCCGGCGTCGCGTGGCCCCCGTCCACCGCGTGCCGCGCGTAGTCGGAGGACGTCGTGCGGTCCGCCCACAGGCTGCTCCACCACTCACGCTCGACGGCCTCCGCGTGGCACCACGCGGAGGCCGTCGCCGTCACGTCGGTGAAGCCCGCCGCGTACGCCCAGGACAGCAGGCGGCGTCCCGCGTCCGGCTCCCCGCCGTTGGCGCGCGCCACCCGCCGGTACAGCGCCAGCCACTCGTCGAGGACCGGCGCCTCCGGGTACCAGGTCATCGCCGCGTAGTCCACGTCCCGCACGGCGACCACGCCGCCGGGGCGGCACACCCGCCGCATCTCGCCCAGCGCCCGCACCGGGTCGGCCACGTGCTGGAGGACCTGGTGCGCGTGCACGACGTCGAACGAGTCGTCCGGGAAGTCCAGCGCGTGCACGTCCGCCACCGCGAACCGCACGGACGTCAGCCCGCGCGCCTCCGCCTCCGCGCGGGCCGCGGCGAGCACGTCCTCGGCGCGGTCCACGGCGGTCACCTCGCCGGGCGCGACGCGCTCCGCGAGGTCGGCCGTCAGGGTCCCGGGGCCGCAGCCGATGTCCAGGAGCGCCTGCCCCGCGCGCAGCTCGGGCAGCAGGTAGCCCGCTGAGTTCTCCGCGGTGCGCCAGCGGTGGGAGCGCAGCACCGACTCGTGATGTCCATGGGTGTACGTGGCTTCCGGCATGCCCCGCACTCTCCTCCTGTCTCGCATGGTGAGCAACAATGTTCCAGAATGCGGACGCGTTCACCGGATCGGCCCAGTGCCGGGGGCGCTGGATTGCCGCCCGCCCCCGGCGTACCGGTCCATGGGGGGAGGGGAGGGACCGGCGCGACGACCGGCGGGACGGCCGGGGAAAGGAGCCGCATGCCGGACCGGCCGCGACGCACGGGACGGGCACGGCCCGCCGGCCCCGCCACGCCGCCCACCGCGCTCCGCCCGCTGTACGAGCGCCGCCGCTGGCCGCGCGACTTCGCCGACCGCCTGACCGCGCCGCTCCCCGGGCTGCGCACCCTCGTCCGCGCCGCCCGCCGGGGCGCGCTGCGCCCGTCCGCCGCGACGGTCGGCGGCACCGCCGGGCTGCCGTACGCCCCCGGCCCGCTGCCCCACGCGCCGCCCGGCGGCATCGCCGTGACGTGGGCGGGGCACGCGAGCTGGGTCGTCCGCACGGGCGGCCTGACCGTTCTCACGGACCCCGTCTGGTCGACGAAGATCCTGGCCACGCCACCCCGCCTCACCCCCGTCGGCGTGCCGTGGGAGGACCTGCCGCCTGTGGACGCGGTCGTCATCTCCCACAACCACTACGACCACCTGGACCTGCCGACCCTGCGCCGCCTGCCGCGCGACACGCCGCTGTTCGTCCCGGCCGGGCTGGCCGCCTGGTGCCGCCGCCGGGGGTTCGCGCGCGTCACCGAACTGGACTGGTGGGAGGCCGCCGAGCTGCCCGCGCCCGGCGGCGGCACCGTACGGTTCGATTTCGTGCCCGCCGACCACTGGTCCAAGCGCACCCTGCTCGACACCTGCCGCTCGCTGTGGGGCGGCTGGGTCATGACCGACCCGCGCGGGCGGCGCGTCTACTTCGCCGGGGACACCGGCTACGGCCCGTTCCTCCTGGACATCGGTGCGCGCTTCGGCCCGGTGGACATCGCGCTGCTGCCCATCGGCGCGTACGACCCGCCGTGGCTGCTCGGCCCGGTCCACACCGACCCGGAGGCGGCGGTCCGCGCCTGCGCGGACGTGGGGGCCCGGCGGATGGCGCCGATGCACTGGGCGACGTTCCTGCTGTCGTCCGAGCCGCCCCTCGAACCCCTGATCCGCCTGCGGACCGCCTGGCGCGCCACCGGGCGCCCCGCCGCCGAGCTGTGGGACCTCCCGGTGGGCGGCTCCCGCGTGCTCGGCCCCGACGAGTAGCGCGCCGGTGTCACGCCCGCGCCGCCCGCCCCCCGTCCTGGCCGTCGCCGCCGGGACCGCGCAGGCGGCGCCAGACGGCGGGCGCGGCGCCGATCAGCACCGTCACCGACACGGCCGCGACCACGCCCTGCCACGGGTGGGGGAAGAGCGCGCCGCCCAGCATGCCGAGCAGCTGGTACGTCGCTGCCCACGCGAGGGCCGCAGGAAGGTTTCCGCGCAGGTAGGTCCGCATCGGCATCCGCGCCAGCAGGCAGGCGAGCATCACGGGGATGCGCCCGGCCGGCACCAGCCGGGAGACGAGCAGGACCGTCGTACTGCCCCGTGCGAGCCGTTCCTCCGCGCGGACGAGCCGGTCGGGCGCGACCTGCTCGTGCATGCGGTCGAGCCACCGCGACCCGTTCCGCGACCTGACGCCGCGCCCGCCGAGCCAGTAGAGCGTCGCGTCGCCGAGGAACGCCGCTGCCGCCGCCGTCACGAAGACGCCGAACGAGGCCAGGAGCGGGTCCGCGTGGTGGACCGCGACCGCCGCCGCGGAGCTGACCGCCGCGCCGGTCGGCACCACGGGCACCAGCGCCCCCAGCAGCACCAGCAGGAACAGCGACGGATACGCCGTCGCCTGCTGCGTCGCCTCCGGCGTGACCGTGCCCGAGGCGGCGAGGCCCGCCGTGCCCAGGCCCAGGCCCGTCACCACCGGGGTCACCCGCGCACCCCGAGCCGGACGCTGCCGCCGTGTTCGAGCCGGTGCACCCGTACCCCGGGCGCCAGCCTGGCGGCCTGCCGCACGAACTCGTCGCCGGGCGAGTGGAACTCGTGGGGCCGCACGCACGTCATCCCCAGGGGCCAGTACGTCCCGTAGTGCACCGGCACCGCGTCGCGCGGGCGCAGCCGCGCCAGCGCCTCGGCGGCGCGCTCGGCGTCCATGTGGCCGTGCCCGAGCCCCGGGCCCCAGCCGCCGACCGGCAGCAGCGCCATGTCGACGGGGCCGGTCTCCCGTTCCATCGCCTCGAACAGGTCGGTGTCGCCCGCGTAGTACGTCCGCGCCTCCCCCTCCACCACGTACCCGAGCGCCGGGACGCGGCTCGGGCCGAACGGCAGCCGCCGCCCGTCGTGCTCGGCGGGCACCGCGCGCACGGTCACCCGCCCCACAGGCACCCTGTCCCCGGCGGACACCTCGCACACGTCGAGCCGCCCCGCGAGCCGCCGCAGCCCCGGCACGGCACGGCACGCGCCGCGCGGCACGAGCAGCGGCGTGCCGGGCGCGAGCCGCGCCAGCGAGCGGATGTGCAGGTGGTCGGCGTGGAGGTGGGAGATCACGGCGGCGTCGGGCGTACGGGTCGCGGACGACGGCAGGGCGCCGCGCCGCCTGCGCAGGTGGGCGAGGCGCCGGGTGAGGAGCGGGTCGGTCAGCACGCTGGTGCCCGAGTCGCGGATGGTGACGGTCGCGTGGCCCCACCAGGTGATGTCCACCGGCACCGCGTCCCCTTTCCGCCCCGGCACGTCGTACGCGTCCGCGTCCAGTCGTACGGGTCCAGGATGCCAGGGTGGGCACGCGGGCGGGACGGACGGGGAGCGATGTGGAGAATTGGTGTCCGGAGGAAAGGCGGTAGGTGCGGGTGAGAGGGTGGCGCAACGGCGGGGCGGTGCTGCTGCGGGTCCTGGTCGTCTGGGCGGCCAGCACGGTGACGCTGGTCCTGCTCGCCTGGCTGATGCCGGACTTCTCGCTCCAGTCGGCCGACGGCGACAGCTTCACCAAGGTGGGCGTGACCGCGGCCGCGGGCGCCGGGCTCTTCGGCCTGCTCAACGCGCTGGTGTGGCCCTGGCTGGTCCGCGCGCTGCTGCTCGCGCCCGCCCTCGCGCTCGGCGTGCTGGTCTTCCTGCTCAACGGCTGGTTCCTCGTCTTCGCGCTGAGCGTGGTCCCCGCCGGGCGCGGCGGGCCGCCGACCGGGACGGCGGTGGTGATCGCCGCCGTGATGTCCACCGTGTCCTCGGCCACCAGCACGTTCCTCGCCGTCCGCGTGCGCGGGCAGCAGCGCCGCCGGATGCGGCGCCTGGCGGGCTGGCGCGCGACCCGGGGCACGCCGCCGCGCACCCGCGCGGCCGGCACCGTCTTCCTCCAGCTCGACGGCATCGGGTACGACGTGCTGACCGAGGCGCTCACCGGCCCGCGCCCGCTGATGCCCACGCTGGCCGGGCTGTACGGCACCACCCACCGGCTGACGCCGTGGCGCACCGACTGGTCGAGCCAGACGGGCGCCGCGCAGCTCGCCATCCTCCACGGCAGCAACCACGACGTGCCCGCGTTCCGCTGGTACGAGAAGGAGTCGGGCGAGGTCGTCGTCAGCAACCGCCCGTCCAGCGCCGCCGAGCTGCAGCGCCGCGCCGTCACGCGCAGCGGCGACCCGGGGCTGCTCGCGTACGACGGCGCGAGCCGGGGGAACCTCTTCAGCGGCGGCGCCGAGCAGGTCGCGCTCGTACTGTCCATGGCCGCGCGGCGCTCACCGGGCCAGCGGTCGCGCGCCGGGTACTTCGCGTACTTCTCCGATCCGGCGCACGCCGTCCGCACCGCCGCGTCGTTCCTGGCCGAGCTGGTGCGCGAGCCCTGCCAGGCGCTGCGGGCGCGGCTGCGCGGCGTGCGCCCGCGCGTCGGCCGCGGCGGGCTCTACCCGCTGATCCGCGCGTTCGCGACGGTCGTGCAGCGGGACGTCGTGACGGCGGCGGTCGTCGGCGACGTGCTGAACGGCCGCACCGCCGTCTACGCCGACCTGGTCGCCTACGACGAGGTCGCCCACCACTCGGGGCCGCGCGGCCGGGACACGCGGCAGGTGCTCCGCGCCCTGGACCGGTGTGTCGCGGCGGTGGCGGAGGCCATCGAGTACGCCCCGCGCCCGTACCACCTGGTGCTGCTGTCGGACCACGGGCAGAGCCAGGGCGAGACGTTCGAGTCGGCCTACGGGCAGACGCTCGGCGGCCTGGTGCGCGCCGGGTGCGGGCGGCCCGTCGCGGCGGGGGAGGGGGCGCGTCCGGCCCGCCGTCCCGAGGCGGGCGCCGAGGCGCGGGAGGCCGCCCGCGCGGCGCTGCGGCGGCCGGAACGCGAGGTGCCGAGGCCGCTGCCCGGCGACCCGGACCCCGGCAGCGCCCCCGCGCCGGTCGTGCTCGGCTCGGGGAACCTGGGGCTCGTCTCGTTCCCCGGGCTGCCGGGACGCGCCGACCGGGAGACCATCGAGGCGCTCCACCCCGCGCTGCTGCCGACGCTCACGTCCCATCCGGGGATCGGCTTCGTGCTGGTGCACAGCGCGGCGCACGGCCCCGTGGTGCTGGGCGCGGACGGCGCCGAGTTCCGGCTCGACTCGGGCGAGGTACGGGGCGCCGACCCGCTGGCGCCCTTCGGGCCCGGCGCGGCGGCGGCCGTACGGCGGGCGGCGTCGTTCCCGCACACCGCCGATCTGATGATCAACTCGGCGGTCGATCCGGACAGCGGCGCGGTCCACGCGTTCGAGACCCAGCTCGGCTGCCACGGCGGGCTCGGCGGCGAGCAGAACCGCGCGTTCCTGCTGTCGCCGCTGTCGCTGTCCCCGCCCGTCCCGGCGGCGGGCGCCGAGCCGCCGGGCGAACTGGTGGGCGCGGAGTCCGTCCACCGGGTGCTGCGGCGCTGGCTGCACGAGGCGATGGCCCACTCGGCGCGCCGAACGGGCACTCCGGCACCGGCCGCGCCGTAGCGTCGCGCGCCGAAGCCCGGACGCGGGAGCCGACGGCGGGAACGGTGCGTGCGGTCGCATGGCGGCGAAGCCGTTGACGGAGCAGGAGATCACGCAGGCCTACGAGCGGATCGAGGAGATCTCCCCGGCGCACGGCGCGGTCCGACGCGCCACCGCCGCCGCGCGGGACGGCGGTGGCGCGCGTGGCTCAGCCCGCGTCGAACTCGTCCGGGTGCGGGCCGACGCGGCCGTCCCGGTCGAGGCCGGCGAACGCCGTCATGTCGTCGCCGTCCAGCTCGAAGCCGAAGACGTCGAGGTTCTCGCGGATGCGGGAGGGCGTCACCGACTTGGGGATGACGACGTTCCCCAGCTGCAGGTGCCAGCGCAGCACGGCCTGGGCGGGCGTCACGCCGTGCTTCCCGGCGACCGAGGCGATGACCGGGTCGTCCAGCAAGCCCTTGCCCTGCCCGAGCGGCGACCAGGCCTCGGTGACGACGCCGAGTTCCTCGTCGGCGGCACGGGTCTCCGTCTGCTGGAAGTAGGGGTGCAGCTCGATCTGGTTGAGCGCCGGGACGATGCCGGTCTCGTCCTTCAGGCGGCGCAGGTGCGCGGGCGTGAAGTTGGACACGCCGAACGCCCGCAGGCGCTCGCGCGGGATCTCGGCGAAGGCGCGCAGGACCGTCAGGTAGTCGTCGCGCATCGGGCGCGGCCAGTGGATCAGGTACAGGTCCAGCCGGTCGAGGCCGAGGCGGGCGAGCGAGGCGTCGAACTCCCGCAGGACCGCGTCGCGTGTCCAGGCGGTGGAGGCGCTGTTCCACAGCTTCGTCGTGATGAACAGGTCCTCCCGCGGCAGTCCCGACGACGCGAGGGCGCGGCCGACGCCCTCCTCGTTGCCGTAGGCCTGGGCCGTGTCGATGCTGCGGTAGCCCGCCGCCAGGGCGGCGGTGACGGCGGACTCGGCCTCGTCGTCGGGGACCTGGAAGACGCCGAAGCCGAGCTGCGGCATCGTGACGTCGTCCGTGAGACGGACGGTGGGGATCGCTGGAGTGCTCACGTGCTGACTGTCCTTCTCTGATCGGCTGTGTCTTGTCGGTGCCGTGGCTTGTCGCCGCCGAATGATCGAGGGGCTGTTCGTCCCGGTGGCCCACGGTCTGCCGCGCGCTTCGACGGGCCCGGTGGGACCGGTCGTGCGGGGGAGGAGAGAATGTCCGCCGTGCGCAGACTGGCCCGTTTCATCGACCCGTACATCGTGCTGCTGCTCGGCACGGTGGGAATCGCCGCGCTGCTCCCCGCGAGCGGCCCGGCGGCCGACGCGGCGGACGGCGCCGCCACGGGCTTCATCGGGCTGCTGTTCTTCCTCTACGGCGCGCGGCTGTCCACCCAGGAGGCGGTGGACGGGCTGCGGCACTGGCGGCTGCACCTCACCATCATCGGCTGCACCTTCCTCCTCTTCCCGCTCTTCGGCCTGGCGGCCAGGGGACTCGTACCCTGGCTGCTGCCGCACGACCTCTACGAGGGCCTGCTCTTCCTGTGCCTGGTCCCCTCGACGGTCCAGTCCTCGATCGCCTTCACGTCGATAGCCAGGGGGAACGTCGCCGCCGCCATCGCCGCCGGGTCGTTCTCCAGCATCATCGGTGTCCTGGTCACCCCGCTGCTCGCCGCCACGCTGATCGGCGCCAGCGGCGGCTTCTCGGCCGACGCGCTGCTCGGCATCGCGCTCCAGCTGCTGCTGCCGTTCGTGCTCGGCCAGCTCCTGCGGCGCTGGATCGGCGGGTTGGTGCGGCGGCACCGCGCGGTGCTGTCCCTGGTCGACCGGGGCTCGATCCTCGTCGTGGTCTACGCGGCGTTCAGCGAGGGAATGAACGCGGGCGTCTGGCACGAGGTGAGCTGGCCCCGGCTGCTCGCGCTGCTCGGCGTCGAGGCCGTCCTGCTGACGTGCATGCTCACCCTGACCCGCTGGGGCGCGCGCCGGCTCGGCTTCGGGCGCGGCGACCGGATCGCGATCGTCTTCGCCGGGTCCAAGAAGTCCCTCGCCGCCGGGCTGCCCATGGCCAGTGTGATCTTCGGCGCGCACGCGGCGCTGGCGGTGCTGCCGCTGATGGTGTTCCACCAGATGCAGCTGATCGTCTGCGCCGTCCTCGCGCGCCGCTGGTCCCGCGATCCGGAGGCGCGGGCGGCGGCCGCGCGCGAGACGGCGGACGACGCCGCGTCCGGCTGAGTCAGGCCCCGGCGCCCTGCCGGGCGGGGAGCACCAGGCGTTCGGCGCCCGCGTACACGTTCATCGACGCGCCGCGCAGGAAGCCGACGAGCGTCAGGCCCGCCTCCGCCGCCAGGTCCACGGCCAGCGACGACGGCGCCGACACCGCCGCGAGCACCTGGATGCCGGCCATCACCGCCTTCTGCACCAGCTCGAACGAGGCGCGGCCCGACACCAGCAGCACCGCGTCCGACAGCGGCAGCAGCCCCTGCTCCAGCGCGCGGCCGACGAGCTTGTCCACCGCGTTGTGCCGCCCCACGTCCTCGCGCACGTCGAGCAGCCGCCCCTCGGCGGTGAACAGCGCCGCCGCGTGCAGGCCGCCCGTGCGGTCGAAGACCCGCTGGGCCTCCCGCAGCCGGTCGGGCAGCGCCGCGAGCACCGAGTGCGGCACGCGCGGCCCGCCGGTCAGCGGCAGCGGCCAGCGCGCGGTGGTGCGCACGGCGTCCAGGCTCGCCTTGCCGCACACGCCGCACGACGAGGTGGTGTAGACGTTCCGCTCCAGCCCGTCGAGCATGCCGTCGGGCAGCGTCACGCCGTCCGCGAGCCGGACGTCCACGACGTTGTACGTGTTGGCGCCGTCCTCGCCCGTCGCGCCCGCGCAGTACGTGACGCGCGACAGCTCGCCGCGCGCCCCCAGCACGCCCTCGGACACGAGGAAGCCCGCGGCGAGCGCGAAGTCGTCGCCCGGCGTGCGCATCGTGACGGCGAGGGGGCGGCCGTTCACCCGGATCTCCAGCGGCTCCTCGCCGACCAGGGTGTCGGCCCGTTCGGACAGGGCGCCGTCCCTGACGCGGACGACGCGGCGGCGTTCGGTGACCCTTCCCATGCGGCCATCATGCCCCCGCGCGGCGCCGGGGACGCCGCGCGGGGGGCCGGGCACCGGCGGGTCTCAGCCGTGCGCGCGCAGGCTCTCGGGCGGGCCGAGGTAGCTGGGCCGCAGGCCGCCGGTGTCGATGATCAGCTTCTGCAGCACGACGGTCGGGTCCACCATCCAGAACTTCAGGGTGTGGCGGCCGGGCGCGGCGAGGGTGTGGGTGGTCGTGGTGACGTTCACGTTGTCCGACGTGTTGCGCTCCCACTGGCGGTTCATGGCCGTGTCGTCCGCCCCGGTGGCCGCGACGACGTCCACGCGCCGCGGCTCGTCGCCGTCGAAGGAGATGGCGTACACCAGCTCACCGCCGGGCAGGACGCCGTTGCGCGGCGAGAGGTGGACGTGCACCGTGACCTCGCCGGCCGTGAAGAGCGTCACCTCGTACTCCAGGCGCGGCGACCTGCCGCCGCCCGGTGTCTGCCGGGGCGCGGTGACGGGGAGGGGCGTCATGCCGTCGCCCGTGCGGCCGAGGTCGGGTATCCGCGTCCAGCGCACGCCGGGGCCGTCCACGGCGCGGTCGTGGTGCGCGGCCTCGACGGACACGTAGCCGTTCGCCTCGACGAAGCCGGCCAGCCGCCGCCGCGGCACCTTCGGGTCGAACACCACCGCGAGCACCTCGACGGACGTGCCCGCGCCGGTGACCGTCAGCGGCACGGTGGTCCGGCCGCGCGGCGCGGCGCCGAAGTCCACCGTCACCTCGGCGCGCACCTGCGTGCCGACCGTACCGGACGGCTCGGACACCGAGATCCACGGCACGGGCGACGTGATGCGGTACTCGAACGGCTCCGAGCCCCGGTTGAACACCTCGACGTACTGCGCGGGCTGGCTCTGGTAGGGGCTGAACTCCGGCAGCACGGCGGCCTCCCGCGCGTCCGGCCACCACGCCGCCGACCCGTCCACGGCCACCCCCAGCTCGGCCCCGGGGCGCGCCGTCACGCGCCGCACCGGCGGGTACACCTCGTCGGGCAGCGCCACGTTGTCCCGCTCCGGCTGCTGCCAGGGGGCGTTGGGCCCGTAGCGCTCCACGTCGCCGTAGCCGATCTTCGGCTGGGTCTGGAAGCCCTGCCACTTCCCGTCCGCGAGCGTGTTGTTGTAGTAGTCGGACATGGCCTGGTCGTCGGCGAAGCGGGCGTCCGTCGCGTCGGCCAGGGCGTTGGCCGACGTCCTGCCCTGGGCCGCGTGGTGCAGGTTGGTGAACTCGGCGGCGCGCAGCGCGTACAGGTTGGCCGTCGCCTCCACCTGGTACTGGACCAACTGGTAGTAGGCGTCCTGGTGTTCGGCGGGCAGCTCCTCGCCGATCCGCTGCGCCCGCGCGTCGAGCCGCTCCCACTCGGCGGTGACGCGCTCCAGCTCCCGGTAGTCGGTGAGGCTGAACGGGGTGGCGCGGTCGTCGTAGACGACGGCCGAGGGGTCGGTGGCCGGGTCCTTGGCCGGGTCGAGCGTGATCCGCCGGTTCAGCAGCTCGGGTTTGCGGCGGGCCTGGAGGCGGCCGTACTCGTGCAGCACCTCGGCGATGGCGTCGGCGTGCGCGGGGCCGAAGTTCTCGGCGGCGTACCGCCGTTCCCAGGCGCCGAGCCGGTCGATCGACCAGCGGCGCGGGTCCCACGCGTAGTCGAGGAAGAACTGGAGCGGCAGCTCCTCGGCCTTCATGTCACCCACGTTGACGACCCACAGCCGGTCGACGCCCGACTGGTGGGCGAGGTTGAGCTGTTCCCAGGTGGACGCGAGGTTGACGGTGTCGACCCACTTGTAGTTGCGCCCGCCGCCGACGTAGTCGAAGTGGTAGTACATGCCGTAGCCGCCGGACCGTTCCGGCAGGGCGGGGTCCGGGATCTTCCGCAGGTTGCCCCAGTTGTCGTCGCAGAGGATGACCGTCACGTCGTCCGGCGGCCGCAGCCCCTCGTCCCAGTAGCGCTGCACCTCCTTGTACAGCGTCTGCACCTGCGGGACGCCGGTGATGTCGGGGCCGGCCAGCTCGCGGAGGATCTCGCGCTGCGCGGCGAGGATCGACTCCATCAGCTCGATGCCGTCGCCGTCCGGCAGGCTCACGTCGCCGTTGCCGCGCATGCCGAGGGTGACGACGCCCTCGAAGCCCTGGTCGACCATGCGCCGGATGCCGTCGCGCCAGTACGCCCTGATCGCCTCGCCGTTGCGCCGGAAGCTCCACTCGCCGGTGCCGCCGTACGGGTCGCGGCCCGGCACGGTGATGTTGCCGTCCGCGTCGCGCTGCGCGGCCACCGCGTGCCGGTTCCACTCCTCGATGCCGCGCATCATCGGGGCCTCGTGCGAGGTGCCCATCACGATGCCGTACTCGGCGGCGACGGCATGGTTGCGCGGGTCGTCCTCGGCGAACGCGCGGCCCCAGACGGCGGGCCAGAAGTAGTTGGCCCGCAGCCGCAGCATCACCTCGAAGACCTGCTTGTGGAACTCGGCGTTGAACCCGCCCTCGTACCCGGGGGCCCGTCCCGGGCCGAAGAACGCCGGGGCCCAGGTGCCGAGCGCCGGGTTCTCGTCGTTGATGAAGAAGCCGCGGTACTTCACGGCGGGCGTGCCCTGGGTGTGCCGTCCCGGCAGCGCGAACACCCGCTCGTGGCGTGGGATCGGCACGTCGTCCCACCAGTACCAGGGGGAGACGCCGAGCTGCCGCGACATCTCGTAGATCCCGTAGATCGTGCCGCGCGGGTCGCTGCCCGCGATGACCAGGGCGCGGCGCACGCCGGGCAGCGGGTCGCGGACGAGCTGCTCGCGCGTCGTCTCCCAGCGGCCCGCGATGCCGTCCACGTCGAGCTTGCCGTCCGCGACGAGGCGGTCGATCAGCGGGCTGCGGCCGAGGGTGCCGACGATGACGGCCGCGTCCTGCCGCGGCGGCGGCCGGTCGTGGGCGACGGCGGGCTCGGCGCCGGTGACGCGGGCGATGTCCGCGCGCAGGTCGCCCGCGGCGCGCAGCACGCCGGGGTGGTCGGCGCCGCTGACGACGAGGGGGACGGCCCGGCCGCCCGTCACCAGCGGCAGGCTGCCGGGCTGCCACGAGGTCGAGATGAAGTCGGACGGCAGCGGGGACGAGGGGGCGCCCCGGCCTGCGGGAGCGGCGTGCGCGTCGGCGGTCACGGCACCGGTCGCGGCGACGGTGAGGGGGAGGAGTCCGAGGAAGGTACGGCGGCTCGTCATGGTGTGGCTCCACACGGGGGAGGGACCAAAAGTTTTCAGACGGTTTCCGGAACGTTCCCGCCCGAAGCTAACGACGAGTCATGCGCAGGTCAATACTCGGGAACGCCGCTACCGGCCCGTAGCCTCCTGACGTGCGGCAGCGCCCGGAACGGGGCCCTGCGCGCCCGGTGTCGGTGTACTGAAAACTTTTCAGGCCGGGAGGCCCGACGCCCACCGGGGCTGTCCGTTCGGGCTCCGTTCCCGTTGCCTCGGCGACCGGGCGCACCGGCCGTTCCGTCCGGCGGTCCAGGCCCCGGTCTCCCGTGGCGTGGCGGATTAGCCGGGCGGCGGAGTGGACATGCTCCGGGAGAATGCCCTTGACGCCCCGCCGGGACCGCTCGACAATCCCTCGCGGGCCCCCGGTGGACGGCCGGGCTCAGGGATGGACGGATCGGACGGGGGTTCCATGAACGACGGAGGATCGCCGGCAGGCTGTCCGGTTCCCCGCCTACCCCTGCTGACCTCCCGCCGTCACATCGACCTGCTGCGTGTGTGCAGCACGGGCTGTCCCCGCCGCTGAGCGGCACCGGCACACCGGCGCGTCCCCCGCCGTTCACCGTGCCCTTCTCCCGCGCCACGTCCTCCCGTGTCCCGGCGTTCCCCGGCGCCGGTCGCCCGGCCCCGGCGCGTGCCCCCGCCGCGCACCGCCTCCCGTCCCGTCCGCAGCCCTTCCCAGGGAGTGTCATGCCCCAGCACGTGCCCGACTCGTCGAACCCGCCCGCCCAGCCCTGTGCCGAGGCCCAGTCCATCAGGGGACGGATCGGCCCCGACGCCGACCACGGTTTCCACCCCGCCCCGCACCGCTACCACCTCTACCTGGCGCTCTCCTGTCCGGAGTGTCTGCGCATCGCGATCACCCACACCCTCCTCGGGCTCGACGACCGGCTGCCCGTGACGTACCTCCCCGCCGTACCCGACATGCGCAACGGGGGCTACCACGCCCTGCGCGGCGCCTACGCGGCGACCAGCCACGCGTACCACGGGCCCTCCGCCGCCCCCGCGCTGACGGACCGCTGGACGGGGCGCGTCGTCAGCAACCACGCGGCGGACATCACGCACGACCTGGCCGTCCGCTTCCCCGGCGACGGTCCTGACCTGCGCCCGCACGGGCTGCGGCGGCGGATCGACGCCGTGGTGGAGCTGTGCGACGAGGCGGTCACCGAGGCGGCGCAGCGCGCCGGGGAGGCCAGCCCCGACCCGGGGCGCGGGCCCGCGCTGGCGCGGCTGCTGGGGGCGCTCGACCAGGTGGAGGGGTGGCTCGCGGACGGGCCGTTCGTGCTGGGCGACGCGGTGACGGCGGCGGACGTCCACCTGTGGGTGACGCTGGTGCAGCTCGACCTGGTGCACCGCTGGCACCTGGACGCGGACGCCGTGCACCGCATCGCCGCGCACCCGCGCGTGTGGGCGTACGCGCGGCGGCTGCTGGCCCACCCGGCGTTCGGCCCGCTGCTGCGGCCGGGGGACATCACGCGGCGGCACCACCACCAGTGCGCGGGCCTTGAGGCGGCGGGTGCGGCCGTGCAGATCGTCGACTGGACCGCCGCCGAGGCGCTGACCCCGGCACCGGTCCACCCGGGCCGCTGAGCCGCCGGGCGCGGAGTGGCGCGTGTCCCCCGGGCGTGGTCCGCCCGGGGGTCACAGGCCGAGCTGGTCGCGTATCGCGTCGGAGTCGCGCAGGGCCCAGTGCTCCACGATCCGCCCGTCGCGGACGCGGACCATGTCCATGCCGAGGACCGCGTAGTGCCGGCCGGAGGCCGTGTGGGTGCCGCGGGTGGTGTACCGGTTGACGGAGGTGTCGCCCGCGACGACGTTCTGCTCGATCGTCACCGACACGTCGTGGAACGCGCTGTCCGCGCCCATCCGCTCCCACTTCCGCCGCCAGGCGGCGCGCCCGTGGTGGTCTCCCTGCGTGCCGCCCCGGTGGTCGAGGACTTCCGGGTCGATCAGTGCCAGGGCGTCGTCGAGCCGCCCGGCGAGGACCTCTCCGTAGCTCTCGACGACGCGCCTGTGCACCTCTCCCGGGCCCGGTGGTGCGGCGTTCTCCGCTTCCTGCGGCATGCGGGACCTCCTGTGCCGGATACTGCGGGACGGGAAACGGGGGGTTCCCCGTTTCCGTGGTTCGGCTACCGTAACCGGGGAAGTCCCCGTTTCACAAGGAGAGCCATGCCCCCGCGGAACGACCCTGCCGCGCCGCGTCCCGGACCCCGGCGCCGCCGCGCGGACGCCCAGCGCAACCACGACCTGCTCGTGGCCACGGCCAGGGACGTCTTCCGCGACCAGGGCGTCGACGCCCCGCTCGACGACATCGCCCGCCGGGCCGGTGTCGGCAACGCGACGGTGTACCGGCACTTCCCGACGCGCCGCGACCTGATCGTCGCCGTCTACGCCGGAGAGGTGGCCGAACTGCTTGCGCGCGCCGAGGAGTTGCAGGCCGGTGAGGCTCCCGGCGACGCCCTCTTCGGCTGGCTCCTGGAGTTCATCGCCCACGTCGCGGCGAAGCGGGAACTGGCGCTGTCGATCCCCGACGACCCGGCCGGGCAGCGCTCGGCCCTGTTCGACCAGTGGCACCGCTCGATGCGGGCCGCCGCGTCGGCGCTGCTCGCGGGTGCCCAGGCCACCGGCGCCGTCCGCCGCGACGTCGACACCGCCGAACTGCTCGCCCTGGCCAACGGCATCGCCCTGACCGCCACCGAGGCCACCCCGGCGGAGCAGCTCCTGCTCCTCGTTCAGCGGGGCCTCGCCGGTCAGGGCGCGGACCAGGGTCCGTCCCCCGGGTCCGGACGGCGACGACCGTGACCACCGACCGAGGGCGTACGCCTCCCGCGACCGCCAGGTCGCTGACGGACGTCCCTTCGTCCTTGTCGAGACGGCTGAGAACGGCGTCCGCGAGGGGGGCGAGGTCGCCGTTGCCGCCAGGTCTTGCGCACTCGCCGCCTCAGCCCCGCACCCCACGAGCCGCCGCGCCGCCGACTCGGTCCCTTCGATGTCGCCGCTCGTGTCTTCACGCGGATGCGCGGCACGAGTTGCGCGGCTGAGACCGCACAGAGGGACGCCGACCGCCCGGCCCGCCGTCCTGGTCGGCTCGTCGCACGGCCGAAGCGGGGCGGCTACGTGCGTCGCGGGTGTTCGGCGGCAGGGGGTCCCGGCCGGCGTCGCGCATGTCCACCGCCTGGTCGGCCAGCAGCTCGGGTACCACCCGGCGGCCGGTGCGCGGGGCGTTGACCGTCTCCACGGCCCTGACCTGCCGCTGCCGCAGGTGGAACAGGGCGAAGGGAGGCCGCGCGGGGTCGCCCCGGAGCACCGGCCAGTCGCGGTCTCAGGTCGTACTGTCCGGCCAGAAGCACGGCCCCCATCGCCAACGCTCGTCGTCGCCGCGCGCGGTCGCCGAGGGGCCCTGCCGCCCGCCGCGCTCCATCGGCCGGGCTCCGGGGGCCGACGAGCGACCGCGAGCCTGTCGGCGCGCCCCTCAGCGGGCGGCCGCACTCGGGGGAGGGGCGAGGCGGATGATCCGGTCGGCGGCCTGGGACATGAGCGCCGTGTCGTGGCTGACGACGATCAGGGCCGTGCCCGCGTCCGCCGCCGCGCGCAGCAGCCGCAGCACCGCCGCCGCCGTCACCGTGTCGAGCGCGGAGGTCGGTTCGTCGGCCACGAGGAGGGCGGGCCGCGCGGCGAGCGCCCGCAGGATCGCGACGCGCTGGCACTGTCCTGTGGACAGCTCGGCGGGGCGGGCGCGCGGATCGACGCCGGTCAGCCCGGCCGAGTCGAGCGCCGCGCGGGCCGCGGCGACGGCGGCGGCACGGCCCCGCGCTCCGGACCGTCCGCGCGGCTCCGCGAGCGTGCGCCACACCGGCCAGCGGGGGTCGAGACCGGCGCGCGGGTCCTGGTCGACGGGCATCACCCAGCCGCCGCGCGGCGACCGGCGGCGGCCGTCGCTCCACACCGGCGCGCCCGCGTGGAGCAGTTCGCCCGCGTCGGGCCGTTCGATCCCGGCGAGCAGCCGCAGCGCCGTGGACTTGCCCGCGCCGGACGGCCCGGTGAGGGCGAGGAACTCGCCAGGACGCACGTCGAGTCCGAGGTCCGACACCACCGTTCCCGCGCCCGGGTAGCGGCGGGTCAGGCCGCGCGCCGTCACGACCGGCGGACCGCCGCGCGCCGGGCGGCGCGGCGGCGTACGGGGCGCGGGCAGCGCCTCGACCAGTGCGACCGCCGCCGGGTGCGCGGGGCGTGCGAGGACATCGGCCGCCGGGCCGTCCTCGACGATCCGCCCCTCGTGCAGCACGGCGATCCGGTCGGCGACCGTACGCGCCAGCCGCAGGTCGTGGCTGACCATCAGCAGCGCGCGGCTGTCCCGGCGCAGCGCGGTCAGCACGCCGTCGGCCAGGTCGGCGTCCAGCGCGCTCGTCGGCTCGTCGGCGAGCGTCAGGAGCGGGGTGTGTGCCCCGGCCGCCGCGATCGAGGCGCGTTGCAGCATGCCGCCCGACCAGGCGTGCGGGCGGTGCCGCGCGCGGCGGGCGGCGTCGGCGATGCCGAGGGCCGTGAGGCGTTCCGCCACCGCGTCCCCGGGCGGCCCGCCGCCCCTGGCGCGCCACGCCTCGGCGACGTGGTGGCCCACCGACCGCAGCGGGTCGAACGAGGCGAACGGGTCCTGCCCCACGTACCCGACCGTCCCGCCGCGCAGCCGCCGCAGTGCCCGCTCGGGGGCGCCCACCACCTCCGTGCCGCACACCACCGCGCTGCCCGTGACCTGCGCCGAGGGCGGCAGGAGGCCGAGCAGGGCGCGCAGGAGCGTCGTCTTGCCGGAACCGGACGAGCCGACCACGACGACGCACTCACCGGCGCGCACGCGGAGCCGTACGTCTCTCAACGGCTGGGCGCCGCTGGGTCGTTCGACGGCCAGCCCTCGCACATCGAGCACGACGCGCCCGCGCGGTCCGTCCGTCACCTGTCCGCCTCTCGCCGTGTCCGGCCCCGGGGCTCCGCGTCCCCCGCCGCGCCGCACGCATCCACGCGCGGGGACTGCCGTATCGGGTGCGACATGCCGGCGCCGCTGTGGTGTTGACCTGTCTGGTGCCGGATTCCTCGCACAGCTCGCCCGCGCGGTCCGTCCGGCTGCCAGGTCGGGAGCGCCGACCACGGTCCGCACAGGACGTTCCCGCGCGTCGCTGTGCCTCGACCCGGCGGTGGCGGGAACAACGGCCGCTTCGTGCCGGGCGGTTGCCCATCACTTCCCGGATCCTGTGCGCGGCCTGTACGAACAGCTCGTGCGTCACAGGGGACCTTCCCCGGCCGGTTTCCGCTGGTGGCGTGCGCGCGGTGCCGTCTGCCCGAGCCGGTCACGGCGCGCATGCGCGGCCAGGCCGAGCGCAACAGGCCGCCGCCGCCCGGTCGTCCGGCCGCAGACCCGTGTGTCACCGCCCTGCGCCGTGTCCGGCCCCGGGCGGAAGCACGCCGCTCCGGCCGTCCGAGCCGGGCGGGCGACAACGCCGCTGCCGTGTCGTGCCGTTCAGCTGCCGTCACCGCGACCGCCCCCCGTCCACCCGCGCCCGCAGCGCGTCCCCCAGCAGCGCCGCCGCGCACACCGTCACGAACACCGCCGTGGCGGGCGCGGCGGCGACCCAGGGCGCCGTCATCAGGTCGTGGCGGCTCTCCGCCAGCATCTGCCCCCACTCCGCCGTCGGCGGCTGCGCGCCCAGGCCGAGGAACGACAGCCCGGCCAGGCCGAGCAGCACCTGCCCGAGCCCCAGCGTCGCGACCGCCAGCACCCTCACCCCCGCGCCCGGCACCACATGCCCGAGCACCGCCCGTACGCGGCCGACCCCCGCCAGCAGGGCGGCCGTCACATCCGGGCGGCCGAACGCCCCCCGCGCGTACGCCGCCGCCAGCCGCGCCGTGTCCGCCCAGGCCGTGACGGACAGCGCCAGCACCAGGTTCCCGAGGCCGGGCCCCAGCGCCCCCGCGACGGCGAGCGCCACCAGCGTGTGCGGCAGCGCCAGCGCCACGTCCGTCAGCCGCCCGCACACCGCGCGCGCCCAGCGCCCGCCGAGCGCGGCGGCCAGCCCGACCGCCGTGCCGACCAGCACCGACACCGCCCACACCGCGCCCGCCGCGCCCAGCGACACCCGCGCCCCGGCGGCGATGCGCGCCGCGACGTCACGGCCCGCCTGGTCCGTGCCGAGGAGGTGCCCGCCGCCCGGCGGCGCCAACTTGTCGGCGTAGTCCGGCAGGTCGGGGTCGGGCAGCAGCAGCGGGGCCGGTCCGGCGAGCAGCAGGAGCAGCGCGAGCAGCGCGAGACCCGCGACCGCCCCCGGCCGCCTCACCACGCGTCGTCCCCCGCCGCGCGTACGCCGCGCCCGCGCAGCCGGGGGTCGATCGCGGCGGCGGCCGGGACGGCGAGGGCGCCCGTCACCAGGTACGTGGTCACGGCGAGCAGCACGACGCCCTGGACCACCGGGACGTCCCGCGCCTCGATCGCCGCGACCAGCTCCCGGCCGATCCCCGGCCAGGTGAACAGCACCTCCGACACCGCCGCGCCCGCGAGCAGCCCGCCCACCGTCATGCCGAGCACGGTCAGGAACCCGGCCGCCGCGTGCGGCACGCCGTGCACCAGCAGCAGCCGCCCGCGCCCGGCACCCCGCGCCCGCGCGACCTCGGCGAACGGCGCCTCCAGCGCGTCGTCGAAACCGGTCCGCAGCACCCGCGCCCACTGCGCCGCCACGGAGCAGGCGAGCGGCACGGCCGGGAGCAGCGCCCCGCCCCAACTGCCGTCCGCCACCACGCGTCCCGCCCCCCAGCCGACCACCACCACCTCCAGCAGCACCACGCCCACGACGAAACCGGGCAGCGCCGCCGCCGCGAACACCACGCCCCGCGCCACCGCGTCCGGCCACCGCCCCGCCCACCACGCGCCCGCCACCGCCAGCGGCACGGCGGCGGCGAACGCGTACAGCAGCGCCACCGCCGCCAGCCGCAGCGTCGCGGGCAGCCGCGCCCCGATCTCCTCCGCCACGGGGCGGCCCGTGCGCCAGGAGACGCCCAGGTCACCGCGTACGGCGTCCGCCAGCCAGCGGCCGTACCGCTCCGCCGCGGGCCGGTCGAGCCCCAGCTCGCCGCGTACCAACGCCACCTGCGCCGGGGCCGGTTCGGTGACGCCGCGCGCTGCGAGCACCTGCCGCGCCGGGTCGCCCGCCGCCAACTCGGCCATGCCCCACACCAGTACGCTCGCCACCAGCAGCGTCGTCAGCCCCTGTGCCGCCCGCCTCACGTCCGGGGGCCGACATGCTGGAGGACGGACGACACGCGGTAGTCCTCCCAGCCGGGCCCGGCGACCACGCGGGCCGGCCGCTCGGTGAGGAACAGCGCGTACGCCTCCTGCGCCACGATCCCCTGCACCTCGCGCAGGATCCCGTCCTGCCGCGCCGTGTCGAACTCGGTGTCAAGATCCTCGATCAGCGCGTCGAGCCGCGCGTCGGCGACGGCGCCGAAGTTGTACTGCCCGTCGCTGTGCAGGAAGTCCCGCAGCCGGGCGCGGGGATCGAACGTCGTGCCGAGCGAGCTGTCGAAGCTCAGCCCGACGTGCCAGTCCAAAGTTTCCTGCATCGCCGCGTAGTTGGCGGGTACGTCGCGCACCTCGACGGCGAAGCCGCTCTCCCGCAGCTGCGCCTGGAGCGCCGTGGCGACGACGCGGGTGTCCGGCTGGGTGCTGTACGAGACGACGGTCAGCGCCAGCGTCTCCCCGTCCCGCGTCCTGGGGCCGTCGCCGGTACGGGTCCAGCCCGCCGCGTCGAGGAGCGCCGCCGCCTCGTCCGGGTCGGTGCGGACGGTCGGTTCGGCGTACGGGACGGTCTCCGGGTACATGCCGAGCGGCGCCCGGTAGAAGCCGTCGAGCACCTCGGCCGCCAGCGCGTCGTAGTCGATCGCGAGGGACAGCGCCCGGCGCACCTCCGGCTCGTCCAGCGGCGCGGCCGCCGTGTTGAGGAAGCCGCGCAGCGGCGTGGCGCCGCCCGCGGCCTCCACCGCCTCGGCGCCGGTCAGGCCGCGCAGCGCCTCGGTCGGCGGGTAGAACGCGAGGTCGGCCTCGCCGCCGCGCACCGCGAGCACGCGCGCCTGCCCGTCCGGGACGAAGCGCACCTCCACGCCCGGCAGCCGCACGTCGCCGCCCCACCAGTCGGGGTCGCGGGCGAGGGTGAGCGCGTCGGCGGTCAGCGAGGTGACGGTGAACGGGCCGGTCCAGACGCCGGCTTCGGCGAGTGCCGCGTCGTCCCCGGCGGCCTCGGCGGCGGCTTGCGCGTCGAAGACCGGGAAGACCGTCTCGTCGGCGAGGAGGTTGGGCATGTTCGGCGTGGGACGGGCGGTGGTGAGCCGTACCGTCGTGTCGTCCACGGCCCGCGCGGTCGCGTCGGGCAGCGCTGAGGCGGCGCGGCTGTTGCCGTGCAGGTGCGCCGTCAGCATGCCGGTCAGGGCGGCGGCGTCCAGCGCCCGCCCGTTCTGGAACCGCACGCCGTCCCGCAGCCGCAGGTCCCAGGCGGTGGCGTCGGCCCGGTCGAGCCCGGCGAGCACCCACGGCTCGACGCGGCCGTCCTCGGTGGCGCGCATCAGGAGTTCGCCGTAACCCCACTCCGGTGCCCACAGGCCCTGTTCGAGGGGGGAGAGGCTCTCGACAGCGTACGAGGTGACGACGCGCAGCGGACGCGTGCCCGCGCCGTCGTCGGACGCGGCCGAAGTCCCCCCGCCCCCGCAGCCCGTGGCCGCCAGCAGCGCGAGCGCGGCGGCGGCCAGGCGGCGTATGCGTTTCCGGCCGCGTATGCCCCGGCGCGTCGTCCCAGGTGTGTTCCCGCGTGATCCCCACATGCCCCGCACTCTAATGGACATGAAAAGCATTTTCAGCAATGCCCCCTCGTGGCCCACGCCTCCGGGGACACGCGTCGCCGGAGACACGCACCCCAGAGACCTGCCACCCCCGCAGCCCGCTCAACCCCCGTGGGGGACGCGGACGGGAGCGTCGGTCAGGCGGCGCAGGGTGAAGGGCTCGGCGAGTATCTCCTCCAGGACCCGCGCCACGTGGGTGAAGTGCGGCAGCGAGAAGTGGTGCGCCAGGGCCGACTCGTCGGCCCACTCCTCCACGATGACCATGCGGTCGGCGCGGCGCGGGTCGGCGAACGGCTGGTAGCCGAGGCAGCCGTCCTCCGCCAGGGACGGCGCGATCATCGCGTCCAACTCGTCCCGCAGACGCTGCTCCTGGCCCGGCTTCGCACGGAACCCGGCGACGATGATGAGGGTGTTCGGCATGAGGTGTCTCCTGCTCAGGTATCGATGTCCTCGGTGGGACGGGCACCATCCTGCGCACGTCGCCGGGACCCATCCAGAGCCCCGCCCTGCCTGGGTCTGGCAGGACCAGGCAAGGCGGCACGGCCGTGACAGACACTGGGGGCATGGACCGTGCCCAGCAGCTCAGTGAGTTCCTCAAGACCCGGCGCGCCCGCCTGCGCCCGGACGACACCGGTGTGGGCGGGTTCGGCGGCAGGCGGCGCGTGCCTGGGCTGCGCCGCGAGGAGCTGGCGCTGCTCGCCGGTGTGAGCGTGGACTACTACACCCGTCTGGAACAGGGCCGCGCCCGCAACGTGTCCCCCGACATCGTCGACGCCGTCTCCCGCGCCCTGCGCCTCGACGCCGACGAGCGCGCGCACTTCCACAACCTCGCCCGCCCGAGCCGTCCCCGCAGGCGCCCTGCCCGTCCGCAGCAGGTCGGCCCCGAGATGCGCCAGGCGCTCCAGGCCCTCGACTCCGTCCCCGCCTACCTCGTCGGACGCCGCCTCGACATCCTGGCGTGGAACGACCTGGCCCGCGCCCTGATCGCCGACTTCCCCGCCCTGCCCCCCGCCGAGCGGAACATGGCCAGGCTGGTCTTCCTCGACGAGTCCGCCAAGGACCTCTACCCCGACTGGGAGGGCAAGGCCCGCGACACCGTCTCCACCCTGCGGGTGGACGCCGGCCGCCACCCGGACGACCCGCAGCTCGCCGCCCTGGTCGGCGAACTGACGCTGGCCAGCGAGGACTTCGGACGGCTTTGGGCCGACCACACCGTCCGCGGCAGGACCCGTGGCCGCAAACGGTTCTCGCACCCGCGACTCGGCGAACTCGCCCTCGACTACGTCGCCATGCGGGCCCCCGACGACCCCGACCTGACCATGATGATCTACAGCGCGCCGCCCGGGTCCGACGCCGCCGACGGCCTCCGGCTCCTCGCCGGCCTCGCCGCGCCCTACCCCGTGCCCGCTTGATGCTGACGGCGTATCAGCCCGCCAGCAGCGTCCACGGCGTCGGCCGCGCCAGCGCGAGGCGTGGCCTGCGCGCCGCCCAGTGCCGCACGGCGGTCGCCATCACGGCCGCCGGGTCGCGTACGGTCCTGGTCGGCTCGAACGGCGCGGCCATGCTCGTGTAGCTCTGGAACATCGCCAGCAGCCGCACCGCCTGGTGCTGGAACGGCGACAGGTACCGCTCGGCCAGCGGCAGGAAGAAGCGGTTCCACGTCTCGGTGGCGACGACCGGCGGCCGGGGCACGGGGGCGGCGCCGTGCGCGGCGCGGCACTCGTCGAGCGTCCCGCACACCACGTCCAGCAGCTCGCCCAGCCGCAGGCTGCCCGCCCCGGCGGCGATCACCTCCGTACGCGGCGCCGACGGCGGCTCCGACAGCGCCGCGTCCGCCACGGCGGCGGCCACCTCGTCCACCGGGCCGATCTCCGCCCAGCCCCCCGGATCGCCCACCACGACCGCCGCCAGGCCCGAGACCAGCGCCTGGAGCAGCGTGTACGGGCCGGAGAAACGGGCGATCGCGCCCGTGTCGCGGCGGCCGACGATCAGCGGCGGGCGGATCACCGTCAGCGGCCCCGGGTGCTCCCGCGCCACGATGTCCTCGCAGACGGCCTTGGACCACTCGTAGCCGTTCCGGAAGCCCTCGAACTCGGCGCCCCGCAGGTCCTCCGGCGCGCGGACGCCGCCGACGTACGCCGTGGACAGGTGCACCAGGTGCGTGTCCCGGTCGGCCAGGGCGAGGACGGCGCGCAGCGGCCCGACGTTCGCCGCGAACGCCTCCTCCCGGCCGAGCGTCCAGCGGGTCGAGGCCGCCGCGTGGACGATCACGTCCCAGTGTCCTGACAGGGCGGCGGGCGGCGGGGCCGACCCGATGTCCCAGCGGACGACCGACGCGTCGGGGGCGCGCCTGGCCACCCGGGTGTGCCGGACGGCCGCGAGCCCGGCGGAGACTTCGGTGCCGACGACGCCGGTGGCGCCGGTGACGAGGATGCGCATGGCTGCCGTTCTGCCGGTCGGTGCCGCGTCGCCGTCTCAGCGCGCGGGGGAGAGGACGAGGCAGGCGTTCTGCCCGCCGAAGCCGAAGGAGTTGGACAGCACCGGCCGCCGCGCGACGCGCCGGGGCGCCCCGAGCACCACGTCGAGCCCGGCCGCGTCCGGCGTGGCCGTGGTGGTGGCCACCGGCGGTACCACGCCGCGCTCCGCGCTCAGCAGCGCCACCACCGCCTCCACCGCGCCCGAGCCGCCGATCAGGTGCCCGGTCACGCCCTTCACGGACGTCAGCGGCGGCGCCGCCGCGCCGAAGCAGCGGGCGACGGCGACCGCCTCCGCCCGGTCGTTGAGGACGGTCGACGTCCCGTGCGCGTTGACGTGCCCCACCGCGCCGGGCGCGAGGCCCGCGTCGGCGAGCGCCTCGCGCATGCACGCGGCGGCCAGCGCGCCGTCCGGGCGCGGCGCGACGATGTGGGAGCCGTCGCACGTCGCCGCGTAGCCCGCGACCTCGCCGTGGATGCGCGCGCCGCGCGCCACCGCCAGGTCCCAGCGTTCCAGGACGAGCACGGCGGCGCCCTCGCCGATGACGAAGCCGTCGCGGTCCGCGTCGAACGGGCGGCTGGCCAGCTCCGGCGCGTCGTTCCGCGCCGACAGGGCGCGCATCCGCGCGAAGCCGCCGACGACGACCGGCGTCACGGGCGCGTCCACGCCGCCCGCCACCGCCACGTCCAGCTCGCCGTACCGGATGCGCCGCGCCGCCTCGCCGATCGCGTTCGCGCCGCTGGCGCAGGACGTCGAGTAGGTGAGGCACGAGCCGTGGAACCCGTGCCGCATCGCCAGGCGGCAGGCGGGCGAGTTGGCCATGGTCTTCGGCACGGTGTGCACCGGCATCGCGGCCGGGCGGTCGCCGTGCCGCCTCGTCACGTCCTCCATGCTCGGCAGGCCGCCGACGCCCGTGCCGACGTGGACGCCGACCCGGTGCGCGGGCACGCCCTCCGGCAGCCGCGCGTCGGCGAGCGCGTCCTCCGCCGCGCACAGCAGCAGCGCCGTCGTCCGGTCGATCTGCCGCAGCTCGCGGCGGCCGATGTACGGCTCGACGTCGAACGGCGGCACCAGGCAGGCGATCCGCACCGGCAGACCGGCCTCCGCCAGCACGGGCACGGCCGCCGCCGTCGGCCGCCCCGCCAGCACGGTGGCGAACGCCTCCTCGACGGACGTGCCCGCGGGACACTTCACGCCCATGCCCGTCACCGCGACGCGCACCCGCCCGGCGCTCACTCCGGCCGCCCGAGCCGGGCCCACAGCAGGTCGACCGCGTGGCCCACGGTCGCGGCGCCCGTCAGGTCGTCCACGGGGATGCGCGTGTGCAGCGCCGTCTCCAGGCGGGCGCCGATGTCCATCAGTTCGAGGCTGTCGATGCCGAAGTCGCCCGCGAGGTCGGTCGATTCGCGGATGTCGTCCGGCTCGGTGCCCAGCACGTCGGCGACCGCCTCGCGGACGGTGCGGGCGAGCGCGGCGCGGGTGGCGCGGGTGGCGGGGGGCGCGCTGTCCGTCATGCCGCCGCCCCCCGTTCCGCCTCCGCCAGGGCGCCGTCGAGGAGGGCGACGGCCTCCGCCACGTCCGCCTCGGCCGCGATCAGCGGCGGCAGCAGCCGCACGGTCGTCGGCCGCCCCAGGCAGGGCGACACGATCAGCCCGGCGCCCGCCAGCTCCGTGACGACCCGCCCGGCCGCCCGCGCGTCCACGAGGTCGATGCCGCGCAGCAGGCCGCGCCCGCGCAGCGCCGCGACGACGCCGGGGTGCCGCAGCCGCAGACCGGCGAGCCCGGCGTCGAGCGCGGCGGCCAGCGTCCGGCCGTGCGCGGCCAGTTCCTCCACGGCGGCGAGCGCGGGCGGCAGCGCCGCGCAGCTCAGCGGCAGCCCGGCGAACGTCGCCGAGTGCAGGAACGGGTCGGCCGCGAGCGGCGCGTACAGCTCCTCCGAGCACACCACCGCCGACAGCGGCAGCACCCCGCCGCCCAGCGGCTTGCCCAGCAGCACCGCGTCCACCGGCAGCCCCTCGGCCAGCGCGACGGACCGCTCGCCGCAGCGCCGCAGGCCGCACTGGATCTCGTCCGCGACGACGAACGCGCCCGCCCGCGCCGCGTCCGCGCACCACTGCCGCAGCACCTCGACCGGCAGTGCCGCGGCGCCGTTCTCGCCCTGCACCGGCTCGAAGACGACGGCCGCCACCTCGCCGCCCGCGACCGCGCGGCCCACCGCCCCCGCGTCGTCCGCCGGGACGTGCACGACGTCCACGACCGCGCCGCGCAGCCCCGTCCGGTAGAGCGGGCTGTGCGTCAGGGCGAGCGCCCCGAGCGACTTGCCGTGGAAGCCGCCGCGCACCGCGACGATCCGGCCCCTGCCGGTGGCGACGCGCGCCAGCTTCACGGCGATCTCCACCGCGTCCGCCCCGTTCAGGCCGAAGCAGACGCGGGGCAGGCCGCCGCCGAGGTACGCGGCCAGCGCGGCGGCGGCGCGCGCCGTCACCGGGCTGGCAAGGCTGCGCGTGGACACCGGCATGCGGTCCAGCTGGTCGCGGACCGCCGCGACGACGGCCGGGTGCCGGTGGCCGAGGAGGGTGACGGCGTACGAGCCGAAGTCGAGCGCCGTGCGCCCGTCCGACAGCGTGACGCGGCAGCCGTACGCCGACGACTCGACGGCGCCGCGTCCGGCGAACGAGCCGGTGAGCGCGAGGCGCGGCGACTGGTGGCGGCGGATCAGGTCGAAGACCTCGGCCGCCGCGGCCCCGTGGGGCGCGGTCTCCCGGGCGGCGCTCACTCCGCCCGGTCCTCACCGGCCGCGAGGAGGCGGGCCTGGAGCGCGTCGAGCATCTGCGCGGCGTTCTCCCGCAGCGCGTCGGCCGCCACCGGGTTGAGCATGTCGGCGAGCAGCGGGATGCCGATGTCGAAGTCCACGTGCAGCGAGACCGTGCTGCCCGCGCCGGGGCCCGGGCTCACCGCCCAGTGGCCGGCGAACGCGCCGAGGTCGCCGCTGACCTGCCGGAAGTCGAACCGGCGGGCGGGCGCGTCGATCACCTCGTCCTCCGTCCACCGCAGCACCGAGCCCTGGAGCCGCACCGACCAGGACGTGGTGCGGTGCCGCGCGTCCGGCCGGGCGACGACCGCGACCTCCTCGACGCTCTCCATGCAGGCCGGGTAGGCCTCGACGTCCACGACGGCCGCCCACGCGGCGGCGGGCGGCGCCGCGATGGGGAGGTCGACTTCTACTCGGGGCATGGCGCTCGCCTGCTTTCCGGATGCGGTGGGGGAGGGGTGGCGCCCGGCCCCGGCGGCGCCGGGAGCCGGTCGGCGTGCGGGCCGAGGGCGTCCGTGAGGGCGGCGCCGAGCGCGGGCGGGAGCAGCCGACGCAGGAGGGCGCGCGGCAGCGGGCGGACGTGGGTCATGGCGTGCCGCTGGGCGACCAGCCCGCAGCCCAGCTCGACCTTGGGGACGTACGCGGTCTGCGCGAACCTGATGTGCCGGCAGCCCTCGGCCAGCGCGAGCCGGATCGCGGCGTAGTGGACGTTGTGCCACAGGTGCGCGTCGTGCGCCAGCGCGTAGTCGAGGCCGATGCGCGCCCCCGTCGCGCCCGTGCCGCTGAACAGGCACAGCAGGAACGCGACCAGCCGCTCGCCCTCGAAGCAGGCGACCAGCCGGACGCGCAGCCCGGGGGCGGGCCGCAGGGCGGTGAGGAACGCGGCGTCCAGCTCGTCGAGCGCCTGGTCGGCGCGGTCCATCACCTGCCGGTAGAGCCCCAGCATGGCCGGGACGAGGTGCGCGAAGTCGTCCAGCACCTCGATGCGCAGCGCGGGCCGGTGGGCGGCGAACCTGCGGAGCTTGGCGCGGGCGTTGCGCCGCGGCTTGGCCGGGAGCGCGGCCACGTAGTCGTCGAACGAGCCGTGCGGCAGCGCCAGTTCGGTGTCCGGCATGGCCGGGACGGAGAAGAACCCCGCGTCGCGCAGGGCGTCGGCCAGCGGTGCCAGCTCGTCCGGCGCGAAGTCCTTGAACACGACGGTGCCCAGGCGCCTCGCCCGCGCGTACTCCAGGACGGACGCCACCAGCACGCGCGCCGGCGCGCCGCCGTCCGCCCGTGCGCCGAGCCCGCCGAGGACGTGCCCCTGGCCCAGCAGATGGCCGCAGAACAGCGTCGGCACGCGCAGCAGCCGGGGCGCGACAAGGCTCACGGGCGCGAGCAGCCGCCGTTCGCGCGGGCCCACGATCCTGTCCGCGCGCAGCCCCCGGAACACGCTCAGCGGCAGGACGGCGACGGGCCGTCCGGCGTGGCGCACGACGAGGTACGCGTACGCGTCCGGGCCGATCGCCGCCCGTTCCATCGCGGCGAAGACCGCCCGCGACCACATCGGATCGTCCGCCGGGGCCAGTGCGCGCCACAGCGCCTCCGGCACGGCGTCGATGCCGGGTAGCACCTCGACACGGTACGCGCCGTCCTCCTCCACTCCCGTCCGTCGCATGCCGTCACCCGATGCGCAGCGGCGCGCCGTGGAGGAAGTCCCGCAGGGAGGCGGCCATGCGGGCGCGGGACGGCGGATGGAACGTCAGCCCGGCCGCCGCCGAGGCGAGGTAGGCGCCGTCCGGCGAACCGATGAACGCCATCCCGCCGAGCGCCGCCAGGCAGTCGCGGGTGGCGCGGGCGATGGCGTCCTGCGCCGCGTACCTGGCGGACAGCGCGGCGGCCAGCAGCGAGTCCGTCCACTCCTCGGTCTCCATGGCGCGCGCGACCGCCTCCACGGCGAGCATCGCGGCGTCGGGCCCGGTGGTGAGGGCGGCGGGGTCCGCCGGTCCTTCACCGGCGCGCAGGGCGCGCTCGGCCAGCGCGGCGGCCATCCCCAGGTACCCGGCCGTCAGCAGCAGTTCGAACCAGAGGAAGCCCGCGAGGTTGAGCGCGTCGGGCACGCCGTCCGCGGTGACCTCGGTCAGCACCACCATCCGCGGATCGAGCGCGACGTCCGTCAGCACGACCTCGTCGCTCTCCGCCCCGGCCAGGACGTGCGTGCGCCAGAAGGGCCGCACCTCGACGCCGGGTGTGGCGGCGGGGACGAGCGCCACGGCGAGGCGTGCCACGCCGTCGTCGTCCGCCATGACGACCGAGGCGGTCAGCAGGTCCATCGAACGGGACAGGCTGCACGGCTTCTTGCTGCCGTTGAGGACCACGCGTCCGTCGGCGCGCCGCCGCGCGGTGATGTGGGGGCGCAGGATGTTCTGTCCGGTGCGGCCCTCGGCGAACCCCGAGGCGAGCAGCAGCCGTTCCTTCGCCACCGCTTCGAGCAGCAGCCCTTCGGGGCCGGTGCCGCCCCGCGCGGCCAGCGCCAGACCGGCGACGGAGAAGTGGTGCATGGTGGTGGCCACCGCGAGCGACGGGCAGCGGGCGCCGAGGGCGCGCTGCACCCGTACGGCTTCCAGCGGTGTGGCGCCCAGACCGGCGTGCTCGGCCGGGACGAGGAGCCCGGGTCCGCCCGCCGCGCGGAAGGCGGCGACGGCCGGGCTCGGCGCGCGCTCCAGGACGTCGAGCGGGACGCGGGCGAGCGCCGCGTCGAGGCCGGGCAGGAGCCGGTCGAGGGTGGCGCGTTCGCACTGGAGGAATCTCACGGGCAGGTCCCTTCGGGGTACGACGCGTCCGTCAGCCGGTGGCGGCCAGCGGCAGGTGGGCGAAGGCGCGGAGGCTGACGGACTCGCGCCGCACCGGCTCGCCCGCCGGGGCGAGCCGGGGGAAACGGGCCGCCAGCTGGGTGAGCAGCTCCGCGCTCTCGGCGCGGGCCAGGGCGGCGCCGAGGCAGTGGTGCGGCCCCGCGCTGAAGCTCAGGACCTTGCTGTCGGGGCGCAGGACGGTGTACGTGTCGGGGTCGGGGTGCCGGGCGGGGTCGCGGTTGCCCGCCGCGAGGACCGTCGTGACGTTGGCGCCCTCGGGGATCGTGACGCCGCCGATCTCGGCGGGCCGGTCGGCGATGCGCTCGGTCATCTGGACGGGCGTGTCCCAGCGCAGCGTCTCCTCGACGGCGCCCGCCGCCGCGTCGGGCCGCTCGCACAGGAGCCGCCACTGGTCGGGGTGGGCCAGCAGGGCGTGGACGGCGAGACCCAGCAGGCCCGCCGTGGTCTCGAATCCGGCGACGAGGACGAGCAGCAGCGTGTCCACCAGCTCGTCGCCGGACAGCCGTCCGTCGTCCGCGTCCCGGACGGCGAGCAGCGCGGACGTCAGGTCGTCGGCCGGGCGGGCGCGCCGCCTGCGCACGAGGTCGGCGAAGTACGCGCGCAGCGCCACCACGGCCTCGTCGGCGCGCCGCCAGTCCTCGGCGGAGCGCACGGGTTCGAGCAGCCGTCCCGCGTCCTGGCCGAGCCGGTGGAACGGGCCCTGGTCCTCGGGCGGCGCCCCGATCAGGCGGCCGACGACGGCGACGGGCAGCGGATAGCCCACCAGCTCCTGGAAGTCGGCGGTCCCGCCGTCCGCCGTGGCATCGGCGAAGCGGTCGAGCAGCCGCCGGGTGAGATCACGGACGTCCGGGAGCAGCGCGCGGACGCTCCGGGCGCCGAGCGCGCCGGTGACGAGGCGGCGCACCCGGCTGTGGTCGGCGCCGTCGGTGCGGAGCAGGGACGAGTAGAAGAAGCGCGCGCCCGGGTGCTCGCGCCAGTCGGGTATCTCGCGGTCGCACCACTCGCGTCCGGGGGTGTGGAAGCCGGGTCCGGTGAGCACGGCGTGGCAGTCCGCGTGCCGGGTGAGGAACCACGTGCCGAGCCCCTCGTGGTGGTGCACGGGCGCGAGCCGCCGGAGGGCGGCGAAGGCGGGGTAGGGGTTCTCCCTGCCGTCCCGGGTGAAGACGGCCAGGAGCGCCGCGTCGGCGGCGGAATTCCGCGCGCGGCCGTTCCGGGGAACGCGTCGTGTGTACGGGAATTCCGTCTCGTTCCTCATTCCCACCGCACCCCTCCCGCTATTTCCCACCCCTTGCGTGCGCCCACCAGGAAGACTAACCAGCCAGGTGGAGGACACGCCACGCTTACGGGTGAATTCCGGGACGCCTGCGCGGTGAAAAAGCGGCAAGACTATTTTCTGATTACTAAAGAAGTCGTCCCGCTTTTCCGCCGACGGTCCCCGCCGGTACGCCGCCCCCGGCGCCTCCGGGCTCGCCAGGATGGGGTTTTCGCCGAACGGCACCTGGCCAATCCCCCCTGCTGCGGCTGCCGGACGACGTGCGCGGCCGGCGCGTGCTCGCCGGGCACGGCGCGCGGGTGGTGTGGGTCGAACCGACGGACGTGATGTGCGTCCTCGCCCGTGAGAGGGAGGCCCCACCTGTGTCCAGTCGGCCCTGGGCGCGCCCTTCCACGCCGTCGTGTGCAGCATGGTCCTGATGGCGATCCCCGACCGGAGGCCCCCGCTCCGTCCCGGCGGCTTCCTCGCCCTCGCCCTGGTCCACCCCGCCTTCGAGCAACTCCTGCGCACCTGGCGGGAACACGGTGACTACCGCGTACAGCGGTACCTGGACGGGTACGGGATCGCCGGGCTCGTCTCGGCCGAGGCGCCCGCCTGAGCGCGACCCTCCTGACGCCGCCGCCCGACGGCAGGGCAACGGCACGACGCGGCGGACGCCCACGCGCCCACGGCGCCGATCAGCCCCCGTGGGGCGAGGAGGCGTAGAGCCGCTCGATGTCCGCCGCGTATGCCTCGGCCACGGCGGCGCGCCTGATCTTGAGCGAGGGCGTCAGCAGCCCGTTCTCCTCGCTGAACTCACCGGGCACGAGCAGGAACCGGCGGATCGACTCCGCCCGGGACACCACCTCGTTCGCGTGGTCCACGGCCTCCTGCACGGACGCCCGCAGCGCCTCGTCGCCGCACAGCCGGTCCACCGGCGTGTCCAGGGGGCGCCCGCGCACCGCCAGCCAGTGCCGCAGCGCCTCCGGGTCCAGCGTGATCAGCGCGGCGACGTACGGCCGCCGGTCGCCGACGACGATGCACTGCCCGACCGGCGCCCGGGTGCGCAGCCGGTCCTCCAGGACGCCGGGCGAGACGTTCTTGCCGCCGCTGGTCACCAGGAGGTCCTTCTTGCGGCCGGTGATGCGCAGGTTGCCCTCGTCGTCCAGCGCGCCGAGGTCGCCGGTCGCCAGCCAGCCGCCGGGCGTGAACGCCGCCCCGGTCGCCGCCTCGTCGCCCAGGTAGGCCCCGAAGACGACCGGGCCGCGCACGAGCACCTCGCCGTCGTCCGCGATGCGCACGGACGTGCCGGGGATCGGCGGGCCGACCGTGCCGGGGCGCGGCACGGGCGGCGCGGCGAGGGTCGCGGCGGCCGTCGTCTCCGTGAGGCCGTAGCCCTCGTGCACGGCGATGCCGCAGCCGAGGAAGAAGAGGTTCAGCCGGGGGTCGAGCGGCGAGCCGCCGCTGATGGCGTGCCGCAGGCGCCCGCCGAGCGCCGCGCGGATGCGCCGGTAGACGAGCAGGTCGTACAGCCTCCTGGCCAGCCGCAGGCCGGGTCCCGCGCCGGGGCCGGTGCCGTGGTACGCGCGCAGCTCCGCCTCGGCGTAGGCGACCGCGATCCGCTCGGCGCGGTCGAACGAGGCGGCCCGGCCCATCCGTTCGGCCTGCGCGCGCGCCGTGGCGTGGATCTTCTCGAACAGGTACGGCACGCCGACGATGAACGTCGGGCGGAACGAGACCAGTTCCGGCCGCAGTTCGTCCGGCCTGACGCTGGGCCAGTACGCCGTCTCGATGCGGGCCGACAGGCAGGCGAGCTGGATCGTGCGGCCGAGGATGTGCGCCAGGGGCAGGAAGAGGAGCGTCGCCGGGATCTGGCCCGTCACGGCGGCGAACACGGGCTGGAGCAGCTCCACCAGGTTCGCCGTCTCCGCGTGGAGGTTGGCGTGGGTGAGGACGCAGCCCTTGGGGCGGCCGGTGGTGCCGGACGTGTAGACGACGGTCGCGGGCGTCCCGGGCGTGAGCGCGGCGCGGCGCGCGGTCACCTCGGCGTCGGGGACGTCCCGGCCGAGCGCGGTGAGCGCCGGGAGCGCCGCCTCGCCGCCGTCGGCCCCGTCGATCAGCCACAGCCGCCGGTCGCCGAGGACGGGCCGCGCGGTCTCCGCGTGCGCCGCCGTCTCGGCCACGAGGAACGCCGCGCCCGAGTCCCGCAGTATCCAGTCCAGTTGGTCGGCCGACGACGTCGGGTAGACCGGCACGCTCTGCCCGCCCGCCGCCCAGACGGCGAAGTCGAGGACGGCCCACTCGTAGCGCGTCCTGGACATCAGGGCCACCCGCCCGCCCGGCGGCAGGCCCGCCGCGACGAGGCCCTTCGCCACCCCGGTCACCTCCCGGGCGAACCGCGCCGCCGTCACCGGCTCCCAGCGCCCGTCCGCGTCCTTGCGCCGCGCCACGACGTCCTCCGGGACGTGCGCCGCGTTGCGGAACGGGATGTCCGCCATGCTGCCCGACTCCAGTGCCGGGACCAGCGGTTCGGCGCGCACCTCGCGCACGGTCCCGTCCTCGCGGACCGTCTCCCTTCCCGTGCGCCCTGCCGGCCCCGCGTGGCGCCGCGCCTTCGCCAGATCGCGTCCCAGGCCCATGGTCATTCCCCTCGCCGTCCGCGGCTCCGCTGCTGACCCACCAGTAGACTTACCTGCTGGTAGCTACGAGCGCAATGCCCTTGCGCCCGCCGTCCGCGGCGTGACGGCACGGGGCCGGTCGCGCGTCAGGCGGCGTGCTCCGGCGGCGACCAGACCTGTCCGTCCAGGACGTTGCGCATGCCGATCCACGTCATGTTCATCAGCCGCAGCGTCACGCGCTCGGGCGACTCGTCGGGATGCCGCTCCATCCAGTCGGTGAGCGAGTCGGCCGCGCCGACCAGGGCGTGGGCGACGAAGTCGGCGTCCACGCCGCTCAGCCGCACGGCGGGGGTGTGGCCCTGGACGATCCCGTCGCCGACCAGGCCCGTGACCTCCGCCATCACCGACCGCCTGGCCGCCGCCAGTTCGGCCGCCACCGCCTCGCTCTGGTCGGGGACCTGGCGGTGCAGCACCACCCAGCTGTCGCGCCGTTCGGCGACGAACGCGAAGAACGCCGACAGGCCCGCCCACAGCCGTTCCTCCGGCGTGTCCTCCGACGACGCCGCCTCCCGGAACGTCTCGACCAGACGCCCCGCCTCCCGCCGCACGCAGGCGATGAACAAGCCTTCCTTGGAGCCCAGGTACAGGTAGACCATGGGCTTCGAGATCCCGGCGAGTTCCGCGATCTCGTCCACCACCGCCGCCCGGTACCCGCGCCGGGAGAACACCCGCAGGGCCGCGTCGATGATCTCCTGCTCGCGCACGCTCCGGGGCAGGCGGCGTCTTGGCTTGTCGGTCACCCTCGTCAGCCTACCCACCGGCCTTCTGGCCTTACGTGCCGGTAAGTCCCGTCCTGGGCGGGGGAGGCAGGTGAGAACCCGCCGTGCCACGGGCAGACGGTCCGGATGGAACTGAAGCTCGGCGGCATCGTGCTCGACTCGCCCGACCCCCACGAACTCGCCTCCTTCTACGAGCGGTTGCTCGGCTGGCCGCGTATCCAGGACGAGCCGGACTGGGTGAAGCTGGCATCGCCCGAGGGCGGGGCTGGCCTGTCGTTCCAGCGCGAGCCGCTCCACGTCCGCCCCGTCTGGCCCGCGCGCGAGGGGGAGGCCCGCATGATGGCGCACCTCGACATCCGCGTCGACGACCTGGACGCGGCCGCCGCGCACGCCGTCGCGGCCGGAGCGGTCCTCGCCGAGCACCAGCCGCAGGACGACGTACGGGTGTGCCTCGACCCGGCGGGCCACCCGTTCTGCCTGTTCACGGACTGAGGCCGCGCCGCACCGTCACCCCGCTTCCCTCCCACCGGCCGCCACCACGCCCGTCCCCGCCGCGAGGTCACCCAGCCCGCCACCGCCACGACACTCAGCGTCTGCGCGGCGATCAGCAACCCCGTGGTACCCGCCCCAGCAGCGGCCGCAGCAGGCCGGTCACGGGTATCGGACACCCAGTGGCACAACCCGTCATGCCCAGCGCTGTCCGCGACTGCCCGTCCTGCCCTACCAGTCGCAGCCTCCCCGCCATGTCCCCGCGCACGCCGACCCGTTTCGGCATCCCCTCCGTGGCAGGGGCCGGGGACGTGGGCACGGCGCCGGGGCGGCCGAGCGCGAACGTCACCGCGTTGCCCCGCCAGGACCTGCCGCGCCGACGAGGAAGCCGCCCAGCGAGCCACCATCGAGTCGGTGGTCGAGGCCCGCGCGTAGTCGATGAGCACGTGTCGCGATCTATGGGCCGTACTGTTCACCGATGTCAATGTTCGACGCGAGTCGCCGACACAGCCCGGCGGCGGGTTTCTGATGACTGCTGCGAGAGTCGGCACATGGTCGTTCATCGACACTCGGGTTGCCCGTCATGCCCCCCTCAGGCTCTGACCGGGTTGTGACCGAAAGAGGCTGGGGTGTCGTGCCGGTGACCTGGGGCTTCGATGATTAGTGAGATGCCCAGCGAGTCGACTGCCAGGTGCCCTCGTTGATCGCGACTGACCGCTGTATCTGGCACGACAGTGGCACGAACCACACCCGACGACAGCCAGCCACGATGGCGGAGGCGTCGACCGACCGCGCACGTGTATGCCTCGCAGCACCCCCACCGGCTTCAGCCACGCTATCGGCTTGTGTTGTCGACCAGAGTGAGCCGCGACCGCCGGCCCCGTGACGACAGCGTGTGAGCCCTTAGCTTGGAAAGCTTGGGTGCTTAGAAGGAAGTTGTTTGACTGACCTGTGGCGGAGCGCTTTCGGTGCCTGATGGATGCAGACTGCGTTTCCCCGATGTTCCCCGTGGCTCCCCGAGCTATCTAGGTACATAGCGCAGCTGCTTGAATCGAATGCATGTTCCCATTCGACGGGCGGATGGCTCATTCGTTCGTACGTTAGTGCGAAGGCAGGCGGACCCAAAGATCTTGCATTGGCAGGGCTTTGAGTGCATCCTGGAAGGCTTTGCCGCGTCGGACGAGAGCGAGGGAAATCGAACGGGTTGACGAATAGAGTGATGCGGCCCTGAGTTGACCTCAAAAGATCTAGGACTGGTCCATGATCAATTAACGAGCCGTCGACTCGCTCGGGGGCGGCAACGTCAATCTGTGTTTACCATTCGTCCGGTCGTGAACGTTCGTCGGGCGGAGCAACTCTGTAGCTGTCACCTATGAGGGGGAACGAATGAGCGATCCCGAGATCGAAGCAATGACCGCCGTCGCTGATGCTCTCCGCGACCTGGAAGGGGACGCTCGGGGCAGGGTGCTGCGCTGGGCCGCCGAGCGGTACGGAGTGACGCTCGGCGGCCCCGTGTCGAGGGGTAGCGTCAACGGGGCGCCGGAGTCAACGGCAACGCTCGACGATATCAGCGACGAGGAAATTTCGGCCGAGTCGCCCAAATTCGAGCACTTCGCCGAGTTGTATAATGCCGCGAACCCGAAGACGGACGTTGATAGGGCGCTCGTGGCTGGATACTGGTTCCAGGCAATTCAAGAGCAGCCGTCATTTCAGGCGGCGCAATTGAATCAAGAATTGAAGCATCTTGGGCATGCTCTCAAAAATGTCACGGATGCGCTCGATAGCAATCAATCTAAAAAGCCTGCACGCATCATTCAACTGCGAAAGTCGGGAAGTGCTCGACAAGCGCGCAAGACGTATAAGTTGACGCACGAAGGACTCGTCTATGTGCAAGGGATGATTGCAAGCTAGATGAAGATCACCCCTGCCGCAGCCCTCGCGGCGCTCCCTGAAGGGCTACGCGATGATGTGATTGATTCATTCAATTGCATCGTCCGCAATTATCGAGAGCATCGGTGGGAACCGGCGGAGCTGAACGGTGGAAAGCTATGTGAAGCCGTCTATACCGTAATTACGGGGTACATTGACGGCCAGTATGCCGATCGCTCGTCGAAGCCGCGGAACATGGTGAGTGCCTGCCAGGCTCTGGAGCAGAAGACCGGAGTTCCCAGGGCTCTTAGGATTCAGATCCCCCGGATGCTGATCGCACTCTACGAGATCCGGAATAATCGTGGTGTTGGCCATGCTGGCGGAGACGTCAATCCCAACCTCATGGATGCCACGGCCGTCCTCTACATGGGCAAGTGGCTCCTGGCTGAGCTTATTCGGGTTTTGCATGGCCTTACGACGGAGCAGGCGTCCGGACTTGTCGAGGCGCTAATCGAGCGCGAAGTCCCACACATCTGGACCGATGGCAGCAAAAAGCGAGTCCTGAAGAGTGGTCTTACCTGGAAGCAGAAGATGCTTCTCGTGCTCCTCTCTGAGAATGAGGCAGTAGGCGAACAGGAGCTCCTTGGCTGGTTGGAGCATTCGAACGCCTCTAGATTTAGGCGTGATGTGCTCCGTCCGGCACATAAGGAAAAGCTGATTGAGTTTGATGAAAGGGACTCCACGGTGCGAATACTGCCTCCTGGTATTGCAGCGGCGGAAGATCTGGTCAATTCGATTTAACCCTTCTGCGGGGGCGTTGTTGCACCAGTTCGGTGTAGCGTCTAGGGCCTGTTGCGAAAGCGCTGGTCACAGCCACTCGTTGATGGCTGTGACCAGCGCTTTCGCAACAGGCCCTAGATGAGTTTCACGCCGTCGTGGGCGCGGATGGCTGGCGGAGACGCCGTGTCCAAAGCGTCGGTGACGCGGATCGCGTGAGCCACGCCTGCGAGTTCGGAGACTTCTTCACCGGTAGCCCAGCGCAGTGCGCGGGTCTCGTCGCTGGTGGTGGGCACGCCGTCGGCTGCTTCACAGCGGAAGACCAACGAGACAATCAGGCCGGTCGTGTTCTTGTAGACGCCGGTGAGGGTCACGGGAAGCGCGATCTTGATGCCGGTCTCTTCGAAGACTTCGCATCAAGGGCTTCGGGGATGGTCTCCTCGCGTTTGAGGACACCGCCCGGGGGCTCTCACTTGCTGTTGTCCCAGCGCTGGATCAGGAGGGCCCTGCCCTGGTCGTCGACGACGCCCCTGGCCACGCTCACGGAGGGCTGTGCTCAGCGTGCCCACGTCGGATGGAACGCCATGTGGACCTGTCGCCAGCCGTCCGGCAGCTCCTCCCCGTTGTACAGGTTGCTGCAGTGGTGGTAGTTGCAGATCCCGGCGTGGTAGTCGTGCCCGTAGTAGTCGGCCGCAAGCGGTGGTCCTTCCGCCGCCAGCGCGAACACGTGGCGCGCGGCCTCGCGGAACGCACCGCTTGCGCCGGTCAGGAACAGCGTCTCCGCGCACAGGTGCTGGCGGAGCATGCATCGGTCGCCGGATGACGGGCGGTCGTCGGCGATGTCTCTGGTCAGGTCGTTCTCCGGCACACTCGCCGTGCGCAGTTCGCGTGGGGCGCTCGCCGTCGTGATCCGGGTGCGCAGCCGCTTCCAGTGGGCAGGCCGGAACTGCCGGGCCCGGGGAACCAGTACCAGGTCGAGCGGATGCTCGCCATCCAGACCGACGTCCGGGACGTCGGGATTCGACCGCAGCGGCAGGTACACCAGCGACCGGGGCGAACGGGCCGCGAGCAGGAGCAGCGTGCCCAACTGCCGGCCGTCCGCCCGGTCCACATGCAGCCTGTAGCGGTTGCCCTTGTCGGCGGCGTACAGGGCGACGTTCCTCGCACGCACGGGGCGAATCACCCGGTAATCTTCGCTCGCCCACCGCACCCGCTGGACCACGACCTTCGCCCGGAGCCCGTCTGGGCCCAGGACCGCTCGCGACGCCGCCATGCCTTCCCCCCGCGTCCGGATCCCCCGTCTGTCCAGACCATTGTCCCGGTGCGAACAGCGTACGTACGAACGCAGTTCGGCAAGCGGTGCGACCGGTGTGCGCGAGGACCGGTGTCGGCTGTTGAGCAGGCGGCGCAGTGCCCTGTACGCGGGGCGCCAGCCGGCCCAGCGCGGCGATGAACGCCTGCGGGTCCACGGGATCGCCGCGTAGTGCACCGTACGGGTGGCCCCGAAGCCACCACGACGGTCGTCGAGTTCGGGCCCCCGCCGCTGCCGTGGGCGGCGACGGCCCAGCCCGGTGAGAAGTATGCGGACCGCGTCACCGAGCATCGACGCGCGCGGCAGCCGTTCCGCCGCCGGTGCGGTCTCGGTGGTGGTCCCCGTCGTGGTCATGGGGCGGAGCCTAGGGAGGAGCACTGACAATTCCGGCCCTGCGGTCACGGAAAGTGCGGGATTCCGTGCCCGTTCGCCTCACCCGTTCGGATGAATTCGGGAGGCGTTCGCCCCCGTGGGCACCGGGCGGGCGCGCAGGATGCGGACGTGCGAGACAACCGCCGGGACGCCCCCGACCGCCGCCCCTCCTGGTCCCGGCGTCCGTGGCCCGCGTGCGACATCTGCCGCCGCCCGCTCTGGCTCGACACCACCGCCGGGGAACGCCCGCCCGCCTGGGTCTGCCCCGCCTGCTCCCGCCCGCAGGGCCGTTTCTGGCACCGCCACAGCGGCACGCACTGCCCCTACGGCTATCCGTCCCCCCTCACATCCGACAACTCCGGCGGCCTGCACATCTGTTGCTAGGCCGCGTCGTCCGGACCCTGCCGGGCCCACGCCGCCGGTCACCGCGTCTCGCCGCATTACCGAATCGCCCGAGTACGCCTGGTACGCGTGGCGATCCGGCGCCTTGCGATGCCAGGGTGTCCGACGACGTGGGCCGATCCGCCACGATCCGGACGACACGACCAGGGCTCCGGGCCGTTGTCTCCGTAAGGGCGAGGGATCACCGGTGCGCCCGTGCCGGGTCGGGCGGGCGTCTGCCCACCGGCGAGGCCCGCGTCCCTGCCGGGCCCTTCCGGGTCACATGCGGACCTGCCGGGCCCGGTCGCGGAGGATGAGGGGCACGGCAGCCATGGCGAGGGCCGCCCCGATCCAGCAGACCGAGGTGAGAGCGGCTCCTTGCTCGAGTGAGGCGGCCGCGAGGACGGGCGTGACGCTGATCCCCAGTTGGAAGGCCGACACGGTGGTGGCCCCGGCGAGCGTCGGTGCCTCGGCCGCGATGGCGAAGACGCGGCCGTAGAGGGCCGGGTTCAGCACGAACGCGGCCACGCCGAGCAGGAACACCACCGGTACCACCGCCCACACCTGGTGGACCGCGGCGACCATCACGGCCGAGAGCACCACCGTCGCCCCCGCACCGGCCAGCAGGGCGGCGTGCGGGCGCCGGTCGGAGACACGGCCCCCGATGGACAGACCGGCGAACGCCCCGACCCCGAACAGCGCGAGGAGCGGCGGCACCCCTGCCTCGGGAAGGCCGGTGATGTCTTCGAACATCGCCGCCAGGTAGTTGAACGTGATCATGTAGGCGGCGGTGGTGAGGAGGGTGATCCCGTAGACGACCCACAGCGCGGGTCTGCGCATCGTGGCCAGTTCCCGCGCCACACTCGGCACGGCGGCCCGGCCAGTGCCCGCACCGGCGGGCGGCAGGCCGAGGAGGCAGGCGACGATCCCCGCACCCGTCAGGGCCACGACGGCCCAGAAACCGCCGCGCCAGCCGGTCAAGTGGCCGAGCAGCGTACCCGCCGGACCCCCGGCGACCATGGCCACGCTCAGCCCGCTGACCACGACCCCGGAGGCACGGGCGGTGCGGTCGGGCGTCACCAGGCCGATCGCGGTCACCGACGCGACGGCGAAGAAGCCCGCGTAGGCGATGCCCGAGACCACTCTGCTGACCAGCAGGACCTCGTAGCCGCCCAGCAGCCCGGCGGCGATGCCCGCGGCGAAGACGCCCTGGGTCACCGCCAGCGTCGTGCGGCGGGGCCACCGCAGGCTGAGCACGGCGAACGGCGGCCCGCCGATCACGACCCCCAGCGCGAACGCGGTGATCAGGTACCCGGCCGAGGAGAGCGTGACGTCCAGGTCGTCTGCCACCGCCGGGAGCACACCGGCCATCAGGAACTCCGCGCTGCCCATCGCGAACAGGCTGAAGCCCAGCAGGTGGACGCCGATCGGCAGTCGGTCGGAGCGGCGGTCCCCTGGGGTCCGCACGGTGGCACCGGCCATCAGAGCGCACCTCCGGCACGGTGCGGCCCGCCCGGCACGGCGGCGACCAGCTCCCGTTCGAGCAGCCACGACGCCATGCCGATGGCCGCGGTCGATCCCGCCCCGGCGGCGGCGACGACCTGCGCCCGGGGGCTGACCACGTTCCCGGCGGCCCAGACCCCGGGGACGTCCGTGGCGCCCTGCCCGTCGACGGCGACGAGTCCGCTCGCCGCGTCCCTGCCGGCGCCCAGCGCGGTCAGGAGCGCGTCATGGGGCAGAGGGCGTGGCGCCACGAAGACGGCTTCGCACATGACGGTCCCGCCGCTGTCGACCTCGATCGCGACCGGGTCCCCGCCGGCCGCGCCGACCGGGGAGACGACCCGCGTGACGCGCCCCTCGACCAGCCGCACGCCGAACGCCGTGAGGCGCCGCCGCTCGTCGGGACCGACCTCCACGCCGTTGACGCAGAACGCCACCGACGGGCTGTAGCGGCGCAGGAGCGCGGCCAGATGCACCGACGACGCCGCCGCCACCGGGTTGCCGATCATGGCGACGGCGCGGCCCCGCACCTCGTAGCCGTGGCAGTGGGGGCAGTGGTGCACCTCGGACGCCCACCGCTCGGACAGGCCGGGGATGCCGGGCAGTTCGTCGGTCAGCCCGGTGGCGACCAGCAGCGAACGGGCGCGTAGGGCGCGGCCGTCGTCGAGTCGCAGCGCGAACGTGCCGTCCGGGGCGTGCCGCGCGTCGGTCACCGAGGCCGGCGCGAGCGTCCCGCCGTAACGTGCCAGTTCCTCCCGCCCGGCCGCGACGAACGCCGCAGGGGCCATGCCGTCCCGCGTCAGGTAGCCGCGTATGTGGCCGGCGGGCCCGTTCCTGGGGGCACCACCGTCGGCCACCAGGGTCGCGAACCGCGCTCGTGCGAGCACGACGCCCGCCGAAAGCCCCGCGGCCCCGCCGCCGATGACCACGGCGTCCCACAGCGCCTCCGCATCCGGTCCGCTCCGCGCGGCTGTCATCATGTCCATCCGGACCACCTCCACCGGGAGCATCGGGGCGGTCTCGCGCTTTCGGCAAAGATCCTTGCCGGTTCCGGGACGCGCGGGTTTGACTGCGGCCCATGGACGAACAACCGAGCGTGGACGCCGTGATCGAGCAGATCGCGCCCCGGCTGCGCCGCGCACGCGGGAAGAAGGGCATCAGCCTCGCCGATCTGGCGCGCGCCACCGGCATCTCGACCAGCACGCTGTCGCGTCTGGAGTCGGCCCAGCGCAAGCCGAGCCTCGAACTGCTCCTGCCGATCACCGCCGCGCTCGGCGTCCCGCTGGACGAGATCGTCGCCGCGCCCCGGATACTCGACCCGCGCGTGCCGCAGCGGGCCACCGGGAGAGACGGCCGCGTACTGGTCCCGCTGTCCCGGCAGCAGGGAGAGCCGCGGGCGTACAAGATGACCATCCCGTGGCACGACGGGCAGCCCCACCTCAGGACGCACGCGGGCCACGAATGGCTCTACGTGCTCCGCGGGCGGCTGCGCGTCCGGCTGGGCGACCGCGACTTCTTGATGGGCGCGGGCGAGGCGGCCGAGTTCGACTGCCGGACTCCGCACTGGTTCGGCGCGGCCGGGCGCGGCGACGTCGAGGTGCTCAGCCTCTTCGGCAAGCAAGGGGAACGCATCCACCTCCGCACGGGCGACACCGAGCCCACGCACCGGCCCTGACCCGTCACCCGGCGGCCGGTGGCGGCGGGGCCCCCGCCGCGCGGGAGCGGAGGCGGCGCAGTGCCCGCGCGTCCTGGAAGCCGACATCCCGCGCCGCGGCCTCCACGGTGGCGCCCTGCCCGATCAGGTGCTCGGCCCGTTCGAGCCGCAGCGCCGTCTGGTAGGCGAGCGGCGTCAGCCCCGTCGCCCGCCGGAACAGCCGGGTCACGGTCCGCTCGCTGCACTCCGCCGCGTCGGCCAGCAGACGCAGCGGCAGCGGTTCGGTGAAGCGGGCGTCGATCAGGTCCTGCACGCGGTGCACGGTCCCGTCGACGTGGTACCGGTGCCGCATCATCGTGCTGATCTGCGCGGACGCCCCGCTGCGCCGTGCGTGGACGACCAGGGCGCGCGCCACCTGCCCGGCGGCGTAAGGACCGTGCCTGCCGCTGACCAGGTGCAGCGCCACGTCGATGCCGCTGGCGAGACCCGCCGAGGTGACGATCCGGTCGTCCTCCACGTACAGCGCGTCCGGCACGACCCGCGCCCTCGGGTACAGGCGCGCCAGCTCGTCCCGCAGGGTGTGCAGCGTGGTGCAGCGGCGCCCTTCGAGCAGCCCGGCCCTGCCCAGCGCGTCGGCCCCCGCGCAGACGCTCCCGACCGTGCCGCCCGCGGCGTGGTGCGCGCGCAGACGCTCCAGCGTCCGCGCCCCCACCCGGCGCGTCGGCCCGCGCGAGCCCGGCACGATGACCAGGTCCTCCGGCGCCAGCTCAGGCCACGTCACCTCGGCGCGCACGGGCAGCCCCTGCACGGTCGCCACGTCCGGCTCCTCCGCGACGTAGTGGAGGCTGTACGGGTGGCCGAGGTCGTCCGCGGTGGAGAAGACCTGGGCGGGCCCCGCCAGGTCGAGCAGGTGCACCCGGGGGATGAGCAGGAAGACGACGCGCGGCATGACCGCTGATCCTAGAGCTGCGTCAGCTGGTCGACGGTCCTGATCGTCGCGAACCGCCCGGCCAGCACGTACTCCGTACGCGCGATGATCTCCTCCACCCGCAGCGTGCGCGGGTCGTCCATCAGCCGGGAGAACGGCAGGCGGGGCGAGGCGTCACGGTGCGGGATCGGCGTGGTCACGGTCGCGTCGATGGCGAAGTCCACGTCGAACCCGAGGTCGGACGCGATCCGCGTCGTGGTCTCGCAGCACTGCTCCGTCCTGATGCCGCAGACGGTCAGCCGCCGGATGCCCCGGACGGTGAGGTACTGCTGCAGGCCGGTCGTGGTGAACGCGTTGTGCGCGGTCTTCGTGAACACCGGCTCGCTCTCCAGCGGCACCAGCCCCTCCATCAGCTTCACGTGCCCGAGCGCCGGGTCGAAGACGGTGCCCGCGCCGGGCCGCGACCCGAGGATCCACACCACCTCGTCCCCCCGCCCCCGCGCCGCCCCGACGAGGCGGCCGACCTGCGCCACGATGTCGGGCCGCGAGGCGAACTCCCAGTCGGGCATGTGGAGGAAGGACTCCTGGACGTCGATGACGATCAGCGCTCTGTTCATGCCCCCACCCTGCCGGGCGGGGGACGCGCGCTGAAGGTCCGGCCTGGTCGCCCTGCGGACCGATCCGGTCAGCGGCGCGCGCGGGACCGCTGGCGCGCCGCCTCGTACAGGATGACGGTCGCCGCGTTCGCCGCGTTCAGCGAACTCGCCGAGCCCGTCATCGGGATGCGGACCATCGCGTCGCACCGCTCGCGCCAGGCCGTGCTGAGACCGGTCGTCTCGTTGCCGACGACCAGCAGGACCGGGCCGGTCAGGTCGAAGTCGGCCGCGTCCACCGTGCCGTTCTCGTCCGTCCCGACGACGGTGACCGCCCGGCCCGCGTCCCCGGCGGCGGCGAGCCACTCGTCCACCTCGCGCTGCCCGGGGCTGCGCACCACGGGCAGCGCGAACAGCGAACCCGTGCTCGCCCGCACGGCCTTCGGGTCGTAGACGTCCGCCGCGTGCCCCGTGACCACCAGCCCGTGGGCGCCGAACGAGTCGGCGGACCTGACGATCGTGCCGATGTTCCCCGGGCTCGTCGGGCGGTCGAAGACGACGCCCAGGAAGCCGGGACCCACCGGGATGCGGCGCAGGTCGTCGTCCGGCAGCGCGGCGACACCGATCAGCTCGGGCACGCCCTCGTCCTTCCCGCCCAGCTCGGCGAGCAGTCCGGGCGCCATGGCGATCTTCTCCGCCTCCACCGACGCCAGCAGTTCGCGCGCCCACGCCGTCGGCGGCCGGTCCGCGTCGTACAGCAGCGCGCGCAGCGGCCAGCCGTGCGCCACCGCCTGCGAGAGGGGCCGCACGCCCTGGATCAGGAACTCCCGCTCCCGCTGCCGCGTCCTGCGGTTGGACAGCTGCGCCTGCCACTGCTGGAAACGGGCGTTACGCGTCGTGATCCGCCGAGCTGCCACGCCCAGCAGGCTACACCGGCCGCCCCCGCCCGCCGTCCCCGGCCGACGTCAGCGCCGGTCGACGGAAAATCGCTGGTCAGCCGTTAGGAGCGGTACGCTGGACCGGCCCCCGACCACCGGCGGGCGCAGGAGGGGAGAGGCCCCGTGGAACGCCATCTGGCACTCGAACTGGCGAGCACCGTCCGGCACGACGGCCAGGGCGGCGTCACCGACGACCTCATCACCTCCGCCGGTCTCACGCACTGGATACGCGGCCAGGCCGACCTGCTCGACGGCGCCGTGCCCGGCACGATCACCGCCGACGAGGGCCTGCGCGCCGAGGTCGTCGCCCTCCGCCAGGCCGTCCGCACGCTCTTCGCCCGCGCCGTGCGCCCCGGGCCCCCCAGCCCCGCCGACGCCCACCGCCTCCTGCCCGGCGAGCAGGCGCTCGCCCGGCTCAACGCCGCCGCCGCCCGCGAGCCCGTCACCCCGCGTCTCGACTGGCCGGACGGCGCCCCGCCCGCCGCCGCCGCCGGCTCGGACGAGCCCGACCCGGGCGTACGGCTCGTCGCCGCGCTCGCCCGCGCCGCCATCGCCTTCCTGGCCGGGCCCGAGCGCGAGAAGCTGCGCGCCTGCACGGCCCCGCGCTGCGTGCGCTACTTCGTCAAGGAACACGGGCGGCAGGAGTGGTGCAAGCCCTCCTGCGGCAACCGCGCGCGGGCCGCCCGCCACTACCGCCGCGTACGGGACGCCGCCGCGCACTGACCCGGCGGCCGCGGCGGGGGGCTCAGCTCTCGTACTCCTCGACCTCGCGCGCCGACCGCATGGCGGCGCGGTCCGGGTTCTCGCCGAACTCGCCGCGCGCCCTGCGCTGCCGCAGCAGGTCCCAGCAGCGGTCGAGACCCACCTCGACGGCCGCGAGGCGGGCCCGGTCGTCCTCCGCGAGGCCCTGGCCGACGGACCGCTCGCGCAGCGCGCGCTCCTCGGCGACCAGCTCACCGACTCGGGCAAAAATGTCCTTGTCGTCCATGGGGTCAGGCTAGCCCCGTCCCCCCGGCCCGGCCATTCGGCCGCCGACGCACCCCCTTGACGGGGCGGCGGCATGGTGCGTTGATGCATGGGAGCGCTCCCAAAGCACGCGTCCCACCCGACCGGTCCTGTCCCATCGGCCCGACCCCGTATGGAGCCGCCATGCCCCTGCGTCCTCCCCTCCGCCGCGCGCGCCGCGCCGGCGTCGCCGCCCTGTTCGGACTCCTCGCCCTCACCCTCGGCGCCGCCCCGGCGGCGCAGGCGGACCCGGCCCCCGCCGCCGTGGGCTTCCACATCCAGAACGGCCGCCTCCTCGAAGCGGACGGCAACGACTTCGTGATGCGCGGCGTCAACCACGCCCACACCTGGTATCCGGGCGAGACCGGCTCGTTCGCCGACATCAAGGCCAAGGGCGCCAACACCGTGCGCGTCGTCCTCAGCAGCGGCGACCGCTGGACGCGCAACGACGCCGCCGACGTCGCCAACGTCGTCTCCCTCTGCAAGGCCAACCGCCTGATCTGCGTCCTGGAGGTCCACGACACCACCGGCTACGGCGAGGACGGCGCCGCGACCACCCTCGACCGCGCCGCCGACTACTGGATCGGCATCCGCGACGCCCTCGCCGGCCAGGAGCGGTACGTCATCCTCAACATCGGCAACGAGCCGTGGGGCAACAACAACCCCCAGGGCTGGACCGCCGCCACCCGCGGCGCCATCGGCAGGCTCCGCGACGCCGGGTTCGACCACACGATCATGGTCGACGCCCCCTCCTGGGGCCAGGACTGGGCGGGCGTCATGCGCGACAACGCCCAGTCGGTCTTCGCCTCCGACCCGGACCGCAACACGATCTTCTCCGTCCACATGTACGGCGTCTACGACACGGCGGCCGAGGTACGGGACTACCTCGGCGCGTACGTGAACGCGGGACTGCCCGTGCTGGTCGGCGAGTTCGGCTTCAACCACTCGGACGGCAACCCCGACGAGGACGCCATCATGGCCACCACCCAGAGCCTCGGCCTCGGCTACCTCGGCTGGTCGTGGTCGGGCAACGGCGGCGGCGTCGAGTACCTGGACCTCGTCACCGCCTTCGACCCCGACCGGCTGACGTCCTGGGGCCAGCGGCTCTTCAACGGCGCGAACGGCATCGCCGCCACGTCGGAGGAGGCCTCGGTCTACGGCGGCGCCCCCGGCGGCGACACCCAGGCGCCGACCGCCCCCGGCACGCCGGTGGCCTCGGGCGTCACGGCCACGTCCGCCGCCCTCAGCTGGCCCGCCGCGACCGACAACACCGGCGTGGCCAGGTACGACGTGGTGCGCGTCGCGGGCGGCACCGAGACCGCCGCCGTCTCGACCACCGCGACCAGCGCCACCGTGAGCGGCCTCAGCCCGGCCACCTCGTACACCTTCGCCGTCTACGCCCGTGACGCGGCGGGCAACCGCTCCGCGCGCTCGGCGGCCGTCACGCTGACCACCGCGCCGGGCGGCGGCACTCCCGGCGCGTCGTGCGGCGTCGGCTACCGCGTGACCGGCGACTGGGGCGCGGGCTTCCAGGGCGAGATCGTGATCCACAACACCGGCACGGCCGCCCTCACCGGCTGGACGCTCGGCTTCACCTTCCCCGACGGCCAGGTCGTCACCAACGCGTGGGGCGGCACCGTCGCCCAGAGCGGCGGCACGGTCTCCGTCACCCCGGCCTCGTACACGGCGACGATCCCCGCCGGGGGATCGGTGACCGTCGGCTTCACCGCGAACCGGGGCGCGGCGAACGGGGCGCCCGCCGCGTTCACCCTCGGCGGCGGCGCCTGCACGCGCGTCTGAGCCCGCGGACGTCCGGCGCGCGGCGGGACGCGCGCCGGACGTCCGGGTCAGCCGAGGAGCGCGTCCAGGTGCGCGTTGCGGAAGCGGCCCGCCGGGTCGAACTCGCGCGCCAGGGCGCGGAAGTCGTCCATGCGGTCGAAGCGCGCGGCGATCTCGCCGGGCGCGGCGGTCGTCAGCTTGCCCCAGTGCGGCCGGGCGCCGAGCGGCAGCAGCAGGTCCTCGACGGCGGCCAGGACGGGCGTCACGGCGGCCGGGTCCTGGACCCAGGTGAAGTGGAAGCCGACCGAGTCGCGGCCCTGCGCCGGGCTGAGCCACAGCTCGTCGGCGGCGACCGTGCGGACCTCCGAGACCTGGAGGACGGGCGCCAGCGCGTCGCCGATGCCGCGCAGCGCGGCGAACGCGGCGGGTGCCGCCGCGCGCGGCACGAACAGCTCGGACTGCAGCTCCTCGCCCTTGCTCGGCGTGAACTCCGGCCTGAAGTGCGGCAGCCGCTCGTGCCACGGGCCTGGCACGCCCTCCTGCCGCGTGCAGAAGTCGGCGGGCATGCCGGGGATCGGGTGCCACTGGCCCCGGGCCGGTGTGCCGCCGAGCCAGTCGTCGCCGGTGTCGGCGGCGCCGTCGCGGTCCACGCGGCGCTTGAGCCAGACGGTGCCGAGGCCGCTGTGCCAGTCGGTGAACGTGCTGACGCTGTACGCCGCGCCCGTCACCGCGTCGAAGGCGGAGGAGACCGCGTCCAGGGGCACGTCCGTGTGGACCCACTGCGCCACCTCGAAGGCGGGCTCGATGTCGAGGGTCAGGGCGGTGACGACGCCGAGGGCGCCGAGGCCGACGACGGCGCCGGGGAAGCGCGCGGGGTCGGTGTCGCGGCCGAGGCGCACGAGGTCGCCCTCGGGGCCGACGAGTTCGAGCGCGGCGACGGCGGACGCGAGGCCCTGCTGCCCGTCGCCCGAGCCGTGGGTGCCGGTGGCGACGGAGCCCGCGACGGAGATGTGGGGGAGCGAGGCCAGGTTCGCCAGCGCGAAACCGGCGGCGTGCAGCTCGGCCGCCACCTCGGCGTAGCGCAGCCCGGCGCCGACCGTGACGGTCCCGGCGTCCGCGTCCACCTCGACGCGGCGCGGCAGCCCGTCCACGAGGACCTGGTCGCCGTCGGTGTCCGCGATGCGGTTGAACGAGTGGCCGGTCCCCAGGGCGCGCACCCGCCGCGCCCCGGCGACGGCGCACCGCAGTTCGTCCAGCGACGCGGGGCGGTGCACCCGTTCCGCGCCGAAGGTGATGTTCCCTGCCCAGTTGTGCGCGGGCGTCCCGGTCGTCGTCATGGTCCGACCGTATTACGAAAGCGCTTGCTATGGACAGGCGTCCCCACACGTGACCTTCGCCGCTTTCCGCTGGTCACAGCCTCGGGCCCGGCGAGGCGGCCGGTGCGGGTCAGTCGCAGGTCCAGGCGAACCGCCCTTCCAGGTGGTCGGGGCTGAGGAAGCCGTAGCCGTACCCGTAGCCGAAGTTCAGGAAGTACGGGTCGTCGTCGGCCTCCCCGGCGTCACCGATGGTGAAGAGGAACTGCCACGGCGGCCCGACCGGTGCGCGGTGGTGGGGATAGCAGGGGGCGCCACCGGCATAGTCGCGCAGCTCCGGGAGAACCGGATCTCCGATGAGGGGGCCTTCACCCCGCATGCCGCGCTCCCAGGCGGCCTGCCGCTCCAGCGCACGCTCGGCCTCCGGCGGTACCGGCCGCAGGTCGATGTGCCACTCGACGGGGATCTCCGTGTCGCCCGGCCCCCAGCGCCAGAGGGTCCGGCCGTGCGTGCCGGGCGGACCGATGACCGCGAACGGGGGTATTCGGCCGCCTGGCTGGACCAGCAGTACGCCGTCGCCGGCCTCCGGGTCGAGCCCGCCCATGATGATGTCCTCCTCGTGGAGGAAGAGGCAGGCCGGCCTCAACGCGTCACCGGGGACGGGGAACTGGCCGATGAACACCAGGGGCGCCCCTGTGCGTGGGTCCAGGGGCCAGGTGGGTTCCGACAGCCAGACGGGCTCGCCGCCGAGCTTGGCGACCGGTGCGGTGACCGGCCGCTCCGGTGCCCGGAGGGCCATCTGACGGCGCGGCAGGAAGGCCGCGTCGTACGGCCCGACCGCCCGCCCCGTGGGCTGCGTGATCATGTGGCGGACCTTACGGCACCCCACTGACAACGCCCCCCGGACGCAAGCTCCCAAGGCCCACCGCGGTTCGCCCGTTCGGGTGAAGCGCCCCGCAGGCGGCACACCGGCACCGCAGAATCGACGTGTCCCCGGCACACCGCCGCCACCCCCAACCGCCGCCTGCCGCAAGGCCGTCCACCGCCAGCACGCGAACTCGCAGTCCTCGCCCACCGCACGGGCCCGCCGCCCACCCGGAGGAAACCGCCCCATGACCCACCCCGCCGCCGACGACTCCCCCTGGCTGCGCCGCTTCCACCCGGCGGGCCGCGACAACCCCGTCCGCCTCCTCTGCCTCCCGCACGCGGGCGGCGCCGCCAGCTTCTGGCACCCCTTCTCCCACGATCTCGCCGCCACCGCCGACGTCCTCGCCGTCCAGTACCCCGGCCGCCAGGACCGCCTGCGGGAATCACCGCTGCCCACCGTCCCGGCTCTCGTCGACGCCCTCTACCCGGCCGTCCTCGCGCTCATCGACCGGCCCCTCGCGTTCCTCGGGCACAGCATGGGCGCCGTCCTCGCGTTCGAGATCGCCCGCCGCCTCGAACGCGAGGAGGGCATCACCCCCGCCGCCCTCTTCGCCTCCGGACGCCGCGCCCCCGGCACCCACCGCACGGAGACCGTCCACCTGCGCGACGACGCCGCCTTCCTCGCCGAACTCCGCACCCTCGCCGGGACCGACCCCCGCGTCCTCGGCAGCGACGAACTGCTGCGCATCGTCCTCCCCGCCATACGCGCCGACTACCGTGCCATCGAGACGTACCGCTATGTCCCCGGCCCCCCGCTCAGCTGCCCCCTGCACATCCTCACCGGCACCGACGACCCCCGCGTCAGCGCACCCGAGGCGGACGCCTGGCGCGAGCTGACCACCGGCCCGTTCACCCTGCGCCGCTACCCCGGCGGCCACTTCTTCCTGACGGAGCACCAGGCGGCGATCACCAGGACGATCACGACGGTCCTCGACGGAGTCGCCACCGGCCGCCCGGCCTGACGGCCACCGCTCTGCTAGCGTGGCGGGCCGAGCGAAGGGGAGTCGCGGCTTGACCTCGGACACCGGCACGTTCCTGATAGGCGGCGACCTCGCCGTACGGCGGCTCGGCTTCGGAGCCATGCACCTGTCGGCCGCACCAGGCCCCGAACGCGCCGCGTCCCTCGCGGTCGCCCGCCGCGCCGTCGAACTGGGCGTCACCCTCATCGACACCGCCCACCTCTACGGCGGCGGCGCCAACGAGGAACTCCTCGCCGAAGCCCTGCACCCGTACCCCGACGGCCTCCTCGTCACCACCAAGGTCGGCGTCGTCCGCTCGCCCGAGACCGGCGAATGGGGCTACGACTCCCGGCCCGTCGCCCTCCGCGAACAGGTGGATCACGCCCTGCGCCGCCTCCGCGTCGAGCGGGTCGAACTCCTCCAGCTCCACCGCATCGACCCGGAGACCCCGCTCGCCGACCAGATCGGCACCCTCGCGGAGCTGCGGACCGAGGGGAAGATCGGCCGGATCGGCCTGTCCGAGGTGACCGCCGCCGAGCTGGCGGCGGCCCGCGAGGTCACCGCCATCGCCAGCGTCCAGAACCGCTACAACCTCCTGGACCGCGAGCACGAGCCGGTGCTCGACGCCTGCGAGGCGGCCGGCATCGCGTTCCTCCCGTGGCGGCCCGTCGCGTGGGGCGGCGCGGGGGCCACGGCGGAGGTCGCCGCCGTGGCGGCCGAGGCGGGTGCCACGCCGACGCAGGTCATGCTCGCCTGGCTGCTCGCCCGCTCGCCGGTCGTCCTCCCCATCCCGGGCACCAGCCGCGTCGCGCACCTGGAGGAGAACGTGGCCGCCGCCGACGTCCGCCTCACCCCGTCCCAGCGCGACCGCCTCGACCGCCTCGCCGCCACCGCCTGATCAGGCCGCCGCGAACCCGCGGCGCACCTCGTCCACCACCGCCAGCACCGCGGGCGACGCCCACCGGCTGCGGTGCCGCACCAGCTGGACGGGCACGTCGGGCACGGCCGGACCGTCCACCACGGCCAGGCTCCCGTCCCGCAGCCCGCCCGCCACGCACGCGCGCGGCAGCAGCGTCAGCCCGAGCCCGGCCGCCACGCACGACCGCGCCGCCTCGATGCTGCCGAAACGCGTCAGCCGCGGCGGCTCGCCCGGCAGCGCGAGCAGCCGCCGGGCCAGCCGGTCGCTGTACGAACAGCCCTGCTCGTGCAGGAAGAACGGTTCGGCGGCCAGCTCCTCCCACGTCGCGCGCCGCCCCGGCACCGTCAGCGGATGCCCCGCCGCGGCCACGAGCACCAGAGGCTCCGCGCCCACCGCCTCCGCCGTCAGGTCGGCGGCCCCCACCTGCTCCTCCAGCAGCAGCGCCACGTCCAGCCGCCCCGCGCGCAACCCCTCGACGCCCGCCTCCGTCCCCGCCGCGTACAGGTGCACGTCGATCCCGGGATGGCCGCCGCGCAGCGCCGCGACCACCCCGGGCAGCCGCGTCGAGCAGAGCGTCTCCCCGGCGCCGACCACGACCCGCCCGGCCGCCGGTCCGCCCCCGGCCGCCGCCGCGCGCAGCCGCGTCTCGGCGTCCAGTACCTCCTCCGCGCCCGCCAGCAGCCGCCGCCCGGCGGACGTCAGGCGCGCCCCGCGCGGCAGCCGGTCGAACAGCCGGGCGCCCAGCTCCTTCTCCAGCGTCCTGATGTGGACCGTCACCGTGGACTGGGACAGGTGCAGCTCGCCCGCCGCGGCGGTGAAGCTGCCCGTCCGCGCCAGCACGGAGAAGGTCTGCAGCAGCCGCGTGTCCATGCGGAAAGCCAATCGGTCGGATCGGAAACCATCGTTTCCCATCATCGCGCGGCGATGGCACCGTGGACGCCATGAGCCCCGAACACGCCCTGCGGCCGGACGTCCTGCGGTACACCGCCTTCACCACCGACCCGGCGGGCGGCAACCCCGCCGGTGTCGTCCTCGACGCCGCCGCGCTCGACGACGCCGCCATGCTCGCCGTCGCCGCCGAGGTGGGTTACTCCGAGACCGCCTTCGTCACCGCGCGGGACGCGGCGCGCCGCCGCTTCACGCTGCGCTACTTCAGCCCGCTCGCCGAGGTCGCGTTCTGCGGGCACGCGACGGTCGCGACCGCCGTCGCCCTGGCCGAACGCCTCGGCACCGGCGACCTCCTCTTCGACACCCCGGCCGGGGAGATCCCCGTCCTCACCGCCCGCGACCCCGGCGCCCCGGACGGCCCGGTGCGGGCGACGCTCACCAGCGCCCCGGCGTCCTCCCGCCCGGCGGCCGCCGCAGAACGGGACGCCGCGCTCGCCGCCCTCGGCTGGTCCGCCACCGACCTCGACCCCGCGCTGCCGCCGCACGTCGCGTCCGGCGGCGTCCACCACCTCGTCCTCGCCGCGGCGACCCGCGCCCGGCTCGCCGACCTGGCGTACGACTTCGACGCGCTGGCCGCCGTGATGCGCCGCCACGGCTGGACGACCGTGCACCTCGTGTGGCGGGAGAGCGACCGCGTCTTCCACGCCAGGGACCCGTTCCCGGTGGGCGGCGTCGTGGAGGACCCGGCGACCGGCGCGGCGGCGGCGGCCTTCGGCGGCTACCTGCGGACGCTCGGGCTCGTGACCGGGCCGGTCCGCCTCACGATCCGCCAGGGCGAGGACATGGGCCGTCCCTCCGAACTCACCGTCGAGACCGGTCCGGACACCCCCCGCGTCCGCGTCTCGGGCCAGGCCGTCCCACTGCCCGACGGCGCACGCTGAACGTGCGCGGCGCCGCGTGTCCCCGTCAGGCTGTCTCGAAGACGCTGCGTTCTTTTGGCGACCATCGGATCAGGACAACGAGGTGCCCCGCCGGGCATGGTGGTGACCGGCGGGGCGGGGGTGGAGCGGATGGGGGCTGCGGTCAGCCGAAGTCCACGTCACTGCACAGGTAGTAGACCTGGTCCATGTGCGAGGCCTTCCAGATCGTGTACACCACGTGCCGGCCGCTGTAGCCGGAGGTGTTCACCTGCGCGCTGTAGACGCCGGTGGTCGGGTAGCTCCCCGTGGTGGTGATCAGGTCCAGGTCGTTCCACTCCAGCGGCTCGGTGACAGGGTTGTAGCCCTGCTTGCTGACGTAGATCCGCAGGTAGTCGGCGCCGTGCCTGGCCTGGTCCTCGATGCGGACCGTGAAGTTGTCGTTGACGGCGGTGGTCCGCCACGCGCCCGGCGTGTCGAGGGAGTTGTAGCGGCCTCCCTCGGTGCGGCCGCCGCTGCACAGCTGGCCGTTGGGGATCTGGGCCTGGTGCTGGCCGCCGACGTTGTTGCGGTAGAGGCCGTTCCAGTTCCACATGGCGTTCGGGTCGGCGCGCCATGCCTGCCAGCACATGGGGTCCTGCTGCTGCATGGCCGGGTTGAGGTGGTCGCTGCCCCAGCGCAGCCAGCAGCCATAGTTGCGGGACGCGGGGTCGACGACGGAGCCGTGGGCGTTCGCGGTGCCCGACATCGGGACCATGAAGAGCATTGCGGCGAACGCCATCAGCAGAGTGCGCAGTGAGCGGCGCGTGGACTTGGTGAGATGACGCATGTGTGCGGTCTCCGCCTTCCGGGGTGAATGGGGGTTGCCGGGGGGTGGGAGCGCTCCCATATTTGCCATGGCTTTACCCGGCGTCACGTCGGCGAAACACGCCGTTCTCGCGGCCGGGCGCCTTGCCCACCCCCTGGAAAACGGGGTGCGGCTGGTCAGCGACCTGTCGTGAGCATGTAAAAAATCTTCGGAAAGTCCGCGTGCTCCGACGCTTGTGGCGGCGCGGTGTGACGGATGTGGCGCGTGTGTGCCGGGGGCCCGGTGCGTGGGCATGCCATTGACGCCCCCGGCGGGCCGTGCTTGCATCGACGCATGCCAGGTGCACGGATGCTCACCCGCCGCCGCTGCGTGGACTTCGTCCTCGTCGCCGCCGCGATCTGTCGCCCCAGCCACTGACACGGGCCGCCGCGCCACGCGGCTGATCCCCGTCCTCCGGCCCGCCCCGGCCGTTCCTCCCCGTTCTCCCCTCTTCCTCTCCACGGTCGCCCCCGCCCGCATACCGCCGGTGCCCGGCGTCCTCCTGCGCCCGCGCGCCGCCAGGGCGCCGCCCGCCCGTGCCGTCTCACCCCTCGCCGCGCCCGTCCGACCCGTAAGGACTGTCCCGTGACGCTCACCTTCCACTGGTTCCTGCCCACCAGCGGCGACAGCCGCCATGTCGTCGGCGGGGGCCACGGCACGCCGGTCAACGCGGCGGGTGCCGACCGGCCCCCGTCCGTCGCCTACCTCACGCAGATAGCCCGCGCCGCCGAGCAGCTGGGCTTCGAGGCGGCCCTCACCCCCACCGGCGCGTGGTGCGAGGACGCCTGGCTGACCACCGCGATGATCAGCCAGCACACCGAACGCCTCAAGTTCCTCGTCGCGTTCCGCCCCGGCTTCGTCTCGCCGACCCTGGCCGCGCAGATGGCCACCACCTACCAGCGGCAGACCGGCGGGCGGCTGCTGCTGAACGTCGTCACGGGCGGCGAGAGCGCCGAGCAGCGCGCGTACGGCGACTTCCTCGACAAGGACGCCCGGTACGCGCGGACCGGTGAATTCCTCCAGGTCGTCCGGGAGTTGTGGCGCGGCGGCACCGTCGATCTCGCCGGGGAGCACCTCAGCGTGGAGGGCGCGCGCCTGGCGCGGCTGCCGGAGCCGGTGCCCGAGGTGTACTTCGGCGGCTCGTCGCCCGCCGCGCTCGGCGTCGCCGCCCGCCATGTGGACGTCTATCTCACCTGGGGCGAGCCGCCCGCGCAGGTCGCCGAGAAGATCGCGCGCGTACGGGCGCTGGCGCGGGCCGAGGGCCGTACGGTCCGCTTCGGCATCCGCCTGCACGTGATCAACCGCGACACGTCCGACGAGGCGTGGGCCGAGGCGCGGCGGCTGCTGTCCGGCATCGACGAGAGCACCGTGCGCCGTGCCCAGGAGGGCCTGCGGCGCAGCGAGTCGGAGGGGCAGCGGCGGATGCTGGCGCTGCACGGCGGCTCCCGCGACGACCTGGAGATCCACCCCGGGCTGTGGGCGGGCATCGGCCTGGTGCGCGGTGGCGCGGGCACGGCGCTGGTGGGCAGCCACGCGGAGGTCGCCGACCTGGTGGAGGAGTACCACGCGCTGGGCATCGAGGAGTTCGTGCTGTCCGGCTATCCGCATCTGGAGGCCGCGTACTGGTTCGGCGAGAACGTGCTGCCGCTGCTTGAGGCGCGCGGGCGCTGGCGGCACCCGGCGCGCGGTACCGCACCCGTGCCGGTGGGCGCGGGGCTCTGAGGCGGCCGCGCTGCGGGCCGTCCCGTACGCGGCGCGGCCCGCGCCCGTTCTCCCCTGCCCGTACGTCCCCGTCCGCCGCCCCGAGGGAGTGACCCATGGCCGTCGTCCTGTCCATCCAGGGAAGCCCGTCCCCCGTCTCCCGCACTGCCCGGCTGCTGCTGCATCTCGACGCCCGGCTCGCGCTCCAGGGCCACGACGTGGTGCCGCTGGACGTCCGGACCCTGCCGCCCGAGGCGCTGACCGGCGCCGACCCCGCGCACCCGGCGATCACCCGGGCCGCGGAACTGGTCGCGCGCGCTGACGGCGTGGTGGTGGGCACGCCGATCTACAAGGCCGCCTACTCGGGACTGCTCAAGTCGCTGTTCGACCTGCTCCCGCAGTACGCGCTGGCCGGCAAGACCGTCCTGCCCCTGGCGACCGGCGGCACGACGGCGCATGTCCTCGCGATCGACTACGCGCTGCGTCCCGTGCTGTCCGCGATGGGCGCGACGCACATCACTCCGGGCTGGTTCGTGCTCGACCGGGACATCACGGTGGCCGAGGAGGACGGCGCGGTGACGCTCGCGCCGTCCGCCGCCGGGCCGTTGGAGGAGGTGGTGGACGCGTTCGCGGCGCGCCTGCCCGCGCCCGCGCCGCAGCCCACCCCCCTGTCCTGACGCTGCTACCCGGTCAGGCGGTGGCGGCGCGCCCCGCCTTGAGGTGGGCCGCCGTCGTCACGGCGCGGCGCGCCTGGTGGCGCGCCGCCCGCAGGGCCACGTCCCCGGGCGGCCCGTCACCGGCGACGTGCGACGTGCCGTACGGGTTGCCCGACTCGAACTGGACCGGGTCCGTGTAGCCGGGCGGCACGATGATGCCGCCCCAGTGGTGGAACGTGTTGCCCAGCGCCAGCAGCGTGGACTCCTGCCCGCCGTGCGCGGTGTTGGACGCGGTGAACGCCGAGTACACCTTGTCGGCGAGCTTCCCCTGGAACCACAGCGGCCCCGCCGTGTCGAGGAACGCCCGCAACTGGCCGGCCGGGCTGCCGAAGCGCGTGGGTGTGCCGAACAGCACGGCGTCCGCCCACTCCAGGTCGTCGAGGGACGCCTCCCGGACACCGGCCGTGTCCCGCACATGCCGCGCCCACTCAGGCCTGGCGTCCACGGCCTCGGGCGGCGCGGTCTCCGCGACCCGCCGGAGCCGCACGTACGCCCCCGCCTCCTCCGCGCCCTCGGCGACGGCTCGCGCCAGGGCGTGCACGGTGCCCGTGGCACTGTAGTAGATGATCGCGGCGTTCACGGATTCCACGGCCGGCCCACTTTCCTCGGTGTCAGGTCCACCGGGTACGACGACACGGCCCCGGGAAATGTCAGGCGCCCCTCCGGCCTCACACTCCGGCGCGCCGCGTCGTCGTACCCGGTGGGGGAGAGGGACGACCGAGGGAGCCCGCCACACCATGACCGACCGCCAGGACCCCGCCCTGGACGTGCTCACGGCCGAGCGCCGCCAACTGACCAGCCTCGCCTACCGGCTGACCGGTTCCCTGGCCGACGCCGAGGACGTCGTCCAGGAGACGTACGCCCGCTGGTACGCCATGCCCCGGCCCCGGCGCGACGGCATCGCGTCGCCCGGCGCGTGGCTGACGACCGTGGCGAGCCGCATCTGCCTCGACCTGCTCGGCTCGGCGCGCGCCCGGCGCGAGCGGTACGTCGGGCAGTGGCTCCCCGAGCCGGTGCCCGGCGGGACGGCGTGGATCAGCGGGCGGTGGCGCGGCGGCGTGGCCGACCCGGCGGACCCGGCCGACCCGGCGGAACGGGTCACGCTCGACGAGTCGGTCAGCATGGCGTTCCTGGTGGTGCTGGACGCGATGACCCCGGCCGAGCGCGTCGCGTTCGTCCTGCACGACGTCTTCGGCTACCCCTTCGCGGACGTGGCGCGCGTCGTCGGCCGCACCCCGGCGGCCTGCCGCCAGCTGGCGTCGTCGGCACGCCGCCGCGTCCGCCCGGCGCGGGAGCGGCCCGTGACACCGGCGGCCCGGCACGCGGAGGTCGTCCGGGCGTTCAGACGGGCGTGGGAGGCGGGGGACATCGGCGCCCTCGTGGCCCTGCTCGCCCCCGACGCCACCGCGACGGGCGACGGCGGCGGGCTCGTCACGGCGGCGCCCCGCCCGGTCGAGGGCGCCGAACGGGTCGCGCGCTTCTTCGCCGAACGGGCGGGCGCGGTGTCGGGCGTGACGATGCTGGAGCGGGTGGTCAACGGGCAGCCGGGGCTGGTGGCGCGGAAGGGCGGCGCCACCGTCGCGGTGCTGGCCTTCGCCATCGCGGACGACCGCGTACGGCACATCTGGGCGGTGCTCAACCCGGAGAAGCTCAGGCCGTGGGCGGCGGACTGACGCGGACGCGCGAACGCGCCGGCCGCACCACAAGGGCGGACGTAGCCGTCGCCCGAGGCAGCGCGGTGATGGGCCCGAAGACGACGGGATCACCGGGCCGCACACCGCCAGGGTCCGTCTGCCGAGGAGTCGCCCCGCTCGTGACGTGCTCCCGGCCTGGTGGCTGGGCGGTGACCCAGGCACGCACGTCCGGCCGGACGCTCCCTTCGAAGACGGACCCTGGCGCTCGCCGGGAACTCCACCCGGACCGCCGGGCCGGAGCAGCACCGCCGGACGCCGGGTCCCCGGCCCCGCCACCGGAGAACGGACGGGCGGACGGGCCGCGCCCGCCGCCGCGCGGTTCAGGCCGCCGGGGTGAACAACTCGGCCAGCAGCTCCGCCCCTTCCTCCGGCGCCCGCACCTCCAGGTGCAGGTCAGGCCCGTCCAGGTGGAGGCGGAAGTCGAAGAACGCGCAGCACCCCTGCTCGGCCACCGCAAGCCCGGCGACCACCACCGTCCGCGCGGCGGGGACCGTCAGCCGCACACCCCCGGGGATGCCGCTGCGGCGCGCGCCGTCCAGCGCCTCGTGCCACGCCGCGACGCGCTCCGCCATGGCCCCACCGGTCAGCGAGCACGCCACCGGCACCGGCACCGGCACCGGCACCGGCAACGGCTCGGGCGCCGCGTGCAGCCCGCACCCCTCGTCGCACCGCCCCGCCCGCTCGGGCAGCGCGTCCAGCCGGTCGAGCGCCGCGCGCAACGAGGCGGCGAACGCCGCCAGTTCCGCACCCCGCCGCCCCGCCTCGGCCAGCCGCGCCGCGACCCGCGGCCGCAACTCCGCCCGCACCTCGGCGCACACCCCCGACTCCCACACCGACAGCAGCGCGCCGACCTCGTCCAGCGGCAGCCCGAGACCCTTCGCGGCGCCGACGAACGCGAGCCGTTCCACCGCCTCCTCGCCGTAGACGCGGTACCCGGCCGGGGAGCGCCCGGCGGGCAGCAGCCCGGCCGTCTCGTAGTACCGCAGCGTGGTCGCGGGAACGCCGGTCCGTGCCGCGAGCTGGGAGATCCGCATCGTCGCCATGCGGGAGACCGTAGACCTTCGACCCGGCTCGAAGGTCAAGCCACCCGTGCCAGCGCCTTCCCCAGGAGCGCGACACCCTCCGTGATGTCCGCCGTGCTGCTGCTCGCGTACCCCATCACCAGGCCCGGCGCGCCCGGCAGTTGGCGGTGCCAGGACAACGGGTGGGCCTTGACGCCGAGTTCGAGCGCCGCCTCGGCCAGCGTGCGGTCGTCCCACGGCGCGTGCCCGCCGAACGTCACCATCAGGTGCAGCCCGGCCGCCGCCCCGTGCACCACCGCTCCCGGCAGATGGGCCCGTACCGCCTCGATCATCACGTCACGGCGGCGCCGGTGCCGCGTGCGCAGTACCCGCAGGTGCCGCTCCAGCGCGCCCGACTCCATCAGCCGCGCCAGGACCAGCTGGGGCAGCGCCGCGTTCCCCAGATCGGCGAACCGTTTCGCCGTCACCAGCGCCTCGCGGTGGCGGGCGGGCGCGACGAGCCAGCCGATGCGCAGCGCGGGCGCCAGCAGCTTGGACACGCTCCCCGCGTAGCAGACCCGGTCGCCCAGCATGGCGCGCAGGGCGGGCGCGGGCGGGCGCCCGTAGCGGTGCTCCGCGTCGTAGTCGTCCTCCACGATCAGCCCGCCGTCCGCCGCCCAGCGCATCAGCGCGCGCCGCCGCTCACCGCCGAGCACCACGCCGGTCGGGAACTGGTGCGCGGGCGTGAGGAGTACGGCCCGCGCCCCGCACGCCAGCAGGTCGTCCACGCGGACGCCCTGCCCGTCCACGCGCACCGGCGGCGTCGTGAAGCCGCCCGCGACGAGGTGCTGCCGTACGCCCAGCGAGCCCGGCTCCTCGAAGGCCATGGCGGTGACGTCCTCCCGGCGCAGCACGTCGGCGATCAGGCCGATGCCCTGGGCGACGCCGGACGTGATGAGGATGTCCGCCGGGTCGCAGGCGATGCCGCGGTTGCGGGCGAGCCAGCGGGCCACGGCGCCGCGCAGTTCCGGCAGGCCGCGCGGGTCGCCGTACCGCAGGGACGCGGCGGGCATGTCGGTGAGGACGGCGCGTTCGGCGCGCAGCCAGGCGGCGCGGGGGAAGGCGGCGAGGTCGGGCGCGCCGGGGGAGAGGTCCACGCGGGCGGGGGCGGTCCGCAGGGCGTCGAACGCGGCGGGGCCCGGCGTCGCGGTGAACAGCAGCCCGCCGTCCGGGCGTTGCCGCGCGTCCCCGCCGTCGGGCGGGCTCACCGGCGCGGCGACGACGACCGTCCCGTTCCTGCCCCGCCCGGCGACATGCCCGTCCTCCGACAGCCGCTGGTAGGCCTCCGTCACCACGCCGCGCGACACGCGCAGTTCGGCGGCGAGCACGCGCGTGGCGGGGAGGCGGCTGCCGACCGGGAGCCGTCCGTCCGCTATCGCGCTCCGCAGCCGCCGGGCCAGCCACTCGGTGATCCCGCCGGGCGGCGCGTCGGCGGGGGAGAGCTGGAGGAAATCGGAACCGCCACCCCCGGGCGTGCCCGCTCCGGACCGGTCATCGGCGTCGTCTCTGCCCCTGTCCACCGAGGCATTCTGACCCCACCCCGCTCCCGATGACCACCCGCACAGGGCGGTCGGCGGGGTTCTCGAAGCGGGCCAGACCGCCCACCTCGTCCCCCGCAGCCCGGGTGCCCGTCACGCGCCCGCGTCACCACCGCCGCGACATGGCGGCGGGTGGACGTACGCGACTCTCCGAACGGCGGCACGTTCGACCACGGCTCGGTCTTCTTCCAGCCGGACAGCGAAACGGCGCGCGCTGCCCTCGCAGGGCAGACGCGGGTCCAACGGGCCATGAGCGGCAACGCGTTCATCGGCCGCCGTCTCCAACCGCTCCTGGCGGAAGCGGGGTTCGCCGACGTACGGGTGGCGCCGCGCACGGCGGACGACGACGGCCACCGCCCCCTGAACGGTGGGCTGCCGCCGGGTTCATTGACGCTGGATGAGGGCCTGGGGACCCAGTTCACGCCTCAGGCGGGTCCGCTCACGGGCGGAGCGGCAGACGATGGTGAGAGGCCGCCCGCGCAGGACGGAGAGATCGGCGCCGTTCATGGCCAGGCTCAACGAGAGTGTGCCGAGACGGGGCAGTTCGCCCAGGACCGTGAGGTCCCTGCACAAGGGCGTGTCCAAGTGCAGGCCTTCGAGCTGCGGAAGGCGCGCGAGGCCGGCGAGGTCGTCGATGGTCTCGCTCGACAGACGGAGGTCACGCAGATGCGGCAGGTCGCTGATCTCGTCAACCGCCGTGCCGCTGTTCTGCCCGAACAGGGTGAGCTGGGTCAACTGCGGCAGGCGGTCGAGCACAGACCTCAGTTCTCCCGGAGGGAGTGCGTCCGAGAAGCCCAGGTGCGTCAATGAGGACAGCCGGGGGAGCAAGGCGAGGAGCCGCGGCGGGAGGGGCGGGTATAGCCGCAGTTCGCGCAGCTTGGGGAGGGACAGCAGGGCTGTGTAGTCCTCCGCTTCCTGGTCGAGCCACAGTCGTTTGAGATCCGGGAGCGACCGCAGGAAGTCGATGTCGTCCAGTCGGCCGGGGCCCGACAGCACGAGGTAGTTCAGTCGGCTTAGCCCGGTGAGGGGCCGGGTGTCGGCGAATGCGGCCCTCGACCAGATTGCCAGATTTTCCAAGTGGTCCGACAACCCGTCCAGTGGTGACAGGTCGGAGATCGGCCCGGAGACCCAGAGGCGCGCCACGGCCGTCAGACCGGCCAGGGCCGCGCCCAGGTCGCGGACTTCGTCCAGGTGCACGAGATCGAAGCGCGGCGGCGGCGAGACCCGGCGCCAGGCATCGCATTCCGCTCTGGCGTTGATCCACGCCGCCGTCATGAACGTGTGCAGTGACGACAGGATCCGTCGGGCGTACGTATCCGGGGCGAAGTAGACGCTGTATTGGCTGAGTTCATGCTGCACCAGGTAGCGGGGATCAGCCGTGTACCTCTCCAGAACGTCCAGTGCCATATCGCCCCCGACGAGCGCGACGACCTGGACCACCGTGCGGGCGGTCACATCGGACAGGCCGGAGAGATCCGCCGGGGCATAGCGCAGGATCGGTGTCCCGACAGTCGCGAGCGAACGGGCCTCCGTCCGCCGCCGGGGTGGCATCAGCTTCGCTATATGCGCGTCGATACGGTCCCTGATGTCACGGTCCAGCGGGCCGGCGGTCTCCAGGCAGGACGCGGCCAGCAGCCGCAGCCTCCGTGCCTGCCCCGGCTCGGCGTCCGCACGGTCGAGAAGGCTCGTGAGGAGGCCGTTCCGGTCAGGCGCGTGGGCATGGCCCGCCGCCATGACGACGGTCTCCCGCCACGTGTCAAGGTGCGCCCGGTCCGTCAGGAAGCCCACGTCCCCCTGCTCGGCCGCCTCCCGCGCCGTCAGGTACTCCTGGAAGGTGCGGTGCACGAAGTCGATCCGGCCCACGCGGGGTTCCCTGACGACGCCGCTCCGGTCGATGAGGTGGTCGAGAAGTTCGGCGGGGACGATGTCCTCGCGGGACAGCGCGGCGACCCGTTCTCCCAGGCGTCGGACCGCCTCCGAACGTTCCAACTCGGTCCGGTTGTTGAGGGACAGCCGCCACGCCAGGTATTGCAACGCGTGCAGCTTCTCCCGGAGACTCAGCGACGGAGCCCGTCCGTCGCCGATGCCGCGTTCCGCGTCCCGTCGCCCCAGCATGAGGTGGAGCGTCGCCTCGTAGACGCTCATCCGGTCGAGTGGCAGGGCGGTGCGGCGGTCGAGGTTGAGGGCGCACAGCATCGCGCACAGCAGCGGGCTCGTCGCCAGGCCGCGCAGGTGCGGGCTCACCTCCAGGTGCCGCAGCAGGGCCCGTTGGAAGCCGGGGAGTTCGTCCGGATGACACGGCAACTGACCGGCGTCCCGGATCGCGGCGTACCAGTGCTCGACGAGCTGCCCGACCTGTCCCGGCCCCATGGGTTCGAGAAAGGTTGACGCGAACCCCTCGGGCGCGAGCCAGCGCGCTGCGGCGGCGGCAGGCCGTGAGGTGATCACCACCCGGATGGCGGGATAGGCGTGCAGCAGGCCGACCACCCATTCACGGGCGGCGCGCCGTTCCCGCGCCGGAAGTTCGTCCACCCCGTCCACCAGCAGCAGGGCGGCTCCGGAGGAGAGCTGACGGTGGACCCAGCCTTCCGGCATAAGACCGGCGATGGGATCGGCCGCGCCCTCCACCAGACGTTCGGGCGCCGGAAGGCGCGCGCCCACGTGGCTGCGCAGCCTCACGAGGAAGGGCACACTGCCGTTCCACGGTGCCAGGGGGCCGGTGAACGACCCGCGTGCCGCGTTCACGGCGAGCCACCGCAGCAGCGTCGTCTTGCCCGACCCGGCCTCGCCCCGGATCATGACGCGCCGGACGGCACCCAGCGCCGCTTCCACCCCGAGGGTGGCGTCAGCGGGGGAGTCGTCGCCGAGCAGGTCGCCCGCCCGCCATGCCTGGGAAGGCCCGCGCCGTGCGCCCTCGTCCTCGGACGACACCGTGAGGCTGATGTAGGCGACGCTGAGGGGGACACGGGGGCGGAAGCTGTGGACGTCGATGCCGAAGAGGTCCACCTCATCGAGCGTGGAGCTGAGGAGTTGCAGGTACCGCTCAAGGAACTGCTGGTCCAGGTCGGTGCCCTGCGGGGCCTGCAACGTCCGCACGGGCAGGCGTGACAGTACGGTCTCCACCTGCTCGGCAAGCGAGGACGTCCTGCTGAGGAGTTCGGCGACAGCGCGCGGGGCGAAGGGGGCGAGATGGACCACGAGCCGGGTGTAGACGGCGCAGCACTCGTCCAGCAGCCTTTCGTACAGCACCGCCGCCGGCTCTCCGAACGCGCGCCGGTCGGACACGCGCGGCAGCGCGCTCCTGAGGTGCCGGGCGAGCTTGACCGGCTCGGCGTCGGCCCGGAAGAACGCGTCGTCGGAGAGGTCGGCGGCGAGAAAGGTGTCCGCCACCGCATCGAGCACGGCCTGCCGTTCACCGTCGTCCAGGCCGGGCAGTTCGTGTCGGCAGAGGGGATCGAGGCGCAGAGCGACGGCGTCGATGATGGCGTCGATCTCACGGTGTAGACGGCGCCGCTTGAAGTCGTCACGGACGGAGACGTTCACCAACTCGGCAAGACCGAGACTGCGTTCCGCCTCACGTCGTCGACTCGCCAGGAGATGACGTACCGCCGGGGCCACCAACGTCCTGGCCAGGACTAAGGAATCGACCACCCGGGCAGTCTAGGAGACCGCCCCTCGTTCGGGGCGTCCTTCGCCCTGGGACAGGTAATCTCGGACCGGGCGGCGCCTCTGTCACACTGACCCCACACCACGCGACCCACTTCGGAACCTCAAGTGTGCCCAGAATCCCTGCACCGCACCGAAGAAAAATGCCCGGAATCACCAGATTCGAGAGAGCGGGCCGCTTCACTTCCCCACTACGCTACGCACAACACGCAGCTCACAAACCGTGGCGGTCACCCACCGGGCTGACCGAGGATCGCAACGCCGGGAAGAGAGAGGGCGACCGCGGTGTCGGCGGCGAGGTGGCGGTCACCCACCGGGCTGACCGAGGATCGCAACGCCCGTTCCAATGCCACCTGGTCAGTGCCGCCCGGGTGGCGGTCACCCACCGGGCTGACCGAGGATCGCAACGCCAAGTAGCGCCAGGCGCCATGACGTTCACGCACGGGGTGGCGGTCACCCTCCGGGCTGACCGAGGATCGCAACAACGGAGAGGCCGCCACCCTCTACCGGGAGGCCAGTGGCGGTCACCCTCCGGGCTGACCGAGGATCGCAACGGCATCCGCTTCCACGCGCCGACCAGCGCCACCAGCGCGTGGCGGTCACCCTCCGGGCTGACCGAGGATCGCAACATCCGGAGGTGAACAAGCAGCAGCTGGCCACCTGGGTGGTGGCGGTCACCCTCCGGGCTGACCGAGGATCGCAACCTGCGCAGCTTCAGGTACTCGTGGTCCAGCTCCACGTCGTGGCGGTCACCCTTCGGGCTGACCGAGGATCGCAACGTGTCGAAGGATCGGATGGTTGCGGGGCGGGCGGTGGTGGCGGGTGACCCTCCGGGCTGACCGAGGATCGCAACCAGACCATCGCGAACGTCAGCGACCTGTCGGGGCCAGTGGCGGTCACCCTCCGGGCTGACCGAGGATAGCAACACGCAGCGCCGCGTCGGCGCCTTCACCGCGTGGCGGTCACCGTCGGGGCTGGCCGAGGATTTTGACAAGCGCTGTCCGGAACATCACCACTGGATGTTCCAGGCGGTGGGTACCCCTCGGACTGGCTCAGCATCGCGACAAGGGGGGCGTCGGCTGTGGTGCCGGGGTGTGCGTCCTCGGTGTCAGACCTGCACGGTCAGTGGACTGTCGAGGGGTTCGTCCCGGACGCGCATGTTCTCCAGTACCCATGTCGCGTCCTCCGCGAAGTCCGTCGTCACCTTGCCGAGGTCCTCGTCGCGTGGTTCGGGGGGCAGGCCGAGTGGGTTGTCGGGGGATGGCGGCTCGCCCACCTCCTCCCAATACGGTGCGAAGTACGCCCGTACGCGCTCCGTCGCCGTCCGGGTCAGGTCGGTCAGCCCTTCCGCCTCGGCCTGGGCGAGCCGCCGCCGCAGGTGTCGGCACAGGCCGCGGTAGACGGACCGGCTGTACTCGTTCGGTGCCTGGTCCGGTACCTCCTGCTCGATGTTGTAGACCAGCCCGTACAGCACCGCCCGCGCCCAGATGTCGAACGCCAGCGCCTTCCGCCCGTCGTGCCAGGCGATGTCGCCCAGCGTCCGCGTGAGGTGGACGCGCAGCTCGTTGTCCTGCTGCTCGTCGATCCGCTCCGCCAGGCCGGGCAGGAGCGCCCCCGCGCGTTCCGGGTCGGGGTCGACGGCCAGCCACAGGTCCGCCTGCATCCACACGGCCCAGTTGCCCATCCACAACTCCGCCTCCCGTACGCACGCCTCCTCCGCCGCCCGCAGCCAGCCGAGTGCCGCCGCCCGGTCGGCCGCGCGGCGCGGCGTGCGGTACCAGGCCGTGTCGCCGCGCAGGCAGCACAGGAGGATGTGGATGCGCCGCAGCGGGTCGTCGTCCGGGACCTGGTCCCGCTGGAGGTCCAGCATGCGGCCGAGCCTGGCGAGCGCGCGGTCCGCCGCCCGCCACGTGTCCCGCCGCACCTCGCCGCCCATCATGGCCTGCCCCGGCACGTAGTTCGCGTGGAACTCCTCCAGGCATGTCACCCACTCCCGGTCCGGCGTCCCGTCGAGCTGGTCGAGCAGGGTGTGGAACGAGGCGAGCAGCCGTTCGGAGTAGACGGACGACGTCTCCGTGTCCCACCACCAGAAGGCTTCGAGGAACAGGCGGATCAGGGTCAGTCTGATCGGCGTGAAGTGGCGGGCGCTGAGCATCGCGGCGTGGTGCATCCACTCCTCCGAGTTGCGCTGCCACTCGGGGTCCTCGTACCGGGCGCCGACGATGTACGGCGAGTCGGTGTCGCGTTCCTGGTCGAGGTTGATCAGGTCGCGGTAGTACGCCTCGACGGGCCGATGCAGCTCCTCGTAGCGCAACGTGTCCTGCCGCAGGCGCGCTTCGACGTTCTCCCGCAGGAAGTCGTGCAGCCGCCAGCCGAGTTCGGCGTCGTCGTCGAACCAGGTGACGAACGACCGCGCGCTCAGCCAGTCGTACACCTGCCGCGCCTCCTGCTCGTCGAGCCCCGTCGCGGCGAGCACGCCGACCAGCAGGTCGGGCGTGCAGCGGCGGATGACGGCGAGCAGGTCGAAGATCTCGACCGGCGCCCCGGCCGGGCGCCCGAGCATGCGCCGCACGCTGGAGTCGATGAATGTCCGGATGGCGCCGACGCCCTGCGGCCCGTCCCACCGCTCGTCGCCGCCGAGGAGCGCGGCGCCGACTCGTTCCGGCGGCGCGTCGGGGGGCACGTCGCCCGCCGTGAGGATCTCGCAGCAGGTGACGACGCCGATGGGCAGGCCGTTCGTCGCGCCGAAGATCATCCGGGCGCAGTCGGCGGCGGTGTCCTCGCGCCATCCGGCGCGCCGCAGTTCGTGTACGACGTGGGTCGCCGTCTCGTCGCGAGTGAGGGCCGTGAGCCGGATCGGCGTCATGGCGAGCAGGCCGACGACCCGGCGGGCCCGTTCCTCCTCCCGCCGCGTCGCGGGGCGCCGCGCGAAGACGACGGTGTCGGCCTCGGTCAGGCTGAGGCATTCGGCGAGCCACTCGCCGACCGGGGTGGTCACCACGGTGTGCACGTCGTCCACCAGGACGGAGAGCGGGTGGCGCCGGGCGATGGTGTTCAGCACCTCCACCACCTGCCACTTCGCCTGGTCGAGTGCGTACAGCAGCGTGGCGCGCGCCTCCTCGAAGTCCCCGGCGAGGAAGACCCGTTGGACGGCGCCGCGCGCCGCGCGCAGCGTGTCGAGCGCCTCGCGGCCGAAGTCCGCGTCGATCCTGCCGGGCTCGCCCTCGGCCGGGTCGTACGCCTTGACGACGTCGTCCGCCATCGCGCTGATGAGGCGGTCGCACGCGCCCTGCGTCGACCGCAGGAACTCCAGCGTGTCCGGGTCGCTCTCCAGGGCCTGCGCGGTGACGAAGAGGACCACGTGCCGCCGCTGCCGGAGCCCGGCGTTGATCTCCTGGAGCAGCAGCGACTTGCCGCAGCCGCTGTCGGCGATGACGTCCCGGCGCGGGCGGCGCCCCGCGTCCACGGCGGTGAGCAGGTCCGTCACCTTCCGGCCGAGCGCCGCCGAGACAGGGCGGTGGTCACGCGGGAGTTGCGGCGCGTGGCGGGGGCCGGGGACCGCCGACACCCCTGCGGACGGCGGCGGTTCGAGTACGGGCGTCGCCTCGATCGCGGCGAACTCGTCCCTCAGACGAACGTGCGCCCCCGTGTACTCGCGGGTGATCAGCAGCGCGTCGGCCAGGGCGCCGATCGCCGCCCGCTGGTCGGGGCAGGCAAGGAAGGTGTCGACGATCGCCCGCAGGTGGTCACGCTGCCGGGCGCTCTCCGGCACGTCCGGACGGCCGGGGACCGACTCGGCGGCGAGCGCGACGAGTTGGCGGCGGAAGTCGAGCGAGTCGGCGCCGGGCACACCGGCGAGGACCGCGACCAGCCGTTCCCGTTCGGCGGAGCTGAACTGTCTCACCGGCAGCATCCTCCTCGGACATGGGGTGCCCCACCCGGCCGCGTCCACCGGCAAACCGGCCACCCCGTACGGGGGATACGACTAATATCACGCTCGGCTATCGGCCAGGCAGGTGTGTGTGCAAGCCTTGCCGCAGACGATCTGCCGTGCGCGACACGGCAGTTGGGGTAGTACGAGGGGGCGGCTGCCATGACGGGAGCTCAGACGCCTGCGGAGGGCGGGGACAGCCCGCGCATCCGCCGGATTGCGGCCGACGACCCGGAGTTCGACCAGCTCTACGCCGAGGTCCTGGCACCCGCCTTCACCCACGACGAGCTGTCCGACGCCGACGACCTCCGCCAGGTCACCGCCGACGGCACCACCCTCGTATGGGCGAGCGTCGCGCCGTCCGGGCAGGTGCTCGGCGCCGCCGTGTGGGAGTACGAGGCACGGTTCGACCTCGTGCTCCTCGCCTGGCTCGCCGTACGCCCCGGGCTGCGCGGCCGGTCGGTCGGCGGCCCGCTGCTGCGCGCCTCCCTGGACGCGTGCATCGCCGCCCACGCCCCCCGCCTGGCGCTGGCCGAGGTGTCCGACCCCGGCCGGCACACCGGCGACGAACTCCACGGCGACCCCGACGCCCGGCTGCGCTTCTACCGGCGCCACGGCGCGCGCACGCTCGACCTGCCGTACTTCCAGCCCGCGCTCGGCTCCGACCGCAAGCGGATCCCCGACCTCCTGCTGATGGTGCTCTGGGCCCACCCCGACCTCACCGCCGGCGGGACGGGCCTCGGCGACGTCACGGCGCTGCGCGCGTACCTGCGGTGGGCGCAGCGGGAGTGCGAGGGACAGGTGGGCACCGACGAGCAGGCGATGCGGCTGTGGCGGGCGCTGGAACGCCCCGGCGGGGTCCCGTTCCGCGACTGACCCGCGACGGGGCGGGCGGGTCGGACACGATGGCGGCGAGAACGTTCCGAGGAGGGGCGCAGTGACGACGACGGTACCGGTGCAACTGGCCAACGGCATGGTGATCCAGGTCGAGGTGACCGAGGCGGAGCCGCTCCTGCCCGGCGGCCGGGCGGTGGACGACTTCGTGAGCGGGGACGTCAGCACCCGCGAGGCGCTGTCCCGCGTGCGCGAGGCGGTGACGTACCAGCTGGACACCGTCCGCGAGTCGATCCGCGGCATCGCGGAGTGGGCTGCGGAGACGATGCACGACCACCTGCCGCGCCGTCCGGACGCCTTCGAGATCGAGTTCGGACTCAAACTCGCGGTCGAGTCCGGCGCGTTGACGAGCGTGATCGCCAAGGCCGGGGGCGAGGCGGCCCTCGTGGTGCGGATGACGTGGAACGCCGAGGGCGGGACGGCCGGCCCGTGACGGACCCGGCCCGCGACAGCGCGGTGTGGCTGTCGGACGACGACGGCCTCGTCGGCTGCGGCTTCTTCCTCGCCCCCGGCGTCGTGCTGACGGCCGCCCACGTGGCCGCCGCCGCGCGCGGCCCGCTCCTCGTACGGTGGGGCGGGCGTACGGCGGTGACCGGCGGGCGGCGGCTCTTCCCGGCCGTACGCGGCGACGGCGCCCACTGGGCCCACCCCGACCTGGCCCTCGTCGCGGTTCCCGGCGCGCCGGGGGAGCACCGCGCGCCGCGGCTGGCGGCCGGGGACGACGTGCCACCGGGGACGGCCGTGCGGGTGTGGGGGTACTCGACGCGCACGCCCAGCCCCGGCGTCCAGCCCGACGCGCTGCTGCTGCGGGTGTCCGGGCCCGCCGGTGACTACGTGCGGGTGGCGGGCGACGCGGTGCTCGACGGCTTCAGCGGCAGCGTGGTCGTGCGGCAGGACGACGGCGCGGTCTGCGGCGTGCTCAAGGCGTTCCGCAAGGTCAGCGGCGTCATGGACGGCGGCTGGTACACGCCGCTCGCGGCGCTGCGGAAGGAACTGCCCGGCGACGACCCGCTGTTCGGCCTGCTCCCGCCGCCCACCGCCGTACGGGCCGCGCCGCCGCCGTACGCCGGACCGCGCCGCCTGACCGCCGCCGCCCGGCTGCGACTGGCCAAGGCGTTCGAGGCGGTGCCCGGCATGGACGACCCGGAGTTCCGCCGCAGGGTGCTGCGCGACGTCGAGGAGGAACTCGGCACGACCCTCCACGTGCCGCACCAGTCGGAGACGCGCGGCCACGTCCTCGCGATGGTGGACGCGCTGCGCGCCCACGACGACCCGCCGCGGGCGCGCCAGGCGTTCACGGACGTGGTGGCCGTCCTGCGCCCCGGCGCGGCGGCGCGCTTCGGCGGCGCGCTCGAAGCGGACCTCTGACCCGCCGCGGCCGATCGGGGCCCGTGGCTACCAGTCCAGGTGGCCGGACTCGTCCTGGAGCGTGCCGGTCGGGCCGTCCGCGCCCAGCGTCGCCAGGCGTACGACGGTCCTGGCGCTCTCCTCCGGCGAGCGGCCGCCGTCCATGGCCGCGGTCATGTCGGTGGCGGTGAAGCCCGGCTCCACCGCGTTGAACTTGATGCCCGGATGGGCCTTGGCGTACTGGACCGTGAGCATCGTGGCCGCCGACTTGGACGCGGCGTAGAGCATGGGCGTCAGGTGGTACTCGACCCGGTCCGGGTTGTTGACCGCCCAGAACGAACCCATGCTGCTGGAGACGGTCACCACGGTGGGGTTCGCGGACGCGCGCAGCAGCGGGAGCGCCGCCTCCGTGACGCGTACGATCCCCACCGCGTTGGTGTCGAAGACCCGCAGGGCGGTGGGGCCGTCGGTGGCCTCGGCCTCCAGGATGCCCGCGTTGTGCACCAGGACGTCGAGACGGCCCTCGGCCGAACCGACCGTCGCCAGCGCCTCGTTGACCGACGCGTCGTCGGTCACGTCGAGCCGGACGAACCGCGCGCCGAGCGCCGCGGCGGCCTTCGCGCCGCGTTCCGTGTCACGGGCGCCGATCCAGACGGTGTGGCCCAGCTCCAGCAACTGCCTGGCTGTCTCGTACCCGATGCCCTTGTTGGCGCCGGTGATCAGTGCGACGGTCATGATCGTCCTCTCGGATGGTGAGTCTGCGGCTGGTGTGTCTGCGGCGGGGTCAGCGGGTCAGCTGCCGGAGCAGCCCGGCCGCGTCGTGGAGGGCCGTCATGTGCACGAACCGCCCGTCGCGCACCCGGTAGATGGCGTACTCGGTGATCTCGAACGAGGCGCCGGTCGGCGCCACGCCTAGCCATTCCTTCGCGGGCGTACCGGTGTTGACCAGGCGCGCGGCCAGGCGGTCGCCGTCGAGGAGGAGTTCCTTCAACTCCCAGTGCAGGTCCGGGACCGCGTCGACGTCGTGCTTCTGGACGGCGATGACGTCGTCCCGGGTGACCGGCTCGCCGTTCAGCGTGGGCCGGTCGGCGATGAACTCGTCCATGTGGTCGAACTCGTGGGCGTTCAGCGCCGCGATGTAGCGCAGGTAGAACGCGCGCGGATCGGTGTCGGACATCGGGTGCCCCTCCTGTGCGGCAGCCGCGGCGCTCGGTGCGCCGCCGGAGTGGCCAACCCGGGCCCGCCGACATCTATTCCGATCGGTACAGAAGTTTTCCCTGTTCCACTGCGCGCGTTGCCGACCGCCACCGGCACGGCGGCCGGATCGACAGAAACGAAGAACAGCGCGCCCGCAGAACCCAGCCCGCCGATCCGGGCCGCCGTACACCTCCCCTGATCGCGTCGGCACGAGACGTGCGCGGACGAGCAGCGACAGCAGCAGGACCGGCCCCCGCCCCACCGCCCGCGGGACGCCCAGCTGTCCGGCGGCGGTGTCGAGCGTCACGACGACCGGGCATGCGCGAGGCAGCCCGGCGAACGCCCGCGATGTCAACGCGCGCCGGGACGCCCGACCATGCCGCCGGCTCCTCGCGGCTCACCGGCGCGGCCCGCTGTACCACGCGATGTATCGTCGGCGGCATGTTGGTGTGGGAGCGGCCGGAGCCGCCGGACCGGCCGGTACCGGCCCCGCTGAGCCGCGAGCGGATCGTACGGGCGGCGATCCGCCTCGCCGACGCCGACGGCCTGACGGCGGTGTCGCTGCGCAAGGTGGCCGCCGTGCTGGAGGTCGGGCCGATGCGGCTGTACGGCTACATCGCCACCAAGGAAGAATTGCTCGAACTGATGGTGGACGCCGTCTACGCCGAGATCCGCCCCACCGGCGACGGCTGGCGCGAGGCGCTGCGCTCCCTCGCCGAGGCGACCCGCCGGGCCGCGCACCGGCACGAGTGGTTCGCCGACCTGGTCGGCGGACGGCCGCAGCTCGGACCGAACACCCTGGCCACCGGGAACGCCGTCGTGGCCGCGATGGACGGCGTCGACGTGGACACCATCGTGCCGGCGACGGCGGCCGTCAACGCGTACGTGGTCGGCGCGGTGCGCCGGGAGATCGCCGAACGCCGCGCCGAACGGGCCACCGGAACCGACAAGGAGCAGTGGCAGGCGGCGCTGGGCCCCTACCTGGAACGGACCCTCGCGACGGGCCGCTTCCCCGCACTGGAAAGAGTCATCCGCGACGGCCCCCACCCGACCCCCGACGAAACCTTCGACTCCGGCCTCGCCCTCCTCCTCGACGGCATCGCGACCCGCATCGAGAGGTGACACCGCCACGGGCCCGAACCGTCAACGGGCTCGGAACGAGCCATCCCGCAAGGCAACGGTGAACGCGCCCCACCCGTGGACTCCGACCGCGACCACGGGCCCGTCGCGGTCCTTCGAGTCGCGAAGGTCGATGCCGTCATGGGTACGACGGCGCGCCTGGACGCACTCGCCGTTCTGGGCGCTGTAGCTGCTCGTGAACCAGGCTGAGCCGGTTGCCCGCATCGCTTGGTCACCCTTCCCGCAGGGATCAGGACGGCGTGATTCTCCCCAACCCGGCGGGTAGATAGGCGGATTCTGCTGCCGAGCCTTGCCGGTCAGGTCTCTGCGGCTGAGCCCGTGCCGCCGTATGGGGCACGGGCCCGGACCGTCAGTGTGCCGGAAAGGCGTCGTCACGCAGTGCGGTGCTGAACGCCGCCCAGCTGTGGGCACCGAACGCGACCACTGGACCGTTGCGGTCTTTGGAGTCGCGGAGGTCCATACTGTCCTGGACGCGGTAGCGCGCTTTGACGCAGTCACCGTTCGGGCCGCTGTAGCTACTCGTGAACCAGGCTGAGCCGGTTGCCCGCATCGTGTGGACCCCTCTGGTACGGAAGTCAGGGAAGCAGCAGGTTGCTCTGGCCGTTCTGGACTCCGCCGGTGAAGGCGCGGTAGTCGTCTTCGGAGAGGACGAGTACGGCCGCCTCCGGGTTGCCTACGTCCTTCGAATCGCGAAGGGCCACGACACCGCCGACGAAGGCGACTTCGAGGCAGTTGTTGGTCCCGTCGCTCAGTTCGCTCTTGACCCACCTGGCGTTGGTGAGATCGACGTTGCTGATCATCCTCTTCCGATCCTTGGCTGAGTATGCGTAGAGCCAGATTCGCTATCCATCCTGCGAACCGGCCGTCACCTGCTGTTTTGCGTATCGTCTCACGTCTCGCCGTGGGCGGTCTCTGAGTTGAAGTTGGTCCCGTAGCTTTTGGCTTAGTGTGGCTTACTTGCCATCTGTGGCGATAAGAGCGCCAAGAAAACGACGTGACCGTTCTGCTGACCAGGCGACCTCGCGGAGCCGTGTGAAGCCGGCGCTGTAGGGCGCGATGTCCAGGTCTTCTTCCATGTATGCGATACGGGTCATCGTTCCCACGGTCACCACAGGGTCACCCGCGTCGAACGAGAACATCGTGAACTGGCCGTCCACGCCGGGGTGGGCACCTGCTTCGGTGGGTACGACCCGGAAATCGACATTCGTCAGTTCGTCCACCGTCGCGGCCAGCGAGATCAACTGGCGTTTGAGGATGTCGTGATCGCCGATCGGACGGCGAAGCGCGGCTTCTTCCACCACACACCGCACATGCAACGGATTCTCGCGGCGAAGGACCTGCTGTCGCTCCATGCGTAGCTCGACGAAGCTGCGTACCTGCCGTGCGGTGTGCCAGATGACGCCCCCGGAGATGAGCGCATGCGCGTACTCGGCAGTCTGGAACAGGCCGGGGACCACTTGCGCGGTGTAAATATCTGCCTCGGTGGCAACCTCCTCCAGCTCCAGATAGCCCGCGAAATCGTCGCCCTCCGCGTTCGAGGATTGGTGGAGCAGTGTGCTCCGACGATTGCTCGAAGCGAGGGCGGCGAGGCGACGGATCTCCGCAGCTTTCGCCTCGGGTAGCTCGTAGGGCTGGAGGTACGCCTCAAGCCGGTCCTCGGGGATCGCCCCCTTGCCCAGTTCGACGCGGCTGAGCGTCGGCACGGAGACCCCGATGGCCTCGGCTGCCTCGCCGAGCGTGAGCCCTGCGCGTTTCCTGAGGTCGCGTAGGGCGAGTCCCAGCCTCCGTCGCAGGAGGTTGGGTTGGGCCATAAAGGATCACCGCCTTCCGGTCGTTGACTCTACAGGCGACCCGAACCTGAGATCGAGCGTGAAAATTCTCGTGAGACTTGCTTGGAGACGTTACATGGCGCCATGCTGGTTGTGTCACGGAGCCCATACGTTGGGTTGCCGTCGAGTGCAACTGCCGTGCCCGGCTGGGTGATGCGGGCAGGTCGAAGAGCGCCCTTGGAGGTGTCATGACGATTCCGGCCCAGTCCGCCGAGAAGCAGCACTACGCGTACGTATGGGACATACTCGCTGACGCCCGAGGGATCGAGACTTGGCGATGGACGCTGGTGTTGGTGCTTCGGTCCTGGGGGGCCTCTTCGGCTGCCGTCGAGGTCGCGCGCCTGGGACTGTCGGAACTGCTCGCGAACGTCCTTCGGCATGTCGATGACCCGCACTGTCGTCTGTCGGCGGTCGTGCGTGACGGGCGGGTGACGGTTCGGGTGTCGGATCGGTCCGTGTTCCTGCCGGTGGTGACGGAACCGGAGTGGGATGCCGAGTCCGGGCGGGGGCTGTGGCTGCTCAAGACCATGTGCCGTGACTTCGGGTGCAGTCCCGAAGTGGACGGTAAGTGCGTCTGGTTCGTGGTCGATCTCGATCCTGTGGAAGGCGAGGCGGCCGCATGATCCGGGGGTTGCGGCGCGTCGGGTTCGTGGTGGGGCTCGTGTCGGTGCTCGGCGGCGGGCTGTGGCTGGGGGCCGTGCTGCTGATCCTGTGGGTCAGCAGGGTGATCGGTTCGCACGACGACGGCGGGCAGGGTGACACGTGAACGAGTGGTTCGTCGGGGCCTGTTGGCTCTGGTGCGGGCACCGCGTCACCCTTGTCGCCCGCGTCGGCACGGTGACCAGCGGCGCACCCGCGCTCGAAGCGCCGCTGTACGCCTGCGGGCCCTGCGTCGAGCGCCTGCACAACGCCGTCACCGACCACGCCCACGCCGCAGCGCACCTGCCCGTTGACGCGGAGGGTCACGACGTCCCCCTCTACGCCGCACCCGGCACGCCCCACCCCCCACCATCCGCCCCCGTCCCGGCGGGCGGCCCCGCGGACCCGTCACGCTGCTCGGCCGCCGCTGGCAGCGCCACCTCGACGGGGACGACCAGGACCCCGCCATACCGAGACCCCGGAGGACAGGATGGGACACGCGTGGAGACGGACGGCGACGGCCGCCGTGCTCGGCCTGGTATCGGGCTACGCCGCCGCCCACGTCGTACGGCGCACGGGACGCGTCGCGTCGGTGATCGCCCTCGGCGAGGACCCGAACCCCACGTCGCGGCGGCCGCAGCCGGCCGGAGCCTGGCCCGACGAGCTGCACGCCGTACGCCTCGTGCTGCCCGACGAGTTCGACCTCGCCCGGCGGATCCTCCACGACAGCGACGGCGACGGCGACACGGCGGACTGAACGACGGGCGGGCCCGGGGGAGTCGATCCCCCGGGCCCGCCCGCGTACGACCCGAGGTCAGAGCAGCGTCGCCGCCGCCGGGTCCCAGTCCAGCGGCAGCGGTTCCGGCGCGACCGGCTCGCCGAGCCGGGGCGACGCCGGGGCACCGGGCCGCCGGAACTCCCCGCTCTCCACCGACTCCGAGATCGCCGCCATTGTCTTGAGGACGTGCAGCGCCAGCGTCCCCGACGCCCGGTGCGGCTCGCCGGAACGCAGCGCCCGCGCCATCTCCACGACACCGATGCCGCGCCCCGCCGACGACCCCTCGACCGGGAGGTCCTCCCAGTCGTCCGCGCCGTTCGGCCGCAGCTTCAGCGGGCCCTCGAACATGTTGGGGTCGGGCACGGACAGCGTGCCCTCGCTGCCGGTGATCTCGATGACCGTGCGCGGCACCGACGAGTCGAAGCTGAACGTCGAGTTGGCGCGCGGCCCCGACGCGAACTCCAGCAGCGCGCTGACGTGCGTCGGCACGTTCACCGGGAACTCCTGGCCCGCCTTCGGCCCCGAGCCGACGACCCGCGTCGCCCGCCCCCGCGCCGCCGTCGCCGCCACGCCCGTGACCGGGCCGAACAGCGCGACCAGCGCCGTCAGGTAGTAGGGCCCGATGTCGAACAGCGGCCCGCCGCCCGGCTGGTAGAAGAACGCCGGGTCCGGGTGCCAGCCCTCAGGGCCGAGGCTCTGGGTGGCCGTCCACGCGGAGACCGGCGTGCCGATCTTCCCCGCCCGCACCGCACGCAGCGCCGACTGGATGCCCGCGCCGAGGAACGTGTCCGGCGCGTTGCCGACCAGCAGGCCCAGTTCGGCCGCCTCGGCGAGCACCTTCTCGCCCTCCGCCGGGGTGGCGGTGAGCGGCTTCTCGCCGTACACGTGCTTCCCGGCGCGCAGCGCGGCCAGCGCGACCTCGGCGTGCGCGACGGGCACCGTCAGGTTGATGACCAGCTCGACCTCGGGGACGGCCAGGGCGTCGTCCACACCGCCCGACACCGGCACGCCGTACTCCTCGGCGGCGATCGCCGCCCGCGCCGGGTCGATGTCGGCGACCGCCAGGACGTCGACGTCGGCGAAGCCGGAGAGGCTTTTCAGGTACTGGCCGCTGATGTTGCCCGCGCCGATGAGCGCGACGCCGACCGGCCCGCTGCCGGTCACGCGGCCTCACCCAGACCCGCGAGGTACGCGCGGCTGTCGCGCAGACCGTCGAACACGTCGGTGGCGCAGGCGTCGAACTCCACGACGCGCCACGCGTCCGGCGCGGCGGCCAGGATCTCCGGCACGGCGATGGCACCCGAGCCGACCGCGACGTTCGGCTCGTCCTTCACGGCGGGCCCGTCCTTCACGTGCAGCGCGTGGACGCGGCTGCCGAGGCCGCGCAGCAGACGCGGCACGTCCGCGCCGCCGACCGCCGCCCAGTACGTGTCCACCTCCAGCACGACGCGCGGGTCCAGGTGGTCGGCGAGGATCTCCAGCGCGTGGCGGCCGTCGATCACCGGCTCGATCTCCCACCAGTGATTGTGGTAGCCGAGCGTGAGGTCGTGCGAAGCGGCCTTGTCGGCCAGGCCGTTGAGCGTGTCGGCGGCGCGGCGTATGCCGTCGAGGTGGGTGAAGTCCTCCTGCGGTATGCCCGCCGGGACGATCGCCAGGCCGGAGCCGAGCGTCGCCACGGCGTCGAAGACGGCGGCCGGGTCGCCGTCCTGGACGAGCTGGACGGCGTGCGTGCCGGGCACGGTCAGCCCCAGGCCGTCCGCGACGCGGCGGAAGCCCTCGGGGTCGTCGGTCGGAGCGAACGGCTCCACGGCGGTGAACCCGAGCGCGGCGACCCGCGCGAGAGTGCCGTCACGGTCGGCCGCCAGTGCGTCGCGGAGGGTCCAGAGCTGAACGCCCAGTGGTGGTGCCATGGTTGTGCTGCCTCCGAAGAAGTTCTGTCGTACGGCTCAAGAGAAGCTAATCGGACTTATTGGTGCGTGGCAACGGTCTCCCTCCGGCACCATCCCCGCAGCCCAGGCGCCGCATGCGGACCGGCGCGAGTTCCGGAACAGCGGCCGGTCCGGCGTGGCCGCATACTCCCCGCATGGTTCCTCCTCCTGCGGTCTCCCGGCGGTTCCGGGACCCGCGCAGCACCGAGTACGAGTTCATCGGCCTGATCCTCGTACGGTGCCCCCGGTGCGAGGCGGCCGCCCGCGTCGTCCCGGCGCCCGGGGACTCCAGGCCGGGGGGACCGGTCCTGTTCAGGCCGCGACGCCTGGTCTGCCGCCGTTGCGGACTGTCACGGAGGTGGAACGGCCGCGTCGTCACGCTCTCTCCCGGCACGGTCCGCGCGGCGACGGACCCGTACTTCGGGCTGCCGCTGTGGCTGCAGACCGGGACGCGGCACGGGTGGGTGTGGGCGTACAACTTCGAACACCTCGACCTCGTCCGCCGTTTCGTCCAGGCGTCGGTGCGCGAACGGGCGCCCTGGTACGACACCGGGCAGCGGATGACACTGGTGGCCCGCCTCCCGGCGTGGATCAAGCGGGCGAAGAACCGGGACGAGGTCCTGCGTGCCGTCCGCCGCATCCAGTCCTCGTCGGTCGCCGCCTGACAGTCCCCCCGCCGGAGTGCGGGAGCCGGCTCAGAATGCGAACGAGTTGTGCGGTTCGGGGTCGGAGCGGAACAGCCGGGCCAGCTTCCGGATCGCGCCGTCCGTGTGCGGGGTGACGCGGCCCGCGTACGCCAGGTCGTGCGCCGACATGCCGCCGAGGTAGAGCGAGCTGAGCGCCGGGACGGTGAGGGTCAGGTCCGGGGCGCGGTCGGTGGCGGCGCACGTCGCCGAGTCGCCGTCCGTGCGCAGGAGCCACGTCCCGTTGTTGGCCGGGCACATCCGGTCGTCGTCGAGGGTGAACGCCAGCGCGTCGGCGGTGTCGTACGCGCGCCGGGTGAGGGCGCGGGGGGCGTCGAGGAGGCGTGCCCAGAGGTTGTCGGACTGGCGGGTGACGCGCATCGCGCGGGGGTTGGTGAGCATCCAGCGCAGGGGCTCGTCGCGGGGGCGGCCGGGCGCGACGACGGTCCTGGTGAGGTCGAAGTCCAGCAGGACGTTCCAGAGGGCGCGGTAGGCGGCGGGGTTCGCCGCCTCCAGGGCCTCCACGACGAGCGTGCCCGCGTCGGCGGCCGTCCGGGCCCATGGCAGGCGGTAGTGGGCGATGCCGTCCGCCTCGCCGTGCCGGTCGCGGTGGACGAGGTACCGCAGCGGTCCGTCCGCGCCGTTCGGCTCGTCGGAGAGCTTGTCCCAGTGGCCTGGCAGGGGGGAGAGTTCGCCGACGCGGGAGGCGCGTACCGCCGCGTGGACCCTGGGCCAGACCTCTTTCGCCCGTGCCGCGTCGGCCAGTTCGAGCGTGCCCGGGTCGGGTGGGGCGGGGAGGAGCGCGGCCTGGTGGCGGTCCAGCTCCCAGCGCGTGCGGTAGGTCGCCGGTGAGAAGCCGTACCGGCCGTAGATGCCGCCCTCGCTGGCGCTGAGCATCGCCAGCGGCTCGCCGCGTTCGAGGGCCGCGTCGAACATGGCCTGCATCATCCGCCGCAGGTGACCGCGTCTGCGGTGCGTGGCGATCACGGCGGTGGCGGTGACACCGGCCATCGCGACCGTGCCGCCGCCGGGGACCGTCACGTCGAAGGAGAGGGTGGCGGAGGCGCCCACGCACGCGCCGTCGGCGAACGCCGCGACCGGGTGGAACTCCGGCCTGCGGATGTCGGTCTCCGCCCACTCGCGCAGCTGGGCGGCGGTCGCGGGGGTGCGGGGCGGTGGCCAGGGCTCGGGACCGCCGTGCCAGGCGGCGTCGGCCGGCTCCCAGTGGGGGAGCCCGTTCGCGAAGGGCAGGGCCCGGTAGTACGCGGGCATCTCGTCGGGCCGTGGCGGGCGGATCTCGGTGGCCATGACAGCCATTGCGCACACAACCGGCGCCTGCGGACAACCGATTACTCCCCGCCGGACCCGGGGTCCCGGTGGGAGCTTCCCGCCCGCCGTCGGCCGCTGCCGCGAGCCGCTGCGTCGGCGGTGCCCGCGTACCGGACGGTCGGCGGGCCGTGTCCACTTTCGTCCGAGACCGAAGTCGTGGCGCAGTGGACTTTGGGTGGTAGTGGGCGGTCATCGGCGTCCGTACCGTCGTTTCCATGGACGGAGCGACGAGCGGCAGCGGAACCGCCGCCCTGGCGGCGGGGGCAGTGATCGGCGGGCTTGGCGGGACTATTTTTGACCGGACGTTCTCGATACGCGTACAGTTCTCGACCAGGCCAGGGCTGATGTTCCGGCCTGGTGTGAGCCGAGTCTGTGCGCCGAGAGGTGAGGTGCGTCCCGGCTTACTTGGCTGATCGGTCTAGAAAAATGTGCGGATGGAGCAGTGCCATGACAGCAGGGAAGCCGGACACGACGGACGGGCGTTTCGGGGGGAAGGTCGTCCTGGTCACCGGCGGGGCGGGTGCCATCGGGCGGGTCACCGCGCGGCGGTTCGCCGCCGAGGGGGCCACGGTCGTCCTGGCGGGCCGCGACAAGGCACGTCTCACGGAGGCGGCGGAGGAGATAGGCGCCGACTGGGTGGCGGCCGACGTCACCGACGCCCGCGACGCGGCGGCCATGGTCGACACGGTGACCGCGCGGCACGGCGGCCTGCACGTCGCGTTCAACAACGCGGGCGTCTTCCCCACCCCCGGCCCGCTGGCCGACATGGACCCGGACACGTGGTCGGCGGCCGTCGACATCAACCTGACCGGCGTCTTCCTGTCCATGAAGTACGAGATAGCGCACATGCGGCGCAGCGGCGGCGGCGTGATCGTCAACATGGCCTCCAACATCGGCGCCCACACGCGCCTGCCCGGCATGGCCGCCTACGCCGCGACCAAGGCCGCCGTGTCCACCCTGACCAGGGCGGCGGCCCGCGACCACGCGGCGGACAACGTGCGGATCAACGCCGTCAGCCCCGGCGCCGTGGACACCCCGATGTCCTTCCGGCCGGGCGAGACGACCGCCGAGCGCGACGCCCGGATCGCCACGGCCGTCCCCGCCGGGCGCGTCGCCGAGCCGGACGAGATAGCGGCGGCCGTGTTGTGGCTCGCGTCGGCCGAGGCGCCGATCGTCCTGGGCGCCGACCTGGTCCTGGACGGCGCGGCCAGCGCCTGACGGGCCGTGGGGGCGGGCGGGACGCGCGGTGCCTCGCGCGGGCCCCCGATGCATCAGGGGCGGAGTGGCCGAAGAGCGCGCCGGAGGCGTGGGGGAGGGGCTGGTCGCCATGTGGTGGGGGCTCATCGTCGAAGAGCAGCGGGGGTCGGACCGGGGGGATGTCGCGACAGTGCTGGAGCACATCTACGGCACCTGCGAGGAGGCGATGGCGCGTCTTGAGGCACTGGCCTGAGCGGATAAGCCGAGGCGCCCGTTGACCTCCTCGCTCACCAGGCTCTTCCGGACCGCCGAGGGATTCCTGCTGGTCAACCAGGGGACCATGCGGAGCTACGGCTCCCGCTTCTCCGCCGTCGAGCTGCTGTACGACAGCGACGTGGCGAAGCAGGCGGGGTGGGACGCGGGCCGCCAGTGACGCCCGGCGCGCGGGGCGCGCGCGGCCTCAGTTGAGCAGGCGCGGCAGGAACGCCGGGTGGTCGAAGGGGCTCTGGACCAGCGTCCTGTCCAGCGGCGGCGCGCCGCGCGCGACGTGCCGTCCGCCGTAGCAGGCCATGCACGCCTCCGACCGCACCGCGTCGAGACCGCCCAGGCCGCCGAAGGAGAAGACGTCCGCCGTCGAGCCGTGGCAGCCGCGCGTCGCGCAGGGGCAGTTGGCGCGGATCTCGGCGCCGCCCGGCAGCAGCGCCGGGACCCAGCCGCAGCGGACGCAGGGGAACAGGAAGTTGCCGTCCGGCGAGAAGCAGACGGAGATGGCCCCCGGGGTCTCGCATTCCGGGCACGTGCGCGCCATGGCCTCTCCACCGCTCGGTGCTCAGGGAGTCCGCACCGTAACAAAGACCGTGCACCGGTCATTTCGGCTTTCCCCGGGGACTGGTACGGCGAATTTCTGTACGAATCGCGGTGCGCCCGTCAGCGCGCCGGGCGGCGCGTGGCGCGCAGGACGAACGACAGCGCCGCCGCCGCGCCCACCACCGCCGCCACCGGCAGCAGCGCCCGTACCTCCGGCGCCGCCGGGCGTTCCGCCGCCACCGGCTCCCCGCGCAGCGCGGCGGCGAGCACCTCCGCGACATGCAGCGGCGGCGCGTGCCCCGTACCCGCCTGCTCGACCTGCGTCCGGCAGCTGAACCCGTCGGCCAGCACCAGCGTCTCCCCGTCCGCCTCCCGCACGGCGGGCAGCAGCCCGGCCTCCGCGCACGCCATCGACACCTCGTAGTGCCCCCGCTCGAAGCCGAAGTCGCCCGCCAGGCCGCAGCAGCCCGCGTCGAGCACGTCGGCGTCCACGCCGGCCCGGCGCAGGAGTTCGCGGTCCGCGTCGAAGCCCAGCACGGCGTACTGGTGGCAGTGCCGCTGCACGATCGCCCGCGCGTCCACCGCAGGCGGCTGCCAGTCCGCCGCACGCTCGCCCAGCAGCTCGGCGAACGTCCGCGTCCGCTCGCACAGCAGCCGCGCGTCCGGGTCGTCCGGCAGCAGCTCGGCCGCCTGCGAACGGAAGACCGCCGTACAGCTCGGTTCGAGGCCCACCACCGGTACGCCGCGCCGCAGGTCGTCCCGCAGCACGTCCACCGTGCGCGCCAGCACGCGCCGCGCCACGTCCAGCTGCCCCGTGGAGATCCACGTCAGCCCGCAGCAGACCGCCGCCTCCGGCACCTTCACCCGGAACCCGGCCGCCTCCAGCACCTCCACCGCCGCCCGCCCCACCGCCGGGTGGAAGTGCTCCGTGAACGTGTCCGGCCACACCACCACCTCGCCCCGCCGCCCGTCCCCCCGCGCCCCGCCCCGCGCCCACCACCACGCCGTGAACCGCTCCGGCGCGAACACAGGGATGTCCCGCTCCGGCGCGATCCCGCCCGCCGCCTTCGCCACACGCGCCAGCACCGGCACGGCGGCCAGCGCGTTCACGACACGCGGCGCCAGCCCCGCCACCCGCGCCACCGCCGGGAGCCAGCCCATCGAGTAGTGCGCCAGCGGCCGAAGCCGCCCCGCGTAGTGGTGGTGCAGGAACTCCGCCTTGTACGTCGCCATGTCGACACCGACCGGGCAGTCCGCCTTGCACCCCTTGCACGCCAGGCACAGGTCGAGCGCGTCCCGCACCTCGGGCGAACGCCAGCCGCCGTCCACCGGCGAGCCGTTCCGCACCATCTCGAACAGCAGCCGCGCCCTGCCGCGCGTCGAGTGCTCCTCCTCGCGCGTCGCCCGGTAGCTCGGGCACATCACCCCGCCCCGCGACGAACGGCACCGCCCCACCCCGACGCAGCGCAGCGCCGCGTGGCTGAAGTTCCCGTCGTCGTCCGCGTACGCGAAGACCACCTCCGGCTCCCACGGCCGGTAGTCAGCACCGAGCCGCAGGTACGCGTCCAGCGGGTCCGGCACGACGACCTTCCCCGGGTTCATCCGCCCGCGCGGGTCGAAGAGCGTCTTCAGCCGCTCGAACGCCCCGACCAGCTCCGCCCCGTACATCCGCCCCAGCAGCTCGCCGCGCGACTGCCCGTCGCCGTGCTCGCCCGACAGCGAGCCGCCCAGCTCCACGACGAGGTCGGCCGCCCGTTCCACGAACGCCCGCATCCGCGCGATGCCCTGCTCCGACGTCAGGTCGAACGGGATGCGGTTGTGCACGCAGCCCTGCCCGAAGTGCCCGTAGACGGACGGCCGCCCGTACCCGAACTCCTCCCACAGCACCGCCACCCCCCGCAGGTAGTCGCCGAGCCGCTCGGGCGGCAGCGCCGCGTCCTCCCAGCCCTCCCACGCGTCCGGGCGCCCCGGCGCGTGCGCGGTGGCGCCGAGGGCGGACTCGCGCACGAGCATCAGCTCGTCCATGTGCCGCCGGTCGGTGTACCAGGTGTGCTCCACGCCGTCCGGCAGTCCCGCGACCAGCGCCCGCGCCTTGTCGGCCGTCTCCTCCTCCGACTCGCCCGCCAGGACCGCCATCAGGTACGCCGAGCCGCCCGGCAGCAGCGCGAGCGCCTCCGGGTGCAGGTGCTCGCGGCGCTCGGCGACGACCAGTTCGTGGTCCACGCCCTCCAGCGCGTGCGGCTCGTGCCGCAGCAGCGCGGGAACGTGGTCGGCCGCCGCCGCGATGTCGGCGAAGCCCATGACGACGAGCGACGTGTGCGCCGGCACCGGGACCAGCTCCAGCTCGGCCCGCAGGACCGTCACCAGCGTGGACTCCGAGCCCGTCAGCAGCCCGGCGACGTCGAAGCCGTGCTCGGGCAGCAGCGAGTCGAGGTTGTAGCCCGACACGCGCCGCGGGATGCGGGGGAAGCGCTCGCGCACGGCGTCCGCGTACCGGTCGCGCAGCGCGGCGAGGCTCCGGTAGATCTCCGCCTCGCGGCCCTCGCCCGCCGCGAGGCGCGCCAGCTCCTCGTCCGCGGTGCGGCCGACCCACAGGCGCAGGCCGTCGTAGGTGAGGACTTCGAGGCGGTGCAGGTTGTCGACGACCTTGCCGTACGCCTGGGCGGTGGAGCCGCAGGAGTTGTTGCCGATCATGCCGCCGATGGTGCAGGTCGCGTGCGTGGCGGGCCGGGGGCCGTACTGGAGGCCGTACGGGGCCAGCTGCCGGTTCAGGTCGTCCAGGACGATGCCGGGCTCGACGACGCAGCGCCGCGCCTCGGGGTCGAGCGACAGGACGCGGTTGCAGTACCGGCTCCAGTCGAGGACCACGGCCGCGTTGCAGCACTCGCCCGCCAGGCTCGTCCCGCCGCCACGGGACAGCAGCGGCGCGTCGAACTCCCGGCACACCGCCACCGCCTCCACGGCCGCCTCGGGACTGCGCGGCAGCACCACGCCGTACGGGACGCGCCGGTAGTTCGACGCGTCCGTGGCGTACGCCGCGCGCGTGCCGCTGTCGAACCTGACGTCGCCGTCCACCCGCCGCCGCAGGGCCTTCTCCAGCGCGCGCACGTCCGGCGCGGGCGCGGGGCGGCGTACGGCGGGCATCGGCAGGTCGATCGGGTCCACGGGTCCTCCGGGCGGGCGCGGCGTGGCGGGCGGGGGACGGCCGCGAGTCCCCTGCGCCGACCGCCCGAAACCGGGCCGCGCGCCCCCTCACCCGCCCGGCGGCGCCCCCGGCGCGGTCCCCGCGCGGCCCCGGTTTCGCGGGGGAGGGCCGGGGCAGCAGAAGGTGCGTGCCGTGGACCGCGCGCACATCGGCGCCCGGCGCGCCGGGCGGTGAAGAAACGTTCCGCCGCCCCGCCGGGCACACCAGGCATCCACCCGCACCCGCTCGTGCCTGCCCGGAGAAGGAGAGACGGCCCATGCACGATGACGCCATGGACGGCAGAAACAGCAGTGAAGGCAGCGACAGCGGCGGCGCCCGTGACGGCAGACCGGACCGGCATGCCCACCACGTGTCCGCGCTGCGCGACGAGACCCCCATGGAACGCGCCGACCGCAACTTCGCGGAACTCCTCCAGGAACTGCGCGTCATGCAGACCGGCGTCCAGATGCTCTTCGCCTTCCTGCTCACCCTCGCGTTCAGCGCCCGCTTCCCCGACCTCGACACCGCCCAGCGCGTGATGTACGTCGTCACACTGCTGCTCGCGCTCGTCGCGACCGTGATGTTCACCGGCCCCGCCGCGATGCACCGCCAGCTCTTCGGCCTCGGCGCCAAACGCACCATCGTGGACACCTCCTCCCGCCTCGCGGGCGTGGGGCTCGCCGCCCTCGGCCTGTCGCTCACCGGCGCGCTCCTGCTGGTCGTGGACGTGGTCTTCGGCCGCCCCGCGGGCATCGCCGTGGGGGCGAGCGCACTCGCGCTCTGCCTGGTCATCTGGGTCGCGCTCCCGCAGCACCTGCGGCGCAACGCGGGCCCCGGCCCGTACGCCTCGCACGCCGAGACGGACAGCGACAGAGGTGACGGCCGCTGACACCGCTCCCCGCACGTCCCCCCGGGTAGCGCCGGACAAACGGGGTACTCGGCGTGTTTCAACACGAAGGCAACGCGCTGAGGAGGCGGAGGCATGAGCCGCTCGCGAGTGGTGATCGTCGGAGCGGGGTTCGCCGGTTACCAGACCGCCAGGACCCTGGCCCGCCGCGCCCGCAACAAGCTGGACATCGTCCTGCTGAACCCCACCGACTACTTCCTCTACCTGCCCCTGCTCCCGCAGGTCGCCGCCGGAATCCTGGAACCCCGGCGGGTCACCGTGTCCCTCACGGGGACCCTGCCGGGCGTACGCCTGGTGCTCGGCGAGGCGCACGGCGTGGACCTCGACGCCCGGCGCGTGCACTACACCGACCCGGAGGACGGCGAGGGCGAGCTGTCGTACGACACGCTGGTCCTGTCCGTCGGCAGCGTCAGCCGCCTCCTGCCGATCCCCGGCGTCGCCGAGCACGCGCGCGGCTTCCGCGGCCTGCCCGAGGCGCTGTACCTGCGCGACCACATCGTCCGGCAGCTGGAGCTGGCCTCCGCCGCGAAGGACCCGGCCGAGGCGCGCGCCCGCAGCACGTTCGTCGTCGTCGGCGCCGGCTACACGGGGACGGAGCTGGCGGCGCACGGCGCGATGTTCGCCGACTCGCTGGCGCGCCGCAAGGACGGCCGCCGCGCCGTCAAGCCGCGCTGGACGCTGCTCGACATCGCGCCGCGCGTGCTGCCCGAGCTGGACGAACGCCTCTCCCGCACCGCCGACCGCGTGCTGCGGCAGCGCGGCGTGGACGTGCGGATGGAGACGTCGGTGAAGGAGGCGAGGCCCGACGGCATCGTCCTCACCGACGACTCGGAGATGGACACGCGCACGCTGATCTGGTGCGTCGGCGTCCGCCCCGACCCGCTGGTCGCCGACGTGGGCCTGCCCACCGAACGGGGCCGGGTGTGCGTGGACAAGTACCTGAACGTGCCGGGCCACCCCGAGGTCTTCGCCTGCGGCGACGCGGCGGCCGTGCCCGACCTGACGAAGCCGCCGGGCGCGTTCACCCCCATGACCGCCCAGCACGCCTGGCGGCACGGGAAGACGGCGGCGCGCAACGTCGCCGCGCGCTACGGGATGGGCGAGCGCCGCCCGTACGTCCACCACGACAAGGGCTTCGTCGTGGACCTCGGCGGCTTCCAGGCGGCGGCCGACCCGCTGCACATCAACCTCTCCGGGCCGCTCGCCGGCGCGGTCACGCGCGGCTACCACCTCTTCGCGATGCCGAGCAACCGGCTGCGCGTCGCCGCCGACTGGCTCCTCGAAGCGGCCCAGCCGCGCCAGGCGGTGCAGCTGGGCATGGTGCGCTCCGGCTCCGTGCCCATCGACTCGGCCAGCCCCGAGCTGGCACGGGTCTTCCGGGACGAGCGGTCCGGCAGGCAGGCGGCGGGCGAGGACGCGGGGGAGGACCCGGGGCGGCACGCGGCCTGACCCGCCCGCGGCCCGCCGGTCAGAAGCCCGGCGGGCCCACGCCGGTCACGCCCACCACGCCCACCATGCCGACCACCACGTCCCCGTCCACCACCGGCAGCCGCCGCACCGCCGCCGCCCGCAGCAGCCGCACCGCGACGGAGATCTCGTCGTCGGGCGACAGGGCCGGCGGATCGGGCGTGCAGACGGCATGGCACATCACCAGCAGCGGATCGAGCCCCTCCGCGACCGCGCGCACCGCGATGTCCCGGTCCGTCAGCATGCCGAGCAGCACCCCGTCCTGCGCGACGAGGACCTCGCCGACACCCTGGTCCCGCATCAGCCGCGCCGCCTCGACCAGCGACGCGTCCGGGCGCAGGGCCGTCACCGCCGGGGTCATCACGTCGGCGACACGGACGGGCCCGCCGCGCCCCGTTCCGTACGCGTGTCCATCCATGCGCACCGCCCCTTCCCCCGGGGCGGTACCCGGGGGAAGGGGCGGCATGCCCGGCGCGCGCCGGGGCCGTGTCCTCAGGCGGGGACGGCGTCCACGTCGCGGTCCCAGTGGCGGTGGTACGCGAGCACCTCGGTGAACGTCTGCGCCACCTCCGTCGGCCCCGCACCCGAACCCGCCGTCACCACGCCGTGGTCGTCCACCACGCCGTCGCCGTCACCGGCGAGCCGTACGCCCGGCAGCCGCAGCGACCGCAGCAGCTCCACGCCCGCGCCGACCGCCGCGATGCTCTTGGCGTGCGCGAACGCCTCGCTGACGTAGTGCACCGCCCTGCCCAGCGCCGCCAGCGTCCGCACGCTCTCCTCGCCGCCCGGGACCACCACGCCGTCGTAGAGCGTGGACGCCATGGTGGTCAGCGCCCTGTCCACCGCGACCACGGTCCCGTCACCCGCCGCCCGGACCTCGCCCGCGCGCGGCGCCAGCACCTCGGGCACCGCCCCGGCCGCGGTGAGGGTGTCGCGCAGCGCGGCCACGTCCGCCTCCGACACACCGTCCGCGACGAGGATCGCCACCTTGCGCGTCACCACAGAACCGCCCTGGCCATGCGCCATGCTGAGCGCCGGGGACGTACGGCCGTGGTTGGGGATGGCGGGCCCCGCGGGGGGCGTCAGGCCCAGGCCCTCGGCGACGCGGGACGCCAGCACGTTGTCGATGTGGTTGAGCTGCTCGATCGTGCGCTCGCGGATCGCGACGGTGTCGACCTTGCCCAGCTCGAAGCGGTACGCGGCGACGATGTGGTCCTTCTCCCAGTCGGCCATGCTGTTCCAGAACAGCGTCGCCTGGCTGTAGTGGTCGTGGAAACTGTCGCTGCGCTTGCGGATCTTGACGCCGTCCACCCGCTCCTGGAAGTGGACGTACGCGCCGGTGTCCGCCGTCGCCACGCCGGGGCAGCCGCCGCTGAGGGAGTTGGGCGCGTACGCCGTGCGGTCGGGGTGGATACGGTGCTGGCCGTAGCCGTCGCGCTGGTTGTTGTGCACGGGCGCGACGGGGCGGTTGACGGGCAGCTGCTGGAAGTTGGGGCCGCCGAGGCGGATCAGCTGCGTGTCGAGGTAGGAGAAGTTGCGGCCCTGGAGCAGCGGGTCGTTGGTGAAGTCGATGCCGGGCACGACGTGCGCCGTGTGGAACGCGATCTGCTCGGTCTCGGCGAAGAAGTTGTCCGGGTTGCGGTCCAGCGTCATCCGGCCGACCGGCCGCACCGGCACGATCTCCTCGGGGATGATCTTCGTCGCGTCCAGCAGGTCGAAGTCGAACGAGAACTCGTCCTTCTCGTCCACCAGCTGCACGCCCAGCTCCCACTCGGGGAAGTCGCCGGCCTCGATGGCCTCCCACAGGTCCCGCCGGTTGAAGTCCGGGTCCTGGCCGCCGATCTTCTGGCACTCGTCCCACACGAGCGAGTGCACGCCGAGCAGCGGGCGCCAGTGGAACTTGACGAACGTCCCCTTGCCGCGCGCGTCCACGAAGCGGAAGGTGTGGACGCCGAAGCCCTGCATCATCCGGTAGCTGCGCGGCAGGGCGCGGTCGGACATCGTCCACAGCACCATGTGCATCGACTCGGGCTGGAGCGAGACGAAGTCCCAGAACGTGTCGTGCGCCGACTGGGCCTGGGGGATCTCGTTGTCCGGCTCGGGCTTCACCGCGTGGACGAAGTCGGGGAACTTGATGGCGTCCTGGATGAAGAACACCGGCATGTTGTTGCCGACCAGGTCGTAGTTCCCCTCGCGGGTGTAGAACTTCGTCGCGAAACCGCGCACGTCCCGCACCGTGTCGGCCGAACCGCGCGAGCCCGCCACCGTCGAGAAGCGCACGAAGACCGGCGTGCTGCGGTCCGGGTCCTGGAGGAAGTCGGCCTTCGTCCACTCGGCCATGGACTCGTACGGCCGGAAGTGCCCGTACGCCCCGGCGCCCCGGGCGTGGACCACGCGCTCCGGGATGCGCTCGTGGTCGAAATGGGTGATCTTCTCCCGGAAGTGGAAGTCCTCCATCAGCGTCGGGCCGCGCTCGCCCGCGCTGAGGGAGTTGTCGGTGTCGTGCAGCCGGGTGCCGGTGTTGGTCGTCAGGTACGCGTCCGCCCCGCTGTCGCGCAGCGGGTCGAGGTGTTCCTGCTTCTCCGGGATCGGGCCGTGCTTGTCCTGCGGGGACATCTGCGTCCTGTGTCCTTCCCTGTCGGGGCGGGCGGGGGCGCCCTCCCGCCCACCCTGCCCGACAAGGGCAAACCTCTCAAACATGCCACTTAGGATTTTTCGGGCGGGATGTGGCCGGGGTGCGGCCGGGTGGCGGCTCAGGCGGCGTCCGCCGGGTGCGCCGCGTCCCGCAGGTCCCACGACAGGTCGTCCGCCGGGTCGGACGCGGCGGTCAGCCACCGCCCCCGCATCCCGGCCACCGCGCGCCCCCGCTCCAGACACCAGCCGAGCCACGCGTCCAGCCGCCGTTCGTCCAGCCGCTCCGCCGGGATCAGCGCGGGCCAGCCGCAGGCCCGCGCCTGCGCAGTCACCTTCGCGCCGCCGCGCACCGGGTCCACCGCGATGGGCGGCACCCCGACGCGCAGCGCCAGCACCAGACCGTGCAGCCGGTCGGTCACCACGACGTCGAGCCGTTCCAGCACCGACAGCAGCTCCGACGGCGTGCCGCACAGCCGCCCGTCGCGCGAGTCGAGGCGCGTCTCGACCACGACGGGCGCGCAGCGCGTGCCCGCCAGCCAGTCCGTCACCCGCCGCGCCACCTCGTCGTGCGCCCGCCGCCCGCCGTACTCGCGCTGCCCCTGCGTCAGCACCACGCCGACCACCGGCGCCTCCGGCTCGCGCGGCGCGCGCAGCGACAGGTCCTGCGTCGGCGCGCGCCCGGCCGCGTCACGGGCGAGGACGCTGTGGAAACCGGTCACCGCCGGGTCGTCCGGATCGATCACCGACGTGCCGACGGCGATGCGGTGGCAGTGCGCGAACCGCTCGTGCAGCGCGGCGAGCGCCGGACCGTGCAGCGGGCCGCAGACGAAGATCAGCCGCGCGTAGTCCTCCGGCCGCGCCGCCTCCAGCGACAGGCCGCCGGGGCGGAAGCGCGGGCTCCACGCGACGTCGTACGGCACGCCCCGCGCGTCGAGGACCTCGCACACGCGCGACAGCGCCAGGACGTCCCCGGCCGTCGCCTCGCCGTCCACCAGGCTGAACCAGCCGGTCACGAGGGTGTGTCCGCCTTCACTCAGCATCGGCCCCGGGTCCCCGGCCCGCGGCACGCCAAACACGCCCAGGGCGCGCGGGCGGGGAGTGTTTCGGACCGCGCGCGCCGGGCACTCGCCGCCGCGTGCCGCACCCGTCCATCGCGGTGGTCATCGCCACCCGCAACCGCGCCGCCAGGCTCGCCGTCACGCTGGAGCGGCTCTCCGCGCTGCCCGAGGACCCCGAGATCCTCGTCGTGGACAACGCGTCCACCGACGACACCCGCGCCATGGTCGCCGAACGGTTCCCCGCCGTCGGCGTCCTCCCCATGCCGGACAACCTCGGCCCCCTCGCGCGCAACGCGGGCGTCCGCGCCCTGCGCCAGCCGTACATCGCCTTCAGCGACGACGACTCCTGGTGGGAGCCCGGCTCCCTCGCCGAGGCCGTGCGGCTGCTGGACGACGACCCGCGCATCGGCCTCCTCGCCGCCCGCACCGTCGTCGGCGCCGCCCGCGAACCCGACCCGGTCAACGGGGCACTCGCCGCCTCCCCCCTCACCGGCCCCGTCGGACTGCCGGGACCGCCCGTCCTCGGCTTCCTCGGCTGCGCCGCCGTCACGCGCCGCAGCGCCTACCTGGCCGCCGGGGGATACCACCCGCTGCTGTTCATCGGCGGCGAGGAGACCCTGCTCGCGTACGACCTCACCGTCGCCGGCTGGACCGTCGCCTACGCGCCGGAGCTGACCGCCGTCCACGAGCCCGCCGACGACCCCAGGCCCGAACGCCGCGCCATCATGCGCCGCAACGAGAACCTCACCGCCTGGCTGCGCCGCCCCCTCCCCGTCGCCCTGCGCGACACCTGGCGCCTGGCCCGCGAGGCGCCCGCCGACCCCGTCGCCCGGCAGGCGCTCGGCCAGGTCGTCTCCCGCCTCCCCGCCGCGTGGCGCGCCCGCCGCCCCCTGCCGCCCGAGGTCGAGGCGGACGTACGCCTCCTGGAGCGCGCCCATGTCACCGCCTGATCGCCACGACCCGCGCGTCACCGTCGTCGTCATCACGCACAACCGGCGCGACGAACTGCTGCGCACCCTCGACCGGCTCACCGCGCTGCCCGAACGGCCGCGCGTCATCGTCGTGGACAACGGCTCGACGGACGGCAGCGCCCGCGCGGCGGCGGCCCGGCACCCCGGGCTGCGCGTCCTCAGCCCCGGCGCCAACCTCGGCGCCATCGGCCGCAACCTGGCCGTCCGCGAGGTCACCACCCCGTACACCGCCTTCTGCGACGACGACACCTGGTGGGAGCCGGGCTCGCTGCGCACCGCCGCCGACCTGCTCGACGCCCACCCGGACGTCGCCACCGTCACCGCCCGCATCATCGTGGAGCCCGACGGCACCGACGACCCGATCGTCGAGGAACTGCGCGCCTCCCCGCTGCCCAGGCCCGAAGGGCTGCCGGGCCCTGTGCTCGGCTCGTTCCTCGCGGGCGCGACCGTGCTGCGCACCGACGCCTTCCGCGCGGCGGGCGGCTTCTCCCCCCGGCTGTGGCTGGGTGGCGAGGAGGAACTGCTCGCCGCCGACCTCATGACGGCGGGCTGGTGGCTCGTCTACGCCGAGGACCTGCGCGTCCACCACGAACCGTCGGGACTGCGCGACCCCACCCGCCGCCGCTCTGACGGGATCCGCAACACGCTCTGGTACACCTGGCTGCGCCGCCCGCCCGCCGCCGTCCTGCGCCGCACGGCCCACCTGCTGCTGACCGTGCCGCACGACCGCACCTCCGCCGTCGCCGTGCTGCGCGCGCTGGCCGGGCTGCCCTGGGTGCTCAGGGAACGGCGCGCGGTCCCCGGCGACGTGGAGGCGCGCCTGCGGCTGCTGGAGGAGACCCAGCGCACCTCCCGCGCACGCCGTTACGTGGGCTGACGGCCGAACGACCCGTCCCCGAACAGCCCTTCCTCGAACAGAGGCCCGGCGCGCGACCGGGGAATCGGCGCGGTGAATCACCACCCCGCGCGCCCCCTAATTCCGGAAGCATTCCCCTCGCTTCCGCTTTCCGGAAATCACGACACGGTAAATCCCTTTCCTTTCCCTCTGCTTGCCGGACTACGATGCCATGGTCCGCGCTTCGCATTCCGCGTGGACGGGGGAAGTCGGTGAACGGGGGAGGAGAGGGCAGTGGTATTCGCACGCCCTGAAACGGGGACACGCGCCACCGAGGCCGTCTACAAGAAGGGGGTACGGCAATCCGCCGGAACTCCGGGCGGCCATCGCCCGAGCGCACGCCACGCGCCTGTGGTGGACCGTCACCGTCGCGCTGTTCGACCACTTGACGGTCCCGGCGCTCCTGCTGGCCGCGACGTCGCCACCGGTCCGCGACGCGGGACGGCCGCTCACCGCCGCCGCGCTCGCCGTCGCCGTGCTCCTGGCCGCGCGGCAGTTACGGGCCCTCGAATGCCTCGTCCACGAGGCGTCCCACTTCAACTGGAGCCGCAAGCACCGCACGCTCGGCGACGTCCTGGCGACCCTGCTCGCCGGTGTCCCCACCGGCGCACGGATCGCCGACTACCGGTCGAGTCACCTGGTGCACCACGGCCGTTTCGGCACCTCGGCCGATCCGGACCGCCAGCGCTACGAGGAGCTGGGCCTGGAGGACCTCGACCGTTCCGGCGTCGCCCCCCTCACCCTCGGCCTGCTGCGCAGGTTCGGCCCCTACCAGCGCGGCTGGCTGGCCACCCTCGGCTCCGCGCCCGTCGCGGCCGCCCTGCCCTTCGCGTGGTGCGCCGCCGTGGTCGTCCTGCCCGCATGGCTCCTCGGGGACACGGCATGGGCCGCCCTCGCCGGTGCGGCATGGCTCGCCACCCACCTTTTGGCCCTGCCCGCGCTGCGTTTCCTCGCGGAGAGCGGCGAACACGTCTACCGCGAGGCCGACACGGTATTCGCCGCGACCGTCAGCAATCTCGGCTTTCTCCAACGGGCGCTGATCCACCCGCACGGCGACGGCCACCATACGGTCCACCACCTGTGGCCGGGCGTTCCGCACCATCAACTCGCCCGATTGCACCGGCTCCTGCTCGAACGGAATGCGGAGTACCGCACCGGACTCAGGTACCGTACTCGGGTTCTGGAAAGCCCGCGCACCGGGTGGCCGGGAACGGAGACACTCCCGGACGCCCGTCACGAAAGAGGCCAGGCCGCATGACGACGATCCACATCGACGAAGCCGTCGCGAAACAGTTCCCCGACGTCTCCGTCGCCGCCGTGACCGCCCGCGGCGTGGACGGCACCGGCACCTGGGCCGACGCGGAGGCCGCCCTGGCCGGTCTTGAGGCCGACGCCGCCTCCGGAGCGTGGACCGCGCCGGGCGAGACCGACCCCCGGATCGCCGCCTGGCACGCGGTCTACCGCGACTTCGGCACGAACCCCCGCCGCACCAGGCCCAGCGTCGACGCCCTGTGCCGCCGCCTCGGGCGCAACGGCCGACTGCCCCGCGTCAACGCGCCGGTGGACGCGTACAACTCCGTGTCCGTCCGGCACGTGCTGCCCGCCGGAGCCTTCGATCTCGACGAGGTCCACGGCGACATCCACCTCCGCCCGGCGCGGGACGGCGACGTCTTCACGCCCCTCGGCGAACCGGAGGCGACGGAACAGCCGGGCCCAGGCGAGGTGGTGTACGCCGACACCACCTCCGTCCTGACCCGGCACTGGAACCACCGCGACGCCGACCGGACCAAGGTCACCGCCGACTCCCGCGCCATCGTCTTCCTGCTGGAATCCGCACAGGGCGACGGCGGGCGCGCGCTCCTCGCCGAAGCCGCCGCGTCCCTCACCGCGCTCCTGACCCCCCACGCCGCACAGGTCTCCTGGGAACTCCTCGGGCGGAGCGACGACTGAGGCATGGCGACGACCTACCTGGCCGGGCTGGCGCTCGGCCTGGCCCTGATCGTGCCGATCGGCGCCCAGAACGTGTTCATCGTCGGCCAGGGCCTCGCCGTGGGCTGGCCCCGGGCATGCTGGGCGGTGGTGGCGGCGGGCTGCTGCGACACCCTGCTCATCCTGGCCGGGGCCGCCGGCGCGTCGGGCCTGCTGAACGGCTTCCCGGCCCTGCGCGGCGTCCTCCTCCTCGGCGGCGCCGCGTTCCTCACCTTCCTCGGCGTCCAGGCGTGGCGCAGCGGCGCGACCACACTGAGCCTCGAAGCCGGCGAGGTCCTCTCCGCGCGCACGGTGATCCGCCGCACCGTCGCCGTGTCCCTGCTCAACCCGCACGCGATCCTCGACACGGTCGGCGTCATCGGAGCCGCGGTCGCCGCCCAACCCGAGGCCTCACGCACGGTGTTCGCGGGCGGCACGGTGAGCGCCTCATGGCTCTGGTTCCTCCTCCTCGCCGCAGGCGCAGCCGCGACACGCCGCTTCCTGACCCCCCGCAAAGCCCTGTGGTTCGAGCGCATATCCGGCACGATCATGCTCTTCTTCGCAGCCCTGCTGCTCTACGAGTTCGTCACCTTCCTCACCGACTGACCCCGAACAACCCGTCGCCTCCCGGAGGTTGCCCGTGGGGGGAGTGGGAAGGTTCGCCTGTGTCCGGTCGACATCCGAGGGAGCAGAGCATGCCGAGGACCACGCAACTGCGCACCTACACCGTCCGCGAGGGGCTGCTCGACGAGTGGGCCGAACGGTGGCGCCGCCAGATCGTGCCTCTGCGCCTCCGGCTGGGCTTCGAGATCGGCGGTGCCTGGCTTGACCGCGAGCGGAACCTCTTCATCTGGCTGATCTCCTACGAGGGCCCCGAGACCTTCGCCGAACGCAACGCACGCTACTGGGCCGCCCCCGAGCGGGCGGCCATGGACCTCGACCCGGACGACTACCTGGTGCGGACCGAAGAGCGCGAGGTCGAAACCGTCCTGTGACGGCCCTCCACCCGGCACCCGATCCGCTCAGGGGGCCAGCGGCAGCATGTGGCGCAGCCGTTCCTCCGGGGTGAGCGACCGGAAGACGCGGTTGCGCGCCGCGGCGAGGAGCCGGTCAAGGTCCGGACCGGCAGACCAGACGCGCGCGGTGCCGTCGAAGGAGGCGGTGAGCAGTTCGCTGCCGTCCGCCGACCACACGACGGAGGTGACCTTGTCCTGGTGCACCCCGGCGATCCCGGTCTCCTCCTGGCTGTCGGCCGACCAGACGCGGACGGTCCGGTCGTCGGAGCAGGTGGCCAGCCGGCTCCCGTCGGGGGACCAGGACGCGCCGCGGACCCGGCCGCCGTGCCCGCGCAGGACGCCGACCCGCTGACCGCTGGCGACGAGCCACAGGCCCGCGGTCCAGTCGCCGGACGCGGTGACGATCCGCCGCTCGTCGGGCGACCAGCCGACATCGTCCACGTACCCCTCGTGACCCCGCAGGACGGTGACCTGCTGGCCCTCCGCGACATCCCACACGCGGCAGGTGCGGTCGTCGGACCCGGACGCGAGGAAACGCCCGCTGGGCGACCAGGCGACGGCGCCGACCCAGTCCTGGTGCCCTTCGAAGACGGCGAGTTCGTCACCCGTTCGGACATCCCAGACGCGCACGACCGCGTCATGCCCTCCGGTGGCGAGGCGGGTGCCGTCGGGCGAGAACGCCACCGCCTCGACGGTCGTGCGGCCGTCGCCCAGGTCGATGCCGCGTCCTTCGCCGCTGATGCGCGCGCTTCCGTCGCCCGATCCGGTGGCCAGTCGTCCGGCCGACCAGTCGACGCCCCAGACCCGTTCCGGGTGACGTACGGTCCGTTCCGTCGCCGCGCCGGTCTCCGCGTCCCACACGCGCGCGGTGCCGTCGTCCGACGCCGTGGCGATCTGCCTGCCGTCCGGCGACCAGACCGCCTGGTTCGCCGGCAGCCGGTGCCCCGCGACCAGGACCCGCTCCGCGCCACGCGGCCGGACATCCCAGACGCGGGCCGTCGCGTCCGACGAACCCGACGCGACACGCGTGCCGTCCGGCGACCAGGCCACCCCCCACACGGTGTCGCCGTGCCCCCGGAACACGGCCAGCGGCTTGGCGTCCTCCGCATCGAACAGCCGCACCGTCCGGTCGGACGAGACGGAGGCGAGCGAACGCCCGTCGGGCGCCCACGCCACGTTCCACACATAGTCGCTGTGCCCCCGCACCAGCAGGCGCAGCCGCCCCGTGGCGGCGTCGGATACGCGAACGGTGTGGTCGCCGGAGGCGGTGGCGAGGCTCCGCCCGTCGGGGGACCAGGCCACGCCCTCGACGAAGTCGGCGTGGCCGCGCACCGTCGCCACGAACGTCCCGGCCGCCAGATCCCACACGCGCGCGGTGCGGTCGTGCGACGCACTGGCCAGCCGCGCGCCGTCCGGCGACCAGGCCACGCCCCACACATCGTCGGTGTGCCCCGGGAACTCGTGCGCGAGGCGCCCGGTCTCCGCGTGCCAGACACGGACGACGCGGTCACGCGACGTCCCGGCGAGCCAGGTGCCGTCCGGCGACCACGCCACCGAGCGCCCGATGTCGGTGGCCCCGGTGAGCGCCGTGAGCTGGGCACCCGTGTCGGCGTCCCACACGCGTACCAGCCGGTCGCGGGAGGCTGTGGCGACCTTCCGCGAATCCGGCGCCCAGGCCACCGCCTCGACCATGCACCCCTGCGCCGGGAGCACCGTACGGACGCGGCCGGACGCCGCGTCGAGGACGCTCGCCGTGCCGTCGCGGGACGCGGTCGCGATCCAGCGGCCGTCGGGGGACCAGGCCACGCCGCGCACCGTGTCGGTGTGTCCGGCCGACTGGGCGGCGAGATGGCTGGAGGCGAGCGCCGCCATCAGCCCCCGCCTGGCCGTCGGCGTCTGCGCGCACTCGTCCAGCGCGGCCAGTGAGAGGAGGATCGAGTACTCGGGATCCTGCTCCGCGTTCGCGAGTACGTACTGGCCGATGCTCTCCGACACCCGCCGCAGATGCGCCAGATCACGGTCGCGCGACATGACGACCAGCGCGCGGACCGTCCCGGACGCCTGGCCGCTCTCCTCCAGCGCGACGAGCCACCTCTGCGCGAGCGACAGCCGTTCCCCGGTCAGCAGGTAGTCGGCGCTGCGCCCGGCCCGCTCCCAGTCCGCGGCCCAGCGTTCCAGCTCGGCACGCTGCCTGAGCTGTTCCGCGCGGGCCTCGACCTCCTGCCGCAGGGGCGGCCACTGGCGGAACAGCGCCTCGTGCGCCACGTGCGCGAAAGGCTCCGGTGATCCGCCGCTCCCGCTGCCCGAGTCCGAGACGAGGAGCCGGGCGTCGATGAACGCGTCGACGATGCGCCGTTCCCCGGACGTCAGTTCGGCGAGTGGTACGCGGCGGCGCGTGGCCTGCCGTCCCTCGACCGTGACGAACTTCAGCAGGGCGCGCGGGATCGCGTCGGCGCCCTCGGTGCCGCGGAGTTCCGACACCACGTGGTCGGCCTGGCGCGCCAGGGCTCCGGCCACGCCGCCGAGCCCCCGGTACAGCTCCTCGGTGACGGTCGAGTCCGGGCCCGAGGCGAAGTACAGCTCCTGGAGGAGATACGCGAGCAGCGGCAGCGCGTCGTGGTCGCCCGTGTCGTCGAGGATCGTGTCCACGAGGCGCGGGGCGAAGGCCATGTTCACCAGCGCGCCGGGCCGTTCCACCGCTTCGGCGAGCTGGGCGCGTCCGATCTTGCCGATGGCGACGGGGTTCTGGAACAGCTCCGCGTGCGGTGTGCCGAGGAAGTCGTGCAGGAACTCGATGCGGACGGTGGCGAGGACGTACAGTCGCGAGTCGTGCCGGAGGGCGTGCTCGACGGCATGGAGGAACGCGGTCCGCTCGCGTTCCCCGGCGAGGGTGATCAGCTCCTCGAACTGGTCGACCAGGAGCAGCATGCTGCGGAAACGGCCGCTACGGCGCAGCCGCGCGAGTTCCTCGGTGAGCATCCGGGGCGACTGGCGCAGCCGCCGCGCGATCACGCCGCCGCTCTCCGCGCCGCCCGCCGCCTCGGCCAGTACGTCGGCCAGGGCACCGACAGGGTTGGCTCCCGGGGTCAGCACCGGGAGCACGGTCCAGCGCCGTTCGCGCAGCCGCGGCAGCACCCCGGCCTGGGCCAGGGACGACTTGCCGCTGCCCGACGCGCCGACCAGTGCCACGAAGCGGTCCGCGTGCCGGGACGGCGACTCGTGCAGCCGCCGGGTCAGTTCGGCGATCTGCGCCTCGCGGCCGAAGAAGACGGCGGCCTCGTTCTCGGTGAAGGCGTCGAGCCCCGGGTAGGGCGGCTGCCTCCGGTCCCAGACACGCGGCGGGGGAGCCGGCCTCTCCAGCCGGTAGACGGCGGCCTGGGTCACGATCATCGCGAGGATCAGCAGGCCGATCGCGGGCACCGCGACCCGTTGTAACACCTGGAGGGCGAACGGCACGTCCTCGACGTTGGTCGCGTAGTTGGTGACGATCCCCAGCAGGCTCGCGAGGAGGACCACCAGGATCTGCAGCATGAGGCTGAGGCGGCGGTTCCTCATGCGCGCCCGTGACAACCGGAGTTGTCCGCCTCACCGGTCGGCGTCACCCGCCGGACCGCCGGTCCGCCGCGCCCCCAGGCGGCCTCGCCGTTCCCCACCACCATGCACGCCACTCCTGCATCACTTGGGCGACTTCCCCCAACCGTCCCATGATTGGCGATCGCTCCGCACCTCACAAGGGGCCCGGGACGCCCCGGCGTGCTGCCGGGCGGGCCGCGTCAGACACCCAGGGATAGGGACACGTCCTCAGGTGTCGGGTCGGAGTCCATTCCCACCGGACTCCAGTCGGCCGGAGGCGCCGTCGTCCACCGGGAAGGCCGACAGGTCGTCAGTGGGGGCGGGGTGCCGAGTTGGACAGTGTGGCCGTGTCGAGTGCCGTCAGGACTTCGGGTGGTGTGATGCGGAGAAGGAATGGGTCGGGGGTTGTGGCGTGAGGGTTGCCTGGGTGGGGGAGTGATGGGTTGTCCGGGTGCCACAGTGTGCGGTGGTGTGGGAGTTGGGGTGGGCCCCATAGGGCGGGGGATACAGGGCCGAAGAGGACGACGGATGGTGTGCCGAGTGCCGTCGCCAGGTGTGCGATGCCCGTGTCGCCGACGACCACCGCGCGTGCCGATGCCACCAGTGCCGTGAGGGTCGGGAACGGGATGTCGGCCAGTACGGTGTCGTCCGGCAGGCCCGCGTCCTGTGCCACCTGTCGTGTGAGTGCCGTCTCCGTCCGGCTGCCGGTCACCACCACCCGGTGACCCGCCTGGTGCAGTGCCGCGCCGACCGTTGCGAAGCGGTCGGGGGGCCAGCGTCGGGCGGCCGCGTCCGCGCCCGGGTGGAGGATGACGGCGCCCGGCGCGGGGGAGGGGGCGGTGGGCGGGGGGATGCGGAAGTCCGTCGGGTCGGCGGGGATGCCGTGCCACGTCAGGAGGCGGCACCAGCGGGCTCGTTCGTGTTCGCCCTCGTCCCATGCCGGGCCGGACGCGTCCGCGTAGGCGAGGAGGGCGCCAGGGCGCAGTGCGCGCAGTGGGGCGGCGCTATCCGGGCCGCAGCCGTGCAGGTCCACGGCGAGGGCCGGGGGCGGTCCCGTCCAGGGGATGTGGGTGGGGACCTCGCGCAGGGGTGCGGTGGTCGGCAGGAGTTCGTCCACCGTGCCGGTGGCGGTGACGGCGGGGCGCAGCGCCTCGGGTGCGGCCAGCACAAGCCGGTGGCCCGGGTACGCGCGGCGCAGCGCGCGCAGCGCGGGGACGGCCGTCAGCAGATCGCCGAGACCCAGCGCCCGCAGCACCAGTACGCGAGGAGCGCTCACCGGCGTACGAACGCGGCGCGCCGCGCCAGTTCCGTCGTCGAGCGGCCGTCCAGGTAGGGCAGCACGAGGGTCTGGCCGCCCCACTCGCGCAGCGCCGCCGCCTCCGGCAGGTCGCTCACGCGGTAGTCGCCGCCCTTCACCCACACGTCCGGCCGCAGCTCCCGCAGCAGCGCCTCCGGGGTGTCCTCGCCGAACTCGGCGACCGCGTCCACACAGCCGAGACCGCCCAGCACCCGCACCCGGTCCTCCGCCGGGTTGAGCGGCCTGCCGGGGCCCTTCAGGCGGCGCACGGACGCGTCGGAGTTGACGCACACGATGAGGCAGTCGCCGGTGCGCCGCGCGTTCTCCAGGAACTGGACGTGGCCCGCGTGCAGCAGGTCGAAGCAGCCCCCGGCGGCGACGACGGTGCCGCCGCGCGCCCGTACCGTCTCCGTCAGCGCGCGGATCGCGGGCAGGTCGCGCGGCACCGTGCCGGGCACGTCCGCCGGCGCGGCCTGGCGGCGCCAGCCCACCGGGCTCGCGACCCCGCCGCCCGTCACGAAGGCCGCCGCCGCCTCGACGGCGCGGCTCACCGCCTCCGACGGCAGCCCGCCGTCCGCCAGGACGGTCGCCGCCGTCGCCGCGAAGCAGTCGCCCGCGCCGCACGGGTCGCAGTCGCCGCCCGCCGCCACCGGCAGGTACAGGGGGTCGTCCGAGTCGGCGCGCGTCAGCACCGCGCCGCGGTCGCCCAGCGTCACCGCGACCGCGCCGACCTGCCAGCGCTCGGCGAGCAGCGCGCCGCGCAGGCTGTGGGCGCGCAGCGAGTCGTCGCCCTCCTCGGTGACGATCCCGGCGACGCCGGGGCAGTGCTCGCGGACGAACAGCCGGGCCTCGTGCTCGTTCGGCGTGACCAGGCGGGCGCGGGCGACCGGCGGGCGTCCGCGCGGATGCGGGTCCCACACGACGGGGACGCGCCCGGCGGCCTCGGCCAGTTCCTGCCGCACGGCGGCCGCCGCGCCGCGCCCGTAGTCCGCGACGAGGACCGCGCCCGCCCCGGCCAGCGCGCGGCGTACGGCGGGGCCCGGCTCGCCGGTCGTGCCGCCGCCCCTGTCCATGCGCACCAGCGGGCGGCCGTCGGCCATGACCCGGGACTTGACCGGCAGGGTGCCCGCGAGCGGCAGTTCGGCGAGCCGTACGGACGGCGGCAGCATGGCGCGTACGGCCTCGCTCGCGCTGTCCTGCCCGATGGCGGTGACGAGCACGACCTCCCGGCCGTCCCGCGCGGCGAGCGCGGCCGCGAGCCCCGCGCCGCCGGGGCGGCGCCGCTCGGCCTGCACCTCGACCACCGGCACGGGCGCGTCGGGCGCGAGCCGGGTGGCCTCGCCGGTCACGTCCTCGTCCAGGAGGATGTCGCCGACGACGACCAGCGGCCCGCGCGGCGCGCTCACGCCGCCTCCCGGCGCGTCAGCACGGCGGGCGCGGGCGGCGCGTCGGCCGTCTCGGGGCTGACGGGCCTGGCGGGCCTGGCGGCCTGCCGCGCCTCCGGAGCCTCCTCCAGCGCCTCGTCGAACGCCTCGCACACCACGTGCAGCGCGACCAGGTGCGCCTCCTGCACCGTCGCCGAGCTGGCGGAGTCCACGCACAGCACCTCGTCCGCCTGCGACGCCAGCGGATTGGGCACCGGCCCGGTCATGGCCCACACGCGCAGACCCGCGTTGCGGCCCGCCGTGGCGGCGCTGAGCAGGTTGTCGCTGCTGCCCGAGGTGGACATCAGGACGAGGACGTCGCCCTCCCTGCCGTGCGCGGCGACCTGGCGGGCGAACACCTCGTCGAAGCCGTAGTCGTTGCCGATCGCCGTGACGCTGGACGTCTCCGCGTGCAGCGAGATCGCCGAGAACGGGCGCCGGTCCGCCGCGTAACGGCCCACCAGCTCCGCCGTCAGGTGCTGCGCCTGGGCGGCGCTGCCGCCGTTGCCCGCCGCCAGCAGCCTGCCGCCGCCCGACAGGACGTCCGCGAGACGCCGCCCCCACAGGACGGCCTGGGTCAGGCCGTACTCGCCGTCGTCCCGGAACGACCGGAGCGCGTCGTGGAGCGACTGGCAGTGCCGGTGCGCGCTGCGCGGTGCGTGCATGGTGGTCTCCTCCGGTGGTGCGGGGGTCGGGGTCAGGCCGTGCCGCTGACGGGCGCGGGACGGCGGCTGGTGATGTCGCGGTAGACCTCCTCGGTGGCCGCGGCGACCGTGGCCCAGCGGTAGCGGGTCAGCACCCGCCGCCGCCCGGCCGCGCCGCGCGCCGCCCGTTCCCGCGGGGAGGCGAGCAGCCCGGCGGCGGCCTCGGCGAGCGCCAGCGGGTCGCCCGGCTTCACGAGCCTGCCGGTGCCCGGGTCGGCGACCGTGTCGCGCTGCCCGCCGACGTCGCTCGCCACGACGGGCACGCCGCACGCCATCGCCTCCAACGGCACGATGCCGAACGGCTCGTAGTCCGCCGGGCACAGCACCAGGTCGGCGCCGCGCAGCAGCGTCGGCACCTCGTCGCGCGCCACGCCGCCGGTGAAGCGCACCCGCTCCGCCACGCCGTGCGCCCGCGCCACCGCCCGCAGCCGCCGTACCTCCGGGTCGCGGTCGATCTCGGCGGGCGGCGGGCCGCCCGCGATGACCAGCTCGGTGTCGGGCACGCGCGCCAGCGCCGCGATGGACAGCTCGGCGCCCTTGCGCGGCACGAGCCGCCCGAGCTGGAGCATCCGGTGCCGCCACCGGCCGCGCGGCTCGGCGGGGCCGACCGGAGTGAACCGTTCCGGATCGACGCCGCACGGCACCACGCTGATCCGCGCCGGGGAAAGCCCCATCGCGGTCAGCTCGGCCACCTCGTCACGGCACGTCGCCACGGTGTGGTCGGCGCTGAGGCCCACGTACCGCTCCCACGTCACGCGGTCGGCCGGGCTGGTGTCCGCCGCGCCCTGGTGGCGCCGCTTCACCGTGCCGAGGGCGTGGAACGTGTGGGCGAACGGGATGCGCAGCGGGCCGGTCGCCTGCAGCGTCGCGACGCCCGACATCCAGAAGTGCGAGTGCGCCACGTCGGGCGGCGCCTGCGCCCACTCCCGTTCGAGGAACGCCCCGAACTGCGCCATGAACGGCAGCAGCCGGTCCTTCGCCACCGTCTCCGGCGGCCCGGCCGGCACGTGCCTGACGGTCACGCCGGGCCGCATCGGCACGGTCAGCGGCAGTGCGGTGGAGTCGCGGCGCGTGTAGACCGTCACCGCGTGGCCGCGGTCGGCCAGTTCGGCGGCGAGCTGCGCCACGTGCACGTTCTGGCCGCCCGCGTCCTCGCCGCCGAGCGCGGCCAGCGGGCTGGCGTGCTCGGAGACGAGGGCGATGGCCAGCCCTCCCGGGGGCTCGGCCGGATTCGCAGGGGTCGTGTGGGGCCTCATCAGCGGATCACCTCCTCCATCAGCAGGTCCCAGTCGTCGAGGAACCTCTTCAGGCCGTAGCGCTCCAGCGCCGCGTGCCGCGCCGCACGCCCCGCCTCGGCCGCCGCGTCCTCGTCGTGCAGGAACGCGTCCGCCGCCCGTTCCAGCACCTCGGGCCGCGTCGAGATCACCCCGGCCTCCGCGGGCACCGCGTCGGCGACCTCGGTGGTGGCCAGCGCGACGATCGGCATCCCGAGGTGCATCGCCTCGATCAGCGACAGGCCGAGCGACGTCCAGCGCACCGGGTGCAGGTACAGCCGCCGCCGCGCGACCTCCTGGTGGAGGCGCGCCTGCGGCAGGTCGTACGAGCGGCAGCGCGCGTACGGGACGCCGAGCTGCTCGGCGAGGCCCTCCGTGCGCATGCCGAAGACGTCGAGCGGGACGGCGGACGAAAGTCCCGGCAGCAGGTCGGTGCCGGTGGTGCGGCCGCGCCTGACCGGCTCGTTGACGACGACGGCGGCGCGCGGCAGTTCACCCGTCCAGCGGTGCCCGGGGTCCACGACGCCGTGCTCGATGACGGCGGTCCGCGTCCGCCCGGCGTCCCAGAACAGGCGGTTGAAGTGGGTGACGTGCACGAGCGTCAGGTCGTCGCGGTCGGCGAACGGGTGGCGGGTGTCCGGCACGTCGCCGTGCGGCGCGTTGTGCTCCAGGTAGACGGCGGGCACGTCGCGGCCCGGCCTGCGTCCGCCGAGCCACCGTTCGGCGAGGTCCGCCTCGTGCGGCCGCTGGAGGACGACCAGGTCCACCGGCGCGTCGCGCAGCCCCTCGGGCGCCACCTCGGTCACCGAGGCGGGCCAGGAGTACGTCCGCGCCCGCCCGAGCCCGTCCGGGCCGCGGTCGGGCAGCACCGGCACCAGGTAGGAGTGGGGGCCCTGGACGAACGCCGTCGTCCACGAGCCGTGCACATGCCACAGGAGGATGTTCATGCGACCGCCTTCGGGCCGACCGGGGCGCCGTGCCGGTTTCCGCCGCCCGTCAGCGCGGCGACGGCGGCCAGCACCTCCTGGTCGGTGATCGAGTCGAGACAGGGATGGCCCGCCACCGGGCACAGCCGCGCCCTGCTGTCGGCGCACGGGCTGTCCTGCCGCCCGAGCCGCAGGTGCGGCACCCGGTACGGCAGCCACCGTTCCGCGCTCACGACCGGCGCGAACAGGCTGATCACGGGCGTGCCGACCGCCGCCGCCAGGTGGGCGGGCCCGGTGTTGCCGACGATCACGGCCCGCGCGCCCGCCAGCACACCGGCCAGCTCGCGCAGCCCGGTGCGCCCGCCGAGGTCGAGCGCGTCGTCCCCGGCCACGCGCCGCGTCAGCGACGCCTCGCCCGCGCCGCCCGTGACGACGACGCGGTGCCCGGCCGCCGCGAGCGCCGCGACGGCGCGCGAGGCCCGTTCCGGCGACCAGGTGCGGGCGGGTACGGCGGCGCCCGGGTGCACGACCAGGTACGGCTCGGTGCCGGTGAGCGCCGACATGTCGGGATGGCCCGCGACGCGCAGCGTGCCGTTGTCGCCCTCGGGGAGCGCGAAGCCCGCCGCCTCGGCCAGTTCGAGGGCGGCGGCGGCCTCGTGCCGGTAGGGCGAACGGCGGTGGCGCAGCTGGAGGAGCGAGCCGGGGTAGTGCTCGCTGTCGGCGCCGATCCACGGGATGCCCGCCATCTTCAGCACCAGCGCGGCGGGCAGCGGGCTCTGGTGGTACGAGGCGAGGACGAGCGCCCGGTCGAACCGTCCGTCCGCGATCCGCTCCACGAGCGCGAGCACGTCGTCGCGGCGCGGCTCGGGCGGCGTCAGGCTCACCCAGGGGGCGTCGTACACCAGCAGCCGGTCCACGCCGGGCAGCAGCCGCCCGGCGTCCTCGCCGCGCGGGCCGCACAGCAGCGCGGTCGTGGACGACCCGGCGGCGACGGCGCGCACGGCCGGGCCCGCCAGGAGGACGTCGCCCGCGCTGTCGAGGCGGACGACGAGCGTGCGGGGGCCGGTCGCGGTCGCGGCGGTCGCATTGGTCGGAGCGGACTCAGCGGTCACAGCGCACACCCCTCCCTGCGCCGCCGGACGCCCCCGTCCGCGCACCGGCCGTCCCCGCCCCGGCCGGCGCCGGACGTTCCCCCGACCGGCCGCAGCAGCAGCGCCACCGCGCCCGGCAGATCGTGGGCCTTCTCCCCGGCCGCCGCGATCTCCTCGCGGCGCGTGGCGCGCGTCGGGACGAGGACGCCGCGCGCCCCCGCCGCCGCGGCGGCGCCGAGGTCCGCGCCGATGTCGCCGACGACCGCGGTCCGCGCCGGGGGCACCCCGAGCCGGTCGCAGGCCGCGAGGACGAGTCCGGGCGCCGGTTTCCGGCAGCCGCAGCCGTCCTCCGGGCCGTGCGGGCACACGGCCCAGACGGCGAACGGGCCGAGCAACTCCTCGGTCCGCCGCCTGACGGCCGCCACGCCGTCGCGCCCGAACAGGCCGCGCGCCACGCCCGACTGGTTCGTCACCACGCCCACCGCCACGCCCCGGGCCCGCAGCGCGTCCAGCGCCGCGCGGGCGCCCGGCATGGGCCGCACGAGGGCGGGGTCCGCGTTGTAGGGGACGTCCACGATCAGCGTCCCGTCGCGGTCGAAGAGGACCGCGCCGGGGCCGGGTCCCTCCGGGTCCTGGCCCACGCCGGACACCCCGGCGGCGCGGCCGGGTTCTGGCGGAAGGAGCCAGGGGCCCCTCGGGCGATTAGTCATGAACGAGTGAGTTGCCCGATTTTGTCGGCTCAAACGGCCTGGGCCGCACTCGGTGGCGGATCACCGCTCCGAGCCAGTACGCGGAGGCCACCGGCGGGATGACGGCGCTGGTCAGCAGCATGCGCGTGATCTCCTCCCGCGTCCTCGGTCCCGGCAGGATGCGCGCCGCCGCGAACTCGGCCGTCCCCGCCAGCCACACCGCCCCCCACCCCGCCGCCAGGCGGGGCTGCCGTCCGGCCGCGGACAGCAGCGCCAGCAGCCCGGCGGCCGTGACGAGGAGGTGGCGCGGCAGCCGCCCGCGCGGCGCGCCCGCCCGTGCCCACCAGACGGGGCCGTGGAGGCGGTTCATCAGGACGTCGTCGGCGTTGCCCGCCTGCGTCCTGACGGACACCCACGTCCCGGCGGGGCGTACGGGGTGGGTCGTGCGCCGTTCGCCGATGGCGAGCGCCCAGCCCGCGTCCAGCACGCGCAGCGCCAGGTCCGCGTCCTCCCGGAACGCGCGGGGGAAGCGTTCGTCGAAGCCGCCCACGTCCGCCAGGGCGGCGCGGCGGTAGGCCATGTCGGCGGTGATCCACTGCGCCGTCGCGAGCCCCGCCGTGGTGCGCTCCCAGTCGGTGGGCCGCCGGTCGGTCGGCAGCGGCACGGTGATGCGCGCCTGCACCCCTGCCGTGTCGGGGTCGGCGCGGGTCAGGTCGCGGGTGAGCGCCGCCGCCCAGCCGGGTCCCGGCACCACGTCGTCGTCCAGGAAGACCACCCACGGCTCGCGCGTGACGCGCCACCCGGCGTTGCGCGCGGCGGCGGGCCCGGCCCCGCGCCCCGGGACGGTCTCGACCAGCGACCGCACCTCGTCCGGCACGGTCACCGGAAGCGGCGTCGGGTCGTGCGGCGGCCGGTCGTCCACCAGGACGATCCGCGCCGGGCGCGGCCCGCGCTCGGCGGCGAGGGCGGCCAGCACCAGGTTCAGGCTCGGCCGGCCCAGGGTCGGGATGACGATGGCGAACTCGGCGGACCGCGGTGTGCTCACGTTCTCAACCCCTCGTCCCGCTGCCGTCGCCGCCGCCCGCGAACAGCCCCGCGCGCCGCACCGTGAAGGGGCCGATCGCCAGCAGGTCCACCGGCGACGAGCCGAAGCACTCCAGCGCGTCGCGCGGGTCGTCCACCATGGGCCGGCCCGCCGTGTTCAGGCTCGTGTTGACGACGACCGGCAGGCCCGTCAGCTCCTCGAAGCGGGACAGCATCCGCGCCACCAGCGGCTCCTGCTCCGGGTCCACGGTCTGGATGCGCGCCGTCCCGTCCACGTGCACGACGGCCGGGATGCGCTCGCGCCACTCGGGCCGCACGCCGTGGACGAACAGCATGTACGGCGACGGCAGCGGCCCGCCCTCGAACAGCTCGGCCGCCCGTTCCGCCCGCACCATCGGCGCCACCGGGCGGAACTGCTCGCGGCCCTTGATGTCGTTGAGCCGCTCCAGGTTCCCCGAACGGCCCGGGTGCGCCATCAGCGACCGGTGGCCCAGCGCCCGCGGCCCGAACTCGGCGCGCCCCTGGAACCAGGCCACCACCGCGTTCGCCGCCAGCGCCTCCGCCACCGCCGCCGCCACGTCCGGCGGCCGTTCGAACGGGACCGCCGCCGTCTTCAGCCACGCCTCGATCTCCGCGTCCGACCAGCCGCGCCCCAGGTCCGCCCCGGCCATCGGCTCGACGGGCGCCGGGTCGTACGCGGCGGCGTGCAGCAGCGCGCCGCCCAGGGCCGTCCCGGCGTCGCCCGAAGCGGGTTGCACCCAGACGCGCGAGAACGGGCCCTCGCGGACGATCCGCGCGTTCGCCACGCAGTTCAGCGCCACGCCGCCCGCCATCGTCAGGACGGAGTCGCCGGTGCGGCCGTGCAGCCAGCGCACCATGTCGAGCAGCGTCTCCTCCAGCACGGCCTGCGCGCTCGCCGCCAGGTCCGCGTGCTCCCGCGTCCACGCCTGCCCGGGCCGCAGCGGCGGGCACAGCTCCGACCACGGCACGCCCACGGCGCGGAAGCCGCCGTCGCCGGTGGAGTGCACGTACTTCCGCAGCTCGTCGAGCATGCGCGGCGAGCCGTAGGAGGCCATCGCCATGACCTTGTACTCGTCGCTCGACCGGAGGAAGCCGAGGTGTTCCGTCAGCTCCTCGTAGACCAGGCCGAGGGAGTGGGGGAGTGCCTGGCTGTGCAGCGGTTCCAGGCGGTCGCCGACGCGCCGGGCGGCCAGGTGCGACGCCGACTCGCCGCGCCCGTCGAGGACGAGGACCGACGCGTTCTCCGCGTCCGGCGCGGCGAAGACGGCGGACCCGGCGTGCGCCATGTGGTGCGGGACGAAGCGCACCAGGTCGGGGGAGAGCCCGGGGAGCGCGTCGGCGAGGAACGACGGCGCCTCGCGCGCGTACGTCAGGCGCAGCCCGTCCCACGGGTCGAACAGGCCCATCTCCTCGGCGGGGCGCGCCAGTCCCGGGTCGAACGAGTAGGTGACCGCGTCCAGGTCCTCGGGCCGCAGCCCGGCCTGGCCGAGGCACCAGGCCGCCGCCTTCTCGGGCAGCTCCCAGGCGGCGAACGGCACCGGGCGCTTGCCGTGCTTGCGGCGGGAGAACCGTTCCTCCTCGGCCGCCGCCACGGTCCGCCCGTCGATCACCAGGGCGGCGGCCGGATCGTGGAAGAGTGCGTTGATACCGAGTACGCGCATGGGGTCCTCCGTAGGGCGCGCGGGGGTGGTCGGGGGATCTCAGGCGGCCTTGCGCGCCGCGCGGTCGGGCTCGTGCTCCTCCCGGCCCCGCGCGCGGCCCTGCTCGCGGTACCAGGCGATGGTGCGCGCCAGTCCCTCGGCGGCCCGCACGCGCGGCTCCCAGCCGAGCCGGTCGCGGGCGAGGGTGATGTCGGGGCAGCGGACGGTCGGGTCGTCCGTCGGCCGCTCGATGTGCCGGACCGTGGAGCGCGACCCGGCGAGGCGGATCACGGTGGTGGCCAGGTCGAGCATGGAGATCTCGTGCGGGTTGCCGATGTTGACCGGCCCGCGCAGGTCGGACGCGGCCATCGCCAGCACGCCGCGCACCGTGTCGTCCACGTAGGTCAGCGAACGGGTCTGCGTGCCGTCCCCGGCCACGGTCAGCGGCTCGCCCGCGAGCGCCTGCCGGATGAACGTGGGGACGGCGCGGCCGTCGTACCCGCGCATCCGCGCGCCGTACGTGTTGAACAGCCGCACGATGCCCGCGTCCGTGCCGTGCACCTGCGCCTCGGCCATGGTCAGCGCCTCGCCGAAACGCTTCGCCTCGTCGTACACGCTGCGCGGCCCGACCGGGTTCACGTGCCCCCAGTAGCTCTCGCGCTGCGGGTGCTCCCGCGGGTCGCCGTACACCTCGGACGTCGAGGCCAGGACGAAACGGGCGCCGTGCCGCCGGGCGAGCAGCAGCGCGTTGCGCGTCCCGAGGCTGCCGGTCTCCAGCGTGTGCAGCGGCAGCCGCAGGTAGTCGGCGGGGGAGGCGGGCGAGGCGAAGTGCAGCACCAGGTCGGCCTGCGGCGCCACGTCGAACGGCTCCCGCACGTCGGCCTCCACCATCGTGAAGCCCGGGTGGCCGCGCAGGTGCCCGACGGTGCGCGGATCGGCCGTGCTCAGGTCGTCCACGCAGGTCACGGCCGTCCCCTGGGCGAGGAGCGCGGTGCACAGGTGGGACCCGACGAAGCCTGCTCCGCCGGTGACGACAGCGTGCTGGTGGTGCATGGGCGTGCCCTTTCTCCGCGTGGTCCCCGCGTTCTCCCGTGCGTCCTTCGCTCGTTCCGTCCGCTCCTGTGACGTCCTGTGGCAATCCGTAGTGCTTGTACGGATTGATGGTGATTCGCCCGTTGGCGACCCGTCCCAAGTACCCACCGGAAAAACGGGCAAACGGGGTGTCGTGCCGACGGCCCCGGGTACCTGGAGCCTTCACGGCCCCAGCGGCCCGACGACACACCCGGCGAAGGGAAGTCCCATGCGTGTGGTGATCGTGGGAGCGACCGGCAACATCGGCAGCGCGCTGGTCCGCGCCCTCGCCGGGGAACCGGCCGTCACCTCCGTCCTCGGCCTCGCCCGGCGCGTCCCGGACTGGCAGGTCGCCAAGACCACCTGGGCGCCCGTGGACCTGCGCGACGCCGACACGGTCGGCGACGAACTGCGCGCCCACTTCGAGGGCGCCGACGCCGTGGTCCACCTCGCCTGGCTCATCCAGCCCGCCCGCGACCCGGTGACCACCTGGCAGGCCAACGTCCTCGGCACTACACGGCTGCTCGACGCCGTCGCCGCCGCCCGCGTCCCGGCCCTGATCCAGTCCTCGTCCGTCGCGGCCTACGCGCCGGGCCCCAAGGACCGCGCCGTGGACGAGAGCTGGCCCACCCACGGCTGGCCGCAGGCCGCGTACAGCAGGGAGAAGGCGTACGTCGAGCGGCTGCTCGACGCCTTCGAGTACCGGCAGCCGACCGTCCGGGTCGTCCGGATGCGGCCCGGGTTCGTCCTCTCCCGGCACGCCGCGGCGGCGCAGCGCCGCCTGTTCGTCGGACCGCTGCTCTTCGGGCCGATGGTGCGCCCGGAGCTGAGCCCGGTGATGCCGGACATCCGCGGCCTGCGCTTCCAGGTCGTGCACACGAGCGACGTGGCCGAGGCGTTCCGGCTGGGGATCACCGAGCCGGTGCGCGGCGCGTTCAACCTCGCGGCCGAGCCGGTCGTGGACGCGGCGCTGCTCGGGCGGCTGTTCGATGCGCGGCCCGTACGGCTGCCGCGCCCGCTGGTGCGCGCCGCGCTGGCGGCGGCCTGGCGCGCCCGGCTGACGCCCGCCTCGCCGCAGCTGTTCGACGCGTTCGTCCGGCTGCCGGTGATGGACCGCACGCGCGCCGCCGAAGTCCTCGGCTGGCAGCCCCGGGTGAGCGCCGAGGACACGCTGCGCGAACTGGTCGACGCCCTCAGGTCGGGCACCGGCGCGCTGACGCCGCCCCTCGTCCCCCGGCTGCCGGGCGGGCGTTTCAACGAACTGGCCACCGGCGTCGGCCGCCGCGCCTGACCGCCCGCCGGTGGCACCTCATCCGACAAGGCCTCGCCGAAGAGGCAGAAGAAGCAGAAGAAGGTGACCCCGGTCATGAGCCAGAAAGTCGCCGACCACATCCTCTCCCGCCTGCGCGAATGGGGCGTGGACGTGGTCTTCGGATACCCCGGCGACGGGATCAACGGCCTCCTCGCCGCCTGGGGCCGCGCGGACGACCAGCCCGCGTTCATCCAGGCGCGGCACGAGGAGATGGCGGCGTTCCAGGCCGTCGGGTACGCCAAGTTCTCCGGCCGCGTGGGCGTCTGCACGGCGACCTCGGGGCCCGGCGGCATCCACCTCCTGAACGGGCTGTACGACGCGAAGCTCGACCACGTGCCGGTCGTCGCCCTCGTCGGCCAGACCGACCGCAGCGCGATGGGCGGCTCGTACCAGCAGGAGGTGGACCTGCACTCGCTGTTCAAGGACGTCGCCTGCTACCTGGAGACGGTCAACGTCCCCGAGCAGCTGCCGAACGTCCTCGACCGCGCGATGCGCACCGCCCTCTCCCGCCGCGCGCCCGCCGTGGTCATCGTCCCGGCCGACGTCCAGGCGCTCGACTACACGCCGCCCGGCCACGCGTTCAAGATGGTCCCCTCAAGCCTCGACCTCCAGGGCTGGTCCACCGTCCCCGACGCCGACGCGCTGCGCCGCGCCGCCGAAGTGATCAACGCGGGCAACAAGGTCGCCCTCCTCGTCGGCCAGGGCGCCGCCGGGGCGCGCGCGGAGATCGAGGAGTTCGCCCGCCTGACCGGCGCGGGCGTCGCCAAGGCGCTGCTCGGCAAGGATGTCGTGCCCGACACGCTGCCGTATGTGACGGGCAGCATCGGGCTGCTCGGCACCCGCCCGTCGCAGGACCTGATGGACGACTGCGACACGCTGGTGGCCATCGGATCGAGCTTCCCGTACAGCCAGTTCCTGCCTGAGTACGGGCAGGCGCGCGGCGTCCAGATCGACGTGGACCCGAACATGATCGGGATGCGCTACCCGTTCGACGTCAACCTCGTCGGCGACGCGGCGGCCACGCTGCGGGCGCTGCTGCCGCTGATCGAGGCCAAGGAGCACGCGGCCGAGCGGCATGAGCAGATCGAGAAGTCCGTTCTGCGCTGGTGGGAAGTCCTCGCCCGGCAGGCCGAGTTGGTCGACGCCGACCCCATCAACCCGCAGCTCGTCGCCCACACCCTCGACCCGCTGCTGCCCGACGACACGCTCCTCACCGTCGACTCGGCCTCGGTCACCAACTGGTACGCCCGGCACATCACCATGCGCGGCACGATGCGCGGCTCGGTCTCCGGCACGCTCGCCACGATGGGCTGCGCCGTCCCGTACGCGATCGGCGCCAAGTTCGCGCACCCCGACCGGCCCGTGGTGGCCCTCGTCGGCGACGGCGCGATGCAGATGAACGGCATGAACGAGCTGATCACCGCCGCCAAGTACCGCGACCGCTGGTTCGACCCGCGGCTCGTCGTCGGCGTCTGGAACAACCGGGACCTCAACCAGGTCACGTGGGAGATGCGCTCGATGTCCGGCGCGCCGCAGTTCCAGCCGTCGCAGGTGCTGCCCGACGTGTCCACGGCCGCGTTCGCGCGCACGCTCGGCCTGCACGCCGTGCGCGTCGAGAAGCCGGAGGACGTGGAGGGGGCGTGGCGCGAGGCGCTGGCGGCGGACGGCCCGGCCGTCGTGGAGTTCCTCACCGACGGATCGGTGCCGCCCATCCCGCCGTCGGCGACCTGGGACCAGATGGAGGCCACGGCGAAGGCGCTGCTCAAGGGCGACCCGGAACGCGGCCACGTCATCACGCGCGGCATCAAGGCGAAGCTCCAGGAATTCCTGGCCGGGGGCGACCCCCAGCCACGGCACGACAGGTGAACCACCGCGTGCAGAACGACCGCGTACAGAACCACCGAACGGAGGCGCCCGGCATGGGCACGCAGGACGACCGGCGACAGGACCCCACCCGCGCCCACCCCCGCCCCGACTACCCGCGGCAGGAACAGCGACCGCCGGGCGACACCGAGGAGATGTCGCCGCGCCCCGACCACGGGGAGGACTCGTACGAGGGCAGCGGCAGGCTCCGCGACCTGCACGCCCTCGTCACCGGCGGGGACTCCGGCATCGGCCGGGCCGTGGCGCTGGCCTTCGCCCGGGAGGGCGCGGACGTCCTGATCAGCCACCTCCCCGAGGAGGAGAAGGAGGCGGCGGAGACCTGCCGCCTCGTGACCGACAGCGGCCGCCGCGCGGTCTCCGTCGCCGCCGACCTGCGGGACGAGCAGCAGTGCGCGCACCTCGCCGAGCAGGCGGTGGAGGAGTTCGGCGGGCTCGACATCCTCGTGAACAACGCGGCCTACCAGATGGCCCAGCCGGACAGCATCTCCGGCATCACGACGGACCAGTTCGACCGCGTGATGCGGACGAACCTGTACGGCATGTTCTGGCTGACGAAGGCGCTCGTCCCGCACCTGCGCAAGGGCGCCTCGATCATCAACACCACGTCGGTGCAGGCGTTCCAGCCGAGCCCGCACCTGCTGGACTACGCGATGACGAAGGGCGCCCTCGTCACCTTCACGAAGGGCCTCGCCGCGCACCTCGCGGGCGACGGCGTCCGCGTGAACGCGGTCGCGCCGGGGCCGGTCTGGACGCCCCTGATCCCCGCGACGATGCCGGACACCAGCGAGTTCGGCGCGCAGACGCCCCTCGGGCGTGCCGCGCAGCCGGCCGAGATGGCGCCCGCGTACGTGTTCCTGGCGTCGCGCGAGGCGAGCTACATCACGGCAGAGGTGATGAACGCGACCGGCGGCAGCCGGCTCTGAGCCTCCGGTGGGCGGGCACGGAAGGGAAGCGCGCATGGCAGAAGTCAGCGTGGTGATCGCGACGCGCGACCGCCGGGACGAGCTGCTCCGCACGCTGGAGCGGCTCACCGCGCTTCCCGACCGCCCGCCCGTCGTGGTCGTGGACAACGGCTCACACGACGGCACCGCGGCCGCCGTCGCCGCGCGCTTCCCCGCCGTTCGACTGGTCGCACTCGCCCGCAACCACGGAGCCTGCGCCCGCAACGCCGGGGCGCGCCTGACGGACACGCCGTACATCGCGTTCAGCGACGACGACTCCTGGTGGGAACCCCACGCCCTCACCCGTGCCGCGGAAGTCTTCTCCCGCTACCCGGCACTGGGCCTGCTGGTCGGCCGCATCCTCCTCGGCGAGGGCACGACCGCCGACCACGTCTCGGAGAAGATGGCCACCGCGCCGCTCGGCACCCCGGACGACCTGCCTGGCCCCGCCGTCCTCGGCTTCCCGGCCTGCGCGGCGATCGTCCGCCGCGACGCGTTCACCGCCGCCGGGGGCTTCGACGACCTGCTCTTCTTCGGTGGCGAGGAGACCCTCCTGGCCCTCGACCTCGCCGCACACGGCTGGGGCATCGCCTACACGCCGGACATCACCGCCCGCCACGCGCCTTCCCCCCACCGGGCCATCGCCCCCCGCCGCTGGGCACTGCACCGCCGCAACGACCTGCTGATCCACTGGATGCGCCTGCCCCTCACCACCGCAGCCCGCCGCACAGCACTCCTGGCAGCCCAGGCAACACACAACCGCGCAGCAGCCCGAGCACTGGCCGGCCTCCTACGCCGCCTCCCCACAGCACTCCACCGCCGCACCCCGACCCCACCCCACCTGACAGCACAACTCACGACACTCGGCGAACTACGCTGACCACCACCCAGGCGCCCAGCGGCACTTGAGCAGTCAAGCGGTCTTGTCGTACGGAGTGAAACTGACGCTCAAGTCGGCTTTGAGAGCACGCGCCAGGCGGCGCAGCATCGGAAGAGTGGGCACCGTTCCGCCGGTTTCGAAGCGGGAGATCTGCGGCTGTTTCATCTCGCACCGCTCAGCGAGCTCTGCCTGGGACAGCCCGAGCTCGGTGCGCCGGTCATGGACGAGTCTGCCCAGCTCGCGGGCGAGCGCTGTGGAGGCGTCATGCATGGCTCCTCCTGGGTTCAGGCAGCCGGGGTGACGATGGTGACGGTGGGATCGTCCCCAGGGGCGACGTGCATGTCGATGGTGAGGTCCAGGGCTTGGGCCAGGCGCATGATGACGGCAATGGGCGGCAGTTCGGTGGCGGTTTCGATTCCCTCGATCTCGTCGGTGCTGGTGTGCAGGCGTTCGGCCAGGTCGGCTTCGCTCAGACCGAGTTGCTTGCGCCGGTCGTAGACGGCCTTGCCCAGCGTCATGGCCAGGCCGGCTTCTTCGTAGACGCGGTCGTACTCGATGTCGGCGTCAAGGTGCTCGCCGACCAGCCGACGGTGGCGTCGGGTCCTCCATTCGCTGTGATTCACCGGTTCTCCTTGAGGTCGCGGCTGTAGAGGTCGTGTTCAGAGGCTGCCTGGTGGTCGGCTTCGCACAGCCTTTGAGCGGCGTGCGCGCGTTCCACTTCGGCCTGCTCGCGCATCTTCGTCTTGCGGAACACGGTGAGCAGCACGACGCGTCGGTCGGGCGCGAGCCAGTAGGTGATGCGCTGGTGAGTATCGCCGAGGCGGAAGCGCAGCTCGCGGAGCTTGCCGCCGAGGTGGCGGGAGTGCGGTTCGTCGAGCGTGGTGGCGTGCTCGGCGAGGAGGTCGGCGATGCGTTCGGCCTGCTTGTAGTGGTGGGCTGGAATATTCTCCAGCCACAGCCGCACCTCCGGCTCGATCTCGATCGAGTACCGCTCACTGTCCATAGCGCGGATGATATAGGGCAGGGGATGCGAGATCGCGACTTTCTGGCTCAGGCTGTATGCCGTCGCCGCTGCCGCAGCCACTCCCGCGTCGCACAGCCCAAAGGCCCCCCATGAAGAGGCAGCGTGCGGTCGGCGGTGCCTCGCGTCCGGCGGTGCCGAGCAGGGCGACGGGCGGGATTTGGCGTGGTGATGGCGCACGTGCGGCGCCGCGCGCCGCCGGATGGGGTGGCGGCGCGTGGCATGGGAGTGCTCAGCGGAAGGCGGCGGCGTTCTCCTCGGCCCAGCGGGCGAACGGGGTGGCGGGCGCGCCGGTGACCCGTTCCACCGTGTCGCGCACCGCACGCAGCTCCGCGTTGACGTCCCCGCCCGTCAGGTCGAGCACGGCGGCGGCCACCTCATCGCCCAGGAACGCGGACATGTCCCGGTGGGCCTCCTCCCTCGTCACCGGAGTGACGCCCACCGGCCGCCCCAGCGCAGCGGCGATGGCCTCCACCTGCTGCCGCGGGCTGATCCGCTCCGGCCCGGTCAGGGCGTACGTGCTCCCCCGATGGCCGGAGGCGGTGAGTGCCGCGTGGGCCACCGAGGCGATGTCGGCGGGGTGGATGGTGGGCAGGCCGGTGTCGGCGTACGGGACGCGGACGGCGCGGCGGGCACGGATGGCGTCGGCCCACCAGAGGGTGTTGGAGGCGAACTGCGTGGGTCGCAGGATCGTCCAGTCGAAACCGCTGTCCTGCAGGTGCCGCTCGGTGGCGAGGTTGCGGAGGGCGGGGTTGAGGTGGGGGTGGGTCAGGACGGTGATGGAGGAGACGAGGACCGCGTGCTCGGCCCCGGCGCGGCGGGCGGTGTCGAGCAGGCCGGTCTCCGTGCCGGTGCCGCCGAGGAGGAAGAGGGAGCGGACGCCGTCGAGTGCGCGCTCCAGGGAGGCCGGGTCGGTGAGGTCGCCCTCCACGGCCTCGGTGCCGGGCGGGAACGCGGCGCGCGAGGCGTCGCGGGTGAGTGCCCTGACGGGCCCGGCGGTGCCGGACGCGCGCAGCTTCGCCAGCAGGGGGCGGCCTATGTTGCCGGTGGCGCCTGTCACGAGGATCATCGGGTCTCTCCGGGACGTCGGTCGGTCGATACCCCGGCAGGCTAGGAGTTCAAGTCTCGTTGAGGTCAAGGCCGCCCCGGGCGGGCCAGGTCCCGCCGCGTCGGGCCGTCTGCGCGACTGGGCCGCCGCCCGATGACAGCTGGACACCGGGAAGCCCCGGACTTGGCCTGTGCGCGGCTGTGTTCCGGGGGCCCGTACGCGGGACCATGCCCTCGTGGCTGATCGAGCGAGTGCCGTGCCTCCACAACAGGCGGCTGCCCCGAGCGGGTTCGTGTCCGTGTCGACCGACGGGCTGCCCGTCGGCCACCGGTTCGACTGGTGGGGGCGGATCATAGGGGAGCAGATCATGGCGGTGTCGATCGACTGCCCCCGCCCCGCAGACTTCTACGGGGGAGTGGACAGCATCGGCACCCCGGCCACGACGGTCTCGTCCCTGCGCCTCTCGTCGTTGTCGGGGTCACGGACGTCCGCGCACATCCGGCGCCACGACCCCGAGGACTACTACCTGTTCGCGGCCCGCGAGGGACGGATCGGGCTGGAGCAGAACCGCACCACCTCCCTGCTCCGCGTCGGCGACCTGGGGCTGTACTCCACCTCCCGGCCGCTGGAGGCCGACTTCAGCGCCGACGGCCGCCCGGTCCGGGTGGAGATGATCCGGCTGCCCAGAGCGCTGCTCCCGCTGCCCCTCGACGCGGTGGACCGGCTGCTGGCCGAGCCCCTGCCCGCCAGGACCGGGGCGGGCGCGCTGCTGGCCCCGTATCTGACCGGGCTGTTGAGACGCGCCCCGGAGTGCGGCCCGGCCGAACTCGCCGGGCTTGCCTCGGTCGCGGCCGACCTGGCGGTGACGCTCATCGCCGGGCGGCTGGACCTCGCGGACGCCGTCCCGCCGGAGAGCCGCAGACAGGCGCTGCTCGCCAGGATCGACGCCTTCATCGAGCGCAACCTGCACGACGCCGACCTGCGACCGCCCGACATCGCCGCGCACCACCACATCTCCGTGCGGACGCTGCACGAGCTGTTCCGCGAACGGCCGGAGACGGTCGGCGCGGCCATCCGCCGCCGCCGGCTGGAACACTGCCGCGCCGACCTCGCCGATCCACGCCTGCGGCACAGGACGGCCGGGGACATCGCCCTCGGCTGGGGATTCCGCAATCCCGCCGACTTCAGCCGCGCCTTCCGCGCCGCCTACGGCATGCCGCCCGGGGAATTCCGGCAGGCGGCGCTGCGCGGCGCGCCGGGTGCGCTGAGCGACAAATAACTCTGCACGCAGAGCTAATTCACTGCCCGCGGCGCGGTGCCATGATGCGGATTGACTGGGAATACGGGCCTGGCACCGCGTAAAGCCCTTCTCGCCCTTTCCTGCCGCCGCTGTCAACGCCCGAGGTCCTCAGGAGGCCGCATGACCGTCTCGTCGACAATGCTGCTGGTCGGCGTCGCGCTCTACTTCCTCCCGACGTTCATCGCGTTCGTCCGGCGTGTGCGCAACGCGGGCTCGGTGCTGGTGGTCGACCTGTTCCTCGGCTGGACGCTTGTCGGCTGGGTGGTGGCCCTCGCCATGGCCGTGCGGTCGTCCGAGGACCGGTACCGGTCGACTTACTGACCGTGACCGGAGAATCGTCCGGAGGCGCGCGGCGCGTTCGTGCGTGACCGTTTCGCCGGTGTGTGAGGGGCCCAGTGCGAATGCTGCGTCCCCTTCGCTTCATGGGGATCTGGGGGACTTCCGTGACTGACTGGGACGCGTATGAAAGGGGGCGGAGGGATGAGCGTGAGCGAATCCGCAGGGCGGTCGACGGCGACGAACCGGGCTGTTTCAGCTATCTCGCCGTCGCCTTGATCATCTATTTCATCGTCAAGGCGTGCTCGGGCTGACGAGGCGACGTGTGTGCTGCGGCTGCGGGCTGATTGCTCTCTGCCGGGGGAGGAGTGGTCATGGAATACGCCGGGTTGACATCGGCGGTGGTGGACATCCTGTCGGGGGCCGGCCGCGGGGCGGCCGAATCCATCGGGGCCGGCGCCGGAACAGCCGTCTCGGATCTGGTGCGCGCGCGGCTCGGCACCACCGAGCAGGGCCGGGCCGCTCTGGCCGGGGTGGACGCCGATCCCGGAGCCACGGACGGGCTGCGGGCGGTGTTGGGGGACACACTCGCGGCCGATCCGGACTTCGCAGGCAGGCTGGCGGTGGCGCTGGCCGGTCCACCACCTGCCGTGCCAGCACCGCAGGGGCGGAACGGTGCGGTCGCCAACGGCCGGAGCAGACCGCGCAACTCAACGATCTCCCTCGGCCCGCTGGCCATCTCGCAGTCACCCGGGGGTTATGCCGTAGCCGCGATTCTGGCTGTCGCGGTCGCCGTACTGGCGTTTCAGGTGATTCGCGGCGGTGCTGAAGTCCAGGACAGGAGTGACTCAGCTCAACGAGCGGGGCGCATGGACCTCACCGCTGTACTCACCGAGGAACAGGTCCGCTCGGTGCTCCCGGACAGCCAGAGCCTGCCGACAGGCTGGAGTCAGGAGCAGGAGGCCACCATTCCTCCTTGCGACGGCGATTACTGCGACGAGGTCCTGGCTGTGGGCGAGACGTCCTATGACATCCCGGGAGTTGGGCATCGCGCAAGATTCGTTGTGGTCGCGTGGTCCAGCACGGAGGCTGCGCACCGCTATTTCGCGGAGGCCACGGAGAGGCAAGAGGCCGACATAGAAGCAGGTGACCATAGCCGGTTGACATTACCTGCGATCGGCGAGGAGAGCTTCGCGATGCAGTTGCAGGACGCAAGCGTGGAGACCGCAGTCAGAGTGGGCACCGTCATAGTTGTGGTGGATGGCTGGGGGAGCGACAGTAGGCGGTTCGATCCTGCGACTCTGGAGGCATTGACGCGGATGATGGCCGAGCGGGCTCAGCAGGCTCAGAACGGAGAGACGCCGACAGCCGCCGTCACCCAGCCGCTTGGCTGACTGCCCCCGCCCCGGGCGTGTTTCTTGGTGCTAGGGCGCGCGTTCTGTGAACTGTCCTGGTCTCGTGGCTCGTCAATCCGTCAACTCCCCTACGGCGTCCGGGCGGTGCGGGGAGACGCATTCCAGGTCGGGCGGTGTCCCGCCCGTCAGCAGTGCCGTTGCCCAGCGGTCGGCGAGCCAGGGGGACAGTGCCAGGCCCGAAGGGCCGTAGCCGGTCAGGGTGCTCAGGTTGGATGTGCCGGGGAGGCGGCCCGCCAGGGGGAGGCCGTCGCGTGAGACGGGGCGGAAGCCGACGCGTGTCTCAATCAGTGTCGCGTCCGCCAGACCCGGCGCGGTCTCCAGCGCCTCCCGCAGCACTTCCGCCTGCCCGGCCGCCGTCACCCGCTCGTCGAAGCCGGTGCCCTCCTCCCGCGTCGCGCCCGCCACCACCCGCGAGTCGTCGAACGCCAGCAGGTAGTGCCCCCGCACCGCCGACACGGCGGGCCACGCCGACGTGTCCGTGTCCGGCAGTCCCAGGTGGCTGATCTGCCCCCGCTGCGGGCGGATGCCGAGGTCGATGCCGCACGGGCGCAGCAGCTCCCCGCTCCACGCGCCCGCCGCGACGACCACCTCGTCCGCCGGCAGCGCCAGCCCGTCCACCAGCGCCTCGGCCCGCCCGCCGCGCAGCCGCAGCTCCGCCCGGCCCGTGACGACCGACGCGCCGCGCCGCCCGGCGGCCGTCAGCAGGGCGACGCGCAGCAGCCGCCCGTCCACCCGCGCGCCGCGCGACGTGTGCAGCCCCGCCAGGTCCGGCGCCAGCACGGGGAACAGCTCCCGCAGCTCGCCGCCCTCCACCCGGCTCACCGTGCCCGTCTCGTCCTCCGGGCGCTCCCGCAGCAGGGCCTCGACGCTGTCGAGTTCCGCCGGATCGCGGCTGACCCACAGGCCGCCCACCTCGCGGTGGCCCAGGTCGTCGGCACCCTCGTCGGCCAGCTCCGCCATCAGCCGCCCGTGGTGCGCCACCGCCCGGCCGAACAGGTCCGCGTACGGCGCCGGGCGTATCGCCGCCGACGCCTTCACGATCCCCGCACCCGCGAGCGTCGCCGCGCCCCGCCGCGACTCCTCCACGACGGTCACCGCCGCGCCCGCCCCTGCCAGCCGCCACGCCAGCGCCGCCCCCGCGACCCCTCCGCCCACGATCACCGTACGCACGCCACGCTCCCGTCCTCGGCCGCCGACCCCCGCCACCCTAGGGGTATTGCCAGCGGGGCCCGGGGTGCCTACGATGCCGTCCATCGATCGAATCGATTCGACGAATCGATTCGACAGCAGCACAGGACCGACCGCGAAGGAGCGGGCATGGCCACGATCAAGGACGTCGCGGAGCGCGCGGGTGTCGCGCCCAGCACCGTGTCGTACGTGCTCAGCGGCTCGCGGAAGATCTCCGACGAGACCCGCCGCGCCGTCCAGGAGGCCATCGCCGAGCTGGGCTACCACCCCCGCGCCAGCGCCCGTACGCTCCGCAGCGCCCGCAGCGAGGTCCTGGTCCTCGCCGTCCCCCGCGAGCCCGGGAAGTACCGCGCGATGGACGGCCGCTTCGCCATCGACATCGCGGACGCCGCCCGCGGCCACGGCTACGACGTGCTGCTGATGACCGACCCCGAGGGCGTCGCCCCGCTGCGCCGCATCGCCGCCAGCGGCCTGGCGGAAGGCGCGATCCTCATGGCGGTGCGCGAACGGGACCCCCGCGTCGCCGCTCTGCGCGACCTCGGCTTCCCCGCCGCGCTCCTCGGCCACGCGGACAGCGACGACGACACCGGCCCGCCCTGGGTGGACCTGGACTGGGACGCCGCCGTCGCCCTCGCGATCGGCGAGGCCGTCGCGGCGGGCCACCACCGCGTCCTCTTCTGGTCGTCGGCGGACCACGAGATCGACGCCCGGCGCGGCTATGCCCTGCACGGCCTGGCCGGCGCGCGCCGCGCCGCGCGCGCCACCGGCGCGGACATCCGCGTCGCGCCGTCCAGCGGCGACCCCGACGAGCTGCGCAAACGGCTCCGGCAGGCCCTGACGACCGGCTCGGCGCCCACCGCCCTGGTCGTCCAGCACCTCATCCTCCTGCCGACGCTGCTGGACGAGATCGCCGCGCTCGGCCTGCGCGTGCCGGAGGACCTGGCCGTGGTGCCGGTCGGCAGCCTGCCGGACGAGGCGGAGAGCCGTTCCCTGCCCCGCATCGACCTGCCCGTGGCCCGGATGTCGGCCGCCGTCGCCCAGCTCGTCGTCCAGGCCATCGCCGGGCGCGACGCCCGCGACGCGCCGCGCTCCGCCGGGGAGCTGCTCACCCCGCAGATGGCGGAGGGCCACCCCGTCACACCCCCGACCCGCTCCTCCTGAGCCGCGAAACGGAGAACCACCCCCATGCGAACGAGACCCGGGCGCACCGTCGCGCCCGTCGCGCTTGCCCTGGCCGGGGCCCTGGCCGCGGTCGGGCTGCCCGGCTGCGCGGCCGAACCCGACCCGGACACCGTCACGGTCCTCAACCCGGCCACCGACACCGCCGAGCACGACGCCAACCAGGACTTCTTCGACCGCTGCGCCGAGCCGCTCGGCCTGCGCGTCGAGCAGATCAGCGTCCCGGCCGACCAGGTGGCGTCCAAGGCGCTGCGCATGGCGTCGTCCGACTCGCTGCCCGACGTGCTGGAGCTGGACGGCTCGGAGCTGCCGCAGTTCGCCGGGACGGACGGGCTGCGGCCCCTCGCCGATCTCGGCGTGGACACGGGCGAGTTCTCGGACGCGGCGAACCAGCTCGGCTCGTTCGACGGCACGCAGTACGGCGTCGCCAGGTCCGTCAACTCCCTCGCGCTGGTCTACAACGTGGACATGCTCGCCGACGCCGGGCTCGAACCACCCACCACCTGGGACGAGTTGCGCTCCACCGCCGCCGCCCTCACGCAGGGCGACACGTACGGCATGGCGTTCAGCGCCTCGCCGAACGCGGACGGCGTCTACCAGTTCCTCCCCTTCTTCTGGTCGGCGGGCGGCGACGAGACGCGGCTCGACGACGCGGCGGGCGCCTCCGCGCTCCAGCTGTGGAAGGACCTGGTGGACGACGGGTCCGCCTCGCGCTCCGTCGTCAACTGGAACCAGCAGGACATCAACGACCAGTTCATCGCCGGGCGCGCCGCCATGATGATCAACGGGCCCTGGCAGGTGCCGGTGCTCAGCGCCCAGACCGACGTCGACTGGGCCGTCGCCTCCATACCGGTGCCCGAGGCCGGGCAGGACCCGGTGCCGCCCATCGGCGGGACCGTGATGACCATCCCCGAGAACGACGGCCACCCCGAGCGCGAGGACAACGCCGCCCGCGTCCTCGACTGCCTCAACTCCCAGGAGAACCAGCTCGCCTGGGGCGAACGCGTCAACAACGTCCCGACGCGCGCCGACGCCTCCGAGGCCTACCGTGAGGCCAACCCGGAGCTGGCGGCGTTCGCCGACCTGGTGCTGACGGCCCGCTCCCGCACCGCCGAGGTCGGCACGCGCTGGCCCGTCGTCCAGGACGCGATGTCCGGCGCCTTCCAGTCCGTACTGACCGGCAGGTCCTCGCCCGAGGACGCGCTGCGGCGCGCCCAGCGGCAGGCCGAGGCGGGGGAGTGAGCACACCCATGACCACCACCGTCCCCACCCCGGCCGAGGCCCCGCCCGCCCCCGCGCCCCGCCCCCGTCGCGGCGGCGCGGCCGGGCGCCGGCTGTGGTCCTGGCTGTTCGTCGCCCCGGCCGTCGTCTACCTGCTGGCGTTCTTCGGCTACCCGCTGGTGCGGAACGTGCTGATGAGCTTCCAGTCGTTCACGCCGCGCACGTACTTCACCGGCGAGGCGCCGTTCAACGGGCTCGACAACTGGCGGCACGTCCTGGAGGACGAGCTGTTCGGCGACGCGCTGTGGCAGACGATCCTGTTCACCGTCGGCTCGCTCGCGGGGCAGTTCGTCCTCGGCCTGGCCCTGGCGGTGTTCTTCTCGCGCCGCTTCCGCCTGTCCGGCGTGATCCGCGCCGTGCTGCTGCTGCCCTGGCTGGTGCCGATGGTCGTGTCCGCCGTGGTGTGGCGGCGGATCATGGACGAGGACCACGGCATCCTCAACAGCTTCCTCCAGACCGTCGGCCTGTCCCAGGACGGCGTGCCGTGGCTGAGCAGCCCGAGCGTCGCGCTGCTGTCCGCGATCCTGGTGAACATCTGGATCGGCATCCCGTTCAACATGGTGATCCTCTACGGCGGCCTCCAGGAGATCCCGCGCGAGCTGTACGAGGCGGCGTCGCTCGACGGCGCCGGGCCGTGGCGGACGTTCCGCTCCATCACGCTGCCGACGCTGCGGCCGGTCGTGACGGTCGTGCTCGTCCTCGGCTTCATGTCCACGATCAAGATCCTCGACCTCGTCCTGGCGCTGACCGGCGGCGGTCCCGCCGACTCGACGCAGACGCTCGGCACGCTGACGTACCAGCTGTCGTTCCTGCGGCTCGACTTCGGCGCGGGCGCGGTCGTCGGCAACGTCCTGATCCTCATCAGCGCCGTCTTCGCGGTGCTCTACCTGCGTGCCAACCGAGCCGACGCGGCCCGGGGGAAGTGAGCCGACATGAACCGCACCCCCACCCGCGCCCGGCTGCGCGGCGGCGTGAACACGGCCGTCGCCCTGCTCGTCCTGGCCGTCATGCTCTTCCCGGTGTACTGGATGGTGTCCACCGCGCTCCAGCCGGACACCAGCATCGCCGCGACCGACCTCTTCCCGACCTCGCCGTCCTTCGACAACTTCTCGGCCGCGCTGGACAGCCAGGGCGGGTCGCTCGTCACCAGCCTGGTGGTCGCGCTCGGCGCGGTCGCCGTCTGCCTGGCGCTGGCGGCCCCGGCGGCGTACGGCCTCGCGCACTTCGGCCTGCGCGGCAGCCGGGGCATCGTCTTCGGCACGCTGATCACGCAGATGGTGCCCGGCATCGTCGTCGCGAACGCGCTGTACAGTGCGTACGCGGATCTCGGCCTGGTCAACTCCTACCTGGGGCTGATCCTCGCCGACGCGTCGCTGGGGCTGCCGTTCGCGATCGTGCTGCTGAGGGCCTTCATGGTGTCCATACCGGCGGAGGTCGTGGAGGCGGCGATGGTGGACGGCGCGAACCGCTTCACCGCGTTCGTCCGGATCGTCCTGCCGATGAGCCGCAACGCCCTCATCACGTCCGGGCTGTTCGCGTTTCTCTTCGCCTGGGCCGACTTCATCTTCGCCCTCACCCTCAACACGACCGACGACGTCCGCCCGGTGACGCTCGGGATCTACCAGTTCATCGGCGCCCACGTCAGCGACTGGGGGGCCGTCATGGCGACCGCCGTGCTGTCGGCGATCCCGGCCGCCGTGCTGCTGGTCGTCGCGCAGAAGTACATCGCCGCCGGGATCGCCGGCGGCTCCGTCAAGTGACCCGTCCACGCGAGCAAGGGATGAACAGCACCGTGACCCCTGGCGACTCCACCGCCTCGTTCCCGCGATTCCCCGAGGGCTTCTTCTTCGGCGCCGCGACGGCCGCCTACCAGATCGAGGGCGCCGCCCGCGAGGACGGGCGCGGCCCGTCGATCTGGGACACCTACTGCGCCGAGCCCGGCCGCGTCGCCGGCGGCAGTTCGGGCGACGTCGCCTGCGACCACTACCACCGCTACCGCGAGGACGTGGCCCTGCTGAGCGGCCTCGGCGTCGACAGCTACCGCTTCTCCGTCGCCTGGCCACGCGTCCAGCCCACCGGCGCGGGCGCCCCCGAGCCGCGCGGCCTGGACTTCTACGACCGGCTCGTGGACGCACTGCTCGCCGCCGGGATCACCCCCGCCGCGACCCTCTACCACTGGGACCTCCCGCAGGCCCTGGAGGACCGGGGCGGCTGGCGCGTACGGGAGACGGCGGAGCGGTTCGCCGAGTACGCGGGCCACGTCGCCGCGCGCCTCGGCGACCGCGTGCCGCGCTGGATCACGCTGAACGAGCCGTTCTGCACCGCGTTCGTCGGCCACGCCATCGGCCGCCACGCGCCCGGCACCCGCGAGGGCGCGGCGGCCCTCGCCGTCGCCCACCACCTGCTGCTCGGGCACGGCCTCGCCACCCGCGTCCTGCGCGAGACCACGGACGGCGAGATCGGCATCACGCTCAACCCCGACCGCCTCCTGCCCGCGACCGGCAGCCCCGCCGACCGCGCCGCCACCGACCGCGCCGAGACGCTGCACAACCGCGTCTTCCTCGACCCCCTCTTCGCCGGGCGCTACCCGGACAACGAGGCCGACACCTGGGGCGAACTCGCCGCCGACCCCGCCTGGCGGCACGACGGCGACCTCGACGTCATCGGCACACCCCTCGACTTCGCGGGCGTCAACTACTACCGCCCCATCACCATCGCCGACGCCCCCCACACCGACCCCGACCCGGCCACCCGCACCGCCGTCGACATCCGCGCGACCGAGACGTGGCGCGACGACGTCCGGCACACGGCGATGGGCTGGCCCGTCGTCCCGTCCACCTTCACCGACCTCCTGACCGACCTCACGCGCCGCTACCCGGCGATGCCGCCGCTGGTCATCACGGAGAACGGGTCGGCCGAGGACGACACGGTCGCCGACGACGGCCAGGTCCACGACGCCGACCGCGTCGCGTACCTCCACGGCCACCTCCACGCCCTCGCCGACGCCCTCGCACAGGGCGTGGACGTACGCGGCTACTACGTCTGGTCGCTGCTGGACAACTTCGAGTGGGCCTTCGGCTACGACAAGCGCTTCGGCATCGTCCGCGTGGACTACGACACGCAGGAGCGCCTCCCCAAGGACAGCTACCGGTGGTTCCGCGACCTGATCGCCGACCACCGCGGCCGCACCGGCGGGGAGTGACCGGCGCGCCCGCACCACCCCACCCGCACCACCGGCGCCGCCGCCCCCGCGGCGGCGCCACCGAGGAGACACGAACACCGTGAAGTTCACCGATGGCTACTGGCTCATGCGCGACGGCGTGCGGGCGTCGTTCGCGCGGCAGGTGGCGGACGCCCGGGTCGAGGAGGACCGCCTCACCCTGTACGCCACGCCCACCCCCGTGACGCGCCGCGGCGGCACGCTGAACCAACCCCTGATCACCGTCGAGTGCTTCTCCCCGGCGGAGGGCGTCATCGGGGTGCGCTCCACGCACCACGCGGGCGGCGTGGACCACGGCCCGTCGTTCGCCCTCACCGCCGACCCGGCGCACCGGCCCGCCACCCGCCGCGACGGCACGGCGCTCGAACTCACCAGCGGCGGCCTCACGTTGCGCGTCGACACGGCAGAGCCCTGGGCGCTCGACTTCTCCGCCGGCGGCAGCCCCCTCGTCTCCACCCGCCGCCGCGGCACCGGCTGGGTCACCACCGACGACGGACGGCACTTCTCGGTCGGCGGCCTGTCCCTCGGCGTCGGCGAACTCGTCTACGGGCTCGGCGAGCGCTTCACCCCGTTCACCAGGAACGGCCAGTCCGTGGACATCTGGCAGGCCGACGGCGGCACGGCCAGCGAACAGGCGTACAAGAACGTGCCGTTCTACCTCACCAACCGGGGCTACGGCGTCTTCGTCAACCACCCGGGCGCCGTCTCCTTCGAGGTCGGCTCCGAGACGGTCGGCCAGGTGCAGTTCAGCGTCGAGGGCCAGTCCGTCGAGTACCTCGTCATCCACGGCCCGACGCCCAAGGAGATCCTGGACCGCTACACCGCGCTGACCGGCCGCCCCGCGCTGCCGCCCGCCTGGTCGTTCGGCCTGTGGCTGTCCACCTCGTTCACCACCGACTACGACGAGGCGACGGTCACCCGCTTCGTCCGCGGCATGGCCGACCGCGACATCCCCCTCAGCGTCTTCCACTTCGACTGCTTCTGGATGCGCGCCTACCAGTGGTGCGACTTCACGTGGGACCCCGACGTCTTCCCCGACCCGGAGGGCATGCTGCGCCGCCTCAAAAAGGAGCAGGGGCTGCGTATCTGCGTGTGGATCAACCCGTACATCGCCCAGAAATCAGCCCTGTTCGAGGAGGCGCGCGAGGCCGGCTACCTCGTGCGCAGGCCGGACGGCGGCGTGTGGCAGTGGGACATGTGGCAGGCGGGCATGGCGCTGGTGGACTTCACCCACCCGGACGCGTGCGCCTGGTTCGCCGGGAAGCTGCGCGAACTGACCGCCCAGGGCGTGGACTGCTTCAAGACCGACTTCGGCGAACGCGTCCCCACCGACGTCGTCTGGCACGACGGCTCGGACCCCGAGCGCATGCACAACTACTACACGCAGCTGTACAACCAGACCGTCTTCGACGTGCTGACCGAGGCGCGCGGCGAGGGCGACGCCGTGCTGTTCGCCCGCTCCGCGACGACGGGCGGGCAGCAGTTCCCCGTGCACTGGGGCGGCGACTGCGAGTCCACGTTCGACGCCATGGCCGAGTCGCTGCGCGGCGGCCTCTCGCTGGGCCTGTCCGGCTTCGGCTTCTGGAGCCACGACATCGGCGGCTTCGAGGGAACGCCGTCGCCCGCCGTCTTCAAGCGCTGGGTGCAGTTCGGCCTGCTGTCGTCGCACAGCAGGCTGCACGGCAGCAGCTCCTACCGCGTGCCGTGGGACTACGACGAGGAGGCCGTCGCCGTCACCCGCGACTTCACGCGGCTCAAGCACCGCCTCATGCCGTACCTCTTCCGCGCCGCCCAGCAGGCGGCCGAGGAGGGCACGCCGGTGATGCGCGCGATGCTGCTCGAATTCCCCGACGACCCGGGCTGCCACCCGCTCGACCGGCAGTACATGCTCGGCGGCGACCTGCTCGTCGCGCCCGTCTTCCGCGAGGACGGGACGGCCGAGTACTACGTCCCGGCGGGCACGTGGACGCACCTGCTGACAGGCGCGCGCGTCGAGGGCCCCGGCTGGCGGCGCGAGCGCTTCGGCTACGACAGCCTCCCGCTGCTGGCAAGGCCGGGGTCCGTCGTCCCCTTCGGCGCCACGGACGACCGGCCCGCGTACGACTGGGCCGACGGCGTCACCCTCCGCGTCCACCCCGGCGCCGACGGCACCGAGACGGTCACCCGCGTCCCGCGCCAGGACGGCGCGCCGCCCGCCGTCTTCCGCACCCGCCGCGACGGCGGCACGGTGACGGTGCGGGCGGACGGCGCGCCCGGCCCGTGGCACGTGGTCCTGGCCGGTCCCGACGGTTACGCGGCCCCGGTCACGGCGGAGGGGGACGAGGTGACGCTGCCGGTCGCCGGGGGCTGAGGGCCCCGTTCAGTCGGCGGCGACCGCGAAGCCGAGCCCGAAGTGGTCGATCGTGGCGGGCACCGGCTCGCCCGCCACCGGCCGCACCCCGGACGTCACCGCGTACTCCCGCCCCTCCAGCAGCGCGGCCAGCCAGGTGCTCGCGGTGAGCAGCACGACGTCCTCGCCCGGGCACCTGCCGGGCCCGCCGCTGAACGGGACGAGCGCCGGGTTCCGCCCGGCGCGCCCGTCCAGCCAGATCTCCGGCTCGAACGCGTCGCCGCAGGACCCGGCCGGGTCGGCGCGGTGGAAGTACGGCGCGAAGGCCGCGAAGACCGTCCCGGCCGGGACCACCGTTCCGTGCCAGGTCGTCGGCTCCGTGCTCTCCCGCAGCAGCACCGGCGTCGTCGGCCACAGCCGCAGCGCCTCCAGGACGCACGCCCGCAGGTACGGCAGCGTGCGCGGCCGCGCCGGGTCGCCCTCCTCGGCCTCGGTGCGGGCCCTGGCGGCGTGCTCGGGGTGGCCGGCCAGCAGCGCGAGGGTCCGCAGCGTCGCGGCACCGGCCGCGTCGTAAGCGAACAGCCAGTGCGGCACCTGCCCGGCCGCCTCCTCGGTGTCGGGGAGCCTGCCGGCCAGGGTGTCGTCCCCGGCGGCGCGCACCCGCTCCTCCAGCCGGGCGAGGAAGTCCTCGCGGGCCCGGCGGCGGCGCGGCAGCAGGAACGACCAGTTGCCCGCCGAGCGCAGCCTCGCGAGCCGGTCCGTCAGGTCGGCGTCGTCCGCCGCCGCGTCGCCCAGCACGACCCGGCGCACCGAGCGCCACCACCCCGCGGCGAAGTCGTCCCAGGTCAGAGCGCCCGACGCGGTCGCCACCCCGGCGACGGCGGAGGCCTCCGCGCGTACGCGCTCCGTGATCGCGGGCGCGAGGTCGTGGAGCGGGCGGTCCGTCTCCAGCGCCAGCTCGTTGATCCGCCGCCTGGGCTCCCGGCGCGGCCCGCGCGTGATCAGCGACCCGTGCGGCTGGAACTGGTCCAGCGCCCGCTGCTTCTCCCACGCCCCCGGCGTGAACGGCTCGGGCGTCTCGCGCAGCATGCGCGCGAGGTCGTCCGGGTCCAGCACGAGCGCGACGGACCGCCCGGCGGGGGAGAGCTGGAGCGGCCCGGGGCCGTACCGTTCGCGCAGGTCGCGCACCGTCGCGACGGCGTCGCTGTCGGCCTGGACACGCGCGGCCCAGGCCATCGCCCGGGGCCGCCGCCGGATCAGCCCCTCGGCGAACGCGGGCAGCAGCAGCCGGGTGAGCAGGCGCGTCTGGTCGCCCGGCCGGACGCGCGGCAGGCCGGTCCTGGACGCTGCGGGGGTCGGGGCGCTGTCGGACTCCTCGATGGTGGACATGACGCCGCGTCTTCCCCACCCCGGGGGCTTCACGCGGCGGCGCGCCCGGCCGGACGCGGCCCGGACGGTGGCCCGTCCACCCGTACGGTGCCCGGCACGGCCGCACGCGCGGCCCGTCCGGCGGCCTGCCCGGCCTTCCGCCCGGCCGCCGCGGTCTTCTTCCGCGCGGCCTTGCGGGCGGCGCGGGCGGGGGACGTCCCCGCCGCCGCGCCGGGGGCGGCGGCCTCGCCGGTGCCCTCCACCTGCTCCCGCACGCTCTCGCACGCCCGGCTCAGCAGCCGCGACACGTGCATCTGCGAGATGCCGAGCTGCCGCGCGATGCGGCTCTGCGTCATCCCGTGGAAGAACCGCAGGTAGAGGATCTCCCGCTCGCGCTCCGGCAGCTCCCGCAGCGGGGAGCGCACCGACTCGCGGTCCACCACCATGTCGAAGCCGGGCTCCGGCTCGCCCAGGGTGTCGAGCAGCGAGTAGTCGCCGTCCGAGCCCGGCAGGTCGGCGTTGAGCGACAGCGTGCTGTAGCTCTCCAGCGCTTCGAGGCCGGTGCGCACCTCGTCCTCGGTGAGCCCCGCGTGCTCGGCGATCTGCTCGACGCTCGGGCCGCGGTCGTCCAGCCGGTACGTGAGCTGGCGGGCGGCGGCGCGGACGCGGTTGCGCAGCTCCTGGGTGCGGCGCGGGACGTGCAGGCCCCACATGTGGTCGCGGAAGTGCCGCTTGACCTCGCCGACGATCGTCGGCACCGCGTAGCTCTCGAACGGGCGGCCCCGGCTGGGGTCGTACCGCTGCACCGCCTTGACGAGGCCGAGCGCGGCGACCTGCTCCAGGTCCTCCAGGGACTCGCCGCGGTCGCGGAAGGTGCGCGCCAGGCGGTCCGCCATGGGGATCCAGGCGCACACCACCTCGCGCAGCAGCCGGTCGCGTTCGGGGCAGGGCGGCAGCTCGGCGATGCGTTCGAACTGCCGCCGGGTGTCGGGGGCGTCGTCGTGCGGGTGGCGGCCGCGCCTGCGGGGCGTCCCGGCGGGGGGCGCCGGGGTGGCGGGCACGGGGGCGGCGGGCGTGCTGCCGCCGTTCGTGCCGTCCGCCGCCTGCGGAGGATTGGACGGCCCGGTACCGGGGGACTCGGTGACGGACCCGGGATGAGGGGGATGTGCGGGAGTGTTCATCTGCTCTCCCAGGTGAGGGGGCGTGCGTTCCGCTCTGCGCTCGCCACGGGAGCCGGTGGGACGTTCCTCCTCAGTCTGCCCGTACTTCGCAATCGCCACATCTCGGACATTCGCGGCGGATGGTTTCCCCGCGCCCGGGAGGGAAACCCGCCACCGGATCGCCGGGGGGCATCCAGCAGACGCACGGAGATCCAGAAAGGCAGCCCGACCATGACGTACGGAGACTTCCTCAGCAGCGTCAGAGCGAGCGGCGACTACCCCGACGAGGAGGCCGCGACCGCCGTCGACGCCGTCGTCAGGACCCTGGGCGAACGGCTCCCGCAGCCCTCGTCCCAGCACCTCGCCGACCAGCTGCCCCAGCCGGTCGCGGGACTTCTCGAAGATGCCGCCGACGTCTCGGCCGAGGGCCGCCCGTGGGGCGTCGAGGAGTTCATCCGGCAGGTCGCGCTGCACACCGGCGAGGACCGCGACACGGCGGAGACCGACACCCGCAACGTCTTCTCGGCCATATCCGAGCGCGTCAGCGGCGGCGAGATGAACAAGCTGCTCAGCCAGCTCCCGTCCGGCTACGCCGAGTTGTTCGGCTACTCGGAACTCGCCTGACACGCCGGGCCCGCCGCACCGCCCGCGGAACGCGGGGAGCACCGACCTCCCGGGGGCGTGACGTGGAAGCGCGCCCGGCACCGCCCCGGCGGCCGGACACCCCGCCGCTCCCGGGGCGGCGCGGGTTCCGCAGGTCCGACGAGACGCCGACCGGCACCGGAGGCCGCCCGTGAACGCACCCGACGCACCCGTGACCCCGGACGCGCCGGACGCCGTGGTCGTCGGCGCCGGTCCCAACGGCCTCGTGGCCGCCAACGTCCTCGCCGACGCGGGCTGGAGCGTCCTCGTCCTGGAGGCGGAGGAGACCCCGGGCGGCGGCGTCCGCAGCGACCGCGCGGTCCATCCCGACCACGTGCACGACACGTTCAGCTCGTTCTACCCCCTGGCCGTCGCCTCCCCGGCGCTGCGCGCGCTGCGCCTGGAGGACTGGGGCCTGACGTGGCGGCACGCCCCGGCGGTCCTCGCCCACCCCGTGCCCGACGGGCGCTGCGCCGTCCTCGACCGGGACCGCGGGACGACCGCCGCGTCCCTCGACACGTTCGCCCCCGGCGACGGCGACGCGTACCTGCGGCTCGTCGCGCTCTGGGACCGGCTCGGCGACGACATGATCGCCGCGCTGCTCAGCCCCTTCCCGCCGCTGCGCGCGGGCGCCCGCCTCGCCGCGCGGCTCCCGTTCGGCGGCGGCGGCCTGCGCACGCTGCGCATGCTCACCCTGCCCGCGCGGCGGCTCGGCCGCGAGCACTTCCGCGGCAGCGGCGGCCCGCTGCTGCTCACGGGTTCCGGGCTGCACGCCGACTTCTCGCCCGAGGTGCCGGGCAGCGGCGCGTTCGGCTGGCTGATGGTGATGCTCGGCCAGCAGTACGGCTGGCCCGTGCCCGAGGGCGGCGCCGGGGAACTCACGGCGGCCCTCATCCGCCGCCTGCACGCGAAGGGCGGGCGGCTGCGCTGCGGCACGCCCGTCGCACGCGTCACCGTCCGCGACCGCCGCTGCACGGGCGTCGTGACGGCCGACGGCGAACGGATCACGGCCCGCCGCGCCGTCCTCGCCGACGTGACCGCCCCCGCGCTGTACGGCGGACTCGTCGGCTGGGAGCACCTCCCGGCCAGGCTGCGCGCCGACATGCGCCGCTTCGAGTGGGACAGCGCGACCTTCAAGGTGGACTGGGCGCTGTCGGGCCCGATCCCCTGGTCGTCGCCCGGCGCGGCCCGCGCGGGCACCGTCCACGTCGCGGACAGCATCGACCATCTCGCCCGCTACACCGCCGACATCGCGGCGGGCCGCCTGCCCGAGCAGCCGTGCCTCGTCCTGGGCCAGATGACCACCTCCGACGCCACCAGGTCCCCGGCCGGCACCGAGTCCGCCTGGGCCTACACGCACCTGCCGCAGCACGTCCACGGCCTGTCCGAGTGGACCCCGGCCCGGCGCGAGGAGTTCGCCGTACGCGTGGAGGAGGCCGTCGAACGGCTCGCGCCCGGCTTCCGCGACCGCATCACCGCGCGCCGCGTCCTGGCACCGCCAGACCTGCAGGGCCTCGACCGCAACCTGGTCGGCGGCGCGCTCAACGGCGGCACCGCGCAGATCCACCAGCAGCTGTTCCTGCGGCCCGTGCCGGGCAACGGCCGCGCCACCACGCCGCTGCGCGGCCTCTACCTGGCGTCCGCGAGCGCGCACCCGGGCGGCGGCGTGCACGGCGCGGCCGGTACCAACGCCGCCCGTGCCGCACTCGCCGCCGCACGGCTCCGCCGCCCCTGACACCACGCCGTCCCGGAGGCCCCGATGGCCAGCCGCCCCACCCTCGTCCGCCGCACCCCCGAGACCGTGTGGGCGTTCCTCGCCGATCCGGCCAACTTCGCCCGCTGGGTCGTCGGCACGCAGCGCTCCGACCCCCTCGACGACCGCTGGCCCGCCGTCGGCGCCGCCATGCGCTACACGATGGGCTTCGGCCCGCTGCGCGGCACGGGGCGCACCGTCGTGCGCGTCAGCGAACCCGCCCGCCGCCTCGAACTGGAGGCGCAGACCAAGGGACTCGGCACCGCCCGCATCGCCCTGGAGATCCGCCCCTGGGGCGAGCAGAGCCTCCTGATCATCGACGAGCACCCGCTCACCGGCCCCGGCGGCATCCTGCACAACCGCCTCGCCGACGCGTTCCTCCAGGTGCGGCACCGCCGCATGCTCCACAACCTGACGTCCCTCGTCGAGTCCGCCACCGAGCACGAATCGGAGGCGTCCGCCCGCCAGGAGGCGTGACACGGGCGGGGCGGGCCGTACGCGCCCGTACCGGCCACGCCCACGAACGAGTCAAACCCGGGCCGCGCGGCCCCGCGACGGTAGAACGGCCGCGGACCACGCGAAAGGACCCGGGACATGGCGACGCTCACCCCACCGGAGACGAGGGCTCCGGAGGCACACCGGCCCACCGGCGCCGGACGCCGCGCCGTCAACTGGCTGACGACGACGGACCACAAGGAGATCGCCAAGCTGTACTTCGTCACGTCCTTCGCGTTCTTCCTGTTCGCCGGACTGCTCGCGATGGCCATGCGCGCCGAACTCGCCCGCCCCGGGCTGCAACTGCTCAGCAAGGAGCAGTACAACCAGGCGTTCACCCTGCACGGCACGATCATGATGCTGCTGTTCGCGACCCCGCTGTTCGTCGGCTTCGCCAACGCGGTCATGCCCCTCCAGATCGGCGCCCCCGACGTCGCGTTCCCCCGGCTGAACATGCTGAGCTACTGGCTGTTCACGTTCGGCGGGCTGCTCGTCGTCGCGTCGCTGCTGACCCCGTCCGGCGCCGCCAGCTTCGGCTGGTTCGCGTACTCCCCGCTCAGCAACTCCGTGCACACACCGGGCTTCGGCGCCGACATGTGGGTCATGGGCCTCGCCTTCTCCGGCTTCGGCACGATCTTCGGCGCGGTCAACTTCATCGCCACGATCATCTGCATGCGCGCCCCCGGCATGACGATGTTCCGCATGCCGATCTTCACCTGGAACACGCTGCTGACCAGCGTCCTGGTGCTGATGGCCTTTCCCGTCCTGGCCGCCGCGCTCTTCGCCCTCGCCGCCGACCGCCTCCTCGGCGCGCACATCTACGACGCGGCGAACGGCGGCGCCCTGCTGTGGCAGCACCTCTTCTGGTTCTTCGGCCACCCGGAGGTCTACATCATCGCGCTGCCGTTCTTCGGCATCATCACGGAGATCCTCCCGGTCTTCAGCCGCAAACCGGTCTTCGGCTACATCGGCCTCGTCGGCGCGACCATCGCCATCACCGGACTGTCGATGACGGTGTGGGCCCACCACATGTTCGCCACCGGCGCGGTGCTGCTGCCGTTCTTCTCCATGCTGTCGTTCCTGATCGCCGTGCCGACCGGCGTGAAGTTCTTCAACTGGATCGGCACCATGATGAAGGGCTCGCTGTCCTTCGAGACGCCGATGCTGTGGTCCATCGGCTTCCTCGTGACGTTCCTCTTCGGCGGCCTGACCGGCGTCCTCCTCGCCTCGCCGCCGCTCGACTTCCACGTCACCGACTCGTACTTCGTCGTCGGGCACTTCCACTACGTCGTCTTCGGCACGGTGGTCTTCGCGATGTTCGCCGGATTCCACTTCTGGTGGCCGAAGATCACCGGGAAGATGCTGGACGAACGCCTCGGCAAGATCCACTTCTGGACGCTCTTCACCGGCTTCCACGGCACGTTCCTCGTCCACCACTGGCTCGGCGCCGAGGGCATGCCCCGCCGCTACGCCGACTACCTCGCCGCCGACGGCTTCACCACCCTCAACACGATCTCCACCATCGGCGCCTTCCTCCTCGGCCTCAGCACCCTCCCGTTCCTCTACAACGTCTGGCACACCGCCCGCCACGCGCCCCGCATCACCGAGGACGACCCCTGGGGCTGGGGCCGCTCCCTGGAGTGGGCCACCTCCTGCCCGCCGCCCCGGCACAACTTCACCGCCCTGCCCCGCATCCGCTCCGAGGCGCCCGCCTTCGAGCTGCACCACCCGGGCGTGTCGGCACGCGACCAGGCGCGCCGCGAGGGCAACCGCGACGTCGGCGAGGACACGGTCCGCGCGCACGACGGCAACTGACCGGCCCGCCCAGGGGGGCGAAAGCCGCGAATCGGGGTACACGGGCCGCAAGGAGTCCCCCCACGGAGGTGAGCCGGAATGAAGGCGGCGGTGTGGCACGGCAAGCGAGACGTCAGGGTCGACGAGGTGCCCGACCCGGTCATCCAGGCGCCCACGGACGCGGTGATCCGCGTCACCTCCACCGGGCTGTGCGGCTCCGACCTGCACCTCTACGAGGTGCTCGCGCCGTTCATGACCCCGGGCGACATCCTCGGCCACGAGCCGATGGGCGTCGTGGAGGAGACCGGGCGCGACGTGACCGCGCTGAAGCCGGGCGACCGCGTCGTCATCCCGTTCGGCATCGCCTGCGGCGCCTGCTGGATGTGCCGCCAGGGACTCCAGAGCCAGTGCGAGACGACCCAGGTGACCGAGTACGGCAGCGGCGCCGCCCTCTTCGGCTACACCAAGCTGTACGGGGCCGTGCCCGGCGCCCAGGCCGAGTACCTGCGCGTCCCGCAGGCCCAGTACGGGCCGGTCAAGGTCCCCGCCGACGTCCCCGACGACCGCTACCTGTTCCTCTCCGACGTCCTGCCGACCGCCTGGCAGGCCGTCCGGTACGCCGACATCCCGCCCGGGGGCAGCGTCGCCGTCCTCGGCCTCGGGCCCATCGGCGACATGTGCTGCCGCATCGCCGCGCACCAGGGCGCGGGCCAGATCATCGGCATCGACCTCGTACCGGAGCGGCTCGCCCGCGTCATGGCGCGCGGCGTCGAGGGCCTCGACCTCACCCAGCACTCCGACATCGCCCAGACCGTCCGCGAGCGCACCGGCGGCCGCGGCCCCGACGCCGTGATCGACGCCGTGGGCATGGAGGCGCACGGCAGCGGCGCGGGCCGCCTGGCGCAGTCGCTCCCCGGGCTGCTCCCTGAGCGCATGGCGGAGAAGCTGGCGCAGAAGGCGGGCGTGGACCGGCTCGCCGCGCTCAACCTGGCCATCGACATGGTGCGGCGCGGCGGCACCATCTCGCTCAGCGGCGTCTACGGCGGCATGGCCGACCCGATGCCGATGCTGCGCCTCTTCGACAAGCAGATCCAGTTGCGCATGGGCCAGGCGAACGTCAAGCGCTGGGTGCCCGAGATCCTGCCGCTGCTCGGCGCCGACGACCCGCTGGGCGTGGACGACTTCGCCACGCACCACATGGCGCTCGACGACGCGACGCTCGCCTACGACATGTTCCAGCACAAGGACGCGGTGAAGGTCGTCCTGCGGCCCTGATCCCCGCCCGGGGGAGTGTGTGAGCAACGGCACGCGGGGCCCGCAGCCCTTGTGCCGCACGGAGTGACGGCGGCGGCGCCCGCGCCGGGACGATCTTGGTCTTCCCGACCGCGGGCGCCGCGCTGCATGGTGGGCATCGCTTCCGGCGGTGCGACGTCGCCCGGCACCGGGAGCCGTCCCCCCTCCCAGGTGACCCCTGATGCCTTCCCTCGTCCCGGCCCGCCTGCGCGCCCCGCGCACCGGCGGCGACCGCAACCCGTGGCGCTGCCTCCGGTACCCCAGCATGCGCTGGTGGTCGCTGGCCAACATGTTCTCCAACCTCGGCACGTGGATGCAGCTCACCGTGCAGAACCTGCTGGTCCTGCAGGTCACGGGCTCCGCCGCCATGACCGGCCTGTCCCTGGCCGTCCAGGCGGGCCCCGGGCTGCTCCTCGGCCTGGTCGGCGGCGCCGCCGTGGACGCGTGGCCGCGCAAGCTGACGGCCGCCGTCAGCCAGGCGGCGCTCGGCATGGTCGCCTTCACGACGGCCGCCATGGTGGCGTTCGGCATGCTGAACGTGCCCACGCTGCTGGCGCTGTCCGCCGTCACCGGCATCATCGCGACCGTGGACGGCCCGGCCTGCTCCCTGCTGGGCAACGACCTGGTGCGCCGGGAGGACGTCCCCTCGGCCATCGCCCTGGGATCGGCCGTGCACAGCGTCGGCCGCCTCGCGGGCACGGCCACGGCCGGTGTCGCCGTGGCGCTGGCGGGCACGGCGTCCGCGTTCGTCGCGAACGGCCTGTCGTTCCTCTTCGTCGCCGCCGTGATCCCGTTCCTGCGGCTCGCGGAGCGGCCGGAGACCGAGCCGTCCGCGCCCGCCGCCGCCGGGCTCGCCCCGGCCCCGGCGCCGCGCGTGAGCGCGGACCCGCGCGAGGGCCTGCGGTTCTTCCTGGGCCGCCCCCGGCTGGTCGCCCTGGCGGCCGTCACCGGCCTGAGCGCCGTCTTCGGCCGGAATTACGGCCTCACCCTCGCCGTCCTGGTGACGGGCCCGCTGGCGGGCGGCGCCGGGTCGTTCGGCTCGGTCGCGACGGTCCTGGCCGTCGGCGGCATCGTCGGCGCCCTGGCGGCGGGCGTGCTCCAGCGGCCCTCGGTCCGCCTGGTCGCCGCCATGGCCGCCACCGGCGCCGTGCTCCAGATCGCCGCCGGTCTGTCCCCGTCCCTGGGCCTGCTGATCCTGCTGGTGCTGCCCATGGCCGCCGTGGAGTCCCTGTCCGACACGGCCGGGGCCACCGTGCTCCAGACCGACCCGCCCGAGCACATGCGGGGCCGTGTCCTGGGCGTGTGGCGCAGCATGAGCACCGGCTGGGGCCTCATCGGGCCGCCCGCCATCGGCGTCCTGATGGAGGTCATGGGACCGCGCGGCGCCCTGGTCCTCGGCGGCGTCGTGATCGCGGGCGCCTCCACGGCCGGCATGCTCCTGCACGCGCGGCGCAGGCCGTCCGCGACGGTGGCGCCTGTCGAGGCGGCGGTCCCCGCGCCGCGCGCCGCCGAACTGACACCGGTGGCCTGAGCCCTCAGCCACCACGACGCCCCCGGCCCTCCCACCGGGGGCGTCACCACGCGCACCGCCGTTCCGCCCCGGCGCGCCGCCGCGCAGGGGGGTGCCTTCGCGCCCCACCCCGGACGTGAGAAAGCCCCCGCCGCCCGTAGGGCGGTGGGGGCGGGGAGGTGGGCCGGGAGAGCGCCGCCGCACGGAAGGGGTGGCGGCGCGTCCCGGGTCCGCCTCGGGGCGCGCGTCAGTCGAACAGCGACTTCTGCACGTCGCTCGGCCGCTCGAAGGTGTCGTCCTTCAGCGACTCCATGCGCTGGACGAGGCCCCGGTCGGCGTGGTTCTTCTTCGCCTGCCGGGCCAGGTCCGACTTGTCCGCCGGGTAGCTGATGCCCTTGAGGGCCTTCTGCACCTCGATCGGGTTCGGCTTCGCCATGCTCGGCCTCCTTGGGTACGTCATGAGGGATTGCCCCTTTTGTCGCGTCTGCCGCGTACCCGACGCTCGCGCGCCCCAATCAGGCCGCCCGCTGATCCCCCGCCGGACGCGGCGCGGGCGGGCCGACCAGCTCGACCAGCACGTCCTCCATGGTCACGAAGCCGAGCAGCCTCCCCTGGCGGCTGATCACGGCCGCCAGGTGCGTGACCGTGCCGCGCATCGCCGTCAGCGCGTCGTCCAGCGGCGTGTCCAGCCGCACGCGCACCACCGGGTGCAGGGCCTCGCGCGGGAACGGCCGGTCGCGCTCCGCCTGCTCCAGCGCGTCCTTCACATGCAGGAAGCCGAGGACCTGGTTGCCGGGGCCGGTCACGGGGAAGCGCGAGAAGCCGGACGCGGCCGACGCGCGCTCCAGCCGCCGGGGCGTCACCCGGTGGTCCACGGTCTTCATGCGCGCCAGCGGCACCATGACCTCGGCCACCGCCCGGCTGCCCAGCGCCAGCGCGTCCCGCAGCCGGTCGCCCTCGTCCGGCGGGAGCAGCCCGGCGTCGGACGAGTCGCGCACCAGCCGGGCCAGCTCCTCGTCGTTGAAGACGGACGCCACCTCGTTCCTCGGCTCGACGTGCAGCAGCCGCAGTATGCCGTTGGCCAGCGCGTTGATCCCGAAGATCACCGGCTTCAGCGCGCGCGTCAGCGCCACCAGCGGGGGAGCGAGCAGCAGCACGGACCGCTCGGGCGCGGCCAGCGCGATGTTCTTCGGCACCATCTCGCCGAACAGCATGTGGGCGTACGTCGCGAGCGTCAGCGCGAGGGCGAACGCGACCGTGTGCCCGAGCCCGGCCGGCATGCCGACGGCCTCGAAGGCGGGCTCCAGCAGGTGGGCTATCGCGGGCTCGGCCACCGCGCCGAGGACCAGCGACGACATGGTGACGCCGAGCTGCGCGGCGGCCAGCATCTGCGAGAGGTGCCGCAGCGCCCACAGGACGGTACGGGCGCGCCGCTCGCCGTTCTCGGCGCGCGGCTCGATCTGGTCGCGGCGCACCGAGATCAGGGAGAACTCGGCGCCGACGAAGAACGCGTTCGTGAAGAGGGTGAGGACGCCGATGGCGAGCTGTGCGAGGTTCACCGGTCCGCCTCCCCGCCCGCGCCCTCGCCGTCCTCCCGGCCGGGCTCGGGCGCCGTGATCAGCACACGCTCCGCGCGGTGCCTGGTCACGACCAGGACGTCCAGCCGCCAGCCGTCCACCGCCACCACGTCGCCCTCCTCAGGGATGCGCTCCAGGCGCGTCGCGATCAGCCCGGCCACCGTCTCGTACGGGCCCTCCGGGACCCGCAGCCCGAGGGCGGCGAGCTGGTCCACGCGGGCCCTGCCCTCCGCCTCCCAGCGGCCCTCGTCGGCCGGTGCCAGGTCGGGGTCCTCGTCCGGGTCGTGCTCGTCCCTGACCTCGCCGACGACCTCCTCGACGATGTCCTCCAGCGTGACGACCCCGGCCGTGCCGCCGTACTCGTCCACGACGACCGCCATCGACCGGGTGCCGCGCAGCCGCTCCAGCAGGCGGTCCACGGGGAGGGTGTCCGGCACCAGCGGCGGCTCGGTCAGCAGCCGGGACACCGGCGTGTCCGCCCGTTCGCCGTCGTCCAGGGCGAGGACGTCCTTGATGTGGACGATGCCGACGATGTCGTCCAGCCCGTCGTCGTAGACGGGGAAGCGGGACAGGCCGGTCGCCACGGTGAGGTTCGCCGCGTCGGACGCGGTCGCGGTGGCGGACAGGGCGTGCACGTCGACGCGGGGCGTCATCACGTTCTCCGCCGTCAGGTCGCCGAGGTGCAGCGTGCGGACGAACAGCTCGGCCGAGTCGGGCGGCAGCACGCCCTCGGCCGCCGAGTGCCGCGCGAGCGCGACCAGCTCCTGGGGCGTGCGGGCCGAGGCCAGCTCCTCCGTCGGTTCGAGGCCGAGGCGGCGCACGAGGTGGTTGGCGGTGTTGTTCAGGTGCCGGATGAAGGGGCCGAACGCGTGGGTGAACGCGCGCTGCGGCCCGGCGACCGCGCGCGCGATCCGCAGCGGGCTGGAGATCGCCCAGTTCTTCGGCACCAGCTCGCCGATCACCATCAGCACCACCGTCGAGACCACGACGCCCAGGGCCACCGCCAGCGTGGACGCCAGCCCCTCCGGCAGGCCGAGCGACCGCAGCGGCCCCCGCAGCAGCGCGGCCAGCGACGGTTCGGCCAGCATGCCGATGACCAGCGACGTCACCGTGATGCCGAGCTGTGCCCCGGACAGCTGGAGCGTCAGCGCCTTCACCGCCCGCAGCGCGCCCGCCGCGCCCTTCTGGCCCTCGGCCTCCGCCCGTTCCAGCTCACCACGCTCCACCGTGGTGAGCGAGAACTCCGCCGCCACGAACACCGCGCACGCCAGCGTCAGCGCCAGCGCGACGAACACCAGCAGTACCTCGGTCAGCATTTCGCCCCCTTCAGCCCTTCTCGGCAGTCACTTACCGGCCGGTCCCGTGCCGGACGCCCGCGCCCGCGGTCCACCCCGGCGGCGCACATTGTCGGCGCGCGCGGCCACCCCCGGGCGGACGCCGTGCGGGAGGGACGGGAGCCGGTACCCGAATGCATCTACCCAGGGGCCCCGCCACCATGGGTGACGTGCGCGTCCGCCCGCCGCGCGCGCCCTCGGCGACGCGGCGGACCCGTTACGCACCCCGCGCCCCGGGTACTCGCCGCCGATGACGCCACGCACGGACCCCTACGTCGCGGCGGAACCGGCCGCCGACCGCGAATTCCTCCGGGTCACCCTCGCCTCGGGCCGTTCGGTGCGCTTCTCCTGCACCGTGCCGCTGCCGGGCGTGCTGCGGCTGCGGCTGGTCAGCCCGACCGGCGCCGACCCCGGGCCGCGGGGCGCGTCCCCGATGCTGACGGACCTGCCGCACCACCCGGCGGAGCTGCGCCGCGTGCCGGGCGGCACCGTAATCACCGGGCCCGGCGTCCGCGCGGAGTGGGACGAGGGCACGACCGGGGAGCTGCCGCCCCAGCAGGCGGCGCCGCAGGGGCTGCGCTTCGGTCCCTACACGCGCTTCTCCGAGCACGAGGGCGCGACCGTGCCGTTCCGCGCCGGGTATCTCGAACCGGAGCTGGGCAAGCCCGCCGGGTGGGTGGAGACGATCCACCTCGCGCCGGACGCGGGCGTCTACGGCGGCGGCGAGAGCTACCAGGGCATCAACCTGCGCGGCCGCCGCCGCAGCCTGCGCAATGTCGAGGAGGACCGCGCGGCCGGGCGTGACTCCGCGTACCTGAACATCCCGTTCCTGTGGTCGGACGCGGGCTGGGGGATGTTCGCGAACACCGGCGGGCCCGTCGCCGCCGACCTCGGCGCCACGCACTCGGAGGCCGCCCGCATCGAGGTGCGCGGCGACGAGCTGGACCTCTTCCTCATCCTCGGCGACGCGCCGACCGTCCTGAGCCGCTACCTCACGCTCACCGGTCACTCCCTCGACATGCCCGAGTGGGCGTACGGCGTGTGGATGAGCCGGTCGTCCTACTTCACCGCCGACGAGGTCGTGCGGACCGTGGACGAACTGCGGGCGGCCGACTGCCCGGTGGACGTCGTCCACGTCGACGAGTGGCTCGACGAGAACGTCCTCACCGACGCCGCCTGGACCGCGCCGCCCGACCGCGCCCGCTTCCCGGCGGGCTGGACCGGCGCCCTCACCGACCGGGGCGTCCGCGCCAGCCTGTGGATCAACCCGTACCTGAAGCGCGGCACGCCCGTGGCCGACGAGGCGGCGCGCCGCGGCTTCCTCGTGCACGACATCCACGGCCGCCCCGCCGCCACCGCAGACAACCCCGACTCGCTGCCGGTGGACTTCACCAACCCGGACGCCCACGAGTGGTGGGTCGAGCGCCTCGCTGCCGTCCTGCGCGAGGAGGGCAACTCGGCCGTCCTCGCCGACTTCGGCGAGGAGATCCCCGACGAGGCCGTCTTCGCCGACGGCACGCGCGGCACCGAGCGCCGCAACAGCTACGGCCTCCTCTACCAGCGGGCCGTCCGCGAGGCCGGACTGCGCGCCCGGGGCGGCGACTTCGTGCCCGTCGCCCGCTCGGGCACGGCGGGCTCGCAGCGCGACGCGGCGCACTGGGCCGGGGACCTGCCCTCCACGTGGAGCGGCCTCGTCTCGACGCTGCGTGCCGTGCTGTCGATGTCCCTCAGCGGCTGCTCGGCCGTCAGCCACGACGGGGGCGGCTTCTGGACGCCCGCCGCGTACGAACGGGCGGCCGTGCTGCGCGCACACATGACGCCGGACGGGGTCTTCGCCGACGTCGAGCCGGAACTGTACGGGCGCTGGGCGCAGTTGGCCGCGTTCACGCCCATCATGCGCTTCCACGGCGTGGGCAGGCGCGAGCCGACCGCCTACCCCGAGCCCGCCAGGTCGGCCGCCATCGCCGCGTGCCGCCTGCGGCACCGCATGCGCCGCTACCTGGTCCGGTCGGCGGACGGGCTGCCGCTGATGCGCCCGATGCCGCTCGCCTACCCGGGCGACCGGGCCGCGCGCGACGCCGACCTCCAGTACCTGCTGGGGCCCGACATCCTCGTCGCGCCCGTCCTCGAACCGGGCGGACGCAGGAACGTGTGGGTGCCGGAGGGGGAGTGGCTGCCGCTGCTCGGCGGCGCGCCGCAGCGCGGGCCCGGCTGGCGCGAGGTCGTCTGCGGACCGGGCGAGTTCCCCGCCTTCGTGCGGGCCGAGCGCGGCATCGAGGGCGTGCTCGAACCGGCCTGAGGCGCCGCCGCCCCGGTCAGTCCTCCCCTTCCGCCGCCCACGCGGCCCGCACCTCGCGCCCGTGCGGGACGGCGAGGTCGAGCAGGCCGGGGAAGAGCGCGTCGAGGTCCTCGCGGCGCAGCCGGTTCAGGCGGCGCGTGCCCTCGTCCCGCTGCCGGATGACGCCCGCCTCCCGCAGGACCCTGAAGTGGCCGCTCTGCGTGGACTTGCTGACCGGCAGCCGGAACGTCGTGCACGCCCGCTCGCCGCCGGGGCCCGCGTCGGCGAGTCCGGCGACGATCGCCAGCCGCACCGGATCGCTCAGGGCGGCGAGCACGGTGGTGAACCGCATGGCGGAGCGGTCCGGATGGGTGAGCGCGGTGGCGGTGCGGCTGGCCATGGCGCCGAGCCTAGCAAAGTATGTTCGTATCTTCCGAACATCTGTTATGTTCGCTCTTCCCGAACATGTCGCAGTGCGGAGGAACGCATGTCCCCTGACCGGCCCACCGGCGCGCACGCGCGCACCGGCCCCCCGTACGCACGGCCCGCCGGGACCGCCCCCGTCCCGACGGCGGCCAGGTTCTGGGGCGCGGCGTACACGCTGCTCATCCTGCTCATCGGCACCAACATCCCCACGCCCCTCTACCGCGGCTACCAGGACGACTTCGGCTTCTCGCCCCTCGTCGTCACGCTCGTCTTCTCCGCCTACATGGCCGTCCTCATCCCGTCCCTGCTGCTGTCCTCCCGGCTCCTGCGCGCCCTCGGCCGCCGCCGGCTGCTGCTGTCGGCCGTGGGGTTCGCGGCGCTCGGGGCGCTGGCCTTCGCCCTGGCCACGGACGTCACCTGGCTGTTCGCCGCCCGCGTCCTCCAGGGCATCGCGCTCGGCGCCGCCTCCGGCCCGTTGTCCGCCGCCCTCACCGAGCTGGAACCGCGCGGTGACCGCCGCAGGGCCGCCCTGGTGTCCACCGTCGTCTCGGTCGGCGGCCTCGGCCTCGGGCCGCTGCTCGGCGGACTGCTCGCCGAGTACGCGCCCGCCCCGGACGTCCTCCCGTTCGCGGCCGAGATCGGCCTGCTCGTCCCCGCCGCCCTGGCCGTCGCCGCTCTGCCGGTGATCCCCCGCGCGGCCCCCGGCGCGACCGCCCGCCCCGGCATCCCCCCGGCGCTGCGCGCCACCTTCGCCTCCAGCGGGGCGGCGGGCTTCCTCGCGTTCGCCCTGACCGGGCTGTTCCTCACCCTCGTGCCCACCTACGTGGCGACGCTCTCCGGCAGCGGCAACCTCCTCCTCGCGGGCGCGTCCGTCGCGCTCCTGCTGCTGTGCTCCGCCCTCGCCCAGCTCGCGGGCCACGGACGGGCGGCCAGGACACTCGAACTGGCGGGCCTGCCGCTCCTCGCGGCCGGGCTGCTCCTGCTGGCGCTCGCGGGCGGCGCGTCCTCCCTGGCGCTGCTGCTCGCCGCGACCGTGATCGGCGGCACCGGGCAGGGGCTCACGTTCCTCGGCGGCCTCACCGCTGTCAACCAGGCCGCGCCGCCCGACCGCCGCGCCGGGGTGATCTCCGGGTTCTACGTGATCCTCTACGCGGGCTGCGGCATGCCGGTCATCGGCGTCGGCTTCCTGGCGACGGCCTCAGGACTCCTGACCGCCGTCCAATGGTTCGCGACCGTCACCGCCGTCCTGTGCGTCGGCGTCCTGGCCGCCCTCACGCGCGCACACCGCGCCCCCACCGCCTGACGCAGGGGGCGCGGTGTGCCGGGGCGGGTGGTCAGGAGGTGAGCGCCGCCAGTTCCGTGCCCGCCAGGAGGAACGCGCCGACGCCGAAGTCGGCCGTGCTCTCGTACGTGACGGGCTGGCTGGACTCCGGGCGGTCGCCCACGTTCTGCACGTAGCCGAGGAAGCCGTCCGGGTGGACCGCCGTGGCCACCAGCCCGTTCCACGCCCGCGCCGCCACCGGCAGGTAGGTCGCGCGGTCCACGAGGCCCGCCGCCACGGCGTACCCCGTCCCGTACGCGAAGAACGCCGTGCCGCTCGTCTCGGGACCCGGCAGGTGCGCGGGGTCGGCCAGGTTGACGTTCCAGAAGCCGTCCGCGCGCTGCACCGGCCGCAGCGCGCGGACCAGTTGTGCCAGCGTGTCGCGGTACTCCTGGACGTGCGCGGCGGTCGCGGGCAGCGTCTTGAGCGTCTTCACGTGCCCCGCCGCCACCCAGCCGTTGCCGCGCGACCACAGCACGGGCCGCCCGTTCGGCGAGAGGATGCCGCCGGGCAGGAACCGGTCGTCGCGGTACCACAGGCCGCCCTGCGAGGGGGCGTACAGACCTGGCCCGCCCTGGACGCGCTTGGTGTGCTGGTAGAGGGAGTACAGCTTGTCCCAGAAGCGCGTGTCGCCGCGCAGCCGCCCGATGCGGGCGAAGGGCGGCATCGCCATGTGCAGGGCGTCGTCCCACCACCAGTCGTCGTTCTTCTGCGGCCGGTCGGTGTAGACCATGCGCCGGAGCGAATCCTCGATGGCGGCGATCTTCGCCGGGTCCGGCTCGGCCTCGTACAGGTCGAGGTACGCCTGGCCCGCGTTGTGGTTGTCGGCGTGACGGGTGGTCACGCCGCCGTTGAGCCCGTACGCGTGCCGCTCCGCCCAGCGGCGCGCGTACGCGAGGTAGCGGGGCTCGCCGGTGAGCCGGTGCAGGGTCGTCAGGCCGCTGAAGAACGTCGCGCGCGCCCAGCGGTTGTCGCCCGGGTCGGTGTGCGCGCCGATCCAGTGGTCCGCCACGCGGCGCAGCACGGACACGATCGCCGCGCGGGACGGCAGCGTGGGGGAGGGCGCGGCGTGTGCGGGGGCCGCCGTGACGAGCGGAACGGCGGGTGCCGCCGCGATGAGCGCGGCGGTGGTGAGGAGCTGTCGCCTGTCCAAGGGACCAACCTCCGTCGGTGGGGGGGCGTCGCTGGGGGTCCCATCGTTCAGGTCTAGACCTGACGTGTCCACGTCTTGAACGGGCCCACCCGAGATCCGGAACGCGTTCACCAGGCTGAACGTCCGGAGCGCCGACTGCCGCGCGGTTCCGGTCCGTTCAGCTCCTTGACACGAAACGGAGCCGCAACAACACTCCTGGCGATGGCCTGAGAGAGCGCTCTCTCCCTGTGTTCACCCGCTTCCGCCCCCCACCAGGAGACGCCATGACATCCCTTTCGGCACATCCACCGGGCAGATACCGACCGAGCTGGCGGCGCTCACGGGCCGCCATGCTGTGGGCCGTCCTGCTGGTCGCGGCCGGGCTGCTCGTCGCCCCCGCCACCACGGCCGAGGCCGCGCCCACCCTGCTCTCCCAGGGCAAGACCGTCACCGCCTCGTCCACGGAGAACGGCGGCACGCCCGCCTCGGCCGCCGTGGACGGCAACACCGGGACCCGCTGGGCCAGCGCGTTCAGCGACCCGCAGTGGATACAGGTGGACCTCGGCAGCACCGCGACGCTCAGCCAGGTCGTCCTCAACTGGGAGGCGGCGTACGGGCGCGCCTACCGCGTCGAGGTCTCCGCCAACGGTTCCAGCTGGACCACCGTCCACACCACCACCGCCGGGACCGGCGGCATCGAGACCCTGAACGTCACCGGCACCGGCCGCTACGTCCGCGTCTACGGCACCCAGCGCGCCACCGGGTACGGCTACTCGCTCTGGGAGTTCCAGGTCTACGGCACCGTGGACGGCGGCAGCGGCCCGACCGTCCCGCCGACCGACCCGCGCAACCCCAACCTGGGCCCGAACGTGTACGTGTACGACCCGTCCACGCCCGCGTCCACGATCCAGAGCCGCATCAACACCGTCTACAACCAGCAGCACACCAACCAGTTCGGCGAGCAGCGCCACGCGTTCCTCTTCAAGCCGGGCAACTACAACCTGGACGTCCCGGTCGGCTTCTACACCCAGATCGCCGGCCTCGGCCTGAACCCGGACGACGTCAACATCAACGGGCACGTCCGCGTCGAGGCCGACTGGCTCCAGCAGGGCGACAACCCGAACAACCTCGGCAACGCCACGCAGAACTTCTGGCGCGGCGCGGAGAACTTCTCCGTCACCCTGCCCGCCAACCAGGTCGAGCGCTGGGCCGTCTCGCAGGCCGCCCCGTACCGCCGCATGCACCTGCGCGGCATCGGCACGCAGCTGTGGAACGGCGGCGACGGCTGGGCGAGCGGCGGCCTGTTCGCGGACACCAAGATCGACGGCTTCGTGCAGTCCGGCTCGCAGCAGCAGTGGCTGACCCGCAACAGCGAGCTGGGCTCCTGGACCGGCTCGGTGTGGAACATGGTGTTCGTCGGCTCGACCGGCACCCCGGGGCAGAACTTCCCGAACCCCTCGCACACGGTCGTCGGCCAGACGCCGGTCGTGCGGGAGAAGCCGTTCCTGTACGTCAACGGCTCGGGCGAGTACAACGTCTTCGTCCCCGCCGTCCGGCGCAACGCGGTCGGCACCAGCTGGGCGAACGGCAACGCGCCCGGCTCCTCCATCTCCCTGGCCGACTTCTTCGTGGTCCAGCCCGGCACGTCCACCGCGACGATCAACGCCGCGCTGGCGCAGAACAAGCACCTCCTGTTCACGCCCGGCATCCACCACCTGTCGGACACCATCCGCGTCACGAACCCGAACACGGTCGTCCTCGGCCTGGGCCTCGCCACCCTCGTCCCCGACACCGGCGCGACGGCCGTCTCGGTCGCCGACGTGGACGGCGTGAAGATCGCCGGCCTGTTCATCGACGCGGGCCCGAACAACTCGCCCAACCTGATGGAGCTGGGCCCGCCCGGCTCGTCGGCCGACCACTCGGCCAACCCGACGTCGCTGCACGACGTGTACTTCCGCATCGGCGGCGCGCACGCGGGCCGGGCGACGACGAGCCTCACCGTCAACAGCGACGACGTCATCGGCGACCACCTGTGGCTGTGGCGCGGCGACCACGGCGCGGGGATCGGCTGGAACACCAACACGGCCGACCAGGGCCTGATCGTGAACGGCGACGACGTCACGATGTACGGCCTGTTCGTCGAGCACTACCAGAAGTACCAGACGATCTGGAACGGCGAGCGCGGCAGGACGTACTTCTACCAGAACGAGATGCCGTACGACCCGCCCAACCAGGCCGCCTGGATGAACGGTTCCACCCAGGGGTACGCGGCCTACAAGGTCGCCGACTCCGTGAACACGCACGAGGCGTGGGGCGTCGGGAGCTACTGCTTCTTCAACGCCAACCCGTCCGTCACGGCGGCGCGCAGCTTCGAAGTGCCCAACAAACCGGGCGTGCGGTTCCACGGGCTCGTGTCCGTGTCGCTCGGCGGCGTCGGCACGATCAACCGCGTCATCAACGACACAGGGGGAACGGCGAACCTGGCCAACCAGGTCCAGTACGTCGCCAACTACCCGTAGGCCGGGCCCGCACCGGCCCGCCTGAGGTACTCCGAGGGGCGCCACCCGACCCGGGTGGCGCCCCTCCGCCACGGGCGGGACGGGTCCGGCGAGCGATTCTTGACCTCCAGGTCAAGAAGGGCGTAGTGTCCTGCCCATGGGACGACCCAAGGAGTTCGATCCGGACACCGCCGTCGAACAGGCGATGCAGGTGTTCTGGCGCAAGGGGTACGCGGCCACCACGCCGCAGGACCTCGTCGACGCCCTCGGCATCGGCAAGGGCAGCCTCTACAACGCCTTCGGCAGCAAGCACGCCCTCTTCGAGCGGGCGCTGCGCCGCTACCGCGACAGCCAGGCGGTCGTCCTGATCGGGATCCTGGAGGAGCCGGGCCCGGTGAAGGAGCGGCTGCGCGACGCGCTGCTGCTGCTCGCCGAGACGGACCTCGCCGATCCGGACCGCCGGGGCTGTATGGCCGTGAAGGCGGCGTCGGAACTGGCGGGGGTCGACGAGGAGGCGACCGGGCTCGTCCAGCGCATGCTCGACCGCACGGAGGACGCCTTCCGCGCGCTGATCGAGGAGGGGCAGCGCTCGGGGGAGATCGCGCCGGAACGCGACCCGGCGGCGCTGGCGAGCCTGATCCTCGGCGCGATGGTCGGCATGCGGCTCCTGGCGCGGGTCGCCGAGGGCCCCGACCGGCTCATGCGCCTGGTCGACGGGCTCCTCGACTCCCTCTGACGGCTCCCTGGCAGTCCTGACACGTCCCCGGCCGTGGGCCAGGATCTTCCGCGCCCACATTCTGTACCTCTGATTCAAGAATATTTCCCGCACCACCGTGGAGCACACCGTGAACCTCGATCTTTCCGCCAAGACCGCCGTCGTCACCGGAGCCGGCCGCGGCATCGGCCTGGCCACCGTACGGGCCCTCACCGCCGAGGGCGTCCGCGTCGCCGGGGCCGCCCGCACCGTCACCCCGGAACTGAAGGAGACGGGCGCGTACGCGGTGTCCGCCGACCTGAGCACCGCCGGAGGCGTCGCCGGCTTCATGGACGCCGCCCTCACCGAACTGGGCGGCGTCGACCTGCTGGTGAACAACGTCGGCGCCGGGGACGACGTCCGGCTCGGCGGCTTCCTCGGCACCGACGACGAGCAGTGGACCCGCGTCTTCGACCTCAACCTGCTCAGCGCCGTCCGCGCCACCCGCGCGGCCCTGCCCAGCCTGATCGAACGCCGCGGCTCGATCGTCAACGTCTCGTCCATCAACTCCCGGCTGCCCGCCGCCGGTCCCGTCGCCTACAGCACGGCCAAGGCGGCCCTCACCGCGCTGGGGAAGTCCCTGGCCGAGGAGTTCGGGCCGCGCGGCGTCCGCGTCAACACCGTCTCGCCCGGCGCCGTCCGCACCGCCATCTGGGACGAACCGGACGGCTTCGGCGGCAAGGTCGCCGCCGCGGCCGGTGTCGACCACGCCGCCTTCCTCCACGGCATACCCGACGCGTTCGGCATCACCACGGGCCGCATCACCGAGCCCGAGGAGGTGGCGGCCCTGATCGTCTTCCTGCTGTCCGGCGTCGCCGGGAACATCACGGGCGCCGACCACCTCATCGACGGCGGCACGGTCAAGGCGCTCTGACCCCGCCCGTCCTCCTCCCGCCTTCCGGCCGCCGCGCCTACGCCCCGGCGTCCCCCTCCGGCCGGAAGGCGGCGATCAGCCGCTCCGCCGCCAGCGTCGCGGTGAGCGCGCCGTCACGTACCTGCTGTTCGAGCAGCGGCGCCAGGCGCCGCACCTCCGGGTCGCGGCGCAGGCTCGTCAGCAGATGCTCCGTCACCATCGCCCACGTCCACTCGACCTGCTGGTCCCGCCGCTTCGCCGCGAGACCCCCCGCCGCGTCGAGCGCCGCCCGGTGCGCCTCGACCCGCTCCCACACCTCCGCGAGCCCCCCGCCCTCCCGCGCGCTGCACGTCAGGACGGGCGGCGTCCACGCCCCGTCGTCCGCAGGGCCCATCATCCGCAGCGCACCGGCCAGTTCACGGGCGGCACGGCGGGCGTCACGCTCGTGCGGCCCGTCCGCCTTGTTCACCGCGATCACGTCCGCCAGCTCCAGCACACCCTTCTTGATGCCCTGCAACTGGTCCCCGGTCCTCGCGAGCGTCAGCAGCAGGAACGAGTCGACCATCCCCGCCACCGCCGTCTCCGACTGCCCGACGCCGACCGTCTCGACCAGCACCACGTCGTACCCGGCCGCCTCCATCACCACGATCGACTCACGCGTCGCCCGCGCCACCCCGCCCAGCGTCCCCGCCGCGGGCGAGGGCCGGACGAACGCCGCCGGATCGACCGCGAGCCGCTCCATCCGCGTCTTGTCCCCGAGGATCGACCCGCCCGTACGGGACGACGACGGATCGACCGCCAGCACCGCGACCCGGTGCCCCCGGCCGGTCAGCAGCGTCCCGAGCGCGTCGATGAACGTCGACTTGCCGACTCCCGGCACCCCGCTGATCCCCACCCGCCGCGCCCGTCCCGCGTGCGGCAGCAGGCCGAGCAGCAGCCGCTGCGCGAGCCGCCGGTGGTCGTCCCGCCGCGACTCGACCAGCGTGATCGCCCGCGCCACCTGCGCCCGCGACCCGGCGAGCACGCCCTCGGCCAGCGCGTCCGCGTCGATCGGCCTCGCCGGGCTCACAGCGCGTGGCCGAGATCCGCCGCCAGCGCGGCCACCAGCTCGTACGCCGCGTCCGGGATCACCGTGCCCGGCGGGAAGACGGCCGCGGCGCCCGCCTCCCGCAGCGCCGCCACGTCCTGCGGCGGGATCACCCCGCCGACGACGACCATGACGTCCTCCCGCCCGGCCAGCGCCAGCTGCTCCCGCAGCGCCGGGACCAGCGTCAGGTGCCCGGCCGCCAGCGACGAGACGCCGACGATGTGCGCGTCCGCCTCGACGGCCTGCCGCGCCACCTCCTCAGGCGTCTGGAACAGCGGGCCCACGTCCACGTCGAACCCCAGGTCGGCGAACGCCGACGCGATCACCTTCTGCCCCCGGTCGTGCCCGTCCTGCCCCATCTTCGCGACGAGGATGCGCGGCCTGCGCCCCTCCGCCTCCTCGAACGCGGCGACCAGCGCGCGCGTGCGCTCCACCCCCGGCGAGCCGCCGGCCTCCTCGCGGTACACACCCGAGATCGTACGGATCTGCCCCGAGTGCCGCCCGAAGACCTGCTCAAGGGCGTCCGAGATCTCCCCGACCGTCGCCTGCGCGCGGGCCGCGTCCACGGCGAGCGCGAGGAGGTTCCCGTCCCCGGCCGCCCCGGCGGTCAGCGCCCGCAGCCGGTCCCGGCAGACGGCCTCGTCCCGCTCGTCCCGCAGCCGCCGCAGCTTCGCGACCTGCCGGGCGCGCACGGCCGAGTTGTCCACCGCACGGACCTCGATCGGCTGGTCGTCCGCCACGCGGTACAGGTTGACGCCGATCACCGGCTGCCGCCCCGAGTCGATCCGCGCCTGCGTACGGGCCGCCGCCTCCTCCACCCGCAGCTTCGGGATGCCCGCGTCGATCGCCCGCGCCATGCCACCGGCCGCCTCGACCTCCTCGATGTGCCGCCACGCGCGGCGCGCCAGGTCGTGCGTCAGCCGCTCGACGTACGCGCTGCCGCCCCACGGGTCGATCACGCGCGTGGTGCCCGACTCCTGCTGGAGGAACAGCTGCGTGTTGCGGGCGATGCGCGCCGAGAAGTCCGTCGGCAGCGCCAGCGCCTCGTCCAGCGCGTTGGTGTGCAGCGACTGGGTGTGGCCCTGCGTGGCGGCCATGGCCTCGACGCAGGTGCGCGTCACGTTGTTGAACACGTCCTGCGCCGTCAGCGACCACCCGGAGGTCTGCGAATGGGTGCGCAGACTCAGCGACTTGGGATTCTCCGGGCCGAAGTCCCGCACCAGCCGCGCCCACAGCAGCCGGGCGGCGCGCAGCTTCGCGATCTCCATGAAGAAGTTCATGCCGATCGCCCAGAAGAACGACAGCCGCGGCGCGAACGCGTCCACCGCCAGGCCCGCTTCCTGCCCCGCCCGCAGGTACTCGACGCCGTCGGCGAGCGTGTACGCCAGCTCCAGGTCGGCCGTCGCGCCCGCCTCCTGGATGTGGTAGCCGGAGATGGAGATCGAGTTGTAGCGCGGCATCCGCTGCGAGGTGAACGCGAAGATGTCCGAGATGATCCGCATCGACGGCCGCGGCGGGTAGATGTACGTGTTGCGGACCATGAACTCCTTGAGGATGTCGTTCTGGATGGTCCCCGCCAGCTTCTCCGGCGGCACGCCCTGCTCCTCGGCGGCGACGATGTACAGCGCCAGCACGGGCAGCACCGCGCCGTTCATCGTCATCGAGACGGTCATGCGGTCGAGCGGGATGCCGTCGAAGAGCTGCCGCATGTCGAGGATCGAGTCGATCGCCACGCCCGCCATGCCGACGTCGCCGGTGACGCGTGGGTGGTCGCTGTCGTAGCCGCGGTGCGTCGGCAGGTCGAAGGCGACGGACAGGCCCTTCTGCCCGGCCGCCAGGTTGCGGCGGTAGAACGCGTTCGACTCCTCGGCCGTCGAGAACCCCGCGTACTGCCGCACGGTCCACGGCTGGTTGACGTACATCGTCGGGTACGGGCCGCGCAGGTACGGCGCGATGCCGGGCCAGGTCCCGAGGAAGTCGAGGCCCGCGAGGTCGTCCGCCGTGTACAGCGGCTTGACCGCGATGCCCTCGGGCGTCTCCCACACCAGGTCGTCGGGGCCGTGGCCGGTCGTCTCCTTGACCGCCGCGCGCCACCGCTCCTCGCCGGCCGGTGACGGGCCCGCGCCGGCACCCTCGCCGAGACCGACGTCCGAGAAATCGGGGATGCCCGCCATCACGCCTCTCTCCTTCCTTCGAGTCCCTCTTCGCGTCCCGTCGTGTCGAGGACGGACGCGAGGAACGCCACCACGTCACAACCCGCGTAGACAAAGCCGTCCACGCCCGCCGCCCGCAGCTCCGCCTCCCGCTCCCCTGGCCGCCCCGCCAGCAGGACCCGCCCCGCACCGGCCGCCCGCAGCGCCTCGGCCACCCCCACCGCCCGCTCGTCGTACAGCGCGTCGCTGCCGCACAGGCACGCCACCTCCGCGCCGCTCGCCGCGAACGCCGCGCCCGCCGTCGCCGCGTCCACCGACACCGGCTCGTGCACCGGCACGACACCCGCCGCCTGGAACACGTTCGCCGCGAACGACGCGCGCGCCGAGTGCGCCGCCGCCGGGCCGAGCGCCGCCAGGAACACCCTGGGCCGCACGCCCGTCGCCGCCTCCCGCGCGTCCGCACGGGCCCGCAGCGCCTCGTACGCCTCGTCCCGCCGCACGCGCGGCAGCCCGCCGCCCGGCGGCCGCGGCGCGGGGGGCCGCACCACCGGCGCCTCCGACACGTCCGCGAACTCGCTCACGCCCGTCACCGGTTCCCGCCGCGTCGCCAGCAGCCGCGAGCGGCGCTCCCACTCGGCGGCGATCCTGTCTGCCACCAGACCCGACCGCAGCGCCTCCGCCTGGCCCCCGGCATGCTCCAGCTCCTGGAACCATGCCCACGCGGCCCGCGCCAGATCGTCCGTCAGCCGCTCCACGTACCACGAGCCCCCCGCCGGGTCGATCACGCGCCCGAGGTGCGACTCCGACACCAGCACCGACGACGTGTTCCGCGCGATCCTGCGGGCGAACGCGTCGGACAGCCCCAGCGCCTCGTCGAACGGCAGCACCGTCACCGACTCCGCGCCCCCCACGCCCGCGCCCAGCGCGGCGACCGTGGTCCGCAGCATGTTCACCCACGGGTCGCGGCGCGTCATCATCACCCGCGACGTCACCGCGTGCTGCCGCTGCGCGCCCGCCGCCGCACCCGCGCCCGACACCTCCGCGACGCGCGCCCACATCCGCCGCGCCGCCCGCAGCTTCGCGATCGTCAGGAACTGGTCGGCGCCCGCCGCGTACCGGAACTCCAGCTGCCCCAGCGCCGCGTCCACCGGCAGCCCGCTCGCGGTCAGCTCCCGCAGGTACGCCACGCCCGTCGCCAGCGCGCAGCCCAGTTCCTGCGCGTCCGAGCCGCCCGCCTCGTGGTACGGCAGCGCGTCCACCGACACCGCCCACATGCCGGGCAGGTCCCGGTGCGTACGGACGGCCAGCCCCGCCGCCGCACGCAACCGCCCCGCCAGGTCCCCGGCGTCCCCGGTACGCGCCACGAGCCCCAGCGGATCCGCGCCGAACCCGCCGCGCAGCGCGGCGGCTCCCACGCCGCGTTCCTCCGCCACGTCCAGCAGCAGCCGGGCGGCCGGCTCGAAGTCGGGGCCGGGTTCGAGCACCACCGGCGCCAGGTCGAGGAGTACACCATCCAGCGCGGCGGGCAGCCCGGCGAGCGGCAGCCCGCCCTCGCCCGTCACCAGCCACAGGGAGGTCGCGCCGTTCTCCAGGTCGGTGAGCACCGCGTCGTTGGTCCGCGCGGGATCGGGGTCGGCGTGCCGCTGCCGCACGTCCCACCCGCCGACCGTGCCCGCGGGCCGTGCACCGCGCACGTACGGCGCCGCCCCGGGGAAGCCGGTCGGGCCCGACGGCGCGTCGTCCGCCGCGTACAGGGGACGCGTCACGATGCCGTCCGCCAGCCGGGTGGCCAGCGCGTCCTCGACGGCGGCACCCCCGTCACCGTCCACCGGCCGCCCGGCCTTCCGCAGCACACCCGCGACGAGCCCCCGCCACTCCTCCCGCCCCACCTCGGGAAACCCGTCGGCAAGGGCGAAGTCACCCCCAGCCGGACCAGCAACCGGCGAACCGGCCATCTCGGACATCAACACTCCTCACGGGCGACACTGCACGCTGCCCCTACTGTCCCCCACACACCGCCCCCACATACAGACGACTCCGTCACACCACCCGCCGCGCCCCCCGGAACGCGTGAACGGGACGGCACGGCCCCACCGGCGGTCGGGGAGGGGTGGGGGTGGCGCAGACTGGGGGCATGGATCTCCAGATCACCGCGACCGATCCGCGCCATCCCGCGACGCTGCTCGACCTGCCGTGGCACATGCCGCTGGAGGAGTGGCCGGACAAGCACCTCGTCGCCCTGCCGCGCGGCATCTCGCGGCACGTCGTGCGGTTCGCGCGCGCCGGTGAGGAGGTCGTCGCCGTCAAGGAGGTCGGCGAGTGGGCCGCCGTGCGGGAGTACGGCCTGCTGCGCGACCTGGACCGGCTCGCCGTGCCGTCGGTGGACCCCGTCGCCGTCGTGACGAAGCGGAGCACGCCGGAGGGCGAGCCGCTGGAGCCGGTCCTGATCACCCGGCAGCTGAAGGGCTCGCTGCCGTACCGCTCCATGTTCGAGACGACGATGCGGCCCGGCACCATAAAGCGCCTGCTCGACGCGCTCGCGGTCCTCCTCGTGCGGCTGCACCTGAACGGCTTCGCGTGGGGCGACTGCTCGCTGTCCAACACGCTGTTCCGCCGCGACGCCGGGGCCTACGCCGCGTACCTCGTGGACGCCGAGACCGGGCAGATCCAGCCGACCCTGTCGCAGGGGCAGCGCGACTACGACCTGGAGGTCGCGCGCGTCAACATCGCGGGCGAGCTGATGGACCTGGAGGCGGGCGGCTCGCTGCACCCGGCCGTGGACCCCGTGCCGTTCGGCCAGGACATCGTGGACCGCTACAACGCGCTGTGGCACGAGCTGACCCGCACGTCCGTCTACCCGCGCGACAAGCGGCACTACATCGACCGCCGCATCCGGCGCCTCAACGACCTGGGGTTCGACGTCGCCGAGATGCAGATCCAGCGCTCGCCGGACGGCGACGCCGTGACGTTCGTCCCCAAGGTCGTCGACGCCGGGCACCACCAGCGGCAGCTGCTGCGCCTCACCGGCCTGGACGCCGAGGAGAACCAGGCGCGCAGCCTCCTCAACGACCTGGAGACGTGGATGGTCTCCCAGGAGGACTACGCGCCGGGCGACCCGCTCGGCGCCCGCATGGAGGTGCTGGCGCACCGCTGGGTGCGGGACGTCTTCCGGCCCGCCGTCCGCCTCGTGCCGCTGGAGGTGCGCGAGGGCCTCGACACGGCGCAGGTCTACCACGAACTGCTCGAACACCGGCTGCTCCTGTCGGAGCGGCGCCGCGAGGACGTGCCGACGGAGGCCGCCGCCGCCGACTACACGGAGGTGCTGCGCAGCCGGCCGGCGGTCGTCCCCGACGACGACGTGTGACGGTCAGACCAGGCGCACGCCCGGGGTGCCCTCGTCCACGCGCAGGCGCACCGGCGGCCTGACCGGCGAAGCCGGGGAGAGCACGGTCTCGACGGTGCGCACTTGCGCGTCGATGCCGTCCCGGCCGATGTCGAACAGGTGGTAGCCCCGGTGGGCGTCCAGCAGCTTCCAATGGGGGTTGTCCGGCCTCAGCGGGTCCCATTGCGCGCGGAACGCGTCCTGGTCCTGGTCGCCGTTGGAGGAGATCGAGCAGCCGACGAACTCCGCGCCGATCGTCCGGGACGCCGGGTCCGCGTAGTCGCGCCGCAGGTCGCTGACCATCGTCAGGTGCCGGTCGCCGCTGAGGACGACCGGGTTGCGGATCGCCGCCAGCTCGCCCAGCAGCTCGTTGCGCTCGGTCTGGTAGCCGTCCCACGCGTCGTAGTACCAGCGCTTGCCGACGCCGGGCAGCAGGTCGGTCTCGGCCAGCATGATCTGGGAGGCGATCAGGTTCCAGCGGGCCGGCGAGTCCCGCAGGCCCTCGACCAGCCACCGCTTCTGGCTGGCGCCGAGCATCGTCAGCAGCGGGCTCTGCGCGCCCTCCTGGGTGGTGGCCTGGTCGCTGCGGTGCTGGCGCGTGTCGAGGACCTGGAGGCGGGCGAGCCGCCCGAAGTCCAGCCTGCGGTGCACGCGGATGTGCGGCCCCGACGGCACGGCGGTGGCGCGTACGGGCATGTGTTCGTAGAACGCCTGGTAGGCGGCGGTGAGGCGCGGGACGAACGCCTCGTGCGGCTGCCGGTCCGGGTCCTGCGGGATCTCGCCCGCGTAGTCGTTGTCCACCTCGTGGTCGTCGAACGTGACGATCCACGGGGCGCTCGCGTGCATCCGCGCGAGGTCGGGATCGGCGCGGTACTGCGCGTACCGGTTGCGGTACTGCTCCAGCGTGACCGGCTCGCCCGTGCCCTCGTGGCGGCGGACGGCGGTGGCGGACGGGCCGCTCTCGTAGATGTAGTCGCCGACGAACAGCACGGCGTCCGGATCCTGCGCGGCCATGTCGGCGTAGGCGGAGAAGTAGCCGTGCTGCCAGTTCTGGCAGGAGGCGAGGGCCAGCCGCAGCGTGCCGGTGGAGTGGGGCGGGGGCGCGGTGCGGGTGCGGCCGGTGGGGGAGAGCTGCCCTTCGGCGCGGAAGCGGTACCAGTGGTCGCGGCCGGGGGCGAGGCCGCGCACGTCGGCGTGCACGCTGTGCCCGTACGCCGGTTCCGCGCGGGTGGTGCCGCGCCGCACGATGTGCCGGAAGCGGGAGTCGGCGGCCACCTGCCACTCGACCTCGACGGTGCGCTCCGGCATGCCGCCGCCGTTCAGCGGGTCGGGGGCGAGGCGCGTCCACAGGACCACGCCGTCGGGGAGCGGGTCGCCCGAGGCCACGCCCAGGGTGAACAGGCCGTCGGGCAGCGGCGCGGCGGTGGGCCGGTGCACGGGGCGCGGGACGTACGGGGTGGCGCCCAGGGCGGGGGCGGGCGCGGCCAGCTGGCCCGCCGTGGCCGCGCCGAGGGCGGCGGCGCCGGAGGCGAGGAACCGCCTGCGGCCGGTGGGGGAAGGACCGGCGGGGGAGGGGGCGGTCGGGTCCTGGGACATGTGGGGTCCCTCTCGTCTGTCGGACGGACAGGCTTCGACGTGACGAGAGGCTGGCAGCGCGACGGGACGCGGCTCTGAACAGGCGGGGGCCGCGACATGACGCCGGAATGTGATCCTGCCGCGACGCACGGCGTCCGGCTGGGTGCGGCGTGGGCAGGGGGAAGCCGCCCGTGCGGTGCGTGTCCTGCACGGGCGGGGGCGGCGGGGTGTGTCAGAGGGGGGTCGTGGCCTCCAGCTCGCCGAGTGCGGTGAGCCACAGTTCCGGCAGGTCACCGGCGCCGGGGAGCGCCCGGTCATGGACGACGGTGCAGCGCGCGGTGCCGCCGGTCCTGGTCAGCGAGACGTAGCAGAGCACGCCGTGCGGCAGTGCCGTGAACATGCTGGCGGCGCCGACACGGGACCCGAAGCAGCTGACGTCGTGCGGGAGATGCACGTTGCTGGCGATCAGCGAGATGCGGGGCGTGGTGATGGCGAGCTGTTTCCTTATGGTCGCCGCCGCCGGGGCCCAGTTGAACAGCCGGCCCGCGATCTCCCGCTGCCCCGACGTGCGCAACTGCCGTGTGTCGCAGACGAGCCGCCGTACGCACTCCGCGGGTCCGGCCTGCGAGCAGGGCAGCGCCACGCGCGCGAACACCAGGCGGTTGCCCGGCGCGTGCTCCTCGCCCTTCCTGCGCAGCGACATCGGCACGACGGCCGTCACGTCACCGCAGGGCGGGTGCGGCGCGGGCCGCCTGGCGTGCCAGGCGCGGAACGCGCGGGCCAGCGCGGCGAGGTACATGTCGTTGACCGTCCCGCCCCAGCGCGCGGCGAGGGCGCGCAGCCGCGCGTCGGGGACGTCGCGGTACGACCAGGCCAGGTCGTCGGCCGGGGGGACGCCGAGGACGCCCCAGCTGCGGTCGCGGCGCAGGCTGCCGTACAGGTCGCGGCCGAGTCCGGTCAGGCCCCGCAGCGTGACCGGCACGGGGCGGTGGGCGCGGGGGCCCGGCGTACCGGGGTCGTCGGCCAGCAGGCGGGTCACCGTGTGGGCGGCGCCCACGCCGTCCTGCAGCGCGTGGTGGACGCGGAAGCAGAGGCGGTAGCCGTCCTGGCCCGGGGTGCGCAGGAGCCAGATGTCCCACATCGGGGCGGCGCCCGAGGGGAGGGGGAGGTGCAGCAGTTCCTGGCTCGCCGCGTCGAGCGCGGCGCCGCCGGGGGCGACGTCCCGCGTCCTGATGTGCCGGGCGGGGTCGAGCGCGGTCGCCCGTCCCCAGCGCGGTCCCGGCGCGGCGAGCTGGTGCAGCGCGGGCAGTTCGGCCACCCGGCCGAGTGCCCGGTCGCGGAGCGCGCCGGCGGACGGGGGAGTGCCCGGGAGGTCCATGAAGAAACCGGTCGGGATCACTTTGCTCCCGGGGGAGCCGTAGAGAAACCGTTCCAATGGGCCGGCCCGGAAAGAAACACAGTCTGCCATGGTTATTCGGCGTCCTGACTACGCGAGTCGTGCGGAGCACTGTTGTCCAGGGCACCCTGCCCAATAGGCGGCCGAAGTGTACATCCGACGGGTGATTTTCCGCCTGAGAGGTGATCGCCGCCGCCGGTTCGCCGACCGGTGCGAGAGGGATACAGGAATTCGAGACGCAGTGGCCGCGTGGCTGGTGGGGCCGGGTGTGGGCTGGTGTGCGGCCGTCGCCCGGCCGTGCGGGGCGTGCGAGAAAGTGATCGCTCTCGTGCCGCATGCGCGCGAAAGCGGATATGGCGGATCGCTTTCCTGCCCAGGGCAAATCTTTTTCCGTCAATCCCGCATGGACGTCCCGGCGCCCGGAAAGCGTCGCAGCGCACGGCGAATGCAGGGCAATCTTTGTCGGGCAACAGGGTCCTCCCGGGGGACGGGTCCTCCGGGGGAACAGTACGAGACGAGGCACGCCATGGAACGTCCACCGTCGCCCCTTCCGCCGGACGGCCGCACGACGGCGGCCCGTCCCGGCGGCTGATGTCCCTCGCGCACCGGGCCGGGCACGGCGCCGCGGGCACGGCGGCCGACGTCCTGGCCGCCGCCCTCGCCGACGCGCTCACCCCCGGGGGAGGAACGTTCACCCTGCGCGCCGGTCTCGACGGCCGCGTCGATCCGGTCCGCGCCCTCGGTGCCCTGCGCGGCACCGGCGCCGACGTCCTCGCGCCCTTCCTCCTCGGCGGGCACCCGTTCACCGCGAGCGACGCCGCGCTCGTCAGGGCCGCCGTCACCGCGTTCCCCGCGCCGGAGCCGCGCACGTCCGACGACGCGGCATGGGCGCCGCGCGACGCCGCCCTGACCCAGGCGCTCGCCGCGCTCGGCGTCCCCACCCACGGCTGGGAAGGGCTCGCCGCCGACCGGCACACCGCCCTCACCGGCCCCGCCGCGCTGCCCGACCCCACCGCCTGGACCGCGTGGACCGCCGAGGCCGTCCGCCTCAGCGCCCTGGCGCTGCCGCCCGTCACCGGCACCCTCCGCGAGCGGTTCGGCGCGCACCCGCCCGCCCTCGTCAACGGCCTGGTCCACGCGCTGCTGCGCCGCGACCACCTCGCCGCCGCCCGCACGGCCCGCTGGCTCGCGCTCGACGCCGGGACCACCCCCGACCCGCTCCTTCCTGCGGCGCTCACCCACCTCACCGCCCTTGGCCCCCACCGGCCGCGGACACTGTTCGAACTCGCCGTCGTCCGGCGGCTCCTGGGAGGTGCGGGCTGATGGACGCGGCGACCGTACGGCTGGCACACCAGGTCGCGGAGAACGCGGTGGCGCGCCTCGGCGCGGACCGCGCCCGCCTCTCCCTCCCGCCCGGCGTCCCCCACCGGGACATACCCGCCGCCGCCTTCCGCGCCCTCGCGGGACTTGCCCTCGCTGCGGGCACCGTCCTGCGCTTCCCCGTCACCGGGCCCGACGCGGCACGCACGGCCCAGGAACTCATGGACTTCGCCTGGCACGAACTGCGCGACGGCGCACTCCTCCACCAGATCCAGCGGGACACACCGGCGGCCACCCGCCCCGTGGAGCTCTACAGCCGCTTCGCCGCCGCCGGATACCGGCACGCCGGACTCGACGACCTCGCCGCGCACCTCCACGGACTGCGCGCCGCACGCGTCACCGAACTCGCCCCGCACCGGCGCCTCGCCGTCCTCGCCGCCACCCGCAGACTCGGCCTCCCCGACCCGCCCGACGCCGCGGAACTCACCCGCAGGACCTGGCTCGGCGGCACCCCGGAACCCTGGATGCTCGACCGCACACACGCCCACGCCCTCGCCCACACCGTCCTGCACCTGACGGACTGGGCCGCGCACCCCGACGCGCTCCCGCCCGACCTGGCCGACTACACGGACCGCTGGCTGCCCGTGTGGACCGAGACCTTCGCCGGAACGCACTCCTGGGACCTGGTCTGCGAACTCCTCGCCGCCGGGGCCTGCCTGCCCCGCCCCAGCCTCCCCCACGCCCTCTGGCCGCGCCTCGCCGAGGCACAGCACCCGGACGGGACCCTGACCACCGGGCCGCCGACGCCCCAGGACGACGGCGACCCCCCATCCGACCACCACCACCCCACCGTCGTCGCGGTCGTCGCGGGCACCCTCACCGTCCTGCGCGCCCTCGACACCGTCACGGACGGGACTCCTCCATGACACGACCCGCCCTCCCCGCCCCCGGGGTCACCGAGATCCTCCGCGCCACGGCCGTCCCCCTGGTCACCGGCCGCGTCGCCCCCGGCGTCGCCGCAGCGGCCGTCATCGGCACCGAACAGGCCGTCCTCACCACCGGCCACCGGACGGCCGGATCACGCGAATCCGTACGCCCCGACACCCCGTTCGCCCTCGGCTCCCTGACGAAGACCCTCACCGCCCTGCTGCTCGCCGAACTCGCCTCCCGCGGCGATGTCTCCTACGACGACCCGATCGACCTCCACCTGCCCCCGACCGCCGCCCCCCGACGCAGCGGCCCCCCGATCACCCTCCTCGACCTCGCCACCCACAGCGCCGGACTCCCACGCCTGCCCGGCAACTTCCTGCGACGCGCCCTGCCCCACCCGCTCGCCAACCCGTACGCCCGCTACCGGGCCGAAGACCTCCACCACGCCACCGCCCGTATCCGGCAGCGCTCCCGCGTCGTGCGCTACTCCACCTTCGGCATGGGACTGCTCGGCCACCTCCTGGCCAACGCGGCGGGGACCGACTTCGGCACCCTGCTCACCGAGCGCGTCCTGCACCCCCTCGCCATGACGGGCACCAGCCTCTCCCGCCTCCAAGGCCCACCCCCCGACGCCGTCACCGGCCACCGGCGCGGACGACCCGTGCAGCACTGGACGTTCGACGCACTCGCCGGGGCAGGCGCCGCGTACGCCACGGCGGACGACATGCTCCGCTACCTGCAAGCCCACCTGCGCCCGCACCAGACGCCCATCCCCACCGCGCTCACCGCCACCCACCAGCCGTACCACCCGTACCCGCGCAGCCCCAACGCCGCCTGCATGGCGTGGACCCACCGCGCCACGCAGGACCGCACCCTGCTGTGGCACAGCGGCGGCACCGGCGGCTTCACCGCGTTCATCGGCTTCAGCCCCGAAGCCCACGCGGGCGCCGTACTGCTGGCCAACGCGACGCCCACCCGTGCCCAGCCCGTGCTGCGCGCCGGACGCCTGCTGCTCGACGCCGTGGTCAGCGCGGCCGCCTCCCGCTGACACGGCGGCGGGAAGCGGCGGGGAACAGATCGCACCCGCCGTCCGTTCCCCCTGGGCACGCCGCGCGCGACCGCCACACGGAAAGAGGGTTGAGGCGGTACGCCCCGGTATGCCAGGATGCGGCGGTCCCGTCCCCACCCGCCCCCACCGTCCCACCAAGGAGTCCCCGTGACCTACGTCGCATCGGACCAGCGCTACGAGTCCATGCCCTACCGGCGTGTGGGCCGTTCCGGTCTCAAGCTGCCCGCCATCTCCCTCGGCCTGTGGCACAACTTCGGGGACGCCAAGCCCTTCGCCGACCAGCGGGCGATCCTGCGCCGCGCGTTCGACCTGGGCATCACCCACTTCGACATCGCCAACAACTACGGCCCCCCGCCCGGTGAGGCCGAGCGCAACTTCGGCCGCATCTACGCCGCCGACTTCCGCGCCCACCGCGACGAGATCGTCGTCTCCACCAAGGCCGGATACCTGATGTGGCCCGGCCCGTACGGCGAATGGGGCTCGCGCAAGAGCCTGCTGGGCAGCCTGGACCAGAGCCTCGCCCGCACCGGCCTCGACCACGTCGACATCTTCTACTCGCACCGCCCCGACCCGGACACCCCGCTCGAAGAGACGATGGGCGCCCTCGACAGCGCCGTCCGCCAGGGCAAGGCGCTCTACGCGGGCATCTCCAACTACTCGCCGGAGCAGACCCGCGAGGCCGCCCGCATCCTCGGCGAGCTGGGCACCCCGCTGCTCATCCACCAGCCCTCCTACTCGATGGTGAACCGCTGGGTCGAGGACGGCCTGCTGGACGCCCTGGACGAGGTGGGCGCCGGGTCCATCGCGTTCTCCCCGCTGGCGCAGGGCGTGCTGACCAGCCGCTACCTGAACGGCATCCCGGAGGGCTCGCGGGCCGCCGGCGACAGCCCGTTCCTCACCGCCGAGGGCGTCGAGAAGACCATCGGCACCGTCCGCGCCCTGAACGCGATCGCCGAGCGGCGCGGCCAGACCCTCGCGCAGCTCGCGCTGGCGTGGGTGCTGCGCGGCGGGCGCGTCACGTCGGCGCTGATCGGCGCCAGCAGCGTCGCGCAGCTGGAGGACAGCGCGGGCGCCGTCCGCAACCTCGACTTCAGCGACGAGGAACTGGCCGAGATCGAGGGCCTGCTGCCCTGACCTCCGGCACCACACCCGGCACGGGCCGGTGACCGCGCGCCCCACACGGCACACGGCCACCGGCCCGCGCCCGTTCCCGGCCAGGCGCACCGGGACCGATGGCCCCGGCCGCCACCGCGACGCAGCCGTGCCCAGCAGCGGGACGCGGATGCGGACCGGCACCGATCTGCCCGGCGGCGGGGCGACGAAGGCGGACGGCTGCCCGACCGCGCCGAGACCGGCCGTCGAGCCCGCGGCGGGTGCGTAGGGCAAGGCGCTGATGGCGCGTGGTGAAGGGGGAAAGGGAAGCCCGTCACCGGCAGGGAGAACAGGAACTGCGTCAGCGGCCCGCCGCCGCAGTCGAGTCACGGCCCGGACGTCCCGCGCGTCGGGCAGGGCCGGGGACTCCGAGCGCCGGGCCGGTGCGCCGTCGGGCGCCTACGACGTCGGGAGTTGTGGCACCAGCACGGCGACGGAGAGGCCCTGCCCCACCCGTGGGGGCGACGCAGCGGTGGCGGAAGAGGCCGCCGAGCACGGACGCCAGGGGAGTACACGGCGAACATCCACCGCACCTGTGCGGATGCCGGGGCGCGTCGCCGGTGGTGACGTCCACCGGGTCCACGAAGACGTCCATCAGGAACCCGCGCTCCCGTGACGCGCGCGGGTTGCCGCTGGTCTGGCGCGGCGTGATGTTCTGCGGGAACGCGTCGGAGGTGGCCGAGCCGCTCGGCCGGCTTGTCGTCGTCGTGGGCGAGGGCGGGGGCCGCCGGTCCCAGTGCGAGCAGGGCGGCGGCGGTGGCGACGACCGGCTCCGCCTCCAAGCCCCCGACCGCGCGGGCACGCCACCACCGGCGCCGTCGCGCACCTGACCGGCCGCGTCGAGCAGGCGGGTTCGTCCGCCGCCTCACCGGCCCGTGTCCGGGGCGTCCGCCGTGACCGGGCAGAATGCGGGGCATGACCGCCCTGCCCGACGACCTGCGCGCGGCCCTGGACGAGGCCCTCGACGGACTCGGCCGCCGCGACCTCGCGCGCGCCGTGGAACGCCTCAGCGGCCGCTACCGCGAGGGCCGCGCCGCCACCGCGCCGATCCTCGCGACGGCCGGTGACGTCGCCGCCTACGCGGGCTACCGCATGCCCGCCACCTACGCCGCCGTGCACGCCGCGCTGGCCGAGGTGGCGCGCGCGGCGCCCGGCTACGCGCCCGCGACCATGGCCGATCTCGGCGGCGGCACCGGTGCCGCCCTCTGGGCCGCCCAGCGCACCTGGCCGGGACTCGGCGAACTGGCCGTCACCGAACAGGTCCCCGAGGCCATCGACCTCGGCCGCCGCCTCGCCGCCGCCTCGGCCGCGCCCGCCCTGCGCGGCGCCACCTGGCGGCGCGGCACCATCGACCCGGCGGCCCCGCCGCCCGCCGCCGACCTCGTCACCCTCTCCTACGTCCTCGGCGAACTGCCCGCCGCCGAACGGGAGTCCGCCGTCCGCTGGCTCGCCGACGCCGCCGGGGCCGAGGGCGTCGTCGTGCTGGTCGAGCCCGGCACGCCCGACGGGTACGAGCGCGTCGTCGCCGCCCGCGACACCCTCGTCGGGCACGGCCTCACCGTCCTCGCCCCCTGCCCGCACGACCACGCCTGCCCCATCCCGCGCGGCCAGGACTGGTGCCACTTCGCCGCCCGCCTGCCCCGCCTCGACGCGCACCGGCAGATCAAGGAGGGGACGCTCAACTTCGAGGACGAGAAGTTCTCCTACGTCGCGGCCTCCCGGCACCCGTACGGCCGGGCCGCGAGCCGGGTGCTGCGCCATCCGCTCAAGCGCAAGGGCCTGGTGGCGCTGCGGGAGTGTACGGCCGACGAAGGGCTCGCCGACACGACCGTCACCAAGCGGCAGCGCGAGCTGTACCGCGCCGCGCGCGACGCGCGGTGGGGTGACGCGTGGCCGCCGCCGGGCGACTGAGGCGGCGGCCACGCGCCGGCCGGTGTCCGGGCCGGAGCGTCAGCCGATCCGGTCCCTGATCCACTCGCCCGCTTCCTTCAGCGCGCCCGGATCGGCCCAGTCGCCGTTGTCGCAGGTGCCCGGCTCGAACACGGCGCCCGAGCGGAAGTCGTCCGAGTAGTTCCAGTTGGTCCAGCTGATGTTCTCGCGCTCCATCAGGTCGAGGTACCGCTGCGACATCGCGAAGTCGTCCGGCCCGTCACCGGTGTACTCCTGCGTCCCGAACTCGGTGACGAAGATCGGTAGTTCCTCGGCGGCCCGCGCCAGCGTGTCCAGGTACCAGTCCTGGTGCGAGGCCGCGTAGAAGTGGAACGTGTACATGATGTTCTCGGCGTTGACCGGCGCGTCCACCACCTCCGACTCGTCCGCGCCGTCCGAGACGCCGAGCGACGACCAGGCCCGGGTGCCGACGATCACCACGGCGTCCGGGTCGCCCTGCCGCACCACCGGGATCAGGGTGTGCGCGTAGTTCCTGATCGCCTGCCAGCTCACGCCGTTCGGCTCGTTGGCGATCTCGTAGAGGATGTTGTCCTGGTCGCCGAAGCGCGCCGTGATGTCGCGGAAGAAGCGCTGGGCGAGCGCGGTGTTCGCGTTCGGGTCGCCGGGGTCGAGCATGTGCCAGTCGACGACGACGTACAGCCCGCGTTCCGTGGCCTCCTCGATGACGCGGCTCGCGAGGTCCGTGAAGTACTGCGGGTCCGTCTCGTAGCCGCCCTCCTGGACGTACGTCGAGACGCGCAGCACGTCCGCGCCCCAGTCGTACGCCAGCACGTCGAGGGACTCGTCGGTGACGCACTGCTCGTACCACTGCGTCCCGTGTGTGCTCATGCCGCGCAACTGGACCGGGTCGCCGTTCTCGTCGCACAGCGACGTGCCGCACACCCACACGCGGCCGTACTGCTCGAACGGGGTGGCGGCGGCGCTGGGCGCGGCGTTCGCGGGGGCGGCCAGCGTACCGGCCGCGACCAGCGCGAAGGCCAGGCCGGCCAGGCGGCGCCGCGCGGGCCTGCGGGGGCTCGGTAAGACCATGGCGCGTCCTCTCTGTGTGGGGGTGGAGGCGGTGCAAGCGCTTCCTGGTGCGGGAAGTTAGGGGCATCGTGACAGGTGGTCAAGACCACGTGTCACGATGCCCCGCACCTCGCGGGCGCCCCCTCAGTCCGCCGTGCAACTGGGCGCGAGCGCCCGGTCGTCCGGCCAGGGGCCGCTGCCGAGATACCCGAACGTGGTGCTCGCGCCCGGCGCCAGCGTCGCGTTCCAGGCGGACGGCGTGGCACGGACGGTGGTCCCGTCGCCCGTCACCTCGGCGTTCCACGCGCTGCCGGGCGCCTGCCCGCCCGTCTCGCGCCAGGCGGCCCGCCAGCCGGTGAGCGGGGTGTCGCCGGTGTTCTCGACGGTCACCTCGGCGATGTGGCCGGTGCCCCAGCTGCGCGTGACGGTGTGCGTGGCGCGGCAGCCGCCGTGGGCGCGGAAGTCGCCCAGCTCGTCGAGGGTGATGACGCGCTCGTGGCCGTAGACGTGCTCCAGGTGCTCGCGCGGGTTGCTCACCCCGTCGGTCAGGAAGTCGCCCGACCATGTGACGAACCAGCTCCAGTCCGCCTCGTACGCCTCCAGCAGATCCGGGTCGGGGATCGAGCCGACCTCGGTGAGGGCCGCGATCTTCCGGTCGCCCGCAAGCTCGACCAGCTTCTCGTACGTCGCGCTGACCGGCCCGTGGTCACCTGCGGGCGGGTACGAGTCGGCGCTGACGATGTCCACCACGTCGTCGCCCGGGTACCAGGCGGGGTCCACGGAGTTCCAGACCCAGATCAGGTTGTGCAGGCCGTGGACGTCGGTGAGCCGGTCGTAGAGCAGCCGGAACAGCTCCTTGGCCGGTCCAGGACCCTTCGCGCCCCACCAGAACCAGCCGCCCTCCGCCTCGTGCAGCGGGCGCCACAGCACGGGCACGCCCGCGTCCTGGAGCCGCCCGAGCTGCACGGCGATGGCGTCGATGTCGCGCAGCAGCAGCGCGTACTCGGCGGAGTCCGGGTCGGCCAGCGCGGCGGCGAGATCGAACGTCGTCGCGTCCGTGTAGAAGCCGCGCCACCACTCGCGGCCCGGCTCGTCGATCAGGCCCGTCGGCGCGTTCCAGTGCCAGACGAACGTGGTGATGCCGCCGCGCTCGTCCCAGGCGAGGGCGTTCTCGACCTCCTGGGAGGTGGTGCCGCGCTCGACGCGGCTGGGGGAGTAGTCCATCATGTCGAGCCCGGCGACGGCGGGGGTCCGGCCGATGTTCTCCTCGATCCAGCGGATGCCCGCCATGTCCTGCTGGCCGCTGAGGATGTGGTCGCCGTAGCCGTCGGTCAGGTAGCGCAGCAGGGCGCGGGCCTCGGGCGTCGCGTCGGGGTCGACCGGCTCGCCCGTCACCTGGTGCGGCGGGCGCGGGGGCACGGGCGCGAGGGTGACGGCGTCGATCTCGTACCAGCCCCAGGAGTTCTGGAACGTGACGGTGTTGTCGCCCTCCTCCAGCAGGACGCGGCCTGCGGAGACCGTGGAGAAGGTGTCGGTGGCGGGGAGGGTGATCTCGCCCATGCCGGTGTCGTTGAGGCGCAGCGCGGTGTTCTTCTGGCCGTACGGGGCGCGGTAGACCACCGTGAGGTCGTGCAGGCCGCCGGGGCTGTCGGGGATGGTGACGGTCACCTGGTCGTCGGGCGCGTCGAAGCCCTCGACGTAGCCGGTGCCCGAGTAACCGGCGGCGGACGAGCCGACGGTGACGCCGGAGAGTACGCCGTCCTCGGCCTCGTACACCTGGGCCGCCCGGGGGGCGGCGGCGGGCGTGGCGGGCGCGGTGGCGGTGGCGGCCGGGGCGAGGCCCAGCGGTGCCAGCAGGGCCGCCAGGGCGGTGAGCAGGGCGGGGGCGGCCGTCCGTCCTCGGGATGGGGTGCGTACGCGCATGCGGTCTCCTTCGCCTCGGCTGGGGTATGGGAGCGCTCCCAAACGAGGTCATTGGACCGCGGTGGCGCGTCCGCGTCAATGCGTCGCGCACAAGGGAGGAGCGGGTGGCGGACGGTCGTCACGCCGTCCGCCACCCGCTCCTGGTCGCGCCGTTCCTCGGTGGTCCTGGTCTCCGTCGCCCTCGCGCGGTGCTGCCTTGTGGCCCGTGCCGCGCGGCGGTCCCCCCGCCCGGGGATCTCCCGGCCGCCGGGCCGGGGGACCGTCGCGCGTCGTGTGCCCGCGGCGTACGGTGCCGTGTGCGGGGCGGGTCAGTATCGTCGTACGCGGTTGGCCACGAGATTGCCGATGGCGAAGTACACGACAGCGGCGAGACCGTAGCCGCACACCACGCGCGCCCACTCCTCGTCGAAGGTGAACAGGTCGTGGGACCAGCCGGCGAGCCAGCGGGACGCGTCGTGGGTGAAGTCCACGAGCGCGTTGCCCGGATTGGCGTCCAGCAGGTACATGAGGATCCACAGGACGATGATGAATGCGGCGATGTCGGCGATCGCGGCGATGATCGCCCCCGCCGGGCCGGTTCTGCTCGTATGCGGTGACATGACATCCGCATTGCCCGGACGCGTAGCGTGAAACGCACCCCGAAGGTGGCGGGTTGCCGATGCTCTCCCGGGTGTGCCGCGCCGCAGGTGGGAGGCATGGGGCCGCTCCCACGGCGGGGTGGCGGCCGGTCGGCGGGGGCGGGGCCGCTTGAAGAATTATGTCGACCGGTCTATTTTGGCGGGCATGGGACAGAAGGGCGCCGAGACGCGCGACAGGCTGCTGGACGCGACGCGTGAGCTGGTCGAGGCGGGAGGGTACTCCGCGGCCGGGCTCAACCAGGTGATCGCCGCCAGCGGGGCGCCCCGCGGCTCGCTCTACTTCCACTTCCCGGGCGGCAAGGACCAGTTGGTCGCCGAGTCCGTGCGGCGCGCCGGGCAGGCGGTCGGCGACGCCCTGGCGGGACTGGCCGAACGCGACGGGTCCGCGGCGGAGTTCACCGGCGCCGCGCTGCGGCTCCTCGGCGACCGGCTGGAGGAGTCCGGCTGGCGCCGGGGCTGCCCGGTGGCCACCGTCGCACTGGAGACCGCCGCGACGAACGACCCGCTCCAGCAGGCCTGTTCCGAGGTCTACGCCTCCTGGGAACGGGTCCTGCGCGACCGGCTGGCGGACCGTCCCGACGCCGACGACCTGGCGGTCACGGTGCTGGCGCTCGTGGAGGGCGCGCTCCTGCTGGCCCGTACGCACCGCAGCAGGGCGCCCCTGGACAGCGTGGCGCGCCGGATCGGCGTCCTGCTGGACACCTGACGCGGGTCGGCCGCTCTTCGCCGCGGCCCGCGCATGCCCCGAAAATATGCAGACCGATCTACTGAGGAGTTTCATGGACGCCATCGTCTTCGGCGCGACCGGCTTCATCGGCCGTTCCCTCGTCGCGGAACTGCTGGGCCGGGGGCAACGGGTCGCGGCGGCCGTCCGCACCGACACCCTCACCCCCTGGCTGACCGGCCGGGGCGTGGACACCGGCGGGCTCGACGTCGTCCACGCCGACATCACGCGGCCGCTCACCGGGCTCCCCGAGGCGCGGGACGTCTACAACGCCGCCGCCCTGTTCGCCTTCGGCCTCGGCACCGGTGAGGCGCGCGCGGTCAACGTCACCGGCGCGCTCAACGTCCTCGAATGGGCCGCCGCGCTGCCCGCCCTGCGGCGGCTGGTCCACCTGAGCGGCTACCGCGTCAGCCCGCCCGACGGGCAGGCGGCGTCCGTGCCGACGGGCGCGTACGAGGCGTCCAAGCTCGAAGGCGACCTGGCGGTGCGCGCCCGTGCCCGCGCGCTGGGGGTGCCGCTGACCGTCGCCAACCCCAGCACGGTGATCGGGCCCGGCCAGTACATCGGCCTGGCCGCCCTCGTCGCGGACCTGTGGCGGGGGCGGCTGCCCGCGATACCGGGCGGTCGTGACACGTTCGTGCCGATCGTGACCGTCGGCCACCTCGCCCGCTTCCTCGCCGAGATCCCCGCCTCGCCGCTGGCGGGGGACAGCCACTGGGTGCTCGACGACGACACCCCTCCGCTCCCCGGACTGATCCGCACCATCGCAGAGCACGCCGGGGTGCGGGCGCCCCGCCGCACCGTCCCCGTCGGCCTGCTGCGGCGGCTGCCGCGCAGGCTCACCGGCGCCGACCCCGAGACGCTCTCGTTCCTCTCCGCCGACCGCTACCCCACGGACTCCGCCCGCGCCCTCGCCGCGCACGCGGGCCTGGAGACGCCCCCGGTTGCCGACGCACTCCGCACCTGGACCGACGACCTGGTGGCGGCCCGGTTCGGCGCCGCCACGCCGTGGCTGAGGCCGTACGGCTTCCGCGCCGTCGCGGGCAGCCGCACCTGGGTGGCCGGCGAACGGCGCGACCCCGCCCACGTCCTGCTCCACGGCCTGCCGATGAACGCCGACCTCTGGGCCCCGCTCGCGCCGCACCTGCCGGGGCCCGTCCTGGCCCCCGACCTGCCGGGCCTCGGGCGGTCGGCGCCGGGGGAGCGGCCGGTGGACGCGTGGCTCGCCGACCTGTTCGGGGCGGTGCGGGGGCGCCCGACGCTGGTCGCCCACTCCGCGGCCTGCGGGCCCGCGCTGCGCTTCGCCGCCGACCATCGCGACCGCGTCGGCGGGCTCGTCCTCGTCGCGCCCGCCTTCCTCCAGGCGCCGGGGCGGCGGTTCACGCGCTCCCGGCTGGCCGTACCGGTGCTGCGCCGCATGACCGCCGCCCGGCTGGCCGCGACGCTCGGGGTACCGGAGGGGGCGGAGGTGGAGAGCGCGGTGGCCGACCTGCGCCGTCCGGGGGTGGCGGGCCGGGTGGTCGCCGCGATGCGCGCCGGGGCCGCCGAACGCGAGCGGACCCGGGCGCTGCTCGACCATGTGAAGGTGCCCGTGCGGATCGTCGTCGGCTCGCACGACCCGCTGACGGCCTCCGACGCACGGGACATCGGGCACCCGGTGATCGAAATCCCCGGCGCCGGGCACTACCCCCAACTCACGCACCCCGCCGAGGTCGCCGCGCACCTCGTCCTCTGACGCCGCGGGTGGCGCGTCGCGCGTACGGCCGCCTGCCGGGCGGTCCGCCGTGCCGCCACCGCGGTGTCACGGGGGCAGGACGACCGCGGCGGCAGCGGGCGGAGCCCCGTGGCGCGTCCCGTCCTCACGCCGGTGCGGCCGTGCCGAGGCGGAGGGTGGCCACCGTCGACTTCTCGTTTCCTGCCTGCCGTTGCACCGCGCCACAGAGGTCGGATCGACGGTCGTCAGCGGCACCTTCTTGTCCGTGGCTCCGGGTGCTTCTCCGGCCCGTATCCCGCCCGGACACCATGGACACACGCCGGACGGGCGGGGCCGTACCGAAGTGCCGCGCACGCCGCGCTCCCTGACCACGCGGCGGGAACCGTCGGCGGGAAAGCCCTCCAGACTCGGAGGTCCTGGACGGCTCCTGCGGCCTGCCGGGCGGGGCAGGATCGCCCGGCATACTGCGGCCCCGGATCGGAATGGGCTTTCCGTCCCGCGACGCCGGATCGGCCGGGCCCCACGGCGCCCTGTCCGCCCCATGCCGTGACGGCGGGGGAGGAAGGGGCGCCGTGCGGGGCAGCGGTAGACCACGTACCCGTACTCCGAGGCCCGCCCCGGCCCGCGCTGTCGGCGGCGGAAGCCCTTCGGGCCCCGGAGCGCCGCACCGCACCGTCAGGGGTGTCGCGGCGGCACCGGCCGGGGGTGGTCAGGGCTGGATCGCCACGCAGGCGGGGGAACCCACGGGCACGCGGTACTCCTCCGTGAGGGAGCCCGTCCCGTGGTCCACGGTGAGGACCACCACCGTGTCGCTCTCCTGCGCCGCGACGTACATCCGGTCGCCGTCGAGCGCGAACTGGCGCGGCCACGCGGCGTCCAGGACGTGTTCGCCGACGAGCGCGGGCTGCTCCGAGCCCAGCGCGAAGGTCGCGACCGTGTCGGGGCCGCGGTTCGAGAGGTAGCCGAAGCGGCCGTCCGGCGAGAGCGCGAAGTGCGCGGGCATGGTGTCGTCCCCCGGCTGCGCCGAGGCGGGCACCGAGGCGACGGGCGCGAAGGTGCCGGGCCCGTTCTCCGCCACCACGACCAGCTCACGGGCGAGTTCGCCCACCACGTACGCGCGGTTCTCCGTCGCCCGGATCAGCTGGCGCGGCCCCGTCCCCGCCGTGAGCACGCTCGCCGCCACCCGCTCCAGCGTGCCGGTGTCGGCCGCCAGCCGGTACGTCCACAGCGTGTCCGTCCCCAGGTCGGTGACGGTGAGCAGCCCGTCCGCGCCGTGCAGCGTCACCATGTGGGCGTGCGGGCCCTCCTGGCGGTCCGGGTCGGGCCCCGAGCCCGAGTGCTCCACCAGGTCGGTGCGGCCGACCAGGTCGCCCGCCGCGTCCAGCGCGAAGACGGCGACGCTGCCGGAACCGTAGTTGGCCGCCAGCAGGTGCCGGCCGTCCGGTGTGACGGCGAGGTGGCAGGGCTCCGCGCCGCCGGTCGGGAGGGTCCCGCGCACCGCAGGCACACCCTCGCCGTCGAAGGCGACGGCGCTCACGCCGCCCTCGGCCAGCTCGTGCACCGCGTACAGCACCGGCAGGGTGGGGTGCCACTCCAGCCAGGAGGCGCCGGGCAGCGGCAGTTCGCCTGACGGCGCGAGGCGTCCGTCCTGGCCCGTCGCGCGCAGGAGGGTGAGGCCGGGGCCACGGCCGCCGGTCTCCGCCGTGTAGGAGCCGACACAGATCAGTCGGTCGGGCATGTCTTCGAGTCCGTTCGCCGGAGGAAGTGACGACCCTTGGACCGTACCAACCGGCCGTCGTCCGCCTCCTAGAGGCCCGCGCCACCGGGCCCGGCGGCCCGCCGGACCGCCCGGCATACCAGCCGTACGGCGGGCCCGTGCCCCTTCCCGGGAGGACATGACACGTTCGACTGAACACGCGCCTGTGCGGCCCTGAGCCGGGCAGGGGGACCCCATGACTCCCACGGACACTCCCCCCACGGACGTTCCGGCGGACGTGCAGCCACCCCTCAGGAGGGCCCTCACCACACGGCTGCTCTTCCTCTTCATCCTGGGCGACGTCCTGGGCGCAGGCGTGTACGTGCTGGTCGGTCAGATGGCCTCCGAGTCGGGCGGCGCCGTCTGGGTGCCGATGCTCGCCGCCCTCTGCCTCGCCCTCCTCACGGCGGCCTCGTACGCCGAACTGGCCACCAAGTACCCGCGCGCCGGGGGAGCGGCGCACTACGCGCATCTCGCCTTCGGCCCGTTCCCCGGCTTCCTGACCGGCTTCTGCATGCTCGCCGCGGGGACCGTGTCCGTCGCGACGCTCACCCGCGCCTTCGCGGGGGACTACCTCGGCGCCTTCGTCACCGTCCCCCCGGCGGCCGTCGCCATCGCCTTCCCCTTCGCGCTCGCCCTGCTCAACGCCCGGGGCATCGCCGAGTCGATGCGGGCCAACGCGGTCGCCACGGTGATCGAGGTCGGCGGCCTCGTCCTGATCATCGCGCTCGGCGCCTGGGTCGTCCTGCGCGGCGACGGGGACCCGTCCCGGCTGGCCGACCTCGGAGCGGAGGAGGGCGGTGGCCCGGCCGCCGCCGTCCTCGGCGGCGTGGTCCTCGCCTACTACGCCTTCGGCGGCTTCGAGACGTCCGTCAACCTGGCGGAGGAGACCCACGACCCGCGCCGCTCCTACCCGCGCGCCCTGTTCTGCGCCCTCGGCGCCGCCGGGCTGCTCTACGGACTCGTCGCCGTCGTCGCCAGCACCGCCGTGCCCACCGAGCGGCTCGTCGAGTCCAGCGGTCCGCTGCTCGAAGTGGTCCACGCCGCCGGGGGAGTGCCCGACCGGCTGTTCAGCTTCATCGCCCTCGTCGCCGTGGCCAACGGCGCCCTGCTGACCGGCATCATGACCTCCCGGCTCACCTACGGCATGGCCAGGGACGGCCTCCTGCCCTCCTTCCTCACCCGCGTGCTGCCCCGGCGGCGCACCCCGTGGGCCGCGATCATCGTCACCACCGCGCTGTCCATGTGCCTCGCCCTCACCGGCGACGTCGCCACGCTGGCCTCCACCATGGTGATGCTGCTCCTGTTCGTCTTCGCCGTCGTCAACGCCACCGTCCTCGTCCTGCGCCGCGACCCTGTCGCCCGGGACCACTTCCGGGTCCCGGCCCTCGTCCCGGTGCTCGGGGTCGCCTCCTGCGCGCTGCTGGCCACCCAGGTCGAGCGCGAGGTGTGGCTCAGGGGCCTGCCCCTGATCGTGGCGGGCGTCCTGCTGGGGATCGGCGCGGAGTTCCGCAGGCGGCGCCGCGCGGGCGCCGCCCCTGCCGCCGGTACCACGAGTACCGCTGTCTGACCCGCCCACCCCGCGCCCTGCCGGGTCGGGCGGCGGGCGCGTGCTCCGGAGGGGGAGCGGAACGGCGACGCCGGGATGTCCGCGCCCGCTCCGGCACCGACCGACGGGCGAGAACTCGCCATCCGTGGCACGGCGACGCCAAGAACGCGGGCAGTGCAGGGAAATCCACTGATACCCGAGCGCCGCATTGTGCCGTTCCGCACCCGTCCGCCGCCGCCCGGGGCGATACAGTCGCCAGCGCTTCCCCGTCACAGCCGGTGCGGGAGCGCGCGCCCCTGTCGCCGTCGATCTCCGGGGCCCGGCAACCGCCGGACGTCCCACGGCGGATATCGCCGGGGCGCCCGCCGGTGAAATGCCGTTGTCCCCGCATGCCGCGCGGATGTCCGCCCGGGGAATCCCCGCCCGGTCGCGGCCGGCCCGGATCGGCATTGTCGGGCGGAAAACAGGCCGGGCAGAGGGCGTGAATACCACTCCATTGGCCGTATACTCCCGGTCATGGCAAAGAAAGTGGTCACCATCTACACCGACGACCTCACCGGGGACGAGGCCACCGATGTCGGTACGCATACCTTCAGTCTCGACGGCGTGAACTATGAGATCGACCTCGCGCCCGACTCCTTCGACCGGCTTCTCGAAGCGCTCGGCCCATTCATCGACAAGGGCCGCAAGACCGGCCGCTCCCAGCGCGGCGGCGGCTCGTCGGCCAAGCGCCCGGCGCCCGGGGCCGACCCGGCCAAGGTGCGCGAGTGGGCCAAGGAGAACGGCTACGAGGTGAACGGCCGGGGACGCGTACCCGGAAACGTGCAGGAAGCCTACGACAAGGCCCACTGAACCCCCCGGGCCCGCGCGGCCCGGTGCTCCCCGCCCCACGCGGCACTCCGGCACGCCGAACCCCCGCGCCGCCGCCCGCCGCCGGGCATCCGCCGCGCCGGAGCGGGCCCCGCCGGCAACACCGGGTGGCACGCCCCCGGTTCGGCCCGCGCCGTCCCCCCGCCGCCGGTTTCCCCGCCGGAACGGCTTCCCGCAAAAGACCGGGACCACGCGAATCGGCAGCAACGGCACCGTCGCCGCGGCATGCTTCTCCTCGACCGTGCCCGCCGAATCACCCAATTCGGCGGGCGGCCGGACCCCTGGAAATCGCCACCGTTCCCACTCGATGCCCCGCGTGTGAACAGAAAACGGCACCACCGTGCCCATCAGGCGACGTGCGCCCACCCGCTTGCCCGGCCCCGGGCCCGGCAATGCGGGGCCACGTCCCGGCCTCCCGGCGCCTCCGCCATATTCCGCAATCATCTGCCGCACGAAACCGCCCCCTGCTTTCCCCCGCGTGACGCCCCCGCGTCCCGCGATTCCCTCAACGCACGGGTAACGTTACTCTCCGTAATCGAAGGCGGCAAGGGCAATTCCCGGGTATTCACCCGCCACCCCCGGGCGCCCCTTCCTGACGGACCGTCCGCCCGGCGGCGTCCCGCGAGGTATCGGATCGATAACTTGCGTGCCCGCACGGCGAGTTGATGATCAACAACGGGCTGTCCCCCGCGTCACGCACGTTAGTCTTGCCCGACGCGCGGGGCGTCCGGAACGCGGACGGAACCGGAGAGACGCCCGAGAGAAGCCGGGAAGAGGGGAGGTCCGCGATGGCGGATCAGCAGAACGGGACACCGGACGGCGGCACGGCCCCGGAGATCGATCTCAGCAGGCCGAGCATCGCGCGCGTCTACGACGCGGTCCTCGGCGGCAAGGACAACTACGAGGTCGACCGCGTCGTCGCCGACGAGGTGCGCCGCAACATGCCGCACATCAGCGACGTCGGCTGGTACAACCGCGCCGCCCTCGGCCGGATGGTGGGCCACCTGGCCTCGGAGGCCGTCGGCATCGACCAGTTCATCGACCTCGGCGCGGGCCTGCCCACCCTGGAGAACACCCACCAGGTCGCCCAGCGCCAGAACCCCGACGCGCGCGTCGTCTACGTCGACAACGACCCCATCGTCCTCGCGCACGGCCGCGCCCTGCTGGAGGAGAACGACCGCACCGCCGTCGTCACCGCCGACCTCCGCGACCCCGCCGCCGTCCTCGGACACCCCAGCGTCCAGCGCCTCATCGACTTCTCCAAGCCCGTCGGCGTCATGCTGGTCGGCATCCTGCACCACCTCCACGACGACGAGGACCCGCAGGGCGTCGTCACCGCCTACATGGACGCGGTCCCGCCCGGCAGCCACCTCGTCCTCACCTGCTTCTGCGACACCGGCCCCGAGGCGCGCGCCGTCGAGGTGACGATGCTGGACTTCCTCGGCACCGGCCGCTTCCGCACCATCGAGGAGATCACCGCCTACTTCGACGGCCTCGAACTCCTCGACCCCGGCGTGGTGTCCCTGCCGCTGTGGCGGCCCGACGGTCCCGTCGCGCTGCCCCTCGACGTGGCCCAGGAACTGATGGCCGGAGGCGTCGCCCGCAAGGCCTGAGCCGCACCGGCGCCCGAACGCGCCCGCGCGTGGCGCGTCCGACCCCTCGCGGACCGGACGCGCCACGCGCCGCCGCACCCACGGCTGTTCACCGCGGCAGCGGTGGTGCCACCAGTTCCCCCGCCAGCATGTCCATCAACAGGCCGTCCCGCACAGTCCCGTCGTCCCGCCGCTCGTACTGCCGCATGACGCCCACCGGCCGAAATCCCAGCCGCTGATACAGCCGCACCGCGCCCTCGTTCCCCACCGCCGGATCGATCGTCAGCCGATGGTGCCCCTCCACCTCGAACAGGTGACGCGCCAGCACATAGAGCGCCGCACCCCCGAGACCACGCCGCTGGCACGCGGCGTCCACCGCGATGTCGAGCCCCGCGTGCCGGTAATGGGGTGCCGTCTCCTCCCAGGCCTGCACGAGCCCGACCACCGCCCCGGCGCGCTCGATCGCGTACGAACGCGTCCCCTCCTCCGGCGCGCACACCCCCGCCGCCTCCTCCCGCGCGTCCCCCCACCAGCGCGCCACCCCCGGCGCGGCGAGGATCTCGGTGAACCGCTCGCGGTCCCCCTCACCCGCCGCCCTCAGCCGCACGCCGTGCCCCTCGATCACCCGCATCCGGTACCTCCCGGCTCATGGCGCGCGCCCGTCGCCGCGGCCCCGGCCGTCCATGCTGCACGGCCGGGCCCCGGCCGTCAGTCCCATATCTCGGCTGCCCACTCGGGGTGGTCGACGAAGGGATTCCTGTTGTGCTGGTACGACGCGTAGACCGTCTCGTTCCGCTGCCGCTCGAACGCGTCGGGCGGGTCCGCCTCGTGCCACTCCAGCAGCGTCGACAGCCGCCCCATGTACGGGCTGCCGCCGTTGTCCACCGCGTCGTTCAGCTCCAGGTCGGCGAACCCGCCGCCGCCCTCCCACCGCACGGCCATGTAGAACAGCGCACGCGCCACGTCGCCCTTGTCCGCGTCGCGCGGCTCCCAGGAGTCGGCGTCCGTGTAGTTCCCGGGCGCGCCGGGTGCGGCTGAGCCGCCGTCGTCGAAGTCCTTGTTGCCGCGCGTGCTGTTGACCTGCACGTCGGTGGGCCGCAGGTGGTGCAGGTCGGTCCCGGGCCCGCGTCCCGTGCCGAAGTCGCCGTGCGACTGCGCCCACAGGTGCTCGCGGTTCCAGTCGCCGACCGCCCCGCCGTTCTCGTCGGCGTCCCGCAACTGGCCGGTGTAGAAGAGGACGACGCTGTCCGGGTCGGACGGCGCCCGGTCGGTCACCTTGAGGGCGTCCCACACCTGCGCGTACGTCAGGGTCGTCACACCCGTGCTGACGATGTCGTGCAGCGCGTCGCGCAGCGCCGCACCCGTCAGCCCTTCCGCGTCGTCGTAGTATCCGGCCGCGTCCGCGGCGCCGTCCGCCGAGGCGTACGGGGCGGGGACGAGCAGGGCGAGCGCCAGCGCGCCGGCTGCCAGCGGTATCCGCATGGGAGGGCCTCTCCGTGGGGGGCCGGCCGGTCGCGGCCGGTACTTTGATATGTACCTGCCAGTCGCGGACCGGAAACTACGCGCGTCACCCCCGGGCGGACGCCCGGCGCCCCCGCCGCGGAACGCCGGGCCCGCGCCCGTCAGAACACGCCCACCGCCATGTACTCCGTCACCAGCAGCCGCCGCGCCTGCGGATGCGCCAGCCCGTCCGCCGGTTCCGGCGGCGCCGCCAGCCGCAGGGCGGGGAACCGCCGCAGCAGCGCGGGCAGGAACACGGCCAGCTCCAGCCGGGCCACCGACGCCCCCAGGCAGTAGTGCGCGCCGCTGCCGAACGACAGGTGCGCCGCCGCCGAACGCCGCGCCGCCGGGTCCAGGTTCGCCGGCCCGAGCAGCAGGTGGACGAGCTGGTCGGGCGGCACGCGCACGCCCGCCAGCGTCCGTTCCTCCGTCGCGACGCGGCTGAGCAGCGCCGCCGGGGGATAGCGGCGCATCACGTCCTCGACCTCCGCCGCCACCTCCTCCTCCGGCGCCTCGCGCAACCGGTCGCCCAGGGCGGGCTGTTCGAGGACGACACGGGTCACCGTGGCGAGGAGCGCCGCCGTCGTCTCGAAGCCGGTGACGAACAGCAGGGCAGCGTTCACCACGTACTCCTCCTCGCTCAGCCCGCCCGCCCCGATCCACCGCGCCAGGACGCCGTGGCCCCGGCCCGCCGCGCACGCGCGCACCACCGGCGTGAAGTACGCGCGCAGCTCGGCCTGCGCCCGGTCCGCGTCGGCGATCTGCGCCTCGCTCGGCGACAGCTCGTGCACCGCCGCGAAGCGCCGCGACAGGCCCGTCAGCACCGGCGCGTCCTCCTCCGGCAGCCCCAGCCACGAGCACATCACGCGCGCGGGCAGCGGCACGCCGACCTCGGCCGCGATGTCCGCCACGCCCTCGCGCAGCACCGCCGCCAGACCGTCGAGGCAGTCGTCGGCCAGCTCGGCGATCCTCGGCCGCAGCGCGGCCACCGCGCCGCGCGAGAACAGCGGCGCGAGCGTGGCGCGCAGCCGCCCGTGGTCGGGCGCGTTCGACGTGAGCAGCGACGAGTACAGAGCCCGCATGGCGGGGTGCCCGCGCCAGCCGGGCTGGTGCCTGTCCCGCCAGCCCGCGTCCGGGTGGATGAACGATCCGTCCCGCAGGATCGCGCGGCACTCGTCGTGGCCGGTGACGACCAGGGACCTCAGCCAGGGCACCCGCAGGACGGGGCCGAGGGCGCGCAACTGCTCGTGGACGGGGGCGGGGTCGCTCGCCGTGCGCAGGCGCAGCAGGAGTCGGGCGGTTTCGACGGCACGGGACGGGGGCGCGAGGGCCGGGAGGGTGTGCATGACTGCTTTCGTGCGTGTGGATGTGCGTGTGGATGTGCGTGTGGATGTGCGTGTGGAATCGGGGGGGTCGGATGCGGAAAGGGGGGGCAGGGGGCGTCAGGCCGCGAGGAGGAGGAGCGCCGCGTTCTGCCCGCCGAGCGCGGTGGAGACCGACACGGCGGTCCGCAGGGCCGCGCGCCGGGGGGCGCCGGTGACGACGTCCAGGGTGAACTCGGGGTCGGGGCCGGTCAGTCCCGCCGTCGGGGGGATCAGCTGGTCGCGGAGGCTGAGGACCGTGACCACCGCCTCGATGGCGCCTGAGCCGGCGCCCGCGTGGCCCAGGGCGCCCTTGGTCGCGGTGACCGGGGGCCGGTGCGGCAGCAGCCGGGCGAGGGCGCGGGCCTCGGCGCGGTCGTTGAGGCGTGTCGCGGCGCCGTGCGCGTTGACGTGCCCGACGGCGCACGGCTCCGTGCCGCCCGCCGCCAGCGCCGCGCGCAGGGCGCGCTCCGCTCCCACGCCGTCCGGGTGCGGCGCGGCGACGTGGTGGCCGTCCCCGGCGGCGCCGTATCCGCCGAGCCAGGCGAGGACCTCCGCGCCCCGCGCGCAGGCGTGCGCGCCGCTCTCCAGGACGAGTACGCCCGCCCCCTCGGCCGGTACGAAGCCGTCCCGGTCGGCGGCGAACGGCCGGGCGGCGGTCCGCGAGACGACGCCGAGCTGCGCGAAACCGGCGGCGGCCAGCGGGTGGCGCAACGATTCAGCACCTCCGGCCACCACCACGTCCACCGTCCCCGAGCGCAGCAGGTCGCGGCCCACACCGACGGCCACCGGCGCCGACGCGCAGCCCGCCGACGTCGCGAAGCCCGGCCCCGACACGCCCAGGTCGAGCGCCACCTCGGCGGCGGGCGCGCTGGGCAGCGAACGGGGCAGCGTCATCGGGGAGATGGCCCGCGCGCGCCCCGACAGCAGCTTCGGGTACGCGTCGGTCAGCCCCTCGAAGCTCGACCCGCCCGCGCCGAACAGGACGGCGATCCGTTCCCCGGGCCACGTCCGCCCGCCGAGGCCCGCCATCGCGACCGCCTCCCTGGCCGCCACGACGGCGAACTGCGCCACCCGGTCCATCCGCCGCGCGAGCCGCCGCCCGAGCAGCGCGTCGCCGTCGAAGTCCGGCACCGCGCACGTCAGGTCCACCGGCTGCCCGGCCAGCTCCGGGTCGCGCCGCGCCGTCGGCAGCCCCCGGCACACCGCGTCCCACGCCCCGGCCACCCCGGTCCCGCCCGGTGTCACGAGCCCGACGCCCGTGACCGCGACGGCACCGGGGCCCCAACAGGCGTCCGGGGCACCGCCCATCAGGCCGCGCTCCCGGACGGCGCCGACGCCGCCTCGAACCCGGCGGCGGCCCCGGCCAGCGTGCTGTCCAGGCCGAGACCGGCGTCCTCGACGAAGACACCGGTGCGGTCCGCGACCAGCACCGCGATCTCCGCCAGCGACAGCGAGTCCAGCTCCAGGCTCCGGAAGGTCGCCTCCGGCGTCACCGCGTCCGCCTCGCAGCCGAACTCCTCGACCAGCAGCGCGGCGAGCATCTCGTACACGAAAACCATCCCTCGAATCGGCCGTGCCCCGTCGGGGCCTTCCCCCGAAGCACCCGTCCCCATAACGACGTTGGGCATCCCGGGTTACTGCGGGAACATGTCTTCCATGACCCCCGTACGCCCAGAACGGAGCGGAGAGACCACCATGAGCACGTCCGACGCGCAGAGCGTCCCCGCCGGCATCGACACCTCGGTGCCCCACTCGGCGCGCATCTGGAACTACTGGCTCGGCGGCAAGGACAACTACCAGGTCGACCGCGAGGCCGGCGACGCCTACCGCCGCACCGTCCCGGACATCGACGCCATGGCCCGCGCCTCCCGGTACTTCCTGACGCGCTCGATCCGCTTCCTCGCCGGGGAGGCCGGGATACGGCAGTTCCTCGACGTCGGCACCGGCCTCCCGACGGTCGACAACACGCACGAGGTCGCGCAGCGCGTCGCGCCGTCCAGCAAGATCGTGTACGTCGACAACGACCCGCTGATCCTGCTCCACGCGCAGGCGCTCCTCACCTCGGCGCCCGAGGGGGTCACGCAGTACATCGACGCCGACCTGCACGCCCCCGAGACGGTGCTCGCGGAGGCCGCGAAGACGCTGGACCTCGGCAGGCCCACCGCGCTGATCCTGTCGGACGTGCTGGGCCACGTGGCCGACTTCGCCGTGGCACGGAACATCGTGCGCCGCCTGGTGGCGGGCCTGTGCCCCGGCAGCTACCTGATGCTCAGCCACGGCGCCGCGACCGACCCCGAGCTGATCGCCGCGCAGGACACGTACAACGACACCGGCGCCGTCCCGTACATCCTGCGGACGGGCGAGCAGATCACCGCCTTCTTCGACGGGCTCGAACTGCTCGAACCCGGCGTGGTCCCCATGCCCGAGTGGCGGCCCGACGTGCAGGTGGGGGACTACCCGGCGAGCGTCGGCATGGGCGGTGTCGCCCGCGTGCCGTGACCGGCGGCGCAGGCGGGTGAGGGAGAACGCGTACGCCCCGGCCGGGCGGGGAGCCGCCTGGCCGGGGCGCACGGGCGTACGGCGCGGGGTGCGCGCCGCGCGTCAGGCGAGCGAGTCGATCGCCTGGTTGAAGGTCTTCGACGGGCGCATGACGGCCGCCGCCTTCTCCGGGTCGGGCTGGTAGTAGCCGCCGATGTCGGCGGGCGAGCCCTGCACCGCCGCCAGCTCGCCGACGATGGCGGACTCCTGCTCGGCCAGCGTGGCGGCGAGACCGGCGAACGCGGCGGCCAGCTCGGCGTCACCGGTCTGCGCGGCCAGCTCCTGGGCCCAGTAGAGCGCCAGGTAGAAGTGGCTGCCGCGGTTGTCGATGCCGCCGACGCGGCGGCTGGGGGACTTGTCCCGGTCGAGGAACGTCGCGGTCGCCCGGTCCAGGGTGTCGGCGAGGACCTGCGCCCGCGCGTTCCCCGTGGTCTGCGCCAGGTGCTCGAAGCTGACGGCCAGCGCGAGGAACTCGCCCAGGCTGTCCCAGCGCAGGTAGTTCTCCTTGACGAGCTGCTGCACGTGCTTGGGGGCCGAGCCGCCCGCGCCCGTCTCGAAGAGGCCGCCGCCGTTGATCAGCGGGACGACGGACAGCATCTTCGCGCTGGTGCCCAGCTCCAGGATCGGGAAGAGGTCCGTCAGGTAGTCACGCAGCACGTTGCCGGTGACGGAGATGGTGTCCTTGCCCTTCCTGATGCGCTCCAGGGAGAACGCCGTCGCCTTCTCGGGGGACATGATCGCGATGGTCAGGCCCTCCGTGTCGTGCTCGGGGAGGTACGCGCGGACCTTCTCGATCAGCCGGGCGTCGTGCGCGCGGTCCTCGTCCAGCCAGAACACGGCGGGCGCGCCGGTGGCGCGCGCCCGGCTCACGGCCAGCTTGACCCAGTCGCGGACCGGCACGTCCTTCGTCTGGCACATGCGGAAGATGTCGCCCGCGCTCACCGTCTGCTCCAGGACGACGGCGCCGTCCCCGTCGAGCACGCGCACGGTGCCGGTGGCCGGGATCTCGAACGTCTTGTCGTGGCTGCCGTACTCCTCGGCCTTCTGCGCCATCAGGCCGACGTTCGGGACGGAACCCATGGTGGCGGGGTCGAAGGCGCCGTTGGCGCGGCAGTCGTCGATCACGACCTGGTAGACACCGGCGTAGCTGCTGTCCGGGATGACGGCGAGGGTGTCGGCCTCCTGCCCGTCCGGGCCCCACATGTGGCCCGAGGTGCGGATCATCGCGGGCATGGACGCGTCCACGATGACGTCGCTCGGCACGTGGAGGTTGGTGATGCCCCGGTCCGAGTCCACCATCGCGAGGGCCGGTCCCGAGGCCAGCTCGGCCTCGAACGACGCCTTGATGTCGGCGCCCTCGGGCAGCGACTCCAGGCCCTTGAGGATGCCGCCGAGCCCGTCGTTCGGCGTGAGACCGGCCGCGGCCAGGGTCCCGCCCCAGGCGGCGAATGTCTCGGGGAAGAACGCGCGCACCACGTGGCCGAAGATGATCGGGTCGGACACCTTCATCATGGTGGCCTTCAGGTGGACGGAGAACAGCACGCCCTCGTCCTTCGCCCGCGCCACCTGCGCCGACAGGAACTCGCGCAGCGCCGCCACCCGCATCACGGAGGCGTCCACGATCTCGCCCGCCAGGACCGGCACGGACTCGCGCAGCACGGTGGTGGTGCCGTCGTCGCCGGCCAGCTCGATGCGCAGCGCCCCGTCGGCGGCGACGACGGCGGACTTCTCGGTGGAGCGGAAGTCGTCCGCCGTCATGTGGGACACGTGGGTCCGGGAGTCGGACGACCAGGCGCCCATGCGGTGCGGGTGGTTCTTCGCGTAGTTCTTGACCGAGGCGGGGGCGCGGCGGTCGGAGTTGCCCTCGCGCAGGACGGGGTTGACCGCGCTGCCCTTCACCTTGTCGTACCGGGCGCGGATGTCGCGTTCCTCGTCGGTGCGCGGGTCGTCCGGGTAGTCGGGCAGCGCGTAGCCCTGCTCCTGCAGCTCGGCGACGGCCGCCTTGAGCTGGGGGATGGACGCCGAGATGTTCGGCAGCTTGATGATGTTGGCACCGGGGGTGCCGGCCAGGGCGCCCAGCTCGGCGAGCGCGTCGTCGATGCGCTGGTCCTCCGTGAGCCACTCGGGGAAACCGGCGATGATCCGGCCCGCCAGCGAGATGTCACGGCTCTCCACACGCACGCCCGCCGTCGAGGCGTACGCCTCCACCACCGGCAGGAACGAATACGTCGCCAGGGCCGGGGCCTCGTCGGTGTGGGTGTAGATGATGGTCGAGTCAGTCACCGGATGCTCCGCTCCACGTCTCCACGTCTGCAACATTGCTCGACATCAAGATATCTCGTGTGCGGTGCGCGTTCGACAGGGCTCCCGCCCGCCGCGCACGGCCGGACCGTGCGGCCCGGCCGTGCGGGGTCGCTCACTCCTCGGGCCTGGGCAGCCCCGGCGGGTTGATCTCGGACGCGTCGAGCGCCTCGTCGGACAGGCCCCAGCGCTCCAGGACCTCGGCATAGGCGCCGTTGTCGATCACCTCGTTCAGCGCCGCCGCGAGGGCCTCCACCAGCCCGTTGTCCTTCCGCGTGGTCGCCGCGATCTCCCCCTGGAGCGCGTCGCCGCCGCCGGAGAAGACGCCGACGACCTTGGTCTCGCCGCTCACCCTGGCGTGGTAGGCGGCGCTGGGGTTCGGGCCGAGGTACGCGTCGAGCCGCCCGGAGCCGAGCGCGAGGTAGTAGTCGGTGGGGTTGGCGTAGTAGGCGATCTCCACCGGGTCGAGGCCCGCCTCGACGTTCTGCTCGTTCCACTCGACGAGGATCTGCTCCTGGTTGGTGCCGGAGCCGACGCCGATGGTCCTGCCCGCCACGTCCTCGGGGCCCTCGACCGTCCAGTCGGCGTCCACGGACGTCTCGAACGCGACGCTGTCGAGCCGGTAGGTGGCGAAGTCGTACTTCTCCTTGCGCTCCTCGGTGACGGTGATGTTGCTGAAGCCCACGTCGTACTGCCCGCTGTCGAGGCCGACGAAGATGTTGGCCCAGTCCACGGTGTTGAAGGAGACGTCGAGGCCGAGCACGTCGCCGACCAGCACCGCGACGTCCGTCTCGCTGCCGATCACGGTCTCGTCGTCGGTCGCGTAGAAGTTCAGCGGCGGGACGGCGCCCACCGAGTTCACGACCTCCAGGGTGCCGCGTTCGCGGATCTCCTCGGGGACGAGCGCGGCGATCTCGGGGACCTCCTCGGCGCGGACGCGGTCCTGGTCGGGGCTCGTGTTCACCCCCGGGTCGTCCGAGCCGGCGGAGTCGCCCGAGGCGGCACCGCCCGTGCCGCCCTCCGGCTCGTCCGGCTCGCCGCAGGCCGTGAGCGCTGCGGCGAGTGCGAGGGTCAGGGCGGCGGCGGTTCTGCGGCGGGCGGTGCGTGGCGTCATGGCTGCTCTTTCTGGGAGGGACGGGACGAGGGGGCGAAAAAGGAGAAAAGTGCAGGAAACGCCCGCCGGACGGCCGGGCCTGCCCGCCGCCCCGGCGTGCGGCCGGCCGGGGCGGTGGACGGGCGTGCGATCAGAGGACCCGGGAGAGGAACGCCCGCGTCCGCTCGTGGCGCGGCCGGTCCAGCACGTCGGGCGGCGGGCCCTGCTCGACGATCCGCCCCTGGTCCATGAAGACGACCGTGTCGGCCACCTCGCGGGCGAAGCCGATCTCGTGCGTGACGACGATCATCGTGGTGCCGGAGCGTGCCAGGTCCCTGATCACGCCGAGCACCTCGCCGACCAGTTCCGGGTCGAGCGCCGATGTCGGCTCGTCGAAGAGCAGGACCTTCGGCTCCAGCGCGAGCGCGCGGGCGATCGCCACCCGCTGCTGCTGCCCGCCGGACAGGCGGCGCGGGTAGTCCGCCTCGCGGTCCGCGAGCCCGACCCGGGCGAGCAGGGACCGCGCCAGCGCGACGGCCTCGCGGCGCGGCCTGCGCAGGGCCGACACCGGCGCCTCGATCACGTTCTCCAGCACGGTCAGGTGCGGGAAGAGGTGGAAGTTCTGGAAGACGAAGCCGATGTGCGCGCGCTGCCTGAGCACCTCGCGCTCCTTCAGTTCGCGCAGCGTGCGCCCCGCGCGCCGGTAGCCGATCAGCTCCCCGTCGATGCGCACCGAGCCCCGGTCCAGCTTCTCCAGGTGGTTGATGCCGCGCAGCAGCGTCGACTTGCCCGACCCGGACGGGCCGATCACGACCGTCACCTCCCCGGTCCGCACCCGCAGGTCCACGCCGCGCAGCACCGGCAGGGCGCCGAACGACTTGTGGACGCCGCGCACGTCCACCATCACCCCGCCCGTTCCGCCGCTCACCCGGCACCTCCCGCCGCGCGCGGGGCACGCGCCGTCCCCGGCCGCCTGCCGCCCGCCAGCTCCCGCAGCCGCCGCACCGGGCTCTCGGCGGCCCGGGGTGTCGCGCCCCGCGCGAAGCGCCGCTCCACGTAGTACTGGGCGACGGTCAGCACCGTCGTCAGCACGATGTACCAGACCGTCGCGACCATCAGCAGCGGCACGACCCGCCCGTTGCGCCCGTAGATCACCTGCACCTGGTAGAACAGCTCGCCGATCGCCATCACCGACACGATCGACGTGCCCTTGAACAGGGAGATGATCTCGTTCGCCGCGTTCGGCAGGATGCCGCGCATCGCCTGCGGCAGCACGATGCGGCGCCACTGCCGCAGCCACGGGATGCCGAGCGCCGCCGCCGCCTCCCGCTGCCCCGGGTCCACCGCCAGCACGCCGCCGCGCACGATCTCCGCCGCGTACGCCGCCTGGTGCAGCGCCAGGCCGATCACGGCGGCCGTCATCGCGCCGATCAGGTCCATCGTCCCCACGCTCCACAGGACGGGGCCGAACGGGACGCCGAAGCCCAGCTCGCGGTACAGGTACGCCAGGTTGAACCAGAACAGCAGCTGCACGATCAGCGGGATCGAGCGGAACGCCCACACGTACGCCCACGCCACGCCGCGCAGCACCACGCTGCGGGACAGCCGCATCAGGCCGAGCACGACGCCGAGCGCGAAGCCGAGCAGCGTGCCGTACAGGGTGAGCTGGACCGTCAGCCAGACCGCCCGCAGCACGCTGTCGGCCAGCAGGTAGTCGAAGAAGACCGGCCAGTCCCACGCCGGGTTGGTGACCAGGCCGTGGGTGAACTGGGCCACCAGCACGAGGACCGCGAGGCCGGCGAGCCAGCGCCCGTAGTGCCGGGCGGGCACGATGCGCAGGCCGGAGAGGTCGTCGTCGCCGTGCGCCTCGGGCCCGCCTGCGTGTGCACGCTCCGGGGCGGCGACGGCGGACGGCGGGCCGTCTCTGTCGGCTTCCGATGTCATGATCACGTCCCTCCCGGTCTTCCGGCACCCGCCGGTACGGCGCCGAGGTGCTTCTCGAACGGCAGCGGCCCGATCGTCTCCGGGTCGGCCGCCGTGTCGAACAGCGGCGTGTACCCGGCGGCGAGGTACAGCCCGCGCGCCTCCGGCTGCCGGGGCCCGGTCGTCAGGTACACGCGGCGGTACCCGCGTACGGCGGCGGCCCGTTCCAGCTCCTCGACGACCCGGCGCGCCAGCCCGCGCCTGCGGTGCGCCGCGTGCGTCCAGATCCGCTTCAGCTCGGCGGTCCGCCCGTCGTACCGCCGGTACGCGCCGCCCGCCACGGCCTCCCCGTCCCGCAGCAGGAGCAGCAGCAGGCCGTCCGGCGGGGCGAACTCCGCGTCCGGGTAGCGCGCCATCTCGTCGGAGGCGATGGGCCCGTACCGCGTGACGTATTCCCGCTCCAGGTCGCGCAGCATCGGTCCGCACAGCGGGTCGGAGAGCCTGACGGGGACGACGGTGAGGCCGTCCGCCTTCGCGGTCGTCGCCGTCCCGGTGTCCTGGGCCGTCATCCGTCGGCCCCCGCCGGCGCGGGGATGCCGAGGTTGTCGCGCAGGGTGCTGCCGGTGTACTCGGTGCGCAGCGAGCCGCGTTCCTGGAGCAGGGGCACCACCTTGTCGACGAACTCGTCGAGCCCCGACGGCACCAGGTGGGAGCCGAGGATGTAGCCGTCCGAGCCGTCCCGCTGGACGAAGTCGTCCAGTTCGTCGGCGATCCGCGTGGGCGTGCCGACGAACTCCGCCCGCCCGAAGACGTGGATGGCCAGCTCGCGCAGGCTGAAGCGGTGCGTTTCGGCGATCTCCCGCCACTGCGCGACGGTCTTGCGCGCGTCCTGGAAGATGCTCGCACGCCCCTGGATGAAGCGGGGTTCGTCCGTGCCCGGTTCGACGTCGGGCAGCGGCCCGTCCGGGTCGTAGCCGGACAGGTCGCGGTTCCAGACGGTCTCCAGCAGGATCTGCGCCGTCTTGCCGCTGATCTGCCGCAGCACGATGTCCCGGTGCCGCTCGACGGCCTCCTCCTCCGTCTCGCCGAGCACGACGTGCGCCGACGGCAGCAGCTTCACGGACCCGGGCGCGCGCCCCTGCCGCGCGGCCCTCGCCTGCACGTCGTGGTAGAACTCCCGCGCCTTGTCCAGCGGTTGGAGGGGGCAGAAGACGGCGTCGGCGCCCCCGGCGGCGAAGTCGCGGCCCTGCGGCGAGCCGCCCGCCTGGAGGATCACCGGGTGCCCCTGCGGGCTGCGCGGCGTCGCGAACCGCCCCTCGATGCCGAACTGCTTGCCCGAGTACGCGAACGCCCCGGCGTCCGCGTGGCGCAGGAACGCGCCGCTCTCCTTGTCGGCCGCGACGGCGTCCGCGGCCCAGGAGTCCCACAACTGCCGTGCCGCCGCCAGGAACTCCTGCGCCCGCACGTACCGGTCGTCCCGGTGCAGGAAGCCGCCGCGCCGGAAGTTCCGCCCGGTGAACGCGTCGAAGGAGGTGACGACGTTCCACCCCGCGCGCCCGCCCGAGAGGTGGTCGAGGGACGCGAGCTGCTTGGCCAGCTCGTACGGTTCGTTGAACGTCGCGTTGAACGTGCCGACGAGCCCGAGGTGTTCGGTGACGGCGGCAAGCGCGGCCAGCAGCGGGAACGTGTCGGGCCGTCCCACGATGTCCTGGTCGAAGACGAACCCGCCGCGCTCGCGCAGCGCCAGGCCCTCGGCGAGGAAGAAGAAGTCGAACTTCCCCCGTTCCGCGGTCTGCGCGACATGCCGGAAGGTCGAGAAGTCGATCTGGCTCCCGGCCTGCGGGTCGGACCAGACGGTGGTGTGGTTGACGCCGTTGACGAAGGCGCCGAGGACGATCTGCTTCTTGTGCTTCCTCTGGGCTTCCGCGCTCATGGACGCCGTCCGATCGGGAGGGGGGTGGGAAGGGGGACGCGGGGCGCGCGGGCGCCGGTCACCGGGCGGCCGCGTAACGGTTGGCGGGCCTGCCGAGCCCGAGGAGGCCGCGCAGGGTGTCCGCCTCGTAGGCGGTGCGGAACACGCCGCGCCGCTGGAGTTCGGGCACCAGCGCGCCGGTGATGGCCGCCAGGTCGTCTGGGAGGACGGCGGGTCGCAGCCGGAAGCCCGTCAGGCCGCCGTCGCGCAGCGCCAGCAGCAGGTCCGCCAGTTCGACCGCCGTCCCCGTGAACACCTGCGCGTCGCTCGCCGGCGCCCCGCCCGCCCGTGCGTCGAGCGCGGCCCTGCGGTCCTCGGCCTCGGCGGCCGTCGCGGCGAGCGTCACGTCGAGGTCGCCGAAGACGTGCACGGTCTCTCCGCCGCGCCCGGCCGCCTCCTGCTCGGCGCGCACGTCGGCGACGGCCGCCCGCGCGTCCTCGCCGTCGCGCGGCGTGACGTACACGACGTCCGCCGACCGCGCGCCGAGGCGGCGGGGCGCGGCGGCGTGCGCCAGGACCGTCACGAGCGGCTGCCCCTGCGGCGGGCGCGGCACGATCGACGGGCCCCGCACGCTGAACCAGCGCCCGGCGAAGTCCACGTAGTGCAGCCTGTCGCGGTCCACGAACCGCTCGGTCGCCGCGTCGCGGATCTCCGCGTCGTCCTCCCAGCTGTCCCACAGCCGCCTGACGGCCTCCACGAAGTCCTCGGTCTCGCCGAACGCGTCCGCCGCCGCCCGCTCGTACTCCTCGGGCGGCGCGAGCCGTCCGCCGGGTCCCGGCGCGGGGAACGGGGCGATCTCCCGCCGCCCGAAGTGCGGCGCCTCCAGCGGCCGCGCGATCTGCGCCCGCCAGCCGCCCCGGCCGCCGCTGATGTGGTCGAGCGTCGCGACGGCCTTGGAGATGTGGAACGGTTCGGTGTGCGTGACCGTCACGGTCGGCACCAGGCCGATGTGCCGCGTCAGCGGCGCCACCCGGGAGGCGACGAGCACCGCGTCCAGGCGGCCGCGTACGAGGTCGGTGCGGTCGTCGGGCGCGTTCGCGTCCGTGGACTGGAGGGCCAGCGCGTCCTCCAGCGTCACGAAGTCGAGCAGCCCCGATTCGGCCAGGGCGACGAGATCGGCCCAGTACCGCGCGGTCAGCAGCTCGTCTGGCCTGGCGCGCGGCTCGCGCCAGGCCGCCGGATGCCAGCCCGCGCCGTCGAGGGCGACCGCGAGGTGGAGGTGGTCGGGAGTGGGCATCGTGCGCTCACCTTCTGGAACGGGGCTGCCGGGAACGGGGAGGAGGCGTCCGGGAGGGCGACGCGCCGGTACGGCGGGGCACGGCGCGGCGCGCGCCGGACCGGGCACGCGGGCGGCGCTGGACGGAGCGAAGGGATGACGGAGCGACGGGAGCGCACGGCGCGTACGGACCGCGCGCGGCGCGGGGAACGGGCGTGTGACCCGGGGTCAGCTACAGAGCGAACCGGCCGAGCGGCGCAGGTCGATGGTCAGCCGCCGGAACAGGGGCACGCGCTGTGTGATCCGGCAGGGCGCGGCGAAGGCGGACGGGAGAGCCGTGGTTCCGTGCGGGACGCGGGTCATGCGTGTGCCTCCTCACCCGGGGCGTGACGGGCCCGGCGGAGGCCGCCGGGCGGATGACGGGAAGCTAACAGGGGCTCTTCCGGCTTGTCCATGGGCCTTCGGGGCGGCCGGACGAGGGCGGCGCGGGCCCGGGACGGCAAGTGCGCCGCTCAGGGGCCTGACCGCGCCCGGCGGGCCCGTATGTGTGTCCATGCCATGGTCACAGCATCGCAACATTGGGTGGTCACAGTGGGACCGTGCGTTCGACCGGACGTCCTTCGGGCGGCCCTCCCGTGCCCCGGCGCGTGCCCCGGCGCGCGGCCGCCCGACGTGCCGACGACCCCAGGGAGACACCCACCGCATGAAGCCACCCGTGCCCCTCTCCGTGCTCGACCTGGTACCCGTCAGCTCCGGCTCCACGGCCGCGCAGGCCCTCCGCAACACCGAGGAACTCGCCCGCAGGACCGAGGAGTTCGGTTACCACCGCTACTGGCTGGCGGAACACCACCTCAACCCGGGAGTAGCCGGCACCACGCCCGCGCTGGTCATCCAGCTCGTCGCGCGGGCCACACGGACGATCAGGGTCGGCTCGGGCGCCGTGCAGCTCGGCCACCACACGCCGCTCGCCGTCGTCGAGCAGTTCGGGCTGCTCGACGCGCTGTTCCCCGGCCGCGTCGACCTCGGCCTCGGCCGCTCGGGCCCGCCGCGCCTCCAGCCCGGCGCACGCCCCGGCGCGCCGCCGCCCGCCGCGCCCGGCCGCCACACGCCTGAGGGCCTGTACATCCCGCCCCGCTTCACCGGCTTCGCCCGGCTGCTCGACTCCCCGCGCTTCCGGCTGCACCAGGCGCTGCTCCAGCAGCCGAAGGCGGAGACACCGGACTACGCGGAGCAGGTCGACGACGTCCTCGCGCTCCTCGCGGGCACCTACACGGACGGCGAGGCCGACGCGCGCCCCGTGCCGGGCGCGGGCGCCGGCGTCGCGGTGTGGGTCCTCGGCAGCAGCGGCGGGCAGAGCGCCGAGGTGGCGGGGGAGCGGGGCCTGCCGTTCGCGGCCAACTACCACGTCAGCCCCGGGACGGTGCTCGACGCGGTGGAGGCGTACCGCGCCGCGTTCCGCCCGTCCGCCGCGCTGGCGGAGCCGTACGTCCTCGTCTCCGCCGACGCCGTCGTCGCGCCCGACGACGCCACCGCCCGCGAACTCGCCACCGGCTACGCCCCCTGGGTGCGCAGCATCCGCAGCGCGGAGGGCGCCATCCCGTTCCCGACGCCCGAGGAGGCCGCCGCGCTGCCCTGGACCGACGAGGACCGCGAGCTGGTCGCCGACCGGGTGGACACCCAGTTCGTCGGCTCCCCCGACACCGTGGTCAAGGGGCTGGCCACGCTGCGCGAGGCGACGGGCGCCGACGAGCTGCTGATCACGACCATCACGCACGGCCACGCGGACCGGGTGCGTTCGTACGAACTGCTGGCCCGCGCCTGGGCCGAGGCCGGGTGACATGACGTGCCCGCCCCCGGCGCGGGCCGCTGCTCGTCCGTGCCGGGGGCGGTGCCGGTGGGTGGGGGCGGGGTTCAGCAGTACAGGTTGGCGCCGGTCGGGACGCCGAGGATCGACGTGAAGCGCTGGTAGGTGGTGACGCGGCTCTGGACCTGCGTCGGGTTGCCGCCGTTGCACTCCAGCGAGCCGTTGATGCTGCGGATCGTCTCGCCGAAGCCGCGCTGGTTGACCATGGCGTTGTGCGGCGTCATGGTGCCGGGGCCGTTCTGGGTGTTCCAGTACCACAGGGCGGTGCGCCAGGCGATCGCCGAGTCGTTCTGGACGAGCCAGGGGTTGCCCAGCAGGTCGATGCCGAGGGCGTCGCCCGCCGCCTTGTAGTTGAAGTTCCAGCTGAGCTGGATCGGGCCGCGCCCGTAGTAGGCGGCCTGCCCGGCCGGGCAGCCGTACGGCTGGCCCCAGTCGCAGTAGTGCGGGTAGTTGGCGGTGTTCTGCTCCACGATGTGGACGAGGCCGCCCGTCTCGTGGCTGACGTTCGCGAGGAACGCCGCCGCCTCCTGCCGCGAGATCGTCGCGCCGCCGGTGGTGGCGAAGGCGGGGTACGAGCTGAGTGCCGCCGTCAGGCCGCTGTAGCTGTAGAAGGAGTTGCGGCCGGGGAACATCTGGTTGAACTGCGCCTCGGTGACCACGAATCCGGTCGGGTTCGGGTTGCCGCCCCCGGTGGCCGGGGCGTTCCACTTCTGGTTGGCCGCGCCCGTGCAGGTCCAGATCTGCAGGCGGGTGCCGTTCGCCGAGTTGTTGCCGGTGACGTCGAGGCACTTGTCGGCCTGGGGGTTCACGATGTCGCGCGCGGCGGTGACGGTCCAGCGCTGGTTGGCGCCGCCGGTGCAGTCCCACAGGTGGAGCTGCGCGCCGTTGGCCGTGGAGTTGTTGGCGACGTCGAGACACTTGCCGAGGGCGCGGATGGTGCCGTCCGAACCGACATTCCACTGCTGGGCGTTGGTGCCGTTGCAGTCGTAGAGCTGGACCGGTGTGCCGTTGGCGCTCGACGCGGCGGCGACGTCGACGCACTTGCCGGCCAGGCCGCTGATCTGCCCCGTGGCGGCGGACGCGGGTGACGCGGGCAGGACGCTCAGCAGCCCGACGACCAGCGACCCGGCCGCGACGTACCTGACCTTGCGGAGCGCACGTCTCCACCAATTTTGCATGCTCATGACATACCTTTCCTCGGGAGAGGGCGCGTCGGAACAGCGGGAGTGACCGGGCGGGGCGATGCCCTCCGGCTGATTGAAGAAGCGGACACGCCCCGCCGTCAAGACCATGGTCTGTACCAATCGCGGACCCGCCCCGCCGCGCCGGGCCCCGGCGGCGGTCGCTTCCGCGAAGCGCGCTCCGCCGCGGCGCGCGCGGCGGTGGTGCGCCGGGCGCGGAGCGCACCACGGGCGTTCTCGCGGCTCGTTGGCGATGCCGCGCCCCGTGCGCCCCGAGTGGGTTCCGGAGGGCTGTCTGTATTGGTGTGGGCATGCCAATATGGCGACGCGACTCCTCAGAAACTCCCAGAGGAGCACGCGTTCGCACACTTCCGCTGTTCCCCCACGTTCGCGCCACGAAGCGACAGAAGGAGAACCCCCATGAGACGCAGCATCGCTGTGCGCCTCTCCCTGTCCGCCCTGCTGGTCACCGGAACCCTGGTCGGGACCGGTGCCTCCACCGCCACCGCCGGTGGCGAGGAGAGCGCCGCACAGCCGCTCTCCGCCGGTCTGCTCAGCGCACTCCAGCGCGACCTCGGCCTCTCGCCGGACGAGGCCCGTACGCGCCTGGCACAGGAGGCCGACGCCGCCGGGACCGAGCCCGCCGCCCGCGAGGCGGCGGGCGACGCGTACGGCGGCAGCTGGTTCGACCCGGCGCGCGGCACGCTCGTCGTCGCGGTCACCGACACCGGCCGCGCCGACGACGTGCGCGCCACCGGTGCCGAGCCCCGGCTCGTCACCCACACCGACGCCGAACTCGACGCCACCGCCACCGCGCTCGACCGCCTCGACGCCCCCGCCTCCGTCGCGAGCTGGCGCGTCGACCCGCGCGCCAACAGCGTCGTCGTCACCCTCGTGACCGGGGCCGAACGGGACGCCGCCACCGAGGACTTCCTCGCCGCCGCCCGCGCGGCCGGGCCCGTCACCGTGTCCGCCACGACGACGCGCGCCCCCGAGACGTTCGCTGCCGGGACGGTCGGCGGCGACCCGTGGTACACCGGCAACGTCCGCTGCTCCATCGGCTTCTCCGTGCACGGCGGCTTCGTGACGGCCGGGCACTGCGGCCGCGCCGGGCAGCAGGCGTACGGCTGGGACCGGTCCCTGATCGGGCAGATCCAGGGCTCGTCCTGGCCGGGCAACGACTACGCGTTCGTCAGCGTCGGCAACGGCTGGTGGACGGTGCCCGTCGTCCTCGGCTGGGGCACCGTGCCGGACGTCCTCGTGCGCGGCTCCGCCGAGGCCCCCGTCGGCGCGTCCGTCTGCCGCTCCGGCTCCACGACGCGCTGGCACTGCGGCACCGTCCTCGGCAAGAACGAGACCGTCAACTACTCATCCGGCGAGGTGGTCTACCAGCTGACGCGGACGAGCGTGTGCGCCGAGCCCGGTGACTCCGGCGGCTCCTACATCAGCGGCGACCAGGCCCAGGGCGTCACCTCCGGCGGCTGGGGCAACTGCGCCAGCGGCGGCCAGACCTGGCACCAGCCCGTCAACGAGATCCTGGGCGCGTACGGCCTGACACTCCACACCGCCTGACCCACCGGGCGCCCGTCCCCCCGTGCCGCCGCCGTCAACGCGCGGCGGCGGCACGGGAGACGCGCGTACGCGGCGCCCCGCCCGGCGTACGTGACGGCGACCGCGCTCCACCGCAGACCGACGCACCGGCCGCTCGCAGGAGTCGCCAGCGCCGCTCCGACTCCCATCCCGTCATCCGCACGCCGCCGACCGCCGACAGGGCCACCACACCCCCGACTCGCCGTCCAGTGGCGGGACGTGGCGCGAGCAGCCGGTGTTCAGGCCCGCGCGGGTGAGCGGTCCGGTCCGGCCGGTGCGGGCGTCCCCGCGCGCACTCAGTCCGCGTCCGCGCCGGGCGGCAGGTCGAGCACGTAGCGGTCGAACAGGCCGCCGTCCAGGCGCCGTACCTGTCCCGCGTACGTGAAGCCCGCCCGCACCGCGACATCGGCCGAGCGGGGGTTGCCCGGATCCACCTGGATCACGCCCTCCGTCGCCCCCTCGCCCGCCGCGTACCAGCACGCCAGCCGCACCGCTCGCGTCGCCAGCCCCCGCCCCCGCCACGCGGGGTAGAGGCCGTACGCGATGTTCACCTGGTGCGGTTCGAGGCCCGGCATGGCGAAGCGCAGGTCCACCGTGCCCGCGAGCACCGGGGGTTCACCCACCCGCAGGCCGAACGCGCGCAGCGGCCCGCCGCGTTCCCACTGCTCGCCGCAGTGCCGCACGTAGTCCTGCACGTCGGCACGCGTGCCGGCCCCGCCGTTCAGCCAGCGGGCGAGTTCCTCGTCCTCGCCCGCCAGATGGGCGTCCACATCCCCCGGCAGCAGCGGTGACAGGGTGACATCACCCTCGGTGAGCTTCACGGACGCGGACCCCTGCATCCCCCGATCCTCGGCCCCCGCACCCCCGTCGCGCAAGCGCGACGGCGGCGGGGTGACCCGTCACACGCCGCGCGTCCTGCGCAGCAGCCAGAGGAAGTACGGCGTCCCGATCACCGCGGTCAGCAGCCCGGCGGGCAGCTGCGCGGGCGCGATCACCGTGCGGCCCAGCAGGTCGGCGGCGACGACGAGCGTGCCGCCGAGCAGCGCCGCCACGGGCAGCACCCACCGGTGGCGCCGCCCCATCAGCGTCCGCGCCGCGTGCGGGGCGACGAGGCCGACGAACCCGATCATCCCGATCGCCGCGACCGCCGTGGCCGTCAGCACCACGCCGCACGCCAGCAGGAGCAGCCGCGTCCGCGGCACGCTCAGCCCGAGCAGGCGCGGGGTGTCGTCGTCCAGCGAGATCAGGTCGAGCCGCCGGTGCGCGGCCCAGGCGAGCGGGATCACGACCAGGCAGCTGACGGCGAGCGGCACGAGGTGCTCGTACGTGCGCCCGTACGTCGAACCCGACAGCCACGTCAGGGCCTTGGTCGCGTTGAACGGGTCGGTGGCGACGATCAGGACCGTCACCAGCGCCGACGTCACGTACGACACCCCGACGCCCACCAGGACGAGCCGGTCCGACGCGAAACCGCCGCGCGCCGACAGCGTGAAGATGACCAGCGCCGCCACGGCCGCGCCCGCCCCCGCCGCGCCGGTCAGCGCCCAGAACCCGACCATCGGCACGTACGTCACCACCAGCACCGCGCCCACCGACGCGCCGCCCGCGACGCCGACGACGCTGGGGTCCGCGAGCGGGTTGCGCGTCACGGCCTGGATGGTCGTGCCCGCCACCGCGAGCGCGGCGCCCGCCAGGAGCGCCGCCGCCAGCCGCGGCACCCGCGTGTCCAGCACCGTCGTGACGAGCGGACCCGCCTCGCCGCGCGCCCACATCACGAGGTCGCCGAGCAGGAACGTCCGGTCGCCCACCAGCGCGGCCGCCAGCAGGACGCCCACCAGCACGAGGGCCACCGCGCCCGTCAGCAGGCCCCGGTGCCGGGTGCCGGTGCCGCGTACCTCAAGTGCCGTGGCCGCGCCGCCGATCGGCGTGGCGCGCAGCCGCAGCGCCAGGCCGATCATCAGCAGCCCGCCGAGCAGCGACGTCACGACGCCGGTGGGGACGCTGACGGCGCTCTGCGCGCCGATGACCGCCCGCAGGAGGACGTCCGCGCCGAGCACGACGCCGATGCCGGTCAGCGCGGACAGCGGGACGAGCGCCCGGTGCCGGTGCAGGCCGGGCACGTGCGGGACCAGCAGCCGGACGATCGCGGGCGCCGCCAGGCCGACGAAGTAGACGGGCCCCGTCGCGGCGACGGCTGCCGTGGACAACAGGACGGCCAGCAGCACGACGATCAGCTGCGTCCGCCGCACGGGGACGCCGAGGGCGCGCGCCTCGTCGTCGCCGAGCGCCATGACGTCGAGCCGCCTGCCGTATAGCAGCAGGACCGCGACGCAGGCGAGGACCACGGGGGCCAGCATCCGCATGGTGCCGAGGCCGTTCTGGCTGAGCGACCCGGCGGCCCAGGCGTACAGGCCCGTGCCCTCGTTCGGGTAGAGCAGGAGCAGCGACGTCGTCACGGACGACAGCGCGAGCGAGACGGCCGTGCCGCCGAGGACCAGCCGGACGGTGCCGTACGCGTTGCCGGTCAGCAGCAGGACGACGACCGCCGCGAGCAGGCCGCCCGCGAACGCGAGGGCGACCTCGCCGAAGAACGGCAGGGACAGGCCGGTGACGGCGCCCGTGACGAGCGCGAGGTGCGCGCCGCCGTTGACGGCCAGGACGTCGGGGGACGCCACCGGGTTGCGCGAGACCGACTGGAGCACGCACCCGGCGGCGCCCAGCGCGGCGCCGACCGTGAGCCCGGCGACGAGCCGGGGGACGCGGGACTCGACGACCACGGCCGTCCCGGTCCCGCCGTCGCGGCCGAGGAGCCAGGACACGAGGTCGCCGACGCCCACCGCGGCGGTGCCCTGCGTGAGGTGCACCGCCGCGAGGAGCGCCAGGACGGCGAGCAGCGTCCCGGTCAGCGCCACCAGCCGCCCGGCCGGGGGGCGTTCCCCGGCCGGGGCGACGGGGGCGGGCCCGGCGGTGCGCCGGGTGAGCGTGCCGATGCTCATCGCGTGGTCAGCTCGCGGCGTCCACGACCGCGTCGATGAACTGCTCCATCGACGCCGGGCCGCCGAACATCCAGATGGCGTCGGGGAAGCGGACCGTGTCGGCGGCGAAGGGCAGCGAGTTCCAGACGGAGTTGTCGGCGAGGACCTCGGTGAAGACGTCGGGCTCGCTGTCGTTGGCGATGTACCAGAACGCGGTGTCGTCCGGCAGCGCGGTCAGGCCCTCGACGTCGGTCTGGCCGAGGCCGTAGACCGGGTCGAACTCCAGGCCCTCGACGCCGCTCCACGCGTTGGTGAGGCCGAGTTCGGCCAGGACGCCGCCGATGAGGGAGCCCTCGCCGAACGGGCGTATGGAGACGGCCTCGCCCGCCTGGTACGCGTCGGCGAAGGCGACGTTCGCGCCCTCGGCGCCCGCCTCGGCGAGCGCGGTGCGGCCGTCGGCCAGCGCCTCGTCGAACGCGTCGCGCATCCCGGCGGCCCGGTCCTCGGTGCCGGTGGCCTGCGCCACGAGATCCAGGTTGTCCCACATCGTGCCGAGCGGGTCGGCCACGTCACCGCCGGGGACGACGATGACCGGCGTGTTCTCCTCGATCTGCTCCAGGGCGCCGTCGACCATCTCGTCGGTGGCGAAGACGACATCGAGGTCGAGCGTGGCGAGCGTGTCCATGCTGGGCTCGCCGCGGGTGCCGATGTCGGTCACGCCCTCGTCGAGCTGCACCGAGCTGTCCCACGTCTCGAAGCCCTCGACGTCCGAGACGCCGACGGGCTGGATGCCGAGCGAGACGAGGTACTCGACCACGTTCCACTCCGTGCCGGCGACGCGGACGGCCGGGCCGTCGAGGGTGATCTCCTTGCCGCGCGCGTCGGTGACGGTCAGGGGCGCGGCGGACGAGTCGGAGCCGGAGCCGGTGTTCTCGTCCTCGGCCGGGTCCTCGGTGGTGCCGCAGGCGGTGAGCGCGGCGAGCGCCACGAGCGTGGCCAGGGCGGGGACGGAGCGGGATCTCAACGAAGTGGTCCTTTCAGGGGTGGTGCGGGTGCTGGAGCCGGCTGAGGCGGCTGTGGTGACGGGCGCGGGGCCGGGTGTGGACCAGGCCGGAGACGGGGTCGTGGTGGACGTCGACGTCGATGCCGTACGCGGCGGAGAGCAGGTCGGCCGTCATCACCTCGGCGGGCGGCCCGGCGGCGGCGACGCGGCCGTCCACGAGCAGCACCACGTCGTCCGCCACGGCGGCGGCCTGGTCGAGGTCGTGCAGGACGAGGCCGACGGCTATGCCGTGCTCGTCGGCCAGGTCGCGCACGATGTCGAGGAGTTCGACCTGGTAGCGCAGGTCGAGGAAGGTGGTGGGCTCGTCCAGCAGCAGGACGGGGGTGTCCTGCGCGAGGCAGCTCGCCAGCCACACGCGCTGGAGCTGGCCGCCCGACAGGCTGTCCACGGGGCGCGCGGCCAGGGCGGTGACGCCGGTCATCTCCATGACCCGCCGGACGACCTCGGGGCCCTCCTCGTCACCGGGGCCCCAGCGGGGGCGGTACGGGTGGCGGCCGTACTCGACCACCTCGCGCACCGTCACGCCGCCCGGGGTCGGGCGTGCCTGTGACAGCAGGGTCAGGCGGCGCGCGAGGTCGCGCGGGGCCAGGTCGCGTACGGCCGTGTCGCCGTCGAGGACGAGCCGGCCGGCCGTCGCGGGGTGGAGGGCCGCCATGGTGCGCAGCAGCGTCGACTTGCCGCTGCCGTTGGGCCCGATGAGCGCGGTCACGCGCCCGGCCGCGAGCCGCACCGAGGCGTCGTGCACGACATCGGTGCCGCGGTAACCCGCCCGCACACCCTCGGCACGCATCGCGTCCGCCCCGGCGGCCGCAGAGTTCACTGTCACGCCGACTAAGGTAAGGCATGCCTAACCGTGCTCTTCACCACCCCCTCACCCCGCGCGCACCCGCCGCCGGGCGGAGCGGCGTCCCGGAGGGCCGGCGGATGTGCCGGTGAACCTGGCCACGCGGGTGGGGAACGGCCATGCTGGGGACATGGGGAGACACGAGGGGGACGACGAACTGCCGGACGTGCGCAACGAGATCAGCGGCGGCGACATCGACGGACCGGTCGGACAGTTCGGCACGGTGCACGGCGATGTGAACATGCACTGGGCCCGGCCCCACGACCCCGCCGAGCTCGCCCGCGCGATGGAGGCAGCCATACTCAGGGCGGAGCAGGCCCGCCGGGCAGAGGCAGCGCGGCAGGAGCGCTTGCGGCGTGAAGAGAAGGAGAGGGCGGAGAGGTTCCGGTTGATCACCGGGCTGGTGTGCGCGGCCGTCCTCTTCGGCGTGTTCTTCTTCCTGTTCGACTTCTGGTGGTGGGTCGCCGCTTTCCTCGCACTCGGGATCGGGGGGAAGGTCTACGAGTGGATGGAGTGACCGGCCCGGCGCGCGGTCACGTGTGGGCCGCCGCGTAGAGCAGGGCGCGGATCGGTGGGTGGTGGTCCGTGTTCGCCTGCCACACCAGCCGCAGGCTCAGGTCCGGGACCGGGAGGGTGAGGGGGACCAGTGCGCCCGTTGCCAGGCTGTCCGCGATCGCGAAGCGCGGGAGCAGGGAGATGCCCAGGCCGTGTTCCGCCCAGGCGCGCATCACCGGCACGCCCCCGGCCCTGATCCGCTCAAGGCCGGGGCCGAGGGCGCGTGTCCCGGCCATCCAGAACGAGCACTCGGGGACGTTCACCAGCAGCCGTTCCCCGCGCAGGTCGTCCGCCGTCAGCGCGGGGCGGCCCGCGAGGGGGTGTGACGGCGCCGCGACCAGCGCCAGCGGCACCGGCTCCACGTCCACGAACGCCAGCGACCCGTCCCCGGCCGCGAAGCCGAGCCCGCCCAGCGCGTCCCCCGTGTCCAGCAGCAGCGCCGCGTCGAGCCGCCCCCCGGCCACGTCGTCCAGGAGCACGGCCCGCGAGCGCTCGGGCCGCACCTCCACCGCCAGGTCGGGGCGCCGCCCGGCGAGCCTGGCGAGGACGGGCGGCACGTGCGTCCCGGCGAGCGTCTCCAGCGCGCCGAGCCGCAGCGGCGCGCGCTCGCCGCGTACGTCGCGCCGCGCCCGTTCCGCCTGCTCCAGGAGGGTGCGGGCCCAGGTCCGCAGCCGCTCACCCGCCTCGGTCGGCTCCATGCCCCGGGCGCCGCGCACGAACAGCGGCACGCCGAGCGCCGCCTCCAGCGCGCGGACCTGCGCCGACACGGACGACGGCGCGAGCCCCAGCGCGTGCGCGGCGTCGGTCACCGTGCGGTGCCGTACGACCGCCTCGAACGTCCTGAGCTGGCGCAGTTCCATGCCCGGCGCCAACGACCGGGAGCGTGCGGAAATTCCGAACGCTCCCTGCGCCCGCGCCGGTGGAGCCGCCCGCCCCCTCCCGCGCACAGTGGGCCGCGTCCATCCCCTCCCGCTTCCAGGACCCGGCATGACCACTGTGCTTTCCCCCGCCCCCCACCGCCGCCGCGCGCTGACCGGCATCTCGCTCGGCTACTTCATGGTGCTGCTCGACATGACCGTCCTGTCCGTCGCCGAGCCCGACCTCGCCGCGTCCCTCGGCACCTCGATGGCCGGCCTCCAGTGGGCGACCACCGGCTACACCGTCGCGTTCGCCGCCCTCCTGCTCACGGCGGGCGCCGTCGCCGACCGCCACGGCGCCGAACGCGTCTTCCGCGCCGGGACCGCCGCGTTCGCCGCCGCGTCGCTGCTGAGCGCCGCCGCCCCCACCCTGGGCGCGCTGGTCCTGCTGCGCGCCGTCTCCGGTGTCGCGGCGGCCGCGTGCGTGCCCGCGTCGATGGCGATGATCGCCCGGCTGTACCCCGCCCCGGCGGAACGGGCGCGAGCTGTCGCGGCCTGGGCCGCCGTCAGCGGGGCGGCCGTCGCGGCCGGGCCCGTCCTGGGCGGCGCGCTCGTGGACGCGGCAGGGTGGCGGGCGGTGTTCCTCGTCAACGTGCCCCTCGGCCTGCTGGTCCTTGCGCTGACGTCGGGCCACGCCGCCGACTGCCCGCGCGGCGACCGCCGCGTGGACTGGTGGGCGCAGCTCACGGCGGCCGCCGTCCTCGCCCTGTTCACGGACGCGCTGATCGCCTCCGGTGCCCGCGCCTGGACGCACACGGCCTGGTCCGCCGCCGGGCTCGCCGCCTCGGCCGCCGCCTTCCGCGCCCTCGAACGCCGCAGCCACGCGCCGGTCCTGAACCGCGCCCTGCTGCGCTCCGCCCGCGTACGCGCCGGGCTCCTCGCCGCCGCCGTCGTCACCTTCGCCCTCACCGGCGCCCTGTTCGTCCTGCCGCTCCTCTTCCAGCAGGAACGGCACCTCGGCCCGCTGGAGACCGGCCTCGCCTTCCTCCCGCTGACCGTGCCCTTCGCCGCCAACCCCCCGTTCACCGGCCGGATCGTCGCCCGCAGGGGCCCGAGGCCGCCCGTCCTGGCCGGGCTCGGCCTGCTCACCGGCGGCGGCGCGGTGCTCGGCGCGGCGGTCCTCGCCGACGCCGCCTACCCCTGGCTCGCGCTCGGCCTGCTGGCGACCGGCTTCGGCGTCTCGTACGCCCTGCCCGCCCTGGTCTCCGCCCTCGTCGGCGCCGCGCCCGAGGGGACGGCGGGGGCGGTCGGCGGGCTTCTCAACGCGGTGCGCCAGGTGGGCGCGACGCTGGGCGTGGCCGTCATGGGCGCGGCGGTCGCGGCGGACACCGGCTGGTCCCTCGTGGTGTCCGCCGCCGTGTGCGCCGTGGCGTGGGCCGTGTTCGCCCTGACGCGCGGGGACGGGCGCGGTCCCGCTCAGCCCGCCGACCAGCCGCGCGGGTCGGTGTAACGGGCCTGCCGCTCGGGTCTGTTCCACGTGGCCGGGGGCCGGGGCCGCGTGGTGGGGGCGGTCGCGGCGCCGAGCGCGGCGGCGCGCAGGTGGAGGACGGCGATCAGCGCGGCCAGCTCCTCGGGCGCGGCGGCGCCGCGGTGCACGCGCAGCGCGCCGACGGGGTCGGGGGCGGTCTGTTCCATGGCTGGGGTCCTTCCTGTCACTGCGGTGGGTTGCCGTGCTTGCGGGGCGGCAGCGCCGTGGACTTGGACGCGAGCATCGCGAGGCAGCGCGCCAGCACGGCGCGGGTCTGGCCCGGTTCGATCACGTCGTCGACCAGGCCGCGTTCGGCCGCGTAGTAGGGGTGGATCAGTTCGGCGCGGTACTCCTCGATCTTCCGGCGCCGCGTCGCCTCCGGGTCGTCCGACGCCGCGATCTCGCGCCGGAAGACGACGTTGGCCGCGCCCTCCGCGCCCATGACGGCGATCTCGTTGCCCGGCCAGGCCAGCGCGACGTCGGCGCCGATCGACAGCGAGTCCATGACGATGTACGCGCCGCCGTACGCCTTGCGCAGCACCACCGAGACGCGCGGCACCGTTGCGTTGCAGTACGCGTACAGCAGCTTCGCGCCGTGCCGGATGATGCCCTCGTGCTCCTGCCCGACGCCCGGCAGGAAGCCGGGGACGTCGACCAGCGTCACCAGCGGGATGTTGAACGCGTCGCAGAACTGCACGAACCGCGCCCCCTTCTCGCTCGCCCCGATGTCGAGCACCCCGGCCATGGACCGCGGCTGGCTGGCGACGACGCCCACCGGGCGGCCGTCGATCCTCGCCAGCGCGCACACGAGGTTGGGCGCCCAGCCCGCGTGCACCTCCACCAGGTCGCCGTCGTCCACGATCTCCCCGATCACGGCGCGGACGTCGTACGCGCGGTTGCCGTCGGCCGGGACCAGGTCGAGCAGCGCGTCGCAGCGGCGGTCCGCCGGGTCGGACGCGGCGGTGACGGGCGGCAGTTCGCGGTTGTTGGACGGCAGGAACGACAGCAGGTAGCGCACCTCGGCAAGGCACGTCTCCTCGTCGTCGTAGGCGAAGTGCGCGACGCCTGAGGTGCCCGCGTGGACGTCGGCGCCGCCCAGCCCGTCGTGCGTGATGTCCTCACCCGTCACGGCCTTGACCACCTCGGGCCCCGTGATGAACATCTGCGCGATGCCGCGCACCGCGAACACGAAGTCGGTGAGTGCGGGTGAGTAGGCGGCGCCGCCGGCGCAGGGGCCGAGCATCACGGAGATCTGCGGGATGACGCCGGAGGCGCGGG